>NZ_BAAGUM010000015.1:0-829902 GCF_054781395.1 Nocardia tengchongensis
TTGGCGGCCGCGCTACCCTGTCGAGTCGAACGATGCACTGACCAGTTGAGACCAAGATCGTTTTCCGAACGGGTGTGGGGTCTCAAAAGTTGGACAGATTTGGGGCTCGGTGGCCAGTTCCAGCATCGTGTTCGGATGCTGCGCCTCTCAGGGTGCGATGACAAGGTGTTCGATCATGTCGCCGCGAACGGTGAATCGGTAACGCAGGTCGACGGTGCCGCCGGGGAAGTCGCCTTCGAGGTGCTGAGTCGCGATGTAGTGGGTGGCGTCCAACCGTTGGGCCGCTGTGAGTTCGATGGTGTAGGTGAACTCGGTGGCGGACCGGTTCATCCACTCTTCGATGGCCGCGCTGCCGTCGTAGCTGTTCCCGTCGTCGACCACCGTGGCATCGGGAGTGAAGGCGGAGCACGCGGTGGTTGTGTCGTGGGCACGGTGTGCGGTGAGGTACCGGTTGATCACCTCGGGCAGTGCCTGCGGGGCGATGGTCTGGGGCTGATTGGCGGTCACAGTGGTTCCCTTCTGGGGTTCGGTGGTCACACGGTCGGGGTTGTACCGCCGTCGATGACATACTCGGCGCCGACGATGGCCGAGGCGCTGTCGGAGACCAGGAAGGCGACGAGTTCGGCGACTTCCTCGGGTCGGTTGGGGCGGCCCAGTGGGATGCCGCCGAGGGAGTTCATGAGTCGGCTCAGGGCGGCGTCTTGGGTGATGTCGGCGTCCTGGGCGATCCGGGCGATCAGGTTGTCGGCGGCGGCGGTCTGGGTGAAGCCGGGCGAGACGGTGTTGACGCGGATGCCGCGTGGGGCGACCTCGTTGGCCAGGCCCTTGCTGTAGGTGGTCAGCGCGGCCTTGGCGGCCGCATAGGCCAGGGTGCCGTTCCACAGCGGCATGCGGCGCTGAATGGAAGTGACGTGCAGGATCACGCCGTGCCCGGCCGCGATCATGGCGGGCAGCAGGCCGCGGTCGAGGCGGACGGCGGCCATCAGGTTCGTGCTCAGCTCCGTGGCCCAGTCGTCGTCGCCGAGAGCGGCGAATCCACCGCCCGGCGCCTCGGAACCGCCCAGGCTGTTGACCAGGATGTCGATGCCCCCCAAACGGTCGTCTACCTCGGCGATTACGTGGGCGGCGCCCTCGGCGGTGGACAGGTCGGCGGTGATGAAGAGCTTGTCCTCGACGTCGGCGGGACGGCTGCGGGCGGTGACGAGAACCGTCGCGCCGGCCTGGGCGAGGCGACGCGCGATGGCTGCGCCGACGCCCTTGGTGCCGCCGGTGACCAACACTCGCCGTCTGTCGAGGGATGCATTGCTGGACACGGTCATAGGGCTCCCATCTCCAGAGCGGGTGTGAACGACACGGCCCCGCAAGTAACTGCTAAAGTAGAAGTTAGTAACTTCGATTCTAGCAGTAAATAAGGGGATGGAGTCCATGGCGAGCCGGATCAGATTGCAAGACCGGGAGTGTCCGCTGTCGACGACGGTGGCGTATGTCGGGGAGTGGTGGACGCTGCTGATCCTGCATGACGTCTTCGACGGTTACACCCGCTTCGACCAGTTCCAGGAGAACCTCGGCATCTCCTCGAGCATGCTGACTACCCGGCTGAAAGCGCTGGTCGCCGACGGCCTGCTGGAACGCCGCCCGTACCAGACCAACCCCGAACGCCACGAGTACTTACTCACCGACCGGGGACGATCTCTGCGCCCCGTCCTCGTCGCTCTCGCCGCCTGGGGCAACTCCCGGCTCGCAGTTGACGAGCGCAGCATGATTCTCGTCGATGCGAACAGCGGCGAGGAGGTCGAGCCTGTCGTCGTCGATGCCAAGACGGGCCGCCGCCTAGATGACAGCAACGCGTACGTCTTCACCGCGGGTCCCGCAGCCAGTATCGCCATGCGCGGCCGTTACCCCACGCGGTGACCGTCGCACACCATGTAGGTCGCCGTATCGCCGAAGCCGAAAGGGTTAAGGAGTAACTCGGCTACACAGGATCTGCCCCGTAGGGGCCGAAGTGCCCAGGATGGCGTCGATAGACCACGCGCAGACCGGGCTGCCCTGTAGTAGGCGGTGGCGGCGCCCATTGGGCGACAGTCGAGCATGTCCGGCCATCGTTTCCCGAACAGCTCGACCATCATGGGAAGGGGCGCGGGTGCCTCCGCAAGCCGCCGCTCAACCCCATGGAATTCGGGGCCGTCGCGTGCGCGGAATCCGCCAGATGTTTTGAAATGGAAATGATTAACTCTCCGGTGGTGGGTCGAGAGGTTCGGCCCCGCGCTCGATCGAAGGGTTCTCCTGTATGCGCACTCTCATTGCGGCAGTCGGTATTGCCACGGCACTGACCGTCGGAACCGGACAAGCGGTGGCCGCGCCGCTGTCGGTCGTCGACACTCCGGCCGCCTCTGTCGCGGAGACCGGCTCCTCCAGTGGGTCGCTTGGGGCCGTGAACCTCATCGCCGCGCTCCTGCAGTGCCTGCTCCCGCCTTCTTCGGGTTGCCACGCTGGAGGAGGCGATATCTCGTAGCGTCGCTGCGCTAGGCCATCGTCTTCGGAACATGTAGGCCGATTGTCATGCGGTGGCGCTGTTGCTACTGGCCGCGGGCGGCGAGCCTCCATGTCAGAACTGGACGAAAGAGCCGTGGATCAGCTCCTCGCTCGGCGGCACTTCCGCCCAGAAAATGGGCAGGTTAGGAAGCTGTGGCAGATATTGGCGCCACGGCCGAATTTGGAGATGTTTCAGGCCGCCTGCGGTGCTGTGAGATGGACACGGATGTGGTCGAGCAGTTCACCGTTTCTGAGCGGTTTGGGCAGGTAGTCGCACGCGCCGGCGGTGTAGGCGTCATCGATGTCATCGGGATTGCCGTCGAGGGAGACCGCGATGATCGGAATCGGTGAACGTTTCCGCATCTGTCGGCACAGGTTCGCGCCTGGCAGGTCGGGCAGGTCCAGCTCGAGTAGCACCAAGTCCGGATTCCATCGCCGAGCCAGGGTCAAAGCGCGCTGCGCGTCGGGGGCGGACATCACCTCGTGGCCTGCGTTGGCCAGCACGAGTGCCTCGATCTCTGCCATCGCCGGGTTGCTCTCGACGATGAGGACCTTGCTGGGCCGAATCGCAGGGGCCGGCGCCATCGTGGATTTTGTTGCAGAGCGCGGGAATTGGCTCATGGTGGATCCTTCGTAGACGGGTCACCGGCCGTTGAATCCGCAGCGTCATGGGGCTGGATGGGGTGGCCCTGTGATCGCAATGTCGCCAACGCGATCGACGTGCTTCGAAACTATGTCAACCCGCAATTGTTCAGCAATGAATCTGTGAACTGTTTTCATGGCGTTCACATGACCGGGGCTATTCTCTGGCATCCCATTACCGGTGACTCGCTGCGCCGATGTTCCCCATCACTCACTAGCACCGGGGAAGGCCGGTGTCGGGGTGGGTGGGGTCAGAGTCGGTAGGCGAGGTGGTCGTAGTCGTCGAGGTCGCGCCGGGTGATCCAGCCGGTCGCCGAGCTCCGGAATCTGCGCGGGCTGAGGGTGTGGTCGTCATCGAGGTCCAGTGGGCTGATCCAGGCTTGGTCGCAGCGGTCTGCGATCGCGGCGGCGTCGAAGGCGGCGCGTACGCATTCGGACAGGGGGTGCAGCGCGGTGGTGTCCAGGCCGATATCGCGGTCGGTGTCGCGGACGCAGAAGCTCTGCTCGGCGCGGTCGCCGTCGCTGCCGTTCGGGAAAACGGTGCCGGTGTGGGTCTTCATCTTCTGCCTCCCAACGGTCATCACAGGGCCTTCACAGGCCACGGTCTTCGAGTAGGAAAAGGGGCCGGGTGAGCCCGCAAGCGCGGTGGCTTCCGGGCTCACCCGTCGACGGAACGAATACTTGACCGATGTGTGTCGCGGGTCCCGCGGGAGAGGGCGGGAACGATGCCTACCTGCGGCTGCCAGCTCGGGTGGCTGTGCACGCACCGTCCGAAACGCCTCGGACAGGGGACGGTGCCGATGGCGCAGGCTCGGGGTCCGCACGCTCCCGCCTCCCGCGAGAACCACTGTCTTTGTTGCTGTGTGTCGGAACGGGCATCACCTCACTTTCCTGCTGCACGCGGTCACCGCCGCGGTCGGTGCCAGGCACATCCGGTGCGGAGGACCGCGCCCGATGCCCTGCCCTGGGCCGGTCCGACGGCCCCGCCAGAGTGCGGGCGGCGCCGGCCGCGCACGATCGGACCGGCCCGACCGGGGCATCGGTGCAGGGTTCGGCCCCGGTCGTGGGACTCGCGGCACCGCGGCGGCGAACAGGATCTGCTCGACCTCGGCGAACAAGTCCTCGAGGTCGGGATCCAGCGCGAGCAGCCGCGCATCGAGCCGGTCCAGTCCGGCACCCGTGACAGCCGACATGGTCATCACCACACCCCCTCTACTCAGCAAGAGGCAGGCCGGGTCAGGCGTTGATGGCCTGACGCTCGTGGTCGGCGTGGGTGATCTCGATCTTGCGAGGTTTGGCCTGCTCGGCGACCGGAATCGCCAGGCGCAGCACCCCGTCGCGGTAGTCGGCTCGGATCTGCTCGGTATCGAGGTTCTCACCCAGGAACAGCTGACGGGAGAACACTCCGCGGGTGCGTTCCGCGGCGATCATCGACCGCCCCGGATCCAGCTCCGGGCGTGAGGCCTTCACCGTGACCACATTGCGTTCAACATCCAAATCCAGCGAGTCGGGGTCGATGCCGGGCAGGTCGAACTCCACGAAGAACTCGTCGCCGTCGCGCCAGGCGTCCATCGGCATCACCACCGGCTGTGCCGGGGTCCCGAGCACCGCGCGGGTCAAACGATCCAGGTCTCGGAAGGGATCGCCAAAGGGATCGGTGCGCATCAACATGGTTGCCACCTCCAGTTACTCCGTTCTCGATTGAAGGTAACTCAGATAACCTCTGTCATCTGACAGAGATAATTTTTAGCACTCTCGATAAGTGAGTGCAAGAGCCTGGAGCAGGTAATCTGATAGCGAAGAGGAACAGGAGTGCCATGGATCCGCAGCAACAGCCACTCGGCCACCTGCCAGGCGCGGAGCGGGCGGTGTATGCGATCTCGGTCGCCGCCGAGTTGTCCGGCCTGGGCGTGCAGACCCTGCGCCTCTACGAGCAGCACGGCCTGATCACCCCGGTGCGCAGCAATGGCGGCACCCGCCGCTACAGCGGCGCCGACCTCGCCCGCGTCGCGCGCATCACCACGTTGACCGGACAAGGAGTCAACCTCGCCGGCATCGCGCGCATCCTCGACCTCGAAGACGCCAACAGCGTTCTGCGCGAATCCAACACCGCCTTGACCGCCGAACGCGACCAACTCCGCGACCAGCGTTGACCAACCCCGACCCCTTGTCTATCCCGTGTGGTCAGTGGGGGATGCGTTCGTGCAGGGTCAGCAGGATGTGGTCGAACGCCGACACCGTGGCGGGTTCGGCCGGTGGCACGGCGGGCAGCTCACGCAGTAGCTGCTCGGCCAAGGCGCGGAGTTTGGTGTTGGTTTCCTGGGACCGCCACACCAGCAGCTTGAACGCCTGTTCGTCGCTGATGCGGTACATGCGCATCAACACACCCTTGGCCTGCTCGATCACCGCCCGTGCTTCCACGAGCTCCGGCATCCGCGCCTCGAGGGCGTCGTGTTCGGCACGGACGAGGGTGCCGGCCAGGTCGACGTAGAAGCCCGCGGTGCCGACCGCGCGGCCCTGGTCGAGGATGCGGTCGGCGACCACCATCACCTGATGCTCGACACCATGGGTATCGATGAACCGGTGGCGGCTCGAGAACGGCTCACCCAACTCCACCGAGCGGGCAATCGTCTCGGCGACCTTATCGCGGTCGTCGGGATGTTTGTGTGCCAGAAGCATTTCGGTGGTCGGCTCGACCTCGCCGGGGGTGTAGCCGTGCATGCGGTACAGCTCCGGTGACCATTCCCAGCGGCGGGTGGCGAACCAGAACCGGAAACTCCCCGTCCGCGGCCCTGGAAACGTCCCCGTAGCCCATACCAGCGATTCCGCAGGTAGCTCAGCAGGAGAACCCATACCCGGATTATCGCGCCGGGATGCTGGTGCGCTCCACCGGGAATCGGCTTGACCACGAATGCCTACCCCCGCCCACGTCGGCCCCATCTGCGGTGGCGCAGATCCCTCGGCATCGCCCTGAGCGTTCATGGCATTCCTCGACGCCAACACCGTCCTGCGCGCATCCAACACCGCCCTGACCGCCGAATGTGACCAACTCCGCGACCAGCGCCGACAAACCGACCCGACCCCTGGCCAAGTCTGGAGTGCTGATCACCCGACTGGCAGTGAGCGCGAAAGTTCCGCCCTCGATCACGGCTACCACTCCGTGTCGGCAGGTAGCGGCACGAAATGAACGACTTCGTCATCGGGTGGCCACGATCAGGGGCCAGGGGTTCTGCGGGGCGGGTTGGTGGTGTGTGCTGAGATGTCGGCGCAGCACGCGACCCGGGTGTCCGAGCCGATACGAGGGTCACGCCCCTCGTGCACTGACGGACGCTTGGGCGAGGCCCTTGTCCATCCTGAGCCGGGATGTGGCCATGGCGACTGAGACCAGACGAGCTTCGACAAGGCTGCCGATCGCGCCGGTGAAGTAGCCCGCGGCCAGGCCGGGGCGGCGGCCGCGGGACTGGGACAGCCGGCCCACGGCGACGGCGGCAAGCGCGGAGCCCGCGGTGAACAGGGCGCTGGGGAGGCGGGCCAGGCTGTTGGATCCGACCATGTCCTGGGTCAGCAGCGCGCCGACGGTGATCCCGGCGGCCAGTCCAGTGCCGCCGAGGATCTGCGCGGACCCCAGCACGGTCAGGACACGGCGTTGGGCGCGGACAGCATCGGGGGTGAGGGATGGCGATGGCGTCGGCACTGTGCGTCACGATAGGTCTTTCCTGGAGATGTGAGCTGGCGCAACGGGGGGGGGGGGCATCGAGGCGGGAATTCTTCCCGATTGGATTTTGGTTGTTTGCCGGTGTGGAATCCGCTCGTCGGTCCTCCTTGCCCAGCCCCAGCTGCGTGAACAACGCTGTCAGTGCGCGTAAATCGCCGGGCGGTGCTGATGCCAGGGGAACCGCCGTTCGAGGTCGGCGGCCAGGCTCAGCAGGGTGGCCTCGTCGCCGTAGGGGCCGACGAATTGGACGCCGATCGGCCAGCCCTCGGCCGATCGGGCCAGGGGCAAGGAGATCGCTGGATTACCGGTGGCGTTGAACAGGGCGGTGAAGGGCGCGAAGTCGAAGATCTTGCGGTACCAGTCATGCGCGGTCAAGCTCGCGTCGTCGGCATCGAGGTGACCGAGAGGGAGATTCGGGCTGGCGGTAGTCGGAGTGAGGTAGACGTCGTAGTCGGTGAGCAGTCGGGCGACCTCACGGCGCGCGAGGTTGAAGGTCTCCTCGACGACGTACAAGTCTGCCGCGGACCTGGTGGCGCCGTAGGCGACGCAGGCGCGGGTGCTGGCTTCAAGGTGTTCGGTGCCGGGGTCGACGCCCAGTGCCTTGGCCGCGGTGGTGACGGTGTGTGCGAGAAAGCTGCACCATGCATCGAGATTGGCGTGATGGAACGCCTCGGCGTCGATGCGCGGAGTGGCTTCCTCGACGTGATGGCCTATCGAAGCCAACTGTTCGGCGACGCTGTGGACGGCGTCGGCGCAGGCGGGATCGGCCTGGGAGAGATCGCCTGCGACGGCGATGCGCAACGCGCGCGCCGGGTGGGAGATCAGTGTGCTGTAGCTCGTCGGCTCGGCCGGAAACAGATACTTGTCGCCGGGTTCACTGCCGTGTATCGCGTCGAGCAACGCGGCGCAGTCCCGGACGGTACGGGTGACTGCGAACTCCGCGCCCATGCCGAGCAGAGGATCAGCGTGGTCCGGAGCGGCGGAGACGCGGCCACGGCTCGGTTTGAGTCCGACCAGCCCACACGCCGCGGCCGGGATGCGGATGGAGCCGCCGCCATCGTTGGCATGGGCCAGCGGTAGCGCTCCGGCTGCGACCAACGCCGCGGCGCCGCCGCTGGATCCGCCCGCCGTGCGGGTGGGGTCCCACGGGTTGCGCGTCGGTGCGCCGTAGGCGAGAGCTTCAGTCGTGGCGTTGAACCCGAGCTCGGGGGAGGTGGTCACCGCCATCATCGCCAGCCCAGCTCGGCGCAAGCGGGCCATCAACGCCGTGTCGTCGGCGTACATCACGCCAGGGCCGAACAACCGGCTGCCGTTGCGCTGCGGTACGCCGGCCGCATGAATGATCAGGTCCTTGAACGCGGAGGGCACCCCCGCGAACGGGCCGGACGCATCGTAGGCCAGGGGGCGCTCGAACACCTCGCCCGCGACCGCACCGAGAACAGGGTCGACCTGCGCGATCGCGGCCGCAGCCGCGGCCTGCACGTCTGCGGCGCTGACCTCGCCCTGGTTGATCAGCTGGGCCAGCTCTGTGGCGTCCCGGCCGGCGTAATCGGCGACATCCATCGAAACCTCCAAGTTCGTCATAGTGGTGCGGGAGAACCTAGGACGAGGCGGGCAGCGTGACGTCCGCCGATCGACGGACGTCGCGAAACGGCGACTGTGCATCGTCGTTGAGCGGCCGGCAGATCGGGGGTGCTGTAACCGGCGCCATACTGTGGAGGTGGTTGTTGCACCCGGTCGAGATCTGGAACCCGCTGCCGCCGTCCGAGTGCGAGCCGCTATCAGGGCGGCCACGCCGGACCGATCGGGCCTGGGGCGGGTGCTATTCGAGCTTTCGCGAGTCGTCGCCTATCAGCACGCCGCATTGTCGCGGTGGGATCCGGGCGCCCGTGTGCACATCACAGCGGCCAGCGTCGGATACCCCCGGGAGGCGCTCGAGGTCACCAACAACTGCCTGCACACCCATCCCCTGTTCACCCGGCTCCGGCACGACCAGATACCGATGCGATTGTGCGATGTGCCGGCGCAGGTGCGGCACGGTGCGATCTTCGACCGGGTAATCGTCCCCCTCGGCTACCAGGAGGGCCTGACCCAGCCCTTGTTCGCCTCCGACGGCCGCTATCTCGGCATGCTGAACATGAGCACCACCACGCACGGACCGTTTCCCACAATGTCGGTGACAGCACTCGCGCTGATGGCAGATGTGGTCGGCGCCGCCATAGATCCTTGCCGCGGCATCGCAGCGCCGGCTGATCAGGAGGAATCGGTAGTGATCGTCACCGCGAGCGGAACCGTACATCCGGTGACGGAGCCTGCCGCAGCGCACCTGTTCGTACCTGGCAGCGCCGGCATCGAACTCGCGTGGGCGGTCGCCGCCTCCGGTCGACCCTGCGACCATCTGCTGCTCGACGGCGATGTCGTATACCGGACGCGGATGCAGGCGGCGCGATCAGGCGGGACCCTGGTCGCCTACCGGCGCGTCGATCCACCTCGCGGCCTCACCCCTCGGGAGCTCGTCGTGCTCGCGCTACTTCCACAAGGCGGTTCCAACGCCACCCTCGCCGCCCACCTGCGGGTCAAACCCTCCACCATCGCCACTCACATCGAGCGCATCCTGCGAAAACTCCACGTGCCCAACCGCACCGCCGCCGCTGCCACCGCGGCGCGCTGGGGACTGACCGTGAACTACCGCGACAGCGGGCTCATCTACTCGGGGTTGTCGATGTAGTCGAGGACTTCGGTGCGGATAAACCCCGACGAAGCCAAGGCACATTGCAACGAATGCGAACTCGCGATGGCGTGCTGCGCGGTGACCTGCCCCGACGGGTCGATCACCCGTGATCCGCCCAGAACACGAACACGACCCAACTCTGGTGCATGCGGGCAACGAAGGTGAGCAACTGGTTCCAATTGATGCCCGGCAGCAGCGCGTTGCGCTCCCGCAACCAGGCCACCGCGACCGTCAGCAGCGCCTTCACACCGTCGCCGGTCATCCACGCCTGATCAGCGATCCACGCCACCAGCTCCGCCTCCACCTCGGCGAAGGGCGTCAGATCGTAGGCGCGGATGATCTGGCCCTGATGCTCGTACCGCGTGGGCTTGCGGTCGAGATAGGACGTCACGCACGTCGGATCAGCGATCTCGAGCTGCTCGGCCAGATACTCGATCACCTCACCCGGAACATCCACCGGATCCGGCAGGAACATCCCCACAAACCGCACAGTGACCAGCCGAAGTGCGAACCCGAGCTTGTTGTAGTCGCGCCGCCGGTCGGCGATCAGCTTGCGGTTTTCATCGTTCAGGTGGAAGAACCGCTCGAGCTCCACCCGCGACAACGCCGGAAAGCGGCCGTACTCGCTCACACCCTCATCACGCACAGCCCGACATGAAACCACCAGTGGCACAACGCTGCTCGCGGTTCACCGAAGAATAACGATCGGTCCGCCCGCGAACCGCTAAGCGTGACTTTTCTCGTCACTGGCCCTCGCGGGCCGTATCGCATGTATGCCGCGGCGAGTACGGAGTCGGTGGCCTGGCTCCAGCGGCGGCGGACCCGTTCCGGCACGGCAGCGAAATCAGCTGTCCTGTCGAAGGTTTCGCCTTGGGTGGCCAGTTCCCGGCGGGTCGCGATGTCGGCTCGGACGACATCGACGCTAGCCGCCGCTGACCTCGACATCCTGGCCACCGCCCGCGCCTCATCGCCGCGGCGGGGGCCTGTCGTCGTCAGCTCGGGATGGATTCGATCTTGGCCGTGTCGAATTCGACGTATTCGATGCGTGCGCCGCCGGGGTGCCGCACCGTCAGATTGCGGCCGGTGGGAACGTCGTTCGGGCCGTCGAGGATGTCGCCGCCGAGGGTGGTGATGATTGTGAGCACCTCTTCCAGGTTGTCCACGATCGTGGTGGCATGTGTTTCCCGGTAGGGGGCAAGGGCTTCCAGGGTTCCGGCGATAAGCAGGTAGGCGCCGATGCCGGCCAGTTCCAGCTCGTGGTAGGCGAAGCGGAGTCGGGGCTGCTCACCGGTGAGTGCGGTGAACGTGGGCAATGCGGTGTCCAGATCGTCGACGTAGACGCGGGCCAGTGTGCTGAGGATCGTCATTGCGAGCTCATTTCGATATTTCCGAATTGACGAAGCGAACGTAAGCTGGTGACCCGGTCATGTCAACCGAACGAGGAGCCCGATGCCGCCGCTTACCCAGCCGAACAGCGCGGACCTGGACCTGGTGACGATGCTGCGCGCCCTGGGGGACCCGGTCCGGATGGAACTGGTGCGCCTGATGGCCGTCTGCGGCGAAATATCCTGCAGCCCAGAACATCTCGTAGTCCCGAGATCGACGTTGTCGAACCATTGGCGCACCCTGCGCGAGGCGGGCCTCACTGTCACCCGCGTCGACGGCAAGGCCCGCTACATGACCCTGCGCCGGGCCGACATCGACGAACGATTCCCCGGCGTTCTCGACGCGGTGCTCGGGTCCCTCTCTTAGCCTTGATCCACCGACGAGGCTTTTGCGTTGTCCGTGCGCCTGCGGCGCGCGGACAGCGGGGTTTGGGGGGACCTCGAGCGCGGGCGAGCGAGCCCTTGAGCAGGTCAGCAGTATCGCCGTCGAGGTCGGCGCATCACAGCTGGCGACGATCAGGAGGCCTGCGGTGCCCAGGGCGGACACGATCGACAGGGCAGTGACCCCAAGACGCTGGTGCTCCACGATCCCACGGGCGCGTTGTGTATCGGGATCTCACGTTCCTACTGCGGTGAGCGTCTGCCTGGTGAGAACGAGAGAAAGGTGAGCCGATGAATACTCGGCACACCGAGATCGACACCGCGGCACTGGGCGCGGTCACGATCGTGGCCACCGACGCGCCGGTGACCGGAGTGTAAAGGAAAACCTTTGCAAGACGACAACATCGATGAATCGGTGACGGTCGAGACCTTCACCCTGCGCATCGGAAGCGGTGTGGGGAAGTTCCAGCGGACCCCGACTTCCCCAGCTCATCGACATGCACGGGGTGCCCTGCCAGAGCTTCGCTGAAATCGTCGCCGAGGCCACGGCGGGCGCAACCGCCACCGCGGTGACCGACGACGAACACGCCGGGATCGACACCCGCGGCCGTACCCCCGCCGAGGCCCTGGGTTCGAGTGATCGCCGGGACCAGTCGGCAGTGACACGGGCTCTGCTGGCCGAGCTCGACCGCGCGGCCGGGTCGGTGCGGGGGCAGGGGTCAGGCGGGGCGGCCCCATTCGAGCACGGTTCGATGGGGGTGTCGGGGCGCGGTGTGTAGCTCGGCGAGGCTGCTGTTCCAGCTCCTCACCGAGGTCGTGGGAGGCAACTCGTCTTAGTGGTGGTCAATAATTTGACCGGTCAAATTGCACACAACGCGCCCGAGCGCTCCACTGGATCGGGAACTTCGGCAGCACAGTGGACTACTATCGGAGTTCCGGGGGGCGTGAATCGCAGGTGACCCACATGGTCGAGGATGACCCCCTCGGAACACACCGGGATATGGATATGGCGGCTCCACCAGTCGCGGAGCTGAGTTCGGTGGGGTTCGAGGACGCCGAGGAGATCGGGCGGGGCGGGTTCGGCGTGGTCTGCCGCTGCACCCAGCGCGACCTGGATCGCGTCGTCGCGGTGAAGGTGCTCACCACCGCTGAACCGGACGAGGAAAGCAGAGCGCGATTTCTTCGGGAGCAGCGCGCGATGGGGCGACTGACCGGCCACCCGAACATCGTCGGGGTTTTGCAGATCGGCGAGATCTCTTCTGGGAGACCGTATTTGGTGATGCAGTGCCACGAGCGCGGATCTCTCGAGGACCGGATCCGCAGGGACGGTCCGCTTTCTGTGGACGAGGCGCTGCGGCTCGGGATCAAGGTGGCCGGGGCGCTCGAGACGGCGCACCGGCTCGGTATCGTGCATCGTGACGTCAAACCGGCGAATATCCTGTTCACCGAATACGGGGAGCCGGCGTTGTGCGATTTCGGCGTCGCCCGTATCGCCGGCGGATTCGAGACCACGGCTAGAACGGTCATGGCGTCGCCGGCTTTCGCTGCTCCAGAGGTTTTCGACGGCCATCCGCCCGGTCCGGCGTCGGATGTGTACGGGCTGGGAAGCACATTGTTCTGTGCGCTCACCGGACATGCCGCTTTCGAACGCCAGAGTGGGGAACAGGTCGTTGCGCAGTTTCTCCGGATCACCACCGATCCGGTGCCGGATCTGCGCACGGGCGGGATCCCCGCCGATGTGTGCGCGGCAATCGAGACCGCGATGGACCGCGATCCGTCGCAGCGCCCCTCCGCTGTCGCCCTCGGTAAGCAGCTGCAGCGGATCCAGCGCGACCATGGTTACGGCGTCGATGAGATGACCATCCGTGGTGAATCCGACAATGTGCAGGAAGCGCACGTACCGGAGCGTGGACCGTGCCGTCGCAGCGTGGATACGGGTGCCCTTCCGTTGGAACTGACAAGCTTTGTCGGTCGGAAGGCACAACTGTCCGAGGTGAAGAAGGCGCTGTCGGAATCGCGTCTGGTTACGCTGACGGGCATCGGTGGGGTCGGCAAGACGCGGCTCGCGTCGCGGGCGGCGAGCAGGTTGGTCCGCGGTTACGCAGACGGGGTGCGACTGGTCGAGTTCGGCGACATCGACGACCCCGAGTTGGTGGACGACATTGTGGCTACTTCCGTTGGCGTGCGGAACCTGGCCGGCAGGCCGACGAGGGAGGTACTGGTCGAGTTTCTGTCGACACGCAAAATGTTGCTGGTGCTCGACAACTGCGAGCACCTGGTGGGGGCGGTCGCGGACCTCGCGGATTCTCTACTGCGTGCCTGCGTGGACCTGTCGATCTTGGCCACCAGCCGCGAGGTCCTCGGAATCGGTGGCGAATCCGTGTTGCCGGTGACGCCACTGGGTTTTCCGGATCCGTCCAGCGTGCCCACGCTGGGAGAAGCGTCCCGATGCGATGCGGTGGAATTGTTCGTCGAACGAGCGGCGGCGGTAGTACCCGGGTTCGAGCTGACCCGAAACAACCGGCTTGCCGTAGCCCGGATCTGTGCCCGGCTGGACGGGTTGCCATTGGCGATCGAGCTGGCCACGGCCCGGCTGCGCGTGCTGTCCGCCGATCAGATCCTCCGACGGCTCGACGACCGGTACACGCTGCTCACAGCGGGTAATCGGGATGTCCCGACGCGCCAGCAGACGCTGTGGTGGTGCATCGGCTGGAGTTACGACCTGTGCACGCCACGCGAGCAGCAGCTGTGGTGGCAACTGTCGATCTTCGCTCACAGCTTCGACCTCGACGCAGCCGAACAGGTGTGCGGCACCGCCACACCCGACCCCGACCTGCTCGATGCATTGTTCGCGTTGGTGGAGAAGTCGATCCTGATCCGGGAGGAATCCGGTGGCGTGGTCAGGTTTCGGATGCTCGACACGGTGCAGAACTACGGCAGGAGAAAGCTCGAGGAGGCAGGTGAGGACCGGGAGATCGGTCGCCGGCATCGGGATTGGTACGAGGGGTTGGCGTTCGACGCGGAGGCCGAGTGGATCAGTCCCCGCCAACTCGAGTGGGATTCTCGCCTGAAGCAGGAACTGCCGAATCTGCGCAAGGCAATGGAGTTCGACGAGGCCGGTACCGGCGGCATGAGGATTGCAGCAGCTCTGTTCTCGTTCTGGTACATGGGTGGCCGAATCACCGAGGGCCGCAGCTGGCTCGACCGTACTTTGGCCCACTCGGCCGGTGGGCACGGTCGAGATCGCGCCAAGGCGCTCTACTCGGCCGGGATGCTTGCCGCGGCTCAGGCGGACCTGGCCGCGGCGACCGCACGGGTGGCGGAACTCAGGGGGCTGGCCAGGCAGCTGGCCGGCCCGGAGATCGCCGTGTGGGAGGCGGTTGCGGACGGTTACACCGCGCTTGTCAGCGACGATCTCGGCCATGCAGTCGCCCGCCTGGAGCAGGCCGGAGAACTGGTCACAGGCTGTAGCGATCCCGTATTGCGAATGGACTCTTCCCTGTTGCTGGGGTGGGCATACCAACTCAGTGGGGATCTACAGCGTGCGGTCGCCTGTCACGAGCAGACGCTGGCATTCGCGGATTCTCGCGGGGGAGAGGCGTCGTTTCGCTCCTGGCTGTTGTGGGCAATGGGTACGGCCGTCTGGAGGCAGGGTGCGCTCGACCGGGCCACCGACTTGTTGCAGGAGAGCCTTCGTCATGCTCGCTCGGTAGATGATCCACTCATCGCCGCGACCAGTTTGGAAGCTCTCGCATGGATCGCGTCGGATCGCGACGATGTTCGCCGCGCCTGCGTGTTGATGGGTGCTGCCGAAGCACGGGGCCAGGCCGCAGGTAGCTCCTCCATCCTGTTCCCCAACCTGGCCACCTATCACGAGGCCTGCGAGCGCCGCGCACAGGAGACTCTCGGAACGCGAGAATTCGAAAAAGCCCGAGCGAAGGGCGGTGCGATGAGTTTCGCCGCGGCCGCTGCCTTCGGCCTCGAAGAAGACCCCCCATCGCTCGCCGACCGAGCGGCGTCAGTCCTCACCAAACGTGAGCAGCAGGTCGCCGAACTGGTAGCCGAAGGCCTCACCAACAGCGCAATCGCTGGTCGATTGATGATGTCACGGCGCACTGCCCAGGGACACGTCGAGCACATCTTGACGAAGCTGGGTTTCACCTCGCGGGCTCAGATCGCGAGGTGGGTGGGAGCAGGTGCAGGACCATCCTGAGTTCACATGATCCATGTTTGGGCGCTGCGTCGCGCCGGCCGGCGATGCAGTGACTTCCCACCTCGTATCCAGGGCTCATGCGCTGTGGTTGATCATGACGTGTTTGGTCCGGGAGAAGTCGTCGAGCGCGTAGAGCGAGAGGTCGCGCCCGTAGCCCGATCCCTTGAACCCGCCCCATGGCACCTCGCACGCGAACACGAGGTGAGAGTTGACCCAGACAGTGCCGAAGTCGAGCCGTTTGGGCACGCTCAGGGAGAGGCTCGCGTCCCGGGTCCATACCGACGCCGAGAGGCCATACGGTGTTTCGTTGGCCCTCGCAACCGCCTCGTCGGTCGTGCTGAACGATTCGACCGTGACGACGGGGCCGAAGATTTCTTGCTGGGTGATCGGCGCCCCGGCCGGCACCGCGCTGAATACGGTCGGTTCGATGAAGTAGCCGGGGCCGTCCAGGACCGCGCCGCCGATGGCCGCGTGCAGGCCGGCCGCCGTCGCCTCGGCCAGCGAATTCCGTACGCGCTCGAAGTGTGGGCGGGAAACCATAGGACCGATTTCGACGTCGTCCCCGGCGGCCGGCGCGCCGACTACAAGGCTGCCGACTTCCCGAACCAGGAGTTGGGTGAACTCTTCCGCCACCGATTCGTGCACCAGCACCCGGCAGGCTGAGCCGCAGTCCTGGCCCGCATTGAAGAATCCGGCGTTGCGCACTCCGGCCGCGGCCGCAGCGAGGTCGGCGTCGGCGAAGACGACGACGGGTGCTTTGCCGCCGAGTTCGAGGTGGACGCGTTTGACCGAACGGGAAGCGGTTTCCGCGACTGCCCGGCCACTGGGAACACTTCCCGTCACCGCGACAAGCGCGATGTCCGGGTGTTCGGCCAGGCGCTGTCCTACCGTCCCGCCAAGGCCGGTCACGACATTGACGATCCCGTCGGGGATGTGTCCGGCGATGAGCTCGGCCAGTTTCAGTATCGACAGCGGCGTCTGTTCGGAGGGCTTGAGCACCACGCTGTTTCCGGCGGCAAGAATGGGGGCGATCTTCCAGGCGGCCATCAGCAACGGATAGTTCCAGGGCGTGATCACCCCGACCACTCCCACCGGTTCGCGGAGAATGACCGAGGTGTGTCCCCGTGCATAGTCTCCACCGGCCAGGGAAGTCATCGTCCGTCCCGCCCCCGCCATGAACCGGAACGTGTCGATGGTGTTGGAGACATCGTCCTCGGCGATGCTGCGGGGTTTGCCGGTATTCGCGGACTCGAGCACTGCGAGTGCTTCGCGGTTGGCTTCTACGATGTCCGCGATCCGGGAGAGCACCTCGGATCGTTCCTGCGGTGTGGTGCAGCCCCACGATCTTTGAGCCTCGACGGCCGCCTCCACGGCCGAATCGACATCTTCGATGGTTCCTGCCGGGACGGATCCGAGGACCTCCTCCGTGGTCGGATCGAGGACGTCGATGACCTCCGGGGACGAGCCCTGCACGAACGATCCGTCGACGAAGTGGCCCGCGGGCGGCACGTCAACGACCGGGATCTGATCCGGTCGGGGACGCCGAACGGTGAATCGTCCAATTTCAGTTGATGCCATGATCATTCACCTGCATTTTCTGCGCCCGGTCCGGCGCCTGTAGGTAGGTTCTTCATTTCGGCCGCGTCGCCGAGGCGTCAAGTGCGGCGGAACGATTCCTGCGGCGGGCAAGAGCTGTGGCTGTGAAGTAGTAGAGCGGTGAAACGACAGCCAATCCGACGATGAGCGAGATATCCGTGTTGCCAAGCATTTTGGCGATCGGTCCGATGAAGGCGGTTCCGATGATCATGAACGGGAGTTGTACAGCGACACCGATGAGGTAGCAGCCGACCGCAGGCCAGTTGACCCGGCCGTAGCGACCGCCGTCGCGCTTGTAGAAATCCTCGACGACGTAGTCCCCATGCCGGACCAGGTAGTAGTCCACCAGATTCACCGCGGTCCACGGGGCCAGCGAAGCCAGCAGCAGAACCAGGAAGTTCTTGTAGGTGGCGACGAAGTCGCTGCCCCCGGTGAGCGCGACACTCGCGGCCACCGCACACAGTCCGGTGGCGATCAGAGCACGTTCGCGGCCGCGTGGATCGAAGCGCGGAAAGATCGTCTGCGCAATCGTGATCGTGCACAGCGTGCCGCAGTACAGGTTCATCGCGTTCGTAGCGGCGACTCCGATGCTGAAGACCACAACCACCACGACGCTGATCCCTGCGGTGGCCTGGGTCAGGGCGACAACCGGGTCGGTGTGGGGGCGCAGCAATCCGATGCCTGCCCCGAGGAACATCGGCAGGATCGAGCCGATGCTGGTGCCCCAGTAGCTCATCCAGAATGCCGGCCTCGGGCCCGTCCTTGCCGGCAGGTAGCGCGAATAGTCGGAAACGTATGGGGCATAGGCGATCTGCCACACCGCACACGCCCCGAAGGTGCTCATGAAGCCGGCCGGCGTTGCAGTGTCCGTGCTGAAGAAGTGAGCGGGCACCGAGTGGATGATGAACGCCCAGACGAACGCCATCAGCAGAACCAGCCCCGATGCCCACGTCATGATGCGCGCGTAGGCGTGGATCAGGGTGTAACCCCAGATGGCCGCGCAGACGCTGATCGCCGCGAGCACCACGATGCCGGCCTTCTCGCTCAGGAAGGGTATCGCCGACGCGAGGGACTGCCCGCCGAAGACAAGAATCGAGATGAAGAACCCCAGGTACATGCAGACGACGACTCCGACGATGAGAATCGATCCCAGCGAACCGAATTGGCCCTTGGTCTGCACCATCTGTGGAACACCCAGCCGTGGCCCCTGAGCAGAGTGCAGCGCCATGAAGATCGCACCGAAGAGGTTTCCTGCGATGATCGCCAGCGCGGCCGACCAGGCGGGCTGCCCGAAGCGGGTCGTCGACAACGCCCCGGTGACGATCGCCAGGATCATGATGTTGGTTCCGAACCAGATCGTGAACATGTCCCGGTTGCGCCCGTGGCGCTGGTCGGCTGGGATCGGCTGGATGGTGGCCGATTCGATGGTGGAGACGGATTCCTCACGCCCGCTGTGATTTTCACTCACTGGTGTTGCCTTTCGCAGGACCCCGGGGCAGGTTCGGGGAGTGCGGTTTCGGCCGCGACAGGTTCGCTCAGCGGATGACGAAGCCGCGCTCGACAACGTCGGCGAGAAGATCGGCGTAGGAATCCATGTCGTCACGGGCCGGTCGTGGTGCCGCGGCATAGGGCATGGCGGCTTTCACGGCGGGACTGAGGAAGTACGCGCCTGCCGTCAGCACCGTCAGCGCCTCGAACTGGTCGGGCCTGTGCACGGCGAGCTCATCGAGAGCGGCTTCGGGGTCCTTGCCAGTACCCGAGGCGACGGCGGCGGCGAACGCCTCTGCGATATCGGGCCGGTAGCCGAGAACCTGGTCGAGCAACGCGCCGGGTACTCCGGCGGCGCTCGCCGAGGGCATGGAGCCGGACGCGGGAATCAGTGTGTCGGCGAGAAGTGCGAAGGTGCGTCGCTGGTCGGAATCGAACATCATGCTGTCCTTAGAACGCGGTCGGGATGCTGTGGCGGGTGTCGGCGAGGTGCCGCATCGAGCGCAGCGCAATCGCCATGATGGTCGCGGTCGGGTTCACGCCCGTGGAGGTGACGAAGACGCTGCCGTCGATGACGAACAAGTTGGGTACGTCGTGTGCCCGGCCCCACTGATCGACGACGGAGGCGGCGGGGTCGGTGCCCATGGTGGCCGTGCCGAGCAGATGCCAGGCGCTGTGGCGCACCACTGGGATCGGGTGGACTTCGACAGCCCCGGCGGCCTGATGCGCCTCGATCGCCCGCTCCACGTTGAATTCGAGCATTCGCTCACAGTTCTCACCGATGGTGTAGCGGATTTTCGCGGCCGGGATCCCGTCGGAGTCCGTGACATCCGCGGCGAGCATGACCGCGTTGTGCTCGTCCGGCAGGTCTTCGGTGGTGATCCCCCATTCGGTGTAGCGCCCGAACGTGCGCTCGAGGCGGCTGTGGAAGGCGGGCCCGAAACTCCCACGCCAGTCCTGGCCCCGCTCCCACAGGACGTGGGCGAGCGGGCCACCGGTCGGCATCAGGTTCCACTTTGCTCCCCGCACGAACCCACGGCCGGTGTCGGTCTCATAGAACTGCATCGACTGCAGCGCCTGTCCTGCCGGGCCGAGCCAGGTTTCGAGCTCTTCGTCGTAGACGCCGAATACCGAGGCGTACGGGTGCGTCATCAGACGCTTGCCCACCAGCCCGGAGGAGTTGGCGAGGCCGTCGGGGAAAAGCGACGAGGTCGAGTTCAGCAGCAGGCGCGGTGTGCCGACACCGTTCGCGGCCATCACGGTCACCCGGGCCGCCAGGTGTCGCAGGTTCCCGTCGCGGTCGACGTACTCGGCGCCGGTGACAAGGCCGCGGTCGTCGACGGTGAGCCGGCTGACCCGGGCACCGGTGATCAGCACCGCACCCAGCGCGATCGCGTCACGCCAGTGTGTGAGGTCGGTGCTGGCCTTGGCTCCGGTTGGACATCCGGATTCACACGCGCCGTAGCGCAGGCAGGCCGGGCGGTTCTTGAAGTCGCGCGACGCGATGGCATTCGGTGCCGGCCACCAGTGCCAGCCCAGTTTGTCCATCCCTTTGGCCGCGACCAGCCCGTACTTGCCGATCGGCAGCGGCGGCAGCGGAAAGGTGTGCGGATCCGGATAGGCGGGGTCGCCTTCCAGCCCGGACGCGCCGATATGGTGGGTGACCTCGTTGTAGAACGGTCGCAGATCCTCATAGGTGAACGGCCAGTCCTCGGCCACGCCGTCGAGTGTCTTGACCCGGAAGTCCGACGGCATCGCGCGAACCCAGTGCCCGGAGAACAGGATCGTGCTACCGCCGACCCCGTTGAACATCAGCGGTTCGACCGGGCTCTCGGTGGCATCGACCGGATAGTCGGCCGGGTTCTGACGCACATTCGGGCTGGAGTTCCACTGCTTCAGACGGGTGAGCTCCCACGACGGTTTGTCGCCGGTGAAGTCGTCGGGCAGGTTCCATTCTCCCTGCTCCAGACACACGACCTCGAGGCCTCTGCCTGCCAACTCGAGTGCCGCCACCCCGCCGGATGCTCCGGCGCCCACGATGAGGACGTCGGCTCCTTCGGCGGTGTCGTAGTCGATGTGCCGTGTGTTCATCGGCTGTGCTCCTGGTCAGTCCAAGAGCAATGATGCATAGGTCACACCTCGCCCGCCAGCATCGATCCACAACAAACCGGCGAACCTGTGTTGTGTAAACGCACAAGGAGATGAAATGCGCACGTAACGCGACGTCGAGGCGGCAGATCACCAGAGCGCAACGCCGCGATAACCCAGATACCGAGTTGTGGGCGTAGGTCGGGGCCACGTCCCGTTCTGGATCGGGCATCGACTACGTCACCGTGCCGGCGTCGGCTCCGCTGACAGGATCTGCTGCCGATAGTCGGTGGGGGTCAGGCCCGTTTCGGCGCGGAAGACTCGGTAGAAGTTGCGGTTGCCGCCGAATCCGCAAGCGTTCGCGACCGCGGCGATGGTCCGGTCGGGGTTGGCGATGAGTAGTTGTCGGGCGTGTTCGGCGCGTAAGCGGCGCAGGAGCATCATGGGGCCGCCGACGGTATCGCTGAAGAGTCGGAACAGTTTTCGGCGCGAGAGGCCGCAGTTCGCGGCGATGAGGTCCGAGGTCAGGTCCGGATTCTCGAGGTTCGCACGCAGGTAGGCGGTCACTTGCTGGCGGAGTAGGGAATCGGCGGCAGGCTCTGCGGGACGCTGATCGGTGCCGATGGCCAGGCATGCGGCGAGCATATTGATGCCGGCGTTGAGCATCGCGGAGTTGCAGAGAGCCCCGGGAGACAGGTCGACGACGTTGCGGAAGTAGTCGATGACCAGGGCTTGGTGGCCGATTGGCTGCAGTCGCACCGCTCGGGGTAGCTCGCCCTCGCGCAGGCCGGCCGCGGCGGTCAGGACGTCGCGGCGGATGCGGATCGTGATGGCTTGATAGTCGCGGGTGATGACTTCCTGTGGTTGTTCACAATCCACGACCCACATGGTTCCGGCCGGGGTCCGCAGAAGCGTTCCGTCGCAATGGACATCGCTCCGGCCCGCCACCGTCAGCCCGGCCACCACATAGTGCGAATCCGCGGCGGCGAAGTGGCGGCCTCGAGGACAGGCTGGACGTGCTCGGCGTTCCCGCTATCTACCACTTCGACCCGACCGGCACACACCGCTAGGTTTACTGGCAGCAGGCGCTGCACGACTCTTGGCCGCTGCTGGCCCAGGGTATGGGGATCGAGTCTTGAGACACCAATTGATCAGTCGCGCTCTATTATTCGCTGTACCCGGTGTGGTTCTCGCCGCCAAGTTCTGACCCGCGAACCCCGCAGAACTCGCCACGTGGTGCCGCTCGTGTATGACGCATACGGCACCACCTGCGCGGACCTGCTCCGATAACCGCTCATCGGCTAGTTAGACACTTGCTGTCAGGATCAGGTCCCGGCCAGGATTTGATCCAGGTGCCCGGTGGGGTGCTCCCAATATTCGGCTGCCCACCGTCTGGTTTGGTGCGGCTCTCTAATGGCTTGCTTCCCACCGGGTGCCGTGCAGGGAGTGGCTGAAGAGGGGCCTGCCCCAAGCTCGAACTAGCGGTGCCCTCCCGCACGGACACCACTTGGTTCGTTGACGCGGGAGGCACGGCGATGACCGTCATCATCGGAATGGACCCACACAAGCGCTCGGCCACCATCGAAGCACTCGACCCGACCGGCAAGGTTCTGGCCACAGGCAGATACACCACCGACAACGCAGGCTATGCGGAAATGCTCACTGCCGGAAAACAATTCCCGGACCGGATCTGGGCGGTAGAAGGCTGCAACGGCATCGGCCGCCACCTCGCGCACCGCCTGGTCCACGACGGGGAAGCCGTGATCGACGTGCCGGCGAAACTGTCGGCGCAGGTGCGTGTCTTCGCGACCGGCAACGGCCGCAAAACGGACCCGGTCGATGCCCACTCGGTGGCCCTGGCCGCATTGCGCGCACCGAATCTGCGGCGGGTCGAGGCCGATCCGGAACTGATCGCCCTGGGCATGCTCGCCGACCGCCGCGACGAACTCGGTCGCGCCCGCACCGAAACCCTGTGCCGGCTGCACCGGTTGTTGCTGGAATTGATCCCTGGTGGCGCCAAAGTCTTTCTGTCCGCCCGCCAGGCCCGCGAGTCGATCGCGGCGATCACACCGTCGGACGCGGCCGTCGCGATCCGGTTGCGGCTGGTTGTCGAGCTGATAGAAGACCTGGAAGCCATCGACCGCAAAACCAGGGCCGCGGACAAAGAACTGCGCCAACTTGTCATCGAACGCGGATCCACCCTGATGGATCTGCACGGGATCGGACCCTCTTCCGCGGCAAGGCTTTTAGCCGATATCGGCGATATCAGGCGATTCCGTGACCGGGATCGGTTCGCGTCCTGGAACGGCACCGCACCGTTGGATGCCTCGTCCGGTGATCAGCGCCGACACCGGCTCTCACGAGCCGGGAACCGCAAGATCAATCGGGTATTGCACATCATGGCCATCGTTCAACTACGAACCCGCACCACCGCCAGCCGCCTCTACTACGACAGCCGCAAAGCAGGCGGGAAGACCTCGATGGAAGCAATCCGCGCCCTCAAACGACGACTGTCGAACGTCGTCTACGCCCGGATGCTCGCTGATCAACGACGTCGTGAATGGGCAGGCCCGGGAGGGCAATCGGGAACGACTCTTGACTCCAGCGCGACCGGTTCCAACCCGCACACCGATCCTTCGGACAAGCCACATCCCGGACCCGACAACCAGGCTAACCCCGCACCCATGATGACGTCTTGACATAGAGGGGAGCCACTACAGGGCGTTCACCGACCACCTGCAGCGCAAGGCCCAGATTATCGTCGACTACTACCGCCGCGACGACGCCGCAGCGGCGATCATCAGTGTGCGGTCTGGGAGGCGGCGGCGGTCTCGTTCAGGTCGGCGAGCGAAAGCAGGTGGCGGGGCGGGGAATCCCGAATGATGCTGGACCGCACGTGCAGATGCCCGGTGACATGGAGCAGTTCACCGGAGGCGAGGAGTCGCCATCCGGGGTCGTTGTCCATGCGTTCGGTGGCGATGACGACAGCGGGATGGTCGGTCAGCACGCCACTGCTGGCGCGAATGCCCCTGTGACTGGTGTGGTCGAGTCGCTGATCGCCCTGTGCGCCGCCGGCGGCGCGCTCGAGGACATACAGGTCGTGGGTGTCGGGATAGCGCAGGGCCCACAGTTCGGTCGCGGTGGTGAGAATCAGGTTGAGTGCGTAGAGCGGCAGCCGGTCGGCGATCCAGCCGACCGCGTCGGTGATGCCCGCGGTGACATCGCCCGCATGATGGTCGATCCGGGCCGTGATCAGGGCGAAGAAGCGCTCGGAGTCGGTGTCGCCGTGGACGAGTCGGCGATAGTCGCCGAGTTCGTGCTCCAGTTCGTCGAGCCCCTCCAGCACCCCGTTGTGCGCTAGCAGGCGTCCGTGCTGCTCGAACGGATGGGTATTGCGCACGTACAGCCCGCCCGTGGAGGCGAAGCGGACATGCGCGACGAAGGTTTCGGATTCGCATTCGCGGGCCTCCTGTGCGAAGAGCCGATCCTCGTAGGCAGCGATCGGCTGCTTCTGCACCAGCGGCGCGCCCGCGGCGGTGAAGGTACCCAGGCCCACGCCGTCAGGTTCGCGGTGACTTTGCCGGGACAGGCTGTCGGGCGCCTTCAGCAACCAGAAGGTGGCGCGCACCCGCTGCGGCGCGGCCGAGAGTCCGAACAGGCGGCACATGACCAACTCCTCCCATGAGAAGCGAAGACGCGCGGACTGCACGGCCGGGCCCAGGGATGATAGGGCCATGTCAGAGAGGCCGTCGGTGCTCGAGCATCATCGTAACCCCGAGCATGTACGCGATGGATCACCTCACCGCCTCACCCGCCGGTGCGCACACCGCCCGCATGGATGACTCACGGCATGCCCGGATCCGCAGCACCTAGCGCTGACCGGTTCGGTCAGCGCGGTATAAGGGCTGGCGTTCGGTGGACGTGAGGTGTCGGGCTCGCGGTCTTCTACCGGGTACGGGGTGTAGACCAGGTTGGCTGGCGACACGGCCGAATTGGAGATGTTTCAGGCCGCCTGCGGTGTCGTGAGACGGACACGGATGTGGTCGAGCAGTTCACCGGTTCTGGGCGGTTTGGGTAGGTAGTCACACGCACCGGCCGCGTAGGCGTCACCGGTGGCATCGGGACCAAGTCTGGATTCCATCGCCGAGCGAGGTTCAAAGCGCGCTGCGCGTTGCTGGCAGAAATCACCTCATGGCCGGCGTTGGCCGGCACGAGTACCTCAATCTCTGCCATCGCCGGGTTGCTCTCGACGACAAGGACCTTGCCGGGCTGAACTGCGGGGGTCGGCGGAAGTGTGAATTCTGTTGCAGAGCGCTGGAATTGGCTCATCGAGGATCCCTCGCAGACGGGGGTCACCGACCGTCGAATCCGATCTGTGAACTGTTTTCATTACGTTCACAAGACCAGGTCCATTCCCCGGCATCCCATTACCGGTTGCGCGCTCCGCCAATGTGCGACATTCGGCTGAGCGCGCACTCCCGACGGCCGTATGGCACTCTGCCCGTTGATCTTCCGCTGCCTCGGCCAGCCGGTTCGGCCAGCGCGGTATGCGCCATGAGAGTGTGTTGGAAGCTATTCGCTGGCGGTTGGGTCGGCTTGTGCGTCGTCGACGGCGTTGGCGTAGTCGATTTCGGCCATATGATCCTCGGCCCAGGTGCGCAGTGCTGCCAATGGGACCTCCAGGGACAAGCCCAGTTCGGTGAGCCGGTAGTGCACCCGTGGTGGCACTGTCGGCTCCACTCGACGGATGACCAGACCGTCCCGGACCAGGTTGTGCAGGGTCACCGACAGCATCTTCTGGGATACACCGGGCATGCGTCGCCGCAGCTCGGCGAACCGCACCTCACCCGGGGCGGCCTGCGCGAGGACCTTGACCGCCATCGACGTCCACTTCGTGCCGATGCGGTCCAGCAACTGACGGGTCGGGCATTGGCAATCGAACAGATCACCGCGAACCGGCGCCTTCGCGTGCACTGATCGAGTAGTCACCTGGACCTCACCACCTGTAGTCGAAGTGCCTTCTTGGCAGCGCAACTGACGTTACCTACCGTTTCCTGGTAACCAATGGTAACCAGACAGACGGGAGGTCTCATGGCCTACGCGCCACCGCTCCACACCGCCCCTGTCGAGCTGCGCCAGATCGAGACCAACGGCATCCGCGCCAACGTCGCCATAGCCGGCTCCGGTCCCGCAGTCGTTCTGCTGCACGGCTTTCCGCACACCTGGCGACTGTGGAGCGAGATCATCGGCCCGTTGTCCGCGCATTACCGGGTGATCGCCCCGGACCTCCGCGGGTTCGGCGCCACCACCCGTGCGTCCGACGGCTACGACGCCGGCGCGCTGGCCGCCGATATCGCCGGAATCCTCGATGCTCTCGGCGAACCCACCGCGGCCGTGGTCGCGATCGATGCCGGCACCCCGGTCGCGGTCCTGCTCGCTCTGCGCCACCCCGACCGGGTGCGACGGCTGGTGGTCATGGAGGCACTGCTGGGCAGGCTCCCCGGCGCCGAGGACTTCCTCGCCGCGGGTCCGCCATGGTGGTTCGGATTCCACGCCGTCCCCGGTCTCGCCGAAACGGTCCTGCACGGCCACGAGGCGCGGTATATCGAATGGTTTCTCACCACTGGTACCGGTGGCCGGGGTGTGCGGGCAGATATCCACGACGCGTTCGTCGATGCCTACACCGGAGAGGACGCCCTACGCTGCGCCTTCTCCTATTACCGCGCACTGCCGACCAGCGCCCACCAGCTCGATCACGCCGTTGCGGCCAATCGGCTCACCACACCCACCCTGGCGATCGGCGCCCACCCGGTCGGCGACGCGCTGGAGCGGCAGCTTCGACCCATCACCGATGATCTCGTAGGACAGGTCATTCCGGATTGCGGTCACATCATCCCGCTGGACCGGCCGCACGAACTGCTCGACCTCATGATGCCCTTCCTCGCCGCCGAACGACCCGCCTGACCACCAACCGCATCAGCGAAAACGCTCATCGGTATGAGCGCGCACTGGCGACGGTCGGTTGGCGGGCTCAGATGACTCCTGCCCGTTGATCTTTCAGCACGCACGCTGGCCGGTTCGGTCAGCTCCGTCGTCTTCGACCTCATTCGATCCGCACATCAAGGCTCCGTGTCACCCGTGTCTACGTCGGTCTCGAAGTTTGCGGCGGGTTTGCGGCTCTGCCATCATCTGCCGATGAAGAAAACGAAGGCTGTGGTGCTCGGTGCCGCAGTAGTGCTGTCCGTGGGAATCGCCGGTTGTAGCGCGGATCAGGAGTCGTCGTCTGCCGGGACCTCGGTCGCGCCGACCACAACGGCCTCATCAACTGTCGCGAGCGATTACACGAACCTGCTCATCAAGCCCAGCGATATCGACTCCGACTGGACGTTGAAGACCAGCAAGGCGGAGAAGAACGGCATCACCGGCATCTACGGCAACGGTGCGGGGACCGAGAAGATCACCACCGCGGTCATTGTGCGCGAGAACGCCACGAGCGCTGCCGCAGCGGCCAAGAATGATGTTGCGCAGAAGACGGGTGCGGCCTTCACACCAATCGATATCGGCATCGAGGGCGGCATCCTGAATGGCCCGGAGGGAACCACCGTCGTCGTGTTCGCCGAAGGCGGAGCCTTCGCGATCATCGAATTCAACAGCAAAACCGGTGAATACGTCCCGGCCGAAGTAGCGTTCGCGATCGCCGCGAAGCAGGACGCCGCCATCAAGAACGGCGTGAAGTAGCGGCTCACGGTCTCAACGCGTTCCGCTGTCGGATTGCCGACAACGGAACCGCGCTGGAAGTCACGGACTCTCCACCATCGCCGGAATACAGCTTTCGAAAACTGTCTTCGAGGTGTCCGAACGGGCAGTGTCGAACAGTGCAGGTTCATAGCAATTAGTCGCGCCAAAACGGCACGGTCGCACAAGCTTTCCATGCCTCAGCCGGCCAGTCGACACCCTCGGTGCAGGCAAACTCTTGGCCTGCTCAATTGGTAGCGTTGACTTTCCGTCCGTGAAGGCCCACAACGAGAAGTCGCGCTCACTGCGGTAGAGCTCGAACCGATGAGGTCGTTGTTGGCACAACGGCTATGCCGCCTTCGCCCCCCGGAGAACTCGGCCGGGTCAAGGCATGTCCGCAGTCGCCCGCCGGTGCTCGTACCAGATTCCCGGGACGACCGATCCGTTCGGCAACGGCTGCGCTCGCCGATCTACTTCCGTCGCCCCGATCCTGTCGCAGATGCGCTGCACTGCGAGATTCGTTTCGGCCGTACCGATCTCGATGGTAGTGAAACCGGCGTCGTGGATCGCCTCGACCAGCGCGGCCACCGCTTCGCTCGCGTAGCCGGCGCGCCGGTGCCGTGGTCCGATCCACCAGCCGAGAGTTCGCGACGATGCGTCACTGTTACTCGGGTGCACGGTCGCGCACCCTACCAAGGTCCCGTCCGACCGCGACTCGAACACGAGAAGCCCGGGAGTCGGGTGCCCCGAGGCGACGGCTTTCACCAATACCCGAGCAGTGCGTTTCGTCCAGCCATTCCTGGCCAGCATCTCCGCATCGATCGTGGCGGCGACCGCGACCGCGTCCTGCGGTACCGGCGCGCGCAGTAGCAGCCGTGCGGACTCGACCTCTGGCAGCGCGCCATAACGCGCCCTGACTTCCTTATCGACGAGCCCACTGACTCTCCACGCCCAGAGCCCGCCCGCGACAAGTACGACGCCTACCACGAGCGCCACCCAGCAGGCGATAACGAGTCCCCTTGCAGCGGAGCCCGATACGACCGTCAACGCGACCCCGACAACCACCGCCGGAGCCCCGACGCTCACGATCCAACTCGCCAGCCCACGAGCGACGGCACGCCAGGGCCCTTGCTGGAGGGCCGCTCTGACATACGTGATTCGCCACATTGGAAACATGCGCGAACCATATTCGACGCTGTCGAACCGACGCGGATCCCGGCCCAGAGAACAACACAGCCGTAGGGAGGTGACCTTCGTCGGTGGCGAGATCAACAAACAATCGGCAAAAGCGAACGGTCCGCAGCGCGCCGGGTTCGGCCGCCGGCACCCCGCAGTGGCCGGTCAGGTCAGCGCGGTCAGCGGCAAGTAGTGCGTTCGTCGGTTGGTCCGCACGGTTCAGTCGGTTGGAGCGAAGCGATAGACCCGTGATTGACGCGGTTGAAATCCGAGCCGCTCATACAGTCGGTTGGCGGCTGACCGTGAGGCTCGTGAGGTCAGATCCAACGTCCGCGCGCCGACAGCGCTAGCCCGCGTCTTGGCCTCCTCGATCAAGGCTGCTCCGACGCCTTGGCCGCGGGCCGAGTCATCGACCACCACATCCTCGATCCGCGCTCGAAGGCCCGACGGTATCGGGAACATCACCAAGCTCAGAGTCCCGACGATCTTTCCGTCGCTCCGTGCGACCAGGACGGTGGTCGACTCCGTGGAGGCCAACTGCGCCAGCGCTTCTCGATCCAATCGCTTCGCCGTCTGTGAGAGCTGGGGTAGCAGCCGGTTGAAAGCTTCCACGATCTCGTCGTCGACCTCGGTCAGTGTTTCCACAGTGACAGCCACCACGGCACTGTACTGCGTGCCCCGTAGGTGCCGCCTTCTTCGAGCCCCACGGTAGCGACACCCATTTCGCGCACTATGCGGCATGTGCGGATACGTGGGGCGGCAAGACCGTAGGCTCGCTCAGTGCATCTGGAGCTCATTGCGATCATCGTTGAGGAGTACGACTCGGCCATCGAATTCTTCGTTGAGACACTCGGTTTCGATCTCATCGAAGACTCACCCTCACTGACCAACGACGGACGCCCCAAGCGGTGGGTCGTCGTTCGCCCGCCCGGTGCGACAACGGGAATCCTGCTCGCGCAAGCAGACGGGGAAAGGCAACGCCTCGCCATCGGTGAGCAGGTCGCCGGCCGGGTCGGGTTCTTTCTGCGAGTCACCGACTTCGCTGGGACCTACCGGCGGATGGCCGAAGCCGGGGTGGCGTTCGTGACCGAGCCCCGCACCGAGACCTACGGTCAGGTCGCCGTCTTCACCGACATCTCGGGAAATCGATGGGACCTTCTCGGCCCGCCTGAATCAGCCGAACTGTAGCTTCCGCGTACCCGGCTGCTCGCACTGCCGGTTCGGTCAGCACGGTATGCGGCAACATGGTGCGTTTCGAAATCGCTGCCGCCCTCAGCCTCTCACCCGATCGCCGGTCTCGATGACGCTGTCAGCGGCGTCGCCATCGAAGACGTCACGATGTCCACGCGCGGTGTCCATATACTCGCGAACCCTGTGAATGAGGCCACCCCGCAACTCGAAGACGAAGCAGTAGTCGTTGCGGTACCTGTTCCCGTTCGCCAGCGTGGCGCTCATCGTCTCCTCCACGATCACCCGATCCCCATCGGCATAGAAGCCGTGGAAGTCCACGGCGACATCACTGACGAACAACCGCGAGAACTCGTGTGCCAGAAAGTGTGTGATGGCCTGCCTGCCGATCATGTGACTCGGACCGTCGAGCGCGACCGCAGTCGCGTTACCCGCTGGAGCAAGCCATTCGGCATCGGCGGTGAAGAACGCGGCGATCCGGTCGGCATCGTGACTGGCGAACGCCCGCCACGCCGCCTGGACAATGGCCTTGTTATCGGTGGTCATGGCTCGACAGTACAAACATCCACACGCGCCACTCTGGCGGGAAACGGACGAGGTCATCCACACTCCGACCGCCCGCCCCGCCTGGTATCACGGCAGCCCGCCGATCTCGAAACCCACCGAACTATCTGCTCATCGGCATGAGCGCGTACTGCCAGCGGTCGTGCAACGCTCTAACCATCGATCGCATCGTCTGAAACCGCGCCCACCTTGTTGAACCCGGCGCCCAACCAGAGGCCAGGATCACTACGCCGATCGGGAGTGGCCGAACCCGCTACTCGGCACGTATGTGATTGTCGTAAGAAGTTGCGCCAGAGCGATGTTTTACCTGGTCAGAGGCTATTGACGGCTAGTTGGGTCGCGCAGTGCGCAACTGTTAGCCTCGGTCAGAGATAGCTGCTATTGCTGTAATTCGAAAGGCGGCGCACTACCGAGGGAGACAGAGACGAGATGGGCGCGAGGTTCGCGTTGGCACAACAATCCCGCAGCGATACCGCGCCCTTCGTGGTCCGCAGGGTTGCGGTCCGGGTCGAGGCCTTGGCCGCTCTGCTCGGGGCGGCGGTGGCGTGTCTGCTGATGATGGCTCCGCTGAACCTCGGGGGAAATTCCGAAGGTGCGGTATGGAAAACGGACCTGCTGGTGCTGGATTTGCCGCAGGCCGCTGCGGCGGGGGCGGCGTTCGCGATGGTGTCCGCGGCGCTGGTGGTCGCGCTCGGGCAGCGCACCGCGTGGATCGTCTCGTGCGGGAGCGCGATCGTGCTGCTGGCCGACGGGCTCTCGAATCGGGCGGCACCCACCGAGAACCTTGCCACTGCCAGCTATATCGACTGCATTTTCAGCGGCATCCTGCTCGGCGCGCTCGCGGTCGCGGTCCACGGCAAGCCGATTGCGACCGGCGCGTACCTGATCGGGGCGCTGGGCGCGATCGAAGTCGGCGACCAGACCCCGCTGCCGTCCTCGGGTGGTGGCAATCCGATCATTCAATGGGTTTCGGTCGGAACACTGCCGGCGTGGCTGCTCGTGATGACCGCCCTGCTGCTGGCCGTCGGAGGCGCCCTGCAGCATGACGAGCCTGCGACCGATGACGAGAACACCACTCTGGCGATCGGCCCGACCCTGGCGGTACTGGTGCTGGTCACCGCGACCACGCTGTCCACGGGATGGCTTGTGCGGCACGCGGGAACACCCGCGCAGATCGGGGTGACCGTGGCCATCGTCATCGCCGCGGCCATGGCCGCCGCCCTGCTGCTGCCGGGACGCGACGGCACTCTCGTCCTGCTGGCGGTGGCCGTCGCCAATGCGGGTAGCGCGATTATCGCTGTGCCCCGGCCGGATTGGAGCCTGCCACTTCCGGTCCTCGCCGTGGTGGCGGGCCTGGCAGCCGGCCGGCGGTGGCGTTCCCCGTGGATGGCACTGGCCGCGACCGGCGGACTGGCGGTCTTCGCGGCCCTCACCGCCGACGCGGCGCACCGGCACACGGTGATTCCGGTGCTCGGGGTGACTCTCGCGGCACTGATCGTCGGGTTCTGCTTCGGCGTGGCCGTGCCCAGGACCGCGGGCAGCACCGTGGTGGCGCTGGCGGTGATGATCGTGCCGGGCCTGGTAGTTGCGCTGCGCGGCAGCAGTTTCGGCCGGGTCGCCTACTCACCGCGCTGGTATCGGGATCCGAACGGGGCCGTCTCCGCGATGCCCGGGTGGATGGCGCTGGTGATCACCCTCGGCTGCGCGGCCGGGATCTACCGGCTGTGGCAGATCCGGTCCCCGCGCGAAGCGGCCGCGCCCGAGCCGACGTCCTGCGTCATCGGCACGGCCGATGGATCATCGGCGGGGCGAAAGACGGGAACGGTGTCGGTGACCGCGGGGGCGTGACGATACGCCGCTCCCGCTCCAGACGGCGCGCAATCACAATGCGCTGCAGTGTGTTCCGTTGCTACCGTCGTGGTGAACATCCTGGCCGAGGTGATTGTGGGTGCGCGACATGACGGACGAGGTAGGCATCGCCGAGCCCGAGAAAGCGCACCGCAACGCGTTGTCGCTCGACGCGCAGCGCATCGAGTACATGGCCTACATCTGGGGCGGCGTGTATCGAATGGAATCGACGTGGTGGCGTCGCTTCCACGCCGCGGTGAACGTCAGTGCCGCTGTGCTGGCAGCGATCGCGGGCAGCGCCGGTCTGGCCTCATTGGTGAGTCACACGGTCGCCGGCGTCCTGGCGCTCGGCGCGGCAGCGATGTCGTCGGTGGCGGCCTCGGTGGGCGCTTCGACACGATCCACAGCCGCACAGTCGGCGGCGATCGCGAACATGGAGCTCAAGGAAGCCGCGCGACGCTTCTATTTCACTGTGGCCCCGTATCTTCCGTTCGATGAGGTCCGCAAGGAGTTCGACAACCTCTGCGCGCACCGCAACCGAGTCGTCGCATCGGTGCCGAGCACTCATCTACCCGCGTACCGGCGGAAGTATCGGCGGCTGAAGGCGCCTCTCGGGCAGCGGGTGGACCTCGATGAACTGATGGAGAAGCGCCGCGAATGGTGAGCTGTGCGGGCGAGGTCCTCTGGAATTCGCGGTCGTCATCGCACCGCTGATTCCTGGCCGGCGGGGGCCTCGCTCGTGGTCGGTGGTTGCCAGCGCACATGTGCGCGGACGGTCGTTCCGTGTTCGTCGAGCCAGCCGTGGGCCAGCGCGTAATCGAGCATGGCCGTGAAACGTTGCGGCCATTGCGGATCGTCGCCCAGCCGGCGGCCGAGCTCGTCTTCGAGACGCTGAACATGAAGCCAGGCATGGGTGCCGTCGAACAGGCCCCACCGCTGCAGTATCGCGCCCAGGTCGAGGTCGCCGGGGTGGGCGAGTACGACAACCGCCAGAGCGGTGAAGTCGGCGGGGTCGTGGAGAGTCACTTCTGGTCGGCCGAAGGGGTTGATAGCGAGGTACACGACAGGTTCTCCTCAACGAGATCGGCCGCACGCACGGCTCATAGTTGGATCGATTGATCCAGAATATGATCAGACCAGCGGGTCTTCGGTCAACCTAAAAGGCTGTTTTTACGAGGCATATCAGGGCGATTCCCACTGACCGGGACGCACATTTTTGGATCAGTTGATCCATGTTAGAACTGTGGGGTCAGTTCGTGAGCACGCTCACTGGACGACCGAACGCGGATGCTCAATCCGACAGGGCCGCCCGCAACCGTGCGGCCAGCGCGCCAGCCTGTTCCGGCGTCCACGCCAGCACACCGTTCTCCGCCATCAACGCGGGGAACTGCTGCTCGTGATACGGGATGCCTGGAGGCAACGGCGAGATATGCCAGTGCACATGGGAATTGCCTTGCTGGCTGCCCAGGCTCAACAGATAGGTACGTTCGACCTCAATCGTCGCTTCCACTGCCTTCGCGACCCGATGCACCAAGCTCATCAACTGGAGGAAGGCATCCTCGCTGAAGTCGCCGACCACATGCTGGCGATGAGCCTTCGGGGCGACCAGCACATGTCCCAGCAAGGTCGGGTACTTGCACAGGAACGCGACATTGTCCTCGGTCTGGGCGACGACCTCGTGCCATCCGTCGCTGCCCGAGGTGGCCACCACCTCGCAGATGAAACAGGGACTCGACCGAACGCGCCGAACGTAGGCTTCCAAATCGAACGGACTGCGTTGCATACCAGACGATTCTGCCGATACTGCTTCGACGCGGCCTGGCTTTCGGCATCCTCGGCCCGAACCGCGGCGTCAGCTCGACAGGAAGCTGTCCCCTGCGGAGATGCCGCCCCTCGTGGACTCGGGGAGGGTGCCGAGTCGGTATTCCTCGAGATACGTGATGCGCCACTGTTGCCAATCCAGATACCGGTCGCCGGCCTTTTCCCGGTAGCGCCGATACTGGTACCGCTTCGTCCGTACCAGGGACTTCCGTGCGTCACGGGCCGCTTTCCGGGCTGCCCGCTCGCCCCGTTTGCGTTCCGCGTCGGTGAGTTCCATCGGCGGATCAGCGAAGACTCCCGATCGCATCCAGTGCATAGTGGGCCATCCTCGGTTCGAGATGCCGGCAGTGTCTGCCCGGCGACCAACTCGATGGTAGCGATCAAGGAAATCAGCCGCTATCGGTTAAACGCCCTAATCATGTTGTGGGGCAACGCGGAACGCAGGAAAAGGTCAGCATGGCTAGTTGCCACCGGTCCCTGAGGGCCCTCTGCACGTTGAACGCGGCCTTCGGTGCCGGGTGTAGTCGCGGTCGGTGACACACCACGCTGATGCTGTCCATTGGTAAGCCGTTGCCGAAGGCGGCGATCTTCGCCGAAGCCGAAGACCAGGTCCAGGTGGCCCGCTACCTGGGTTATGGCGCACCCGACGCCCGAATCAACGGCGAGGGTGCGTGCTATGTGGCAGTCGGAGATGACTTGATGGCCACACCCGTGATCAGCGGTCGAACAATCGGGGGCATTGCCCGCCACGACATTTCTTGCACATCGTCGAGCTTCAGCCCCGACACTCGGATCCGTTCGAGGGTGGCGCGGTTGCAATGGCAGCCCTCCGCGAACCGGCGCCACGGGCCGGCGAGGCGGTCTTGCCAACGCGAAAGTCGCGGCGACTCGGAACGTACGTGCTCGAGAAACAGCAGCTGGCCACCAGGGCGCAACACGCGCCCGACCTCCCGCAACACCGGATCAGGGTCATCGACAGTGCACAACACGAGCGTTGAGACGACCGTATCCACGGTTCCATCCGCGAACGGCAATTGTTCCGCCGACGCGTCGAGCACGCGTGCGTGAAGTCGACTGCGACGCATCCTCCGCGTCAACCGCGTCCTCATCGCGGCCTCAGGTTCGGTCAAGATCAGCTCGTCGAGGCCATCCGGGTAGTACCCCAGGTTGAGGCCGGTACCGCTGCCAAGCTCGACAGTCAGCCCCCTCGCACGGCCGACCAAATTTCGCCGACGAGCGCTCATCCCCGCCTTCTCGCCCATCCACAGCAGCGGGTCGTACAGCGCTGCGAAAACCCGGGCCCACAGGTCCGAGCCCTGCACACCTGCCGCCGGTACGGCGCCACTGCTCACAGACTTGACGTTACGCCTAGGGGCAGCGTCGCGTATCCCGGCCTGTCGAGCGGGGCGATAGTGGCTACCGGTGCGCTACCTGGCGGCTAGGGCCACAAATCTCGGCTCCGGCTCTTCTACGGGGACCACAGCCGGACTGAAGTGAATCGATGCTCTGAGAAGGCAGCCGGCCGGCAGTACAGGGCTGGAACCGTCCAGCCGCCGGAAGGCGCGCCACTTGGCATGAGCGAGCAGGCCGAACCGACAAGAACCTGGCCTCCGCACCGCTCGCTCGGCGGCATGAGCGTGTGTTCACTATCTGAATCAGATTGCTGCTCACCTGTCCGAGTGGGCGGCCACAACTCGGCGGAACAGGTCTTGAATGGCGGGGATGATGTCGGTGTCGGTGTCGGTGTTGTGGTGGCAGGGGCCGGCGTAGGCGTGGGTGAGGAAGTCGGCGGTCAATTCCGGGTCGGGGACGTCGAATTCGCCCGCTTGGTGACCTTCGGTGAGGATTGTGACCAACAGGGCACGGGCGGCGATCAGAGGTTCTTCGCCTGCGGGGCCGAGTTCGTGGAACAGGCGATGGTAGAGCTCGTGGTGTTGATGTTCGGCGGTGACCCAGGCTGCGACCAGGCCGTCCAGGCGCTGAGTCCAGTTGAGGTCGGCGCGGTCCAGTAGTGCGGCCGGGGTTTCGAGGATGCCTTCCCACAGTCGTGCCTGGAGCGCTGCGAGCATCTGCTGTTTGGAGTCGAAATAGAGGTAGACGGTGCCTTTGGCGACACCGGCCCGAGTGGCGACCTTACTGACGGTGAGCGCCTCGTAGCCGTCCTCGAGCAGCAGCGCGGCGACCGCGTCGAGAATCTGGCGGCGCCGCACGTCCGGGGGCTGAAAACGCCCCACCTGCGGGTGGGCATTCGCGTTCACGGTGTGCTCCTCGGGTATGGGCCACGTCTCGGTTCCGTCGAATGGGAACCGCAACGGTCGAATGACCGTTGGTCAGTAGTATGACCCACGGTCATTCGACCGTCCACACCCCACCGCCGACCCCGAAGGACCACGATGACCGCGCCCGCCTTCGCCGACTACATCGCACACATCGGCGACCGCACCCAGCTCTACGCCATAGTCGCCGAGTACACCGGGGCGCACCGCGTGATCTATCCCGGCTGCTACCTCGATCTGGCACCGTCGTACATCTGGGACGACGTCACCTATCTCGACTCGGACCCTCGCGCACTACGCGCGTTCACCGGAACCCACGCCACCGATACCGCCCGTGCGCGCAAACGCTATCCTGCCGAACCTCGAATCACCTTCCACCCCGGTGATTACACCGAGACCTCACGCGAACTCCCCATAGCCGCATGGGATCTGGCCATATCCCTCTACGCCGGACCGATCTCCCGACACGTGAAACCGCTCCTGCGCGCGCCCGGGTGGTTGCTGGTCAACAACAGCCACGCCGACGCTGGACTCGCCCACCTCGACGCCGACTACGATCTAGCCGCGGTCATCCAGCACCGCAATTCCCGCTACACCCTCACCGCCACCGACCTGCAGCGCTACCTGCAACCACGTCGCCCACCCCACCCAACCCCTGAACAACTCCACGCCTCGGGCCGCGGCATCGCTTACACACACCCCGCCACCGCCTATCTCTTCCGATACCGGTAATCACCAGCCGCCGGAGGCTCGGATCACTGCCGCACAGCCGTTCAGGAATTCGAGCCACATCGTGTAATCGGCATGTGCGGACACAGCACGGCCCCGAGATACCCCGGGGCCGTTGATCTTCAGTTAGGTCGCGCTGGCCGCCTTGGACCGCGCCGGATGCGGCATTTCCGGATATTTGACAGGCCAAAGATCGCGATAGGGTGACTGTTGATTGAGACGGAATCGCCAGTGCAACAGGGGGTATCGTGGTGATGCGCGACAGTGAGGCGATATCCCGGGACGCGGCGGCAACCCGGGATATGTCGCGCCCGGCGCGTCTGCACGCCTACGGTGCCGTCTCCACGGCCCTGGCGCTGCACAGCGATCACGCGTTGGGTGAGCTCATGGATGCGGCTGTGCCGATCGGTGCCGGTATCGGCGGAAAGTCGGCGCTGCTGGAGGTCGCCGGAACCCCGGTTTTCGTGAAGCGAGTGCCCCTCACCGACCTGGAACGGCTACCGGAGCACGTCCGGTCCACGGCGAACCTGTTCGACGTGCCGCTGTTCTACCATTACGGCGTCGGTCTCATCGGCGGGGCGGGATTCGGGGCTTGGCGCGAGCTCGCCGTGCACACCATGACGACGAACTGGGTGCTCGCCGCCGAATACGAGTGCTTCCCGCTGATGTACCACTGGCGGGTGTTGCCGGACACGACGCCGCTGCCAGAGGAGCTCGCCGATATCGATCGCGCCGTCGCCTACTGGGACGGCCGACCCCAGGTACGCCACCGGATCGAGGCCCTGCGGGACTCTTCGGCGAGCATCGCGCTGTTTCTGGAGTACATACCGCAGACCCTGCACGAGTGGCTGAACGTCCAGATCGAGGCGGGCGATGAGGCCGCCGACAGGGCGTGCGCCATGGTGGAGCGGGAGCTGGCCGCCGGCACCGCCTTCATGAACAGCCGTGGGCTGCTGCATCTCGACGCGCACTTCTGGAACATCCTGACGGACGGTCGACGCCTCTACTTCGGCGACTACGGCCTCTCGCTCTCCTCGGCGTTCGACATCTCGCCGGAGGAGGCCGTGTTCTTCGACCGGAACCAGAGCTATGACCGCGGTTTCACTGCCACCTATCTGGTGAACTGGCTGCTCACTGCCCTGTACGGGCTGGAAGGCCGGGAGACACGCGCCGCGAAGGTGCGCGCCATCGCCGAGGGCAAGCCGCCGGAGGGCATCCCCGAGGGAGCCGCCGCGGTCCTCACCCGGCACGCGCCGGTCGCCGCGGCAATGTCCGCGTTCATGCGTGCGTTCCAGCAGGCGAGCCGGAGCACCCCGTATCCGGACGGCGAGATCTGCCGCCTGCTGGATGGCCAGGCTTCTGTGTTCATTCAGCCGGTGTGACGGGCCAGGTGGGCTCGGCGGGGATCTGGGGTACGACCTGGACGGGCCACCGTCCGCTCGAGGGCGCATCGACCACCGATAGCCGTTGTGCCGCAGTGTCTTTCGTGGCGAGGCTGCCCTCAATTCGGCAGTTGCGGACGTTCCGGACGTACGAACGCCTCGAGAGGTGATCTCGGGGCGCTGATCTTCAGGTGCACCCTGCTGGCCGCTCCGGACCGACCCGTATGCGGCAGGAGAGTGCGTTCGGGTTACCAGCCGCCGACTGCCAACCACTCTGTCTGGAAGTCGGTGCTGGTGATCGCTTCGGCCGATAGCTGTGGATAGCTGGAGATCTCTGCTATTGACGGCGTCAGGCCGCTGGTCAGGTATGTGAATTCTGTTCGGCCCGACATTGCGGCAAGACCGCCGCCGCCGTCGCGGAACAGTTCGACCCGCCGCCATTCACGACCGTTGGCCAGAATCTCACTGAACGACACCGCGATATGGTCGAACTCGGAGTGGTGGACAATCTTGAGATGACGCAGACCGTCGAGGTCCGGAACGAAATCCGCGGCACGCGAGACTGCTTCAGCTCTATCGATGCAGTCGCATCCCTCTTCGCTGTTGCAGCACGTCGACGCAGTCGTGTCATCGAACCAACCGTGACCGAGCACGGCTTCCTGATGCTCGCCGAGCTCGACGCGCATCCAGCCGGGCACAGAATCCCTTGGAAACAAACGCAACTCATCGGTGACAGCCTGAGCGAGCTGCTCACGCACGTTGGGTCGATCACGTCCGAAACGGACACCAACCAAGCCATCCGAGGTAATCGTCAACCACATCGTGAACCACGTACCCCGGCGCGGGACATACATCACCTGTCGCAGGTCCATGACCTCGTGCGGGACGCCGACCTCGAATGGCCCCGGCAACGACTCCACGGACAGAAAGAAATTCAGCTGCTTACCGACGATATCGATCCGCACCTCGAGAGTGGTCCATCCGGGCGGAACGTCAGCAGAAATGCGGGACACGATAGCGGCGAGCAACTGCCGCTCGGCGATCATCGGCGCGGACACCGGACCAGTGAATACCCACTCAACCGCTGCCGACCGGCGACGCCTCCAGCGTCCGAACACCGGCAGTCCACCTCCAACGCACCACCTGTACAACCTCGTTGGCCACACTAGAGGACCGGTCGAACCGATGAATCGCTTCGACCTTCCTGTAATCGCCATGAGCGGATGCTTTCCTCGCCGCGCGAAGGTCTCGATCCGGTGTTGCATTCGTGCGTGTGTAGAGAGTGGGACGAAGCGGACCTGATCGCGGACGGCTTCGAGCGTGTGTACACCGAATCAGCACGGTATGACTGGCCGCGGGCCGGGTTAGCCGATGTCGGCGGTCGGCCACACTACTACGACGGCTGGGCCTTCGACCGAGGTGACGACCAGTACGTCTACTACGTCTGGCCGGCTAGCGACGAGGCTGTGGCCTGGGAGCTCGAGTGGTGGGCGATCTATATCGCTTGGGAGCTGCGCCGTGCGGCCGGCGAGGCTGGGGTAGATAGCCATCCGGGTCACGGCGGCATCAATAGTCGCTACGACGAATTGGCCAGTCTGCTGGCTCCGCACCGTCAGATTCCGGAGAAGAAGCGAAAGCTTCTGGCCGAGCGCAGACTCGACAACCGCGACGGCTTTCGGGCTGGTGACACTGGTATGTGGTTCCGATGGCATTCAAGTGAGGACGCCGACGCCGGCGAGTGAGCGCCGAAGATGAGCGCGCCTGCCGATCTCGATCAGTATCGCGTCATCGGCACGATCGTGTGTTCGGCCGGCGTGGGATGCCTTGACCTGTTGATCTTCCGACGCTCCGCGGCTGCGGTTCTGTCGCGGCGTCGATGTGTACGTCACGCTCGTGCTGAAAACTCACTGGTGACCGCGTCCGCTCGCCATTACTGTTGCGCGCGTTATGAATCAGTACGAGATTCGCGCCGACTTCGACCGTGACACCATCGTGGTCTATCAAGCGTTCAACGATGCGATTGCTACCGCCGCTGTCGGCGCGCAGCGGTTTGTCGAGCCGTTTTCGCTCAATCGGATGACGTGGATCAAGCCGTCCTATCGGTGGCTCATGCATCGCAGCAATTGGGCACGCAGCGCGGGGCAGGAACGGATACTCGCGGTTCGGATTACACGGGCCGGATGGGAGGAGGCACTCGGTCGGGCGGTGCTGACCAGTCCGGAGCGGCGGGTGTATGGCGATGCCGCGCGGTGGCGGGAGCGGTTCGAAGAGGCGGTTGTGCGGGTGCAGTGGGATCCGGAGTATTCGATTCGCAATGTGAAGCTCGACCACCGGAGCATTCAGGTCGGGCTGTCCCGCAACATCGTCCAGCGGTACGTCGACGAGTGGGTCGTGGAGATCCGGGACCTCACCGCCCTGACGCACAAGATCTCCGCGCATTTGCGCGACGGGCGGGTCGACCGCGCCACGGCGCTCCTGCCCCCGGAGAAGCGCTATCCACTCGCGGAGAATCTGGCGAAAAGGGTTGGCGCAGAGTGATTTGTGGGCATCGGCTCGTGAGCGTATGTCTAGCGCGTCGTGTTCCACGCTTTGTGGACGAACTCCAGGCGGTTGCCGTCGGCATCGCGGACGTTGGCGGCGTAGTAGCCGGGGGCGAAGTAGGTTCGGTCGGCCGGTTTGCCTTCGTCGATTCCGCCTGCGCTGATGGCGGCGGCGTAGGAGGCGTCGACCATCTCGTTGCTGTCGCAGGCGATGCCGAGGTAGAGGCCGGTCTCGCCGGGGGTGCGGCGGCGCAGCCAGATGCTCGAGCCGGGCTTCGCGCCTGAGATGTAGTCGGGATCGCCGATGCCGAAGAGGTCGGGGACGTTGTCCGGCCCGGAGGAGGCGTCGTAGTTGCCGAACGCGCGCCAGCCTGCGGGGGCGAGGGCTTCGAGGTAGAAGGCCAGTGCGTGCTCGATATCGGTGACGGAGATGTAGACGTGGTCGATCACTGGGCATCGTCTTTCCATGTTGAGGAGTCGGCCTGGGTGAACTCGTCGGCGGGATCGGTTGCGAAACCCGGTGGCCGCGTACCGATTACCACGGTCGCGCCCATGTCCTCGCATTCCACGATGCGGGCTGCGAGGTGGTGGGTGCGCATGATGTCGGCGGCGACCGGGGCCTGCTCCTCGCTCTCCTCGACGAGGAGGTGTCCGCCGGGGGCGAGCCAGTCGCAGGCGACAGCGGCGATGCGGCGTAGTACGTCCAGACCGTCGATGCCTCCGTCGAGGGCTCGGCGCGGCTCGTGATCGCGGGCCTCGGGGGGCATGTCGCGGATGTGGTCGGACGGGACGTACGGGGTGTTGGCCAGGAGGATGTCTACGCGGCCATGGAGATCCGGGGGTACCGCGTCGAACAGGTCGCCTTCGACGACGTGTGCGTTCGCTGCGGCGAGGTTCTCTCGCGCGCACACGATGGCTGCCGGCTCGATGTCGGTGGCCGTCAGCTCGACCTGAATCCCTTCCGCCGCCAGTTCTTTCGTGAACGCCAATCCCAATGCGCCGCAGCCGCAACACATGTCCAGCGCAACAAGGGGCCGGCCCAGTGTGCGGGCGAGGGAGACGGCCTGTTCGACGAGGAAGCCGGTGCGTTGGCGGGGGACGAAGACGCCGGGAGCGACGGTTACGCGGAGGTCGCGGAACTCTGTCCAGCCCAGGAGGTGTTCGAGGGGGAAGCCCGCGATGCGTTGGGTGACAAGCGCTTCCAGGTGGGCGGGGTTGGTGGCCGCGGATAGGAGGAGGGCGGCCTCGTCTTCGGCGAAAACGCAACCGGCCGCACGCAGGCGTGCGACCAGGGGTGCGGTGTCACGGGCGGTCACCGCGTCATTGTGCACGGCCGGACCCGCGCCGGAGGTGGGCGGGTCCGGCCGTGGGGTCAGCGTTCGGCGGGGATGCGGAGGGTGCGGGTGGTGTCGAGGTAGATGCCGCGCTGGCCGCTGCGGGCGGGCGGGGGGAGCTGGGAGACCAGCTGCTCGAGGGAGGTGGTGGCGCCGACGACCGGGATGCCCGCGACGATGAAGTCGGCGACCGCGCGGCGGATGTGGTTGGGGGAGGTGACCACGATGGCGCTGGTCGCGCCCGCGTCGCGCAGCATCTGCGCGCCGAACAAGGCGTTCTGGACGGTGGAGCCCGCGCGATGATCGGCGAGGATGCGGTTGGCGGGGATGCCGTGGCCGATCAGCCAGCCCTGCATGGCCGCCGCCTCGGTGATGCCGTTCTGCGGGTTGCCGCCGGTCACCAGAATGGGGGAGAAGGGGGAGGCGATGGCCTGCAGCCACGCCGCCTGCAGGCGGTTCACCAGCTCCGGGCGCATCGCGCCGTCGGGCAGCAGGCCGTAGCCGAGCACCGCGATACCGGTCTGCGGTCCGGCGATCGCGGGGATCGGGTTGGGCAGGGTGCCGACCGCGGCGCCGATGGCCCGGAACAGGTTGCGGGTGCCGTCGGCGAGCCGGCCGTCGATGCCGTTGAGCCGGTTCAGCGCCACCTCGCGGGTGATGATGTCGCCGGAGTAGTCCGACCAGATCGCCTGCAACGCCAGCGCCTGCGCGTCATCGGGCGATTCGCCGAGCAATTGACGCAGGTCGGCCAGACCGGCCGCCTCGTTGCCGCTGGTGAAGTTGTCCTGCGCGGAATTGAACAGGGCCGCGGGATCCGCGTGCGCGGTGCCGGTGCCGAGGATGGCGAGGGTCGCGGCGGCCGCCGCGAGCAGGGTGGGAAAACGCCTGGCGATCTGCACTGCTGTCGACCTTTCCGAGGGTGTCACGCATGCGTCTACGGGCCGGACCATCGCATTAGCTGATCATTGGCCCTGTGCCGGATGGAGACACGATACGACTGTCCAAGGCAGTTATCTGGGATTTGCCGACCTGGTTTCGCGAGTTTGGATCGGCGGGACGCGGGGGACGTGCGAGGCGCGGGGCGGGCAATCCGGACGGGCCGGACAATTCAATCAGGACGGAACGGGGCAAACAACCAGACACGCACGGGTGCGCGGAAGCCGCCGGACGGACGCGCGCGGTGGCGCGGCGGACGCGCGGGACAAGGCGGGCTCCCGCGCCGGATAAGCTGTGCACCCGTGGATACGACTTCGCTCATCGGCAAGGAACTCGCCGCCGCCATCAACGCCGACACCAAGCAGCGCGCCGCCGCCCTCGCCGACCAGGGTGCGGCCCCGCGCCTCGCGCTCGTCATTCCGAACGACGACCCGGCCAGCGCCTGGTATGTGAAGTCGCTCAACCGCGCCGCCGAGCGCAACGGAATCACTTGCGAGAACATCGATCTCGGGGTCGACGCCACCGCGGAGGAGATCCGCGCCAAGCTCACCGAGCTCTCGCAGGACGCCTCCGTCGACGCGATCATGCTGCAGACCCCGCTGCCCAAGGGCGTCGGCCTCGACGACGTCAGCTCCGCCATCGCCGCCGCCAAGGACGTCGACGGCGTCAGCCCGCTGTCGCTGGGCCTGCTGGCCGCGGGCCTGCCGGGCTTCCCGCCCGCCACCTCCGAGGCGGTCGTGGAACTGGCCAAGTTCCACCAGATTCCCCTCGCGGGCCGCCACGTCGCGGTCGTGGGGCGCTCGAACGTGGTCGGCAAGCCGCTGCTGCAGCTACTGCTCGCGGAGAACGCGACCGTGACGATCGCCCACTCGCGCACCACCGATCTGCCCGCGGTCACCTCCGCGGCCGATGTCGTGGTCGCCGCGGTCGGCCGCGCGGGCCTGATCACCGCCGATCACGTGCGCGAGGGTGCGGTTGTCATCGACGTGGGCACCAACGAGGACGACAACGGCAACATCACCGGCGACGTGAACGCCGATGCGGTGACCGGCAAGGCCGCCGCCCTGAGCCCGGTGCCCGGCGGCGTCGGTCCGGTCACCACCGCGCTGCTCATGCGCCACGTGGTGCAGGCCGCCGAGTCCGCTCGCTAGCGAAAAGCCTCAGAACGAGGAAAAGGGCTCCCGCCGATGGCGGGAGCCCTGCTCCGGTGTCACCAGTGGGTGGTGACGGGGTCTCCGACGGAGACGTTGTCGTAGTACCACTCGGCGTCGGCGGGTGCGAGGTTGATGCAGCCGTGGCTGACGTTCGAGTTGCCCTGCGAATCCACCGACCAGGGCGCGGAGTGGACGTAGACGCCGCCCGAGGTCAGGCGTTCGGCGAACTCACCGGTGAGCAGGTAGCCCTCCGGGTCGTTGAGCGGGATGCCGATGGTTCGCGAGTCGAAGGTGACCGTGCGTTCCCGCGACATCACCGGGAAGGTGCCGACCGGGGTTTCACGGCCCGGTTTACCCATGGACGCGGGCATCGTGCGGGCCACACCGTTCACCCAGACCGTGAACGTGTGCGCCGACATGTCCGCATCGGCGGTGGTGCCGCCATTGGTCTGGAACTTGACGTTGTCACGTCCCGCGGAGACGGTGATCGGAGACGACACCGGTAGATAGTGATCCGGGGTCCACTGCAGTTGCCGGTCATCGAGCCAGGTGAACTGTCCCGCCAGGGCGTTCTCGGCTCGCACGGCGACCGTGCGTTCGGCCTTGGCCCGGTCGGTGACCGCGTCCGCGAACTGGACGGTCACCGGGGCCGCGATACCGACCACCTGACCTGCGCCCGGCGTGATCGCTTGGACCGCAGGGAGATTGGATGCCGGGAGTGCCGCGCCTGCGGCTCCGGAACCGAACGCGGCCGCCGCGGCGACGAAGCTTGCGACGAACAGAGAGCGAATCGCTTTCCGCATTCTTCCGTCCCTTCGAGAGGGTGTGGGGCTGGTTCATCAGCGTATGACTTGATCTTGACTACCATCCGGAAATGTTTCCGGTTCGTGACAATTGTACCGGCGTGGGTACTTTGTCCAGATCGGCCCTCGGGGTAAAGGGCATCGAACGCCGACAGTGCAGGTGGCGATACGAAAACGGTGCCCCGTTCCGGATCGGAACGGGGCACCGCGACAAGCGGATTCGCGCTGCTCAGCGTGTGATGGCCACCACAACGTCGTTGTGCAGCGCGTCGGCGCGGGCGATGACTTCCTCGATCTGCTTCAGCACCGGAGCGAACTCGGCGCCCGCCGCACCGTCGAGCGAGGCCACATTGATCGCGATGTTCAGCTGCGAGCTGCCGGCCGCCGAGCGCGCGCAATCGGCCGCCGCGCCGATGTCGGTCACCACGTTCGGATTGCCGATGGGCAGCAGTTCGGTTGCGAGAGAGACGATCTCGTCGGCCTCGGCGACCACCGCGGCGGGCACCCGGGCGGCCTGCAACAGCGCGGCGGTGATGGCCTCGGCGCGCGCGGCCTGCTCGGCCTCGGACTCCTTGGGCAGCTTGTAGGCGGCGCCGACCGCGGTGAAGGCCGCCGCATCGGCGTCGGCCAGCGCCAGCGAGCGCTCGCGAGCGACATCGGCGGCGGCGATGATCCGGTCGATGACCGGGCGATTGTCGGCGTCCTTGGCGCGGGTGGTGTAGCGCGCGACCATGGCGACCAGGGCCGCACCCTGCGCCGCGTGCAGCGCCGCGACCGCGCCGCCGCCGGGCGCGGGCACCTTGGCTGCCAGCTCCTCCAGGTACCCCCGCAGTGTCGAGTCACCGAACGTGGTGGTGTCCTGAGTCATGCGGGGTGGCCTCCCTTGGCAGTCCTGCTGGCATTACCCGGGATTCGGGTGATTTCGCCGCCCACGCTACCGGTCGTCGGGACGCTGCCGGCAACCCGCCCGCTGTCGAGTTGCCAATAGGGGAACCCGCCCGCTGTCGGTATGCAAATAGTTGGGTATTGTCCGGGTCATGCGTATCGGACTGTCGATCAATTACACCGACGGCTTCAAGGAGATCGCCGCCGAGGTCGCCGACCTCGAACGGGCGGGCCTGGACATCGTGTTCGTGCCCGAGGCCTATTCGTTCGACGCCGTCAGCGCGCTGGGCTACCTCGCGGCGAAGACCGAACGAGTGCAGCTGGCCTCGGGCATCCTGCAGCTCTACACCCGCACCCCCACCCTGACCGCCATGACCGCGGCCGGCCTGGACTACGTCTCCGACGGCCGCTTCATCCTGGGTCTGGGCGCGTCGGGCCCGCAGGTGATCGAGGGCTTCCACGGCCTGCCCTACGACGCCCCCATCGGCCGTACCCGCGAGGCGCTCGAGATCTGCCGCAAGGTGTGGAAGCGCGAGCGGCTCGAGTACAGCGGCAAGTACTACAACGTCCCGCTGCCCGAGGGGCAGGGCACCGGCCTGGGCAAGCCGCTCAAGCTCATCAATCACCCTGTGCGCGACAACATTCCGGTGCTGCTCGCCGCACTGGGCCCGAAGAACGTGGAACTGGCCGCCGAGGTGGCCGAGGGCTGGCAGCCCATCTTCTTCCTGCCGGAGAAGGCCGACGCGGTCTGGGGCGACTCGGTGAAAGCCGGTCTGGCCAAGCGTGATCCGGCGCGCGGCGACCTCGACATCTACGCCGGTCCGGCGCTGGCCATCGGCGACAATGTGGACGGCTGGCGCGAGGGCCTCAAGCCGCACATGGCCCTCTACATCGGCGGCATGGGCGCCAAGGGCAAGAACTTCTACCACGCGCTGGCCACCAAGTACGGCTATGGCGCCGAGGCCGACCGCATCCAGGAGCTGTACCTGGCGGGCCGCAAGGAAGAGGCCGCCAAGGTGGTTCCGGACGATCTGGTCCGCGACACCAACCTGATCGGTACGGCCGGGTTCGTCAAGGAGCGGGTCGCCGCGTTCCGCGAGGCGGGCGTCACCGTCCTGAACGTGGTGCCGATGGCTGGTACCGCGGCCGAGCGCGTGAAGCTGATCGAGCAGCTGCGCGAGCTCATCTGATCGCCACACACGACTGACGAAGCCGAGTCCGGGTCATCCGGACTCGGCTTCGTCGTGTTCACGGGACTGCGTACATCGGCCCGGTTCGGCGAGCCCCCGCCACACACGGCGGGCTCGCCGGCTCAGCCCAGCGCGGTCAGCGCCTCGTCGAGCGTGGAGTGCAGCGAGAACACCTGGTCCAGGCTGGTCATCTTGAGCTGCCGGCTGGTGGCGGGACCATCGGCGACCACGACCAGGCGGGTGTCGCCGGCCCGCTTGTGCACGCTGACCAGTGCCGCCATGCCCGCCGAGGCGAGGAAGCTGACCGCGGTCAGGTCGATCACGAGCGCGGCGGGTGGCCCGGCCAGGGCGGCGTCGAGCGCGCTCTCCAGGGCGGGGGCGGTCGCGAGGTCGACTTCACCGGTCACGGTGAGGACGGTCGCGGCGTCGGTCTGGGTGACCGAGGTGGTCATCGTTTCGGCGAAGGGGTGGCCGTCTGCGGAATTAGTGGTCACGTTGTTCAAATCTGCCATGATCCGTCCGTTCGTGCTGCATCGTTTGCCACATCGGCACTGGCTCGCAGGTGGGCCGCCTGCCGAAGACGTGCCGGCAGGCCGTGATTCACATTCTCCCGGCCGCGGAGAAGGAAACGGCCGTGAGTTTCACCGACATCCGCACCCGGGTGCCCGGACCGGAATTGTCGATGTCGAGTCGATCGGTGAGCGCGCGCATCATGGCGATGCCCCGGCCGCGGTTGCCCGGATCCGCGGGCAGCGGCCGCCATACACCGGTATCGGACACCTCGATGGTGAGGCAGTCCACGCCGCTGTCCGCGGCCAGCTGCACCCGGCCGGGTTCGCCGCCGAGGTAGGCGTGCTCGATGCTGTTGCTACAGGCCTCGTTCGCGGCCGACACCAGATCCACCGCCAGGTCGTGCGGCACCGCGGCGGCGGCCAGCCAGGACCGCAAGGCGCGCCGTAGCAGTGACAGCTCGCGCGCGTCGGCGGGCACGTCCAGGCGCAGCGGCGGGGGCGGCTGCCGGTACACCACCATGGCGACGTCGTCGTCGTAGCCGCCGCTGGGCCGCAGCCGCGACAGCACCGAATCGGCCACCTCGCGCGGCAGTTTGCCCGCGCCGCGCGACAATTCGTCGGCCAGCTCCACGAAGCGGTCGTCGATGTCGACGCCGCGCTGCTCCACCAGACCGTCGGTGAACAGCACCAGGGTCGCGCCGGGCGCCATCGCGGTGGTGGCCTCCGGGCGCCGCGGAATATCGAAGGTGGCCAACGGGAATGCGCGCCCGCCCTCCAGGAGCCGGCCCTGTTTGCCGGGTTCGGCCAGCACCGGGGGCATGTGCCCGGCGTTGGAGTAGCGCACCAGCCCGCGCACCGGGTCCAGGATCGCCGCGCACACCGTGGTGCACATGGCGCCCGGGATTCGGGCGGCCACGGTGTCCAGTTCGGCCAGCAGCTGCGCCGGGCCCGCGCCGCGCAACAGCAGCGCCCGTGCGGCCGTGCGCAATTGGCCCATCACCACGGCCGCGGACAGACCGCGCCCGACGCAGTCGCCGACGACCACGCCGATCGCGCCGCCCTCCAACCGCACCACGTCGTACCAGTCGCCGCCGATCTCGAGCGGCGGCAGCGCGGGCTCGTAGTGCACCGAGAACCGCGGCGGCAGTTCGATCGGGCCGAGCATGGCGCGTTGCAGGGTCAGCGACGTCGAGCGGGCCTGATCGAAGTTGCGGGCCCGCTGCACCGCCAGGCTCAGATGCCCGACCAACAGCGAGAACAGCGCCCAGTCACCAGCGGTGATCACCCGCGGCGCGGCGAAGCGCAGCCACAACGCGGAATCGCCGCTCTCGCCCAGCGGCGCGACGATGCCCTCGGAACTCGACTCTCCTTCGGGGATGGCGAACATGCTGCGGCCGGGCTGCAATCGGGCGCGATCGAGCAGGGCGCGGGCGCGGGCGTCGAGCACGCGCCGGGACTCGCCGCCGGTGGTCTCGGCCTCGCCGCGGCGGCGGATGGGCTGGGTGACGTGCGGGGCCAGGCCGGCGGCAGTGTACGGATTGTCCTCGGAGACATACAGTTCCGGTCCCGCGGTGTGGCTGGGCCAGACCGACACCACGGCGGCTTCGGCGCCGACCGCCCGGCGCAGTTCCTCCAGCCCGATGGTGAGCACCTCCACCACGCTGGTGGCCGCGCCGACCGCCGTCGCCAGCCGTGAGACCGCTTGGTCGCGGGCTTGGGCATCGTGCTCGGCGGTGACGTCGCGCAGCGTGCCGACGAAAACCCGTTCCCCGTTCTCGGGTTTCACCAGCGAGGAGGTCGACACCGCCAGCCACAGCTGCCGCCCGTCCCGATGCCGGATCGGCATCACGAACCGGGCGGCCTCGGTGCCCAGATCCGGGTACCGCGGCGCGTCCTCGACCGTCCAGGGGTGGGGCAGCGGGTAGGGGATGCCGTCGGGCCCGTATCCGGTGAGCGCGCCGAAGGCCGAATTGACCTCGATCAGTGTGCCTTCGGCGTCGACGACGAAGAACCCGTCCTGCAGCGACTCCACCAGCGCGGTCCGGAAGGCGTCGCGACCGGCGAGATCGTCGGCGCGCGAACGCTGTTGCTCGTAGCGGCGGGTGCCGTCGAGGAAGCCGCGGGTGGCGACGTCGAGGGCCGCCATGGTCTGCAACAGGAATTCCAGGGCGGCTTCGCTGCGGTCGGTGCCGTCGGGCGCGGAGCCGAGCCCCTCGAGTTCGAGCAGCCGGAAATGATGCTCGGTGAGATCGAGGATGCTCACCCCCTCGACCAGGGCGCGGCGTCCGAGCTCGTAGCCCTCGGACAGGGTGTTCTGATTGGGTGCGCGCAGATGCAGTCGTAGCGCGGCGGCGTACGCCTCGCGGAAAGCGGCCAGGACGGCACTCACGCTGGGCTCATGGCTTCACACTCGGAATGGGTTGGGAGGGATGGGATTGCCCGCGATGGCGGGCCGCCAGCACCAGCGCGTCGTCGGTATCCTTGGCGTGGCGGGCCAGGATGTCGGCGGTGATCTCCGCGGTGGGTTTGGACAGGTCGATGGCGTCGGCGAAGTTCGAGGTGATGCCGTCGGTGGACATCAGCAGCAGGTCGCCGGGGCGCACCGGCACGGTCTGCGGTTGCAGATTCGGCGGCAGCAGATAGCCGACGATGCCGCCGGTGAGCAGGACGGTCGCGCGGATGGCGGGTTTGCCTGGAGCCGCGGCGACGATGCGGGATTCGACATTGCCGACCCCGAGCCAGTGCACGCGCTCGCGAGAATCGAACAGCGCCAGCGAGACCGCCGCCCCGCGGGTGTCGCTCATGGCGCGGTGGCACAGCAGCAACAGCACATCCAGGGGCTCGGCGCGGTTCTCGGCGAGCACCTGCGCGGCCCGGTCCGAGGCGTCCGCGGCGGCCGCGCCGTGACCCAGTCCGTCCAGCACGGCGAACAGCACCGACCCGCCGCCCGCGTCGAGGACTACCGACCGGTCACCCGAAACCCGTTGCCCGGGAAGGGCGCGCCCGGCGACGGCCCATTCGACCGCGCCGATGTTTCCGTCCTCACGCACCGGTGGGCACCCACTTCCACATCTCGACGAGGGTGCCCTGGCCGGGCTCGGAGTTGATGACCATGCCGTCCATCAGCCGCCGCGAGCCCGGAAGGCCCAGGCCCAGACCGCGTCCGGTGGAGAACCCGTCCTCCATGGCGCGCGGGATGTCGGGAATGCCGGGGCCCATGTCCTTGGCCTGCACCACCATCGAGCGCCGGCCGTCGCGATCCTGCACGGCCAGCCGGATCTCCCCGGTGCCGGCGTAACTCGTGATATTGCGCGCCACTTCGGAAATGGCTGTCGCGATCATGGTGCGATCAGAGAGCGAGAAGCCGAGTTTGGCAGCCAACTCCAGCCCCGCTTGCCGAGCGGTCACGATGTCGTTGGACACGGTCACCGCGATCACCACGTCGTCAGCGGCCACGATCACGACCGTCTCGTCGGCCTCGCCCCTGGGTCTTCTTGTTCAACCAGAACAGACCTTCTTCGAGGTCGAGCGCGGTGTGCATGCCCTCGAAGGTGAGCCCCAATTGCACCATGGCGAAAGCGACTTCGGGCTGCAGTCCCACGATGACCGTTTCCGCGCCTCGCAGCTTGGTCATGTGGGCGATGGTACGCAGCGATCTGGCGGCAAAGGAGTCCATTACATCGATTGCGGTGACATCGACGATGATGCCCTGTGCGCGATATCTGCTGACATAGGTCATCAAATCGTCTTGCAGGCGTTCGGTATCCGCATCGGTGAGCGCTGACTGCACCGACGCGATGAGATAGGTGCCCTGTTTCAGAATGGGTACCGGCATGAGCCCCGCCCGGGTTACCTTCCGTCGCGATCGGTGACGCGTGACACCTCGTAGCCGAGCAGGCGCTCCGCTTCCTCGATGCCACCCTGGAGGTCACCGACGGCATTCATCTTCGACAGATCCAGGCCGATCGTGACAAGGGTAAGCGCGATCTCCGACGACAGGCCGGTAATGATGACATTGGCACCCATCAGGCCCGACGCGTCGACGGTCTGCACCAGGTGGTTGGCCACCGTGGAGTCGATCGCCGGCACACCGGTGATGTCGATGACGACGACCTTGGCGCGGTTGGCCCGGATGGCGCGCAGCAGCTGCTCGGTGAGCTGACGCGCGCGCTGCGAGTCCAGCACACCGATGATGGGCAGGATGAGCAGCTGTTCACGCACCTGGAGCACGGGTGTGGACAGCTCGCGGATGGCTTCCTGCTGCTGGCGGATGACGCGCTCGCGCTCCTGCACGAACGACACGGCCACGGTGTTGGCGATGCGGTTCGCGGCCGGTTCGTAGGCGTCGAGCACCAGTTTCAGCAGCTCGAAGTCGGTCTGGTATTTCTCGAAGAGGCTGCGGGCCAGCACGTCTCGCAGCAGCAGCACGATGCCGACGACCTCGTCGGTCTCGACGCCTCGCGGAATGATGCGCTCGGACAGGTCGCGGGCGTAGGCCTGCAGCGCCTCGACGCTACCGGTCTCGAGCACCTCGACGTAGTTGTCGTAGACGGAGGTGGCCTCGGAGAAGATCTCCTCGGGGGTCATGGCGGTGAGCAGCTGGGCATCGGTGATGCGACGGGCCCACTCCTCGCGAAGTTCGGTGCGGTTCTGCCGCAGGTGTTCGACGAGCTGCGGAAGCAGATTGTCGACGGGACCCGCGGGCAGCGAATCCGCCGAGAGACCGATGGACACGTCGGACATGGAAACTCCTGCCCCTTTCGCTAAGGCCAGGTCGGGTGCTCACTTCCACGGCCGGGTAACCAGCCGTGCGCTCGGTGCCGACCAACGTCGGAAGCCGGTGCCGAGCCTAGTCTTACCCACTACCCGATGGGTGCCAAACCAAACCGAGGTCGGCGGGTGGATTTCGCGCTCAGGTGTGCCGGCCGCGGGCGTCGATTCCGCGATGATGGGCCAGCAGGGTGTCGTAGATGTCGGCCAGGGCGGTCAGCTGGCCACGATCGAGCACATCGACCATGTGGCGGCGGACACTGTCGACGTGGGCGGGTGCGGCCGAATCGAGCACCTGCACGCCCTTGTCGGTGAGCACCGCGGCGGTGCGGCGGGCGTCGTCGGGAATGGATTCGCGCGCCACCAGCCCCCGCTTCTCCATCCGGGTGATCTGATGTGAGAGTCGGCTCTGCGACCATTCCAGCACCGCGGCCAGCTCGGCGAAGCTGCGGCGATGGTCGGGGGCATCGGCGAGCCGGGCCAGCACGGTGTACTCCACGTAGGTCAGATTGGACGCACGCAGCGAATCGCGCCCGACCGCGGCGGCGATCAGATCGCGGGTGAACACGAAACCCAGCCACGCTCGCATCTCGACATCATCGAGCCAACGGGTTTGCGCCACAGTTCCACTCCCGGGTTCCGCACTCATGCTAAGTCCTCCCCGCCGCCGACAAGCACATCATGCACAGGTAACACCTGCTCGGTTGAAGGTGCAACCTGTACCTGCGGGCGAGGAGACCCACACCTCTGCGCGGCGCAATCTATACCTGTCGGCGGGCGCTCGCCGGGTGCTGGATAGAGTCACTGTGCTTGAACCGTCGGCTGACCAGCCCCAGCCCTGCTCGAGGAGTGCGATTCGTGACCGCGCCTGATTTCCTGTACTCGGATCTGCTGCCCACCGGCAAGGACGACACTCCGTACCGGTTGCTCACCACCGAGGGCGTGAGCACGTTCGAGGCGAACGGCCGGACGTTCCTGCAGGTCGAGCCCGAGGTGCTGCGGATGCTGACCGCGGAGGCGATGCACGACATCAGCCACTACCTGCGGCCGGCGCACCTGGCGCAGCTGCGCAAGATCATCGACGATCCCGAGTCCAGCGGCAACGACCGGTTCGTGGCGTTGGATCTGCTGAAGAACGTCAATATCTCCGCCGGCGGGATCCTGCCCATGTGCCAGGACACCGGAACTGCCATCGTGATGGGCAAGAAGTCCGAGGGCGTGCTCACCGGAGTCGATGACGCGGAATGGATTTCGCGCGGCGTGTTCGACGCCTACACCAAGCTGAACCTGCGCTACTCGCAGCTCGCCCCGATCAATATGTGGGACGAGAAGAACACCGGCAACAATCTGCCCGCGCAGATCGAGTTGTACTCCAACCAGGGTGATCCCGCGCAGCCGTCGTACAAGTTCCTGTACATGGCCAAGGGTGGCGGGTCGGCCAACAAGTCGTTCCTGTACCAGGAGACCAAGGCGATCCTGAACCCCGATCGCATGCTGGAGTTCCTCGACGAGAAGATCCGCTCGCTGGGCACCGCGGCCTGCCCGCCGTACCACCTGGCGGTCGTGATCGGCGGCACCTCGGCCGAATTCGCTTTGAAGACGGCCAAGTACGCCTCGGCGCACTACCTCGACAACATGCCGACCGAGGGTTCGATGGCCGCGCACGGCTTCCGCGACCTCGAGCTCGAGGAGCAGGTCTTCAAGCTGACCCAGTCCTTCGGCATCGGCGCGCAGTTCGGTGGCAAGTACTTCTGCCACGACGTGCGTGTCATCCGCCTGCCGCGGCACGGCGCGTCCTGCCCGGTCGCCATCGCGGTGTCCTGCTCGGCGGACCGCCAGGCGCTGGCCAAGATCACCCCCGAGGGCGTGTTCCTGGAGCAGCTGGAACGTGAACCGGCGCAGTACCTTCCGGAGCAGACCGACGCCATCCTCGGCGGCGACGTGGTCAAGATCGACCTGAACCGGCCGATGTCGGAGATCCGCGACGAGCTGTCGAAGTACCCGGTCAAGACCCGCCTGTCGCTGACCGGCCCGCTGGTCGTGGCCCGCGACATCGCGCACGCCAAGATCAAGGAGCGCCTGGACGCGGGCGAGCCGATGCCGCAGTACATGCGCGACATGGCCGTCTACTACGCCGGACCGGCCAAGACCCCCGACGGCTACGCCTCCGGTTCCTTCGGCCCCACCACCGCCGGTCGCATGGACTCCTACGTCGACCAGTTCCAGGCCGCGGGCGGCTCGCACGTCATGCTGGCCAAGGGCAACCGCTCCGCGCAGGTCACCAAGGCGTGCAAGGAACACGGCGGCTTCTACCTCGGCTCCATCGGCGGCCCCGCCGCGCGACTGGCGCTGGACTGCATCAAGTCCGTCGAGGTGCTCGAATACCCGGAGCTGGGCATGGAAGCCGTGTGGAAGATCGAGGTCGAGGACTTCCCCGCCTTCATCGTCGTCGACGACAAGGGCAACGACTTCTTCGCCGAGACCTCGAAGCCGATCGCGCTGCGCGTGCGCGAGCGCTCCAAGGAGCGCGTCTAACCGAGGAGGCAGGGCTGAGACGCGGAAACGTCTGGCGGGCACGAGAGTTCGCGAACCATTCGGACCGGGTGGCCGGTTCGGGTATACCCGAAGCTGAACATCGAGCCTGGAGGCAAGCGGATGCGCGTTGTCGGTCCTGACATGGCAGTCCAGCGGCGGCCCGCCGGCGCACGACGGGTCGCGGCGCTGGCGGTCCTGGCGAGCGCGGGGCTGGTCGGCGGGTCCGTCAGCGCGGTGACCGCGGCTCGCGCTGCCGCCGAACCGATTTCGGACACGACGCAGGCCGGCGCGGACATCCCGAACGCCAAGGCTATCGCCGGCGGCATCGAGGGTCTGGACCCCCGCCTCGCCGCCGCGTACGCGGCCGCCGCCAACGACGCGAGCGCCGCGGGCGTCACCCTCTGGATCACCTCCGGCTACCGCACCCCCGCCGAACAGGAAGCCCTGTGGGAGGACGGATTACAGACCTACGGCAGCCCGGAGGCCGCCCGCCGCTGGGTCCTGCCGCCGTCCGAATCCACCCACGTCACCGGCCAAGCCATCGACGTCGGCCCGCGCGAGGGCGCGCAATGGCTGGAGGACAACGGCTCCCACTGGGGGCTCTGCAGGATGTACGACAATGAGTGGTGGCACTTCGAGCTGGCCACCGCTCCCGACACCGCGTGCCCGGTCCGTCTCCCCGACGCCAGCGACCGCTGATCCCAGGTAGGAGTCCCACGGACCAGCAGACCTGATGATCAGATCCACTTCGATCTCGAGACCGCCGCTGACGGTGGGACACTATTGCGGTTCACTTTGCTGGCCGCCGGAGATGCGCCAGACCAGAGCAGGGTGGGGCGGGCGTTGGGTTGTCGGTGTTCGGAAGGTGTCGTCAGTGGGTTTGGGTTTGGGGCGCAGTGGGCTTCGGCGATTTCGGGTGGTGGCCTGCATGGTGGTGTTCGCGGGGTTGGTGGGGGTGCCGGCGGCCGAGGGGGCGGATCCCTATGAGGATTCGCTCGCGGAGGCAGCCGTAGCGCCTGTGCTGCAATGGGTGGACTGTGCCGAGGGGTTCGAGTGTTCGACTGCCGCGGTGCCGTTGGACTATCACCGGCCGCAGGAGGATCGGATCGAGCTGGCGGTGATCAAATTGCCTGCCACCGATCCCGGTAGCCGGAGCGGGACGCTGTTCGTCAACTTCGGTGGGCCGGGGCCGTCGGGCGTGGATCGACTACGGGAGCGGGCGCGGTGGCCGTGGTTGTTCTCGGCGGAGCTGCGGGAGCGGTTCGATATCGTGTCGTGGGATCCGCGCGGGGTGGCGCGGAGTGCGGCGGCCCGGTGCTTTCCGAACACCACCGAGCAGCTCGCGTTTCTCGGATCCTTCCCGGACATGCCGGGTGACCAGGCCGGGGAGGCGGATTTCTATGGCCGGAACCAGGAGTTGGCCGACCGCTGCCGCGCGCTGGCCGGGCCGGTTCTCGACCACGCCTCGACCGCCAATACCGCGCGGGATCTGGAGCTGCTGCGGCGCGCGGTCGGTGACGCGCAGCTGACCTATCACGGTATTTCCTACGGGACCCTGGTCGGCGCGACCTACGCCAATATGTTCCCCGGCCGGGTTCGGGCCATGGTGTTCGACGGGTCGATGGATTTCGACGGCAGTGTGAACGGCCATGGCGGACAGGGCGATACGGTTCCGGTGGATACCCGCCAGAATGTGGCCGCGGGTATCGCCACGACATTCGATGCGTTCCTGCGCGATTGCGCCGCGGCGGGTCCGAAGTGTGCGTTCTCGGCCGGTGATCCCGCACTGAAGTGGCCGGTGCTCGCGGAGCGGGCGCGGCTGGCGCCGATTCGGATGGCGGGAGAGACCTTCACCTATTCGTCGATAATCAATGCGGCGGCGAACCTTTCGCGCCCGGACACCTATCCGCAGCTCGCGACGCTGTTGCAGATGCTGTTCGACGCGGGCACCTCGTGGCCGGGCATTGTGCCCATCGCAGATCGAGAGTCCTATACCGGCAATCGCACCGAGGCCTTCTACACGACCCAGTGCGTGGACAGCGCCGTCCCCACCGATCTCGGCATCTACAGCCGCACCGCGATCACCGAGGATATGCGAGTTCCGTACTTCGGCCGCATCGGCGTCTTCGACATGATGGCGTGCGCGTTCTGGCAGGCTCGTGACGCCGACCGCTACACCGGCCCGTGGAATCGCCGCACCGCCGCACCGATCCTGGTGCTGAACAGCAGATTCGATCCGGCGACGCCTTTGCAGGGCGCGGTCACCGGAGCCGCTCAGCTGGCGCGGGCGCAGGTCGTGACGATCGAAGGCATGGGCCACAGCAGCATGTATGTGGCCAGCACCTGCGCCGAGCGCGTCAAACGCGACTACCTGTTCAGCACCGAACTGCCGCTGGCCGGAACCGGTTGCGCCGTCGACGCTGCACCGTTCAGTTGAGCGATCAGACGTTCGCCTCGATCGGTCGAGTCATGGTCGACTTGAACCGCGACAACTCCTTCAGGCAGGGCGGGTGGGGCGGCTGACGATCGTTGGTCGGCAGAGCCCTGATGCGGCTGACGAGGGTGGCCGATCATGTGATGGCTCGGCGTGCGATCATCGGATCGTCGAGTCAATCGCTTGTCGATGCAAGGGAGTGAACTCATGAGTATCGCCCTCGATCAGCTGACAGACCCTGCGGTGCGTGCGTTCGTTGCTGCGGTGAATGCGGGCGACCGCAAGGCCTTGGAATCGACCCTCACGCCCGGGGCGACGATGTCCGACGATGGTTCGGACCGCGATTTCGCGGACTGGGCCGAACGCGAGATCTTCTCGTCGGCTGGGCATATGGATGTGTTGACACAAACAGGCGACGGGCTGGGCCTGGTCGCCAACTACCGCAACGACACCTGGGGTGCGATGCGCACCGCTTGGCGGTTCACCGTCGACAATGGGAAGATCAGCCGCTTCGAAACCGGGCAGGCCTAGCGCGCGCCGTGCCGAGGCTCGCCTAGCGCGGGGGCAGACTCTCGAGGGCTGCCTTCGCGGGGGCGTAGCCGGCTTGCGCGGATTTGCGGTACACACGTTTGGCGGCGTCGGTGCGGCCCATGGACTTCCATTGGTCGCCCAACGCTTTCAGGGCGATCATGTCGCCATCTTGTTCCACCTGGCGGTAGAGGAGTTCGGCTCGGTCGTCCTCGCCCCGGGCCTCGTGAACCGCTGCCAGGTGGATCTTTCCGAGGACGTGGCCGTGGTCGACGTAGCGGCGGTACCAGTAGGCGGCTTGGCTGAGGTCACCCGTCTTCATGTACATATGGCCCAGGGTGAGCATCGAGAGCGTTTCGCCGCTCTCGGCGGCCTTGCGGTACCAGCGTTCGGCTTCGGTACGGGCGCCGCGGTTTTCGAGCAGTCGCGCCAGGAAGGACATGGAGAGGGCGTCGTTCATCGCTGCGGCCTGACGGAGTAGCCGTTCGGCTTCACCGATATCGCCGCGCTTCTGATGATCGCGGGCACGGGCCAGTAACTGGCCGACCTCGCCACGCCTGCGGCCGGCTCCCGGTGATCGTGAATTACCCTTGGGTGCTTCCGGTTTCGGTGCGAGCGCCGCCGGCGTCCGAGCCGCGAGCAGGGTCAGTGTCTCGGGGATGGAGGGGCGTAACTCCGGCTTCTTGTTCATCAGCCGGGTGAGGAGCTGGACGAGTTGCCCGGCGCGAGCGGGTGCGGGCGCCGCTGCGAACATCACCGCTTTCATGGTTCCGTGAATGGTGTCGCGACGGAATGGGGAAACCCCCTCCACCGCGTGGTAGAGCGTGACACCGAGGGAGTACAGGTCCCCGGCCGGTGAGTCCTCGCCGTCGATGCGTTCGGGCGCCATGTACTCGAACGAACCGATGATCGTCTCCTTGGCGGTCAGCGTGTGATCGGAATGGTGGCGGGCGGTTCCGAAATCCGTGAGCAGCACCTCGCCACCGGTGGCGAGCAGGATATTGCCCGGCTTGACATCGCGGTGGACCACGCCGGCATCATGGGCGGCCCGCAGGGCCTGCAACAATGCGGCGGCAATGGTGGTGGCCTCCTCGACGGTCACCGGCCCGTCGCTGTCGAGTTTCTGTTTCAGGGATCGGCCGGACACCAGGCGCATGACGATCCAGGGCGTCACGCCCTCGGTGACGACATCGAGGACACCGACGATATTCGGATGGTGGTGCAGCCGTGAGGCATTGCGGGCCTCGCGTTCGGCGCGCGCGACTCGCTCGGCGTGCTCCGTGCTCGATTCGGTGTACGGGAGCAGTACTTCCTTCACCGCGACATCGAGACGCAACTGCTCGTCGCGCGCTTTCCAGACGGTCCCGAATCCGCCACTGCCCAGCTTCTCGATCAACCGGTAGCGGCCGGCGAGCACCCAGCCCGGTCGTCCCAGCGCCGACATGAAGGCCCCTAGCGATTATGTGCCCCAGCAACATTCGGAACCAGACAACCGTACCCGAGTGCGAGCATTGCCGTCCGCGCTGTCGCTGGGACCCGCGCCGGCCGAATCGACCGGCGCGGGGGAGCCTCAGCCGGCGGTCAGGAAGTTGTGGACCGCCTCGAAGCTGATGCGGGGCTCATTGGCCACCCCCGCCTTCTGGAGCGCCGGCGCCAGTTGTTCGTTCGCGAAGCGCTGAAAATCGTCGGCCGAGTTCCAGACATCGGTGACCCGGACGCCGCCGTCCGCGGCGGTCACCCAGTGGAACAGGCCGCCCGCAGCCATGGGGCCGCCCGGTGTGAACCCCAAGATCTCGAGAATCGAGTCGTACTGTGCAACCGTGGTGTCGTCCAATTCGACGATGACGGCGACGGCCATGACGATCTCCTTTCGGGGTAGCGGCCCGCGCGGATGCCGGGCCCTGCGTCGAGAGTAGATCCGGCCGAGGCTTCGACTCGAGGTTTCGCGAAGCGGGCCATCAATCGCGGGGCGTGTCGGGGACTCGTGGGGGTGGGAGCCGGTCACTCACCCACCGGCGGGTCAGGTCGGTGAAGGCGCGGGCGGCGGCGGGCTGGTGGGCCGGCTCGCGGCGCAGCAGGGCGACGGTACGGGTCGGCATCGGAGGATCGAGGTCGACCGGGCGCAGGCCGGGGTGGGATGCGGCGATGGCAGGCGGGAGGACGGTGGCCAGGGTGGTGCCGCGGACAATCTCGATGACGGACTGGACGGCATTGGCGTGCACGGCGATTCGCGGGGTTACCCCGTGGGCGCGGAGGTAGTCGTCGACGTGGCCGCGGGTGGCGAAATCGGGGCTGAGGAGCGCTAGTTCCTGGTCGGCCAGGTCGGCGATCGGGAGGGGCGAGGCAGTCGCGTTGTGTTCGCCCACGACCAGACTGAGGCTTTCCTCGAACAAGGGGGTGGCCGCGATGCCAGGTGTGGTCGCGCCCAGGAAGGCGATGCCGAGGTCGATGTCGTCGGCGAGGATCGCCAGTTCCATGGCGTCCTGGGCGGATTCGCTGACCTCCAGGGTGATGCCGGGATGCCCGGCGTGGAATTCGGCGACGAGGGGGCCGATCAGATACGGGGTGAAGGTGGGGGTGACCGCCAGGCGCAGGGTGCCGCGCTCGAGGTCCTCGACATCGTGGACGGCGCGGTCCGCGGCGGCGAGTTCGCGCAGGGCGCGGCGGGCGTGGTCGGCGTAGACGGCTCCGGCGTCGGTCAGCCGGACCGACCGGCCGGTGCGGTCGAGCAGTCGCACCCCGACCAGCCGCTCGAGCTGGCGGATCTGCTGCGACAGCGTGGGCTGAGATAGATGCAGGTCCTCGGCCGCGCGGGTGAAATTGCCGTGCTCGGCGACCGCGAGCAGGTAGCGCAGATGCCGTAGTTCCGGGGTCACAGCCCGACTATAGACGACAGCAATCGGACCGATCGATATCAAGTCTTGGACACTATAGCCGCAGTTCGGGCAGGGTGAATGGCATCGGTCCACACCAGGCCGCCGCACCCGGAAGGAGTTCCCATGCCGAACCTCGCCGACGGTCTCGGACGGTTCCAGCGCGATGTCTTCCCCGCGAAGGCGGGCCTGTTCGCACGCCTGGCCGGCGACCACCGCCCGGGCGCGCTGTTCATCGGCTGCTCCGACGCCCGGGTGGTGCCCGAACTCATCACCTCCGCCGAAGCCGGTGAACTGTTCGTCATCCGCAACGCCGGCAACCTGGTCCCGCCGCACACCCCGGGCGCGGCCAGCGGTGTGGTCGCGAGCATCGAGTACGCGCTGGGCGTGCTGGGTGTCAGTGACATCGTGGTGTGCGGCCACTCGGCCTGCGGTGCGATGACCGCGCTCGCCGAGGGACAGGACCTCTCGGGTCTGCCCGCGGTCGCGGGCTGGCTGCGGCACGCCGACGCCGCCCGGGCCGCCATCGATCCCGAGATCACCGGCGCCGCAGCGGTTTCCGCGCTGGTTCGCCACAATGTGGTGGCACAACTGGCCAACCTCGCCACGCATCCCGCGGTGGCCCGGGCCCTGTCCCGGCGCACCCTCACCCTGCACGGCTGGGTGTACGACATCGGCACCGGGCGCGTCGAGGCGCTCGACGCCGACGGCGATTTCACCACCCTCGCCGCCTGATTCCCCCGAAAACCCTCACCAGAAGGAGACGCCACCATGGTGCACGCACAGTTCGATCCCACCGCCCGCGAAGCCCTCGCCGACGCCGCCGTCGCCGCCAAGATCGCCAAGGATCTGACCTGGCAGCAGATCGCCGACGCGGCCGGGCTCTCGCCCGCCTTCACCACCGCCGCCATCCTCGGCCAGCACCCGCTGCCGGAGAAGTCGGCCCTGGCCGTGGCCGAGCTGCTCGACCTGGACGCCGACGCGGCCAAGCTGCTGCAGACCATTCCGCTGCGCGGCTCGATTCCCGGCGGCGTGCCCACCGATCCGACCATCTACCGCTTCTACGAGATGCTCCAGGTGTACGGCACCACGCTGAAGGCCCTGGTGCACGAGCAGTTCGGCGACGGCATCATCTCCGCCATCAACTTCAAGCTCGATGTCAAGAAGGTCGCCGATCCCGAGGGCGGCGAGCGCGCGGTCATCACCCTGGACGGAAAGTACCTGCCCACCAAGCCGTTCTGATGCGCCGCTGCCCGGAGATGACCTGAATTCCGGAATCGGAAGCCGTTCGGTCATGTCCGGGCATCTGGCGGTTCAACTGGTCGCTCTACCGTCGCTTGTGGGGGAGCACAGCGGACGGAGATGTGATGCTGGAACCGCGACTTCGAACCATGTGGCTGGCCAACGCCGCGAGCGGGGCGGCGGCGGTCGCCGTGCGGACACCGCGCCCGGTGTTCGCCGACCGGACCCGCACCCCGCGCGAGACGGTGGTGGCCTCGGATCTGGAACTGGTGACGGTGACCGATCATTCGGCCGTCCTGACCTGGACCACCCGGGCTCGCAACCGGGCCGGGCGACTGCGGCCGGTCCCCGCCGACACCGAGGTGCGGATCACCCCCGCTGACTCGCGCGGCGTCCCGCGCACCTGGTTCTTCGAGGGGCTGCGAACCCCCTACCACTACGCCGAGATCCGGGGCCTGGAACCGGGACGCGCCTACCGATTCGAGGCGTACTCCGACGGTCGCCGCGCGGTGCCCGCCCGCACGCTGGTGACCCGTAGATCCGGAACCCCGGAATCCACCGGTGTGTTCACGACAGCCACCCCGCCGCCCGGACGGCTCATCCGCACCATCGCCCTCGCGAATGATCTGCACTACGGCGAACCGGCCAGCGGCCTGTTCGCGGGGCTGTTCGAGGGTGTGCGGCACGGCACCGACGAATACCCCGAATTCATGCTGCATGCCCTGCTCGAGGACCTGCGCCTGCCGGACCGGGCCGCGGACCACCTGGTGGTGGCGGGCGATCTGACCGATTCGGGCACGGCCGAGCAGGCCCTCGGCGTGCGGGCCCAGCTCGACGACTGGGGCGAACTGGGCCGGGACTACTTCGTGTGCCGCGGAAATCACGACGTGCGGCCTCCGGAGGAGACCGACCACTGGGGCAACGTTTTTCATCCGCGCGACCGCCTGCTCGAATACTTCGCGGGCGGACTGCGGATCATCGGCCTCGACACCACCCGGGTGCGTGGCGCCGGCGGCACCCTCGCGCCCGCGCAGCTCGCGCACCTGGGTGAGCTGCTGCGCGGCGAACCCGAGCGGCCGACACTGATTTTCGGGCACCACCCGGTGACCAGGCATGCGGCGGTGAGCAATCCGGGCGGTCCGGGTTTCGTGCTGGACCGCGCCAACGCGGCCGCGCTGCATCGCCTGTACGCGAGCGCGCCCGGCGTGTTCCTGCACCACAGCGGGCACACGCACCGGAATCGGCGCAGTCGTCCCGATTCCGGGATCGGGGTCGAGTTCCTCGAGGTGGGCGCGGTGAAGGAGTATCCGGGCGGGTACACCCTGATCCGGATCTACGAGGGCGGTTACATGGTCAACTTCTGGAAGACGCGCTCGGAGTCGGCACGGCGCTGGAGTACCCGGACCCGCAGCCAGTACCTGGGTTTGCATCCCGATCACGCACTGGGCAGCTGTGCCGATCGCAATCACGTTGTACTGCGGGATTTTTCGGGATTGTCCGGTTAGTCGACGGCAATCCGGCAGCCCCACCCGAAGATTCGGTCATTCCGACCCACAGGTCCGTGGCGTTGGGCATACTGCCTGGTGCGAGTCCGCACGGCGACCGCTCGACCACCTCTATGCGCATGCCGCGGGTTCGACTTCCTGAGTTCGGCACTTCTTCAGCAACGGAGGCATGGTGGGCAGGCAGGGCAGGCAGTACCGTACGAATCACGGCACGCTCCGGCACCAGCGCCCACCCGTCCGAGTCACCCGGCGTCCGGCCCATCCACTCAGAGATGTCGTCTTCGCCACCAGCTGGCTATTTTTCGAGTTGCCGACCGCGGTGCTGCTCGCCGTCTTCGTCGGCACCGGGTGGCTGGGCTACCTGCAGCACGCGGGCACTCCCGCGCAGCCGCGCTCGGCGATCGTGGTGCCGGCCGAGACCGCGCACCAGGACGGTCACTGACCCGGAGCACGAAAACATCGACCCCGGTGCCGCAGCTGGCGGCACCGGGGTCGATTCGATTCGACGACGCTCAGTCGTCGATGGAGCTGCCGTTGCGGGAGCGCGACGCGGCGCGGGCGCGGCGGCGGGCGGCCTGCAGTTCGGCGAGTTCCTGCTCGAGTGTTTCGGCGATGCGGAACTGGCCGGTGTCATAGACGTTCAGCGGCGGGACGGGATCGGTCAGATCGGCGAGCGGAGACCGTTCGTCCTCTTCGGACTTGCGACTTTTGCCCGTCGCCGAGCGACGCTCCTTGTCCGCAGGCTTCGCGGGTTCCGCCTGGCTTTCGGCCTTGGCGGTGGGTCGCGTCTCGACCACTTGGGGTTCTGCATCAACGGTCTTGTCGGCCTCGGCCGGAGCCGCGGTCAGTGCTGCGGGGCCGGCCGAGGCCGACGGCGGGGTGGGGCGGGTCGGCCAGGCGACCACGGTCGGCATGGCACGGCGGATCTGCTCGCCCGGATCCGGGAGGTCCCGGATCTGATCGGTGGCGCGCACGATGGCCAGCCCGTACCGGGAGGCCGCGGCATTGTGGATGAGCAGCGCCACGCCGATCATCACCGGCGCGATGGCGTGCACCGCGACGTCGTACCAGCTGCCGTTCTTCAGGTACGGGTAGGTGTTGAGGATGACGGTCAGGCTCAGCAGCGCCATCTCGGCCACCACGACCTGGCGGCGGCTGTCGATCACACCCCACTCGGCCACCTTGTTGGTGCCGATCATGATGATCACGAGGCAGACGCTGATCATGCCTTCGAGCAGGTAGCTGAACCAGTAGAGGGGATCGCTGGGTCCGCCGGGAGCGATGTTGTGCTGCACGTTGACCGCGGACCAGAGCATTCCGGCCGCGACCACACCGGCGAGCGCACGCTGGCTCCACGCCCGATGCTTGTACAGCGACGCCAGTTTGGCGTGCGGGCTCGATTCCCGCCGTTGTGCGGCGATCGCCTTGCGAGCGAGCAGCAAGTCGCGAATGTCTGCCTTCTCAATCTCTTCGGTGGTCTGGCGGGCGCGGTCCGCGGCGGCGGCGGTGGCTTCGGCGTACTTCCAGCGCTGGGCGCGCTCTTGTTCGCGAATACGCTCGGCGAGGTCACGCTCGGCGACGAGCTCGTTCTCCGACAGCGCGTCGGTCAGCGCGGGATCGTACTGATAGGCCAGCCGGCCTCGCGCCTTCTCGACGCGTAGCGCCAGCTGGGTGACATCGTCCTCGCGAGGGTTTTCGATCGTCAATTGGTCCCCCGTCCGAGGACTCCCGATGGCTGACACGTGATTCCGGTAGGCACGGAAGACATTTCTAGTCCATACAGGCCCAACCGCGAAACTGTTGGTTTGCCGTCGGTCCAATCCTTACGGCGCGCCGCGTTGCGACACGCGGAATCGGGTGTCCGTCAGGGCAGTACGACTGCGCTGCTCGAGGCCGTGTCCAGTGGGGTTGCCGACACCCGAATCCGGTCAATTGGTCAGTTCGAGTTCCTCGTCCATCGGGATCGCGCCCTCGAGGCCGTGCGGCAGGCGGCGGCGGTTGGGGGAACCCAGCGCGGAGGTGAGGTCGGTGCCGTCGTGCTCGGCGAGCAGATCGTCGGAGTCCCACACCAGCAGCGTGGCGCTGACGGTGTTCTCGGCCGCGGAGTGCGCCAGATCGTAGTGGGCGCAGGCGGGAACGTGCGGGTAGGTGATCCACAGGTCGTACCCCGTCATGAACAGGTCGAGGTCGAATTGCACCGACAGGCCCAGCAGTTCGCTGCGGCCGTTGTCGTCGACACCGGCGAACGCCTCGTCCAGCGCCAGCAGCCGCGGGGCCTGCGGGTCGGCCGAATCGAGCATCACGTGCGCGGCCGCGAACAGCGGAAGATGCAGTGAGACCGACTGTTCGCCGCCCGAGAGCGCGCTGTGGCGGGCCACCGTGAGGCGGTCCTCGGTGCCGTCGGCGGTGAGGATGGTGAACGAGAACACCCGCCAGGTGCGGTAATCGAGGGTGGCCGCGAGGATCTCGGGGAACGAGCGTTCCGGATGCGCGGCGCGGGCGGTGCGGATCTCGGCGGCGAAATAGGCGCGGACGGTGGACAGGTCCTCGGGGGTGAGGTCGGCCGAGTCGCGATCGAGCAGCTTGCAGACCGCGCGCGCCGGCTCGGAGAGGTTGTCGGCCAGCACCCAGTGCACCCCGATGGTGTTGCCCGAGGACATGCGCCGCTGCTTCATCTCCGCGCCCATGCGGGAGATGAGATCGCGGGCGTCGGAGGTGCGTTCGTGGATCTGCTGGGCCAGACCGGTCAGCAGCGCGTCCTCGAGGATGCGGCGTTCGGCGTCGGTGAGCAGCAGTTCCTGATCGCGGCGGGCCGCGCCGATGCGCTCGGCGAAATCGGCGAGGGAGGACAGGCCGTGGTCGTCGTGCACCTGCACCACGGTCAGACCGTCGGCGGCGTCCCAGTGCAGGCGGTAGTCCTGGCGGGCGGCGGCCAGGGCGGCGTCGAACTCCTGCAGGGCGGTGGTGACCGCGCTGCGGGTCGCTTTGCGCGCCGCCTCGCCCGCACGCACCGAAGCGGTTGCGGTGGCCAGGTTCTCGAACAGAGCGGCCACCTCGGCGGGCAGCACGGTGGGTTCCTGTTCGGGGTCGCCGTTCTCGATCCGGTACAGCAGCTGCTCGGGGGTCGACCAGGCGGCGTCGCTGGAGGGCCAGCGGCTGTCCGCGGGCGCACCGAGCAGGCTCAGCAGGTCCGGACGCGCGTAGGGGGCGAGATGGCGGACGTCGGAGAGCAATTCGGTGAGCGCGGTGCCCAGGGTGTCATGGGCGGCGCGGTGCGCGCCCTCGGCGGCGCCGACCGCCTCGATGGCCTCGGCGGCGGCCTTGCGGGCCGTCTTCTGCTCGGCGCGCGCGGCGTCGATGCGTTCGCGCGCGGACTCGAGTTCGCGATCGATGTCCGCGGCGCCCGCGCCGAGCGCCTCGCGCAGCGTCTCCAGCTTGCGCAGCTGCTCTTCGTATCCCGCGCGCGCGGCCTCGGCCTCCTCGGCGAACGCCTCGGCCAGATCCTTGGATTCGTCGAGGCGGTCGCCGGCCTCGCGGGCCCGCTCGTGCTCGCGCTGGTGGTCGCCGCGCAAGCGCAGCAGCGCGGTGCCGGCGTTCTCGAAATGCCGGACCGCGGCGGCCAGCGCGTCCAGTTCGGCGGGGTCGCGGGGCGCGCGGTGGTCGGCCGCGATGGCACGGACCTTCTTGTCCGCGTTGCCGTATTCGGTCACGGCCTGATCCAGATCCCGCTCGGCCTGTGCCGCGGCCTCGGACCGGGATCGCAGCATGCCCGCCGCCTCGGCCACGCCGCGCAGGGCGGCGGTGACGGCGGTGGTGCGCGGAAGCGCCTTGGCGGCGGCTGAAATCCGCCCCAGCTCCGCCGTAGCGCCCTGCTCCTCGCTCTGGGCGGTCTCGGCCTCGGTGACGGCCGATTCGACGGCAGCGGCCAGCTCGGCCAGCCGCAGTTCGCGTCGCCGGGCGCGGGCGGTGGTGCCCACGAATTCGGCGTCGGTCTTGAAATGCCGACCGGCCTGTACGCCTTGGCGATAGCGGCCGTCGGTCGCGATGGTCAGCTGCCCCTCGGGACCGACCGCCTGCGCGGCCGCCCCGGAGACGATGTGCGCCTTGTCCGCTCCCGCGCCGGTGGGCGTCGCGTGCGGGGAGTCGTGCAGGGCGATGGAGGCGAGTACCCCGGCGACGATCTCGCGCGGCACCGTCAGCGACGGCGAATCGTCCTCCACGACCAGCACATCGGCGAGGGTGCGTCCGGTGGGCCGCTGCGCGGGCGGCAGCGGAACCAGGAACTGGTCCGAGGCGTGTTGCGGCAGTTCGGTTTCCGTGGTCACCCAGGCGTCCAGCAGATTAGCGGCCTGCAGCGCGGCCTCGATGCCGGCGGCCTCCGGTGCGCCGACGCCGTCGGCGAAGCGGACCAGGCGCCACAGTGGCGCGCCGGACCGCTCCGGCCGGACATCGGTCCGCGCGGCGAAAGCCGGTGGCGCGTCATCGCGTTCGGCCGCGACCCGCTCCCGCTCGGCCCGCAGCTCGCCGGCCCGGGCAGCGGCCTGGGCGGCCCGGGTGCGGGCCTCCTGCCGCCGTCCCCGGATCTCCTCGGTCAGCGGCTCGGTGCGCTCGGCCAGCACTTCGGCCGGGGTCGCGGGGACGGCCAGGTCCGGCTCGGCGCCGACGTCGCCGAGCGACTCGTTCAGGGCCTCGAAAAGGCCGTCGCGGATGGGGGAGTAGACCTCGCGGTGGGTGTCCCACCAGTCGCGCAGGGCGACCGCGGTGTTCGAACGGGCCAGGGCCACGGTGGCTTCGGCCTCGGCCAGCTCGGCGGCGGCCGCGTCGCGCAGTTCGACGGCGCGGCCCGACGCCCGTTCGGCGCGGGTGCGTTCGGTGGCGGCCTGGTCGACCAGGGTCAGCGCGCGGCGCACCGCGCGGACATCGCCGTCGCGCTCCTCGGCGTGCGAGCGGACCGTGGTGGTGAGGTGGTCGGCGCGCGCGGACTCCGGCAGCGTGGTCCACGGAATGCCGGCTTCCTCGGCGACCGAACGCAATTCGTCCTCGCCGCGAGCCAGCGCCGAGCCGGCGTTCGCGACCGCGGCCTGGGCGCGCTCGGATTCCTCGAGCCGCTGGTCCACGGTCTGACGGGATTTCAGCGCCTTGTCGTGGTGCACGGCGGAGGAGGTCTCGAGCCGGCGCACCGCGTCGGCGAGATCGTCGAGCTGCTGCTTGCCCTCGTAGGCGCTGGAGCGCTGCAGTGTCTCGCGGTCGGCGAGGGCCTGTTCGTAGGCGCGGTCGGCGTCCTCGGCGCGGGTCTCGGCGGCGGCGCGTTCGGTGTCACGGCGGGTGCGCAGGGCGGCGGCCGCGTGCAGGGCGGTGCCGGCGTGGGTGACGGTGTCGAGCCGCACCCGCACCTGGTCGACATCGGTCTTCGCCTGCACGGCAAGGTATTTGCGGTACACGGTGACGAAATCGCGGGTCGCGGTGTCGGCCTGGATCAGGCCCTCGAGGGTGCGCCCGACCTCCTCCATATCGCTGAAGGAGCGGGCGGCGTCGAGGATCAGCTGCTCGTCGAGCGGGCGCAGACCGTCGGTGAGCGCCTGCGAGAGTCCGCGCGGATCCAGGTTCTTGGCCAGCTGTGGGCGGCGCAGCGTGAGGATCAGGTTGATGAGCTGGTCGTAGCGCTGCTGCCCCAACCCGAACATGCGGGCGTCGATCGCGGCCCGGTATTCCACCGGGCGGTCCACGATGGTGTCGGAGCCGATCTGCTCGGCCAGCTGCTTGCGGGTCAGCGGGCGGTCGTCGGGGCCCAGCAGCGAGAAGTCCACGCCCACGCGGCCGTCGGCCACGAAATACCAGCGGGTCACCTTGTCGTTGGAGCGGGTGGCGCGCATGCCGATACCGATGGTGACGGTTTCGGGGGAGTCCCAGTCGCCGCGCGCGAACTCCATCCACACGTACGAGTACGCCGATTCCTGCTTGCGGTAGAGCAGATTCGACTTCATGGTGCGTTCCTCGCCCGCGAACGGGTTGAGCCGGCGCGGCTCGATCCGGCCGTCGAACACGAACGGGAACAGCACCTCGAGCGCCTTGGTCTTCCCCGAGCCGTTGGGGCCGCGCAGCACCAGACGACCGTCGGCGAAGCAGAACTCCTGGTCGCGGTAGTCCCACAGGTTGATGATGCCCGCCCGGGTCGGGACGAAGCGCACTCCACCGTGAATGTGGTCGGCCATCAGTGCCCGGATCCCTTCTCTGTGCTGCGGTGCTCGGTGGTGCTGTCGAGTTGTGTGGGGGAGAGGAACAATTCGGACTCCGCGCGGGTGCGGATGGTGACGATCGCACCCCGGTAGCGGGCCAGCGCGGGCAGGATGAGCAGCCCGCCGTCGACCAGCTCCACCAGCCGTAGGCGTTCCAGCAGCGACACCACTTCGCCGGTGAGGCCGGTGAGGTCGGCCTGCCACTGGGCGGCGAAGGTGTTGCCGTAGCGGTCGGTGAGCATCTTGACGGTGTCGCGAATCCACGACGATTCCAGGAACGGGAACTCCGGGATCTCCGGTTCCTCGACCTCGGTGTCCGGATCCGGCTGCGCGCCGAACACTTCCAGCGGGTCGGCCAGTGGCGCGAACACCGTGGTCAGCGGGATGGCGCTGTCGAGTTGCGCCACCAGATCGGTGAACGGGCGCTCCGGGCGGGGCCGGTGCGGCACCGGATTGTCGATATCGAGGACCAGATCGGCGATCTCACCGGCCAGCAGCAACGCGACCTGCGCGAGCGTGCCGGTGCCGGGGAACCGCACATCGGAGAGCCGGCCCGAACTGTCGATCAGCGCAACGCCTTCCGCACGCCGCTCGGCCCGCAACCCGGTCAGGTACTCGACCTCGGTCACCAGCTTCTCCTGCGCCAGCAGCGAGCGCTCCGGCTCGTCGAACTCGTCGGCGTAGACGACCGGCTTCTCGACCAGCGCGCGGCGCACCCTGCGCGCGGCCGAAACCAGGGCGGGAGAACGGGTCTCGGCCGCGCCGCCCGCCGCCTCCGAGAGCAGCCCGGTCACGCTCCGCAGATGCTGCAGCGCGCGCGGCGGCCGGAACAGGGCGAACACGATGGCCCGGTCGATGTCGTAGAGCGCCTCCCCGGCCTCGGGGTCGCTGGCCCAGCCGCCGGCGTCACCGTCGGCCAGGGTGAGCGCGCCGCGTGCGGCCAGCCAGCCGATGGCGTCGACGAAAGCGTCGCGGTCCGGGGCCCGATCCGGCGCCAGTTCCAGGCCGTCCACCCGCTCGGTGTAGGCGGCCACCTGATCGGCCAACTCCGACAACGTGATCTGGTCCCCGGCGCGACCCAGTGCGGCCAGCGCCAGCGCCAGGTAGGCGTAGCGGCGGCGGTCGAACACCCGATCGCCGGTGGTGCGCGCGGGACGGCCCGCGTCGAGCTGATCGAGCACCGGGAACAGCCGGGCGGTGGTCTCGGTGACCTCGAGGCGGTAGCCGAACAGCTCCGCGAGATCCTCGCGCAGTTCGGTCGCCCAGCGCCGCAACAGCGGCAGCGCGATGCGGTCGGGGTAGGTGCGGGTCACCAGGTGATTGGCCAGGATGGTCCGCGCGGCGCGCTGGTAGCTGTCCAGGGCCAGCGAATCGATGGTGCGCGCGTGCATCAGCCGACCTCCTCGTTCCCGGAGTCGGTAGCCGGATGTGGTTTCGCAGCAGGGGATTTGCGTCCGCGCAGGGCGGCGGTCTCGCGCACCTCGAGGCGGCGGTTGTTCAGGTACAGCACGCCCTTGGCGGTGCGGACCAGGGTGGAGCCCTGGTGTTCGGAGACGGTGAGTGTCACCCCGTTGTCGGTACCCGAGGTGCCCGGCACCCGCCCGCTGACCGGCACCCAGGCGGTGGAGGCGGCGTCGAGCAGTTTGAGCAGGACCTCGGTTTCGCCCTCGTCGAGTTCGCGGTCGTGCAGGTCGGCGGTGGCCAGCGAGCGGGCCGCCTCGGCGCGGGCGCGCTGGGCGTCGAGCTGGGCCTGGCGCAGCCGGCGGATCCCGGCGTCGTTGCGCTGCAGGCGCGCGGGCGCGCCCGGCGTGGGCGGGCGGCCGGTCTCGGCGAGGGTGCGGGCGATCTCCAACGGCGGTGCGTCCCACCAGGATCGGATGGCCGGAATCACATCCGCGTCGGGATGCTGCATGGACAGGTGGCGGGGACGGCCCAGCCCGAACACCGCGTCGTAGAGGGCGTGCGCGGCGTCGGCGCTGGGTGCGGCGGTGAACCAGCCCGCCAGGTGCCGCAACGCCGATTCGCGGCTGACACCGCCCTTGCGGGTCTCGGTGACCCGCCGCAGCAGCGACAGCACCGCCGCGATGGCGCTCATGGTGGCCTCACGCAGCCGCTCGCACTCGGTGAGCCCGCCCTCGTCCTCGCCGATGAACCAGCCGCGCAGACCCTGCCAGCGGGCCCGCCAATCGGCTTGGCGCTCCGCGGGATTCAGCAGTACCCGCTCGTCGCAGCGGGCGGCGCGCTCGATCAGGTCGTCGACGCCGGTGGCCTCGACCTCGCGGATGGCGGTGGCCAGCCGCGGCGCGAAACGCGCCAGGTCCATGGAGAATTCGCGCATGTGCGCCAGCAGCGCGTCCTTGTGCGCGAGGAACGCCTCGGGGGTGGCCTCGGTGGTGCGCACCAGATCGCCGAGGGTCAGATAGAAGTGCGCGGCCCGCTCGGCCAGATCGCTCAGCGCCCGGTCGAGCCGGTTCAGCACGCGGTACACCCGCGGCGCGTCGGCGCCCTTGTTGGCCTCGGCGAGGGTGTGCAGATCGGCCAGCAGTTCGGGCAGCACCAGCCGGGAGAGCGAGGCCTCGTCGAGCCGGGCTTCCAGGACATCGGAGACCGCCCGGAACGCCTGATAGCCCGCCTGCGAGAACTGGTAGACGAAATGCCGGTTCCGATACTCGGCCAGCGTGGCCGCCCGCGTCCCGTCGTAACTGCGTTCCAGCACACCCCACTGATGCAGCTGCTCGAGCAGCGGTCCGACCTCGGTGGCGGTGAGCGCGGGCGCGCCCGGGCAACGATCGAGCGTGTCGGCCACGTCGGAGGCGTGCAACAGCACCACGTAGGCGGCGCGGGCGGTGTCGAAAGCCCGCAACACCCACAGGTAGTCGGCCCGTTTCTCGGCGGTGGCGAAGGAGAACAGCCGCAGCCGCTCGACGTCGCCGCGCCTTTCCGCGCGCGGAATCTCCTCGGACCCGACCCCCCTCGGGTCGGGCAGCAATCCGTCAGCGGACTCGGTCACCGGGAGAAGGTTAGTACCCCCTGCCGACCGGTTCGGAATCGTGCCGAGTGTCGGCGCGCCCGATCCGGGCCCGGTGACCGCTTCGTCCGCTCCCGGCCGTGGCGACCGGGTCCGCGGGCCGGGCTCAGTTGCCGAGCGCGGCCACGCCGGCCTGCGCGAACTTCTCGTCCTGATCACCGCTCGGCGCGCCCGCGACACCGATGCCGGCGATCGGAGCGCCGCCCTTGGCGGTCACCGGCGCGCCGCCGCCCAGGAACAGGGTGCCGTCGATGTCGGCCAGATGCGGGGCGTTGTCGAGGCGTTTGGCCAGCACCGAGGTCGGCGCGTTCCACGACACCGCGGTGAACGCCTTCTGCTGGGCGGAGGTGTAGGACTGCGGGCCCGCGCCGTCGCCGCGCAGGGTGACGACGGTATTGCCGTCGCGATCCACCACCGCGACCGTCACGTGCTGGTTCTCCTTGACCGCGGCGTCCAGGGCGGCCTGCGCGGCCTTGGTGGCGGCGGCGATGGTCAGGTGGGTGCTCTGCGCCAGGTTGCCGCCCGCGGCATCGGCGGCCACGGGGGTCTTGGTGCCCGGATCGGGATCCTGGGCGTTCACCGACACCACGCCGATCACGCCGGCGGCCGCCACGGCCGCGACCGCGCCGCCGATGATCAGGCGCTTGCGGGTGGTGTTCGAGGGCTGCTCGGTGGTCATGGGGTCCTCCCGGGGTGTGGTGAAAGCTGTTGGCTTCGTTCGTGTTCCAGCCTGCTGCTCGCGGCGTTCGGGCACATCGGCGCAGTGGATGGGAATCGGCGTGCGCTACGGCTGATCCCCGTATCAGCCGATCGGATGACCCGACCGGCACCGGTGCACGGCAGAATGAATTGGCTGTCCGCCCACGTCGCCGAGGAGGTGCTCGCATGCCGGTTCCGGACTTGCCGAGCCCACCGTCCCGTGACGACACCCGGCTGCTGGGCACCATCGTGCACAGCGCCTTCTACGTCCTGCTGGCCGCGTCGCTGCTGCGGTTCCTGCTGCGGCACCCCGAGAGTCCGCGCATGCCCTGGGTGATCGGGCTCTCGCTCGCGCTGGCCGTGCTCTACGTGGTGAGCGAACTGCGCGCCTCGGAGCGGCTGGTGTGGTTCGCGCTGCTGGTGACCGGCTGGGCGGTGCTGGTCGTGCTCGCACCCAGTTTCGCGTGGTGCGCGGTCCCGCTGCTCTACACCGGACTGCGGATCCTGCCGTTGCGGGTGGCGCTGGCTCTGGTCGCCGGGCTGACGGCGTTCGTGGTGTGGGCCCAGCTCGCGCTCGCCGACTGGGTCGATCCCAATCTGCTGCTCGCCCCGCCCGCGGTCGCCGCGCTGAGCACCGCGCTGTTCCTGGGCCTGCTGCGCACCACCGAACGGCAGGCCGCGCTGATCGACGACCTGCGCGCTACCCGCGCCGAACTCGCCGCCACCGAGCGCCGTGAGGGCACCCTCGCCGAACGTCAGCGCCTGGCCATGGAGATCCACGACACGCTGGCCCAAGGTCTTTCGAGTCAGCGCATGCTGCTGCAGGCGGCCGACCGGATCTGGGACAGCGATCCCGGCGCGGCCCGCGAGCACGTGCGGGGCGCGGCCGCGGTGGCCGAACACAATCTGGCCGAGGCGCGGCGCTTCGTCCACGACCTCGCGCCGACGGATCTGGCCGCGGGCGGATCGCTGGTCGCGGCGCTCGAGGCGATGGCCGAACGCGAAGGCGGCGACACCCTGCGCGTGCGCGTGCATGTCGAGGGAGTGCCGATGAGCCAGCCCGCCGGTGTGGAGGCGGCCCTGCTGCGGATCGCGCAGGGCGCGCTGGCCAATGCGCGCGAGCACGCCGCGGCCACCACGGTCACCATCACCCTGACCGACCTGGGCGACCGGCTCGTGCTCGACATCGCCGACGACGGAACGGGTTTCGACCCCGCCGCGCTGTCCACCCCCGCCGGTCGCGGGCACGGCCTGCCCGCCATGCGCGCCCGGCTGCGCCAGCTGGGCGGGACCCTGACCGTCGAATCCGCACCCGGTGACGGCACCGTCGTCTCCGCCGAAGTCCCCTTGGAGCGGCCGTGACCGAAGCGAAAACCGTTGTCCGCCTGGTGCTCTGCGACGACCACGTGGTGGTCCGGGCGGGCCTGCGCGCCCTGCTGGGCAGCGCCGGGGGCATCGAGGTGGTCGGTGAGGCGGGCAGCGGCCCCGAAGCGGTCGCCCTGGCCGAGCGCCTGCGACCCGACGTGGTCCTGATGGATCTGCAGCTCGGCGGCGACATGGACGGCATCGAGGCCACCCGCCGCATCACCACCACCCTCCGCCCGGCCCCGCACGTGCTGGTCCTCACCACCTTCGACACCGACGCCGACATCACCCGCGCCATCGCCGCGGGCGCGACCGGATACCTGCTCAAAGCCGAACGGCCCGAAGAACTCTTCGCCGCCATCCAGGCCGCCGCCCAGGGCCGCACCGCCCTGTCGCCCCCGATCGCGGACCGCGTCCTGCACCGCATGCGCAACCCGCAGCCCGCGCTGACGGCCCGCGAACTAGACATTCTCGGACAGCTCGCGCAGGGGCTGGGCAACCGCGAAATCGCCAAGGCGCTGCACGTCAGCGAGGCGACGGTGAAGACCCATCTGGGCCGCATCTATGACAAGCTCGGCGTCGACAACCGCGCCGCGGCTGTCGCGGTCGCGAATGAGCAGCGCCTGCTGAACTGACGCCTGGTCGATCCGGGCCGAATGCCTGCGGTTCCGGGTTGCCGTGAGTTCACCCGAAACGGGCGAGGCCCTCAGCCCGGCTCTCGGTCAGACTGCGGTGCATGTGTCACTTACCGGGCCCCGGCAGCGTGGGGTATCGACCGTCGCAGCGTCATCCGTGGAATGATTGCCCTTGCTGATCATTTGCTGTAATCGGACGACGCCTGCGACCCCGGACAGGTGGTGACAGTGGAAGACCAAGACCAGGAGCAGGGCGTGCCCGAACAGCCCCCGCTCGATTACCGATTCACCCTCGCGAACGAACGCACCTTTCTCGCGTGGATCCGCACCTCGCTCGGCCTGCTGGCCGCGGGTGTGGCGGTGCACACGCTGGTGCAGCCGTTCCATCACGTCGGCGTGCGGCGCGCGCTCTCGCTGAGCTGCATCGCGCTGGCGGTGGCGCTGGCCATGGGGGCGTACACGCACTGGCGTGATGTCCAGGTCCGGATGGAACGGGGTGAGCCACTGCGCAACCCGCTGCTGGTTCCGATTCTCGCGGCCGGCATCGCGGTGGTCTCGGTGTTCGCGGCCGTCGCGACGGTATGGCCGTGACCGCGCCGCCCACCTTCCCCGCCGAGCGCACCGCCCTGGCATGGCGGCGCACCGCCATCGCGGCCATGGGCACCGCGGCGTTGTTCGTCAACCACGCCGCCACCAGCGGCTGGCATCCGGCGGCCATCGGGCCCGCGCTGGCGGCGCTGGCCCTGCTGTTCCTGGCGGGCCTGAGCTTCGTGCGCCACAACACGCTCCACCACGGGCATTGGGCGCACGGCTCACGCGTCATCGCCATCGCCACGGTCGCCGTGGTCGTCGTGTGCGCGGTGGCGATGGTCATCGGTCTCACCGATCCCGGTAAGAAAGAAGCCTTTTCGACCCCAACGACGTCGGAGATTCCGGCAAGAGCAGGAGGCGGACAGTGAGTGCGGTTTCCGAACCGAGCAAGTTCATCATCGAACAGAACCAACGTGCCCTGAAAGAACTCCCGTTCGACAACACCGCCGACCAGGCCGACGCCGACCGCGGCTTCATCGCCAAGCTGGAGCCGGGAATCGTCAAGGACGACAAGGGAAATGTCGTCTGGGACGATGAATCCTACGGCTTCCTGCAGGGCTCCTGCCCGAACTCGGTGCACCCGTCGCTGTGGCGGCAGTCCGGGCTGGTCGTGAAACAGGGTCTCTACGAGGTGGTTCCGGGGATCTACCAGATCCGCGGCCTGGATCTTTCCAACATGACGATCATCGAAGGCAACACCGGGGTCATCGTCATCGACCCGCTGATCTCGACCGAGACGGCGAAGGCGGGCATGGACCTGTACTTCGCGCACCGCGGCCGGAAGCCGGTCACGGCCATGATCTACACCCACTCCCACGTCGACCACTTCGGTGGCGCGATGGGCGTGATGACCGCCGAAGACGCTGCCTCGGGCCGCATTCCGGTGATCGCCCCGGCCGGATTCCTCGAGCACGCGGTCGCCGAGAACGTCTACGCGGGCGTCGCCATGGCCCGCCGCGCCGCCTACATGTACGGCGCGGCGCTCCCGCGCGGCCCGAAGGGGCAGGTCGGCGCGGGTCTGGGGCAGACCACCTCGACCGGCACCATCACCCTGATCGCCCCGACCCACGACATCACCACCACCGGGCAGGAGATGACGGTCGACGGGGTGCGCATCGTCTTCCAGATCACCCCGGGCACCGAGGCCCCGTCGGAGATGAATTTCCACTTCCCCGACTTCCGGGCCCTGTGCATGGCCGAGAACGCCACCCACACCCTGCACAACCTGCTCACCCTGCGCGGCGCGCTGGTGCGCGACCCGCACGTGTGGGCCAAGTACCTGACCGAGTCGATCAACCTCTACGGCCGCGACTCCGATGTCGTGTTCGCCTCGCACCACTGGCCGACCTGGGGCACCGAGACGCTGGTCGAGTACATGGAGCTGCAGCGCGACCTGTACGCCTACCTGCACGACCAGACCCTGCGCCGGATCAACCAGGGCTATGTCGGCGGCGAGATCGCCGAGATGATGGATATGCCTCCGGCCCTGGCCGATTCGTGGGCCGCGCACGGCTACTACGGTTCGGTCAGCCACAACGTGAAGGCCATCTACCAGCGCTACATGGGCTGGTTCGACGGCAACCCCGCCCACCTGTGGGAGCACCCGCCGGTCGAGAGCGCCAAGCGGCACGTGGAATTCATGGGCGGCGCCGACGAGGTGCTGCGCAAGGCGCGCCAGTCCTTCGAGGAGGGCGACTACCGCTGGGTGGTGCAGGCGGTCAACTACGTCATCTTCGCCGACGACACCAACGAGGCCGCCAAGTCGTTGCAGGCCGACGCTTTCGAGCAGCTGGCCTTCGGCGCGGAGAACGGCCCGTGGCGCAACTTCTTCCTCTCGGGCGCCTACGAACTGCGCAACGGCAGCTTCGGCACCCCGACCAAGGAACTGCCCGAGACCATGCTGGCGGCCATGACCGTCGACATGGTGCTCGACGGCCTGGCGCTGCGGGTCGACGGCCCCAAGGCCTGGCACGAGAAGGCGGTCAGCGACTGGGTTTTCACCGACGAGAACCGCACCGTGCGGCTGCAGCTGCGCAATGGCGTGCTGCTGCACTGGGATCGGCACGACGGTGACAAGCTGCCCGCGGCCGACGTCACCTTCACCCTGACCCGCCCGACGCTGATCGGGATGCTGCTGGGCGGGCGCGATGTCGGGGAACTGGTGCAGTCCGGGGCGCTGGCGGTCGAGGGCGATGTCCAGTCCTTCGCCAAGCTGGTCGGCCTGTTCGACGCGCCGGACCCGAGCTTCAACATCGTGACACCCTAGTCACCGGAAAAGGTTGGGCCCGGTCGACTTTCGACCGGGCCCGACCTTCTTCACGAGAACTACGACTCGGCGCTGCTACGCATCCGCCGGACGCGCACCGCCCGTCACCCCGACGATCGGCAGCACCAGCGCGGCCGGGGCCCCGGCCGGGACGATCGGGGCGTGCGGAGCGACGGCCTCGATGCGCCGGTACGGATTCCCCTGCGCCGGACGGGTATCGGCCTCGCCCTTGTTGGGCCAGAACGACGCCGCCCGCTCGGCCTGCGCCGAAATCGTCAGCGACGGATTGACGCCCGGATTCGCCGAGACCGCCGCGCCGTCCACCACATACAGCGACGGGTAGCCGTGCACCCGGTGGTACGGGTCGATGACGCCGGCGCTCGCGTCCTCGCCGATCACGCAGCCGCCCAGGAAGTGCGCTGTCATGGGGGTTTTGAAGATGTCGGCCCAGGAGGCGCCCGGCTCGGCCTTCATCTTCTTCGCGATCCGCTTGGCCGCCTCGTAGCCCACCGGAATCCAGGTGGGGCTGGGGTCACCCTCACCCTGGCGGCTGACGTAGCGGCGGCCGAACAGGCCGCGGCGGGTGTAGGTGGTGATCGAATTGTCGAGGTTCTGCATGACCAGCAGCAGCATGGTGCGTTCGGACCAGTTGCGGACGTTCAACTCTCGCAGGAACCGGCCCGGATGGCGGGCGGCCAGTTTCGCCAGCCGGGTCAGCCGCGAGGACTTGTCGGCCGGGTCCTCGCCGTCGACCATCAAGGTCTGCAGCAGGCCCATGGCGTTGGAGCCCTTGCCGTAGCGCACCGGCTCGATGTGGGTGTCCGGGCTGGGATAGAACGAGCAGGTGATGGCGACGCCGCGGGTGCCGTCGTAGCCGGGGTCCACTTCGGGCTTGCACGAACCCAGGATGGCTTCGGAATTGGTGCGGGTCAGCTCGCCCAGCCGCCGCGAGAGCCGCGGCAGGATCTTGCGGTCGCGCATCTTGAACAGCAGCTTCTGGGTGCCGCGGGTACCGGCGGCCAGCACCACGTGCCGAGCGGTGAAGGTGCGCGCGCCCGCGCCGGGCAGTGTGCCGGTGCGCTTGGTGGCGACGGTCCAGCTGCCGTCGCGCTGCGGCGTGACCGCGGTGACCGTGGTGAGCGGGAAGATCTGCGCCCCACCGCGTTCGGCGAGGCCGAGATAGTTCTTCAGCAGCGTGTTCTTGGCTCCGTGCCGGCAGCCGGTGGTGCATTCGCCGCATTCGATGCAGCCGGTGCGGTCGGGACCGACACCGCCGAAGAACGGGTCCGGCACCGTCTTGCCCGGCTCGCCGAAGTACACCCCGACCGGTGTCTGAATGAACGTGTCGCCCACGCCCATCTCGTCTGCGACCGACTTCACCACCTCGTCGGCGGGCGTCCAGTACGGGTGGGTCACCACGCCGAGCATCTTGCGGGCCTGGTCGTAGTAGGGGAGCAGTTCGCTCTTCCAGTCGGCGATATGGGCCCATTGCGGATTGCCGAAGAAGCCGTCGCGCGGGACGTAGAGGGTGTTCGCGTAGTTCAGGGAGCCGCCGCCCACGCCGGCACCGCCCAGCACCACGCAATTGCTGAGCGGGTGAATGCGCTGAATTCCGTAGCAGCCCAGGGCCGGCGCCCACAGGAATTCGCGCAGATGCCAGCTGGTCTTGGCGAAATCGGCGTCGGCGTACCGTCGTCCGGCTTCCAGGACGGCGACCTTGTATCCCTTCTCCACCAGTCGCAGTGCCGTCACGCTCCCGCCGAATCCGGAACCGATGACGACGACGTCGAAATCATTGTTCTCATCCATTGCCACGAGCTCTACCTCCGGTTGTGCGGGCACATCACCGATTTGAGCTTAGCCAGAAAATAGCGGAAATTGGCTGGTAGGGCGAGCTTTCACCTGTTTCGGGTGAGGACGGCAGGCGGGTAATGATTAGCTTAGAGATTGCTAAAGCAATCCGGTTCGGCGTGCGCGATCGAGTGCATCGGTGCGGGAGCTCGAACCCAATTTCCCGTAGATGCCGCGCATATGGGTTTTCACCGTATTGATGGACACTCCGAGATCGTCGGCGATCTGCTGGGTCGTCCGCCCCGACGGAAGGTGTTTGAGCACCGTCAATTCCGTGGTCGTGAGCGCCGGAGCGGCCGCCGATCCCCGCGCGGCCGCCGGGTGATGGCGAATACGGCCGGCGAAGGCATCGTCATGCCCGAAACGTCCGGCGAAGGTGTCGAGCAGATCGAGCGCGCCCGGCACGTCCAGGAACGGGCGCACCAGATGCTCGGGCTCAGCGCAGCGCAGGGCCTTGGCCACCCCCTCATAGGCCTTGAGCGAATTGCCCAGCTCGGCGTGGGCGGTCGCGTCGAGCAGCCAACCCAGCACCGCCATCAGCGGATTCACCCGCGCCCCGGCCGCCAGCAGCGGTGCGGTCAGCGCGTGCACCGATCGCGCCTTGTTGGCGGCGCGCGCCAGCCCCGCCTCGCACAACGCGACCACCGGATGCGCGCCCACCGCCCGGTGTGCCTCGGCCACCAGTTGTTGTGCGGCGCGGCCGTCGGGCACCCGCAGCAGCGTCCACACCGCCTGCACCAGCAGGCCCAGGGTGAACGGCGGCTGCGAACGGTTGATCAGCACGGACATGCTGTGCCGCAACGACTGTGCCGCGCCGTAGCGGTCGGCGGCGGTGTCGAAGGCCAGCAGCTGCGCCACCACATGTTCGTGGCTCCCCGGCTCGAACGCCCCGCGGCGGCGGTGGCCGGTGAGCGCGTCGGCGAAATACCGGCCGGCGTGATCGTCACCCTGCACATGCGCCGCCAGCGCGGTCATCACCACCGCCTGCAACGCGTCGGTGGAATCCAGCAGCCGATGTGCGCCCGCGATATCGAGAGCATGCTGCGCCCGTTCCCGCATGGCGGCGATCGACCCCTCGATACCGGAGGCCACGGCAAGGCGATTCGCCGACCGCAATGCCAGCCGCGCATGCCGCGAATGTTCGGCCGACGCCAGCGTCCGCCGTAACTGCCGTTCACCGGCGGCCACCTCGCCCCGCCCCAGCAGCACGGTGGCGCGTTGCACCGCCGAATAGGCGTCGATGTCGTGATTGCCGGTCGGCGTCGGCTCGGGGCCGGGGTCCAGGTCCTCGGCGGGGCTGCCGACAGCGATCGCGAGTTCGATCGCCACCGCCCGACGCAGGGCACACAGCCACTGCTCGGGCACGCATGACCGGGCACCCGAGGGCTGCGATACCGATTCCGGCAGCGGCGAATCCATGATCGGCGTGGGCTGCCGGAGCTGCACGCCCGGCCCCGGCTCCGGGTGTCCGGTGGGAGCGCTGTCGTCGCGCGCCGCGTGTGTCAGCTCCAGCTGCGCGGTGGCGGTGTCGATCTCACCCCGGCCGAGGGCGTCCACGGCGCGCAGCAGTCGGACGTAGGGGTCGGCGGTGAACGCTGGACTGGCATGGTCGAGGCGGTCGAAGAGGGCCGGGCCGCCGCCGTCGAGCACCACGCCCAGCGCGTGGTCGCGCAGGAAGTCGCGGGCGGGGCCCGGGTCGGGAAGGTACAGCAGCTGTTCGAGGGCCGAGAGCGGTACTCCCGCACCGATATTCCAGTCCGCGATGGTCAGCCGGAGCCGGGTGAGCGCCGCGGGATCCATGCGGAGGGTCTCGCCCAGCAGGTGTGCGCGCACCAGCGGGGGATACGCGAAACACAGTGCGCCGTCGCGGTTCTCGTGGGTGTACGGAAAGTGCAACCGGGCGAGCGTGTCGAGCGTCCCGCGCGGGGAATGCTCGACCAGCCGCTCGGCCAGCTGCTCGGTGAAGGCGGCGGGAAGCGCGGTGCGGACCAGGAATTCGCGCACCTGCTGAGGCAGCGGCCCGATCACCTCCCGCTCCAGGAACGCCGAGATCGTGCGCGGCGAGCGGGCCAGCGTGGCCAGCGCCGTGCCTGGGTCGCGTGGCTGCCTCGCCAGATGCAGCGCCGCCAAACGCGCCAGTGCCGCCCACCCGCGAGTCAGCTCCAGCACCCGCGTCAGCATCCTGCCGTCGAGCGCGCACCCGTGCTGATCGCAGAGCTCCCGCACCTCCTCGGCGGTCAACGCCAGTTCCGCTGGCCCGAATCGCGCCAGCCTGCCCCGCAATTCGAGCGCATGCCACCGCAGGGCGGGTTCCACCCGCCCGGCGACCACCACGGTCACATTCGCCGGCGCGTGCCGCACGAGATACTCGAGCTCGGCTGACAGTTGTGGTTCGACGAGATCCTCCGCGGCGTCGATCACCAGGACGACGGGCGCGGACTCCGCACACAGTTCGTCCAGCAGTCGCGTGAGCGAGCTCCCGAACCCGACCTCGTCACCTTCCGCCAGACCGACGCTCGGCACGGACCGCACGTGGCTTTGCGGGACAACCGCATTCGAGCGATGCGCCGACCGATCGGCCGGGCGGCGGCCGGGTCGGGCGTCGCGTTGTCCGCTCGGCGGGGTGGAAACAGTCCTGAGGGCGGGGCCGGGGCGGTGCGGGCCCTCCGGGCCGGCGGCGGTCGGGGTGATGAGGTCGCGGTGCAGGTCGTCCCAGGGGGTGCCGCTGTTGTGCGCGTCGGCGGTCGCCCAGGCGGTGCGGGTGCCCGGGCGGGTGGTGCGGCGGTGGTCGAGCCAGGTCGCGAGCAGCACTGTTTTGCCGGTTCCGGCGGGGGCGTCGAGGAGGATCGTGTGGCCGGTGTCGGCGGCGGTATCGAGGGTCCGCAGCAGATGGGTGCGGGGGAGGGTGGGGAAGGCCAGGTCGGGGCCGGTGGTGGCCGGCTTCGCGGGTCTGGATTCGGACGGGATGTGGTGCTGTCCCGCGGTGCTCATTCTTCCTCCTGCTCCGAAGCGGGCAGCGCAGCGCCTGCCGTCACCAGCAACGTAACGGCAACCCGTCTGAAAATGGGAAATTTCGGACCATCGAGTCACCCGAAACGGGTGAGGCGGGGCGGGTGCGGGCACGCCAGAATGGCGCTGCAACCGGCCCGTTCAGTGAGAGGATCCCGCCGTTGTCGGTCTTCGGGTGTGATCCGGGCGTCAGTGCCCGGGCGCGAGCATGGTGGTGAGGGCGCGGCGGACCGCCTCGGAGGCGGCCCGGGCCGACAGGCCGCGCCGATCCATCAGGTGGTGGCGGTACGGCCAGCCCACGGTGGCGTCGATGAGGTCCAGCAGTTGGCCGGAGTCGGGCGCGCGGTCCAGTTCGGGTGCGAAGTCGCGGGCGAGGGCCTCGCGAATCCGCTTGTCGGTCAAGCGCATCCGGGCGTCCACGGCCGGTGTGCGCAGCGATTCGACCAGGCCGAGCACGCGGGGCTCGCGTTGCCGCGCGAAGATCGCGTCACCCTGGCGGACCACCGCGTCGATGCGCTCGGGCAGGGGCAGTGCCGGATCGACCTCGGCGATGAGCGCCTCGACCTCCTCGGACTGCTGGTCCACCACGGCCGTGATCAGCGCCGTGCGGGTCGGGAAGTGCACGAAGATACTGCGTTCGGAGACGCCGGCGCGCCCGGCGATGCTGCGCGTGGTCGGATCCAACTCGCCGTCGTGGACCGCCGACAGCAGGCCCTCGATGATCGCCCGGCGGGTCTGTTCGGGGTTGCGCCGCCGCCGGGGGCTGCCGCCCGTGCCCTCGCTCATACGCAGCATCCGATCACATCCGGTTCGGCGCCGTGCACGCAGGTCGGGTGGTGGTTCGCGGGGGATATGGGGGGAGTCACCCACTCATCGTATTGCAGAGAGACTGCAATAGTGATGTAGTGTGACCAACAGAGCAGAATCACAGCAATCGCTCGGCTATTGCTTTCTGTCCGTCACGACAACGCATGGACAGGAGAGCGCGCATGACCGACGAAGGCCTCACGAACAACGGGGACGACCGCACGCCCGGCCGATTCCAGGTATCGCGGCGCGGAGTGTTCGGGGTCGGCGCGGCCGCCCTGGTCGCCGCCGGAGTGGGCGCGGCCGTCACCGGATGCGACAGCAACAGCGACAACGGCTCGGCCGCGGAGAAATCCAGCAAGGACCCCGTCGCCCCCAGCGGTCACATCGAGGTCCAGCAGAAGCAGGCCCAGTCCTCGCTGCCCTTCTCCGACACCCAGGACTTCGCCGACACCGACAAGGGTTTCATCGCCAAGCTGCAACCCGACCAGGTCAAGGACGCCAAGGGCAATGTCATCTGGGACAACGATTCCTACGGCTTCCTGCAGGGCTCCTGTCCCAACTCGGTGCACCCGTCGCTGTGGCGGCAGTCGCAGCTGGTGGTGAAACAGGGCCTCTACGAAGTGGTTCCGGGCATCTACCAGATCCGCGGCCTGGACCTGTCGAACATGACGATCATCGAAGGCAAGACCGGCGTCATCGTGATCGACCCGCTGATCTCCACCGAGACCGCCAAAGCCGGCATGGACCTGTACTTCGCCAACCGCGGGCAGAAGCCGGTCACGGGCATGATCTACACCCACTCCCACGTCGACCACTTCGGCGGCGCGATGGGCGTCATCACCGCCGAAGACGCTGCCTCGGGCCGTATTCCGGTGATCGCCCCGCAGGGCTTCGTCGAACACGCCGTGGCCGAGAACATCTTCGCCGGCACCGCCATGGCCCGCCGCTCGGCCTACATGTACGGCGCGGCCCTGCCGCGCGGCGACAAGGGACAGGTCGGCGCGGGCCTGGGCATGACCACCTCGACCGGCACCGTGAGCCTCATCCCGCCCAACCGGGACGTCACCCGGACCGGGCAGGAGGAGACGATCGACGGGGTGCGCATCGTCTTCCAGATCACCCCCGGCACCGAGGCGCCCTCGGAGATGAACTTCTACTTCCCCGACTTCCGGGCCATGTGCATGGCCGAGAACGCCACCCACACCCTGCACAACCTGCTCACCCTGCGCGGCGCGCTGGTGCGGGACGCGCACGTGTGGTCGCAGTATCTGACCGAGACCATCAACATGTTCGCCGGCATCTCCGACGTCGCGTTCGCCTCGCACCACTGGCCCACCTGGGGTTCGGACAAACTCACCGAATGGCTGTCGCTGCAACGCGATACCTACGCCTACCTGCACGACCAGACCCTGCGCATGCTCAACCAGGGCTACACCGGCATCGAGATCGCCGAGCAGATCCAGATGCCGCCGGGCATCGAGCAGAAGTGGTACAACCACGGCTACTACGGGTCGGTCAGCCACGACGTGAAGGCCGTGTACCAGCGCTACATGGGCTGGTTCGACGGCAATCCGGCACACCTGTGGGAGCATCCGCCGGTCGAATCGGGCAAGCGGCACGTGGAGGCCATGGGCGGCGCGAGCGGCGTGCTGAAGGTGGCCCGCAAGGCCTACTCCGACGGCGACTACCGCTGGTGCGTGCAGGTACTCAATTATCTGATCTTCGCCGAGCCTGACAACGAGAAGGCGAAGATGTTGCAGGCCAGCGCCTTCGAGCAGCTGGGCTACGGCTCCGAGAACGGCACCTGGCGCAACTTCTTCCTCTCCGGCGCCTACGAACTGCGCAACGGCAACTTCGGCACCCCGACCAAGGCCAACTCCGCCTCCATGATCAGCGCGCTGAGCGTGGACCAGATCTTCGACGCCGCCGCCTTCCAGATCAACGGCCCCAAGGCATGGGATCTGCACCTGGTCGCCGACTGGGTGATTCCGGAGGAGAACAAGACCTACCGCACCGAACTACGCAACGGCGTGCTCATCCACTACGTGGTCCCGCCGGACTTCAAGGGCCCGGCCCCCGACGCCACCTTCACCCTGCCCCGGCTGGAGCTCATCGCGGTGATGACCCGCAGCAAGGACTTCGTCAAGGAAGTCGCGTCCGGCGCCATCAAGGCCAGTGGCGATCCGGCCAAGCTGAAGCAGCTGCAGGACGTCATGGACAAGCCCGACCCCAACTTCAATATCGTCACCCCCTGACCGGACGCCGAATATGGCAGAGTCGCTCTCACTGTTCGACGAGAGTGGGAGTGGCTGTGCGGAATCGACTGCGGAACGCGGTGATCGCCGGATGTCTGGCGATCGCCGCCGCCGTGCCGGGCGCGGCCCGGGCCACGCCCGGTGACTCGGTCGCCGAGACCACCGCGTACCTCACCGACGCCGTCAGCGTCGACGCCTCGAAGGTGGTGAGCGTCGAAGTCCTCGACGACCGCAACCTCGGCCTCGAGGTGTACTCCGCGGCCATGGACAAGACGGTGCACCTGGATGTGCTGCGGCCCGCCGACACCTCGCGCCTGCAGCCCACGCTGTATCTGTTCAACGGCACCGACGCCGGCTACGGCGACAAGAACTGGAAGACCCAGGTGCCGGAGGTCTTCGACTTCCTGGGCGCCAAGAACATCAATGTCGTGGTGCCCACCGGCGGGCTGGCCAGCTACTACACCGACTGGCGCGCAACCGATCCTGTGCTCGGAGTCAACAAGTGGAAGACGTTCTTCACCGAGGAGCTGCCGCCGCTGCTCGACGCGGGCCTGCGTACCAACGGTCGCAATGCCATTGCGGCGGTGTCGATGTCGGCGACCCCGGCCCTGAACCTGGCCCTGGCCAAGCCCGGGCTGTTCAAGGCCGCGGCCACCTTCAGCGGGTGCGTGCAGACCAGTGATCCGGTCGGCCAGGCGTTCGCCCGGATCGTCGTGGGCTCCGAGGGCGGCAACGCGGACAACATGTACGGCCCGGGCGAGGACCCGATGTGGGCCGACAACGACCCCTACCTGCACGCGGAGCGGCTGCGCGGCATGGAGCTGTACCTGTCCGCGGGCAACGGGATTCCCGGCCCGTACGACGTCGTCGACGGGAAGTTCGTCATCTTCCCCGGCGCGGCAGGCTTTCTGGTGCACATGATCTACGACGGCACCATCGAAGCCGCCACCGGCTACTGCACCCGCAACCTGGCCGCCAAGCTCACCGAACTCGGCATCCCCGCCACCGTGGACCTGCCGGCCAACGGCACCCACTCCTGGGGCGTGTTCCGCGACGAGCTGGTCAAGTCCTGGCCGGTGCTGGCGAAGGGGCTGCAGCTGCCCGCCTGATCAGTGCGCGGGCGCGGCTGCGGGTTCCTCGGGTCCGGCTGCGACAGCGGCGCGTTCGACAGTCATCAGACTCTCGGAGTGGTGCTCGGCGTAGTACTTCGCCGCGCCGCCGTTGAGGCCGAACAAGGACTTGCTCCACAGCAGCCAGATCACCGCGGCCAGGTTCACCAGCAGCGCGGCCACCCGCAGGAAGGTGATCTTCTCGGTCAGCTCGTAGACCTCGAGCGGCAGGAAGATGCTGGTGGCCACCACCGCGAAGTACTCGCCCCAGCGCTTGACCAGCCACAGGCCCACCGCCTCCACCAGTTGGATGGTGGCATAGGCGAACAGCGCCACCGCGATCCAGATCAGGACGGTCGGCGAGAGCGTGAACGCGGTGTCGATACCCCGGATGATCTTGGAATGGTCGGGGTTGAAACCGATCTGATCGGCCAGCTGCCGGATCAGCGGAAGATCCTTGTCCCAGCTGGCCTTCCAGTGCTCCCGTGAACCGCGCAGCTTCAGCACGCCCGCGCCCAGTAGCAGCAGGACCAGCGCGCGGCCGACCCGCTCGGCCGCCAGCAGCCGCATGATGATGCGGTCGCGCAGCAGGTGCCCGCGCGGCACCTCCGGCGCGTCGTCGGCGGGACCGGACCGGCGCGGCTCGCCCGGCACGAAATCGCCGCAGCGCAGGCACCGCCAGGATTCGCCCGCCGGGGTCGCCACGTGGAGGCGTACCGCGAGCTCGGGCTCGGTGGGGGCGTAGGTCTCGTGCCCTCGGGCAGCGCAGGTCCACAGACTGAAGTCCATGCGCTGGAGCGTACCCAGGGGCCCCGGCCGATGCCCGGGAACTGCGCCGGGCCCGCCTCAGCTCGCGGCGAGGGAACGGAGTTGGTCGAGATAGGTTCTGGTGCGCGGATCCCCGGGGAAGCGCGCGATCATCTCCCGGGCCGCCTCACCCGCGACCCACAACAGCGACGGCAGCGAGCGCCGCTTGCCGGTGAAGGCGCGCAGGCCTTCGTCCAGGGCGAGCTCCAGATTGCGATCGCGCACCGCTACCACCGCCAGCGTCAGGTGCGCCTCCGACACCCGCATGGGTTTGCGGACACTGCCGTCGGGCCGGGTCGAGGTCGCTATCACCTGGCGGGCATAGGTTTCCGCGAGCCGGTCGTCGCCGGCCACCCGGCAGCAGTCCATGGCGTAGAAGTCGAACTTCTGCGGGTCCACCACGAAATGGTTCTCCAGATTGGCCGGGTGCTCGATCGCGTCGAGGATCGAACGGCCCTGGGTGAGCGCCTTTTCCACCTCGCGGCGATCGCCGATCCGAGCCCAGGCCTTGGCCCGCTGGGCGGCGAGCTGCACCCCGACGCCCAGTCGGCCGGTGGTGGGCTGCGCGGCCTCGGCGCTGTCGATCGCGCCCCGGTAGTTGGCCTGGGTGAGGGCGAACCAGGCGGCCATTTCGGCTCCCCAGCCGACGATTTCGGCGTGGTCGGCCTCCTGGCCCAGCGACAGCGCGGCGCGCCGGGTGGCCTCGGCCGCGGTCCGCCAGCCCAGGTCGTAGTCGACGCAACCGACCAGCAGGGCGACCCATCCGGCCAGTACCAGCACTTCTCGATGCTGGGCCAGGGTCAGCCGGCCGTCGAGCAGCGAGGTGATGCGCCGCAGCCACGCCGTGCCCTCGGCATGTAGCTCGTGTGGATCGGCGCACGGGTAGTCCGAGCACAACCGGTCGGCGGTGATGCGGATGGCGTCGAGGGTGGAAGCCGACACATCGGACATCCGCAGCCGCCCAATGAATTCCAGGGTGTCCAGTCCGGTCGCCGAGAGCATTTCGTCATCCCGATTCGGCCTGGTCTTGGGGAAGAAGGCCGCCGTCACCGTGTCGAAAGCGGCCGCGATGATCGGGGCGTAGAAATCGTCGGGCCGGGATTCCCCGGATTCCCAGCGCCGCCAGTTACGCAACAGAGTGCTGTCGGTGGGGAGATTGTGAGTCGACTTGGCGCGCATGGCCCGAACCGCATCAGCTTGTGACCACCCCCGAGCATCACGTTCGGCTCGCATTCGGACAGCCCAGACAGGTCGATCGTCACCGGCGGACACGAACTGTAGTATCTCACCAGTTAACGTCGGATGGACCCGGATAGGGCATCTCGATGTCAGTGGGTTGACATCTGCAATTGCATTCGCGAGAACGCCAAGCTGATTACCAGGGCACACGTCAGAACAGCGATCCCCAATCCAACGGAGGTTCGGGTGGAAGCGTTGATCTATGGGTATGTGCGTGACGATTTGGCCGACGGCCGAAGCGATGAGCTGGAGAACGCCATGTGCGGGCTCGCTCAGTCCGCGGGCCTCTGCTTCGCCGCGACCTTCCATGAATCGACCGCCGGCGATGGCACCGCGTTCGCGGAGCTGACCGCCGAACTCAAACGCGCCGATGCCCACCACGTGGTGGTGCCGTCGCTCGATCACCTTGCGGGCCAGACCATTCCGCGCGACATCCTGATCGCGAAGCTGGCTCACGAGGCCGCCGCCCAGGTCTGGGCCCTCGAGCACTAGCCTGCCGCGGCGCCGGAAAAGACGCCGCACCTGCGTCGAGAACGCAGGTGCGGCAAGGGTTTCCAGGCGGTCCGGTTCGGGACATTCACCCCGAAACAGACATGATTGGACGAGGGGTCAGAGGCCGAAGCCGCCGCGTCCGCGCCGGCGCAGGTACTTCTCGAACTCGGCGGCGATGGCATCACCGTCGATCTTGGCCATGGCGTCGTTGATGTCGACCTCGGCGTCGCCGCGCTCCTCGAGCGAGCGCACGTACTCCGCGATCTCCTCATCGCCCGCGGTCATCTCGTTGACCGCGCCCTCCCACTCCTCGGACTGCTCGGGCAGCGCGCCGAGCGGCACCTCGACATCGAGGACGTCCTCGACCCGATGCAGCAGTGCGATGATTGCCTTCGGGTTGGGCGGCTGGGACACATAGTGCGGCACCGCGGCCCAGAACGAGATGGCCGGCACACCCGCGCGCACGCAGGCATCCTGCAGCACCCCGGTAATACCGGTCGGTCCCTCGTATCGGGTCTGCTCGAGGTTGAAGCGCTCGGCGGCTTCCTTGTTATATGCGGTGCCCGTCACAGGAACCGGGCGGGTGTGCGGGGTATCGGCCAGTAAAGCGCCGAGGATCACCACCGTGGACACCCCGAGCTGCTCGACGAACTCGAGGATGTCGTTGCAGAAGCTGCGCCAGCGCATGTTCGGTTCGACACCGCGCAGCAGCACCACGTCACGATCACTGCCCGGGGGCGAGCACACCGACAACATGGCCGAGGGCCACACGATCTCCCGTGTCACCCCGTCGACCTGGCGCACCGTGGGCCGGTTCACCTGATAGTCGTAGTAGTCCTCGGAATCGAGCTCGGCCAGCGGCTGGGAGTCCCAGATCAGTTCCAGATGTTCGACCGCGCCACTGGCGGCGTCGGCGGCATCGTTCCAGCCTTCGAAGGCGGCCACGAGCACCGGATCCCGCAGCGTGGGCAGGTCCGACTCGGGTGGCACCGGGGATTCACTGGCGTTCACCCGGTCAGCCTACGGTGTACGCACACCCGGTGTGCATGCGACGCGCAATCGCGCAATGGGCGCTGTGCGTCATGATCACCCGGTGGTTCACGGCCCGTCTCGTTCTGGACCGAGTGGAGCGGGGGAGCGAAGCGGAGGGAGGGAAGAACGAGACCTCCAGGGCCGCGAACCCGCCGGAGCGAAGCGGAGGCAGTCAAATTCAGCTTGTCGCTGCTTCCCACTACTCTTTAGTACATGTCTGTACGCAGCCGCGCCGAATTCGACACCACCTTCTTGGACACGCTCAGACGGCGTGTCGTAATCGGGGACGGTGCGATGGGCACGATGCTACAGGCCGCGGATCTCACGCTCGACGACTTCCGCGGCCTCGAGGGTTGCAACGAGATTCTCAATGAAACCCGCCCCGACGTGCTGCGACACATTCATCGCGCCTACTTCGAGGCCGGCGCCGACGCCGTCGAGACCAATACCTTCGGGTGCAATCTGCCCAACCTCGCCGACTACGACATCGCCGACCGGATCCGCGATCTGTCCGAGCGCGGCACCCGCCTCGCCCGCGAGGTCGCCGACGAGATGGGCCCGTCGGCCGACGGCACCCCGCGCTACGTCCTGGGCTCGATGGGCCCGGGTACCAAACTGCCCACCCTGGGCCACGCGCCCTACGTCTCCCTGCGCGACGCCTACACCGAGGCCGCGCTCGGCATGCTCGACGGCGGCGCCGACGCCATCCTCATCGAGACCTGCCAGGACCTGCTGCAGGTCAAGGCCGCGGTCACCGGCAGCCACAACGCCATGGTGAAGGCGGGTCGCCGGATTCCGATCATCACGCACGTGACGATGGAGACCACCGGCACCATGCTGGTCGGCTCCGAGATCGGCGCCGCGCTGACCGCGCTCGAGAAGCTCGGCATCGACATGATCGGGCTGAACTGCGCCACCGGCCCCGACGAGATGAGCGAGCACCTGCGCCATCTGTCCAAGCACGCGCAGCTGCCGGTGTCGGTGATGCCGAACGCGGGCCTGCCGGTGCTGGGCGCCAAGGGCGCGGAGTACCCGCTCTCGGCCGAGGACCTGGCGGTCTCGATGACCCAGTTCGTATCCGAGTTCGGATTGTCACTGGTGGGTGGTTGCTGTGGCACCACTCCCGAGCACATCCGGCAGATGGCCGAGGCGGTGCGCGAGGTCGAGCAGGGCAAGCGCAATCCCGTGCACGAGCCCAGCACCTCGTCGATCTACTCGGCGGTGCCGTTCGAGCAGGACGCCTCGATCCTGATGATCGGTGAGCGCACCAATGCCAACGGCTCCAAGGCTTTCCGTGACGCCATGCTGGCCGGCGACTGGCAGAAGTGCCTCGACATCGCCAAGGACCAGACCCGCGACGGCGCGCACATGCTGGACCTGTGCGTGGACTACGTGGGCCGCGACGGCGCCGTCGACATGCGTGAGCTGGCCTCGCGGCTGGCGACCTCCTCGACGCTGCCGATCATGCTGGACTCCACCGAAACCCCGGTGCTGAAGGCCGGTTTGGAGCAGCTGGGCGGGCGTTGCGCCATCAACTCGGTCAACTACGAGGACGGCGCGGGCCCGGATTCGCGGTTCCAGCAGACCATGGCGCTGGTCGCCGAACACGGTGCGGCCGTGGTCGCGCTGACCATCGACGAGGAGGGCCAGGCCCGCACCGCCGAGCACAAGGTGGCCATCGCCGAGCGGCTCATCGAGGACATCACCCAGAACTGGGGTCTCGAAGAGTCCGACATCATCATCGACACGCTGACCTTCACCCTGGGCACCGGCCAGGAGGAGTCGCGCCGCGACGGCATCGAAACCATCGAAGCCATCCGCGAACTCAAGAAGCGGCACCCGGAAGTGCAGACCACGCTGGGTCTTTCGAACATCTCCTTCGGCCTGAACCCGGCCGCGCGGCAGGTGGTCAACTCGGTGTTCATGCACGAATGCGTCGAGGCCGGTCTGGATTCGGCGATCGTGCACGCCTCGAAGATCCTGCCGATGGCCCGGATTCCGGAGGAGCAGCGCCAGGTCGCGCTGGATCTGGTCTACGACCGGCGCACCGAGGACTACGACCCGCTGCAGAAGCTGATGTCGCTGTTCGAGGGCGTCTCGACGGCCTCGTCGAAGGCGTCCCGTGCCGAGGAGCTGGCGGCGCTGCCGCTGTTCGAGCGGCTCGCTCGGCGCATCGTCGACGGCGAGAAGGCCGGGATGGAAGCCGATCTCGACGAGGCCATGGCGCAGGTGCCGCCGCTGCAGATCATCAACGAGACGCTGCTCTCGGGCATGAAGACCGTCGGTGAGCTGTTCGGTTCGGGCCAGATGCAGCTGCCGTTCGTGCTGCAGTCCGCGGAGACGATGAAGACCGCGGTCGCCTACCTGGAGCCGCACATGGAGGCCACCGACGACTCCGGCAAGGGTCGCATCGTGCTGGCCACCGTCAAGGGCGACGTGCACGACATCGGCAAGAACCTGGTCGACATCATCCTGTCGAACAATGGCTACGAGGTTGTCAATCTCGGTATCAAGCAACCGATTTCGACCATCCTCGACGCCGCCGTGGACAAGAAGGCCGACGTGATCGGCATGTCCGGGCTGCTGGTGAAGTCCACCGTGGTGATGAAGGAGAACCTCGAGGAGCTCAACTCCCGCGGTGTCGCCGAACAGTTCCCGGTGCTGCTCGGTGGCGCGGCGCTGACCCGCGCCTACGTGGAGAACGATCTCACCGAGGTCTACGCCGGCGACGTGCACTACGCGCGTGACGCCTTCGAGGGCCTGCACCTGATGGACGAGATCATGACCCGCAAGCGTGGTGGCGGGCTGGATCCGAACTCGCCCGAAGCCATCGCCGAACGGGAGAAGGCCGCCGAGCGCAAGGCGCGCCACGAGCGGTCCAAGCGGATCGCCGAGGAGCGCAAGGCCAAGGAGGTGCCCGTCGTGGTGCCCGAGCGTTCCGATGTGGCCGCGGACCTGCCGGTGCCGACGCCGCCGTTCTGGGGTTCGCGCATCATCAAGGGCCTGTCGCTGAGCGAGTACTCGGGGCTGCTCGACGAGCGGGCGCTGTTCCTGGGGCAGTGGGGCCTGCGCGGGCAGCGTGGCGTGGAGGGCCAGTCGTACGAGGATCTGGTGGAGACCGAAGGCCGTCCGCGGCTGCGGTATTGGCTGGACCGGCTGATCGCCGAGGGCGTGCTGCAGCACGCCGCGGTGGTGTACGGGTACTTCCCGGCGGTGTCGGAGGGCGACGATGTGATCGTTCTCACCGAGCCGAAACCCGATGCGCCGGAACGCTTCCGCTTCACATTCCCGCGGCAGCAGCGCGACCGGTTCCTCTGCATCGCCGACTTCATTCGCTCGCGCGAGCGCGCGATCGAGACCGGCCAGGTCGATGTGATGCCGTTCCAGCTGGTCACCATGGGTCAGCCCATCGCCGACTTCGCCAATGTGCTGTTCAAGGAGGACAACTACCGCGACTACCTCGAGGTGCACGGCATCGGCGTGCAGCTGACCGAGGCGCTGGCGGAGTTCTGGCACCGGCGGATCCGGGAAGAACTGACACTGGACGGGCATTCGGTGGCCGACGAGGATCCCGCCGATGTGCTCGACTACTTCAAACTCGGATACCGTGGCGCACGGTACTCATTCGGTTATGGGGCCTGCCCGGACTTGGAGGATCGGGCCAAACTCGTGGAGTTGCTCGACGCCAACCGAATCGGCGTGATCCTCTCCGAGGAACTGCAGCTGCACCCGGAGCAGTCGACCGACGCGTTCGTGCTGCTGCACCCGGAAGCCAAGTACTTCAACGCTTAATATCTTCACCAGGTTTCGGGCTTTCGCGCAGAGTGGCAGGGTGCTCGGCGCGAAAGCCAGCAGGAGGGGTACAACCACATGAGCTCAGACCGGCTGATTGCGGGGCGGTACCGGCTGACGGATCCGATCGGCACCGGCGCGATGGGGGTCGTGTGGCGTGCGACCGATGTTCGGCTCAGACGCACCGTCGCGGTCAAACAGCTGCTGCTGACGCCGGGACTGACCCGGGCGCAGACCGTGGAGGCCCGGATGCGGGCGATGCGCGAGGGGCGCATCGCGGCGCGCCTGCACCACCCCAACGCGGTCACCGTGTTCGACGTCGCCGAGGAGGACGGCCAGCCCTGGCTGGTCATGGAATACGTCGACGCGGTCAGCCTGGCCGCGCTCATGCGTGAGAAGGGGCGGCTGGCGCCGGTCGAGGTGGCGCGGATCGGCGCCAAGGTCGCCGACGCGCTGGCCGCGGCCCACAAGGCCGGGATCGTGCACCGCGACGTCAAACCCGCCAACATCCTGGTGGCCGACGACGGCACGGTGAAGATCACCGACTTCGGCATCTCCCGGGCCACCGGCGACGTCACGGTCACCTCGACCGGGTTCCTGGCGGGCACGCCCGCCTACCTCTCGCCCGAGGTGGCGCGCGGCGAGAACCCGGAGCCGACCTCCGACGTCTTCGCTTTGGGATCGACGCTTTACGCGTCCGTCGAAGGGAAACCGCCCTTCGGCGAAGGCGACAACCCCCTGGCCGTGCTGCATTCGGTGGCGCGGGCGCAGGTGCCGCAGCCCACGCATGCCGCGACGCTGGCGCCGGTACTGATGGATCTGCTGGCGGCCGACGGCGACGACCGGCCGACCATGGTGCAGGCCGCCGAACGGCTGCAGGCGGTGGCCGAGGGCCGGGCGCCCGCGGTGCCCCCGCAGCCGACCAAGGTGCTGCCGCCGGTGCATGCCGTGGACGCTGCGGCGGCGACCACGGTGCTGCCCGGATCCCGCACCAGTACGCCCAGCAATGCCACCGACGCCACGGTGCACGTCGACATGTCCCAGGGCGTGTCCGCCGCGGGCGGCTCGGCGCCGCCGCCCGGCATCGGCACCGGTGCGAAAACCGGTGGCGGGGACCGGAATCCACGGCAACTGCTACTCGTGGCGGCCGGAGTGGTGGCGGCCCTGGTGCTGGCGACCGTGATCGCCATGGTGGTCAGCCGCAACGGCGGCGACGGTTCGCCCCAGGCCGGGCAGGGCGGCGCGGCCACGGCCGCGGCCTCGTCTATCCCGGTGACCTCGCCGGACGACATCGGTGCGGCCGCGGGCGGCGGTCAGCAGTCCGGGGGTAGCGGCGACGCGGTCACGGCCACGCACGCCGCGACCACGACACCCAAACCCACGACCTCCTCGGCGGCCCCGAGCTCCTCCGCGCGGCCGACCACGACGACCACGCCGGCGGGCCCGCCGTCCGCCGCCTCGGTCGCCTCGTTCATCCAGGGCTACTACGGCATGCTGCCCGGCAATGTCGGCGGCGCGTGGGCGATGCTGTCGCCCGGCTATCAGTCGTCCACGGGCGGCTACAACAGTTACGCGCAGTTCTGGGGCAGCATCCGCTCGGTGAGCGTGGGCGCGGTCACGCCGCAGGGTGACAATCGCGCGGTCGTCATGCTCACCTACGTGTCCACCTCGGGGCAGGTGTCGACGGAGAACCGGTGGATCCAGACCGACTCCTCGAGCGGCCGGCTGCTGATCGCGGCCTCGGGACTGTGACCGCACACCGCGGTCATGTGACCGCACGGCTCGGGTCCGTGACCGCGCGCCGATAGGCTGAACCGGCTCCGCCCCCGGCGGAGCCGGTGCACGGGTCAGGGTTTGTGGAAGGAGTTCGAGTCGGTGGCGCGGTTGGACGCGGTGTTGTGGGATATGGACGGGACGCTGCTGGACTCGGAGAAGCTCTGGGACATGGCATTGCGCGAGCTCGCCGGGCAGTACGGGCGCGAGCTGACCGATGCGGTGCGGCACGCGCTGATCGGAGCGTCGGGACCGAACGCGTTTCGGATTCTGTTCGAGGGCCTCGACATCGAGCACACCCCCGAAGCAGTCGAGCAGGGCGCGGAGTGGATGGAAGCGCGAGTGACCGAGCTGTTCCAGGGCCCGGTGCCGTGGCGGCCCGGAGCCCGGGAAGCCCTGGACCTGCTGCGCGCGGCCGGGGTGCCGATGGCGCTGGTGACCAATACCAAACGGTCCCTTGCCGAGTATGGGCTGGACACCATCGGGCGCGAGTACTTCGGGGCCACCGTGTGCGCCGACGAGGTGCCGCACGGCAAGCCCGCGCCGGACGTGTACTTGCGCGCCGCCGAACTGCTCGGTGTCGCACCCGAACACGCGGTGGCCATCGAGGATTCGCCGACCGGATCGATCGCCGCGCAGGCCGCCGGCTGCGCGCTGCTGGTGGTGCCGTGCGAGGTGCCCGTCCCCGACGCGCCGGGCCGCACCTTCCGCGACAGCCTGGTAGGGCTCGAACTCGCGGATCTGGAAGACCTGGTGCGCGTGCACGCGAATTCCTGACGCGTTCCCATTCGTCCAAGGCGGGCCGGCGCTGGTCGCCTACGCTGCGGACATGGACAGCGTGCTGCAGTCGTTGCGCGGGGTGTGCGCCGCCCTGCCCGAGGTGAGCGAACGGGTCAGCCACGGCGAACCCGCCTGGTTCGCGGGCGGCAAGAAGATGTTCGTCATGTTCGCCGACCACCACCACGACGACCGACTCGGATTCTGGTGCGCGGCACCGCCCGGCGCGCAGGAAGACCTCGTCGCCGCCGACCCGCGGCGGTTCTTCCGGCCGCCGTACGTCGGGCATCGCGGCTGGCTCGGGGTGTACCTGGACGTCGCGGTGGACTGGGACGAGATCGGCGAGATCGTCGAGGACGCCTATCGGATGGTGGCGGCGAAGCGACTCGTGGCGGAACTGGATCGTCGAATCGCCTAGCGGTATCCCGGGATTCGTCCCGCGCCGACATCGGCCCGGCGAATTCGCCGGGCCGATCCTTGTTTCGGGCGTCAGTCGAGCGGGCCGAAGAACGTCCGCAGATCCCCGGCCAGGACCGCGGGCGCCTCCATGGCCGGGAAGTGCAGGCCGCGTTCGAATTCGGACCAGTGCGCGTCGGCCGGCGCGGGAACCACCCGGCGCACGGTCTCGTCCGCGCCGAAGACGGCGAAGCCCTGCGGCACCGACGGGGGAGCGCCCCACTCGGAGGAATGCGCCTGCTCGTAGAGGGTGTGGGCGGCGGTGGCGCCCGAACCGGTGAACCAGTGCAGGCTGACCGTGGTGAGCAGCTGATCGCGGTCGATCGGCAGGTCGGTCCAGGCCTCGAACTTCTCCGCGATCCAAGCCAACTGCAGCAACGGCGAATCCACCAGGCCGTAGCCGATGGTCTGCGGACGCGAATTCTGGATGGCCAGATAACCCGAGCCCTCCCGGCGGAAGGCATCCATCCGATCCAGGATCACCTTGTCCACCGGATCGTTCGGGTCCAGGCCGTCGGCCAGACCGGGCAGGAAGGTGGCCACATTCGCGGCGGTCAGCGGATCGGTGACCACGTGCACGCCGGTCACATGCTCCCCGTCCGAAGCGGCGACCAGACCGGACACACCGCCACCTACATCGCCGCCGTGCACGCCGTAGCGGTCGTAGCCCAGGCGGGCCATCAACTCGATCCAGGCGCGGGCGGTGCGGGCCATGGTCCAGCCCGTCGCGGCCAGCGGCGTGGACAGGGCGTAGCCGGGCAGCGACGGGGCGATCACATGGAAGGCCGGGCCCTCGGCCGGATCGGTGAGCAAGCCGATCAGGCCCAGGAATTCGGCGACCGAACTGGGAAAGCCATGCGTGATCAGCAGCGGCTTGGCGTCCGGGCGCGCGGATCGGACGTGCAGGAAGTGGATGGTCTGGCCGTCGATCTCGGTGGTGAACTGGGGGAACGCGTTCAACTTGGCTTCCTGTGCGCGCCAATCGAATTCATTGCGCCAGTAGGCGGCCAGTTCGCGCAGGCCGGACTCGGGGATACCGCGTTCCCAGCCGGTGCCGGGCAGTTGGGCGGCCCAGCGGGCGCAGTCGAGGCGGTCGTGGAGGTAATCCAGGTCGGACTGGGGGATTTCGAGGTGGAATGGGCGAATCTCGGTGCTCATGAAGGCGTTCCGTTCACTAGGAAGATCTCTTCCGAGGCTCTTCATCTTGCGCTTGAAACCCACGGTAGGAGCTATCGCGGAACGGTTCGTTCCGCAATCCGGAGATACCATCGGACCATGTTGGAGACCTCCGCCCGCCTGCTGCGACTGCTGTCGCTGCTGCAATCACGGCGCGACTGGACCGGGGCCGAACTCGCCGCCCGCCTGGACGTCACCGGGCGCACCATCCGCAAGGACATGGACCGGCTGCGCGAACTCGGCTATCCGGTGGAAGCGCGTCCCGGCGTCGACGGCGGCTACCGGCTCGGGCACGGCGGCGCGCTCCCGCCCCTGCTGCTCGACGACGACGAAGCCGTCGCGATCGTGATCGGATTGCGCACCGCGGCAAGCGGTTCCATCCTCGGCATCGAGGAGACCTCACTGCGGGCGCTCACCAAACTGCAGCAGATCCTGCCGTCGCGACTGCGCCACCGGGTGAGCGCGTTCCAGCACGCCGTGCCCGTCCCGCTGCGCGGCCCGCGCGTGAGCCCCGACGTGCTCACCGCCGTCGCCGCCGCCTGCCGCGACCACGAACGCCTGCGCTTCGACTATCGCACCCACGCCGGCGCTGCCGCCCGCCGCACGGTCGAGCCCTACCGGCTGGTCAACCACCGCCAGCGCTGGTACCTGCTGGCGTGGGACCTCGACCGCGCCGACTGGCGCACCTTCCGCGTCGACCGCATGGACCTCCGCACCCCCGCCGGACCCCGCTTCACCCCGCGCGCCCTCCCACCCGACCCCGAGATCGCCGCCTTCGTCGAACGCGGAATCGGCACGGCCACCTGGCGTTTCCGCGCCCGCGTCATCGTCCATGCCCCCGCCGCCCATGTCCGCGCCCGGCTACCGATCGCCCTCGACATCGAAGAACTCGACGACCACCGGTGCGCCTTCGAACCTGGCTCCGACCACCCCGAGATGCTCGCCCTCTACCTGGGCCTGCTCGACGCCGACTTCGACATCGTCGATTCCCCCGAACTGGTCGCGGCCCTGCGCACCCTCATCGACCGCTACCAGCGTGCCGTCACCACCTCCACGGGACCTCGGACGGGCCGATAATGCTCGTCCAGCACCGGAACCGGATCCAACTCCGAAATCTGATGCCCCGCATTGCAGTGATCGGTCAGATCCTTCCCGTCCCGCGCCTGCACCACCCGGATCTCCGCCACCGAATCGACCAGCGACTCGGCCACTTTCACCGCGTGCCGATACCCCGGCGCATCCCGATCCGCCACCACCCACACCCGTCGCGCCCCACGCAGCCACTCGGCGTGCTCGCGATACCATCCGCTCGCACCCCCGGCATTGCAGGTGGCCGTCAACCCGGCATGCGTGGCCGTGAGCACGTCCGCCTCACCCTCGCAGACGAAGATGTCCTGCCCCGCCGCCACGGCCTCGATCACCTCGGGCAGATGGAACGGCAGCCGCTCGAATCCGCCGAACTCCCACCCGTTCTCGGTCCGCCGCTGCTGATAGAAGCTCTTGACGTACCCCTGCCGGTGCAGTGCCCGAACCCGGACGACACACCCCGCCGGACTTCCGTCGGGCCACCGATAGATGTATCCGGCCATCCGCCGCGGCTTCCCGATCCGCGGCCCGAAATCCTTCTTGTGCACCGAAAGCGGCAGTCCCGCCGCCAGGATGGCCCGATCCGCGATCGCCGGCTCGGCCCGGCTGTGCGCCCGCCCTGTCGTCGGCGCAGCGGGCGCATCGAACAGGTCTCGCACCCGTAATCCGAGCCGCTCCAACACCTCCACATCCGAGCACCCCGCGAAACACCGAATCACGGTCCGCTGCCGCGACAGGTTGTACACCACGCCCAGCGAAGCCCGATGCCGCCGCCCGTCCGCCTCGTGCACCGGACACAAATAGGTGGTCCACTCCGTCCCGCGTCTCCCCGCCCCGGACACCCGATGCAGTGCCCGGTTGACGGTCTCCCACGATCCCTGACTGCCCATCCGACCGGTCCTCTCACTACCGGTGTACCCCTCTGAACAGGGTTGTCAAACGGTGCGGATCGAGGCGTGGCGTGCAGGTCTGTACCACATCAAAACTGGTGGGGCGCAGGAAAAGTGGCAATTCACAATCAGGGGACTTTTCGGGCGTGTCGGGCGGTCGGTTCGCAAGAATGGGCCCATGGTTGCGGTTGGGCAGGGGAGTGTACCGGGGGTTGACGTCGGGCGGTATCCACTGGATTCACCGGGTTCCGCGGGGTGGGCGGCGGCCGTGGCAGGAGCGCGGGCGGAGCTGGCGGCGGGCGGATGCTGCGTATTGCGCGGGTTCATCCAGCCCGAACTGGTGGAGACCCTGCGCAGCGAGGGGGAGGGGATGGCTCCGCGGGCGCACTACACCGTGGAGAACGTCAACGCCTACAACATCCCCTTCGACGCGGGGCTGCCCACCGACCACCCCGGACGGATCGTGCTGCAGCGCGGGAACGCCTTCGTGGCAAGGGATCTCATTCCGCGCGAGACGTTGATCCATCGGCTCTACACCGACACCCGGTTCCAGCGCTTCGTGGCCGACTGCTTCGGGCTCGACGAACTACACGAGTACAGCGATCCACTGGCGGGGTTGTGCCTCAACGTGGTCGCGCCGGGGATGTCGCATCCCTGGCACTTCGACACCAACGAGTTCACCGTCAGCATGCTCACCCAGGAACCGGAAGACGGTGGGGTGTTCGAGTACTGCCCGAACATCCGGTCGCGGGAGGCGGAGCACTTCGCCGACGTGCGAGCCGTACTGACCGGGTCCGGCGAGCGATTCATCCGTCGGCTGGCCCTGCGGCCGGGCGATCTGCAGTTGTTCCAGGGAAGGTTCTCGTTGCATCGGGTCGCACCGGTCCACGGTGCGGTGCAACGGCATTCGGCGATCTTCGCCTACAGCGACAGCCCGGGACTGATCGGCACCGCCGAACGGACCCGGCAGTTGTTCGGGCGGGTGACGCCGGACCATCTGGCCGTCGGAGAGATTCGCGGCGATCGATTGCTCGACTGAGAGGGGACCCGCGCGTGCCGGTTTCGTTACACAGTTCCACCGGAAAAGCCTCCTTCGACGACATCTACGAGCGGCCCGATCCACGCGAGTACTACGCGCGCATGGCCGAATTGGACTACCAGATACCGGAATTGGCGAAACCGCACTTCCAGAAACTGCTCGACGAATACCGGTCCGCCACCGGCATCACCGCCCCCGCGGTCCTCGACCTCGGCTGCTCCTACGGTGTGAACGCGGCGCTGCTGCGCCTGGACACCACCATGGCCGAACTGGCCGGGCACTACCGCGGTCGCGAGAGTGACGACACCGCCGCCCTCATCGAACGCGACCGCACCCTGCTCGCCGGCGACCGGCTGCCGGGCGTCCGCTTCATCGGCATGGACGCCTCCCGCCCCGCCCTCGACTACGGCCACGCCGCCGGCTTCCTCGAGGACATCGTGCACGCCGACCTGGAATCGGCCGACCCCACCGAGGCGCAGCGGCAGACCCTGGCCGGCGCCGACCTGATCATCTCCACTGGCTGCGTCGGCTACATCACCGAACGCACCCTGCTGCGGGTGGCCCGCGCGCACGGCGGAAAACTGCCGTGGATGGCACATTTCGTGCTGCGCATGTTCGCCTTCGACCCCATCGCCACCCACCTCGAAACCCTCGGCTACCAGACCGAGCGCGCACCGGGGGTGTACCGGCAACGACGGTTCGCCTCCCAGGACGAACGGACCCGGGTCCTGAACGCCCTGTCCGCCAGCGGAATCGACACCACCGACGCCGAAGCCGACGGCTGGCTCTACGCCCAGCTGTACCTGTCGCGCCCGAAACTCGGCCCCGAGAACGGACACTGAATCCCGCGGGCGCGGAAATCGCAGGATTCACCTGAAAGCCGCAAATGCCAGCTACGGTGAATTCGTGGCACCAGCGAAGATCGTGATCATCGGCGGTGGATTCGCGGGCGTGGAATGCGCCCGCGCTCTGGAGCGACGCCTCCGGCCGGAGGAGGCGTTCGTCCAGCTCGTCTCGCCCGACGCCGGACTGTTGTATCTGCCGCTGCTGCCGCAGGTCGCCTCCGGCGCGCTCAATCCGCGATCGGTGTCGGTGCCGCTGCGCCGGGTGCTGCGGCGGACCGAAGTGGTGCCGGGCATGGCCGTCGGGGTGGAACCGGGCACCCGGCGGGTGGTGGTGCGGCGCACCTCCGGATACGAGACCGCCCTCGAATACGACCAGCTGGTCCTGGCTCCCGGCTCCATCACCCGGATCATGGACGTGCCGGGTCTGCAGGAGCACGGCTTCGGCATGAAGACCCTCGCCGAGGCCATGTACCTGCGCGACCACGTGCTGCGCCAACTCGACGTGGCCGCCCTGCGCGGCGGACTCGACGAGGATCGGGAGCGGCTCAACTTCGTCACCATCGGCGCCGGATACGCCGGAACCGAGACCGCCGCCGTGCTCAACAAGGTGTGCCGGGCCGCGGCCGGGCGCTTCTTCCCCGAAGTCGAGGCGGGGATGGTGCGCTGGCACCTGGTCACCCACGGCGACCGCATCATGCCCGAACTCGGCGAGAAACTCGGCGCGGAGGCGAAAAGGATTCTGGCCGAACGCGGTATCGAACTCATCACCGGAGCCTCGGCCGCCGAAGTGACCGCCAACGGTGTGAAACTCACCAATGGGCGATTCATCCCGTCCCGCACCGTGTTGTGGACGGCGGGCGTCGCACCCAGCCCGCTGGCCGCGCATCTCGGCGCGGAAACGGAGAAGGGGCGCATCATCGCTCGGACCGACCTGTCGGTCCCCGGCCTGCCGGGCGTGTGGGCCATGGGCGACGCGGCCGCCGTGCCCGACATGGCCGACGGACAGGACCGGGTGTGCGCGCCCACCGCGCAGCACGCCATGCGCCAGGGGCGGCACCTGGCCAAGAACCTCATCGCGACCCTGCATGGCGCGCAGCCCGAGCCCTACCGGCACCCGGATCTGGGCATGGTTGTCGACCTGGGCGGGCGGGACGCGCTGGCCCGGCCGCTCGGCATCGGATTGCGCGGTGTGCCCGCGCAATTCGTGGCGCGCGGCTACCACCTCATGGCACTGCGCACCATCGTCGCGCGCGCCCGGGTGGCGTTCGACTGGACGGTGCACGGGCTCGGTGGCGACGACTTCCTGCGCATCGGCTACGGCGACCACAAGGTCCACACCATCGGTGGTTTCGAGCAGTCCGGCTGCTACCTGCCCGCCGACGAGGTGCCGCGGGTGGTGAAAGCGCTCGCCGAACCGGAGTAATCGGATAGTCGCATGAAAACTGTTGTGGCGCAGTAAAACCACATTCGGTGTCGGCGATGGCGGTTTCGCGCGAAAATCTGGCGCCCGGACGGTTTGGTTGGCAAGAATGGGTGCTGTTGCCGCCGGGGGACGGTGACACGTGTGCACAGCCAGGCTGCCCCAACCCCATCGACCATGAGGACACCCCTTGAGCGACAGCACCTTCGCCTTCGACGAGCAGCTGCCCCGCGTCCCGCTGCCCACCCTGGAGGAAAGCTGCACCCGCTTCCTGCATTGGAGCGCCCCGCTGCTGACCTCCGACGAGTACGCCGCCACCGCGGCCACCGTGGAGGACCTGCTGCGCCCCGACAGTCCCGCCCGCACCCTGCACGCCGACCTGGAGCGCTTCGACGCGACACCCGGCGTGGGCAGCTGGCTCGACGAGTTCTGGCCCTCGCGCTACCTGGGCCGGCGGGACCGAATCGCGTTGAACGCCAACTTCTTCTTCCTGTTCCGCGACGACACCGCTCTGGCCTCATCGACCAGCTCCGACCAGAGCGAGCGCGCCGCCGCCCTGATCGCCGCCGCGGTGAACTACAAGCTGCGTCTGGACGCCGAGACCATCGAGCCCGCCACCCAGCGCGGCACCCGGCTCAATATGGCGCAGAACAAGTTCCTGTTCTCCGAAACGCGCATTCCGGGCGCACCGCAGGACACCGTGCGGGTGCCCTACAGTGCGGAATGGCCCGGCCACTCCGAGGCCCGCCACATCGTGGTCTTCTACCGCGGCAACATGTTCCGGATGGACGTCATCGGCGCCGGCGACGTGCCGCACACGCCCGAGGACCTGGCCGACGGACTGCGCGCGGTGATGAAGGCCGGAACCCGCCGCGCGGCCACCAATGCCGCCGCCGGACACCTCACCACCCTGGCCCGCGCCGACTGGGCCCCGCTCTACTCCGCCCTGCGTCCCGCCAACGCCGCCGCCTTCGACACCATCGAGACCGCGCTGTTCTGCGTCTGCCTCGAGGACTTCGCGCCCCGCGACACCCTGCACGCCTGCGACCAGCTGCTGCACGGCGACAGCGGCAACCGCTGGTTCGACAAGGCGGTGTCGTTCGTGGTGTTCGCCGACGGCGAGGCCGGCATCAACGTCGAGCACTGCGGCCTGGACGGCACCACCATCCTGTCCTTCGTCGACACCTTGCTCGAGGCGCCGGTCGCCGACCACGCCGCGCAGTCGGGCGCCCAAGCCCAGGGCCTGCCCGCCCACGAGCCCATCGAGTTCACCTTCGGACCCGAGGCCCGCACCGAGATCGCCTCGGCTGCCGCGTCGTTCGCCCAGTTCGCCGCCGACACCGCCACTGCCACGGTGTCGTTCGACTTCGGCACCCAGCGCGCCAAGCAGCTGGGCATCTCCCCGGACGCCTTCGCCCAGCTCAGCTACCAGCTCGCCCACCGCCGCAGCAAGGGCCTCAACGGCGCCACCTACGAATCCATCGCCACCCGCCAGTTCCGCAACGGCCGCACCGAGGCCATGCGCGTCATCACCCAGGAGATGCTGGATTTCGTTGCCGCCATGGAGGATCCGGCCGTGGACCGGGACCGCAAACTGGTGGCCCTGCGCACCGCCGCCGAGGCGCACGTGCGCCGCGCCCAGGAATGCCAGCGCGGCGAGGCCCCCGAACAGCACCTGTGGGAACTGCAGTGGATCCAGCGGCGTCGCGGCGAGGAACTGGGCGCGAGCGCGCCGATGGCCTTCTACGACAGCCCCGGCTGGACCATCACCCGCGACGACTACCTGAGCACCAGCTCCGCGCCGTCGGTGAACATCCAGTACTTCGGTTTCGGCTCCACCAGCCCCAAGTGCATCGGCATCGCCTACGTGCTGCTGCCCGACCGCTGGAACCTGTATCTGGCCACCCCCAAGCACGTCGCCCCGGCCATGCACGACTTCGCCGACCAGCTGCGCGGGGCCGTGGCCGAACTCGCCGAACTGCTCACCGTATAACCGATTGCGGGGAGTGTGCGCTCGTCTGAGAGAATCACTCCCCGTGAAATCTTTCGAAGCCCTGTTCGCCGAGCTGCAGGATCGTGCCGCCAACCGCCCCGAGGGGTCGGGCACCGTCGCCGCCCTGGACGCCGGCGTGCATGCGCAGGGCAAGAAGGTGCTCGAGGAAGCCGGTGAGGTCTGGATCGCGGCCGAGTACCAGAGCGACGAGGAACTCTCCGAGGAGATCTCGCAGCTGCTCTATTGGGTGCAGGTGCTGATGGTGGGCCGCGGGCTGCGGCTCGAGGACGTGTACCGACATCTGTGACGCGCAGGTGTGCCGCACCCCGTGCCCGCCGACGGGCCGGGTGCGGCGCACCGCTCCGCCGTCCCCCTGTCGATCACGTCTTCCCATCCCGTTCCGAAAGGACCTCCCATGCTTCGCGTCGCCGTTCCCAACAAGGGCGCACTCTCCGAATCCGCGGTCGCCATCCTCACCGAGGCGGGCTACCGCAAGCGCACCGACTCCCGCGAACTGAGCGTGCTCGACCCGGTCAACCAGGTCGAGTTCTACTTCCTGCGGCCCAAGGACATCGCCATCTACGTCGGCTCCGGCGAGCTCGACCTCGGCATCACCGGCCGCGACCTGGCGCTGGATTCCGGTGCGCCGGTGCAGGAACGGATCGCGCTCGGCTTCGGCCGCTCCACCTTCCGCTACGCCGCCCCGGCCGGACGCGACTGGAAGGTCGAGGACCTCGAGGGCAAGCGCATCGCCGCCTCCTACCCGAACCTGGTGCGCGGCGACCTGAAGGCGCGCGGCATCTCCGCCGAGGTCATCCGCCTCGACGGCGCGGTCGAGATCTCCATCCAGCTCGGCGTCGCCGACGCCATCGCCGACGTGGTCGGCTCCGGCCGCACCCTGCGCCAGCACAACCTGGTCGCCTTCGGCGAGTCGCTGTGCGACTCCGAGGGCGTGCTCATCGAGGCCCAGGGCGCCGACCAGAACGACAAGGCCCGCAACCAGCTCGTCGCCCGCATCCAGGGCGTGGTCTTCGCCCAGCAGTACCTGATGCTGGACTACGACTGCCCCAAGGCGCTGCTCGACGAAGCCGTCAAGATCACCCCCGGCCTGGAGTCGCCGACCGTGTCGCCGCTCACCGACGCCGACTGGGTCGCGGTGCGCGCGCTGGTGCCGCGCAAGAACGCCAACGAGCTCATGGACCAGCTCGCCGACCTGGGCGCCAAGGCCATCCTGGCCACCGACATCCGGTCCTGCCGCGCCTTCTGACCCCGATCAGGACGGGCTGGGCTCCGGCTCCGGCTCGTCCTGCCCGGACGGGAAAGGTGGTGGCGTGCCGCCGAATTCGGGGCATAGTCGCTTGAAATCGCAGTACTGGCACATGAAGCCCGGACTGGGCGGGAACTCACCGGTCTCGGCGGCGGTCACGATCGCCGCCCACAGCGCCGACAGGATCCGCTCGAAGCGCAGCAGCTCCTCGGGATCGGGCGCGTAGGTCAGGGTGACCCCGTCGGCCAGGTACATCAGCCGCAGCTGCGACGGGGCCCGGCCCTGGGTGCGCAGCAGGACCAAGGCGTAGAACTTGAGCTGGAACAGTGCCCGCGTCTCGTAGTCCCGACCCGGGGAGCGGCCTGTCTTGTAGTCGATGACCTGCAATTCCCCGTCGGCCGAACGGTCGATGCGGTCCACGATGCCGCGCAGCGGGGTGCCGTCGGGCAGATCGGCCTCGATCAGGGTCTCGCACGACTGCGGATCGAAGCCGGCGGGATTCTCGAGCCGGAAGTAGACCTCGACCAGCTTGCGCACCTCGGTCAGGAACTCCGGCAGCTCGGCGTCGGGGATCAGCGACTCGACCTCGGGCCGGGACGCGCGCACCCCGGTCCAGGCGGGGTCGATGAGCGCGGCCGCCGCCGCGGCGTCCCGCTCGGTGGCGGGCAGCCCGAACAACGCCTCCAGCACGGCGTGCACCACCGTGCCCCGCACCGCCGCCCGCGAGGGCGGCTCCGGGATCCGATCGATGACCCGCAGCCGGTACTTCAACGGGCACTGCTTGAAATCGATTGCCCGCGAAGGCGACAGGGCGGGGCCACCCGGTCCCGATCGCTCTGTCTCCGGGGTACTGATCGCGTCGACCGACATACCTGGCAGGCTAAACGCAGGCACCGACAAGGTGCGCACGAATCAGACACGCAGAACGGAGTTTCATGACGGCCAGACGGACCGGCCCTTTCCAGATCGGTGACCGGGTACAGCTGACCGACGCCAAGGGGCGCAAGTTCACGGTGATCCTGGAGGCGGGCAAGGAGTTCCACACCCACGCCGGGCACATCAACCACGACGACCTCATCGGCTCCGACGAGGGCTGCGTGGTGAACTCCGCCAAGAACACCCCCTACCTGGCGCTGCGCCCGCTGCTGACCGACTACGTGCTGTCCATGCCGCGCGGCGCGGCGGTCATCTACCCCAAGGACTCCGCCCAGATCGTGCACGAGGGTGACATGTTCCCCGGCGCGAAGGTGCTCGAGGCCGGCGCCGGTTCGGGCGCGCTGACCTGCTCGCTGCTGCGCGCGGTCGGCCCCGAAGGCAAGGTCATCTCCTGGGAGATCCGCGAGGACCACGCCGAGCACGCGGTCAAGAATGTCGAGCGATTCTTCGGCGAACGCCCCGCCAACTGGGAACTCACCCTGGGCGATGTGGCCGAATACTCCGGCGAGCAGGTCGACCGCGTGGTCCTGGACATGCTCAAGCCGTGGGAGGCCCTGGACGCGGTCGCCAAGGCGATCATCCCCGGCGGCGTCTTCCTGGCCTACGTCGCCACCACCACGCAGCTGTCGGAGGTGGTCGAAGGACTGCGCCGGCAGGGCTGCTGGACCGAGCCCACCGCCTGGGAATCCATGGTCCGCCCGTGGCACGTGGTCGGTCTGGCCGTGCGCCCCGAGCACCGCATGCAGGGCCACACCGCCTTCCTGGTGAAGGCTCGCCGGCTGGCCGACGGCGTCACCGCGCCGCGCCCGCAGCGCCGTCCCTCGAAGGGCTGACGCGCGGCGCCGATCCGGCGCATCGAATCGCCGAGTGGCACATCAGCGAGGGCAATCCACACCCGTCCCCGCGCTGGTGTGCCATTCGGCGTATGCGGGGCTACTGGCAGGCGGCGCGGGCCATGCCCAGGACCGTGCAGGCGCCGGCGTCGGCCAGTTTCCAGGCGCCGTCGCTGTACTGGAAGGCCATCGGGACATCGGGCATGGTGCCGTGCGGCGAGGTCACCGCGACCTTGGCGTCGGCCTTGGTGCCGTCCTGCTTGATCTCGCCCACCGCGAAGGTGACCTGGTAATGGGCGAGTCCCTGATTCATGGTCTCGATATTTCCGAGACGTTTGTCGCCGTCGACGACTAGTTTGGCTTTGTCGGCAGCCGGTTTCGCCGGGTCGGCGAAGGCCGTGAGAACGCTCTGGAGGGCTTCCGCGGTCGGCGCGGGCGCGGCGGCAGCGGCCGACACGGTGGTAGTCGTGGACGAAGAACCCTTGTCGTCGGAGCCGCAGGCGGTCACAGTTGCGGTAACGGCCGCGAGGGCCGCGACGGTAGCCACGGAAACACGAAGCGTCCGCGTGACGTTGCGCATACCAGGAGTACGACTGGTGGGAAGGAGCATCAACGGCACCTTTCGGCTCGGCCGGCGATTAACTCGCCGGAAACAGGTTAGGGCAGGCTAACATGCTCGTCCGGCCGGTGGGCCGCAGCCTAGATGTGATCACGACGAAACCATGTCGGAAAGCGGGAACGGTTAGAGCCCGGTAGCGTTGATAGACCGGGACTGGGAGGAGCAGCATCATGAGCCCCATCGAACATTCGGATTCGGCAGCCTGGAGGGAACTCGAGGCCGTACGTGCCGAGGCAGCTGCACTCCGGAGGCAACTCGCCGACACGCCGGATCGCACACGGGAATTGGAAGCTCGTGTCGATTCGCTGACGATTCGCAACACCAAGTTGATGGATACCCTGAAGGAAGCGCGCCAGCAACTGGTCGCTCTCCGTGAGGAAGTGGATCGCCTCGGCCAGCCACCTTCCGGCTACGGCGTTCTCATCGGTGTGTACGAGGATCAGACCGTCGATGTGTTCACCTCCGGGCGCAAGATGCGGTTGACCTGTTCGCCGAATATCGACACCACCACCCTCACCTACGGCCAGACCGTGCGGTTGAACGAGGCGCTGACCGTGGTCGAGGCCGGGAACTTCGACTCCATCGGCGAGATCGGCACGCTGCGTGAGATTCTCGACGACGGCCGTCGGGCGCTGGTCGTCGGGCACGCCGACGAGGAGCGGGTGGTCTGGCTGTCGGGACCGCTGTCCGCGCTGGTGGATGTCGACAACCTCGAGGATCCGGATCGTCCCATTCGCAAACTGCGCCCGGGTGATTCGCTGCTGGTCGACACCAAGGCCGGTTTCGCCTTCGAGCGGGTCCCCAAGGCCGAGGTCGAGGATCTGGTGCTCGAAGAGGTGCCCGATGTCGACTACCACGACATCGGCGGTCTCTCGCGCCAGATCGAGCAGATCCGCGACGCGGTCGAATTGCCGTTCCTGCACAAGGATCTGTTCCGTGAGTACGCGCTGCGCCCGCCCAAGGGCGTGCTGCTCTACGGTCCCCCCGGTTGCGGTAAGACGCTGATCGCCAAGGCCGTCGCCAACTCCCTCGCGAAGAAGATCGCCGAGGCGCGTGGTGAGGATGCCAAGGAAGCCAAGTCGTTCTTCCTCAACATCAAGGGCCCCGAGCTGCTCAACAAGTTCGTGGGTGAGACCGAGCGCCACATCCGGATCATCTTCCAGCGGGCTCGTGAGAAGGCGTCCGAGGGCACCCCGGTGATCGTGTTCTTCGACGAGATGGACTCGATCTTCCGCACCCGTGGTTCGGGTGTCTCCTCCGATGTGGAGACCACCGTTGTGCCGCAGCTGCTCTCGGAGATCGACGGTGTCGAGGGCCTGGAGAACGTGATCGTGATCGGCGCCTCCAACCGCGAGGACATGATCGATCCCGCGATCCTGCGGCCCGGCCGCCTGGACGTGAAGATCAAGATCGAGCGTCCGGACGCCGAAGCGGCACAGGACATCTTCTCCAAGTACCTGACCGACACCCTGCCGCTGCGCGCCGACGACCTCGACGAGTTCGACGGCGACCGCAGCAAGTGCGTGCAGGCCACCATCGAACGCGTGGTGGACCGCATGTACGCCGAGAGCGAGGACAACCGCTTCCTGGAGGTCACCTACGCCAACGGTGACAAGGAAGTCCTGTACTTCAAGGACTTCAACTCCGGCGCCATGATCCAGAACATCGTGGACCGGGCCAAGAAGTACGCCATCAAGTCCGTCCTCGACACCGGCAACCCGGGTCTGAGCATCCAGCATCTCTACGATTCGATCGTGGACGAGTTCTCCGAGAACGAGGACCTGCCCAACACCACGAATCCCGATGACTGGGCTCGCATCTCGGGTAAGAAGGGCGAGCGCATCGTCTACATCCGCACCTTGGTGACGGGGAAGAACGCCAGCGCCAGCCGCGCCATCGACACCGAGTCCAACACCGGCCAGTACCTGTAAAGGCTCGGAAAAACCAAAGGGCCCGCTTCCTTTCGGAAGCGGGCCCTTTCGTGTGCGCCGATCAGCTGCCGGGAACGAAGCCCGGGTAGACCCAGTGGCTGACGCCGCCGCCGGGAGCGACGTTGCCGGTCAGGTTGGGGTAGTTCGCCGGCAGCCGCTTGAGCTGATGCGGGTTGCCGTCGGCGTCGGCCTGGTAGCAGCTGGTGTCCACGCCGTGGAAGCCGGAGCAGACGATCCGGGTCGAGTTGCCGTACGGCGAGGTGAGACGCGGGCGGTCGACCAGGGGGTTCCAGTAGTCGAGGTCGGCCGGAGTGAGGAAGCCGCTCACCTCGTGCACGTAGATCGCACTGTTGGGCTGCTGTACCGGCCAGTCGTCCGCGGCGGCGGTGCCGGTGCCCAGGGCCAGCGCGGCCCCGGTGACAGCGGCGGCCGCGGCCAGCCGGGCGACATTGCGGGTGATGGTGTTCATGTACCCCTCCATGGAACGTCGATAGACAAGGTGCATCGTTGAAGCCATCGCTGATGGCCCGGCGACTGTAACGGACTCCGCGGTCCCGATGACGGGAATCACACGCGGGAAACTGTTTCCCATTTGTCGCCGTGTTTTACCTGCCCGCAGTGATCCGGCGGGCACCATCGAAGGATGGCGAATGTGCGAGCGGCGCTGGTACAGACGAGCTGGACCGGCGACAAAGAGTCCATGATCAAGGCGCACGAGGATTATGCGCGGCAGGCGGCCGCGGCCGGGGCGAAGGTGATCTGCTTCCAGGAACTGTTCTACGGGCCGTATTTCTGCCAACTCCAGGACACCAAGTTCTACGACTACGCCGAATCGGTGCCGGGGCCGACCGTGGACCGATTCGCCGCGCTGGCCCGCGAACTGGGACTGGTCATGGTGCTGCCGGTGTACGAGCAGGAACAGCCGGGGCTGCTGTACAACACCGCGGCGGTGGTCGACGCCGACGGCCGGTATCTCGGCAAATACCGCAAACACCATATTCCGCACGTGCACGGGTTCTGGGAGAAGTTCTACTTCCGGCCCGGGAATCTGGGCTGGCCCGTCTTCGACACCGCGGTCGGCAGGATCGGCGTCTACATCTGCTACGACCGGCATTTCCCCGAGGGCTGGCGGGCGCTGGGCCTGGCCGGCGCGGAGATCGTATTCAATCCCTCGGCCACCTCGCGCGGACTGTCGAGCTATCTGTGGAAGCTCGAACAGCCCGCCTCGGCGGTGGCCAACGAATACTTCATCGGGGCCATCAACCGGGTCGGCATCGAGGAGTACGGGGACGACGACTTCTATGGCACCAGCTATTTCGTCGACCCCGAGGGGCAGTTCGTGGGGGAGGTCGCCTCCGGCACCGCGCCCGAACTGGTGGTCCGCGACCTGGACATGGACCTGATCAAGGTGGTGCGCGACCGGTGGGCCTTCTACCGCGACCGCCGCCCCGACGCCTACGGAAAGCTGGTGGAACCGTGAGCATCACCTTCATCCACGGCGGAACCGTGGTCTCCGCCACCGGGTCCCAGCCCCTGGACGTGCTGATCGACGGCGAAACCATTGCCGCCGTGGTGCAACCGGGATCGACCGCGCTCGGCACCGATCTGGCCGTGGCCGCCGACACCGTCATCGACGCCACCGGCAAGTACGTGATCCCCGGCGGCGTCGACGGCCACACCCACATGCAGCTGCCTTTCGGCGGCACCGAGGCCTCCGACACCTTCGAGACCGGCACCCGCGCCGCCGCGTGGGGCGGCACCACCACCATCGTCGACTTCGCGGTGCAGAAGCCGGGGGAGCGGGTGCAGGACTGCCTGGCGCTGTGGCACGAGAAGGCGGCCGGGAAGTGCGCGATCGACTACGGCTTCCATCAGATCGTCGGCTCGGTCGACGCCGAATCGCTCAAAGGGCTGAGCGAATTGGTGGCCGAGGGCGTCACCAGCTTCAAACTGTTCATGGCCTATCCCGGCGTCTTCTACTCCGACGACGGGCAGATCCTGCGCGCCATGCAAACCGCCGGTGACCTGGGGGCGCTGCTGATGATGCACGCCGAGAACGGGATCGCCATCGATGTGCTCGTCGAGCAGGCGCTCGCACGCGGGGAGACCGCGCCGGTGTACCACGGGCTCACCCGCCCGTGGCAGATGGAGGAGGAGGCCACCCACCGCGCGATCATGCTGGCCCAGTTGACCGGCGCGCCACTGTATGTCGTGCACGTCTCCGCCAAACAGGCCCTCGAGCAGATCGCGCAGGCGCGCGGCAAGGGACAGAACGTCTTCGGCGAGACCTGCCCGCAGTACCTGTACCTCTCGCTCGAAGAGAACCTGGCCGCACCGGGTTTCGAGGGCGCGAAATGGGTGTGCTCGACCCCGTTGCGCGCCCGGGCCGAAGGGCATCAGGACGAGCTGTGGCGGTACATCCGCACCGGCGACGTCTCCACCGTGGCCACCGACCACTGCCCGTTCTGCCTGAAGGATCAGAAGGAACTCGGTCTCGGCGATTTCAGCAAGATCCCCAATGGGATCGGCGGCGTCGAACACCGCCTCGACCTGATGTTCCAGGGCGTCAAGGACGGCCGCATCTCGCTCGAGAAGTGGGTGGAGGTGTGCTGCACCACCCCGGCCCGCATGTTCGGGCTGTTCCCGCGCAAGGGTGTGATCAGCCCCGGCGCGGACGCCGACGTGGTGATCTACGACCCGAACGGGCACACCAGCATCGGCGTGGGCAAGACCCACCACATGAACATGGACCATTCGGCCTACGAGGGCTTCGAGATCGACGGCCACGTGGACACCGTGCTCGCGCGCGGCCGGATCGTCGTCGATGCCGGGCAGTACCGGGGCAGCGCCGGTCACGGCCGGTTCCTGAAACGTGAGCTGTCCCAGTTCCTCATCTGACCCGCGCAACGAGGGGAGAAGGCCGACATGGACATCGGTGTGGTGTTGCAGTGCACGCCGCCCGCCTCCCGGGTGATCGAACTCGCGAGAATCGCGGAGACGCACGGGTTCTCGCACGTGTGGACCTTCGACTCGCACCTGCTGTGGCAGGAGCCGTACGTGATCCACAGCCAGATCCTGGCCGCCACCCGGCGAGTCGTGGTGGGGCCCATGGTGACCAACCCGGCGACCCGCGACTGGACGGTCACCGCGTCGACCTTCGCCACCCTCAACGAGATGTTCGGCAATCGCACCGTCTGCGGGATCGGGCGCGGCGATTCGGCGGTGCGCACCCTGGGCGGGCGGCCCGCGACCCTGGCCACCCTGCGTGAATCCATCGGCGTCATCCGGGAATTGGGCAACGGGCGCAGTGCGCGCATCGGCGACACCGAGGTCCGGTTCCCGTGGGCCGAGCAGTCGCGGCTGCCGGTGTGGGTGGCCGGCTACGGGCCGCGCGCACTGGATCTGACCGGGGAGGTGGCCGACGGGTTCATCCTGCAGCTCGCCGACCCCGATATCGCGGCCTGGACCATCGCCCGCGTGCGCGCCGCCGCCGAACGCGCCGGCCGTGACCCGCGGGAGCTCACCATCTGTGTGGCCGCGCCGGCCTACATCACCGACGGCACGCCCGCCGGGTTGACGCACGCCCGGGAGCAGTGCCGCTGGTTCGGCGGGATGGTCGGCAATCACGTCGCCGACATCGTGGCCCGCTACGGTTCCGACTCCGAGGTGCCCGCCGCGCTGACCGCCTACATCGCCGGCCGGCACGGCTACGACTACAACGAGCACGGCCGGGCGGGGAACCCGCACGCGGACTTCGTGCCGGACGAGATCGTGGACCGCTTCTGCATCCTCGGCACCCCGGACCAGCACCTGGCCCGGCTGCGTGAACTCGAGGCGCTGGGCGTCGACCAGTTCGCGGTCTACCTGCAGCACGACGCCAAGACCTCGACCCTCGAGGCGTACGGCGAGTCGGTGCTGCCGCGTCTGGCGCACGCGGTCGAGGCCACAGTCGACCACTCACTGTGATGTAGATCACAGTTTTATCAAAACGATATAAACCCTGATGGAACGCGTTCTACCGTGTAGCTCCGGTCGGGTTGCTGAAAGTTCCCTCGGTAAAGGGCTTCCCTTTGATTGTGAACCGTGGATGATTCACTTGCCCGACATGTCATTGATAGATGAGGAGTAGCAAGTGACCGGATCCGCTGAGGATTTCCTGGCTGCAGTTCTGATCAAGACCCTGCAGGGCCTGTTCAGCGGCAGCGCCGGTGGTAGCACCCAGCCGACCGCCTGAACCGCAGCAAGAAACCGACGGCCCATCGAATCGCGCGGGATTCGATGGGCCATCGGCGTTTCTGGGGGTCGCTCTACTCGGCCTCGACATCGTTCCTGCGACGCGCTATCTGAAGGCAATCCAGGGCCGTTGCCCGCTGTAGACCGGCTGGGCCGCGCGAGCCCGCTCGTGAACCGGGTTCGACCAGCTCCGAGGTATTTCACGGTTCGGTCTCGAAGTCTGCCCGCTTGTTGATCTTGGTCGGCGTGTGCCGAGACGGTTATCCAGATGATTGCTATGTTTTGCGGTCGGTTGGGGGCAGGGCATCGAGGAAGGCGTTGTGGGTCTTGCTTATCTGCGGTCGGACGCCGACCGGGCGTTCGGGGTCGGGACGGGGCGAGTCGTGGTGCGCGAGACCTTCTCCGCCGCGCGGGACATGGCGACCGGGGCTCGGACAGGGCGTGGCTGGAGTCGGGTACGCGCGCCGTACTGGATGGCGCGGCGGTTTCTGGGTGCGGCCGGGCGGCCGCTGTCGGCCGACACGCTGATTCGTCTGGACTTCGCGGTCCCGGGCGGGCGCGCGCCGATCGTGGTGCGCCGCAACCAGAGCGACCTGCTGATCCTCTGGCAGATCTTCCTACGGCGGTTCTACGAGCTGGACCGCGTCTACGCGCTCGACACCCGCATCGAGGCCCTGGACACCATCGTCGATCTGGGTGGCAACACCGGTCAGGCCGCAGCCTATCTGACCGCCCGCTACCGGCCGCGGCGCCTGCTGACCGTGGAACCGATCGCCGAGAGTCGTGCCGTGCTGCTCCGCAACCGCGAGCTGTCCGGCCTGGACTGGATCGTGGAGGACTGCGCGGTCGCGGGTACCGGCGGCGAACTCGAATTCGCGGTCAGCGCGTTCTGGGACACCTGCACCGCGGTGTCGGATGTGTACGAACTGCGCCGGCAGCGCCCATGGCGGTTGGAGAACGTGCTGCAGCGACCGCCCCGAAAGATCTACGCCCACACCGTCGGTCAGTTGTTCGACCGGCACGGCATCACCCACGTCGACTTGCTGAAGGTCGATGTGGAAGGCAGCGAAGTCGATATCTTCGCCGCGCCGCAACCGTGGATGCGGCAGGTGGACCGCATCGTGCTGGAGGTCCACGACAAGTACATCGACGGCGACATCGTGCGAAACGCCATGAAACAAGCCGGGTTCCACCGCATCGCGCCACGACTACCTGACCCGCCGGGCTTCAATCCGGTGGAACTCTATTGGCGCGATGGTCTTCCCGAGTGATTCCCGCCGTCCGCAAGTGGGTCGACGACATCGGCCTGGAGACCGGCCCGATACCGGTCGGTGGGGAGCCATCTTCATCGGGTTCTGGAACGCCGAGCACTGACTGCGACGGGCCTGCGGATCTAGTCATCCGCCCAGTTCAGGGCTGTTGTATGACATGTCATTCGGACCTTTCGGTCAGACACCATGACGACCCCGCCCGCCTCCCGCGTTTGCGTGTCTTCGTGTCGTAGCTTGATGCATCGTGAAGCATCTGACCGCGGCGATGGTGGTTTTGAGTCTTTCGATCACGATGGGGCAGACGGCTGCCCGGGTGGAGGCGGATCCGCCCGAACCCCCGGTGCCGGTGGCGCCGTCCGTCGGGGTGCCCGGGGTGCCGAATCCGTTGCAGCAGTGGATCGATGACCACGTGCCCGCACCGACGAAGGTGGTGCCGCACGCGGCGCGGCCGCTGGCGGCGCCGGGGGATCTGCCGCCGGAGTTGACCGAATTCTGGAGTGCGGTGCAGTCTCCGCCGACCGGTGATCCGCTGTTCGACGCGTGGCCGGCGAATCTCGCCGAGTACGCGCCCGGGGACATCCTGGATGCGCGGGACGTGACCGAGTCGGCGCGGCCGACGATGCTGCTGTTGAACCTCACCGGCATTGCGCGCGCCACGCTGCTGAAATTCCGGTCCACCAACTCCGCCGGCGAACCGTCCATCGGCACTGCGACACTGGTGCTTCCGCCGAAAGCGTGGTCGGGGCCCGGCCCGCAGCCGGTGCTGGTGAACGCGCCGGCCACCAATTCGCTCAACAAGCGTTGCACCCCCGGTTACGTGCTGTCCCACGGGATGGAGGTGCCGACCGGCAACGATTTCACGCCGTCGCCGACGACCTGGGCGCTCGACCACGGGTACGCGCTGATCATCCCCGACCACGAGGGCCCGCTGATGGCCTATTCGGAGCCGTCGGTCGCCGGGCACAACGTGCTCGACTCCATGCGCGCGGTTCGCCATTTCGCGCCGGATCAGTTCGGCGAGAGCCGGTTCGCCACCACCGGATACTCCGGCGGTGCGATCGCCTCGAACGCCGCGGCCATGCTGGTGTCGGATTACGCGCCGGAGTTGCTCCCGCAATTCGCGGGCGCGAGTTTCGGGGGACTGGTCAATGACTATCGGCGGTTCGCGCACACCTTCGACGGCTCCTACATTTCGGCGTTCCTGCTCAGCACCGTGCTCGCCGTCGGACGGGAGCACCCCGAAATCCTGGGCCTCATGAACCATCTGGCGCAATGGCTGGCGACATCACCGATCAAAGACAATTGCAGCGGCAGTTTCGGCGCGCTCGGCATAGCGCCCATCCCGATCGACACGATGGCCAGGGTCGACAAGTCGCTCGACAGCGCGGCGGCGGAGACGCTCTTCCAGGAGCTGAGTATGCAGGGCCGGAAATCGGGCGTGCCGCTGTTCATCTACCACGGAATCAGCGACCCGTGGATTCCCGTGGCGGAGGCCGAACAGCTGTGGAGCGAGCAGTGCGCGCTGGGGGTGGCGGCGACGAAGAACATCGTCGGCGGTGAACATCTGGCCGCCTACGTCAGCTCCTACGGCGCGACCATGGACTGGCTGGATCAACGCCTGCGCGGTGAGCCCGCGACCGGAACCTGCCCCGCGACACCGGCCCGGCGGTGAACGGATTCAGTGCAGCAGATCGCCGATGAGCTCCCGGGTATCGGGCACGAACGGCCAGGCCGGGTCCTCGAGGTGGGAGCGTAGCTCCTCGTCGGTCCACCACCAGCCGTCGACGATCTCCTCGGGCTGATGGGTGATCGGGCCGTCGTAGCGCAGCTCGTAGGCGAACAGGTGGCAGCGCATCGGCCGGCCCGCCCACTCGCCGTCCCAGGACTCGGCGGCCACCGGCAGCGGCCGATCCTGGTGCGGGCCCAGCACGATGCCCAGCTCCTCGCCCAGCTCCCGGACCGCGGCCTCGGCCGGATCCTCGCCCGGGCCCAGCACCCCGCCGGCCAGGCAGTCGTGCATGCCCGCGAACACCGCCTTGGTGTCGGTTCGCTTGTGCACGTACACCTTCGACCCGTCGAGCGAGCGCACCAGCACGCCCGCGCTGGCATGCCACAGGCCCCGCTCGTACACCACCGCGCGCTCCTCCGCGCCGACCTCGCGACCGGCGGCGTCGTACAGCGCGATCATCTCCGGCATCGACCGGGCCCTCCTCGCCTGTCGCGCCGCGGGACCCGGCGCTCTGAACAGCACTTTAGTGCCGCCGCCGGACGGTCGCGCGGGACGGTCGGGTACGGCCGCGTGTTGCTCGCCCGTGACCCCGCGCGATGGCGCACCGTCGCCCGTCCGGCGGCGTAGCCTCTGGGGCGCAACCGTTTTCGTCAGGGAGGACGAGACCATGCCGCTGCCGCGGATGCTCGCGCGAATCAATCGCAAGCTCAGCAATCCGGTGCTGGGGGTCGCGGCCCGGGTCGCACTGATGTTCGGCGTCGTGGTGCACCGCGGCCGCAAGTCGGGGCGGGTCTACCGGTCCCCGGTCATGGTGTTCCGGCGCGACGACGGCTACCGCATCGCCCTCACCTACGGGCGGGACGTGGATTGGCTGAAGAACATTCGTGCCGCGGGCAGCTTCGAATTCGAGACGCGCGGGCGCACCGTCACCCTCACCGATCCGGTGCTGGGGCACGACGCGTCCGCGTCCTGGGCGCCGCCGCTGGTGCGGCAGGTGCTGGTGGGTCTGAACGCCGCGGATTATGTCCAGGCCCGCCGGGTCGACAACTAGCGGGCGGCACGCTCGAAGTTTGCCGGCGGCCGCCCGGCCCGCGCCGGCGACCGTTCAGCGCACCGTCAACCGGAGGATGACCGTGCCCTGCTGCCAGCTCTGGTAGGCGTCGGCCAGATTCGGGTTGCCGTCGGCGTCGAAGCCCATGCCGTTGAACTTCGCCCACTGCTTGTTGTCGCGCGCGATGGCCTCCGAGAGCCGCACCACCGACTCCTCATCGGCGAGCACCTCGGCGTCGGCGGTGAGCCGGGGCCCGCCGAACGACACCTCGAGCGGCACGCCCTTGCGGATATTGCTCACCCAGGGGTGCTTGGCGGTGCCGACCAGGATGTCGCCGTCGTGGCGGGTGTAGGCGATCGGGACGTCGTAGTGCTTGCCGGACTTGCGGCCCACCACGTGCAGGACGCACAGCCGCTTGCCGACCTGCCGCGACAGCACCGGTACCCGCAGCAGGCCGCGAATGAAGGTATTGAGCAGGTTCTGATAGGAGCCGATGGGCGCGGGGCCGGTGGTGCTCGGAGTTCCGTACGGATTGGCTTCGGCCATGCCAGGCCTCCTTCGCTGAATTGCGTTGCGCGGCAGTCGACTGTCAAAACTACCGTTGTCACCACTATTGTGCGACGATTTATGTCCGGCAATAAAAGAACCGATCGGTATCCGCGCGGTTGGTGACGGGTATGCGCGTCCGCAAATCGATGAGAATTCTCGCGGCCGCCGTGACGCTCGTCGTCCCGGCGTGCGTCAGCTCGACAGCACCACCGGGATCGACGCGGACAGTGCAGGGTTACACCGCGCCGTTTGTCGAAGGTCCTTGTGCGACAACACCGCAACCGGTGGCGATGCTGTCCCGGGCGCGCTGCGGGGAGCTGGTGGTGCCGGTGGATCGGGACCGGACCGATGGACCGACCCTGCGGTTGGCCGTGGCCGTCATTCCCTCGGAGACGCAGCCGCCCACCGCGGATCCGATCGTGTTCCTGGAAGGCGGCCCGGGCCTGGACGGCATCGCGGTGCCCGCCGTCGCGCCCGATGTCGGGCTCGGGCGTAGCCGCGATCTGATCCTGATCGGGCAGCGGGGCACCCAGACGACGAGCACGCCGCTGCTGTGCCCGGAGCTCGACGAGTTCTACGCGCGCCGGCTCGGGCTGGTGTACGACGCTCCCGCCACCGGGGAACTCGACGTGCGAGCGGCGACCGCATGCCATGAGCGGCTGGCGACCACCGACCTGGCCGCCTACAACTCCACCGAAAGTGCTTACGACCTCATCGATTTGCGCAAGGCGCTGCATCTCGACACGTGGAGTGTGTTCGCGCACTCGTACGGCACCGACCTCGCGCTGCTCTACCTGAACATGGACGGCGCGGCTGTCACCTCGGTCGCGCTCGACGGGGTCACACCGCCCTCGGTCGCCGCACTGGGCTGGACGTGGCCGAGCGCGCGCGGCGCCTTGGACGGCGTGCTGCGGGCGTGCCAGACGCAACCCGCCTGCGCACAACGCTATCCCGGCCTCGGCGCGACGTTCGTCCGGCTGGTCGGTGAGCTGGAGCGTCGTCCCGTCACGACCACCGTCGATCTGCCCGGGCATCCCGGCACGCAGGTCGTCCTGGACGGCGGCACGCTGCTGGAGTGGTTCGTCGGCGCGGCCGGTCGCCTGACCGCGGGCATACCCGCCGCGATCGACGACCTCGACCACGGGAATCCCCAGGCTGTCGCCACGCAATACGCGGCCGGGTGGGTGAACACCGGACCGAGCAACGCGACCGTCGCCACCGGCCTCACCCTCAGCATCTGGTGCAGTGAATGGGTTCCGTACGAGACGGTCGACGATCAGATGCGCCAGGCGCGCAAGGCATTCCCCGAGTTCCCCGACTCGGTCTTGGCGCAAGCGCCGCAACTGGCCTTCCTGCGCGAGGAATGCGCGGTGTGGAACGTGCCGAAAGCTCCTGACTCTGTACGGGCGGTCACCCGCAGCGCCGTGCCCGCGCTCGTGATCACGGGCAGCCTGGATGCGCGGACCGGACCGTTGTGGGGCGAGTACGTCGCGAAGGACCTGTCCCGCTCGACTGTCGTGGTGCTTCCGGGGTGGGGGCACGGCGCGTTCCTGAATCCCTGTGGCGCGCAGGTGATCGCCTCGTTCTTCGGCAATCCGGCGCACCCCGACACGAGTTGCGTGGCCGCGATGACGGTGCCGGAGTTCACCATTGCCCCACCCCGGTGAGGAGCCGGGCGCGAATTCAGTGCAGCAGATCCGGGATCATCGGGCGGGTGGTGTGGGCGAAGTGCCAGCGCGGATCCGACAGGTGGGTGCGCAGTTCGGCGTCGGTCCACCACCAGCCGTCGGCGACCTCCTCGCGTTGATGCCGGATCGGCCCGTCGTAGCGCAGCTCGTAGGCGAACAGGTGGCAGCGGATCTGCCCGGCGGCCACCCGGCCCTGCCAGGAGGTGCAGGCCACCGGTAGCGGCCGGTCGTCGTGCGGTCCCAGTTCGATGCCGAGTTCCTCGCCGAGTTCGCGGATCGCGGTGTCGGCCGGGTCCTCGCCGGGTTCGACCGCGCCGATCGCCAGGCAGTCGTACATGCCCGCGAAGACCGCCTTGGTGTGGGTGCGGCGGTGCACGTACACCCGGGAGCCGTCGCAGGAGCGCAGCAATATGCCCGCACCGGCGTACCAGAGGCCCTCGGCGTAGACCCGGTCGCGTTCGGCGGCGCCGATGCTGCGCAGGGCGGCGTCGTACACCGCGATGATCTCCGACATGAACGGCGGCTCCTGTCCCGTCATCAGGTGTGAAGCGTGGTGCCGGAAACCCACGTAACCACGGGCGCCGGGGCGCCCGAAGCTGCGACACGCGACCGTTTCTGAAGTTGGTGGTCGTGCGGTGCTGCGTCCGAAGTTTGCTGGATCGAAGCTGTAGATTTCGACTGTTCGCCCCCGACCCGCCGGCGAGGAGTACGCGTTGACCGATGTGGTGAATCGACCGGCCCGGCCCGGCGGCGCCGGACGGCATGCCAAAGTCGAAGAGCGGCCGCCGTTCGCCTGGCTCACCGTGGCCGCGGTCGCGGTGCCCGCCGCCGTGGTGCTGCTGCTGTCCGCGCGCCGCTACGGGTACTTCGGCGACGAGCTGTACTTCCTGGCGGCCGGCCGCCGCCCTGCCTTCGGCTACGCCGACCAGGGGCCGGTGCTGCCGCTGCTGGCCCGGCTGATGGACACCATCGCGCCGGAGTCCTACTTCGTGCTGCGACTGCCCGCGGTCGCGCTGACGGTGACCGCGATCGTGCTGTGCGCCCTGCTGGCCCGCGAATTCGACGGCGGCCGCTGGGCGCAACTGCTGGCCGCCCTCGGCTACGCGAGCTCACCGTTCCTGCTGCTGCAGGGCACCATGCTCACCACCAACGCCGTCGACACCGCGCTGTGGGTGATCATCACCTGGCTGGTGGTGCGCTGGGTGCGCACCCGCAACGACGGGCTGCTGCTGGCCGCCGCGCTCGTCACCGCCGTCGACATGCAGGTGAAATGGCTGATCCCGTTCTTCTGGATCGCCGTCGCGATCAGCAGCATGCTGTGCGGGCCGCGGGAATTGGTGCGGCGGCCGCTGCTGTGGGCCGGCGGCGTCATCGTCGTGGTCGCGACCGTGCCCGAACTGCTCTGGCAGGCCCGCCATTCCTGGCCGCAGTTGAAGATGGGCGGGGTGATCGGGGCCGAGCAGGGGATCCTGGGCGGACGGCTGCTGTTCCTGCCGATGTCGATCAGCCTGGCCGGATACCTCGGCGCGCTGCTGCTGTTGTGGGGACTGTGGGTGCTGCTGCGCTGGGATGTGCTGCGGCCCTACCGGTTCCTGGGCGTCACGCTGCTGCTGTTGTTCGCCGCCTTCCTGATCACGGGCGGACGGATCTACTACGCGGCGGGCATGTACGCGGTCATGATCGCCGCGGGCGCGGTCGGCGTGGTCGGCACCGCCGAGCGCATCGCACCGCTGTGGCGGCGGCTGCTGACCGCCGGTGTGGCCGTACTCGCGCTGGGCGCAACGGCTTTCACCCTCTACTCGACACCGTGGCGGCCCGCCGAGGAGGTGCACCCGCCCAAGGACGACGCCGAGGCCGCCATCAATATCGGCGTCTACGGATCCTTCGGCTGGCACGAACTCACCGACGAGGTCACCCGCGCCTACGACGGGCTCACCCCGGCCGAACGCGCGCATGCGGTCATCATCACCGACACCTATTGGCAGGCCAGCGCTCTCGACGAGTTCGGCCGCACACACCTGCCGCCGCTGTACAGTCCCAGCCGCGGCTTCGGCTACTTCGGCACCCCGCCCGACGACGCGTCGGCGGTGCTGGCCGTCGGCGGCTACGAGGCGGTGCTGCGCAGCCAGTTCGAGCACGTCGACCCGGTCGGCAAGGTCGACACCCGCCTCGGGTTCAAGGGCAACACCCAGGACGTCACCCTCTGGAAGTGCTCGGCCCGGAAGAAGCCGTGGTCACAGGTGTGGCCGCAGTGGATGCATCTGTAGCCGGACGCAACGCGACCACGGTCGCCGCGCTCGCCTCGCGGTCGCGGCAGCGGCGCACCGCCGCCGCCAGATGCGGTAGCGGCGCGGTCAATTCGGCGCTCAACGGCCCGTGCACGCCGAGCTGGCACAACACACCGGTGGCGGCCAGGATGGTGCGGCCGATCGGCGCGTACTCCGGCCGCGTGGTGAGGTGGCGGGCCACATTGGACAGGCTCGGGTCGGTGGCGCGCCGCACCTGCGACCGCAGCCACGCCGGGGTCAGGTGGGCGTCGGGGCGCCGATACAGGTCCCGGATCGGGGCGACCATGGTGACCAGGGCGGCGATGTCGAATTCCCGTTCGGGGCGCACGAATTCGTGCCGGCGCAGCGCCGCCTCCAGATCCGCGTCGGCGCCGTTGAGGGCGGCCTCGCCGATATCGGCGACCAGATCGGGGAAGTGGGCCGGGAACGGTGAGCAGGCCCCGAAATCCAGGACGCCGAGGCGACCGTCGGGCAGCACCCGGAAATTGCCGGGGTGCGGATCGGTATAGAGCAGACCGGTTTTCGCGAAACTCGACATCACCAAGCGGGCCACCAGCAGCCCGACCCGGGTGCGCTCGGCCGGATCTCCCGAGGCGATGACCCGCTGCAGGGGAGTGCCGTCCAGCCATTCGGTGACCAGTACGTCGCCCTGCTGATCGACCACGGCCGGGATGTGGAAGTCCGGGTCGCCGGCGAAGGTTGCGGCGAAGCTGCGCTGGGTCGCGGCCTCGTCGGCGTAATCGAGTTCGGCGCCGATGCATTCGGCGAAGGCGTCGGTCACCGCACGCGTGTCGAGGTCGGGGGCGAAGACCTTGGCCAGCGGGGCCAGCCGGCGCAGGTGCTCGAGATCCGAGGCGACGGCCGCGCGCGCCCCGGGATACATGAGCTTCACCGCCACCCGCCGCCCGTCCGGCCACACCGCGCGATGCACCTGCCCCACCGAGGCGGCCGCCGCGGCGCGAGTGTCGAACTCGGCGAACCGATTCCGCCACCCGGGGCCCAGCGACGCCGCCATCGCCGCGTCGACCGCCGCGGGCAGCATCGCCGGAACCGAATCCTGCAGCCGGGTCAGCGCCTCCCGATACGGTTCCCCCAGCTCCGGCGGCAGCGCCAGCTCGTAGAGCGCCAGCAGCTGACCGAGCTTGGCCGCCACTCCCTTCAGCTCGCCCAGCACCTCGAACATGTGCTGGGCGGTGCGCGCCTGGATATCGAGTTCGACCTCCCGCGTGGGCGTTCCGAGCGCCCGCCGCCCCAGCCCGCCCACCCGGCGCGCGGCATACGCGACGGGCAGCGCGGTGATCTTGGCATTGCGGGCCGCGGCGCGGGTCGGCAATCCGTCGGCCGCCTCGGCCGTGCGGCGGCGCGCGCGCCGGAAACCGCCCTGGCGCGGTTCGAGCATCGAGAACCTCCGAAACGTCGAGAGCCTCACTGTGTCACGTCGACGATCTTCGCGGCTGGGCCGTGCCGACCGCAAGGCGCGCCGGGACTAGTGCCCGAAAGCGGCCGCCGGACCCAACGGCACCACCAGTGCCGACGGAAAGGCAGCAGTGCGCTGGATCTGCTGCGAGGTGCCCAGCAGGCGGCCCAGATCCGCCGGATTCGGGATCGTCGACGGGAAGGTGCCGGTGGTGATGCGCAGGCGCAACGCGTGACCGGGTTCGAGGCGGTGGAAGGCGGGCCGGATCTTGATCTCCATCCGCACCACGTCGCCCGGGGTGAGCAGCTGCTCGTTCTCCTTCAGCACGGTGTGCTCGGGGGCGTAGACGGTGCCGTCGGCGGCGCGCCAGGTCTTGCCGTCGTCGAGGGTGCGCTGACTGGCCAGCTGCGAACCGCCGGTGATGTTCACCGCCGTCCCGTCCGGCGCGACATCGTCGAGCCACACCTGGAAGGCGGCGTCGGTGCCGGTGGAGGAGGCGTACAGGGTGACCGCCGACGGACCGGCCAGCACGGTCGGCTCGGTGACCGGGTCCATGGTGTAGCGCAGGCCCGCGGTCGGATTCTGCACCCATTCGGTGCACGGGTTGGAGACGGTGAAGACGCGGAACACGAAGTCGAACAGGCCCGCGGCCCACTGACCCAGCGACTCACGGTTGCAGATGTTGTCGATCCCGGTGTAGTTCAGCCGATCCGCGGCGTCGGCGGCGGTGGGCTTGTCGGCCACCAGCCGGTCTCCGTCGAAGTAGCGCTGCTGGATCGCGGTCTGCTCGAACGGGTAGCGTGCGGTGTCGGCGGCGTTGTTGCCGGCGTCGATGACGTGCAGCGGGGTGCGGGTCTCGTCGACGCCGTTGTGAATGTCCTTGAGCCACCGGTCGAACCAGGCCAGGGTGATCTGATCGGTGTCCATCCGCGAGCCCGGCCCCAGGCCCAGGCCGACGTGATACCAAGGGCCCATGAGCAATTGGTAGCGGCCGTCGGCCGGCTGGTCGGCGGCCATCGGTGCGAACTGGTCGCGGCCGGCGGCCAGGTTCTGCAGCTGCGCGTAATTGCGCACCGCGCCTTCCTGATACAGGTCCCACCAGCCGTCGACCTGGTACATGGCGATGCCGTTGTCCACCAGGTTGTGCAGGTCGGTCTCGAAACGCCGCTCGCGCCACCAGGAGTTGTCGTAGGCGGTGGCGCCGCCGGTGTAGGCGTCGAAGAGCAGTTTCACGGTGCTGGTGTCGGGGCCGACCAGTGCGGCCAGGTGATCGCCGAGCGAACGCAGGAAGGTCTGCGGTGACAGCGGCGCGGTCAGGAACGGGCCGATCAGGCTCAGATACGGGACCATCAGTGAGATGACCGTCAGCAGTAGCGGGCTCATCATGCCGTCGTGGTTGAGCACCTCGTCGAAGATGTTGTTGGGCACCGCGAACGGCACGATCGCCTTCAACGGTGAATCCGGGCCCACGGTCTCGGCGGTGCGCATGGCCGACAGGCCCGGGAATGAATAGCCGTACATGCCGACCTTGCCGTTGGAGCCGGGCAGCCGGGCCGCCCAGTCCACCAGTTCCGCGCCGTCCTTGCCGTCCTGTTGGGAGGCCGGGCTCCACGCGCCGGTCGAGCCGCCGGTGCCGCGCACGTCCGCGGTCACCTCGATGTAGCCGTGCCGGACCAGCATGTCCTGCATGGAGGTGGCCTGATTGATGATGCGGCGGGCGTCCTTCAGCTGATCGGGCAGCTGGATGTGGAGTTCGTCGATCACCGAGGTGATGGCGGCGGTCAAGGCGCTGGCCACCGCGCCGTAGGTGGTGAAGTTGACGACCACCGGGAACTCGCCCGCCGCCCGCTGCCCGGTCGCCGGATCGGTCGGATACCGCACCTCGGCCTGCAACTGGGTGCCATCGGACAGCGAAACCACCTGCCCCAGTTGATAACCCACCCCGTACGGCGCGGGGGTCGGCTGATAGTCGGCGGGCAGGCCGAAATTGGCGGGCGCGTCGGGCACCGGCCCGAACACGGGCGCGGCCGCCGACGGCGTGGTGGCGGCGATGGTCATGGCCAGCACGGAGAAGCCGGCCACGGCCCAGGGGGCCAGGCGGCAGCGGCGCGGCCGGAAGGTGCTACTCAACGAAGTACCTCTGCGGATGGTCGGGAGGCCCGGCGGGCGCGGACCGGATGCCGCACCGCACGACCTCGTCGTCGGTGTTCAGCACACCGCACAGCGCCCGCGCGCCGGTATCGGCAATCACCAAGAGTGTGAACGAGAGCATTGTGCAGCCGACCAAACCGTGGCCCGGAGCAACAGCGGCCCGCCACGCGGACACGTGGCGGGCCGGGACGTACAGAGGGGGCGAACTACGGTGCGAAGCAGGCGGTTTCGAGGCGGCGGGCGATGCGGGCGGCCGACAGGGTCATGGCGTCGGTCGGGCGGTGCGGATCCAAGCCGGTCAGCTCGTACACGCGGGCCAGGCGGTAGGTGACGGTATTGCGGTGGACGTTGAGCAGGCGTGCGGTGGCCAGCTGGTTGAAGCCGGTGTCGACGAAGACGTCGAGGGTTTCGGTCAGCACCGCCTGGGTGTCGAGGGGTTCGAGCACCGCCGCCAGCCCACCGCGCGCGGAACCGCTCGCGGCGACGGTGTATTCGAACAGCAGTTCCGGGCGGCGGCAGACCGGATGCGGGCGACCCAAACAGCGGCCCAGTTCGGCCAGCGTGCGCGCCTCGGCGAACACCTCCGGGATCTGCGCGCGCGAGGCCGCGGTGGCCACACCCACCCAGAACGGCGCGGGCGACTCGGTTTGTGCAGACTGCCCGAGCGCGAGCCGGCCGGGGCCGGGCAGGCGAGCCGTCAGCGCCGCCAGCGTCGCGGTGCCGTCGTCGCCGGGCTGCAGGGGCAGCAGGGCCGTCCAGCCGCCACTGTCCAGGCGCAGGAACACACCCGGGATGGCTTCGATGCGGTGGCGCAGTTCGGCGGTGTCGGCGCCGTGCGCGGTGCCGAGGCGGAAGGCCGCGAGCAGGAACGCGTCCGGTACCGCCACCGCCGGTTCCCCGGCCCATTCGACGGGGTCGCGACCGGTGAGCAGCGCGTCGGCAATGGCGCGGCGGCGTTCGAGCAACTCCCAGCGCGGATCGTGGGCGCGCTGCACGCAGGCGGTGGCGATGCGGGTGGTGATCAGCGTGATGTAGCGCAGCAGCGTGATCGCGGCGTCGTCGAGCAGTTCGCGTTCGGGACCGTGGGCGGTCTCGCGCACCCGCGACCAGATCAGCTCCGCGCCCAGGCTGTAGCGGCCGAGCACTTCCTCGAGGGTTTCGCCGTCGCGGATGCGGCTCAACGCGATCTGCACCACCTCGGCGGTGTCCTCCGGGGAGGGAGCGTCTCCGGTGCGCAGGAAGTCGAAGAACAGGTCCACATTCAAGGCGGTGCCGCGTTCGAAACCGCTGGTCACGAGGGATTCCGGGAGTTTGGGGTAGGGCGGGGCGAGAGCCGGGAATTCCGCGCGCGCCACGACGGCACGTTGGTACAGCTCCTCGAGCGTCCGGTCCCGCAATCGCGCGTGCATAAGTCTCCTACTACCCGTACAGCGACTCGATAGTAGCGGCGTACGTGATTGCTATGGGTTTGCGTCTGAGCTTTCCGGTGGCCGTGAGGTGATCGGAGCCCGGCGCCCACACATCCGGCAGCACCGCGAACTTCTTGATCTGCTCCACCCGGGAGAGCTTGCTGTTCGCCGCGTCGACGCCTTCCTGCAGGGTCGCGAGCACGCGCGGATCGCGGGCCAGCGCCGGAATCTCCCGCTCGATTAGCTGGTGGCGCTCGGCGAAGGCGGCGGCCAGATCGGGGTCCAGGCAGATGAGGGCGGTGTTGTAGGCGCGGCCCTCACCGATCGCCACCACCGCGCCCGCCAGCGGCGTGTGCTCGGTGACGGTGTTCTCGATATTGGTCGGCGACATGTTCTTTCCAGCCGCGTTGATGATGAGCTCTTTCTTGCGGTCCACGATCCGCAGGAAGCCCTCGGCGTCGAGTTCGCCGATATCGCCGGTGTGCAGCCAGCCGTCGGCGTCGACGGTCTCGGCGGTCTTGGCGGGTTCGCCGCGATAGCCGCGCATCACGCTGCCGCCGCGCACCAGCACCTCACCGTCGCCGGCGATGCGGACCTCGGTGCCGGGGAACGCGGTGCCGACCGTGCCGATCTTGATGCGGGCCGGGCGGTCCATGGTGGCGCCCGCGGTGCACTCAGTCATGCCGTAGCCCTCGCACAGCGGCAGGCCCAGGCCGAGGAAGAACTCGTGGGTGTCCTTCGGGATCGGGGCGGACCCGGTGACCGCGATGCGAATCCGGTCCAGGCCCAGCTGCTCCCGGATGGCGGACAGCACCAGGCGATCGGCCAGCCGGAACCGCCAGGAGTCGATGACGCTCAGCACGCGTCCGTCCGACACGGCGCGCGCCCGCGCCCGGCCGCTCGCCACCGCCCACCCGATGAGCCGCCGCTTGACGGCGCTCGGCTCGGCGGCGAACCGTTCCTCCAGCGCCGCTTTGACTTTCACCCACACCCGGGGCACACCCATGAACACGCTCGGGTGCACCTCGGTGAGCGCGGCCGCGACCCCCTTCAGGTCCGGGCAGGTGGTGAGCTGCGCGCCGGTCAGGATCGAGAGATAGTGCGAGAGCCAGCGATTGGCGGCATGCGCGTCGGGGAGGTAGGAGATCACCCGGTCGTCGGGGGAGCCGCCCCCGAATTCGTCCACCACGCGGGCATTCTCGAGGAAATTCGTGTGGGTGAGCTCCACGCCCTTGGGTGGGCCGGTGGTGCCGGAGGTGTAGACGATGGTGAGCAGATCCTCGGGAGTCACCGCACGCCAGGCGGATTCGAAGTCGAACCCGCCGGGCGCGGTCGCCTCGAGCTCGGTCAGCGCGACGCATCCCGCGAGCGCCTCGTCGATACAGATGACGTGCTCCACCACACCGCCCTGCGTGGCGGCCCGCGCCACCGCCGCACGAACCTGCGGTGCGAACTGGGCCTCACAGATCACCGCCCTGTTGGCCGCGTTGGTGAACTGATAGGCCAGCACCTCCACCGGATTGGTGTTGTACACCGAGAACGGCGTCGCGCCGGTGTGCAGGATCGCGGTGTCGCACAGATGGAATTCGGGCCGGTTGGTCAGCATCAGCGCCACCGTGTCGCGCCGGCCGATGCCGAGTGCCGCGAGTCCGTTCGCGATGGCACGCACCCGGTCGGCGTACTCGCGCCAGGTGATCGAGACCGCGCCGCCGAGCGTGCGCAGCGCGACCGCGTCCGGATAGCGGGCCGCGGTGGCCTGGAATGCCTCGACCATGGTGCGCGGGGCCGTCCCCGCTACCGGTGTTGAACTCACGACCCACCTCTGACTCGAACATCGTCGGGGCGGCGCGGCCCCGGGGCTGTTCCAGCAGATCGCACAAAGCCAGGGGCGGGCCAGTGGCAATGCGGAAGAACCGGGACGGATCGTTTGTGCACTGTGACAAAAGCATTCAGGTCCGCGCGGGTGGCCCCGCGACGTATCGTGATTAGCACGAACAGGACCGCCGGACCCCGACCGGGCCGTCCGATCGGGTAGGCGTGCGCGGCCACTAGGAGGCAGCGGTGATCACCCCTACCGTCAACGGAGTACAGGACTACATCGATGCCGAGGAAGTCCGGTACGTCGACATCCGCTTCTGCGACGTCCCCGGCATCCAGCAGCATTTCTCCATCCCGGCGAGCATGTTCGGCCCCGAACTGGTCGAGGACGGCATCGCCTTCGACGGTTCGTCGGTGCGCGGCTTCCAGGCCATCCACGAGTCCGACATGCTGCTGCTGCCGGATCTGCGCACCGCGCAACTGGATTCGTTCCGCGCCGCCAAAACCCTCAATATCAGCTGCTTCGTCCACGACCCGCACACCCGCGCCGCCTACAGCCGCGACCCGCGCAATGTGGCCCGCAAGGCCGAGGAATATCTGCGCTCCACCGGAATCGCCGACACCGCCTATTTCGGGCCCGAGGCCGAGTTCTACATTTTCGACTCCGTCCGCTACGACACCAGCATGAATCGCGCTTTCTACGAAGTGGATTCGTCCTCCGCGGACTGGAATACCGGCGAGAAAACCAACCCGGACGGTACTCTCAATCGCGGTTACAAAGTGCGGCCCAAAGGCGGCTATTTCCCCGTCGCGCCCTATGACGCCGACGTCGATCTGCGCGACCTCATGTGCACCCACCTGCAGGAGGCCGGATTCGAATTGGAGAAGGGCCACCACGAGGTCGGCACCGCCGGACAGGCCGAGATCAACTACCGGTTCAACACCCTGCTCGCCGCCGCCGACGACCTCATGCTCTACAAGTACATCGTCAAGAACACCGCCTGGGCGGACGGCAAGACCGTCACCTTCATGCCCAAACCGCTATTCGGCGACAACGGTTCCGGCATGCACGTGCACCAATCGCTGTGGAAGGACGGCGCGCCGCTGTTCTACGACGAGGCCGGCTACGCGGGACTCTCGGACCTGGCTCGCCACTACATCGGCGGCCTGCTGCACCACGCGCCGTCGCTGCTGGCCTTCACCAACCCGACGGTGAACTCCTACAAGCGCCTGGTCCCCGGCTACGAAGCACCCGTGAATCTGGTGTACAGCCAGCGCAATCGGTCCGCCGCCGTGCGAATCCCGGTGACCGGCACCAATGCCCGCGCCAAACGGCTCGAATTCCGTTGCCCCGACTCCTCGGGCAACCCGTACCTGTCCTTCGCCGCCATGATGATGGCCGGACTCGACGGCATCACCAACAAGATCGAGCCCGCGCTCCCCGTCGACAAGGACCTCTACGAGCTCACCCCCGAGGAATCCGCCGAGGTCACCCAGACCCCCGGCAGCCTCGAGGAGGTCGTCAACCGCCTCGAGGCCGACCACGACTACCTCACCCAGGGCGGGGTTTTCACCGAGGACCTGATCGACACCTGGATCCGGCTCAAGCGCGACACCGAGATCGCCGAGATCAACCTCCGCCCCCACCCCTACGAATTCGAGCTCTACTTCGACGTGTAGGCCTGACCTGCGCGGACGCGGTCACGCGGTGGTACCGTGCCGTCCGCGAAATCGGGCTTCTGCAGTTGCTCGATCAGTTCCGGACGGGAGTCGCGCACCGAGCGGGCGATATCGACGAAAGAGCGGACCAGCGGGGTCTCGTGGTCGCCGCGCCAGCCGACCGCGACCTCGTTCGGTGGGGTGTCGGCGATCGGCACCAGACGAATGCCCGGGAACGGGATCCACCGGGCACAGGCCACCGTGAGCACCACCCCGGACCCGGTGGCGACCTTGTGGAACTCCCCGAGAAGCGAGTTCGATCGGGGCACGACCGGCGCGCTGCGCCCGTCACGATGAGCCTGCAACTCCCAGAAGGCATTCCACACCGGATCGGTGGTCGCCGCACCGAGCAGCGGTTCGTCGAGCACCTCGTGCGCGAACACTTCGGTGCGCTCGGCCAGGCGATGATTCGCGGGCACCATGACCACCAGCGGTTCGGCGAACAACGTCTCGAACCGGACCCCGTCGTCCGCGAACGGCCGTCGCACGAAGGCGACATCCACCAGGCCGCCGGTCAGGCCCGCCGACGGGTCCTCGTAGGTGAACTGCCGCCATTCCACCGTGATTCCGGGGTGGCGCTTCCGGAACGCCGCCAGAATGGGTTCGGTCAGGGTGAGCGCCGCACCCTCGAGCGCGCCCAGGACCAGCCGATCCTGTTCACCCCGGTGCGTCGCCCGCGCCCGCTCGACCGCGGCGTTCAATCCGGTCAGCATGCCGCGCAGATCCTGCAGGAATGCCTCACCGGCAGTGGTCAGTTCGACACATCGGGTCGTGCGAGAGAACAGCACGACGTTCATTCCGTGTTCCAGCTGTTTGATCTGGGTGCTCAGCCCCTGCTGCGATACGTGCAGCCGCTGAGCCGCTCGGGTGAAACTGAGCTCCTCGGCCACCGCGATGAAATAGTGCAGCTGGCGAGTGTGAATTTCCATGGTGCGCAACCTCTGACGACAGAACGGGCATTCGGATTCGTGGAGCCGTGCTCGGTCATTCCGCCATGGACACCCGGTTCCCGCCCGCGCGCTTCGCGCGGTACATCGCGGAGTCGGACCGGTGGACCAGGTCCTCGAGGCACGCGGCCGCAGTGCCGGCGACGGTGACGCCGATGCTCGCCGTCACCTGGACGCCGCCGGACCCGATGGCCCGGCACAGCCGCCCGGCCTCCACCACCGCGGCGTGCTCGGCGAGGCGAACGAGGACGATGAACTCCTCGCCGCCGCTGCGGGCGACCACCGCGCCGGCCGGCACCGTGGCCCGCAGGCAGGTCGCGACCTGGACCAGCGCCCGGTCGCCGACGGCATGGCCGTAGGTGTCGTTCACGTCCTTGAATCGATCCAGGTCGATGGTCATCAGGCAGATCGGCCCCTGGGCGCCGGGCCGGAACCAGGACGACACGTAGTAGTCCAGGCCCCGGCGGTTGAGCAGGCCGGTCAGCGGATCGGTCAGGGCGTCCATGCGCAGCACCCAGTAGCAGAAATGCAACGCCGGCATCAGCATGGCCGTCACTGCGGCCATGGTCAGCACCACCGACGCGGCCTCGGCGGTATCGCCGAGGCGCTGCCGGAGCACCATCCCCGCCAGGGTCAGCACCGATGCCAGCGACCAGCCGGCATGCAGCGCCAGCACCCGTGGGCCGTGGAACATGGCCAGGTATCCGCCGGTGAGGACCAGTTGCATCAGGCTCAGCGCACCGAACAGCCGGCAACTCTCGGCAAGGCCGCCGCCGGTGATGAGGACATTCGCGCCGGCCATCAGAACCAGGGAACGGCGTTCGCTCGGCCACCGCCCGAAGGCCCAGCTCACCGCCCAGGCCACCGCCATGGCGGTGGTGAACACGGTGACGTGCCTGGCCCAGCCTTGCGGACCGGCGGCGGAGAACAGGGTCAGCCCGGAGATCAGGGCCAGCGCGGCGCCGGTCATCGCGATGATGCCCTGCATCGTCGGCAGCGCCCCGCGGTGTTCCAAGGTGCGGATCAGCCATCGGTAGTCGAGGGGGTCGCGCCACCAGGCACGCACCGTGCCCCAACCTGTCGGCGCCGATCCGGCGGCAACCGTCGGGACCACGCGCAGGACCGGCGCGGCCACGACGGTCCGCTGGACTTCGATCGACATCGGCATGTCACTCCCTCCGGATCGCACGTCGTAGCGCCTCAAGCCGACAGTTCCCAGACGTGGGCGCTGCCGCGGGCAGCCAGATAGTCGAGCAGGCAGATCCGTGGAACCGCCATCCCGCCGAGGTGACCGGAGAAGGTGTACACGGTGTGCGCGCCGGAGCGCCGGCACTCGATGGTGAGCTCCGCGAACGCCTCGGGCAGGGCGGCGTTCTGCGGTGAGTCCTCGTAGAAGACCGTCGCCAGTTCGTGCCCGTGTTCGATGGCCGCCGCCATCAGACGGGTGACGGTTTCCGCCAGTCGCTGGGGGGAGAGCAGATCCGTGCGAAGGTAACCGTATGCCAATGGCATACACGGAGTTTTGTGACTCATCATTTCTTCCTGTTCTCAAGGCAGGCCGCACCCGCGTCTGCACTGAGATATTTGAGCGGTCAAATGTGGACCATTGGTATTTGTCAGCCAAAGACATCAGCTGCCCATGCGATATCACCGTGAAAATTCGGGGTGAAAGAGTCAGGCGATGCGAGCGCTATTCTCGGCGTACATAATTGCCTGTCACCGCATTTTCCGGCAGGTCGATCGAAATGCAGATCGTTCGCGGTAGAACGTAATTCCTATCGACCACGACAGCGAACTCCTCATGCACTATGCGGCTGCTTCGAAGTGGACGGTGAACGATCGGTGAGCTCAGATATTCATGTCCACGGGGGCGTTGCATCTCGAAACTTAATACGATCGGCGGGCTCGGAGCCGCTGACGGCCGAGGGTGGCGCGACAGGCCCCCTCCCCTGGCGTAACTTCCCCCCCTGGGCCGGGTCGGCCGTGCAGAGCCTGGTCGTCGCCGGGTGGGCGGGCAGGCCACGACGGCGACTCCGGTCAGCGCCCAAGGGTTGCTCGCCGACGAGCATCGTGTCGACACCGCCGGTCGCGGGCCGTTGCCGACCCGTAGCGACCCGCGTCCGGGGGCTTCCGAATGCAGTCATTCATTACGGGTGGCTTGGTAATATTTGCCCGATGGCCACTGTCCAACCCTCTGAGGTCCTTGAATGAGGAATGAGCTTCAGCAAGCTATTGTGAACGACCCCACACTGCAAGAAGCGGTTATTCCTGCGGGCATTGTGATGGGTGTACTCCAGTTCGCCGAGGAGCGCGGTGTGGACCCCGAGCCGTGGCTGTCGGGGACCGGGTTGACTCTCGGTCAAATCGACCTGCTGGAGACCCGCTTGTCGTACCGGCAGGTGTCGACGTTCCTGCATCGCGCTCTGCGCGCGCTCCCGCCAGGTCCGCTGGGTTTGCGGGTCGGCGCTCGCGACGTTCTCATGTCCTGGGGCCTGCTCGGTGTCGCCGTGCGTTCGTGCGGATCGGTCGGGGAGGCGTTCGGTGTCGGCCTCCAATTCCATCGGGCGACCGGCACCCTGCTGGACTACGCAATGGAGCCCGGACCCGACGAATTCGCGCTGCGTATCGACGAACGCACCCCCGACCCCGAACTCTTGCCGTTCCTGTGCGAGGAAACGTCCGTTTCCATCGTTTCCTTGCTGCGCTTGTCACTGGACAATCAGGTGACGCCCACGCGGATCGAGTTCGCCTATCCCCGACCCGACTACGCGGACGCCTACAGTCGCTTCTTTCGTTGTGCCGTGCACTTCGGCACGCCCGTCACGCGGATGTACTTCGCCACCGAACTGCTCGATCGCCGGATTCCCACGGCCAATCCGGGCCAACTCGACCTCGCGCTGGAGGCGGCGCGTCAACTCGCGGACCCCGGCAACCGGCACTCGGACATCGTCGTCGGGGTCGAGGGCGTGCTTCGCGCGAATCTGCGGCATCCGGTGACGATGGCGCTGGTAGCGGGGCGGTTGATGATCAGCGAGCGGACGTTGCAGCGTCGTTTGACCGAGGCGGGTGAGAAGTTCGGCGAAATTCGCGACCGGGTGCGCCTGCAGCGCGCCGCCACCCTGTTACGCGAATCGAAGCTGCCGATAGCAACGATCGCCGCCGAGGTGGGATACAGCGACAGCCGTGAGTTCCGGCGCGCGTACCAGCGGTGGACCGGCAGGACGCCGAGCGCCGAACGCGCATCGGCAAGGGCATAGGGAGCGTCCCGAGGGGGGTCTTTCGGCCATCGGCGGGGTCTGCCCCGACAGGCGCCGGCAACCTTGCAGACAGCGGATGGCCCGCGTCGTAGGTTCATGTCATGCCCCCAGAGGCGGTTCGCGAGGCGATAAGGAAATCGGCCGAGTGATGCGTCCGGTACGACGAAGTGCAGGACAGGTCAACGGAGACCGCGCAGCACTCGAGCCGACGACATCTCCGGCGTAGCGAATCTCCTCGGCCTCCAAGAGTTTCCGAGCCTGATGCTGCAGGTCGGTGGGTGCGGTCGACGCGACCGTCACCCACCAACCGGCAGGGCGCGGTTCGAGCTCTACTTCGAGGAGTGGAGACCGGCCAGGGCCTGCGGGAGCGGGCCCTGGTGCAGGACGGCCAGTCGCTGGGTGGCGCGGGTGAGGGCGACGTACAGTTCGGCCGCGCCGCGGGGGCCGTCGGCCAGGATGTGCTCGGGTTCGACCACCAGGACGGCGTCGAACTCGAGGCCCTTGGTCTCCGAGGCGGGGACCGCGCCGGGCATGCCGGGCGGGCCGATCACGATGCTGGTGCCCTCGCGCCCCGCCTCGTCGCGGACGAATTCCTCTATGGCGGCGGGCATCTCGGCGGGGGAGAGCTGTCGGCCCCAGGGCTGGACGCCGCAGGCGCGCACCGACTCCGGCGGCGTCACATCGGGGGCGAAATCGGCGAGCACCGCCGCCGCCACCGCCATGATCTCCGCCGGGGTGCGGTAGTTCACCGTCAGCGACCGGTAGAGCCAACGGCCGGGCACGTAGGTGTCGAGCATCTCCGCCCACGAGGTCGCGCCCGCCGCCGAACGGCGCTGCGCGAGATCGCCGACCACGGTGAAGGAATGGCTCGGGCAGCGGCGCATCAGCACCCGCCACTCCATCGCCGAGAGCTCCTGGGCCTCGTCGACCACGATGTGCCGGTAGGTCCAATCCCGGTCCGCGGCAGCGCGTTCGGCCAGCTCCCGGGTGTCGCGTTCGAGGAAACGCTCGGCCAGGTCCTCGCCGTAGAGCATGTCGGTGGCGAACAGGTGATCCTCGTCGTCCATGTGGTCGGCGCGGTTGACCAGCAGGTCGAGCACCTCCTCGGCGTAGGCGGCCTGCGCCTTGCGTTCCCGCTCGGCCGCCGCGTCCTCGGCGGAGGTGTCGCGGCCCAGCAGATCGATCAGCTCGTCGAGCAGCGGGACATCCGACACCGTCCACGCCTCGCCGTCGGCCCGCCACAGCGCGTCGTCGGCGCCGGCGTCGCGCAGCCGATCGGGCGACGAGAGCAGCTCGGCTAGTACCGATTCAGGGGTCAGGGTCGGCCACAGCTCGTCGAGCAGCGCGGTGAAGCCGTCGTGCTCGGCGAGTTCGGTGCGCAGGTCCGCGCGCATGTTCTCCCACGCCTCGCGGTCCGCGCGGGTCAGCCAGCCCTCGCCGATGCGGGCGATCGCGCGCTCGGTCAGCGCCCAGGTGAGGACCTCCACGAAGGTCGCGCGCGCCAGGTTGTGCGGCAACCCGCTCTCGCGCGCCTCCGACCGCGCCCAGTCCGCGACATCCGCGCCGACCCGCACCGTCACATCCGGCAGCTCGATGGTGACGGGCTGCTCCGGGACGCGTTGCCGGTCGGCGACCGCGGTCTTCAACACGTCGAGGATCCCCAGGGCACCCTTGAGCCGCGCCGCCTGCGGCTCGTCCTCCGCGGCGGCATGCAGACCCGGCAGCAGATCCGCGGTGGTGGTGAACACCACGTTCGTCTCACCGAGCGACGGCAGCACCCGCCCGATGTGCCGGAGGAAGGCCGTATTCGGGCCGACCACCAGCACCCCGTTGCGTTCCATCTGTTCGCGCTGGGTGTAGAGCAGATACGCCACCCGGTGCAGCGCGACCACGGTCTTGCCGGTGCCCGGCCCGCCCTCGATCACCAGCGTGCCCGGATGGTCGAGCCGGATGATCCGGTCCTGCTCGGCCTGAATGGTCGCCACGATGTCGCGCATACCCTCGCCGCGCGGGGCGTCGACCGCCGCCAGCAGCGCCGCGTCACCGCGCTCACCGTCACCGGGACGGCCGAACACCTCGTCGGTGAAATCCATCACCTGCCGCCCGCGCGTGTGGAATTGGCGACGCCGCCGCATCTGCTCGGGGCTCGCGGCGGTCGCGGTGTAGAACGCCTGCGACGCCGGCGCCCGCCAATCCTGCAGCAGCGGCTCGAACTCGTTCGCCTCGTCGTAGATGCCGATCCGGCCGATATAGGTGTGCTCGCCGGTCTCCCGGTCCAGCCGCCCGAAGCACAACCCGTTGTCGGCCACACCCAGTCGCGCCGACTCCTTGGCCAGCGCCCGCGCCTCGGCATCGCGCTCCACCATCACCGTGGCATTGCCGCGCACGGTCAGCGTCTCGCTGTAGCGGCCCTTGACCCGCGCCCGCTCGGCATCCAGCCGCGCGTACAGGCCGTCCACATAGTCCTGCTCCGACCGCAGTTCGTTCGCATATCCCTGATCCGACACCAGCACCACACCTTCCGCCCAGCAGATCCCCGGCCGCCACCCGCGCGACATCCGCGCAGGTTGCAGCCCTCGGCCAGCGATTGTGCGCCATCCCCGGGGCCTTGCCGCAAGCCCCCCGGTGCGATATATGTTGAAAGGGGAGGGACAACGATCCCTCCCGTTCCCGTCTCCCGGACCCTTACGCCGCGGTCGGACGCTGCCCACCGGACACCAGGTTCATGATGTCCTTGTTGCCGTCGGCCCACTGCGCGGTCATCACCATCGAATCCACCTTCCACTCGCCGTTTACCGGATGCAGGCCGATGCGGTAGGTGCCGCCCAGCGTCCAGCGCGGCGAGCCGAGCGGATTGGCCAGAATATGGACCGCCTGGAACACCGCGGTCAACTCGGCGCGATCGCCGTCCACGGTCACCAGATGATTGCCGAGCAAATGCTGGGTGGCGTCGAAGGCGCCGATCAGCTTCTCCCAGTCGGCCCGGATCTGTCCCGGCGTCACCCGCGCCGGCTCACCGCCCCAGACACTCGAATAGTCGAGGGTGACCTCGCCGGCGAAGACGCCCGGGAAGGCGTCCCAGTCGCGAATATCGATGAACCAGAACAGCCTGGTGGCGGCCTCGATGATGTCGGCGCGCTGCTGAGCGGAAGCACTCATGTCAAAACTCCTACCGTGCAAGGGAATCGGTGCCACCGATGCTGCGCGCGCCGGAAGCCGCCAACCAGGGCCGGTCGTGTCTGGTATCGCCGGGGCCACCCACCGCCGGACCGTGTAGAACTGCGTACATGGCGGTGCGCAAGGACCTGGCGGAATTCCTGAAGTCACGGCGCGCGCGGGTCGACCCGCAGACATCGGGCCTGCCGCCCTCCGGCCTTCGACGCGTCCCCGGCCTGCGCCGGTCCGAGCTCGCGCACCTCGCGGGCATCAGCGCCGAGTACTATCAGCGGCTCGAACAGCGCCGCGCCGCCAACCCGTCGGCCGCGGTGCTCGACGGCCTGGCCGCCGCGCTCGGGCTCGACACCGTCGAGACCGAACACCTGCACGCCCTGGCCCACCCGCCCCGCCCGGCCGCCGGCGTCGCGCCCGCTCCGCGGCCGGAACTGCTGCGCATGCTCGACCTGATCGACAAGGCCCCCGCGGCGCTGATCACCGACACCTTCGACGTCCTGGCCGCGAATCCCTTGGCGCACTATGTCTTCGGCGCCATGATCGCGGGCAACATGGCCCGCGCCCTGTTCGCGGACCCGGACGCACGCGACTTCTACGGTGACTGGGACGCCGTCGCCGCCGCCACCGTCGCGCAACTGCGCCGCGCCGCCGGACGCTACCCGGGCGACCCCGCCACCGCCGCACTGATCGACGAGCTGGCCGCCGACTGCGCCGAATTCGCCGCGCTCTGGGCCGCGGGCGACGTCGAGCACCGCACCCACGGGGTCAAACGGATCCGCCATCCATCGTCCGGCGAGCTGTCCTTCACCTACGAGAACCTCGAACTGCCGGGCGACCCTCGGCAGCGGATTGTCACCTTTATCCCGGCCCCCGGCAGCACTTTGCCCGCTCTGTAGGAGTCGATGCGATTCGCCCGCGAGTCCACCCCGACGCGCCGAGGGCGGTTACGTGTCCACTCGGTGTGTTGTCGTTACATTGGGGACCGGACGGATCGGTCGTGACGCGAGAATGACCCGCAGGGAGGCGGGTTCGCGGCGCGGCGCGGGAATACCGTTGTGACACAACGTGCCACGCGAATGACAACGCGTGGTCATGTGGGGTGGCGTCAAACTATGACCTTTACCTCAGTGACCACGCCGGGTCGTGGCACGGTCATACGATCCGGGGCTGACATATGCGGGAAGGCGAGTAGGCCATGGATCGAAATGCGTTCGTCGAGGTGATGAACGAGGCGAGCGGCATGCTGGAGACCGGTCGGGCCGAGGAGGCGCTGGCCCGGTTGTCAGCGTTCGACGACGAGCTGCTGGGGGTCCCCGATCCCAAAGAGTACGGCTGGATCGTGTCCTACCGCTTCCGATCCGCCTTTGCCGCGGGCGATTACGCCCAGGCCCTGCACCTGGCCGAACACGGACCGGCCCGCTACCCGGCCGACATCCCGCCCGCCACCCTGGCCACCATGTACTCGATGGCCGTCGAGGCCGCCACCCAGCAGGGCCTGCCCGACAGCGCCGTCCTGATGGCCGACCGCTGTATCGAGCTGCGCCGCACCCACGGCGAACACGCCGAGGTGCTGATGGCGGCCATGACCGCCTGCACCCTGCTCGGCGACCTCGAAAGACACGACCTGGCAAGCAGATATGCGCAGCTGCTCATCACCGAGGGCGTCGGCCACGACGACTACCGCGGCTACGGCTACTACGCGCTGTGCGCCGCCATCGAACAGGGCGTCGGCGAGCACCTGATCGACACCCTGCGGGCCGGGCGCGAATGGCTCGAAACCCAGGACAACGAATTCGCCCGGGTGGCACTGGAATATCTGCAGACCGCTCCCAGCCTGCGACCCCCGCTCGCGGTCGACCTGAACCTGGCGGACCCGCTCGGCGACGCGGTGTCGTTCCCGGAACCCGGCGCGGCACAGCCTGATCAGGTCTTTTCCGCATTCGACTCCGGTGCGGCACAGTCCACTGTCAATGGCGCGGAACTCGGCGTCGCGGGACCGGATTTCGGCGGGATCCTGCCCGGTCCGGACGCCGCGGCTCCCGATTTCGGCCTCGCACCGCTCGCCCCCGGCGTCGCACCGCCCGCCCCCGGCGCCGGGCAGCCCGAATCCGATGTGCCGCCGCTCGCTCCGCCCGTCGCGCTCGACGCCATGCAGACGCAGTACCTGCAGGTCGGTGACGGTGCCCCGCAGGCGGTGGCCGGGCCGGCGCAGCCGCCCGCCGAACAGCTTGCGGGCGGCGAGACCGCCGACGCGCTGATGGATGCCAACCGGCCCGGCATCGCAGCGGCCGCCTACCGGGCGCTCATGGACGACGCCGTCGGCACCGGTCGCCCGGACCCGCTCATCATGGGCAAGGCCACCCTGGGCCTGCTCACCGCGCTCATCTTCGACAATCGGGTCGGCGAGGCGCATTCGGTGTGGATCGACGAGCAGGGACCCACCTACCTGGGCATCTGGTCGCTCGAGAACGGGCAGACCTCGACGCACGACGCCATCGCCTACAACCTGGTCGCCGCGTTCCTGCACTCGCTGAGCACCGGCGACCCGAACGCCGCCAACCACGCCGTCGACAGCCTGATGACCCGAAATGTGGAGTGGGCCTACGAGAACGACCGCCAGGTCGTACCCGCCATGATCGGCAGCTGGCGCCGCCACCTGGTGGAGATCCACGGCGGCGAACCGGCCCCCGAATACCGCTGGCAGCTCACCCAGGCCGAACAGCGCTGGGGCGCGCCGATTCCCGACGGCGGCCTCTACTGGATGCGCCCCTACCGCTGGGTCGTGGACTGGCTCTGACCGTGCCGGTGACCGGGGGAGTACCCGCGGCGGCCTAGGCTGGCGGCATGGCAGCGACCGAAATCTGGCACAACCCGCAGTGCTCCAAGAGCCGCACCGCCAAGGCGGTGCTCGAGGAGACCGGCTCGGACTATGTCGAGCGCCGCTACCTCGACAACCCGCCCTCGGCCGACGAGATCCGCGCCGCCCTGACCAAACTCGGCCTGGAACCGTGGGACATCACCCGCACCGCCGAGGCCCAGGCCAAGGAGCTCGGCGTCGCCGCCTGGGGTCGCACCCCCGCCGACCGCGACCGCTGGATCGAAGCCCTCGCCACCCACCCCCGCCTCATCCAGCGCCCCATCGTCTTCACCGCCGACGGCCGCGCCTTCGTCGCCCGCGACGACGAATCCCTCGACGAACTGCGCTGACGCCCGGCCTGGAATTCCCGCACCGCCAGGTCGCTGGAATCGCCGACGGCTCACCGGGACTGCGCTGCGGTGACAACTGCGCTAGACAAGCAACGGGAGTCGGCTGATTTGCCACCGCCGGCGGATCCGGGCCCGGCGCGACATCGCCCCGGCGAGGCGGTAGGCCTTGCCGGGGCGATGTCGTGTCTTGCCGGGGTCGTGGTCGGACCCGGGTCTTGGTCGGGTCGGGGACCCCGGGGTGGCGTCAGGCCAGGGCGAAGACGGGGAATCCCGGTGCGATCTCGGCCAATTCGGCGTCGGTGGCGTTCTTGGTGACGCCTTCGAAGAAGCGGCCGACCTCCCAGCCCCAGCGGTCGAGGTAGGCGCGCAGGACGGGGATCTTGTCGGCGTCGGGGAGTTCGGTGGCGGTGAAGGTCTCCGACTTGCGGCCCAGGCGCAATTCGCCGGTCTTCGAGACGCGCAGGTTGCGGACCCACTGGGTGTGGCCGCGCGGCGCGACCAGATAGCGGGCGCCGTCGTCGGTGGTCAGGACATTGACCAGGGTGGTGCGCCATTCGCCGGACTTGCGGCCGCGCACCGCCAGCAGGCGGGAGCCGGCGATGCTGATGCCGAGCTTGGGGAGCATGTTGAAGAACCGGTTCATGTAGGGGTCGAGACCGGTGGGGCCGATGTAGCGGGTGGCAGCGGCGTGGGCGTCCATGGGATCTTCCTCTTCACTCTGCGAGAGCGGTGCTCTCTGTTGAGATCAGTGTGCATGCACGCCTTGCGGAATGTCAAGAGCGCTGCTCTCGAAATATTCAGGTGATCCGAAACGTGGCAGACTTGTCGGAATGAGCGTCCCCCGCACCGCCCGCGCCCGGGCCAGAGCTGAGATCACCCGCGAGATCACCGACGCTGCTCGCCGGCAGCTCGCCGAGTCCGGAGCGCCCGCGCTCTCCCTGCGCGCGATCGCGCGGGAACTGGGCATGGTGTCCTCGGCGCTGTACCGGTACTTCCCCAGCCGCGACGACCTGCTCACCACGCTCATCATCGAGGCGTACGACAGCATCGCCGACGCGGTCGAGAACGCGGTGGCCGCCGCGGACGCCCCCCGCGCCCAGTGGCGGGGGATGTCGCACGCGGTGCGGGACTGGGCCAAGGCCCACCCGCACGAGTACGCCCTGGTCTACGGCTCGCCGGTGCCGGGCTATCGAGCCCCCGAGTCCACCATCGGGCCCGCCGCCCGGGTGCCCGTCGCCGCGCTGGGCATCGTGAACCGGGCCTGGAAATCGGGCAGCCTCAGCGTGCCCGACGCGCCGGTCGACCCCGTGCTGGCCGCACAATCCGCCGGCATCGCCGAACAGGTCGCGCCCGGCCTGCCCGAGACCGCGGTGGTGCGCGGGGTGATGGCGTGGACGCAGCTCTACGGCACGGTCACCTTCGAGTTGTTCGGACAGCTCGACAACAGCATGGATCCGGCGGGACCGTTCTTCGCCTACTCCATCGAGGCCATGGCCGACTTCGTGGGCCTGACCCGCTGACGGGCGAATGCCGCTGCGCTACAGCGAGAACGGCGGCGCGCCGATCCCGGCGATCCGCAGATTGCCCCACGGATCGCGTTCCTGGAGCACGCCGGGCGTCGGGGTGCGGCCGGGGACGGTGAGAAAGACCTGCCCGCGACCGGGATCGGGCAAGGCTGTCCCGTCGGCGGCGGAAACCCGCCCGTACCAATGGAACTGGCCGTCGGTCGGGTCGAGGCGCCCGGTGAGGGCGACGTGCACCGCGACCTCGACGCCCGGCGCGTCGAGCAGCGCCGGGCCGGAATAGTCCGGAGCGGGTTCGGGATCGGGGTAGCTCTCGGTCGTGTCCGCGGCAGCCTGCCGGTCGCGGCGGGCCCGCCGCAATCTCACAGCAGTCCTCGGCGCCGCCAGACCCGTGTGCCGATCGGCCCGATCAACCCCTGCTTGTCCAGGAACGCACCGAGATTCGCCGCACCCAGCCCGAGCGCGCGCCGCGAATGCGGATTGGCGCGGGCCAGCCGCCGCGCCGCCCGCCCGTCCTCGACGCCCGCGCGGGCGTACATGTGCCAGTTGGTCATCAGATGCACGAACAGGGGAGCGGCCACCGCGACGCACAGTCGCGTGTAATGCAATTCGGCCCGGGACATGGTCGGCACCCGGTGCGCGAGCGCGTCACGCGCGAACCCGATGTGGCGCGCCTCCTCGGTGACGTGAATGCGCATGGCCCGCGCCACCAGCGGCTGCAGATCCGGATCGTCGAGGGTCCGCCGCTGTATCGCGTCGAAGATCTCCTCGCCGACCAGTGCGCCCACCCACACCATCGATCCGCGCAGGACCAGCTGCAGGCCGCTGATCGTCCAGCGCTCGAACCGGTTGGGCCAGTAGGGTCGCGCGCCGATGCGGTCGATGAGTTTGCCGAACATCATCATGTGCCGGCATTCGTCGCCCATCTCGGTGAGGGTGTAGTGCGCATGCCGCGAGGTCGGGTCGCCGGCCATGAGTTCGCGCAGCAGTAGCCGGTTGAGCAGGTTCTCGAACCAGATGCCGACCGAGAGCACATTGGCCAGCTCTTCGCGCGACAGTTCGCGGCGTTGCTCAGGGGTCATGGCGTCCCAGAGCGGGGTGCCGTAGAGCGAGATCACCTCGGGCGGCAGGAACAGCTGGTCCGGGTCCAGGGGCGCGTCCCAGTCCAGGTCGACGACGGGGTCGTAGGACTTCTTCACCGATCCGGTCAGCAAGCGCTGAGCGAAGGATTCGCGCGCGGCGTGCGCGGTGGCCGCCGGGGCCGAGGTCGCGTGGTCGCCCATGACAGCTCCTGACTCGTTTACTGATACAGGCTGTTACACTCAGATTAGTGGTACATGCTGTCTCGGTCAATGCGGAGGTGGGTATCGTGAGGCCCGTGACCGGCACCCGACGCAAGCAACCCGCGCCGCCCGCCGACGGCCGCAGCACCCGCTGGGACAGCCACAAGGCCCGTCGCCGCACCGAGATGCTGGATGCCGCGCTGGCCGTCATCGAGGAGAACGGCACCGAGATCTCGGTCCAGCAGATCGCCGACCGCCTGACCGTCCCGCGCCCGGTCGTCTACCGGCATTTCGACGGCCGCGCCGACCTCGACGAGGCCATCCGCCGTCACATCCTGGATTCGCTGACCGCGCAACTGCTTCCGCGCCTGCACCCCGAGGGCACCGTCCGCGACCTGGTGCGCGGCGCAGTCGGCACCTACGTCGGCTGGGTGGAACTGCACCCGAACCTGCACCGCTTCCTGGCCGCCGCCGACCCGCACGGCGAATCCTCCACCGCCCTGGCCGGCGCCCGCGACCGCATCGGCGGCCGGCTGGCCGACCTGTTCGCCGACGCCCTGAACCGCTTCGGCATCGACCGGAACCGGGCCCGCCCCATGGCCTTCGGCACGGTCGGTTTCGTCGACGGCGTGGTCAACAGCTGGCGCGCGGCGCCCACCCTGTCCTCCGAGCACATCGAGGGCATCCTCACCGAATCGGTGCTGTCGCTGCTCGAGGGCAATGCCCGTAGTCTGGACGTGCCGCTGACCCGCGACACCGTCGTCGCCGACCTGCTCTCGCGCACCGAGGCGGCGCGGGCGTGAGGTCGTTCGACCGGAGGACCCCGATGGCATCCCGCTCCCTGGCCCGGCTGGCCGTGCTCACCGCCGTTGCCGCGGCCGCACTGGCGCCGATGGCCGCGGCCGCCGCGGACGCCGACCTCCCCGACGGGCTGCACTGCGACGTCCTGGACTGCCGCAACGACACCGACCACGACTACGCGGTCTCGGGCACGATGCAGTGCGAGTACACCGACACCGACGGCAGCGGCAGCTCCATCGGCGAGGACTTCGCCGATATCGTTCCCGCGCACAGCCTCTACCGGCTCTCGGGCTGCCTCGGCGGGCAGTCGCCCTACCTGCGGTCCATCGACTGGATCAGGTAGTCGCGCGTGCCGCGCCGGTCAGGGCGCGGTAGCCGCGATGCCACAGCCACTCCACCGGCCCGCGCTCGAAGCGCCGCAGCCAGAGATGGGCGACGGTCAGCATCAGCGCGCAGACCAGCACGTACACGCCCACCGTGAACGGCACCCTCGCGTTGGCCGACACCAGGCTGGCCAGGCCGAGACCCCAGCCGTAGCACAGGAATCCGGACACCAGGTTCTGGAGGATGTAGCAGCTCAAGGCCATTCGCCCGACCTCGCCGAACCGGCGGCCCACCCAGCCGGGGCCGAGCCGGTGCGCGTAGATCTCGGCGACCAGGGCCAGGATGCCCAGCGCGACCAGGGGTGCGGTGCCGTAGCGGGCGAGCAGGATCAGATCGCCGCCGAGCATGCCCAGCAGTAGGTCGGTCGGCGCGGCGATGGCGAAGCCGATCAGCATGAGCCGCCGACGGATTCGCGCGCCCCTGGGTTCGAAGATCCCGGCCCGGAACAGGCGGGCGCCGAGCAGGAACAGGGCGATCGACATCGGGAAGATGAGGATCGGTTCGAGGCGGAACACCAGCAGGTGCTCCCACCGGAACGCCACCAGATCCCAGAACGAACCGTCGGCGTAGGGATTCGGATCCAGCGCCCGGCGGCCGCCGGAATCGTCGCCGCTGCCGAAGGCGATCGCGACCGCGAACAGCGTCAGCATGCTCAGGTGGATGCTCGCCTGCGCGATCAGCCAGCGCCGCTGCGTCTTCGGGCTCGTCGCCAGGATGAACGCCACCACCAGTCCGGTGACCGCGTACCCCATCAGCACGTCGAATTCGGCGACGAGGAAGTAGTTCACCAGCCCGTCGACGAACAGCAGCCCCGCCCGGATCGGGTACCCGCCCGGCCACGTCCGTCCGGCCCGTCGCGCCGATTGCTGCTGAATAGCCAATCCGATGCCGAACATGACGGTCAGCAGTCCCAGGAACTTGCCCTGCGCCAGCTGCTGCAGGAATCGCTCGACCCACAGCCACGCCCCGTGCGGCTCGTCACTGCGCGCGATATACCCGAGCAGCCCTTCGGCATTGGTGAAGATCCAGATATTGGTGCCCAGCGTGCCCAGGATGGCGATGCCGCGCAACACGTCCAGTGCGGCGACGCGGCTCGAATGCGACTGTGCGGGAACGGGAATCGGGTCGTCGGCGACCGTGCCGGCCGGGTGTGGAGGGCGCGGGGTGGAAGCCGGTTCGACCATGGAGGTGATTGTGCCGTCGCCCGGCCCGGCGCGGATCGCCCGTGAGAACGACCCCGGGTACGTCTCACGAATGAGATCGACCCGGACAGTCCACCCGCGTCCGGGGCCCCCTTTCGCCTAGGCTCGAAGCCATGCAGCGCATCATCGGAATCGAGGTCGAGTACGGCATTTCGACGCCTACCGAGCCGTCCGCCAACCCGATTCTCACCTCCACCCAGGCGGTGCTCGCCTACGCCGCGGCCGAAGGCGTGCCGCGCGCCAAGCGCACACGCTGGGACTACGAGGTGGAATCGCCGTTGCGGGACGCGCGCGGATTCGATCTCGGCAGGCTCAACGGGCCCGCGCCGGTGATCGATGCCGACGAGGTCGGGGCGGCGAACATGATCCTCACCAACGGGGCTCGCCTGTACGTCGACCACGCCCACCCCGAATACTCCGCCCCCGAGGTCACCGACCCGCTCGACGCGGTGATCTGGGACAAGGCCGGTGAACGGGTCATGGAGGCCGCGGCCCGCTACGCCTCCAGCGTGCCGGGCGCGGCGCGCATGCAGCTGTACAAGAACAATGTCGACGGCAAGGGCGCCTCCTACGGCACCCACGAGAACTATCTGATGAGCCGGGAGACCCCGTTCAACCAGATCATCGTGGGCCTGACCCCGTTCTTCGCCTCCCGCCAGGTGATCTGCGGGTCCGGGCGCGTGGGCATCGGTCAGTCCGGTGATACGCCCGGGTTCCAGCTCTCGCAGCGCGCGGACTACATCGAGGTCGAGGTGGGTCTCGAGACCACCCTCAAGCGCGGCATCATCAACACCCGCGACGAGCCGCACGCCGACGCCGACAAGTACCGCCGCCTGCACGTCATCATCGGCGACGCCAATCTCGCCGAATGGTCCACCTACCTCAAGGTCGGCACCGCGGCGCTGGTGCTGGACATGATCGAGGCCGGCGAGGACTTCTCGGATCTGCAGCTGGCCCGCCCGGTCACCGCCGTGCACACCATCAGCCACGACCCGACTCTGCGTGCCACCGTTGCCCTTTCCGACGGCCGCGAGCTGACCGGCCTTGCGCTGCAACGCATCTACCTCGACCGGGTCGAGAAGTTCATGGACCGCACCGGAAACGACGATCCGCGCGTGCAGGACGTCATCGAGAAGTGGGCGCACGTCCTCGACCTGCTCGAGCGCGACCCGTTCGAATGCGCCGACCTGCTGGACTGGTGCGCCAAGCTGCGCCTGCTCGAGGGCATCCGCAACCGGGAGGGCCTGACCTGGGCCGCGCCCAAACTGCACCTGGTCGACCTGCAGTACTCGGATGTGCGCCTGGACAAGGGCCTCTACAACCGCCTGGTGGCGCGCGGCTCGATGCAGCGGCTGGTCACCGAGCAGCAGGTGACCGACGCCATGACCAACCCGCCCACCGACACCCGGGCCTACTTCCGCGGGGAGTGCCTGCGCCGCTTCGGCGCGGATATCGCGGCGGCGAGCTGGGATTCGGTGATCTTCGACCTGGGCGGCGATTCGCTGGTGCGGATCCCCACCCTGGAACCGCGTCGCGGCACCAAGTCCCACGTGGGCAAACTCCTCGACGGCGTGCACACCGCCTCGGAACTGGTGCAGCAACTGACCCACTAGTCCCACGTGAGAGGGGTACGGGAACTGAATCCCGTGCCCCTTTTTCGTGTCCGCGACATGGCGTCGGGAAGATCGCGGGCACAGCACAATGACGCTTAATCCGGCATGTTGTCCCCGCTGGTGGGTACTGTTGACCTCACGAGCATCGGGTCTTCTCCGGTGCTCGCCGATGATCACAGAGGAGGTCGGCTGCTATGGCACAAGAGCAGACCAAGCGCGCCGGTGGCGGCGACGAGGACGAGGGCCCGGCCGGGGACGGCGGGGCTGGACAGGAGCGTCGCGAGAAGCTGGCGGAGGAAACCGACGACCTGCTCGACGAGATCGACGACGTGCTCGAGGAGAACGCGGAGGACTTCGTCCGCGCATACGTGCAGAAGGGCGGCCAGTGACCCAAGGTGACCCCCTGCGGCTCCAGTTGGGGTTCGCCCAATCCTCTTTCTCCGAGTACCTGCGTCTCCACGCTCCGGAATTGTTGCCCGGCAACGGATTCGGTTCCGGCGGCAATCACCCGAATCCGGGGGTGCCGTCGGACATCGCGCCGCACGGCACCACCATCGTCGCGGTCAGCTACCGCGGCGGGGTGCTGATCGCCGGTGACCGCCGGGCCACCCAGGGCAACCTGCTGGCCCAGCGCGACATCGAGAAGGTGTACATCACCGATACCTACTCCGCGGCCGGCATCGCCGGTACCGCGGGGATGGCGATCGAGATGATCCGGCTGTTCGCGGTCGAGCTCGAGTACTACGAGAAGATCGAGGGCGTTCCCCTCACCTTCGCCGGCAAGGCCAACAAGCTGTCGAAGATGGTGCGCGACAACCTCCCCGCGGCCCTGCAGGGGCTGGCGGTGGTCCCGCTGCTGGTCGGCTACGACCCGGACGCCCCGGACGCGGACCGTTCCGGGCGCATCGTGTCCTACGACGTGGTCGGCGGGCGCAGTGAGGAACGGTTCGGGTACACCGCGGTGGGGTCGGGTTCACTGTTCGCCAAGTCCTCGCTGAAAAAGACCTACACGCGCGGGCTCGACCAGGACCGGGCGCTGCGGATCGCGATCGAATCGCTCTTCGACGCTGCCGACGACGACACCGCCACCGGCGGTCCCGACACCATGCGCAACATCTACCCGACGGCGATCGTGATCGACGCCGAGGGCTCCGAGGAGGTCACCGAGGAGCGCCTCAAGGAGATCACCCGGGCGATGGTCGAGGAGCGGGCCGCGTTGGCGGCAGAGGGGATCGGCGAAGCATGACACTGCCGTATTACGCGTCGGCCGAACAGATCATGCGCGACAAGACCGAGCTCGCGCGCAAGGGCATCGCGCGCGGCCGCTCGGTCATCGTGCTGGTCTACGACAAAGGCGTGGTATTCGTGGCCGAGAACCCCTCGGCCACCCTCCACAAGATCAGCGAGCTCTACGACCGGGTCGGATTCGCCGCGGTCGGCAAATACAACGAGTTCGAGGCGCTGCGCCGCGGGGGCATCCTGCAGGCCGATCTGCGCGGTTACCAGTTCGATCGCCGCGACGTGACCGGCCGGTTCCTGGCCAACCTGTACGCCCAGAGCCTGGGCACCATCTTCACCGACCAGCTCAAGCCCTACGAGGTGGAGATCTGCGTCGCCGAGGTGGGGTTCCCGGAGCAGGACACCAACTCGGTGCTCTACCGCATCAATTTCGACGGATCCATCGTCGACGAGCGGGAATTCGTGGTGATGGGCGGCAACACCGAGCCGATCGCCACCGCCCTCAAGGCGACCTACAAACCCGGTCTGGACCTGCATTCGGCCATCACCACGGCGGTGGCCGCGCTGCAGAAGGCCGTCCCCGAGGGCGACAAGGACAAGGCGCGCACCGTGGGCGTCTCCTCCCTGGAGGTGGCAACCCTGGAGCAGTCCCGGCCGCGGCGGTCGTTCCGCCGTATCCAGGGCGCCGCGTTGCAGGAACTGATCACCGGCAAGGCGCCCACCGCGAAAGCGGCCGCCGAGGCCGACAAGCCGTCGAGCGGGGACCCGTCCTAAGGCCCCGCCGAGGCAGGCAAATCCCGCTATTCGGGATAAGGCTCCTTTGCACTCTCAATAGCAGAGTGCAAAGGAGCCTTGCTTTTTCGCAGGGTAGGACGCGTGCGGCGTTGCACCCCGTGCTAAATCGTTGTGAATACGTTTGCACAAGCTGTCCGACAAGGCCGTTACCGGGCACTATTCCGCTGTAATGTCGATAGGGTGCAGCGACGAATCATGGGGATCGAGACCGAATTCGGGGTGACGTGCACGTTCCACGGTCACCGTCGGTTGAGTCCTGACGAGGTGGCCCGGTATCTGTTCCGCCGGGTAGTTTCCTGGGGCCGTAGCTCGAACGTGTTCCTTCGTAATGGTGCCCGGCTCTACCTCGATGTCGGTTCCCATCCGGAGTACGCTACGGCCGAATGTGACAGCTTGGTGCAGTTGGTCACTCACGACCGCGCCGGCGAGCGGGTCCTGGAGGATCTGCTCATAGACGCCGAGCAACGGCTCGCGGAGGAGGGTATCGGCGGCGATATCTACCTGTTCAAGAACAACACCGACTCCGCGGGCAACTCCTACGGGTGCCACGAGAACTTCCTCGTGGTCCGGGCCGGGGAGTTCTCCCGCATCTCCGACGTGCTGTTGCCGTTCCTGGTTACCCGGCAGTTGATCTGCGGGGCCGGGAAGGTGCTCCAGACGCCGAAAGCGGCCACCTTCTGCCTGTCGCAGCGGGCCGAGCACATCTGGGAGGGGGTGTCCTCGGCGACCACGCGGTCGCGGCCGATCATCAACACCCGCGACGAGCCGCACGCCGACGCCGAGAAGTATCGGCGCCTGCATGTCATCGTGGGCGACTCGAACATGGCCGAACCGACGACCATGCTCAAGGTGGGCACGGCGTCGCTGGTGCTGGAGATGATCGAGGCGGGCGTCGCGTTCCGAGACTTCGCTCTGGACAACCCGATTCGCGCCATCCGCGAGGTGTCGCACGATCTCACCGGTCGCCGTCCCGTGCGGCTGGCGGGCGGGCGGCAGGCGTCGGCCCTGGAGATCCAGCGCGAGTACTACGCCCGCGCCGTCGAGCATCTGCGCAACCGCGACCGCGATCCGCAGGTCGACGCCGTGGTGGATCTGTGGGGCCGCACCCTCGACGCGGTGGAGGCGCAGGACTTCGCCAAGGTGGACACCGAGATCGACTGGGTGATCAAGCGCAAGCTGTTCCAGCGCTATCAGGACCGCTACAACATGGAGCTGTCCGATCCCAAGATCGCCCAGCTGGATCTGGCCTATCACGACATCAAGCGGGGTCGCGGCGTCTTCGACCTGCTCGCCCGCAAGGGTTTGGCCAAGCGGATCACCGAGGACGAGGCGGTCGACGCGGCGGTCACCACGCCGCCGCAGACCACCCGCGCCAAGCTGCGCGGCGATTTCATCACCGCCGCTCAGGAGGCGGGCCGCGACTTCACCGTCGACTGGGTCCACCTCAAGCTCAATGACCAGGCGCAGCGGACCGTGCTCTGCAAGGACCCGTTCCGTTCGGTCGACGAGCGCGTGGATCGGCTGATCGCCTCGATGTAGGGCAATCGCTCGAGCGGGCCGTGAACCAGCAGGTTCGCGGCCCGCTCTGCGTTTCGACCGCTTTGTCCGGTTCTGGGATCATCCGGCTCGGGGGCCGTCCGAGGAAAAACGAGACCGCCCATGCTTCACACCGGCGACGCTCCCATTACTCTCTACGGGGTGGCGATATCCAAGGTCGAGCGGTTGATGAATCTGGTTATCGCGCTGCTGTCCACCCGGCAGTTCCTGACCGCGGAGCGGATCCGGGAGTCGGTCGCCGGGTACGAGGAGTCCGCGAGCGACGAGGCCTTCAGCCGGATGTTCGAGCGCGACAAGAACGAGCTGCGCGATCTGGGCATACCCCTGGAGATCGGACCGGTGAGCCGGTTGTCGAGCGTCGAGGGCTATCGCATCAACCGGGACGCCTATGAGCTCCCGGACATCGATCTGACCAGCGAGGAGTCCGCCGCGGTCGCGGTGGCGGTGCAGTTGTGGGAGTCGCCCGAGCTGGCGGCCGCGGCCGAGGGCGGGCTGCTGAAGCTGCGGGCGGCCGGTATTCACGTGGAGCCCGACGCCGGGGTGTCGGCGGTGCCCGCGGTGCCGGCGCGCACGCGCGGGTCGGAGCCGGTGCTGGGCAAGCTGCTCGCCGCGATCGATGCCGGACGGTCGGTGCGGTTCAAACACCGTCAGTCGCACGGGGATCCGGTCGAACGCGACGTCCAGCCCTGGGGTGTGGTGACCCACCACGGCCGCTGGTACCTGGTCGCGCACGACAACGTGCGGGACGCGCAGCGGGTGTTCCGCATCTCCCGCATCGACGAGGACGTCACCGAATACGGCCCGGCCAACGCCGTGCACAAGCCCGAGAACCTGGACCTGCGCGCCGTGGTCGCCGAGGTCACCGCGCAGTCGCCGATCACCGGGTCGGCCACGGTATGGGTGGCCCAGGGCCGCGGGCAGGAGATCCGCCGCCTCGGACCGGTCATGGAGGACCGGGTACTGGGCGGCCGGGCCGGCTCGATCGTGGAAGTGCCGATCCGCTCGCGCGACTGGCTGGCCCGGCTCATCACCGGACTCGGCGCGGACGCCCTGGTGCTCGCGCCGGAAGACCTGCGCGACAACGTGATCGCGCGCCTGAAATCGGTGCTGGAGCGAACCGAGGTGACGGCGTGAGCGAGCGCGGCGAGGGAACCATGGATCCAGCGTGCTGCGCGCAGGCCGGATCCGAGCGGAGCGAGGTGACGGGGTGAGTGCGGCCGAGTCGCGGAAACGTCGGGGAGACAGCGTGATCGACAGTGCCCGCAAGGGCGGCAGCGGTGACGGCGCACGGGCGTCGGAGGGTGCGAAGGACCGGCGGGGGAGCGCGGCGGCCAGCACCAGCCGGCTCTCGACCCGGCTGGCCAGGCTGCTCAACATGATTCCGTACTTCCAGGCCAACCCGGGCATCGGTGCGGCCGAGGCGGCCGCCGAACTCGGCGTGTCCACCAAGCAGCTGATGGCCGACCTGAATCAGCTGTGGATGTGCGGCCTGCCCGGGTACGGGCCGGGTGATCTGATCGACCTGTCGTTCTCCGAGGAGAGCATCGAGGTCACCTTCAGCGCGGGCATCGATCGCCCGCTGCGGCTGACCTCCCTGGAGGCGACCGCGCTGCTGGTGGCACTGCGTTCGATCGCCGATCTGCCCGGCATGGTGGATCCGAGCGCCGCGCACGCCGCCACCGCGAAGATCGAATCCGCCATCTCCGGACGGGAATTCGCGGGCCCGGCGCTACCGCCGCCGGTGGAAGCACCCGCCGTGGCCACCGTCCGGTCCGCCGTCGAACACGGTCACGCACTGCGCCTGGTGTATTACTCGGCCAGTCGCGATGTGGTGTCCGAACGCGTCGTCGACCCGATCCGAATCGTGCTGGTGGACAACAACAGCTATCTGCAGGCATGGTGCCGGCAAGCGGAGGGCGTGCGGCTGTTCCGGCTCGACCGCATCGAGGAGGCCGCCGAACTCGACGAGCCGGCCCGCCCGCCCGCCGAGGCCGCCCTCGACGAGTCCGCCGCGCTGGACCTGTTCGTCGACGATCCCGCGGTCCCGCTGGCCCGCTTGCTGATTCGCCCCGACTACGCGTGGGTGCTCGAGCAGTATCCGATGCACAAGGTCACCACCCACCCCGACGGCAGCCTCGAGGCCACCATGCGCTTCGCCACCCTGGACTGGATGGCACGGCTGCTGCTCGGCTTCGGCGCGGGCGTCGCCGTGCTCGGCCCGGCCGAACTGGTGACCGCGGTGCGCGAGCGGTCCAGCTCGGCGCTGGCCGCCTACGCCGGGCTCGAGCAGGTCGGTCCCGCTTGAGGCCGGAGGCGGGTGCGGCGCCGCGGGTGACGGTGCTGGGTGCGGGCAGCATCGGGTGCTACGTCGGCGGCCGGCTGGCCGCGGCGGGCGCGGAGGTGACCTTCGTCGGCCGGCCGCGCGTGCTGGAGGAGTTGAACACCTACGGGTTGCGGCTCACCGATCTCGACGGCGACCATGCGCAGGTCGAGCCGACCGCCTTCCACACGGCCACCGAACCCACCGGGGACGCCGACCTGGTGCTGATCACCGTGAAATCCGCGGGCACCGCCACCGCGGCCGCCGAACTGGCCGGGGTGCTCGCGCCCGGCACGGTCGTGCTCAGCCTGCAGAACGGCATCGGCAACGACGCGGTCATCCGGGAGATCCTGCCCACCTGCGTGGTGCTGCCCGGCATGGTCATGTTCAACGTCGTCCACAACGATCAGGGCCACTTCCACCGCGGCACCGCGGGCACCGTCGACGTGGCCGACGATCCGGTGCTGAACCGGTTCAGCGGCGTCTTCGCCCGCTCCGGGCTGGGCTTCAAACGCCACGCTGACCTGCTGTCCATCCAATGGGCCAAACTGCTGCTCAACCTCAACAACCCGATCAACGCGCTCTCGGGCCGTCCGCTGCGCGAGGAACTCGGCAACCGCGACTACCGGCGCTGCCTGTCGATGGCCCAGCGCGAGGCCCTGGCCGCCATGGACGCGGCCCGCATCCGCCCGGCCCGGCTCACCCCGCTGCCGCCGGAGGTGATGGCCCGGCTGCTGACCGCCCCCGACGGCCTGTTCCGTAGGGTTGCCGCGAAAGTGCTGGCCATCGATCCGGTGGCCCGCTCGTCCATGGCCGATGACCTGGCCGCCGGGCGCGCCACCGAAATCCCTTGGCTGTGCGGAGAAATCGTGAGTCTCGGCGCCATGGTAGGAATACCCACGCCGGTGAACCAGAAGCTGATAGAACTCGTGTCAGCTGCGGAGAACGGCGACCGGCGCACCTGGTCGGGATCGGAATTGCTGGCACAACTCGAGAGCGCCGCGCGTGACGACGCGGCGAACAAGGGTTGACAACAAGGTTCGCCGTATGCGGGTCCGGTAGCATCGGACTCACCAGAGTCTTTGGAGGTAATGGAATGACAGGCGCCATCAGCCCGTGGCACTTGCTGATCGTTGTGCTGATCTTCTTGCTGTTCTTCGGTTCGAAGCGCATGCCGGACGCGGCCCGCAGCCTGGGTCGCTCGATGCGCATCTTCAAGACCGAGGTCAGCCAGATGCAGAACGAGGGCAAGACGGGCGAGGCCGCTCCCGAGGCCCAGGCCCAGCCGGTGCAGCCGCCGGCGCAGTTGCCGCCCGCCCAGCCGGTGCAGCAGCCCGCGCCGCAGCCGAACGACCAGCAGAAGGCCTGACACGGCCACCATCCGGGATGAGCGTGGCTCATCCCGGATGAGGCGTTGTCCGGGTCCGGGGCGTACCAGTGACGCCCGCGTCTTCTTTGGCCGCACGGCGGAGGCAGTCACACTCACATGCGTATGCGCATCCCGTTCGATCCCCGGCGCAGCAAGCGCCGCACGAACCCCGACGGCACCATGTCCCTGGTGGAGCACCTCGGGGAACTCCGCAAGCGCCTGCTCATCGCGCTGGCCTGGGTCGCTGTCGGCACCCTGTTCGGATTCTTCTGGTACTCGCACTCCCTGTTCGGGATCGAGAGTCTCGGTGAGATCCTGCGCGGGCCCTACTGTGCTCTGCCCTCGTCCTCGCGGGCCAATCTCTCCGCCGACGGCTCCTGCCGGCTCCTGGCGACCGCGCCTTTCGAGCAGTTCACGCTGCGCCTGAAGGTCGGCACCACCGCCGGCGTGGTGGTGGCCAGCCCGTTCTGGCTCTACCAGCTATGGGCGTTCATCACCCCGGGCCTGTACGCCAAGGAACGCAAGTACGCGATCTCCTTCGTGGCGGCCGGGGCGACCCTGTTCGTCGCGGGCGCGGTGCTCGCCTACTGGGTGGTCGCGCACGCGCTCAGCTTCCTGATGACCATCGGCAACAACGTGCAGATCACGGCGTTGTCGGGTGCGCAGTACTTCAGCTTCATCATCAAGCTGCTGGTGATCTTCGGCGTCAGCTTCGAAACCCCCTTGCTCATCGTGGGTTTGAACTTCCTCGGGGTGCTCACCTATGAGCGGCTCACCAAGTGGCGGCGCGGACTGATCTTCGGCCTGTTCGTGTTCGCGGCCATCGTGACCCCACAGGACCCGATCTCCATGCTGGCGCTCGCGCTGGCCCTGACGCTGCTGTTCGAGATCGCGGTGCAGTTCGCGCGCTTCAACGACAAGCGCAAGGCCCGCAACGCCGAGGCCTGGGACAAGCTGGCCGACGACGAGGCATCTCCGCTGGACACCGCCCCCGGCGGCGTCGACGCACCGACCCCGGTGCCGACCGCGGAGCCGGTCAGTGCCACACCGGTGGAGAAAACCACGGGAGTCGTGTCGGATTACTCCGATACCCTCTGACGGGTGACATCAAGGTCGCTCACTGGCGAACTGGCGGCATTCTCCGCCGAACTGAAATTCGAGCTCGATCCGTTCCAGCGGCAGTCGTGCGTAGCGCTCGAGGGCGGGCACAGTGTGCTCGTCTGCGCGCCCACCGGCGCCGGCAAGACCGTGGTCGGCGAATTCGCGGTACACCTGGCACTGGCCGCGGGCGGCAAGTGCTTCTACACCACACCCATCAAGGCGCTGTCGAACCAGAAGTTCGCCGACCTCACCGCCCGCTACGGGCGCGACGAGGTCGGGTTGCTGACCGGTGACCAGTCCATCAATCCCGGCGCGTCGGTGGTCGTGATGACCACCGAGGTGCTGCGCAACATGCTCTACGCGGGATCGGATGCGCTGCGCGGACTTTCGTATGTGGTGATGGACGAGGTGCACTACCTGGCCGACCGCTTCCGCGGCGCGGTGTGGGAAGAGGTCATCCTGCACCTGCCACCCGAGGTGCGCCTGGTCAGCCTATCCGCGACGGTCTCCAACGCCGAGGAGTTCGGCGCCTGGATGGAGACCGTGCGCGGCGACACCGCGGTCATCGTCGACGAGACCCGCCCGGTGCCGCTGTGGCAGCACGTGATGGTCGGCAAGCGCATGTTCGACCTGTTCGACCCGAAGTCCAGCGACGCCAAGGTGGTCGTGGACGAGGATCTGCAGCGCTACATCAAGCACCGCGAATCCGTTGACCGGATGGACAGTTGGGGTGTGCCCGGGCGCGGTCGCGGCGGGCCGCGGCGCTCGTTCCGGCCCATGCCGCGCCCCGAGGTGATCTCGCGGCTCGACGACGAGGGGCTGCTGCCCGCCATCACGTTCATCTTCAGCCGCGCGGGCTGCGACGGCGCGCTGGCCCAGTGCGTGCGCTCGCGACTGGACCTCTCGCGCGAGGACGATCGCGAGGTCGTGGACGCGATCATCGAGAAGCACACCGGGGATCTGCCCAAGAGCGACCTCGAGGTGCTCGGCTACTGGGAGTGGCGCGAGGGGTTGCACCGCGGCTTCGCCGCCCACCACGCCGGCATGCTGCCCGCGTTCCGGCACACGGTGGAAGAGCTGTTCGTGCGCGGGCTGGTGCGCGCGGTGTTCGCCACGGAGACACTGGCACTGGGCATCAACATGCCCGCGCGCACGGTGGTGCTCGAACGCCTGGTGAAGTTCAACGGCGAGAGCCACGCCGAGTTGACGCCCGGGGAGTACACGCAGCTGACCGGGCGGGCCGGGCGGCGCGGCATCGACGTCGAGGGTCACGCGGTGGTGCTGTGGCAGCCCGAGGTGGACACCAGTGCGGTGGCGGGTCTGGCCTCCACCCGCACTTATCCGCTGCGGTCCTCGTTCCGGCCGGGCTACAACATGTCGATCAATCTGGTCGATCGGATGGGCGCGGCGGAATCGCGGGCGCTGCTGGAGCGGTCCTTCGCCCAGTTCCAGGCTGATCGGTCGGTCGTGGGTTTGGTGCGGGGCATCGAACGCAACGAGGCCCAGCTGCGCAAACTGCGCTCGCAGCTCGGCGACGAGAGCTTCTTCGAATACATCCAGCTGCGCGAACGCATCCGGGAACGCGAACGGAACCTGGAACGCCAGGGCCGCACCGACCGCCGCCAAGCCGCGGTCTCCTCGCTCACCGCACTGCGGCGCGGGGACGTGGTGGCGATTCCGTCGGGCCGTCGCCAGGGACTCGCCGTCATCCTGGAACCCGATGCCACACCGGGTGATCCGCGCCCGCTGGTCCTCACCGAGGACAAGTGGGCCGGTCGCGTCTCGTCCGCCGACTTCCCGACCCCGGCCGAATCGCTGGGCCGGCTGCGGCTGCCCAAACACGTGGACCACCGCACCGCCCGGGTGCGCCGCGATCTGGCCTCGGCGCTGCGCAGCACCGGCATCGTCGTGCCGCGCCGCGCTCGCACCGGCGGCAAGTCCAAGGCCGCCGACGACCGCGACCTGCAGACCCTGCGCCGCGCACTGCGCAACCATCCCGCACACGCGCGCCCGGACCGAGAACAGTTGGCGCGCATCGGGGAACGCTACAACCGCCTCGAACGCGAAACCGAACACCTACGCCAGCAGGTGGCGGCCACCACCAACTCCCTGGCCCGCACCTTCGACCGCATCCTCGGGCTGCTCGAGGAACGCGGCTACGTCGAACACGGCGAGGTCACCCAGGACGGACGCCGGCTGGCGCGGATCTACGCCGAGGCGGATCTGGTTGTGGCCGAAAGCCTTCGGCAGGGACTGTGGCGCGGACTCGGCCCGGCCGAGTTGGCCGCGGTGGTGTCGATCCTGGTGTTCGAGTCCCGGCAGGAGGGCGGCTACCTGGGAGCTTCCGGCCCGACCGAGCCGATCCGCCGGGCCGTGGACGCCACTATCGGGGTGTGGTCGCAACTGCGCACCGACGAGTCCCGCCATCGGCTGGCGCCCACCCGCGAACCCGACCTCGGTTTCGTCACGGGCGTCTACACCTGGGCGCGCGGCGACGACCTCGCCGACGCGCTGATGGCCAGTGGCGATCGCGGAAACGCGCTGTCCGCGGGCGATTTCGTGCGCTGGTGCCGCCAGGTCATCGACCTGCTCGACCAGATTCACAACACCGCCGACGACGTCGAAGTGGCCGCGACGGCCAGTAAGGCGGTGCGCGCCATCCGCCGGGGTGTCGTCGCCGTGGACGCGGCGTAGTAGATACGACTGTGCTTTGATTCTTGGATGTACCGACCGCAGCGGGAGCATGCGCGTGTTCCCGCTCGGGGGGCTAGCGTGAGTACAACGGATTGCTATTGGAGGCAAGCAGATGAGCGGCCCGTACGGACCGAATGACGCCCCTGGTCAGGGGGGAGGCAACGATCCGACGCAGCAGTGGAGCGGACAGCAGCCCGCGCCCGGCGCCGGACCGACTCAGCAGTGGGCCGGCCAGCAGCCGGCCCAGCCGACCGCGCAGTGGGGCGACCCCTCGCAGCAGCAGCCCGGGCAGCAGCCGTGGGGTCAGTCCCAGCCGCAGCAGCCGGCCCAGCCGTGGGGACAGTCGCAGCCGCAGCAGCCGGCCCAGCAGTGGGGGCAGAGCCAGCCGCAGTGGCAGCAGCCGCAAGGTGAGCAGCAGTGGGGGCAGTCGCAGCCGCAGTGGCCGCAGCAGGGTCAGCCGGGGCAGCCCGGTCAGCCGGACTGGAACCAGCAGGCCGGGCAGCAGTGGCCGCAGCCGGGTTCGCAGGCGCCAGCGGGTAAGAAGAAGACCGGTCTGATTATCGGGGTGATCGCCGCGGTCGTGGTGGTGCTGGCCGCGGTCGGCGGTGGCCTGGCCTGGCTGTTGAGCAAGGATCAGCTCGACAACAGTGCCGTGCAGTCCGGGGTGCAGAAGGTCCTCAAGGACACCTACGGCATCGACGACGTGCAGGACGTGAAGTGCCCCTCGGGTCAGAAGGTCGAGGTGGACAAGACCTTCGACTGCACCCTCAAGGTGGGTGGCGAGAACAAGAAGGTCACCATCAAGATCACCAAGGATGACGGCACCTACGAGGTCGGCCGCCCGAGCTGATTTTTTTCCGGGGCAATTGTGTTGGGCCCGGGCGCGATTGGAGTCGCGCCCGGGCCTTTCCGTTTGCCAGGGGTTGTCTGAGCGCGTTCGGCGAGTAAGGTTGGCCGGAATCTACTGGTTGTTCGTGATCGGGGGGCTTTGTGAATCTCATCGTCAGGAGCATCGGGCTGACCGCGACCGCACTGGCGGTCGCGAGTGCGGGCCTGGCCACCACGTCCTGCGCCGGGGCTCAGTCCGCGGCCGGTACCGTGGCGAAGCCGGCCGCGGCGTCGTTCGCCGCCACCCAGGCTCCCGCCCCCGTGGTCAACGACTGCATCAGCAACCACACTGTCACGCAACCTTCGAGCATGCTGCTGGCCTGCGGGGACGGCGGCCTCAGCGTCCGTGACATCACTTGGAGCAGTTGGGGTCCCGACACCGCCGAAGGCGACGGCACCGAATTCCGCCGCGTCTGCGAGCCGAGCTGCGCGGCCGGGCACACCGCCAGCGGCGCCACCCACATCACCCTGCGCAAGGTCCAGGACGGCTACTTCACCGAAGCCGTCATCGCCGATCTCGACGGCAAGCCCGAAACCTGGCCGGTGGGACCGATCCGCCACTGACGGCAATAGCCGCCCCTCTCATGGGACGGCCATTATCCAGATCGTGCGGTGTATCAGCAGTTCGGAGTGGTGGGGCGGCCCATGACTCGATCGTCGAGCCACTTGTAGGCGCCGGGCATGCCGGCGAAGGCTTCGCCGACATGGTCGACACCCGGGCCGGCGGCGTACTCGACATCGACGCCGCGGCGGCAGTATTCCTGCACGACACCGGTCATTCCCCAGTCCGGGATGAGGGTGTCGTGGGTGTCGTGGAAGACGTAGAGCGGCATGGACGGCGTGGCCTCGGTGCGCGCCAGCGAGTTCTCCTCGATCACCTGCTTGACGCTGGGCAGTTCGAGGATGTTGCCGACCGTCGAGTACTGGTCCAGGCTGACGCCCTTGGTCTCTGCCAGCAGGTCCGAGAGGCAGCCGTCGGTCAGCGTCTCGGCGAACCCGATGCCCTCAGTGGTGAAATAGTCCTGCGGGCGGATCTGATCCGGGTACTCGCGGGCCAGGCCGAGCAGCGTTCCCCAGGCGGTGAACCCGGCGGCCGGCTGCTTCTCGCTCAGACCGGCGAGGTCACCCGGCACGCCGCCCTCGGCCGCGCCGAGCACGTTCAGTTCGGGCGCGAAGGACCGCTTCAGTTCGGCCGCCCACGCCGTGGCGTGACCGCCGCCGGAGTAGCCGTACATGACGACCGGCGAGTTCGAAAGACCCAGCGGGGCAAAGCAGACGCGCGCAACGTGAAATCAGGTTAGCCCGGCGGTTGCCGGTATCGGTCATCGGCGCGCGCGTGAATCAGCGTGCGGCCATGGCCTTGACGAGGCGTTTGACCGGGCTCTCCGCGTTGTAGGCGGCGGCCAGGGCGGTCAGTCGATCCGGATCCGCCGGGGTGGTGGGCAGGAGGTCCGGGCCGGAGTGGTCGACCTCGGCGTCGCGGACCACCCGGACCACCGGGGCGGCGGCCTTCAGATAGTCGTCGGCGGCAACGAGTTTCGCGCGCACGCCCTTGGCGAGATCGGAATCCGGGTCGGCGGCCGCGGACCGCAGCGCCTCCACCGAGCCGAACTTGGTGATCAGCTGGGCCGCGGACTTGTCGCCGATGCCCGCCACGCCCGGCAGGCCGTCGGAGGCGTCGCCGCGCAGGGTCGCCATGTCGGCGTAGGCGGGGCCCGCATTCTCCTCCGGCACACCGTATTTGGCCGACACCTCGGCCGGGCCCCACAACTCGGCCTTGGCCAGCCCGCGCCCGACATAGAACACCCGCACCGGCGGTGTCGGTGTATCGCGCACCAGCTGCAGCAGATCGCGGTCGCCACTGACGACGATCACCTCGTCGGTGCCCTCCCGCGTGGCGAGCGTCCCGATGACGTCATCGGCCTCCAACCCCGCCGCGCCCGCCGTCGCGATCCCCGCGGCCGCCAGCACCTCCATGATCATGTCGACCTGCGGTGTCAGCGTGTCCGGCACCTCTTCGGCCACCACCCCCGCGACCGGCTCACCGGCATCCTCGGCCACCCGATGCGCCTTGTACGACGGCAGCAGGTCCACCCGGAACTGCGGCCGCCAATCCAGATCCAGGCACACCACCAGCCGGCTCGGCCCGTGCTGCTTGACCAGCGCCGCGATCATGTCGGTGAACCCGCGCAGCGCATTCACCGGCCGCCCGTCGGGCGCGGTGATCTTCTCCGGGATCGCATAGAACGCCCGGAACCACAGACTGGCCCCATCGAGCAGCAGCAGCGGACCGGCGGCAGGGTTGCTCATAGCGCTCGACCCTACCGCCGACCTCCGACACCCCGGTGGATGGCGGTGCGGGGAGTCGGTCTTCGCTGGAACCTGCGGTGCGGCACGGTTGCCGGACGCCGACGCGCGCGGTGGGTGTCAGTGCGGCGCAGCGCACAAGTGACGTGTTCGCGGGGCGAAAGGTGGTCGGGGGCAGGGTGGTCGGGTGACCCGGGGGTGGTGGTACGGGGTGGCGGGGGTGCGAAGTTCGGCGGTGGCTGGAGGGTGGCGGGGTGGGGGAGTAGCGTCGTTGAGCATGAGCTCTCATGACGAGTCACGGTTCGCGGCGGAGGTCTACGGGGCGCGCCTGGAGGCGGCAGCCCGGTTGGCGCGGGATGCGCATCTGGACGCGCTGCTCATAACACCCGGCCCTGACCTGCGGTTTCTCATGGGGTCGCGGGCGCAGTCGTTCGAGCGGCTGACCTGCCTGGTGATCCCGGCCAGTGGGGAGACGCCGTCGGTGGTGATCCCGAAACTGGAACTCGCCTCGCTGCGCGGCTCGGCGGCCGGTGAGCTGGGGCTGCAGATCGTGGACTGGGTGGACGGGGTGGACCCGTATCGCATCGTGCGCAGCGTGCTCAATGCCGGTGCGCGCGTGGCGGTCACCGATGCCATGCCCGCCCTGCACCTGCTGCCCATCGCCGATCAGTTTGGCGCGCTACCGGTTTCGGCCACCCCGCTGCTGCGGCAGCTGCGAATGCGCAAGGACCCCAGCGAGACCGAGGCCCTGCGCCGCGCCGGCGCGGCCATCGACCGGGTGCACGCCCGCATGGGTGAGTTCCTGCGTCCCGGCCGCACCGAGGCCGAGGTGGGCGCCGATATCGCCGCGGCCATCGTCGAGGAGGGCCACACCGAGGCCGACTTCGTCATCGTGGGCAGTGGCCCGCACGGCGCGGACCCGCACCACATGGTCTCCGATCGCGTCATCGAGCCCGGCGACATCGTCGTGATCGACATCGGCGGTCCGGTCGAGCCCGGCTACTTCTCCGACTCCACCCGCACCTACGTGCTCGGTGAGCCCGACGAGGAGGTGGCCGCCCAGTTCGCCGAACTGGAACGGGCCCAGGCCGCCGCGGTCGCGGCCGTGCGGCCCGGCGTCACCGCCGAATCCGTCGACGCCGCCGCCCGCGACGTGCTCGCCGCCGCCGGTCTGGCCGACTATTTCGTCCACCGCACCGGCCACGGCATCGGCCTGTCCGTGCACGAGGAGCCCTACATCGTGGCGGGCAACGACCTCGTCCTCGAGGAGGGCATGGCCTTCAGCATCGAGCCCGGCATCTACTTCCCGGGCCAGTGGGGCGCCCGCATCGAGGACATCGTCATCGTCACCGCGGACGGCTGCGAGTCGATGAACAAGCGCCCGCACGGCCTGACGCCCCTCTAGGCCGCGTAGAGCCAGAAGTCGCGCATGATCTGCTCCGGCACCGGGCTGTCCGCGGCCACCTGGGTCAGCAGGATGGCGACGGTGCCGGTGGCGGGGACGATGTGCGCGCTGGTGCCGGTGCCGCCGACCCAGCCGTAGCGGCCCGGCGTGTTCCACGGATCGCGGCGCTCGATGTCGACCGATCCGCCGCAGCCCCAGCCCTGGCCCTCCAGGAAGAGATCTCCGAAGGCCCGTTGGGTCGCGGTGGTGTGGTCGGTGGTCATCAGGCGGACGGCATTGGCGGACAGCAGCTTCCGGCCGTCCGGGGTGAGTCCCTCGGCGAGTAGCAGCCGCGCGAAGCGCAGCCAGTCGCCCGCGGTGCCCGCCAGGCCGCCGTGTCCCAGCGGGAAGGCCGATGCTGTGCTCCACTGGCCGTCCGGGGCGTCGGCGAGTTCGAGGCCGGCATCGCCGCGACGGTAATAGCTGGTGAAGCGGTCACGCTTCGCGGTCGGGACGGTGAAACCGGTGTCCGCCATGCCCAGTGGCTCGAACAGTCGCTCGGCGAGGAATTCGGGCAGGGTCCGCCCGGACGCGCGGGCGACGAGCGCGCCCTGCAGTGTGGAGCAGGTGTCGTAGAGCCAGGCGGTGCCGGGCTGGGTCAGCAGCGGCAAGGCCGCCAGTTCCGCGAGCCATGCGTCCATCGCCGGGTAGCTCTGCGGCTCCCGGCCGTCCCGCTGCACCGGGAACAGCGCCTGCACCGCGGGCAACTCGAAATCGCTCGCCCAGCCGTAGCCGGCCCGGGAGGTGAGCAGGTCGAAGACGGAGATCGGGCGATGCGCGGGCACCACCTCGTCGAGGGGACTGCCCGGGGTGCGGACCACCCGGGGGTGGGTCAGTTCGGGCAGCCACGGGGCGATCGGGTCGTGCAGCCCGAACACCCCGTCCTCGACGAGCATCAGCACCGCCGCGGCGGTCAGCGGCTTGGTGATCGACGCCCAGCGGAACAACGAATCCGGGGTCATCGCCACCGCGCTGCCCGCGTGGGCCGACCCGACGGCGGCGGTCTCCACCCGGTCGCCACGCGCGATCAGGCCGACCGCACCGGGGACGCCGCCGGAGTCGACGTGTGCCTGCAACAGTTCTCGGAGCGTGGACATGGTTCTCCCTCTCGGATGCGCACTCTGGAGAAGGGACGTGCCGGGCGCCGGAAAGTAATCGGCCGCGCCCGGACCCGGACCGCGAGGATCCGACCGCGATCATCTCCGTGAGCCGTGAGCCGTGAGCCGTGAGCCGTGAGCCGTGAGCCGTGAGCCGGGAGCCGGGAGCCGGGAGTCTCGGCTCTGCGGCAGATCAGTGGCCGGCGGCGGGGCTGTCTCCCTTGAAGACGCTGCTGGCGAGGACACGCTGGACATCGATGGCGATGACGACGCGGGTCGGGTTCTCGCGGGGCTGGCGGTAGCGGCCGGCGTAGCGGTCGACGGCGTCGGCCACCGCGGCCGGGTCGTCGAGGACGGTGGCGGGGCCTTCGAGGGTGATCCAGCGGGGGCCGTCGACCTGGCTCACCGCCGCGTAGCCGGAGCGGCGCACATTGTTGACCTTCACCGATCCGTCGTTGGTGATGATGCGCGCGATCCCGGCCTCGGGGTCCCAGGTGAAGCCGACGGCGACGACGTGCGGGGTGCCGTCGGCGCGCAGGGTGGACAGGGTGGCCAGGTGGCGCTCGGTGACGAAGTCGGCGGCGGCGGGGGACAGTTCGGGGCGTGCGGCGGTGCTGGTCATGATTCGACGCTAGCAATCCACCGTCGGGGGCTCCGGACGGCGGGGCGTGGGTGGCAATATGTGGGCCATGGGTTTCGGATCGCGGGACGTCGACAAGGGCGTCGTACTGGTGCTGGGTGGGCGCAGTGAGATCGGGCTGGAAGTGGCGCGCCGGCTGTCGCCGGGCCGGGTGGTGATTCTCGCCGCGCGCGGCGCCGACCGGTTACAGGCGCAGACCAAGGAGTTGCTGATCGCGGAGGCCGCCGCGGTGCACTGCGTCGAGTTCGACGCCGACGACATGGCCTCGCACCAGCCGCTGCTGGAGAAGATCATCGCCGAGTACGGCAATATCGGCGTCGCGGTGGTGGCATTCGGCATTCTCGGGGATCAGGCTCGCGCCGAGCAGGATCCGGAACACGCCGTCGAGATCGTGCAGACCGATTTCGTGGCCCAGGTCAGCGTGCTGACCAGTCTGGCGAACCTGCTGCGCGAGCAGGGCGACGGGCAGATCGTGGTGTTCAGTTCCATCGCGGGCGTGCGCGTCCGGCGCGCCAACTATGTGTACGGGTCGGCCAAGGCGGGCCTGGACGGTTTCGCCACCGGCCTGCAGATGGCCCTCGAGGGCAGCGGCGTGCACCTGCTGATGGTGCGTTCCGGCTTCGTCATCGGCCGCATGACCGCGGGCATGAAGCCGGCGATCATGTCCAGCACCCCCGATCAGGTGGCCGACGCGGTGGTGGCGAGCCTGTACCGGCGCGCCCGCAATGTCGATGTGCCGCGCCGGATCCGGCTGCTGTTCACGGCCATGCGATTCACCCCGTACGCCGTGTGGCGGCGGGCCCGTCGATGACCGACACCCCGCTGCCGTCGCTCCCGATTCCGGTGATCGGAATCGGGGCCGACGGCTGGGACGGTCTGGGCGGCCCGGCGCGGCGTGCGATCGCCGCCTGCGAGGTATTGCTCGGTTCCGCACGGCAATTGGCGTTGATCCCCGAGGGTGAGACCGGCGCCGAACGCGTGCCGTGGCCTTCGCCGCTGGTGCCCGCGCTGCCGGGGCTGCTGCAGCGGTATGCGGGCCGCAAGCTCGGTGTCCTCGCCAGCGGTGACCCCATGTTCTTCGGCATCGGCGTGACCTTGACGAAACTGGTCGGGGCGCAAGCCTTGCGGGTGCTGCCGCAGCCGTCGTCGGTGTCGCTGGCGTGTGCCCGGCTCGGATGGGCGCTGGACGCGACCCCTGTGGTGAGCGCTGTCGGGCGGCCGGTGGAGACCGTGCTCCCGGAATTGTCCGGTGGCCGTAGGCTTCTCGTCCTGAGCTCCGACGAGCACACCCCGGCGTCGGTGGCCGCGTTGCTGGCGCGCAATGGATTCGGCGAGTCGGCCCTCACGGTTCTGGAGCAGTTGGGCGGACCCGGCGAACGCGTCCTGACCGGTTCGGCCGCGCATTGGGAGCATCCCGCCGGGGACGCGTTGAACATCGTCGCCATCGGCTGTGTCGCCGACCCGGCGGCCGCGCGCCTGACCCGCATCCCCGGCCTGCCGGACGAGGTTTACGGCGGTGACGGTCAGCTCACCAAGTCCGAGGTGCGCGCCCTCACCCTGTCCGCTCTCGCTCCCGCGCCCGGCGAACTGCTGTGGGACGTCGGCGGCGGTTCGGGCACCATCGCGATCGAATGGTGCCGCACCGACTCGTCCTGCCGCGCGGTCACCTTCGAACGCCTGGAAAGCCGCCGCAAGCAGATCGCCGAGAACGCCGCGGAGCTCGGCGTCCCGGCCGTCGGCGTGCACGGCGCGGCCCCGGCCGCCTTCGCCGACCTGCCCGCGCCGGATGCGATCTTCATCGGTGGCGGCCTGACCCAGCCCGGCATGTTCGACGCCTGCTGGTCCCGCCTGCGCCCCGGCGGCCGCCTGGTCGCGAGCGCGGTCACCGCCGAATCCGATGCCCTGCTGCTGCAACTGGCCGACCGCCACGGCGGCGCCCTGCGCCGCTTCCAGATCTACCGCGCCGAACCACTCGGCGGTTTCACCGCGTGGCGCCCCCAGCTCCCGGTCACCCAGTGGGCCGTCGTGAAGCCCACTGCGGCGCAAGGCTGAACGGGCTGGAAGCCGTTCGGGCTCCGGAGTTGGACAGGAACCGCGTGTCGGGCCACACGAGAAGCGCGCGCGGCGGCCTTCGATTGCGGCACGTCCCCGGCCGCCTGGTGGTCGGAGGCGTTGGCGGGGCGGGGGCCGCACCGCGGTGTCATCCGTGTCGATGGGTGGGTGTTACCGGATCACGCCCGCGAGGGCGTCAGCCGACCGGGGGCATGAGGGCGAGGGGGCCGGGTTCGAAGACGGTGACGAGGACGACGAGGTTGCCGTAGGGGGCCGAGCCGTTGGCGAGGCGGTGGGCGGCGCGGGCCAGGGACATGCGCCAGCCGTATTTGGCCTCGATGTCGGCCTGGATCTTGGCGACGAAGGCCTCCGTGCTGACCAGGCTGGCGTGGCCCATCAGCTGCCGGCTGCCGACCGAGGGGTTGCCGCGCCAGTCGCCGGGCTGTACCAGTACGCGATTGTCGTGGGCGAGCTGCTCGGCCTCCGCGGCGTAGGACGAGACCCGGAACGCGAGCCCGTTGTCACCGAACGGGATGACCAGTCGTGGCGCGGTCACCAGCTTTCGGTCTCCCAGGGCCCGGGTGACGAGCGCGGTTTTCGCGTCCTGCCAGACCGCGGCGGGTCCGGTCGCCGCCGCCTCGATCGTTATGGCCGCCGGTGTCGCCGTGGGTCGCGCGAACTGGGTGCGGGCGGGCGCCGCGCCGATCGTCATGTCGGTCATCGCCTTCGATCCTTCCGTGCCGATTCCACTGCCGGGCTCGGTGCCGGACGCGCGGCGAACCGGTGCGTCCACACACCACACAGAGTTTGCCGCACATTCGCTCATCAGGCGGCGACCTTGCAACTGTCGGCCGCTCCGCCTCATCGGCGCAAGCGCGACACACGGGGCCGCCCATTGAGTTTCACCACTTGTCACATGTGGGCCACGTTGTCCCAACGCATCTCGACAACGCCGAACCCTCTCAACCGATAGTCCCGGCGTTTCGCGATTCTGGCAACGTCACTGGTCAGACGGGTCTGGATATGTAGCCGAGAAGTCGCTCGCCCCGGCCTCGGTGCGCCGCAGGCACATCCGCGACAGCTTCGGGCCCGACCGGCTGACCTGCGTACCGGGCAAGATCCGCATAGGTCCGCGAGGAGCGGTCCACGCCTCGCGTGCCATGCCGCCGCGCGGTACAGAGCGGTCTGTGAACCGAAGCCTGTCGAGTGCGTGATCGGGGCCGAATTGCCTTCGCGCCGTGTGGAACAAGTCTGTTTGACCTGTTGGGGGCCGGTTTCGCCTAGGCTGACGCCCGTGAGTGCTGCCGTGTCGCGAACGATTGCTTTGCCGCACTGCCGGGTGAGTTACGCCGAGTACGGTGCGGAGAATGGGATGCCGGTGCTGTACTGCCACGGCGTACCTGGAACGCATGTGGAGGGTGAGGCGTTCCACGACGCCGGACAGGCGGCCGGGGTGCGCGTCATCGCGGTGGACCGGCCGGGCATGGCGCAATCGTCGCTACCGGCGGGGGAGCAGGTCGCGGACTGGGCGGCCACTGTGGCCGCGCTCGCGGACCAGTTGGGCCTGAACCGTTTCGGCGTGATCGGCGTGAGCGGCGGTGGACCGTTCGCCCTCGCCATCGCGGCCCGCCTGCCCGATCGGGTGACCGGCGTGGCCCTCGTGTCCGCGCCCGCCCCGTCGAGCGAGCAGCCCGACGCCGAGGAACTGGACTCGGTCGCGTTGCGCCGGCGCAAGGGCCTGAACGTCTTGCGCCGCGTCCCTTTTCTCGTGCATCCGATGGCGCTGGAGATGTCGGTGGTGATCCGCCGCCGCAATGGCGTGGCGGGTCTGGTGTCGCAGATGGCGCCGGTGGACCGTAGTCGCGTGGAGGCCGACCCGGAGTTGTCCGCCAAGCTCGACGTCAACCTCCGTCGGAGTTTCGAGCAGGGCAGTCGCGGTTTCGCCGCCGACATCCGTCTGGTCTTCACCCGCGCCTGGGGCTTCGACCTGCACGAGGTGCGGGTGCCGGTGCAGGTCTGGCACGGCGACGCCGACGGTAATGTCCCCGCCGCCGACGCCCGGCGACTGGCCGCCGCGCTGCCGCAGGCCCACCTGCACGTGGTGCCCGGCGCGGGTCATCTCCTCTTCGTGGATCGCGCCGCCGACATCCTGGCCTCCCTGCGCACCGAGGCGCTGTGAGCCGGATCGCCCGGCCGTAGCGTCCGGGAATGCCCGGGTTGCCGTGCCGCTTACAGCAGCGGGAGGGATCGGCTCTGGAGGCGAACGATGGCGGTGAGTGAGGCGGCGGTCCGGGTGGTGCCCGGCCCCGAGCGCGGGCACTGGTGGAACGAGTGGCTCGATTCCAAGCAGTCGTTCCCGGCCACCGGCAATTTCGACCTGGTGGCGAACGCACACGGTGTGCTCATGATCCACAACGAGGACGTGGTCGACCCCGGCGAGGGTTTCGACACCCATCGGCATCGGGACATGGAGATCGTGACCTGGGTGCTCGAAGGCACTGTCGTGCACCAGGATTCGGCGGGCCATTCGGGTCTGATCCATCCCGGCATGGCGCAGCGGATGAGCGCGGGCACCGGGATCCTGCATTCGGAACGCAATGGCGCGGGCCGCGCCGAGCGCGAGCGCCTGCACGTGGTGCAGATGTGGGTGCCGCCGCACGAGCCCGGGGTGACGCCCGGCTATCAGGAACTCGATATCGCCGCGGAGCTGACCGGAAACTCGCTGTTCACCGTCGCGTCCGGCCTGCCTCGCGACCGGGACCGGACCGCCATCACCATCGGCAACAAATACGCGGCGTTCCATGTGGCGAGACTCGAGCCGGGGCATTCTGTGCTGATTCCGGACGCCCCCTTCGGCCACGTGTTCGTGGCGCGGGGCAGTGTCGAGTTCGAGGGTTCCGGCGTACTGACTCAGGGCGACGCCGTCCGCCTGACCGCGACCGGTGGCCATCGGGTGACCGCTGTCGAGCCGAGTGAACTGCTCGTGTGGGAGATGCACGCGAGTTTCGCGTGAGTGCCCTCCGGGCCATGCACAGACCGCTCCGACCGGGTGGAAAACGCCCGGCAAACGCATCGCGACACGCCGGAGCGATCGAAATTGCGCGCCCGACGTCGGCATGGATGCCTGGTCAGGAGTAGTTCACTGGGTGAGCTCAATGTGTGCTCAGGCACCCTTTGCGGAGGTTGGCGCCGGAATGTGGCATGCTTAGCCATGGGCAAGGGCTATTGAAGTGATGGCTCAGCCTTCAACAGGAAGAAACAAAAAGCAATGACGCAAGGCACTGTGAAGTGGTTTAACGGCGAAAAGGGATTCGGCTTCATCGCCCAGGACGGTGGCGGCGCCGATGTGTTCGTCCACTACTCCGCCATTTCGGGCTCCGGCTTCAAGTCCCTCGAAGAGGGCCAGCGCGTAGAGTTCGAAATCGGCCAGGGCCAGAAGGGTCCCCAGGCTCAGGACGTTCGCGCTATCTGATTCGGATAGCCAGGGGCTATCCATTCGATAGCCAAAGAAACCCGCGCTACGGCGCGGGTTTTTTGCATTCCGGACCGGATTGCGGGGCTGGTCAGGCGTCATATCCGGTCGCAGCGGCACGAACCGAATCGACGTAGGCCCCCGAGTGGTTGTAGGACAGGATGGCTTGCCGCCAGTCCCGGGCGGTCGCCAGGTCGCGGCCACCGGCACACAGGTAGCGACCGGCGGCCAGGGCCGCGTCGTCGATATTGTCCGGACTGCCGGACAGGCTCGCGCCGGAGACGGGTTTGCCGGATTCCAGGGCCGAAGAGATGAGCCGGTAGTCCGCGTCGGCGTGGACACCCCAGCGCTGCCAGGTGTCGGGGATGAACTGGAACGGGCCCATGGCGCGGGCGTAGACACCGCCGCCGGAGCGGGCCGTCGGATCGACGATGACCGCATTGCCCGCGGTGCCGTCGAGCGCGACACCGCGGATCACCGGGCGCACCGAGCCGTCGGCGGCGATGACCGCCCCGCCGAAACGCGCGTGATTGCTTTCCACCCGGGCGATTCCGGCCAGGGTGGTCCAGCCCAGGTGGCAGCCGGGTTGCGCCTTGGCCATCACGACCGCGGCGTAACCGTAGGACTGCAAGGCCCGCAACGGAATTCCATACTTGTCCGACCGCATCCGTGCCCAGTCGTGGAGCTGGTCGAGCCGGTGCTCGACCGCTTCGAGCCGGATCGCCGGCATCGGGCCGCCGGCGCCCGGCGGCCCCGGATCGGGAGTCCGATCGAGGCTGCCGCAGCCGGCGAGGGTCACCGCGGCCGCGGCGACCAGCAGAGTCCGCAGGGCGGGCGACGGACGCGAGATGGTCATTGGCACTCCGAATTCACTGGCGCAGAAGTTGTTTCGGATCAGGTTGCTCAGTTGCACGCACGCGCTGTCGACGGATCGGCGATCGGCTTGGCCGCTGTCACCGGTGCGGGATGCGGCGGCGTCGTGGTCGGCGGGTTCGTGTGCGCGGACTGTGACGGCGGCTTGGGTGCGGTCGTGGACGGGGTGCTGCACCGCGGTGTCGTGGTGCGGGGCGTGGTCGACGCAGGACGGCTGGTGGTCGGCGTCGGGCGTGCAGTGGTGGGTGCCGGACGACTGGTGGTCGGCGTCGGCCGGGGAGTGGTCGTCACTCCGGGGGTTGTTGTCGCCGTGGGCGGCGTGGTTGTGACCGCCGTCGTGGTGACCGAAGCCGTCGTGGTGACCGGAGCCGTTGCGGTGACCGGGGGCGCACTTGTCGTGGTGGGCGTTGTAGTTGGCGGGACCTGAGTGGTCGTGACCGGAGTGGTTGTCGCGACCGGCGTTGTCGTCGTGACCGGCGTGGTGGTCGTGACCGGCGTGGTGGTCGCGACCGGCGTGGTCGGAGTGATGGTGACCGTGGTCGCCACGGGATCCGGCGTCGTCGTGGTGACGGTCGTCGTGACGGGCGTGGTGACGTCGGTGGCGGTGGGTGGGCTCAGCGACAGTGTCGCGTTGGCGCTCACGCTGATCGAGAGGCTCGGCTGCGTCGTCGTCCCCGGGTCGGTGGTCGTCGGCGGCGGGGTGTCGGTGGAAACAGGGGTATCCGTCGTGACCGGCGTGGTGGTCTCGGCTGCCGGGGTGGTCGCGCCGTCACCGGGGTCGCCGCCGGCGGGTGTATCGCTGCCCGGTTCGTCGGAGTCTGCGGGGACCGGCACGTCGCCCGGTGTTTCCGAGACCTCGGCCAGCGGGGTGACCTGACTCGAATCCAGTTGTGTGGAGGTGTCTTCGGTGGTCGAGGACGAGGCCTTGATATCGCCCGCCCCGTCCTCGGTGTGCGACTGTGCCGCGGCCACCGCGCCGATGGTGAGCGCCAGCAGTGCGCTGACGGCCAGGGCGCGCGGCAGGTACCGGGCCGGCCGGCGCCGGGTGGCGACGATGAAAGGTTCTGCGCTGGAATCGATCCGGTCGGTCGGGTTGCTGTCGGAGGGGTGCACCAGATGCGGCTTTCGATAGTCCTGGGTGGGTCGGTGATCGGGTTTCAGCCGCTGACGCTGGGCGAGCCGATCTCGATGTGTCCGGTGAAGCGCTGTGACCAGCTCTTATCGGAGCTGACGGTGACGGTGAAGTCGTACCAGCCGTTGTTGTAGGCGATGGCGTTGAAGTAGTCGCTGACGGTTTTGCCCGCTGCCACCGCATACGTCCAGGGGCCGTCGGTGCGGTAGTGGTTGGAGGTGATGGTGAAGGTGACCGAGGCGGTCCCGGAATTGGTCATGGCGAACCAGATCGCCTGCTTGCCGGTATTGGGCGCGTTGGAGTAGGAGCTGGTGACCTGGGCCGTCTTCCCGGCGGTGGTCACGTTGCCCTGGAAGCGGCGCAGGAACCGGTTGGGGCCGACCACGGTCAGGTCGTAGGCGCCGTTGCCGTAGCCGGTGCCGACTTCGTAGAAGTCGCCGGCGGTGCCGCCCGCGGGGACGGTGTACTGCCAGGGGCCGCCGCCGCGGAAAGCGTTGGCGTACACGGCGAAATGCGCCGCACGGGTCGCGGGTGTTCCGGTGTTCGCGAAGTTGATCCAGGCGCGGGCCTCGCCATTGGTCCCGAAGGTGTAGTGGTCGAGGTAGGCGTTGGGCTGATACGGCAGCGCGCGGGCCGGGCGGGTGCCGGATTCCTGGGCGGGCAGTGCGTTCGTGGTGGGGGAGGGTGACTTCTGGGTTGAGCATTTGGCCGGGCCGATCACCGTCGAGGTGTCAGGCAAGGTTGGCAGTCCGGTGACCGGGGCCGCGAAGTTGAACACTCCGGTCAGATCGCCGCACACCGAACGTCGCCAGGCGCTGATGTTCGAGCAGGTGGCCTTCTTGCCGAGGGCGGTGGTCCAGGTTTCCAGGAAGCGCAGCACCGAGGTGTGGTCGAACACTTCCGAACTCACCCAGCCGCCGCGCGTCCACGGCGAGATCACGATCAGCGGCACCCGGAAGCCGAGGCCGACGGGGACGCCGTTGATGAATTCGTCGGCGGTGCCGCCGGGCGCGATGGGCGGCGGCACGTGATCGAAGAGTCCGTCGTTCTCGTCGTAGTTGAGGATCAGGACGGTCGAGTTGAAGACGTTCGGATCGGCGTTGATCGCGTTGATCACGTTGTGTACGAAGTGGGCACCGTCGTTCGGCGGGGCGTCGGGGTGTTCGGAGGAACCCTGATCGGGCACCACCCACGACACCTGCGGCAGGGTGCCCGCGAGTACGTCGGCCTTCATGGCGGCCACGATGTCGTCGGGGGTCTTGCCGGTGGCCTTGGGCACCGAGCCCATCCCGTTCACCGCGAGCGGGCTGCCGGGCGCGGCGCTGGTGAACTGCTGGAAGTAGGCGAGTGCGTTGTCGCCGTAGTTGTCCGCCGCGTTCTGGTAGACCTTCCAACTGATTCCGGCGTTCTGCAGTGCCTCGGCATAGGTCTGCCAGCGCAGCCCCGACTCGTCGCCGCCGTCGCCGGCGGGTCCGCCCGCGGTGCCGGCCGGATCGATCCAGCCGCTCCAGTGGTAGGTGCGGTTGGGGCCGGTGGCGCTGAGCACCGAGCAGAAGTAGGAGTCGCAGATGGTCCAGTTGTCGGCGAGCGCGTAATGGAACGGAATGTCGTTGCGCGTCAGGTAACCCATGGTGCGGACGCTGCCCTTGGCCGACACCCAGGCGTCGAGACGGCCGTTGTTCCACGCGGCGTGCTGATCCGACCAGGCGTGCGGCAGGTCGCCGTCGCATTGTGCCGCGGTCAGGGCCGCCGCCCCGCCCGCCCCGCTCAGGGCCCAAGGGTATTGCCGCCCACCGCCATTGGGCTGATTGAACACGCTGTTGCCGCCGGACAGCAGGATGGTGCCGCGATCCCCGAAGCCCCGCACACCTTTGAGCGTCCCGAAATAGTGGTCGAACGAACGGTTTTCCTGCATCAGGATCACCACATGCTTGACATCGGCGATCGTCCCGGAGGCGGCGCCCGCGACCGCGGGCGGCAACCCGCCGGTGGCGACCACGCCGGCGGCCGCCGCGGCCGAGGCGCCGAGAAAACGGCGGCGATTCAAGGGTGACAAGACGAGTGCTCCTGTTCGGGTCGAGAACGCCAGAACGTTCGCACCGCCGCGTGGCCGTCTGTCCGCCTCTCCTTGGCCGCGAGGTGAAGCTTGTACTGCTACAGATGAATGACCAGTGAACCGCGCGCGAGTCGGCCACGGGTCTGGCCAACCACCACGGCAACGGCGGACGATGAATACATACCGATTGGTTCGTGGGCGTCTGCTTCCAGCGCCCCACTTTTGACGGCACCCTGGAGGTGTAGGCACAGCTCGGCATGAAGGAAATGTTCGAAATGACTGCCAGAATCGCGAGTTCGCTCGCCGCAACCGCAATCCTGCTAGCCCTCGGGGTCGGCGCAGCCGCCTCCGCGTCCGCTGTCGCTGGCGACGCTCAGCCCGTGGATGGATCGATCGGCCTCTGCTTCACCATCCCGGTGGGGTCGGCCGATCTGGTGTGGTGCTTGTGATTCAGCGCGATCGAGCGGGCCGCTGAGGTCGGCGACCGGCTCCGGCGAGGACTGACAACCCGATCCCGCGGCAGTGCTGCGGCAGGTCGGCGGGGAGGTCAATGTCGTTTGCGGACTGAGCGATTGACCTAGGGTGCGTAGATCGGCTCACGGCGAGACGGTACGGAGCAGGAAGGGCGGCATCCGGTGCTGGTCGGTCGTGGGGTCGAGATCGAGTTGCTGACCGCCTTCGTCACGGACGGGTCCGACGGGGACAACGTGCTGGTGCTGACCGGTGAGCCGGGGGTCGGCAAAACCGCCTTGTTGAATGCCGCAGTCGAGGTCGCGTGTTGGCACGGGGTGCGGGTGGTGCGGGCCGAGGCGCTCGAGTACGAGGCCGAATTGCACCATGTGGCCTTGAATCAACTGCTGCAGCCCGCCATCGAGTCGATCGACAGCCTCGACGAACCGCACCGGAGCGCGCTGCGGGTGGTGATGGGTTCGGCGGCGGGCACGCTCCCGTCACAGCTGGTGGCCGGTGCCGCGACGCTGGCATTGCTGCGCGCGTGGGTGCGGACCGCCGGGGCGCCGGTGCTGCTGGTCGTCGACGATGTGCAGTGGCTGGATCTCTCCAGCAGTATGGCGTTGATCTACGCGCTGCGGCGGTTGACGGGGACGGATATCCGGCTGCTCGCGGCCGTCCGCGTCGACGCCGGTGACGCGTTCACCCGCAGCGGTTTTCGTATCCTCGAGGTCGCGCCGCTGGATGATCACAGCGCCGAGGAGTTGTTGCGGTCGGCGTTTCCCGCGTTGCCGACGCCGGTGCGCGGACGGTTGCGCACGGACGCGCGAGGGAATCCGCTGGCGTTGCTGGAGCTGCCGGCCGCACTGGAAATGCGCAGCGGCTCGGCTCATGTCGGTGAGCTGCTGCCGCTCACACGTCGGTTGCAGCAGATGTTCGCCGGTCGGCTCGAGCACCTGCCGGACCGCACGCGGCAACGGCTGTTGTTGATCGTGCTCGCCGGCACCGAGGACCGCCGCACGCAGGGGCGAGTCCCTGCGGCATTGCAGGGGCACAGTGACCTGGAACCTGCCGAGCTCAGTCCCGACGAGAGCGACCGGGTGCGCCGCACCGCGCGAGCTGCCTACCTGGGTTCGCTGCTCACCGGTGAAGTCGCCGACACCGGTCGATTGCTGCGCGCCGCAACAGGATCCGGCACCGGCTGCTCCCTCGAGGTGGCGTTGGCCGCGTCCTTCCAGCTGCTGCACACCGAGGGTGATGTGGCGACCGCGAGCCGACTGCTGCTGGCGGCGTTGCGCCATACCGACGGGTCGCACCACGATGACCCGGACACCGTGATCGTGCGGACCGCGACGGCGGGTGCGTATCTGGATCGGATCGGCGGTGTACGCGAACCGCTGCAGCGGGTGATCGACGACGGCGGCGCGGTCGCCCGCTCCATCGACGCATTGTTCCTGCTCGGCAACGACGACCTGTTCCGCGGGAACTGGGATCACCTGATCGACGTCACGACCGAAGGCTTGCGCTTGTGCGCCGACCTCGGCTATTCGGTCACGGCGGGGGCGGGGAGGTTTCTGCGCGGGCTGGTCGCGGCGGCGCGCGGCGAGGACGAGCTGGTCGAGCAACTCAGCGAGCAGCTGCTGATGTGGGCCGCCCCGCGCAATCTGGTGACCCTCGCCCACTACGCGTCGCACATTCGATGCGTGCGCGCCTTGGGGAACTCGGATTTCGCCGACGCCTACCGGCACGCCGTCGCGATCAACCCGCCCGGCGTATTCCTGCCGCACAATCCGCACGCGGTGTGGCTGGTGCTCGAACTGACCGAGGCCGCGGCCCGCAGCGGACGCGTGCAGGATGCACAAGCCCATGCGCGCGCCGCGAAAGCCGCTGGGCTGGAAGAACTGTCGCCCCGGCTGGCGATGGTCACCATCGCCGCGCTCGCGCTCGCGCACCCCGAAGACGGCGCGGCGCTGTTCGAGCAGGCACTGGCCGTGCCCGGTGCGCAGCGCTGGGTCTTCGATCGAGCGCGGATCGAACTGCTCTACGGCGAACACCTGCGCCGCGTGCGCGCCACCACGGCCGCACGGCTGCATCTATCCACTGTCGCAACGACTTTCACCGAGTTGCGGGCCACACCGTGGATCCGACGCACGCAAGCCGAACTGCGCGCGGCGGGCGAGACCGTGTCACCCGAGGGATCGGACGCACTGACCGCCCGCGAACGATCCGTCGCCGAACTCGCCGCGGCGGGCATGACCAACAAGCAGATCGGGGAGCAGCTGTTCCTGTCGGCGCGCACCGTCTCCACACATCTGCACCATGTCTTCCACAAGCTCGGGATCACCCGTCGCGGTGCGCTGCGCGACGCGTTGGATCGCAGGGCGGCTCGGTGACTTCGTATGGGCGACTACGTCATTTGACGGATTAAGAGCCCCCGCGGGTGACCTAGCTTCGAACGTGTCCGACATCCTTCACACCGAGGAAACGACATGCCTTCAACTGACAAGACCATCGTCCTGGTGCACGGCGGCTTCGTGGACGGCTCGGGCTGGCGCGGCGTCTATGACGAGCTGACCCGCGACGGCTACGGGGTCCGGGTCGTCCAGAACGCCACGGTGTCACTGGCCGGCGACGTCGCCGCCACCACCTCCGTGCTCGACGACATCGACGGACCCGTCGTCCTGGTCGGGCATTCCTACGGTGGGGCCGTCATCACCGAAGCGGGCCTGCACGACTCGGTCACGGCGCTGGTCTACATCACCGCCTTCGCCCCCGACAAGGGCGAATCGGTGAACAGCCTGATCGCCACCTTCCCCCAGGACGGCCCGCAACCGCCGATCCTCCCGCCCCGCGAGGGCTACCTGTTCCTCGACCGCGCAAAGTTCCACGAATCCTTCGCCGGCGACCTGCCCGCCGCCGACGCCGCCTTCCTCGCCGACTCGCAGGTCCCCTGGGGACTGGAAGCCCTGGGCGGCACCATCAGTGAGGCCGCCTGGCGCATGAAGCCGAGCTGGTACCTGCACGTCACCGAGGACAAGATGATCCCTCCGGCCGCCCAGACCGCCATGGCCGAGCGCCTCGGCGCCACCGTCCGCGAAACACCGGGCAGCCACGCCATCTACGTCTCCCGCCCGGCTGCCGTCGCCGACATCATCCGCGCCGCAGCGCAATAGCCGCGGACCCGCTGCCGGGCCGGGTTGTCTGCGGGCCGCCGCCCGGCCCGGCTCACAGCGGTTTCTCAGCGGCCGGTCGGCAGGCTGTCGGCGTGATAAACCGTGCGACAGTGGATGTTTCGCCCACTCGATCGATGCTGAGCAAAGTTCCCGAGGTCAGTGCGCTGTTCTGGCTGATCAAGATCCTCTCGACCGGGATGGGGGAGACCTTCTCCGACTTCCTGGTCAACAGCCTGCCGCCGGAGCTCGCGGTCGGCGGTGGCCTGTTGCTGCTGATCGGCAGCTTGTGGTTGCAGTTCCGCGCACCCCGGTACTGGGTGTGGACCTACTGGACCGCGGTGGTGATGGTGAGCATCGTGGGCACGATGGTCGCCGACATCGTGGATTTCGTGCTGGGTATTCCGTTGCCCGCGTCCACATTCGCCTTCGCGGTGGTGCTCGCGGGAATCCTGGCCCTGTGGTTCCGTAGCGAGCGGACGCTGTCGATCCACAGCATCACGACCCGCCGCCGGGAGGGCTTCTACTGGGCGACGGTGATGACCACCTTCGCGCTGGGCACCGTCGCCGGTGACCTGACGGCGGCCACCCTGCACCTGGGCTATCTGCCTTCGGCGGTGCTGTTCGCGGTGGCGATCGCCGTTCCGGCCGCCGCCCACCGATGGTTCGGTATGGGCGCGGTAGCCGCGTTCTGGTCGGCCTATGTGGTGACCCGCCCGCTGGGCGCATCGATCACCGACTGGCTGGCGTCCTCGCGCGCGGACGGGCTCGGGTTGGGCACCGGCTGGGTGACACTGGCTGTCACGCTCCCGATGCTCGCGGGAATCGCGGTCCTGGCCCGGTCGAAGCATGTACTGCTACAGACGAACGACCAGTGAACCCTGTGCGCGTCGGCCGGCAGATTGGATCGACGATCATCGGGTAGTACCCGAACATGATGATGTCGAGCAAACACGGTTCACACCGGCGTAGACCGGTAGCCGCCGAAATCGCCGCGGTGTGGCCGGACCCGAGTCCGCTGAGCGAATGGTGGGATCACGTGATGCTCGCGGGGCGTTCGAGGTCGGCCGGCGATGGCGAAACCGCAGCTGGTTCAGGTGAATTCGAACCCGATGCCTGACCGGCGCCGGGCAGCCGACTGCATCGGACCGATCGCCTCGAACACCGAAGTTTCGTAGCCGACTTCACGCGCCACCCGGTCCATGGGCGTTGACTCGGTGGGCGGGGATGTTTGAAATCGGACAGAACGGGTACACCCATGTCATCGGTCGGAACTCGCTGCCCGAAGGTGCGAGTCCGAGAGCGAGCCGCGCCGGCTCGGCCCCACGGCTGGGCGGACGACGAATTCGTCTGGCGCCTCGAGATCGCGCGTCGGTAGGACGGCGATGGCCGATAACAGTCGCGTCTTGTCAAACAAGCGGCAGGATCACGATTCGACCACTCGGGCCGTCTTGCGCCCGAGTCGAATTCACGATCGAGGTTTCCCGATGATCGAGACGACAGCTCGAAATGAGCGGCCGAAATCCAGAACCACGACAGCGGACAGCTACGACAATATCGAGCCCTGGTTCGACAGACTCGCCGAACTGGACACCGGTGATGCGCACCGGCTCGTGATGCGGAACAAGGTTCTGCAGTTGTGCATGCCGCTGGCCGACCATATCGCCCGCCGATTCGCCGGCCGCGGTGAAGAGTTCGACGACCTGCAGCAAGTCGCCCGGCTCGGCTTGATTCAGGCCGTGGACCGGTTCGATGTGCACCGGGGCAGCTCGTTCCTGGCGTTCGCCGTGCCGACCATCATGGGTGAGGTACGCCGCCATTTCCGTGACCGGGCCTGGTCGGTGCGAGTTCCCCGGGGCCTCAAGGAAATTCACGGACGTCTCACCGCTGCCACCGAAGCGTTGTCGCAGCGGTTCGGGCGGGTGCCGACGGCTCGGGAGCTCGCCGCCGAACTCGACGTCGACCTCGACTCGTTGACCCAGGCGCTGGTGGCGCGCAACTCCTATCGAGCCGAGTCGCTGGATCGGCTCACCCGGGTGGATGGGCAGCACACGCCGCTCGCGGTGCTCGACGGGCTCGGCGCCGACGAACCCTGCTACGCGCTCACCGAAGACGCGATGGTGGTGCGTCCGCTGCTCGCGGCGCTGCCCGAGCGGGAACGCCACGTGCTGACCCTGCGGTTCTTCGGCTACCAGACACAGGCTCAAATCGCGGAGCGCTTGGGCGTTTCGCAGATGCAGATATCTCGAATCCTGAGCGGCACCCTGAACAAACTCCGGGCGCAGGCCCTGGGTGAATGCTTCGACCCGGGTCAGTAGTAGTGATTGCGGCCGGCGACGGGTCGGCCTACCCGCCCCAGCACCATCAGGACCGCGCCGACGATGAGCGCGATGACGCCGAGGGTGGTCAGGATGGGTATGCCGAGCAGGAATCCGGCGATGAGCAGGACGAGCCCGAGAATAATCATTTCGATTCCTTCGTGTGGATGTGTACGACACACCCGCTCTTCCCTGTTTGCCCGTGTTGAAACAACCTCATGGTGATTCCGTAGGCCCCGTCTAGACGTTGTCGAGAACCGCCGAGCGCCGACTCGACGGGATCGTCTGCCGGGTCCTGTTGTGGCTGTAGATGATTCCGGCGACGAGGATGGCGAGCAGCGCTGCGGTCGTGCCGTAGGTGCCGAATCCGAGCCCGCCCTTCTCGTGCGATTTGGACAGCAGATCGCCGACCGTGGCGCCTAGCGGGCGGGTGAGGATGAAGGCGAGCCAGAACAGCAGGACCCCGGAGATCGGGGTGAGGTAGTGGGCGGCCAGCAGCGCGATCATCACCGCGGCGATGAGGATCGCGCCGCCGGTGTAGCCGAGCCCCGAGCTGTCGGAGAGGTAGTCGCCGAGTGAGGTGCCCAGCGTGTTGGACAGCAGAATCGCTGTCCAGTACAGGATTTCGGCGCGGAAGCCGGTGATGCCGGCGACGTCGTAGGTCTGCCCGGTGAGCTTCCAGATCGCGAAAACGATCGCCAGGCCCGTGATCAGGATGGCGGCGCCGGCGCCGTAGCCGAGACCGCCGTCGGTGGAGGTGTCCGATCCTGGGCCGCGGTTGAGCAGATCGGAGATCGTCGTACCGGCGGTGGAGGTCGCCGCGATGACCGTCCAGTACAGGGCGGGATGGAAGCGCCGCGCCCGCAGTTGAGCCAGCAGGCTCACCGCGAAGATGGCGAGAAACAGTATCGACGCCGCGGCGTACCCGAGGTGCAGGGTCTGTGCCAGCAGGTCGCCACCGGTTTCGCCCAGTGTCGTCGCGGCGATCTTGAGTATCCAGAACAATGCGGTGATCTGAGGAAGCTTGTAGTCGCTGCGCGCCGGCGCGGTGGCCATGCCCGATCCCTTCTCAACGGCTGGAGTGGAAGCTCTGCGGAGTCTTGCATCCGATCGCTGAGAGCTCGCTGAGACTCGGGCCTCAGCGAATGATCGTGGCGGGGCGTAGGTTGAGGGGGTCCTTTCGACGAGGCGAGTGCGTATGCACGAGATGGCGATCACCCAGAGTGTCATCGATGCGATCGGCGAACACGCGGCCGGTCGCAAGGTGCACGGCGTCACCCTCGAGGTCGGTGCGCTGTGTGCGATCGTGCCCGATGCCATGCGTTTCTGCTTCGAGGTGGCCGCCGAGGGGACGGTGGCGGAGGGCGCGTTCCTCGACATTCGAATCATCTCCGGCACGGCCCGGTGCCGGACCTGTGGCAGCGACTTCACCCTGCCCGACCCGGTGTTGCTGTGCCCTTGCGGCAGTGCGGATGTCGAGGTGACCGCCGGCCGGGAGTTGCGAATACGATCGATGGAGGTGAGCGACCCATGTGTGCTACCTGCGGATGCGGCGGCGAGACGGCCGGACTGATCACCATTCCGCATACCCATGGCCCCGGCGAGGATCACGATCACGCCCATCACGACCATGGGCCCCACGGTCACGACCACGCGGACCACGAACACGGCGTGGACCACATCCACCTGCCGGTCACCGAGACGCTGTCGCTCGAGCAGAAGGTGCTGGCCAAGAACGACAGCTTGGCGCAGGAGAACCGGGAATGGCTGCGCGAGCGCGGCATCCTCGCCTTCAATATGACCAGCTCGCCCGGCGCCGGCAAGACCACGCTGCTGGTGCGCACCATCGGTGAACTCGATGCGGGCCCGATCGCGGTGATCGAGGGGGATCAGGAGACCCTGCTCGACGCCGAGCGGATCATGGCCACCGGATGCAAGGTCGCGCAGATCAATACCGGTGCGGGCTGCCACCTGGACGCGTCGATGACCAGGCGGGCCCTCGACCTGCTCGCGCCGGAGCCCGGAAGCCTGTTGTTCATCGAGAACGTCGGGAACCTGGTGTGCCCGGCGCTGTTCGACCTGGGCGAGAGCGGCAAGGTGGTGGTGATCTCGGTGACCGAGGGCACCGACAAACCGCTGAAGTATCCGCACATGTTCTCGGTGGCGACCCTGGTGCTGATCAACAAGATCGACCTGTTGCCCTACGTCGATTTCGACCCGGATCGCTTCGCAGAACTCGCACGATCGGTGAATCCCGGAGTCCGGATCCTGGAGATCTCGGCGTCGACCGGGGCGGGTCTGCCGCAGTGGTACGAGTGGCTGTCCGCGCAGCGCGTGCCGGTGCCGTGAACTCTTGAGGCGTCCTCTGGCCGCGCATAGACTGACGTGATCAGGCTCACATCCTGGTCGGTCGTTTTCGAGATAACGGCAACGTCCGAACGCTGGCACTTCGCTTCGAAGGGTGGCACCTTTCATGCCGACTAAAGAAGCAGTCGATGCGGAGCAGACGCTGATCCACGTTCTCTGGATCAACGCGGGACTCAGTTGCGATGGCGATTCGGTGGCCCTGACTGCCGCCACCCAGCCCAGTATCGAGGAGATAGCGCTCGGCTCCCTGCCTGGTCTGCCCAAGATCGCCGTACATTGGCCACTCATCGATTACGAATGTGGCCCGACCGGGGGAGCCGACGACTTCCTCGAATGGTTCTTCAAAGCCGATCGGGGCGAGCTCGAGCCCTTCGTCCTGGTCGTCGAGGGGTCGATCCCGAACGAGGCTTTGCACGCCGAGGGCTATTGGTGCGGGTTCGGCAACAATCCCGAGACCAACCAGCCCATGACCACCAGCGAATGGCTCGATCGGCTGGCGCCGAAGGCGACCGCGGTGGTCGCGGTCGGCACGTGTGCGACCTACGGCGGCATTCACGCCATGGCCGGCAATCCGACCGGCGCCATGGGCGTCCCCGACTACCTGGGCTGGGAGTGGAAGAGCAAGGCCGGCATCCCCATCGTGTGCGTGCCGGGTTGCCCGATCCAGCCCGACAATCTCTCCGAGACCCTGACCTACCTGCTCTACATGGCCACCGGCCAGGCCCCGATGATCCCGCTCGACGAGGTGCTGCGCCCCAAATGGCTGTTCGGCGCGACGGTGCACGAGGGGTGCGACCGCGCGGGCTACTACGAGCAAGGTGATTTCGCCACCGAATACGGTTCGCCGAAATGCATCGTGAAATTGGGTTGCTGGGGCCCGGTCGTGAAATGCAATGTGCCCAAACGCGGTTGGATCAACGGCGTGGGCGGCTGCCCGAATGTGGGCGGTATCTGCATTGGTTGCACCATGCCCGGATTCCCGGACAAGTTCATGCCCTTCATGGACCCGCCGCCGGGCGGCAAGTTCTCCTCCACCGCGTCGGGTTTGTACGGCTCGGTGATTCGCAGTCTGCGGCACATCACCGGCCGCACCGTGGACAAGGAGCCGAGCTGGCGGCACAAGGGCGACAAGCTGGATTCCGGCGCGGTCCGGACCTGGTAGGGAAGGCAATCCGATGACCGAGATCATTCCCGAGCCCTCGCACCGCCGGATCGAACCGGATTCCCTCGTCGAGATGGCCTGGGATCCGATCACCCGCATCGTCGGCAGTCTGGGCATCTACACCAAGATCGATTTCGCGAATCAGGAGGTGGTGGAGTGCCACAGCACCTCCTCGATCTTCCGCGGCTACTCGATCTTCCTGCGCGGCAAGGATCCTCGTGACGCGCACTTCATCACCAGCCGTATCTGCGGCATCTGCGGCGACAACCACGCGACCTGTTCGTGCTACTGCCAGAACATGGCCTACGGGGTGAAGCCGCCGCATCTGGGCGAGTGGATCGTCAATCTGGGCGAGGCCGCCGAGTACATGTTCGATCACAACATCTTCCAGGAGAACCTGGTCGGCGTGGACTTCTGCGAGAAGATGGTGTCCGAGACCAACCCGGGCGTGCTCGCGTTGGCCGAGAAGACCGAGGCGCCGCACGCCCAGGCGCACGGCTACCGCACCGTCGCCGACATCATGCGCGCGCTCAACCCCTTCACCGGCGACTTCTATCGCGAGGCGCTGCAGGTCAGCCGCTACACGCGAGAGATGTTCTGCCTCATGGAGGGCCGGCACGTGCACCCGTCGACGCTGTATCCCGGCGGGGTCGGCACGGTCGCCACCATCCAGCTGATGACCGACTACATGACCCGGCTCATGCGCTACGTCGAGTTCATGAAGAAGGTCGTGCCAATGCACGACGACCTGTTCGACTTCTTCTACGCGGCGCTGCCCGGCTACAACCGGGTCGGCCTGCGGCGCACGCTGCTGGGCTGCTGGGGCTCGTTCCAGGATCCGGAGGTGTGCAACTTCGCCTACAAGGACATGGAGAACTGGGGCAACGCGATGTTCGTGACCCCCGGCGTCGTGGTGGACGGCAAGCTGGTCACCCACTCGCTGGTGGACATCAATCTCGGTCTCCGAATCCTTTTGGGCAGTTCGTATTACGAGGACTGGACCGACCAGGAGATGTTCGTCTCGACCGATCCGCTGGGCAATCCGGTGGACCGCCGCCATCCCTGGAATCAGCACACCAATCCCAGCCCGCAGAAGCGCGACCTGGAGGACAAGTACAGCTGGGTGATGTCGCCACGCTGGTTCGACGGCAAGGATCATCTCGCGCTCGACACCGGCGGCGGCCCGCTGGCCCGACTGTGGTCCACCGCCCTGGCGGGGCTGGTCGACATCGGCTACGTGAAGTCCACCGGCCACAGCGTGCAGATCAATCTGCCCAAGACCGCGTTGCAGGGACCGGTCGAATTCGAGTGGACGATACCGGCTTTCGGCAGCAACACCATCGAGCGCAATCGCGCCCGCACCTACTTCCAGGCCTACGCCGCGGCGTGCGCGCTGCACTTCGCGGAGAAGGCGCTCGAGGAGATCCGGGCCGGCCGGACCAAGACCTGGGAGTCGTTCGAGGTGCCCGACGAGAGCATCGGCTGCGGTTTCACCGAGGCCGTGCGCGGCGTGCTGTCGCACCACATGGTGATCCGGGACGGCAAGATCGCCAACTACCATCCGTATCCGCCGACACCCTGGAACGCCAGCCCGCGCGACAGTTTCGGAACCCCGGGACCGTACGAGGACGCCGTACAGGGACAGCCGATCTTCGAGGAGAACGATCGGGAGCACTTCAAGGGCATCGACATCATGCGCACCGTCCGCAGTTTCGATCCCTGCTTGCCCTGCGGTGTGCACATGTATCTGGGTGGCGGCAAGTCCTTGGACCTGCTCCACTCACCCACCCAGGCGCTGACCGCTGAATAGCGGTCGCGCCGATACCGGGAGGCGAGCGCGGTGAACGACCGACCCGAGAACCACCGCGCTCCGACCGCCGACACCGATCGCGGGCGCGAGGCCGGCGAGCGGATCGACACGCTGCTGAGTGCCCTCTCCGCCGCCGGGCCGGTGGCGCGTGAGCGCGCGGAGGCGCTGGTCGGCGAGATCGTCGGGCTCTACGGCGCCGGGCTCGAACGGGTCGTCGGGCTGCTCGAGCCCGAGGCCGTCGAGCGGCTGGCGGCCGACGACCTGATCGCCAGCCTGCTGCTGGTCCACGGACTGCACCCGCACGACACGCTCACCCGGGTGCGCACGGCGCTGGACGGGGTCCGCCCGTACCTGGGCTCGCACGGCGGTGACGTGGCGGTGGTGGAGGTGGCCGGCGGCGTGCTGCGACTGGCGTTCTCCGGCAGCTGCCGCAGTTGCCCGTCCTCCTCGGTGACCCTGGAGCTGGCCGTGGAGGATGCGGTGCGCGCCGCCGCGCCGGAGATCGAGACCATCGAAGTGGTGGCGGCCGAACCGGATTCGAATGCCGGGGTGATCCCGGCGGAGTCGCTGCTGGCCCGCATCCACAGCAACGGCGAGCACGGCGGGCACTGGATCGGGGCGCCCGAACTGGCGCAGCTGGGCGCCGGTGAGGTGGGTGGTTTCGCGGTGGCGGGTGCGGCCGTGCTGGCCTGCAGGGTCGGCGACGACTTGTTCGTCTACCGCGATCACTGTGCGTCGTGCGGGAATTCGATGGCGGGAGCGGCGCTGCATCGCCGGGCCGGATTCGGGACGGGCGCGGCCGTGCTGCGCTGTCCGGTCTGCCGGGCGCACTTCGACGTCGTGCACGCGGGCGCCCGCCTGGACGGCGACGGGCATCTGGAACCGCTGCCGGTCCTGATCCGCTCGGGTACGCCACAGGTGGCGATGCCGATGGAGGCGGCCGGATGAATCCCGCTTTCGGCGTGCTGCGCAGGCTCGCGACGTCCCCGCCCGCCCCGGCGCCGGCGGGGGAGCGGTGTGAGATGTGCGGCGAGGGCATCGCCGACACGCACAGCCATGTCGTGAATATCGAAGGCAGGCAACTCATGTGCGTCTGCCGGGCCTGCTATCTGCTGTTCACCGACCGCACCGCGAACCTGCGCTATCGGGCGGTCCCGGATCGCTGCCTGGCCTTTCCAGGGGTGGGCATCGGCCCGGGGGAGTGGGATGCCCTGCAGATTCCGGTCGGCCTGGCCTTCTTTTTCCGCAACTCCGCGCTCGGGCGCACGGTGGCGTTCTATCCCGGTCCGGCCGGCGCCACCGAATCCGAACTGCCGCTGGACCAGTGGAACGCGATCCTGGATCGCCATCCCGAGCTCGCCCAGGCCGACGACGATGTCGAGGCGGTGCTGATCCACCTGCCCGAGCACGGTGGCTCCCCGACCTGTCTGTTGTTGCCGATCGACGCCTGCTACGAATTCGTGGGGCGGATGCGGTTGCTGTGGCGCGGATTCGACGGCGGGCAGGAGGCCCGCCGCTACATCGAGGACTTCCTGGCCGCCATGACCGCCCGGGCCCGGGTCGCGGGAGGCGCGTCGTGAGCCCGGCGTATTCGATCACCTTCGCGGTGCTGGGCATCCGGCCCGAACCGTATGCCGTGACGCCGACACTGTCGGCGCGGATCGGCATCGCCGCGCTGTCCGAGGAGCCGGTGCACGCCATCGCCCTGCGCGCCCAGGTGCGCATCGACCCGAACCGACGCTCCTACACCGACGAGGAGGGCGCGGGCCTGACCGATCTGTTCGGTCCCCGGGAACGCTGGGCCGACACCCAGCGCTCGTTCCTGTGGATGCATTGCGCGACCATGGTTCCCGGCTTCACCAGCGGCGGCACCGAGGTGGATCTGCCGATGCTGTGCACCTACGACCTCGAGGTCGCGGGTTCGAAGTATCTGCACGCGCTGCGCGACGGCACCGTACCGCTGTCGTTCCTGTTCAGCGGCACCGTGTTCATCCGGGGCGCCACCGGTTTCGCGGTGCAGCAGGTGCCGTGGGACCGCGACGACCGGTTCAACATGCCGGTGTCGGTGTGGCGGGATCTGATGGCCGCCCACTTCCCGGACTCGGGCTGGGTGCGATTGTCGCGCGAGACGCTCGATGCGCTGTCCGCCTTCAAATCCGGTCGCGGCCTGCTCGGCTACGACCAGGCGGTGCGCGACCTGCTCGCGGCGGGAGGCGCGTGATGAGCGCCGATATCGCCGCCCGGGCGGCGGCGCGCGCGGTGGCCGATGCGGTGCTCTACGAGGGATACCTGCTGTACCCCTACCGGGCGAGCGCCCGGAAGAACGTGTGCCGCTGGCAGTTCGGTGTGCTCGGACCCGAGCGGGCGGCCGCCGACGGGCTGGGCGAGGACTCCGAGCTCGCGACCCAGTTCCCGGTCACGGCCGGTGAGTCGGCGCGGATCAGCGTCGCGGTGCGGTTCCTGCACCGGCAGCGGCGCACGGTCCGGAGCCCGGACGGCACGCCCGTCGCGGAGTTGCATACCGCCGGGCGGTCCTGGCTGAGCTGGGACGAGGCCGTCGAACAGGAGCACGACATCGGCCCGATCCCGCTGGCGCACAGCGTGTTTCCGTTCACGATCCCCGGCGCCGAGGAGAGCGAGGCGATCAGCGACGACGCCGGCGGTGTGGTCGGTTCGCTGCTCCGCACCCGGGAACCGTTGCGCGGCGAACTCGAACTGTCGGTCGACGTTATCGACGGCTACCGGCGGGTGAGCATCGTCGTGCGCAACACCGGCGCGGCCGCCACCGACCCCGATGACGCGCTGGCCCGCTCGCTACTGGGCGCGCACTTGATCCTCGAGCTCGACGGCGGACGGTTCCATTCGCTCACCGATCCGCCGCCCGACGCTGCCGCGGTTGTCGAAAGCTGTTGCCAGCACCGCTGTTTCCCGGTGCTGGCGGGACCGCCCGGGCAGCAGGAGTTGCTGCTGGTCTCCCCGATCATCCTCTACGACCATCCCGAGATCGCCCCGCAGAGCCAGGGCCCGCTGTTCGACTCCACCGAGATCGACGAGATCCTCGCGTTGCGGGTGCTGACCATGACCGACGACGAGAAGCGCGAGGCGCGCGCCACCGACCCGCTCGCCGCCGAGATCATCGATCGCTGCGAGCGCCTCGACGCCGAGCGGCAGGAAGCCCTGCACGGAGTGCTGCGGGAGGACCCGTCCCCGCGGGTGCTGCCCGCCCTCGAGGACGGCGTCGACTGGTGGGATCCGCTGGCCGACAGCGCCGTCGCGCCCGACACCGACGCGGTGGCGGTGGCCGGGGTGCTGGTGCGCAAGGGCAGCCGGGTGCGGTTGCATCCCGGGCGCCGCGCCGACGCGCAGGACCTGTTCTATGCCGGGCGCACCGCCAGGGTGGTCACCGTGCACGAGGACGTGGACGGTGGCGTGCACGTCGGCGTGGTCGCCGAGGACGACCCCGCGGCCGAACTGCACGAATGGTATGGGCGCTACCTGTATTTCGCCCCCGACGAGATCGAGCCGCTGGACGGCTCGCCCGAATGAAAGGAAGGGCCCGAGATGGCAACGGTAGGAATGGTCGCGACGGCGATCGTCGCGGTGGTCGCGCTGGGCGCGGTCGCGGTGGGCGTGCTGTCCATCCCCGATATCCGCAGATACTTCCGGATCCGGCATATGTGAGCGGGTGATCACACGCCACGTCTGCTGGTCGCCGGGATCGGCAATATCTTCCTCGGCGACGACGGGTTCGGACCCGAAGTGATCCGGCGGCTGCCGCCGGATCGGGACCCGGCCGTGCGTGTCACCGACTACGGCATCCGAGGCCTGCACCTGGCCTACGACCTGCTCGACGGATGGGATGCGCTGGTGCTGGTGGATGCCATCCCCGACCGCGGCGAACCGGGCCGGGTGGAGGTCTTCCGCGCCGAGTCCGGCAGCGGCGCTGCCGCGTTCGACGGTCACGCCATGCACCCCGAGGCCGTGTTCGAGACCGTGCGCGCACTCGGCGGCACGGTGCCGCCGACGGTCGTGGTGGGCTGTCAGGTGGGCTCGGTCGACGAGCGCATGGGACTGACCGACCCGGTCGCCGCCGCCGTGCCCGACGCGGTCGCCGCGGTCGGCGACGTACTGGCCGAACTACTCGCCCGGCAGGAGGTGTGAGAGCCGTGTGCCTCGGAATTCCCGGCCAGGTCGTGGAGATTCTCGACGGCTACCACGACCAGATCGCGCTCGTCGACGTGTCCGGCGCACACCGGAAGGTGAATGTCGGCCTGCTGGACCAGGATCCGGTCCGGCCCGGCGACTGGGTGATCATTCACATGGGCCTCGCGGTGGAGAAGACCGACGCGGCCGGCGCCGCCGCGGCCCTCGACGGGCTGCGGCTGCTGCGCCAGGGAGACGCGCCGTGAGCGCCGGGCGCGGCCGCCGCCGCGTGGTGGTCCGCGGCGTGGTGCAGGGCGTCGGCTTTCGGCCGTTCGTCTACACCACCGCCGCCGAACTGTCGCTGACCGGATCGGTCTCCAACGACAGCTGCGGCGTGATCGTCGAGATCGAGGGCGCGACAGCGGATCTGGCGGAATTCGTGCGGCGGATGCGGTCGGATCCGCCGCCGCTGGCGGTCGTCGAATCCGTCGAGTGTGACGAGCTTCCGGTGCGCGGCGGCACCGGCTTCCACATCGCCGCGACCAGCCGGGACGGGACCGGGCGCACCCTGGCCTCACCCGATGTGGCGATCTGCGCCGAGTGCGTCGCCGATCTCTGCGATCCGGGCAACCGGCGCTACCGGCACCCGTTCGTGAACTGCACCAACTGTGGTCCCCGGTTCACCATCATCGCGAGCCTGCCCTACGACCGCGACCGCACCAGCATGGCCGGATTCCCGATGTGCGCGCGCTGCGCCCGCGAATACGCCGATCCCGCAGACCGTCGCTTCCACGCGCAGCCCATCGCCTGCCCCGACTGCGGTCCCCGGCTGTCCTACACCGGCCCGGGCGACGGTGATCCTGTCACCGCCGCGCGACAACTGTTGCGCGACGGCGGAATTCTCGCCGTCAAGGGGATCGGCGGATACCACCTGGCCTGCGACGCCGGGAACGAGGCGGCGGTCGCCGAGCTGCGCCGGCGGAAACGCCGCGGGGACAAGCCGTTCGCCGTCATGACGGCGGATCTGGAGACGGCACGGCGGATCACCGAGATCGACGAGACCGCGGCCCGGCTGCTGACCGGGCCCGCCAGGCCTATCGTGCTGCTGCCACGTGCCGACGATGAAACCCGTGGGCGTGCACCGGGATTCGCCATCGCGCCAGCGGTGGCCCCACGCAACCCCGATCTCGGTGTGATGCTTGGGTACACGCCGCTGCACCTGCTGCTGTTCGGCCTGCCCGGTGACCCGCCCGGCCCTCGGGTGCTCGTCATGACCTCGGCGAACCTCGGCGGCGAACCCATCTGCTACGACGACGCCGACGCCCGGACGCGGCTGACGGGTCTGGCGGACGCCTGGCTCGCGCACGACCGACCCATCCTGGTGCCCTGCGACGATTCGGTGCTGCGGGTGGTCGACGGCCTGGAACTGCCGCTGCGACGGTCCCGTGGCTTCGCCCCGCTGCCCCTGGCCCTGCCGCTGCCGGTGCAGCCCACGCTCGCGGTGGGCGCGGATCTCAAGAACACCTGCGCGGTCGGCGACGGCCGCTATGCCTGGCTCAGCCAGCACATCGGCGATATGGACGATCTGGCGACGCTGCGCGCCTTCACCGACGCCGAACAGCATCTCGAGGAGCTGACCGGCGTGCGACCGGTGGTGCTGGCCGCCGACGCCCACCCGCGCTACCGTTCCACCGCGTGGGCCCGGGAACAGGCGGGCGAGCGGCCGGTGCGCACCGTGCAGCACCATCACGCGCACATCGCGTCCGTCATGGGCGAGCACGGCCTCGACCCGTCCGCCTCCGTCCTCGGAATCGCGTTCGACGGCACCGGATTCGGGCCCGACGGCGCGATCTGGGGCGGCGAGGTGCTGGCGGCCGGATACAAGGGCTACCGGCGGCTGGCGCACCTGCGCTACGTGCCGCTGGCCGGCGGCGACGTGAGCGTGCGCCGCCCCTACCGCATGGCGCTGGCGCACCTGCGGGCCGCCGGAATCGAATGGACCGAGGACCTGCCCGCGGTGCGCGCGTGCCCGCCCGCCGAGCGCGCCGTACTAGCCCACCAGTTGGATACCGGACTGGGCAGCACGCCGACGTCGAGCATGGGCCGGCTGTTCGACGCCGTCGCGGCACTGGCCGGCGTCCGGTTCGAGGTCGACTACGAGGCGCAGGCCGCGATCGAACTGGAATGGCATGCGCGCGGGGTGGATCCGGGGCCCGTGCGTTACCGCTTCGCGCGGCCCGATGGCGCCGGGGAGGGTCCGTCGGTGTTCGACGCCGCCCCGGTGATCAGCGCCGTGATCGGTGATGTGCGAGCGGGCGTCCCGGTCGGGATCATCGCGGCGCGATTCCACGACGCGGTCGCGCGGCTGGTCCTCGACCTCGCGGCCGATTACGCCACCGCGGCCACCCCGGTCGTGCTGACCGGCGGCGTGTTCCAGAACGCGCTGCTGCTGTCGGCGACGCGTGGTTTGTTGTCGGACAACGGATTCGAAGTCTTGACCGTTCATCGGCTACCGCCCAATGACGGCGGCCTGGCATTCGGGCAACTACTCGCCGCCGAGGCGGGTTGAGCGAAGGGAGCAGCAAATGTGTCTGGCAGTCCCGGGAAGAATTCTCAGCCTGCAAGAACGCAACGGCACGCTGATGTCGATCGTGGACTTCGGCGGCGTGCAGAAGGACGTGTGCCTGCAATACATCCCCGATGCCACGGTCGGCGACTACGTGGTGGTCCACGTCGGTTTCGCCATTCAGCGGCTCGACGAGGAATCCGCGCTGCGGACCCTCGCGGAGTTCGAACATCTCGGTGTCCTGAAGGAGGAGTTCGGTAACGGATTCGAAATCGCGGCCCGGCAAGCGGGCCTGGCGAATCCCGAATCAGCGCAGCCACAGCAGTCGGACGAACCGGAGGTGAGGTCGTGAAGTACCTCGATGAATTCAGCAACCCGCAACTCGCCGGGATACTCCTCGAGCGCATCCGGGAGAGCGCCACCCGCCGCTGGGCGATCATGGAAGTCTGTGGCGGACAGACACATTCGATCATCCGTCATGGCATCGACCAACTGCTGCCCGACACGATCGAGATGATCCACGGACCGGGTTGCCCGGTGTGTGTGACCCCGCTCGGCATGATCGACAAGGCACTCGACATCGCCGCGCAGCCCGGGGTGATCTTCTGCTCGTTCGGCGACATGCTGCGAGTACCGGGCAGCTCCAAGGATCTGTTCCGGGTCAAGAGCGAAGGCGGAGACGTCCGGGTGGTGTACTCGCCGCTCGACGCGCTCGAACTGGCGCAGGCCAACCCGGATCGGCAGGTGGTGTTCTTCGGCATCGGGTTCGAGACCACCGCGCCCGCCAACGCGATGACCGTCTATCAGGCGAAACGACTGGGCATAAAGAACTTCTCGCTGCTCGTCTCGCACGTGCTGGTGCCGCCCGCCATCGCCGCGATCATGGAATCACCGGACTGCCGGGTGCAGGCGTTCCTCGCCGCCGGGCACGTGTGCACGGTCATGGGCACCCGCGAATACCCGCCGCTCGCCGAGAAATACGAGGTGCCGGTCGTGGTCACCGGGTTCGAGCCGCTCGACATCCTCGAAGGCATCCGGCGCACCGTCATCCAGCTCGAATCCGGACGGCACGAGGTGGAGAACGCCTACCCGCGCGCCGTCGCCGAAGCGGGCAACCCGGTCGCGAAGCAGATGCTCGAAGACGTCTTCGATGTCACCGACCGGGCCTGGCGCGGGATCGGCGTGATACCGCGCAGCGGCTGGCGGCTCTCGGACCGCTACCGCGAGTTCGACGCCGAACAACGCTTCGCTGTCGGCGATCTGCAGACCGCCGAGTCCTCGATCTGCCGTTCCGGTGAAGTGCTGCAAGGGCTGATCAAGCCGCACGAGTGCGCGGCGTTCGGCAAGCAGTGCACGCCACGCAACCCGCTCGGGGCCACCATGGTCTCCTCCGAGGGCGCGTGCGCCGCCTACTACCTGTACCGGCGCCTGGACCTGCCCGCGGAGGTGGCACATGCGTGAGGACGTCTCGGGCCCCGTCGACCTGGCGAACTGGGTGTGCCCCATGCCGTTACGGGATTCACCCACCATCGTCATGGGGCACGGCGGCGGTGGTGCGATGTCGGGCGAACTCGTCGAGCATCTGTTCCTGCCGGCCTTCGGCGCGGCCGCCGAGGCCGGCATGGGGGACGCGGCGGTGGTCACCGTCGGGTCGTCGCGGCTCGCGTTCAGCACCGACTCGTTCGTGGTCAAGCCGATGGTGTTCCCCGGCGGCTCGATCGGCGAACTCGCGATCAACGGCACGGTCAACGACCTGGCCATGGCCGGTGCGCGACCACTGGCGCTGTCCACGGCGTTCATCCTCGAAGAGGGCACCGCGCTGGCCGAGATCGCCCAGATCGCCGCGGCCATGGGTACCGCCGCGCTGGGCGCGGGCGTCACCCTGGTCACCGGTGACACCAAGGTGGTCGACGCCGGGCACGGCGACCGGGTGTACATCAACACCACCGGTATCGGCGTGATCGACGAGGGCGTGGACATCCGTCCGCAGCGCGCGAGCGCCGGGGACGTGGTGATCGTCAGCGGCGACATCGGCTTGCACGGCGTCGCGGTGCTGAGCTGTCGCGAGGGACTGGAATTCGGGACCACCGTCTGCAGCGACACCGCACCGCTGCACGGCCTGGTCGCCGCCATGCTCGCCACCGGCGCGGACCTGCACGTGCTGCGCGACCCCACCCGCGGCGGCCTGGCCGCATCGCTCAACGAGATCGCCCGCACCGCGAAAGTCGGTGTGGCACTGGTGGAGAACGACCTCCCGATCCCGGCCGAGATCCGCGACGCCTGCGGCCTGCTCGGACTGGACCCGATGTACGTCGCCAACGAGGGCAAGCTGGTCGCCTTCGTCGCACCCGAGGACGCGGACCGGGTACTGGCCGCCATGCACTCCCACCCACTCGGCACTCGCGCCGCCGCCATCGGCGTCTGCGTGCCCGAGCATCCCGGCATGGTGGTGGCCAAGACTGCCCTCGGCGGCACCCGGGTAGTGGATCTGCCGGCCGGCGAACAGTTGCCCAGAATCTGTTGAGGCGGAAGGAGAATCACCCGCCACCGGTGCATCGGAGGTGAGGTCATGGAAAGCCCGGACCCGGTCCTCGACGGGACCGATATGTTCGCGCGCTACGCGTACGCGCCGAACGCGCTCGGCTACTGCGGGCCGCCCGACACGGCCGGGCTGCGTGGCGGGTCGAGCGCGGCGGTGCGGGCGACCGCACCGCTGTTCTCCGGGGCGTGGCCGTACCTGTGCGTGCTGGCCACGCTGACCGGTATCGACGATCCGCTCGACGCCCGGCTGGTCGAATCCTATTGGCTCGGAGGCGGTATCGGAGCCGCACTGGATCCGGCCGAGTTCGGCGCCGCCCTGCTCGACCGCATCGGTCCGATCGCCGGACAGTACTGGGCACACCTGGGCGCCGGCCTGACCGCAGAAGCCGCCCCCAACCACAGCTTCCACGTGTTCGGCGTCTACCCCTGGTCCCGGCTACTCGACCCGACGGGCCGGGGCCCAGCCCTGCGAATCCTCGACGACTGCCGAATCAGCTGGGGGCGAGTGATCGATGTCGACCGCTCACAGGTTCTGATCCGGTCTCAGCGCCTGACCTGGAACGGCCTGAGCCTCAGCCTGTCCCGGCCCGAGGACCGGTCCTTGGCCATGTGGGAGGACGGCTACGCCGCCGTCCCGGACCTCGAGGTCGGTGACCTCGTCGCGACCCACTGGAATCACCTGTGCGGGCGACTGCGACCCGAGCAATCGGAAGCGCTCGAGACCTCGACCCTGCGGCAGATCCGGGTGACCAACGAACGGCTGGACCACGACCGCGCCGCCACGTCGGCCGGCTCGACACGAGAGTGAACGGCGATACCGGAATCGACAGTCGGACGCGCGATGCGCGAATAACGGCTCTCGAATTCCCCGCTCCCTGATGTTCTTCGGGCGATAGTGGTCCTATGGGCAAAAGTGGGACAGTTGCGGCCGCTTTCACACCCCTGCTGGAACTCGCGTTCGGGTCGCGGCCACCATTGCGGTTCGAATTCTGGGACGGCAGCGCGGTGCAGCCTGATATCGACAATCCCGGCACCATGGTGATCCGATCGAAGGACGCGCTGAACCATATGGTCTGGGCCCCGGGCGAACTCGGTCTGGGCCGCGCCTACGTCGCCGGCACCGTGGACCTCGAGGGCGATATCTTCCAGGTCCTGCGCGCCCTGCAGTCCGCCGTGCCGGGCGACGCCCGCCTCGGGATGGCAGGCGCCTGGCACGCCCTCGGGGCGGCCCGGCGGCTGGGCGCGCTCACCCGTCGTCCGAAGCCGCCGCCCGAGGAGGCGCGGCCCCCACGCGGCCGGCAGCACACCCGCCACCGCGACGCAGCGGTGATCAGTCATCACTACGACGTCGGCAACGACTTCTACCGCCTCGTGCTCGGCCCGAGCATGACCTACTCGTGCGCGCGGTTCGCCGCCGCGGACGACGACGGCCGGGCTGCCGCGGACCCCACCGTCTCGCTCGAGGATGCCCAGCACGCCAAGCATGATCTGGTGTGCCGCAAACTCGGCCTGACCGAACGCCCCGGAATGCGGTTGCTGGATATCGGATGCGGGTGGGGGTCGATGGCGATGCACGCGGCCTCGGTCTACGGGGCGCGGGTCGTAGGCGTCACGATCAGCGGCACGCAAGCCGAACTCGCCCGCAAGCGCATCGCCGAGGCCGGGCTGTCCGCCGCTGTCGAGATCCGGCAGACCGACTATCGCGACCTGCGCGGTGAGCAGTTCGACGCCATCTCCTCGATCGGCATGTTCGAACACGTCGGGGCCAACCGCGCCGACGAATACTTCGACACCCTGCGGGCCCTGCTCCGGCCCGAAGGCCGCCTGCTCAACCACGCCATCTCGTCGGCCGGTGGGTCGAAGATCCGCCCCCGATCCTTCATCGGCCGCTATGTCTTTCCCGACGGCGAACTCCTCGACGTCGGCGAGGTCGTCCTGGCGATGGAACGAGCCGGATTCGAAGTCCGCGACGTCGAAGCCCTGCGCGAGCACTACGCACTGACCCTCCGCGATTGGGTCGCCAACCTGGAAACCGGCTGGGATCAGGCGGTTTCACTGGTGGGTGAAGGCCGCGCCCGCATCTGGCGCATTTATATGGCCGCCTCCGCCCTGGGATTCGAAGACGGCGGCCTCGGCCTCCACCAGGTCCTCGGCGTCGTCCCAAATTCCCACGGCCGCTCCGGATTCCCCGCCACTCGCCGCGCTTGGGGCTAGGCGCGCAACCGACTCATCGTGCCGCCGGCAGCGTCCACCGGGATGTGGTTACTCGGCGATCGGGCCGGAAAAGTTGGCATTCCCAAGAGGTCCGCGTAACGCGCGGGTTTGCGGGTACTGCCTCAGTGACGCGCCTGATCCGATTCGCGGCGACGGTGCGGGCCGAACCTGGGAGTGATCATGGGACCTTACGCCGAAGACCGTTGGCGCTACGGCAGGCGGTCGGCCACGGGTGGTGGCTTCACCTTGCTGTTGTTCATCTGGCTGATCATCGGTGGTGTCGCCGCTGGGCAACGACACTATTTCGACAGTGCCCCGACCAACTGCGCGAGCACGGGAACGATCGCGGTGACCATTCTCGCGGGGCCGCTCAACTACATGGGGGTCAACCCCAAAGTCGAGGACTGCCACGTCAACATCCCGCAGCCGAGTCAATAGCGCGTGAGCTCGCCTATGTCGCGGTGAAGATGACGGATCGTCGCGCGGCGGCCGCGCGGTCGTAGAAAGCCCGGACGTCCAGGAAGTTGCTCCAGGTGTACTCGAAGTCTTCGTCATCGAGCGCCCCGGCATACTCCTCGTCGTCGATGGCATCGAACGCCGCGCGCATGCCCGCTCGCTCCACCTCGTGCAACGCTGTCGCCAAATACCGAACTTGCTCCGCGCTCACGTACACCGCGTAGTAATCGTCGTGCAGGTGCCGTCCACCGATGATGGCGGGCGAGAGCGGGTACTGCCCGCTGCTCGGGCCGAGGGTGCCGTCGGTCAGGCTGCGATGGATCGCATCCCAGGCCTTGTCGGTGTCGATTTTCAGGTCGTCCTCCGCCCAGGATTCCTCCATCGCGCTGAGCAATTCGTCGATCGCGTCCGCGTCGTCCAGATCGTCTGCGCTCAGTAGCGCCCGCTCCTGCTCCGCGGTAATCGCGAAATGCACTCCCAGCATGGATTCGATGGTAGGCCCGGGGGCGTCCGGGGCGGGGTAACCGGGTGTGCCGCCCGATGATTCGAGCGGCACACCGGAACCTCACTGGAGCGTCGCTGCGGCCTTCTTGATCAGGTCGGCGACCACGCCGGGCTGCGAAACGTAGATCGCGTGGCTGCCGGGTGTCTCGACCACGGTGGCCCCGATGCGCTGCGCCATCGAGCTCTGCGCGGCCGGCGGGATCATGCGGTCTTCGGTGACGTGGAGGTACCAGCTGGGCTTGGATTGCCAGGCGGCCTTGGTCACCACGCCGCCGAGTGCGTCGAGGCCCCACGGCACTTGGGAGTCGGCCATGAACGCCGCCTCCTGCTCGGAGACGTCGGCTGCGAAGGATTCGGCGAACTTGTCGCGGTCCAGGAACAGATAGCCGTTGACCGGCGGCAGGATGGGGGGCTGGGGCCCGTCGGTCGGGAAGGTCCCGAGCAGCGTGTTGACCGATTCGCCTTGGTCGGGGGCGAAGGCGGTCACGTAGACCAGCGCGCCGACCTTGTCGTGGTTGCCGGCCTCGGTGATCACGGCACCGCCGTACGAGTGGCCGACGAGGACGACGGGGCCGTCGATACCGTCGAGTACGTCGCGCGTCGTGGCCGCGTCGTCGGCCAGCGACTTCGTCGGGTTCTGCACGATGCGGACATCGAAGCCGTCGGCGGTCAGCACGTCGTATACCCCGCGCCAGCCGGCGCCGTCGACGAAACCGCCGTGTACGAGAACGATGGTGGCACTCATCTTGTCTCCTTCGAAACCTGGTGGACAGCAATGAATCTACGAACTCCGGCAGCCACTACGAATCGGTCAAATGACTGTCTTCGGCAGTCCGAACGCCGTCTCGCCGGTAGTAGGGTCTGGATGTGCAGGGTTGGGTGTCGCCGGGACGGCTGGTAGGACGTACGCGCGAGCTGGGCCTGCTGTACGGCTTCGTCGAATCCGCGGTGGCCGAGGGCGGGGCGCGGCTGGTGGTCGGCGAAGCGGGCGTCGGGAAGACCGCGCTGCTCGGCGCGGCGGCCGCCCACGCGGCCGAACTCGGTGCGCGTGTGTTGCGTGCGTCCGGTGTGGAATTCGAGGCGGAGGTGAGCTTCGCCGGCCTGAACCAACTGATCGCTCCGCTGTCCGCCGAGGTCGCGGTAATCCCGCCCGACTCTCGACGCGCGGTCGGCGTTGCCATGGGCGTTCAGGAGGGGCCCGCGCCCGATCAACTCGCGCTGACGAACGCACTGCTGACTCTGCTGTCGGCTGCCGCGACGGAGTCCCCGCTGCTGGTGGTGGTCGATGACCTGCAATGGCTGGATCGAGCGAGTGCCACGCTGTTCGGCATCCTCGCGCGGCGGCTCGACGGCACCGGCGTCGGCTTTCTCGGTGTGGTGCGTGCGGGGGGAGGGCAGCATATTCGAGGATGCCGGGCTTCCGGAGATCGCGGTCGGACCGCTCGACGATGACGCTGCGGCGGAGCTGCTGACCGAGGCCTTCCCGGAGCTGCCGCCGCGGGCCGTGCGGCGGGTACTGGCCGATGCGCAGGGAAATCCGTTGGCACTGATCGAGCTTCCGACGCCCGGCGGCCCGGCCCCTGCCGACCCCGGTCTCGGTCGTACACCCGTTGGCCGACGACTACGCCAGACCTTCGCCCGGCGCATCGAAGGGCTGCCTGCCGAGACAAGGACCCAGCTGCTGCTCGCGGCACTCGACGGTACCGGCGAGCTGTTCCCCGCGATCTCGTTCGGCGCACTCGAACCCGCCGAGCGCGCCCGGCTGATCCGGGTTCATCCGGTGACCCGCGGGGTCCAGTTCCGGCATCCGCTCACACGTTCCGCGGTGGTCGATCTGTCGACCGACCAGGAGAGACGCGAGACGCATCGACGGTTGGCGATGCGGCATCCGGCCGACTCCGAAAGGCGCGCTTGGCATCTCGCGGAAGCGGCTTCGTCGCCGGATGAGCAGATCGCGCAGCTGCTCGAGGAGGCCGCGTTGAAGACCAAGGGGCGTGGTGACCCGGTCGGTGCGATCGACCTGCTCCTGCGGGCCGCCGAGCTGAGTCCGGGTGCCGACGACCACGACCGCCGTGCCATGTTCGCGACCTACCTCGGCGCCGACGTCACCGGAAATCTTCTGGACCCGCGAACGTTCGGCGCCGGGCGCGGCGTGCCGGGGCGGTCGGTGGAGTCCGCCGTAGCCGCGGCGGCGTACATGGTGAACAGCGGCGGCGATATCGACACCATCCACAGGGTCCTGCTCGGCGCGGTCCGCAACGTCGGACAGCCGGCGCGAGGCTGGGACGCGCCGCTGAGCGAAATCGTCTATGTGCTGCAGGCGAACTGCTCGTTCGGATCCCGTGCCGATCTGCTCGACGAATACCAGGCCGCGCTCGACGGACTCGGTCTCGAACCCCCGGAGATCTTGACGCTGCTCGGCAGCACATTCCTCCAGCCCGCGCGGCTGGCGGCACCCTCGCTCCCGCGACTCGACGACGCGATCGCCGGTATCGGTGACGAATCCGATCACGTCCACGCGGTGCGGCTCGCCATCGCCGGCATGTACGTGGACCGGTTGGCCGGCTGCCGCAACGCCCTGTGGCGGGTGGTCGAACACGGCCGTGCCGGCGGCGCGATCGCCTCGGCGATCAAAGCCTTTGCGCTGCTGGGATTCGACAGCGTACTGAGCGGCGACTGGGACCGTGCGCTGAGACTGGCCGACGAGGGTCTCGCGCTCACGACCAGGCACCACTATCGACTGCTCGGCGGCTTCCTGCACTACGACCGGGCCATGGTCGCGGCCGCCCGCGGCGATCGTGCGACCGCACGCAGCCTGACCGACGATCTGGTGGGTTGGGCGGCGCCGAACCGCATCGGCTTCGTGCTGCAGTTGGCTGCGCACGCGAAGGCCGTCGACGCCCTCGGCCACGGGGAGTTCGAGAGCGCATACCGTCACGCGGTCGAAATCTGTTCACCGGAAACGGTTCCCGTCCACAAACCCGTCGCGCTGTGGGTCCTGCTGGATCTGGTCGAAGCGGCAGTCCGCGCCGAGCGGATGACCGAGGCGCGGGCCCACGTCGCCGACATCCAGCGGGCAGCCGTCGCCGACCTCTCGCCCCGGCTGGCGCTGATCACGGCCGGCGCCATGGGAATGACCGCCCCCTCCACCACCTTCCGCGAGGCGTTCGACACCGCGCTCGCGACCCCCGGGGCGAACCGATGGCCGTTCGCGCACGCCCGGATCCAATTCGCCTATGGCGAACGGCTGCGCAGGGCGAAGTCGCCATCCGAGGCCCGTCGCCATCTGACCGATGCACTCGACACCTTCGAACGGCTCGGCGCGGTCCCGTGGGCGACCCGCTGCCGCGCCGAACTACGCGCGAGCGGACTGACCGTCGCCGACCACGCCGCGGAGACACCAGACCCGCTGACTCCGCAAGAGCGCGAGATCGCCGACCTGGCCGCCGCGGGCCTGACGAACAAGCAAATCGGCGAACGGCTCTACCTCTCGCCGCGAACCATTGGCGCTCATCTGTACCGGGTGTTCCCGAAACTCGGGATCAGCTCGCGAGCCGCGCTGCGCGACGCCCTCGAAAGACTGTCGAGCCCAACGGCGTAAAGCCGCCGGCCGGGATTCGCAGGGCCTTCAGGCAGTCGGCGAGCTCGCTACCGGCTGCGGCATCAAGGCCCGCCACAATGGGGTCGAGTCGCCATGGGTGGCTCGCCGGAATTCCTCCCAGTACCAATCCTGTCCGAGCAGTTGCTTGACGCGGGGGATGGCCTCGCCGTCGGGGCCGCTGTAATAGCGAACCTTGCGGGTGTTGCCGTCGGTGACCATCCGGAAGATCACGTCGGCAGTCAAGGCCGGGTCGGAGCGGACCAGGTTCAGCGAACCGAAACGCGCCATGGAGTCCAGGTATTCGGCCGGGATGTTGGTGGCGCGGTCGACCTTGTCGAAGATGCGGGTATCCATGCTGCCGGGCAGCAGCGCCTTGACGACGACGCCGAACTCGGCGAGTTCGGTGTGCAGACCCTCGCTGAGCGAGACAACCGCCGCTTTCGAAGCCTCGTACACCGAGGTGTACGGATACCCCTGGTCGGCGCTGATCGAGCCGACATTGACGATCACACCGGACCCCTGCTTGCGCAGGATCGGGATGAACGCCTTGTTGAGCGCGATGAGCCCGAACACATTGGTCTGGAACTGCCGGTGCGCCTGGTCCATGGTCGTGGCCTCCAACGGTCCGGCCTGGTAGTAGCCGGCATTGTTGACCAGAGCGTCGATCCGACCGAACTGCGCGAGCGCGAGTTCACCGAAGGCGAGATCGGCATCCTCGTCGTTCACGTCGAGCAGCAGCGTCGCGACATTGTCGATTCCCTTGTGTACCTCCAGATCCGATTCCTTGCGGACCGTCGCCACGACGTTCCATCCGCTCGAGGCGAAGCGCGCGACGCTGAGGCGTCCGAATCCGCTCGAGGTGCCGGTGATCACGATGGTGGGCTGGGACATTTCCACTCCTCGCTGGTGGGTGCTGGTGGGCGGAGAGGCCTCCGAACCCACTGGAATTAGTACAACACCGTTTTGTTAATAGCGCAACAGTGTTGCGCTATACTGAAGGCCATGACTCCCACGCCACCTCTGCGTGCCCGCAGTGCCGAGGCCAAACTGCATCGTGAACAGGCGATTCGCGATGCCGCGCGGACGCTCGCCGGTGAGCGCAGCGTGCGTGAGGTCACGCTCACCGATATCGCCGCCGCCGTCGGCATGCACAAATCCGCCATGCTGCGCTATTTCGAGACGCGGGAGCAGATCTTCCTGGCACTCACCGCCGAGGGCTGGCGGGACTGGTCGGCCGAGGTCCGAACCCGGCTGGCCGAACCGGCCGAGCGTGAACCCGGGGCGATCGCGTCCGTACTGGCGAATTCACTCGTCGCGCGCCCGCTGTTCTGCGACCTACTCGCGCAGGCCCCGATGAACCTGGAGCGCAACGTCTCCCTCGACACCGCCTACGCGTTCAAGACCGAGGTGCTCGCCGAAGTGGCCACTCTGACAACGGCATTGCGCCGACTGCTGCCGATCACCGAGATCGCGGCTATCGACGTCATCTCCACAGCCACCAGCATGGCCGGGGCTCTGTGGCAGATGGCCGCGCCCGGCACCGGCCTGCGTGCGCTCTATGAGTCCCGCCCCGAACTGGCTCACGCCGTGGTCGACGTCGAGCCGAAACTCACCCGCATCCTGACGGCCCTGCTGATCGGGCTCGAAAGCGACCGCACTTCCTGACCCGTGTGGTAGCCGATGAGCGGTGGCGCGGTGTGCTGATGTCTCGGTCGCGAACGTCTACCCCTGGCGCAGGTCCGCGAGGCCTACACCGAGCTCGAACGTCGCCACACCCACGGCAAGATCGTCCTCACCATCTGACGATGCGGGAGAGATATTCCAATGCCTGCTCGGCCGCGTTGGCTCCGCACATGCCGTGGGCTCCCGGGCCGGGCGGGGTGGCGGCCGAGCAGAGGAACATGCCCGGTACGCCGATCGAGTAGGGGGACAGGGTGATTCGGGGGCCGAAGACGAGCTGGCGGATGTCTTTGGCTCCGGTCATGATGTCGCCGCCGGTGAAATTGGGGTTGTGGGCGGCGATGTCGGCGGGGTCGCGGACGGTGTAGCCGATGATGCGATCGCGGAATCCGGGGGCGAACTGTTCGATACGGGCGATGATCGCCTCGGTGGCGTCGCCGGTATAGCCGTGGGGGACATGGGCGTAGGCCCAGAGTGGATGGATGTCGCCCGCCGATCGCTGCGGGTCGGCCAGGTACTGCTGGCCCACCAGGACGAACGGTCGTTGCGGGAGGCGGCCGGCGTGGATGTCGCGTTCGGCGGCGGCGAGTTCCGGGTAGGGGCCGCCGAGGTGCACGGTTCCCGCGCGACGCGCGTCCGGATTGGTCCACGGCACGCCCTCGGCGACCGCGAAATCGACCTTGAACGCCCCGGGGCCACGCCGGAAGTCGCGATAGGCCTTTCTGATTCGCGGCGAGAGCTGGTTGCCGAGGATGTCGGCGACGGCCGCGGGCGCGAGATCGAACAGCGTCACGTCCGCGCACGGCAACTGCGAGCGCGCGGTGATCCGGACGCCGGTTTCGATCTTCCCGCCGAGATCGGCGAGCAACGCCGCCAGCGCCCGCGGGATGGACTGCGACCCACCGGCGGCGACCGCCCAGCCGTGCCGGTGGCCCGCGGTCAGGATGCCCATGCCGATCGCCGAGGTCATCGGCTGGTGTAGCGGCCGGAAGGCGTGGGCGGCGACACCCCCGAACAGGGCGCGCGCTTCCTCGGTGCGGAAGAACCGGGCCAATGCGGAGGCGGGCAGCAGGGTGGGGGCGCCGAAGCGGGCCAGGGTCAGCGGGTGCCAGGGCATGTGCAGCAGCGGCTGCAGAATATCCTCGGCGAGGGCGTCGTAGCGCTCGGAGGGTCTGCCGAACAACAGCTTCCAGCGTCGGTCGTCGCGCCCCAGTCCGGCGGCGGTGTGCTCCACCGAGCGGTGCAGTACCCCGGCCCGGCCGTCGGCGAGCGGATGGACGCAGTCGATCTCCGGTGTGCGCCAGGACAACCCGTACCGGTCGAGGCCGAGTTCGGCCAGGAACGGCGAGCCCACGGCCATGGGATGCACCGCCGCGCAGCGGTCGTGCAGCAGCCCGGGCACGATGTCCTCCACCGTGCGGGTGCCGCCGCCGACCTCGGTGTCGGCCTCCAGCACGGTGACCTGAACACCCGCACGGGCGAGGGCCACGGCGGCGGCGAGTCCGTTGGGGCCGCCGCCGACGACGGTCGCGGTGCTCATGCCAGCGCTCCGTGCTCGTGGTCCTGCTCCGAGCTCGACCGTATGTCTTCGGCGTGAGATCCGCTGGGGAGCTGTGGGTTCGGTTCGGTCCGTGACCACAGGACGGACAACGGGATGGGCCCGTTGGGCAGCCAGGGTTGTTCGGCCACCGCGTCGGCGACCCGCCAGGTCCCGCGTTCGATCACGCCGAGCGCCGCGTCGATCACCTGATAGTGCTGGACCTTGCTGCCCCAGGCCTGGGACTCGACCCAGACCACCACGGCCTCACCGGGTTCGAAGCAGGCCTCGCGCTGCACGGCGGCAATGAAATTCGCGTCGTGCAGGTGACCGTCGCCGAAGTTGAAGCCGATCACCGAGTTACAGAGGAATTCGCCCTCGCGCACGGTGCGGCTGTCGAGATCGGGCAGCGTGCGCAGCAGCACCGAGAACAGTCCGCGACCCTGGCTGTGCATGGTGCGCCAGGCGATGACCTGCTGCATGGTGACCTCGGCCCACATCGGTTCGTAGCCGAACTCGACGAACTGGTCGACCTGATTGCGGGCTGTTCGCGTCACCCGATCCAGTTTGCCCTCCGCGCCCGGGGTGAAGGCCCACACCGCCGAGGCCCAGTTCCCGGCGTACTGCCGCATGGACGGCAGGAACGACACCTTGTCGGGCCGGAAGTTGCCGAGCACCGGGAAGAACAGCAGCCCCGCGATCAGCGCCGCCGCGAGCCACGGCGAGGAGATATCGAACAGCCCGAAGCCGTCCTGATTCGGGAAGCCGAGGAACAGGAACATCGAGGCGTAGGCGAAGAGCACGTTCCATTCCAGGGGCACCGCCAGCGGGAAGGTCGACACGATGAACAGGTGGAACACCACCATCACCGCGACGCCGGCCACCGTGAGCCAATGGTTGCCCGAGAACAGCAGCACCAACGGAATGATGATCTCGACCGTGGTACCCCCGGCGTGCGCCATCAGATCCGCGATCCGCGACGGCCGCAGATCACGTGGGAAGTCGCGATAGTGCGCGCGCTTGAACCAGGCGAACGGCACCGATGGGCTGTTGCTGACCATGGGTGGCACCACCAGCGCGAAATGCTTGCCGAACTTGGACACCCCCGCGCCGACCCAGACCACGACGATCAGCAATTTCAGCGCGATGATCATGTCCACGAAGGGCAGTACGGCGAAGAAGAGCAGCGCGGGCAGATACTGTTCGCCGCGAGCCCCGAGGAAGATCGTCTTGTCCCGCAGGCCGTTCAGGATCAGCAGCACGATCGGCGCGATGAGCAGTGCGGGATTCACCAGCCCGGAGCTGTTGCCCGGGACCGCAGCGGACAGCGAATCGCTGTGCACGCCAGGCGATAGCAGTGCGACGGTCACACTCACCAGCAGGGCGAGGTACACGGAGATATCGAACCACCCGCGGCGATCGCCGCCGGTGAACGGCACCCACTTCCAGGGCCGCAGCCGGATGGTGCCCGGCCGGGCCCAGAACAGGATGCCACCGGTCATCGGTTTCACCTTGCCCGCCAACGGTCCCCAGGATCCGGCGATGCCGATGCTCTCCAGCAGCACTGTCCACAGGATCGCCTTCTGATAGACGATCGGCTGGTTCCACCACTGGCTCACATGCCAGAAGGCGGGCAGGTGCGAGGTGGTGGTGGCGACGACCACGCCGCCGAGGGCGTACAGCACGATCAGCTTGAGGATGTAGATCGTGTGCACCATGCGCGGTGAGCCGAAGCCGTGTTCGGCCCAGTTGACGGCGAGGATCCGCATGCGCTCCATGAGCGGCAGTCGCAGGAAGGTCTCCGGTTCGACCGCGGGCAGATCCGGTTTCGTGAAGCCCATGACAATTCTCCTGACTGATGAATAGGGTTGGGGTTCAGTGGGTTCGAGCGTCGAGTCGCCGCAACGCGGGTTTGTCGATCTTGCCGACGGCGTTCTTGGGCAGCTCGTCGAGAACCCGGATCGATACGGGCAGTTTGAATTTCGCGAGACCGGTACGGGCGTGCTCGCGAATGGCGGTGGCGTCCAGGGTGGCGCCGGCGGTGAGCGCGACGAACAGGATCGGCTGTTCGCCGTAGACGGGATCGGGGCGGCCGACCACGGCGGCCTCGGCGATCCCGGGCAACCGGTAGACGACGGTCTCGATCTCCTTGGGGTAGATGTTCTCGCCGCCGCGGATGATCATGTCCTTGGCGCGGTCCACCAGGGTGAGGTAGCCGTCGGCATCGAGCTGCCCGATATCGCCGGTGTACAGCCAGCCGTCCATGACGGTGGCGGCGGTCGCCAGGGGCCGATTCAGGTAGCCGCGCATGATATTCGGGCCGGAGACCAGCACCTCGCCGATCTCGCCCGGCGCCGCGTCGTAGCCGTCGGCGGTCAGGACGCGGATGCGCTGGCCTGGGAGGGGCAGGCCGACGGTGCCCGGTTTCCGCGGTCCGGCAAGCGGATTGATGGTGCACGCGCAGGTGCATTCCGACAGTCCGTAGCCCTCGATGATCGGGATGCCGTAGCGGGCCTCGAATCCGGCGAGCAACTCTGCGCTCGCCGGCGCGGCCCCGCAGATCGCGAAACGGATCGAGGAGGTGTCCGGGCGGACGCGGGCGGGCAGGCCGGCCAGCATCGTGTAGATGGTCGGTACCGCCGAGAAATAGGTGGGGCGCGAGGACTCGATCCGGTCGAAGAAGCCGGCCGTGTCGAAGCGGCCCGCCACGGTGGTGCGCCCGCCCGCCAGCAGCGGCGACAGCACACTCACCACGATGCCGTTGACGTGGAACAGCGGCAGGATCAGCAGGCTGTGGTCGGCGGCGGTCAACTCCAGTGCGTCGATGACCATGCCGGACATGGCGAGCAGATTGGTGTGGTCGAGCATGACGCCCTTGGGGCGGCCGGTGGTGCCGCTGGTGTAGATCAGCAGGGCGAGGGCGTCCGTGGGCGTCGCGGCGGGTGGGGCGGCGGGCTCGAGCCCGCCGGCGCGCAAACGCTCGACGGAGACGACCGTGCCCACGGAGCCCGTGAACGCCCGGTCGGTGACGAGCACCTTCGCGCCCGCGTCGGCGACCTGGAAATCGATCTCCTCCGCGGTCAGGGCCGGATTCACCGGGGTCGCGGCCGCGCCGAGCCGCCACGCGGCGAACAGCGCGACCACCAGATCGGCGGTATTGGGCAGCATGACCGCCACGACATCGCCGGTCCCTACGCCGACCTCACCGAGCATCGACGCGGCTCGCTGGACCGCCGCGAGGAAACCGGTGTTGTCGAGCGCGACGCGATCGTCGGCGAGCGCCGGGGCGTCCGGAGCCGTCGCGGCTCGGCGATCGGGGAGTTCGGAGAGATTCATGGGCGTGGTCCTTGGCGGAGGTCGAATGCGATGGCGACCACGGTAGGAATTTCCGGTCCCTCTGCCACCGTCGTGCGTGAACGAAGTTCGGGCCGGCCGTTGTCTCCGGAGGACAAGACCGGTGTCCCGGAAACCCCGCAAAGCACTCGCCATCACCTTGGCCGGAACTACCGTGGGAAGGGTGACGGTTGCGCGGCGCGGCGAGCAGGCCGCGGCAGACCGCTATGTGGAATCGATAGCCGCCCGGATGAACGCCAGGGTGACGCAGTTGAGCGCGGCCATCCGCGCCGCCCTCGAAGAGGACATCAGCGCTCTGCGGGGTGACACCCGCACCGCCGAACTCCTGGGCGCGAGCGTCGAAGCCAATGTCGACACCCTGCTGCACGCGCTGCGTCACGACATCCCGATGGAGAGCATCCAGGCCCCAGCCGCCGCCGTCGAATACGCCAGACGCCTTGCCCAGCAAGGTGTTCCGTCCCATACCCTGGTACGTGCCTACCGGCTGGGGCAGCGTCGCCTGACCGAACTGGTCTACGATGAACTCCAAGAAATGGCGATCCCGCCCGGCGACCGGCTCACCGCCATCGAGCGCATCACCGGCATCCTGTTCGACTACATCGACCGCATCACCGAGCAGGTCATCGTCATCTACGACGACGAGCGTGAACGCTGGCTCGAAACCCGCAACAGCCTGCGCGCCCTGCGCGTGCGCGAATTGCTCGACAGTCGCAAGCCCGTGGATCCGGACGCCACCTCCACCACCATCCGCTACCCTTTGCGCTGGCATCATGTCGCCCTGGTCCTGTGGTACCCGGATGCCGAGGACGACCACATCCCGCGTCTGCAGCAGTTCGTCCGCGAACTCTCCCGAGACCTCGCCACCGACGCTCCGCCCCTGTTCGTCGCCGCGGATCCGACGTGCGCGTGGGCCTGGTTGCCCTACCGGGGAGCCCCGCCCGATCCCGCCGTCCACCTGCGGACCGGAGCGTTGGCCGGAACCGGTGTGCCCGGCATTTCGATCGGCTCGGCCGCCGCCGGGGTCGAGGGCTTCCGGACGTCGCATCGGCAGGCCGAAGCCGCCCATATGGTGGCGCTCGCGCGTGGAACGGCGAATCCGATTGTGTCCGCGTCGGATCCGGGACTGTTGACGGTGGCGCTTCTGGGCGGCGACCTCGCCGAGACCCGAGACTGGGTGCGGGGGGTGCTCGGGGACCTTGCCTATGACACCGAGAGCGATGAACGGCTGCGGGAGACGCTGCGCGTATTCCTGGGCAGCGGTTCGAGTTTCAAGGCGGCGGCTGGGGAACTGGATCTGCACTTCAATTCGGTGAAGTACCGGGTCGGTCGGGCCGTCGCGCGACGTGGCAGGCCGATCGCGGGGGACCGTATCGACATCGAACTGGCGCTGCTGGTGTGCCATTGGTACGGGCCGGTGGTATTGCGGCACGATCAGCCGGACTGACCCCGTCCGCTGGGATTCCCGGTGCGGCCCACCACCATCGAGAGATCGCTCACCCCGGCCGAGACAATGACCGGCCGATTCTTCGTCTCGCCGAGACAATGGCAAGCCGCGTGTCCGCGCCTACCTTTTCGCCATGAACTCGAACATGGGAGTGAAGTCATGGTGACCGATACCGCGCACGCCGAAGAACTGGCCGCACCGCTGGATCTGCTGCTGACCAGCTCGGCCATGGGCATGGGACGACGCATGATGCCCAACGACTCCTGGAGCCGGCTGGCCGTGCATCTCGCCCGCCGACCCGGGGTGGTCGGCAAGCGCGCCTCCGCTCTGGGCCGAGAACTGGTCGAGATCGCGCGCGGCCGCTCCGCGCGGGCTCCGGCCCGATCCGACAAGCGGTTCGCCGATCCGGCCTGGCAGGGCAATCCGCTGCTCAAACGCGCCATGCAGGCGTACCTGGCGGCCGGTGGCGCCGCCGAGACCCTGCTCTCGGACGCCGACCTCGACTGGCGTGACGAGCTGTGCATGCGGTTCGTCGTCGACAATGCCGTCGAAGCGCTCGCACCGAGCAACAATCCGCTGCTCAATCCGCTGGGCTGGAAGGCGCTCGTCGACACCGGCGGACTCAGCGCGGTCCGCGGACTACGGCACTTCCTCGGCGACATGGCCAGTGCGCCACGCATTCCCGCCATGGTGGCGTCGGACGCTTTCACCGTCGGCGAGAACCTCGCAGCCACCCCGGGATCGGTGGTGTTGCGCACCGACGTCTTCGAACTCATCCACTACACGCCGACGACCCAGCAGGTGCGCACGGTGCCGTTGCTCATGGTGCCGCCGGTGATCAACAAGTACTACATCATGGATATCGCGCCCGGCCGTAGCATGATCGAGTATTTCCTGTCTCAGGGACAACAGGTGTTCGCCATCTCGTGGCGCAATCCCGGTGCGAAGCAACGCGACTGGGGATTCGACACCTACGGGCAGGCCATCCTCGACGCGCTCACCGCGGTGGAGAGCGTCACCGGCTCCGAGCGGACACACCTGCAGGCCTCGTGCTCGGGCGGGATCCTCGCGGCCATGACCGCCGCCCACCTCGCCGAGATCGGGCAGGAAGATCGACTGGCGAGCCTCACGCTCATGGTGACGGTGCTGGACCAGTCCCATGCGGGCTTCGCCGCGGCCGCCCTCGACGAGGAGACCGCGCACCTGGCCATCGCCGCGTCGGCCCGCAAGGGGTACCTCGACGGTGCGGCGCTGGCGGAGATGTTCGCCTGGCTGCGGCCCACCGATCTGGTGTGGCGGTACTGGGTCAACAACTATCTGCAGGGCCGTGAACCTGTGCCCTTCGACGTGCTGTTCTGGAACGCCGACACCACGCGCATGACCGCCGCCCTGCACCGCGACATGGTCTTGCTGGGCCTGCGCAACGGGCTCACCGAACCCAATTCGGTCAGCTTGCTCGGCACACCCGTCGATCTGTCGCGAGTGACCGTGGACAGCTACGTGGTGGCGGGACTGACCGACCACATCTCGCCCTGGCAGGCGTGCTACCGCAGCGCCCGGCTGCTGGGCAGCAAGGACCCGCGGTTCGTGCTGTCCACCAGCGGGCACATCGCGGCGCTGGTCAATCCGCCCGGAAACCCCAAGGCCGCCTATCGGATCGGCGCCCCCGACGACACCGATCCGGGCCGATGGGTGGATTCGGCCGTGCAACAGCAGGGTTCGTGGTGGCCCGACTTCACCGACTGGCTCGCCGACCGCAGCGGCCCGCTGCGCGACGCCCCGGCGACGCTCGGTACCGCGGAACTACCGCCGCTGGCCCCCGCACCCGGACGATACGTGCTCTCCCGCTGATCCGCGCAGCCACGCGCTCATCTACCGAAAGGACCATCATGACAACCCGACTCGACGCACCCGCCGACCTGATCGGCCTCACCGGACAGCAGCTCGGCGTCACCGAATGGATCGAGATCACCCAGGAACAGGTGGATCTGTTCGCCGACGCCACCGACGACCACCAGTGGATCCACACCGACCCCCGGCGTGCGGCGGCCGGACCGTTCGGCGGCACCATCGCCCACGGCTACCTCACCCTGTCGCTCGCACCGGTGGCCATCGCCGACGTCCTCGAGATCCGCGACCTCACCGCAGCCCTCAACTACGGCCTGAACAAGGTGCGCTTCCCCGCACCGGTGCCCGTGGGGTCGAAGATCCGGACGGCGGTGACAGTGAAAGATGTGCAGCAGAAGACATCCGGGATCGAAGCCGTCTTCGGGCTCACCTACGAGATCGACGGCGGCAGCCGCCCGGCCTGCGTCGCCGACGTCGTCGTCCTGTACCCGTGAGCGCACCGGTGCCCGACAACGGAGTCGAGCAGCGGCTGATACCGGTACTGGGACAGCAGATCCGGGTCAGCATCCGCTGGGGGAGCGGGGTGCCGCTGGTGGTGTGCAACGGGATCGGGGCCGCCCTCGAGGTACTCGACCCGCTGGTGGACGCCCTGGATCCGGACACCACCGTGGTGCGGTTCGACGTGCCCGGCACCGGCGGCTCACCGGATTCGCCACTGCCGTACGGCTTTCCGTACCTCGCGGCGGTGCTGCGCGGGCTGCTGGGCAGGGTCGGCGTACACGGGCAGGTCGATGTGCTGGGTCTGTCCTGGGGCGGTGCGCTGGCCCAGCAGTTCGCCTTCCAGTACCCGCTGCGCTGCCGTCGCCTGATCCTGGCGTCCACCGGAACCGGTGTCCTCATGGTGCCCGGGCGGCCGCGCGTACTGCTGAAAATGCTCACCCCGCAACGTTTTCTCGATCACCGCTACGCGGCCCGGATCGCGGGCGAGCTCTACGGTGGCAGCGCCCGCAACGACCCCGGCATCGTCGAACGGCTCTTCGACCGGCAGCTGATGGCCGGTTCTCGCATCGGCTATCAGCATCAGCTCCTGGCCGGTTCGGCATGGACGAGCCTGTTCGCCCTCCCGCTCATCCGCCAGCGCACCCTGATCGTGGCCGGGACCGACGACCCCATCGTCCCGGTCGTCAACGCCCGCCTCATGGCCCGTCTCCTGCCACACGCGACCGTGCACCTGCACCCGGGCGGACACATCGATCTCATCGTCGACGCCCCCACCCTCGCTCCGGTGATCGAGCGATTCCGGCACGATCAGCGGAACCGATCCGCCGGGAATGCCGGGCATTCCGCGAGGTTTACAGTGGCGAGAGGGATCGGCCCGCCGACAGAAGGAGATCTCATGGCGCACGAGGGATCGGACGCGATTCGCGAGTACACCGCGCCCGGCATCACGATCACCTGGGAACCGGGCCGCTGCCGCCACGCCGCGGAATGCGTCCGCGGCCTCCCCCCGGTCTTCGACCGCGACCGGCGGCCGTGGATCGACCCGGCCGCCGCCTCGGTCGACGACATCGTCGAAGTCATCGACCGCTGCCCGAGCTACGCCCTCGGCTACCGCACCGACGACGGCCGAGCCCGGACCGCCCCGCCGGAGTAGCTTCGAGCCACCGCCTATCTCGCGAAATACCCGCCGAACCACCGGGGCTGGGTGAACGGCCATCTGAACGAGGTGACTCGAACCGCGACCGAGTCCGTTCCTGCCCGCGGAGGTGCTCGATCACGCGACGACGCCCGAGCAGATCGCCGACCAGTTGGTGCACCTCGTCACCGAATCCGGTGCCCCGGTCTCCGGCGCGATCCTCCCCGCCTACGGCTTCTGAGAAACCAGCAACCCGAACGGAATACACGATGAGCGACACCACCCCCGCCGCGGTCTTCGAGCGCAGCCTCGACGCCCTCCTCGCCAAGGACATGCGGGCCCTCGAGGGTGTCGCCGTCGGGTAATCCAACGGACCAGAGGAGCACGCAGATGTCTGTCAGTAGCGACCGAACCGGACGGGTCGCCGTCGTCACCGGGGGAGCGGGGGCGATCGGCGGAGCAATTGTCGAACGACTGGCCGTCGATCACACCGTCGTCGTGCTCGGGTTCGACGGCGACGTCCAGGTCGATCTCGCCGACGCCGAGGCGGTGCGGCGTGCGGCGCGAGAGGTCCTGTCGGAGTACGGCAGGGTCGACGTCCTGGTGCACGCCGCCGCAATGGTCGCCTTCACACCCATCGATGAGATCGACCTCGACGTCTGGCGGCAGGTACATGCCGTCAATGTCGAATCCGCGCTCCTGCTGACCCAGGCGTTCGTGCCGGGAATGCGGGAGCGCGGGTTCGGCCGCCTGATCTTCGTTGTCTCCAACACCTTCTGGCGTCCCGCCGGCGGCCACCAGATCGCCTATGTCGCGTCCAAGGGCGCGCTGATCGGGATGATGCGAACGATGGCCGTCGGGCTCGGCGCCGACGGAATCGCCGCCATGGCCGTCGCCCCCGGCCTCACCCGGACTCCCGCCACCACCGTGGTTCCCGCGGAGGAGTTCGAGGACGTCGCCGCCCACCAGTCCTTGCCCCGGCCACTGATTCCCGACGACACCGCGGCCGTCGTCGCGATGCTCGCCCGCGACGACGCGGCCGCGATGACCGGTCAAACCCTCATCGCGGACGGGGGCTTGGTTCTTCGGTAGCGGCCGCTCACCCTTGCGTGAATGCGTAGGTGCAGAACATCAGGCCATCACCGATCCTTCGGGTGTCGACCAGGTGCAGCGGCTTGTTGTCGCCGGTCTCGTCGAAGAGGCGCAGACCGGCGTCCAGCACGACGGGGAAAACCACCAGCCGCAGTTCATCGGCCAGGTTCTGTTCGATCAGTGTGCGAACCAGCTGATAGCTGCCGTAGACCAGGATTTCCCCGTCGACCGTCCGCTTCAGCTCCGAAATCTCCTTTGCCGCATCGCCGTTGAGGACCGTGACGTTGCTCCACCGAGGATGCTCGAGCGTCGACGACACGACGTACTTGGGGATGCTGTTCATCCTGTCCGCCCACTCGGGGCTCACGCGGACCTCGCTCGACGGCATCCGGGACGCGAACCACTCACAGCTCCGCCTGCCCAGCAGGAGTGCCGCGGCACCCAGCACTTCTTCCGTCTCCCGGGCGACCCATTCTGCGAGGTCCGTGTCTCCCACGGACTGGCGGAACCAGCCGCCCAGCTCGAAGCCTTCCTGGCCATCCGGGTCTTGGACCACCCCGTCGAGGGTGGCGTTTGCGCTGATGACGATCTTTCCCATTTCGGTGCTCCTTCGACCATGTTTTCGGCTATCACTGGTTCGGACGCTGCGGCATAGGAAAAGGGGTCGCTCCGCGACCGCCCCTTTCCCGCAACGGCCGGCGTCCATACCGCATGGAACTGCGCACAATGAATGAGGTGGCGGGAGTGGGGTCGGCGAGAACGGACCTGATGTCGAGGGCGCGGGCCGGCGACGGCGAGGCATTCCGAGCGCTGACCGAGCCACACCGTCGCGAGCTCCAGGTGCACTGCTACCGGATGCTCGGATCGTTTCAAGATGCCGAGGACGCCCTCCAGGACACGATGCTCGCCGCCTGGCGAGGTCTCGAGCGATTCGACGGGCGCGCCTCCCTGCGCACCTGGCTCTACCGCATCGCCACCAACCAGTGCCTCGACGCGCTGCGCTCCGCTCGCCGCCGTCCCGCGAAGCAGTGGGACATCCCGGGAATCGAACCACCCGAACCCGCCGGATACGGCGAAATCCACTGGCTCGAGCCCTATCCCGACGCCCTCCTGGACGGAGCGATCAGTGTGCCGCTCGGTCCGGAAGCGCGCTACGAGCAATCCGAATCCATTTCCCTGGCCTTCGTGACCGCCCTGCAGATCCTGCCGCCCCGCCAGCTCGCCGTCCTCATCCTGCGCGACGTCCTCGGATTCCACGCGAACGAAGTGGCCGACATGCTGGACACCACCGTCGAATCGGTCAAAAGCGCTCTCAAGCGTGGGCGCGCGGGAATGCAGCGTCGACTAGCCGGTGACCACGGCCCGAGAACGGCCGTCTGCAGCCAACTCACCTGCCGAGGACGCGATCGTGGCAAAGTTCGTCACCGCCTACGAATCCGCCGACATCGACGCACTGGTTGCTCTGTTGACCGACGACGTCTTCATGTCGATGCCACCGATCCCACTGGAATACCGGGGCAGAGACAGCGTGGCCCGCTTCTGCGCCTTCATCTTCGGCTCGGCACCGACATACGAACTCGTAGCCACGCGCGCCAACGGCCAGCCGGCCTTCGGCGTCTACCGCCACACCCCCACCGGCATCCACGGATCCGGCCTCTTCGTCCTCACCCTCGCCGGCGACCGAATCGACGCCATGACCGTCTTCGAAAACACCGTCCTACCCAGATTCGGCCTGCCAATAGAGTTGGACGGCAACGGGACCTGTGCGACAGATGGTGCACGGGTCCCGTTGTGTCCTCGACCGGATCAGCCCTGCGGCTGAGAGAAGCGCAGGTGGTTGCCCCACGGGTCGGCGAAACCGCAGTCGCGCATGCCGTACGGCTGGTCGATCAGGGGCTGCTCGACCGGGACACCGGCCGCTTCGAGGCGCTTGAAGGTCGCGTCGACGTCCTCGGTCACGAAGATCAGTGTGCCCATGGCGCGGCTCTCCAGGCGGGCGCGATTGGCCTGCACGGCGGCCTCGTTCGGGTTCATGGTGGGGGTTTCGAGCAGGAACTCGATGCCGGGCTGCGTGGCCGGGCCGACGGTGAGCCAGCGGACGTCGCCGAAGAACGGCATGTCCTGGCGTACCTCGAGGCCGATCACGTCACGGTAGAACTCCAGGGCTTGCTGCTGGTCGCCGACCAGTACGGCAACGTGGCTGAGGACGAGGTCTTTTCCGGTGGTCATGATGTCCTTCTTCCTTGCGGTAACCAGGGTCAGGGATACAGACGGAGCCGCACGCACAAATTAATCGGCGCATCCGACAGATGGGGACAGCGGCGCACAGTGGGGGTTTCGGCAACAGGCTGACGTGAGCCGCGGTGAGTAGCCGAGAGGTCCGCTTAACGCGCGGGTTTGCGGGTACTGCCTCAGTGACGGGCCTGATCCGATTCGCGGCGACGGTGCGGGCCGAACCTGGGAGTGATCATGGGACCTTACGCCGAAGACCGTTGGCGCTACGGCAGGCGGTCGGCCACGGGTGGTGGCTTCACCTTGCTGTTGTTCATCTGGCTGATCATCGGTGGTGTCGCCGCTGGGCAACGACACTATTTCGACAGCGCCCCGACCAACTGCGCGAGCACGGGAACCATCGCGGTGACCATTCTCGCGGGGCCCCTCAACTACATGGGGGTCAACCCCAAAGTCGAGGACTGCCATGTCAACATCCCGCAGCCGAGTCAGTAGCCGGCAGCGCGTGAGCTCGCCTATGTCGCGGTGAAGATGACGGATCGTCGCGCGGGTAGGCACCCGCCGACCGAACGGGCATCCCGGATATCACCGCACCCCGGTGGTATGAGTATGCGTTGCCGTAGAACTCACTCGATACGGAAGAGGAATAGGGATATGACCGACGAACACCCGCACGTCGAGCCCCATGCCCACGCGCACCGTCACGGCACCCTCACCCATACCCACGTGCACAGCACGCACGAGCATGACCACACCGAGCACGAGCACACCCATACACACGACGATGGGACTGTGCATTCGCACAGTCACGTGCATCAAAGCGACCTACTCGACGATCACTCACACACCCACGGCTGAGCTGTGCGGTGCGGGAACCCGTGCGGTCCAACCGAATTGGTCGACGACCGTCACGAGCGCGGTTCCTCCCGGGCTTCGATCGCGGACACCGAATTGCGGAACGCTTTGGTGAGCACGCTCTTTCCGACGGTGGCGAGTACCGCTCCGAGGAACCAGCCGCGCAGGTTCTTGCCCTCGCGGACGACGGTGTAGTCGATATCGGTGGTGCCGTCGGCGCGCGGGGTCAGGTCGTATGTGTGTCCGGAGGCGTGGCCCCACGCGTTGGACTCGGTGGTGGTCAGCACGACGTGCTGCGGGTTGGTCCAGTCGTACTGGAGCCGCTCCCAGATTCCGCTGGATCCTTCGGTGACGTCCGCGTGGCGGTCGTCGCGGCCGTGCACCGCGAGGTAGGCGTTCTTGCTGTTGCCGAACAGCTGCGAACGGTCGGGACCGAAGTCGGTGAGGGCCGCCACGTATTCCTCGGGTGTCACATGTGCGTTCGCGTGCATGTGAAGGGTGGTCATTGTTTTCTCCTTGCTCGATGTCGTGCTGGTCCGTTATTCGGGCAGCTTTTCGCCGTGGTGTTCGGCGACCATGTAGGCCGCGTACCACTCGGGCCAGGCCGTGTCGTACTGGCCGCCGTTGCGGGCCTCGTGTTCGCCGTGGGCGGCAGCGGCGCGCTTCAGTGCGTCGACCAGGTCGCTGGTGGTGGCGTAGGACGTCTCGGTGGCCTCGACACGCCCCGGGATACGGGTGGTGACTTCTTCTGCGGCGTTCATTGCCTGCACTCCTCGTCCTCCTGTTGCCGGCCGGTTGCTTACATCTCCCAGTGTGCGATCCGGGCGGTGTCGCCGAAAGGGCCGAACCCTGGTTGGTCCCCGGCCGTCGAACCGGCCTTCGTCTCGACCCGGACCGGCGGGGGCATTACCCTCGAAGGTGCCCCGGTTCTGTTCGATGCCAACCGATCTCTGTAGCGATTCTGCGCGAAATGCCTGGCACGCCCGCTCACAGCCGGAGGGAGTTCTTCCGATGCCCAGCATCCGATCCGTCCAGGTGGACCATCCGGACGGCGAACTGTTCCTGACCACTCGCGATATCCCCGATCCAGGACCGGGGCAGGTGCGGGTCACCGTTGAAGCCTGCGGCATCTGCCACTCCGACAACGCGTTCGTAACCAATGCGTTGCCCGGCGTCACGTTCCCGCTGACGCCAGGCCACGAGATCGCGGGTCGCATCGACGCGGTCGGCGACGGCGTCGCCCGCTGGCGTCCCGGCGATCGGGTGGCCGTCGGCTGGTTCGGCGGTGCGTGCCTGTACTGCGACCACTGTCGTGACGGGGACTTCATGCATTGCGAGAACCTCCAGGTGCCGGGCTGGCAGTATCCGGGCGGCTACGCCGAAGCCGTGGTCGTCCCGGCCAGCGCGATCGCCCGCATCCCCGACGAATTCACCGCGGTCGACGCCGGACCGATGGCCTGCGCGGGAGTGACCACCTACAACTCGCTGCGCCGCAGCCAGGCCCGCCCCGGCGATCTGGTCGCGATCCTCGGCATCGGCGGGCTCGGGCACCTCGGTGTCCAGTTCGCCGCGAAGATGGGCTTCGACACCGTCGCGATCGCCCGGGGGCAGGACAAGGAACCGCTCGCTACGAAACTCGGGGCCCGGCACTACATCGACTCCACAACCCAGGATGTCGCCGCCGAACTCCGCCGCCTCGGTGGCGCCCGCGTCGTGCAAGCCACCGCCGCGAGCTCCGAGGCGATGGCCGCCACGATCGACGGCCTGTCCACCGACGGCGAACTGATCGTCATCGGCGCGGTTCCGACGCCCATCCCGGTCAGCCCCTTCCAGCTGATCTTTCAGTCCCGGGCCGTGCGCGGGCACCCGGCCGGCACCGCCCGCGACGTCGAACGCACCCTCGACTTCGCCGCCATGACCGGCATCCGGGCCATGATCGAGGAGCGGCCGCTCGACGACGCGGCCGCCGCATACCGCCACGCCCTCAGTGGCAAAGCCAGGTTCCGCGTGGTCCTGACGACAGGACTGTGATCGCAGCCCAGCCGGCGTCCCGCAAGGGCTCGAATGGAGGAGTGAGCATTGAAGATCGTCGTGATCGGTGGCACCGGGTTGATCGGTTCGAAGGTCGTAGCCCGGCTCGGCGAAAATGGGCACGAGGCGGTTCCGGCTTCGCCCAGCAAGGGAGTGAACACACTCACCGGCGAGGGCGTGAAGGAGGCACTGCACGATGCGAACGTGGTGGTCGACGTCTCCAACTCGCCGTCGTTCCAGGACGACGACGTCCTGGAATTCTTCCGAACCTCCACCAGGACACTTCTCGATGCCGCCGGCGCCGCCGGTGTCGGGCACTACGTGGCGCTGTCGGTGGTGGGCGCCGACCGGCTGCCGGAATCCGGGTACCTCCGGGCGAAGGTGGCGCAGGAGGAGCTCATCACAGGTTCCGCGCTGCCGTACTCGATCGTGCGCGCCACCCAATTCTTCGAATTCGCCGGGCAGATAGCCGATTCCGCAACCGCCGACGGCAAGGTGCGGCTGTCCGGCGCGGCCGTGCAGCCGATGGCCGCCGAGGATGTGGCCGCCGCCGTCAGCGGGACCGCAGCGGGCGCCCCGGTGAACGGCATGGTCGAGGTTGCGGGGCCGGAGGTATTCGGCTTGGACCAATGGATCGGCACAGTGCTGACCGCCCGCCACGATCCGCGCACGGTGATCACCGACCCACAGGCCCGGTATTTCGGGGCGTTGCCGGACCGCGAGCTGGTACCGGGGCCGGGTGCGAGCCTCGCCCGGACGCGGCTGTCGGAGTGGCTGACCCGCCAGTGAACCGGTGTACTGCGCGTACAGGCTCAGGGGATCGGTTGTGGCGTGAATTCTGTTGCGGAGCAAGTTGATTGGCTGATAGTGGATCCGTCGTTGGCGGGTTCCCGACCGTCGAATCCCCAGCGATCGGCAGGGCCCTAGGTCCATGGAAGTAGTGCAAGGCCGGTGATTCAAGGAGTGACATTGTTCCCTGTGCCGGGTCCGGTGCGGGAGGGATGCTCGGGGCATCGCCGAGTCAGGAGATGCCATGGAAGAGAACGCCGTCCCCGCAACGAGTGTCGACCGTTCGGATCATGATGATCTGGGGATCGTCGTCGGCACCGATGGGTCCGAGATCTCGTATCAGGCGGTGGCGTGGGCGGCCGTCGAGGCGCAGATGCGGGGTTGTCCGCTGCGGATCGTCACCTCGTACGCGAATCCGATCGTGCCGGGAGCCATGGAGTTGGGGCCCGACGATATGCGGGACCTGCGGGCGGAAGGGCAACAGGTGCTGGCCGACGCCGCGCGGATTGCCCTGCATGCCGTGCCGGGAGAAAGTCTGCGCATCAGCACCGAACTCATCTTCGACATGATCACCACCGCGCTGATCGATCGATCGCGCCGGGCTCGATTGCTGGTGGTCGGCAATCGGGGGCTCGGCGCTGTCCGGCGTGCGGTGCTGGGATCGGTGAGCACTGTGCTGGCCCGGCAGGCGCACTGCCCGGTGGCGATCGTGCACGGCGTCGCCGAGACGGACGTGGAGTCGGTATCAAAGCCGGTGGTGGTCGGAGTGGACGGGTCGGCGAACAGTGCGCCGGCCATCGAGTTCGCCTTCGGGGAGGCGTCGCGGCGCAAGGTGGACCTGATCGCGGTGCACGCCTGGAACGACACCACCGGCTTCGATCTGCCCGTGGTGGGCTGGGAATCGATCCGCACGACCGAGGACGTGCTGCTGGGCTCGGCACTGGCCGGCTACGAAGCGCGGTATCCGGAGGTGACGGTGCACCGGGTCGTCGCCTGGGATACGCCGGTACGGGTGCTGTTGGAGCATGCGGAGCGGGCCCAGCTGGTGGTGGTCGGCAGCCACGGCCGCAGCGGGTTCACCGGGATGCTGCTGGGCTCGGTGAGCACCGCGCTGCTGCATATGGCGCGGTGCCCGGTGCTGGTAGTCCGCCAGCCCTCACAAAACCAGGTCGAACAACCCGAAGAGGAGTGACTTTCGGCCGTCACCCGCGGCCCCCGCGAGGGCCATGCTGAAGCCAACAGCACGCGAATTCCGAGGAAGGACACGCGATGTCGAAACACCCCGATCTCGATACCGTCCACGCCGCCCTGGCGCTGGCGGTGCGGGCGCCGTCGGTGCACAACACCCAGCCCTGGCTGTGGCGGGTCGGGGACACCACCGTGCACCTGTACGCCGACGACAGCCGGCGCCTGCCCCACACCGACCCCGACAGCCGTGAGCTCGTCGTGAGTTGCGGTGCGGCGCTGCATCATCTGCAGATCGCGCTGCGCGCGTTCGGCTGGGACGCGGTCGTGCACCGGTTCCCGAATCCGGCCGAACCGCGGCACCTCGCCTCGGTCGAGTTTCGGCCGGGTGCCGTCGACGAGGCGGCGGTCCGGGCGGCCCGGGCGATCGCGCAGCGGCGCAGCGACCGCCGCCGGTTCACCTCGTGGGCGGTTCCGCCGGCGCAGGTGTCCGCGATCGCCGCCGCCGGTGCCGACATCTCGGGAGTTCAGGTCCGCGAAGTCGATGCGACGGGTGAACACGCGCGTTTGCTGCGCGCCTTCGTCGATGCCGCGACCGCGCATCGCGGCGACGCGGCCTACAGCGCCGAACTGGCGCAGTGGAGCGGGCATCACGCCAGCGCGCAAGGAGTGCCGGCGCGCAATGCGGTGGTGCCGTCGGACCCGACGGTGCGGCCCTTCGGCGACCCGCACCTGTCCGAGGCGGTCGTCCGGGACACCGAGGAGGCCGCTCGGATGCTGATGGTGTGCACCGCCGCCGACGATCTGCGCGGCTGGCTGGGTGCCGGCGAGGCGGCGAGCGCGGTGCTGCTCGAGGCCACGGTGCGGGGCCTGGCGACTTGTGCGCTCAGCGAACCGCTGGAGGTCACCGGCGTGCGGACCCGAATCCGCCGAGAACTGCTGGGCGACTTCGGTTATCCGCAGTTGATCATTCGGATGGGCTGGGGAGCGACCAGCGCCGTCCCGGTACCGGCCACCCCCCGACTGCCCCTGCACGACGTCGTGTGGCCGCTCGAGCCCGCGACCTCGTCCGGCGAGCGCTGACGCAACTCGAATACGGAGAACAGGAGAGTTCATCATGACCGACAACACTGCCCCGCAGGCGAATCCGAATCCCGCGATCGTCGTCGCGGTGGACGGTTCCGCAGTCTCGTACCAGGCCGTGGCGTGGGCTGCGCTCGACGCCGCACGGCACGGTTGTCCGCTGCGCATCGTGACCTCGATCTGCGCGCCGGTCGGTCCGCCGCCGACCGCAGTACTCGGTGCCTCCGATATCGCGTGGCTCGAGTCGGAGGGCGAGCGGATCGTGGGTGAGGCGACCCGGATCGCGTCGGAGACACTGACCGGAGAGGGCGTCGCGATGTCGTCCGAGGTCACGGTCGAACCGATCATTTCCCATCTGATCGAGCTGTCACGGCACGCCCGGATGGTAGTGCTCGGCAGCCGCGGGCTGGGGGCGTTGCGGCGCGGGCTCCTCGGTTCGGTCACCTCCGCGGTGACCCATCACGCGAAGTGCCCGGTCGCGGTGATCCACACGACCGCGGCTGCGGACCCGGTGTCGGCCCGGCAGCCGGTGCTGGTCGGCGTGGACGGAACCTCGAACAGTGTTGCGGCACTGGAGCTCGCGTTCGAGGAGGCGTCGCTGCGCAAGACCGGGCTGACCGCGGTGCACGCCTGGAGCGACGTGTCCGGCCCCTATATGCCGATGTCCGGCTGGGAGACCGTGGAGGAGCAGGAGGACGCGATCTTCGGCGAGGAGATGGCCGGCTACGCCGAGCGCTATCCCGACGTCGCGGTTCGGCGAATCCTGGTCAAGGACAGGCCGGTTCGGTTCCTCGTGGACGAGGCCGAACACGCGCAGCTGGTCGTCGTGGGCAGCCACGGCCGCGGTGGCTTCACCGGCATGCTGCTGGGGTCCACCAGCAATGCCCTGCTGCACAGCGTCGACTGCCCGATCATCGTCGTTCGCGGCGAGTGAATTCACCACTGCGAGCGGGTGTGCTGTCGACCGGTCCATCGGGCCGGCGGCACACCCGGCTGTTCACTTGAACGGCACGGCCCAGCGCACCAATGTCCCCGCGCCCTCGGGGTTGTCACCGAAACAGAATGTGCCGCCCAGCTGCTCGGCCCGGCGCGCCAGGTTCCCCAGGCCGCTCGTGGTGATGTTGGCGGGAATCCCGCGGCCGTCGTCGGCGATCAACAGGGTGAGGTCGTCGGAGACGTCGATGGTGACCGCGATCGTTTCGGCGTGCGCGTGACGGACCGCGTTGGAGACCGCTTCGCGCACCACGGCTTCGGCGTGGTCGGCCAGTTCGGCCGCCACCACCGACAACGGCCCGGAGATCCGCAACGAGGTGCGAATTCCGGTGTCCGCGGTTTGCTTTCGGATCACCTCCTCGATCCGCTGGCGTAGCCGGGTGCTGCCCTCGGCGCCGCCGTGCAGGTCGAAGATGGAGGTCCGGATCTCCTGCACCACGTCCTGCAGGTCGTTGATGACGTCGGAGATCCGTTCCCGGATCTCGGCGGACCGGGCGCGGGCGACGGTGCCCTGCAGGCTCAGTCCGGCCGCGAACAGTCGCTGGATGACGTGGTCGTGCAGATCGCGGGCGATGCGGTCACGATCGGTCAGCACGTCGAGTTCACGCATGCGCTGCTGCGCTTCCGACAGCTGGATGGCCAGAGCGGCCTGATCGGTGAACGCCGCGGCCAGACCTTGCAGTTCGTCCGAGAACGGGGGAGCGCCGGCCGGGCGGACCATGACCAGCACCCCGAAGGTCGAGTCCTGTGCGTGCAGCGGCAGCACCAACGCCGGCCCGGCGTCGAGCGCGGTGTCGAGGCCGAGATCGTCACCGCTGTCGAGGCTTTGGGGCCGGCCCTGGCGAAACGCCCGCCCGACCGCCGTCCCGGAGGTACGGACGAATCCGCCGTGCGTCCTGCCGTCGGGCCCCGCGCACTGACTGATCCGCAGCCCCTCCACAGCATCGGTGTCGCTCTCGGGGTCATCGTCGAGGGCCAGGAAGGCCCAGGTCGAATCGGTGAGGGTGCGGGCGTGCACGACGACGTGGGCGAGTACCTCCGCGGGCGCGGTTCCGGCCAGGAACTCGGTGGCGACGTCGCGGGTCGCCTCGATCCAGGCCTGGCGGCTGCGGCTGGATTCGTAGAGCCGCGCGTTGTCGATGGCGGTGCCGGCGGCCGCGGCGAGCGCCTGCACGATCACCTCGTCGTCCTCGGTGAAGGGCTGTCCGCCGGCCTTCTCGGTCAGATACAGGTTGCCGAAGACCTCGTCGCGGATCCGGACCGGGACGCCCAGGAAGGTGCGCATCGCCGGGTGGTTGGCCGGAAAGCCCACCGAGGAGGGGTGATCGGCGATGTTGTCCAGGCGAATGGTTTTCGGTTGGGTGATCAGCAGCCCCAGGACGCCACGGCCTTCGGGCAGCTCACCGATCTCGGCGCGGGTTGCCTCGTCGATGCCCTCGTAGATGAACTGCTCGAGCGGATCCTGCCCGTGCTGATCCTGCCCGCGCACGCCCAGAGCGCCGTAGCGGGCGTCGACGAGACTGATCGCGGTGTGCACGATGGTGCGCAGGGTCTGGTCCAGATCGAGCCCGGAGGTCACCGCGAGCATGGCCTCGACCAAGCCGTCCATCCGGTCGCGGGCGTCGATGATCAGCTCGACCCGGTCCTTGACCTCTACGAGCAACTCCCGCAGCCGCAGCTGGGAGAGGGTATCGCGCACCGAGTAGGAGCCGTCCTGGGGCTCAACGGTCATATCGTCTTCCTGTACGTGTGGAATCCGCCCACGTTTTGTCCATTACGGCCTTCACCGATTCTAGGTCGGCATCCGATCTTAGGGCCCCGTCGGCACGGACAGCGCCTGGTCCGGCAACACTCGCCGCTCGGCGACGGCGACCGCGCGGCCGGTGCGGTCGACAGCGTCCGGGTAGACCGAAAAAGTTCATCGACGGTAGCGACTTAGTCACCCATGGCTACTCCAGTTGTTCTTCGATCCCGGCAGTAGCAGCAGGAGCAGGATCGGGATGGTGAGGACGAGCAATGCGCACAGCAGCACCGCCGGCGATGCGCCGGCGAGTTCGAGGCCGGTGACGACGAAGGGGAGTGCGATCACGAACAAGGGGGCGTGGCGAATGGTCACGGGCGGCCCTCGGGCGTCTCGAAAATGCCTGCCGCGGTCGGAATGTCGCTGAAGTCGGCGCCGAGCAGCACCCGTCGTAGCGATGTGGGCAGTTGCGCGGTCATCCGGTCGTCGGAGCCCGGACGGTCGGCGACGGTGCGCAACCAGACGTTGCCGGTATGGATCGCGGGACCGAACGGGTCGGTGTGATGGCTCATCGGGTTGGCTTCTCTCGCGGACTCAGGTCAGGGGTGGGTCGGGATAGCCTGCGCCCTGGGCAGTTTCAGCTCCTGGGCGATGGTGTCGATCCAGGCCGTGATGGCGGGCCGGTCGCGTAGGTCGCTGTGGTTTCCATAGGTCGAGCCTGCTCGTGCGGTCGAAATTCGGTGAGAGGACTCGGACCCGCCTCGGCCGGGACCATGGTCCCCGGCATCATTGTCAGCCTGCGGCGGCCGCGGGACGGGCAAGACCCGACAGCGCCGAGGCGAGCATCCGTCGCATCTCCTCGGCCGAGGCGGCCAATTCGCGCCGCGCCAGGACCTGGACGAGCAGAGTGGGATCGACGGCCTCGACCAGCACACCTGTCTCGTCGGCTCGGACGACCACGGTGCAGGGCATGACCAGCCCGGCCTCGCGATCGGTGGCCAAGGCCAGGCTCGTGAGCTGGGGCTGGCAGACGCCGAGAATCAGATACTCCTCGATGTGTTCGCCCGTCCGCTCACGCAATGCCGCCTGTACGTCGAACTCGGTGACGACGCCGAATCCGGTTTCCTGCAACGCTGTTCGGGTTCGATCCACGGCATCGGGAAATGAAGTCATGAGGTGGACGGCGATGGCCGGGGCCGGGGTCACCGGGATCCGGATCTCGGTGATGAGCATCCGGGGATCGCTCACCTCGTCCGGCCCGATCAGATACGCTTCAGTCGGCGGACCGGCGGGACGATAGCCGGCCTGCTGCAACCATTCCCGCAGGGCGCGGTAGGCCGCGTCGATGCCGCGATAGCTGCCCCTGTGACTGGTGCGGGCCACCAGCGTGGGGGACTGGATGACCAGTTCCGCGCCGGAACTCGGTCCGAGCGCCGGTGCAGCCTCGATCGGGAGCCCGAAGTCGACGACGATTGCGTCCTCGGCGAGCAGCTCCCGGTGAAATGTGATCGTCGGTGCCCCATTCGCGGTGAGTCCCGCCTTCTCGGCGACCTCGGTCAGCCGGCCCATCCCGCCGATGATGCCCTCGCTCAACAGATCCGGGCGGATCTCCAACGGTATACGCAGGACCGCCTGGGGTGGTGTCTCGCAGACGTTCACCCGGTATTCCATCGCGCGCCTCCTTCGATAGTCGTGTCACCAGCCTGTGCGCGGCCACCTTGCGGTTCCAGAGGAGAAAGTCCCGGTGGAGCGGGAACAAGTCGATGACCGTCCCGCGGTGGTCGTCCCATCACAGCGTGTCGTCGGTGGCGAGAACGAAGTAGTTCTCCTCCTCTTGCAGGAAGTGCAAGCGCAGCACGGCGTGCAGGCCGTACAGGCACGCGAGCAGATCGTCGATCTGGTCGGGGTCGAAACCTCCACGGGCCCGGGCGAATTCGAGGTGGGTGCCGATTCGTGTGGTCAAGCGCTGGATCTCGGCGTGCGCCCGGCTCATCGTGGCTGTGGCCTCGGATCCGCCGAGCGGCTCGGCGAGCGCGGGGTAGAGCGTGGTCTCCTCGGCGCGCTCGTGCGGCAGCAGGTCCTCGACCAGGAATCGGTGCGTGGTCTCGAGGGCCTTCAGGGCTTCGGCGTCGGGGCGTTCGGCGATGCGATCGGCGACCGCGCGCAGGGCCGTGAGCGCGTCGCGCAGCGCATCGTGTTCGGCGGCGAAACGGCGCAGCAGATCGTCGGTGTCGGCCGGCATCGCGCGTCCGGCGGCCGGGCCGCCGCGCAGCGCCCGCAGCGCGTTCAGAATCACGGTGACGTCGATCGCCTCCTGGAGCAGCGCGCCCGCCGCGGGCGGCAGCCACCCGCAAGCGGCGACGACCATGGCCAGCAGGGACAGCGTCATACCCACGGTCGCGCTCTGCACGGCGATGCGCCGCGACCGGCGCGCGATGTCCATGGCGTCGGCGAGCCGGTCCAGCCGGTCGGTGGTGAGCACGATATCGGCGGCTTCCGACGAGGCCGTCGATCCGCGCGCGCCCATGGCCACGCCGACGGTGGCCGCGGCGAGGGCCGGGGCGTCATTGATGCCGTCGCCGACCATGACGGTCACCTGCCGGGCGCTCTCCCGCCGCACGGCCTCGACCTTGTCGGCCGGACTCTGGTCCGCGAACACCTCGTCCAAGCCCAGCACCGTGGCGACCTCCCGCGCGGGTTCGGGCCGATCGCCGGTCAGCATGACGAGCCGGTTCAGTCCCGCCTCGCGCAATCGCCGCAGCGTGCGGGGCGCGTGGCGGCGCAACGGGTCGCGCAGCAGCACGGCCCCGAGCGGCTCGTCGTCGACGGTGATCCAGGCGATCGCGGCGGAGTCCAGCCGGGCGCGATTCATGACCGGCCGGGCCCATTCCGGGACGACCGTGCTCTCGGGCAGCTTGCCGACCTGTACGCGACGGCCATCGACCACGCCGCTCACGCCGTGGCCCGCGCGCTCGGAAACCGCCGTGGCGACATCGAGTCCCAGGCCCCGCGTCAGCGCCTCGGTGACGATCGCAGCGGCCAGCACATGCGGCGACAGCTGATCGACCGAAGCCGCCAGCCGCAGCAGCCACGTCCCATCCGTGCCGGGGGCCGCGGCGACCTCCGTGACGACGGGCCGCCCGGCGGTGACCGTGCCCGTCTTGTCCATGACCAGAGTGGTTGCGCGGCCGAGGTTTTCCAGCGCTCCACCGCCGCGGACCACGACGCCGATCCGAGAGGCACGCGAGAGTCCCGAGACGATCGCCACCGGCGCGGCAAGCAGCAACGGACAGGGCGTCGCGACCACGAGCACCGCCACCGCGCGGGTGAGCGACCCGCTGAACCAGTAGGACGCCGCGGCGACAGCCAAGGTCAGGGGCAGAAACCAGGCGGCATACCGATCGGCGAGCCGGACGGTGGGCGCGGTGGCGGCCCCGGCTTCGCGGGCCAATCGCACGATGCCGGCGTAGGTGCTCTGGTCGGCGGTCGCGGTGGCACGCATCTCGAAGACGCCGCCGGCATTGAGCACGCCGCTGCGCACCGGTTCCCCGGCCGCCCGTTCGATCTGCAGCGGTTCCCCGGTCAACGCCGATTCATCCAGCACCGCAACCGAATCCAGAATTCTGCCGTCGGTCGGCACCACCTCCCCGGCGGCGACGACCAGGACGTCACCCACGACGATCTCGTCGAGTCCGACCACCCGCACCGTCGCCCCGCGCCGCCGTCGCGCCGAGCGCGGGGCCCGTTCGAGCAATGCCCGCAGGTCCCGCGTCGCCCGCCGCTCGGCCGCGGCGTCGAGCGCGTGCCCACCGCTGAGCATGACCGCGATCAATGCCCCCGCGAGATATTCGTGCACCCACAGCGTCCCGGCCAGCGACAGCACTGCGATGAGATCGACCCCCGCCCGCCCGCGCCGCAGCGCCGAGACCACCCACCACAGCGCGGGGACGATGGCCACCACCGTGCCGGCGGCCCAGCACCATCCGGCGACTTCGATCGCGCCACAGACCCAGGCGATCGCTCCCGCCAGCAGCGGCGTGATCGTGCCGATGAGCAGCACCGCGCTCACGACACCGGCGCGCTGCTCCCCCCGATTCCGTTCTCGTGAATCGGGCATCACGGTGCCCCCTTCCCTTCCGGACCGAGCTCCTCTGAAGTCCACCGCACGACTTGGGTGCACCACAGGGCCACAGTTCCTCGAAAGGCGCTGTCTTTGGACCCGTCGGCCGGTAGCGCTCCGCGCGGGTGCCGGAAGGACGTTCGAGACGGGACCTTCGGCCCTGTGAGGATCGGGGTGCCGATGCTGACATTGATCGGGAACGCATCATGCAAGGGGGCCGGGTAAGGAAGGGTTGTCAGTTCATGCACGTGTACGAAGCTCCATCGGTCCGAATTCGCTTGCGGCCGGAGGTATCCGGCCGGCGAGCGGGTCGGGCGCTGGGGGCTTGCGCATGAACGCGACCTCCGACCGCTCGTTCGATCCCCGCGCCACGGTGGCCATGGGCCGCGAGGAGGCGCTGCGACTGCTGGCGAGCGTGCCGTTCGGGCGGGTGATCTTCACCCGTGACGCGTTGCCCGCCGTACGCCCGGTGAATCACCTGGTCGAGGACGGTGAGATCGTCATCGTACGGACCCGGCTCACGTCGCGGCTGACCTCGACGGTGCGGGCCGACTCGAATGTCGTGGTGGCCTACGAGGCCGATGACATCGATCCGGTCGAACAACTGGGGTGGTCGGTGGTGGTGACGGGCATCGCGCGTCCGGTGACCGATCCCGAGCGCGTCGCTCGTTACGAAGCGCTGCTGCGACCGTGGGTCGACGGGATGATGGATTCCATCGTCGCCATCGAGCCGACCTTGGTGACCGGGGTGCGACTCGTGGCGAAGCAGGCGAGCTAGCGGCGCCTGCTCAGGCGTACGGGTCGTCGATCTCCCATTCTCGATCAGGCGGAAGTCCCCGGCGCCGGGCGCGTCCCCGCGGCGAAACGTGCTGCGCGCCTCCGCAATCGGTGGTCGGTGCGACGGTCTCGGACGGCCGGCACCGGGCCGGAGGCGTGGAAGAACCAGCGTTTGGCGGCCTCGGCCAGCGCGAGATACACCAGGATCATGACGAGCAGCGCGGCGAAGAACCCGGCGGGCAGGGGCTGGAACCCCAGCGCGGCGGCCAGGGGGGTCACGGGCAGCGCCGCGCCGAGCCCGACCGCGGCGAGTGCGGCGGTCAGCAGGACCGCACTGGGGCGGCTGCGGAAGAACGGTGTCCTGCGGGTGCGGATGACGAACAGCACCAAGGTCTGGGTGGCGAGCGATTCGACGAACCAGCCCGTGTGGAACAGTGTTTCGCCGGCGTGGAAGACCCAGAGCATGATCCCGAAGGTCGCGAAGTCGAAGATCGAGCTGATCGGGCCGAACACCAGCATGAACCGCCGGATCAGTGCGATGTCCCAGCGCGAGGGGCGCGCCAGCTGCTCCTCGTCGACGTGGTCGGTGGGGATGGCGAGCTGGCTGGAGTCGTAGAGCAGGTTGTTGAGCAGGATCTGCGAGGGCAGCATCGGCAGGAAGGGCAGGAAGGCCGACGCGCCGGCCGCGCTGAACATATTGCCGAAATTGCTGGAGGTACCCATCAGGACGTACTTCATGGTGTTGGCGAAGACGCGCCGGCCCTGGGTGACTCCGTCGGCCAGCACCTGCAGGTCCTTCTCGAGCAACACCACGTCGGCGGCGTCCTTGGCGACGTCGGTGGCGGCGTCGACGGAGATCCCGACATCGGCGGCGTGCAGGGCGAGCGCGTCGTTGACACCGTCGCCGAGGAATGCGACATCGACGCCGAGCGAGCGTTGCGCGCGCACGATGCGCGCCTTCTGCTCCGGGTCGATGCGCGCGAAAATTGTGGTGGCGCCCAATCTCCCGGCGAGCTCGGCGTCGGTGAGCCGGTCGATATCGGTGCCCGAGAGCGTGCCGTCCAGGCGCAGGCCGAGGCGTTCGCAGACCTGCGCGGCCACACCCGGATGATCTCCGGTGATCACCTTGACCGCGATGCCCAGGCTCGTCAGCCGGGTGATGGCCGCGCCGGCAGTGGATTTCGGCGGATCCAGGAAGACGAGGAAGCCGGCCAGCCGCAGCCCGGTCTCCTCGGCGGTCGTCAGCGCCGCGGTGCCGACCGCGGAACGGGTGGCCACCGCGACCACGCGATGCCCGGCCGCGAACTCGCCGTCGAGGGCCCTGGCCGCTGATTCGGGCACATGTTCACAGCAGGCGAGCACGGCTTCCGGGGCGCCCTTGGTGATGAGGACCCGCTCGCCCGCGGGCGACTCCACCAGGACCGACACCATGCGGCGCCGATGATCGAAAGGCAAGGCGGCCAGCCGCGAATACCGGCCGGCCGCTGCCCGCTGTGCGATGGGCGCCGCCCACAGCGCGGTATCGAGTGCGTCGCCGCCCACCAGGGCGCCATGCTCGATCGAGCCGTCGGTACACACCAGTCCGAGCGTGGTGGTGTCGGCGCCGTCGGACGCCGCGTCGGCGGGGACCGCGCGCAGGAACTCGATCCGGCCTTCGGTCAGTGTCCCGGTCTTGTCGGTGAACAGCACCTCGATATCGCCGAGATCCTCGATGCAGACCAGCCTTTTCACCAGTACCTTGCGCTGGGCCAGCAGCCGAGACCCGGCCGCGAGGCTGGTGGACACCACCGCCGGGAGCAGTTGGGGCGAGATCCCGACCGCGATCGCCAGCGAGAACATCAACGCGTCCAGGATCGGCCGGTGCAGCACCAGGTTCACCGCGAAGATGCCGATCGTCAGCGCGGCGGCGACCCGGACCAGCAGCATCGAGAACCGGCGCAGCCCGACCTGGAACTCGGTCTCGGGCTCCTGGTGCGCCAAACCGGCTGCGATGCGCCCGAATTCGGCATCACCGCCGGTCGCGATCACCACACCGCGGCCGGTACCGGCGGCGACGACCGTGCCCATGAGAGCGCAGGATGACAGCTCGGCGATCGGGCTGCCCGCGGGCACCACGTCCGGCGACTTCGGCGCAGGCTCGGCCTCCCCGGTGAGCACCGACTCGTCGCAGTGCAGACCGGTGGACGAGAGCAGCCGCAGATCGGCGGGCACCAGTTCTCCCGGTCGCAGCTCGACGACGTCGCCGGGAACCAGCTCCGCGAGGTCGATCGATCGAGCCTGTCCGTCGCGTAGCACCACGACCAGGTGTCGGACGCGGTCGTGCAAGGCATCGGCGGCCCGTTCGGCGCGAAACTCGTTGACGGTGCCCAGCCCCACCGACATCGCCACGATCACACCGATGACCACCGCGTCGGTGCGCTGGCCGAGGAAGAACGACGCCGTGGCGGTCACGGCCAGCAGCAACAACAGCGGAGAACGCAACTGCCGGGCGGCGACCGGCCCGATTCGCGCGCGATGCGTCCGTACGGCATTGGGACCGGACGTGACGGCCCGGCGGGCGTATTCGGTCTCGGTGAGACCGGCCACGCCGGTTCCCAATGTGGTCAGGACCGTCTCGGCGGGCAAGGATGCGGCGATCGCCGCGGATATCGCGTGATCCGGGTGAAGCGGCGCGGCATTCGCGTCGGCCGGGGGCGCGGGGAGGGACATGACTTCGAGGGTTCCGCTGGATCCACCGAATCGATAGGGCAGGCTCGCACGCACACCGGGGACCAAAGACCTTGTAGCCGAGGACTTGCCGCCGGTGTGGCCGGTAGGCGCCCCGTCGCATAATTGGCGGGTCGGTCCCCGAGGTCCAGGGTCGGTCCGGAAGCGCGACGCCAGCGGACCGCAAGCCGGATTGCGCTGTGCACCTGTGGATTCGACCCTCCGCCGCGACGTGACACCTGCAAGTCACGGGAGACGATCACCGGCCCGGCGACGCCGGTGCGGCCCCGTCAGCGGTCGTCGCCACTTGATCGCCAAGGCCTCGGGGGCCGGCTTGCGACACTCGCCGCCGCGGAACCGAGACCCGCCGGAACCGAAACCGCCGCGCCCCGTTCGGGAGGCGCGGCGGATCGCTGTCGACGTCGATCTAGACCGGGTGTGGGTGTTCGCCACGCAGTTTGGAGGCGTACACCGCGGCCTGGGTACGGCGTTCCATGCCCAGTTTGGAGAGCAGGCGCGAGACGTAGTTCTTGACCGTCTTCTCGGCGAGGAACATGCGTTCGGCGATCTGACGGTTGGTCAGGCCCTCGCCGAGCAGGTCGAGGAGTTTGCGCTCCTGCTCGGTCAGCCCGGCCAGCGGGCCGTCCGACTGGGTGCTGCGCCGCAGCCGGTCCATGAGCGCGGCCGCGGCGCGGTTGTCCAGCAGCGAGCGACCGGCCCCGATCTCCTTGATGGCCTTGGCCAGTTCCATGCCCTTGATGTCCTTCACCACGTACCCGCTGGCCCCGGCCAGGATGGCGTCCATCATGGCCTGTTCATCGGTGAACGAGGTGAGGATCAGGCAGCGCAGCCCATCCAGGCGCGAGAGCAGATCGCGGCACAGTTCGATGCCGTTGCCATCGGGCAGCCGGACGTCGAGGACGGCGACATCGGGTTTGAGCGCGGGAATGCGGGCCAGCGCCTGCGCGGCGTCGGCGGCTTCACCGACGACGGTGATTTCCGGATCGCTCTCGAGCAAGTCGACGAGCCCCCGGCGAACGATCTCGTGGTCGTCTACGAGAAAAACGGTGGTCATGGCCGGTTCCCATCTTCTTGGGCTGTCAGGTCAAAGATAACCCGCGGGCCTGGCCGCGGCGAAACGCCGATACTCATTCGGATGTCGCGGCGGCGGGTGCGGTGACCTGGAGGATCTGAGCGAGGGGCAGCCGCGGTGTCCGGGGTTGATGTTGCTCGGACGCGGGGACGCCGCCGATGCGGATCAGGACCTGTGGCTGCTCGTCCCGGCCGGTGAGCGTACGGATGAGCGCGCGACTGCGCGGCAGTTCGGTGACATGGGTCAGCAGGCATGTGGCGTAGCCGGCGACCGTGCATTCGAGCAGGATGTTGGACAGCGCCTCGCCGCAGCGCAGGTGGTCGGCGGAGCTGTCGCCGCTGGATACGACCACGACGACGGATCGGTCGTCGTCGAGCTCGGTGCGGCGTGGTTCGCCGGGGACGGCGGGGAGGACACGGTTCACCTCGACGCGCTCACGCTCCTCGGCGGAGAGCCGGGCCGTCGGTGGAATGCCCTCGGCGTCCAGTGAATGTCCTGCCCACCACTGCAATTCGGCCTGATAGCCGGAATCGTAGCGCCGCATGGCCGCGGTGAGCCGTGAGGCGTGAGCCAGCTCGGAGCGGGCCTCGGGCGGCAGGACGGTGACCACGGCGTCGAGCGGGTCGACGATGACCGGCAGTACCGGTTCGAAGTCGCGCCAGTCGTCCGGAGCAGTGAACGGGAGGCGATCGGTGTACCGCGTCTCGATGGCGGCCGCGCGGTCCAGGTCGGCGTCGGTGACGATGCGAGAGGGTTCGAAGGTGACCGTCGCGAGATGGTCGTGGCGGGTGGGATTCGGGAAGTAGGCGACTTGGGTTTGCCATCCGGCCGCTGCGAGCGCGGCCCGCAGGTGGCCCAGCGCAAGACCGCAGCTGATCAGCATCTGCCGTCCGGACTCGTCGGTGGCGGGCAGGATGCGCTCGCGCACCGAGAACAGGTGCAGGGTGGCGCCGTCGAAGACCCAGTGCCACGGTTGGCTGTTGTGCAACGAGGGTGCGCGACCGGACAGCCGGACGGCCTGCTCGATCGTGTCACCGCTGGGTAGTGGGCTCATGGACTCACGCTAGGACGGGGGCCGTCCTGGCCGCAGGGGCCGTTGGTCCTCGTTACGGTGCTACTGGACCCTTGGCTTCGCCGCGCGCGCGTCGCAGGCTGAAGTCGTGGACGAGCACACACAGGCCGCGCCGCTGATCGATGCGCGGCGCCACGATGCGGTGATCTTCGATATGGACGGGGTGGTGACCGACAGCGCTTCGGTCCACGCGGCGGTCTGGAAAGAAGCGTTCGACGACTTCTTGGACCATCGTTCGGTCGTGGTCGGCGAGGATCGGTCACCGTTCGGCGCCGACGACTATCTGCGCTGGGTCGACGGCGTCCCCCGATACCAGGGCGTCACCAATTTTCTTGCCGCGCGCGGCATCTCGCTCCCGTACGGCGATCCCGCCGACGGCGAGGACGCCGGGACGGTCTGCGCGCTGGGCAATCGCAAGGACCGGCTGTTCAAGGCCCGGCTCACCCGCGACGGAATACCCGCCTTCGATACCACCGTGGCGCTGGTGCGCCGCCTGCAGGCCGCGGGCATCGGCGTCGCGGTCTTCTCGGCCAGCCGCAACTGCGCCGAGGTCCTGCGCGCGGCCGGCATCGGTGATCTGTTCGGTGTGCGCGTGGACGGGATCGTCGCCGACGAGCTGGGATTGGCGGGCAAACCCGACCCCGCGATGCTGCTCGAGGCCGCACGCCGGCTCGGCGCCGAACCGGAACGGACCATCGTCGTGGAGGACGCGGAGGCCGGCGTGGCGGCCGGGCGCGCAGGCGGTTTCGGTCTGGTGATCGGCGTGGACCGGGGCGGGCACGGGGACCGGCTCGCCGAACACGGAGCCGATGTGGTGGTCGCCGATCTCGGACAGGTGGGGCTGCGCAGCGGTTTCCGGCGGATGTCGGAGCTGCCCGAGGCGAGCCCGGCCCGGCTCGGCGACCTGCTCGATACCGAAAAGGCTTCGGTCCTCCTCGATTTCGACGGCACGCTGTCGGCCATCGTGCCGGATCCGGGCGCCGCGGCCCTGGTGGACGGCGCCGCCCCGGCGCTGCAGCGGTTGGCCTCGCGGTGCCCGGTGGCCATCGTGAGCGGTCGTGAGCTCGCGGATCTGCGTGAGCGGGTGGGGGTGGACGGACTCTGGTACGCCGGATGTCACGGATTCGAATTGCTCGCCCCCGACGGTACGACCCACGTGCACGATGCGGCGCCGGGCGCGGAGCTCGCCCTCGCCGCGGCGGCCGCGGAACTCGAGCGGTCACTGCGCGATATCCCCGGAGTTCTGGTGGAGCACAAACGGTTCGCCGTCGCGGTGCATTACCGGCGCGTGGCTCCGGATCGGGTACCCGCGGTGACGGCCGCGGTGCACGCTCGAGCGCGCGATCGGGGCCTGCGGGTGACGGGTGGGCGCAAGGTCGTGGAACTGCGACCGGATGTGGACTGGGACAAGGGAACCGCGCTGCGCTGGATCCTGGGCCACCTCACCACGCCGACCCTGCCGATCTACCTCGGCGACGACCTCACCGACGAGGACGCCTTCGACGCGATCGAGGCCGAGGGGATCTCGGTGGTGGTCCGCCACGACGAGAACGGGGACCGGCGCACCGCCGCCCGCTTCGCGCTGCCGGGACCTGACGGCGTGCGTGCGTTCCTCGACGACCTGACCGGGCTGTTGGACGCCGAATCGACCGGGGCCGTATCGGATGCGTGGGTGCTCGCCTTCGATGGGTACGACCCGGCGCACGAGCGCCTGCGCGAGGCGTTGTGCACGGTCGGCAACGGCTACCTCGCCACCCGGGGCGCCGCGCCCGAATGCGCGGCCGGGGCGCACCACTATCCGGGCACCTATGTGGCCGGGACCTACAACCGGCTCTTCGACCAGGTCGCAGGGCGGACCGTGGGCAACGAGAGCCTGGTGAACCTGCCGAACTGGCTTCCGGTCACCTTCCGCATCGGTGACGCGGACTGGCTCGACATCGATTCCGTCGAATTGCTTTCCTACCGGCAGGAATTCGATCTGCGGCGGGCGGTCCTGCTGCGTCGGTTCCGCTTCCGCGACGCCGCCGGGCGTATCACGCGGGTGAGTCAGCGTCGTTTCGCGGCCATGCACTCCCCGCACCTGTGTGCGCTGGAGACAGCGGTGACCGCCGAGAACTGGTCGGGCACCGTGGTCTTCCGATCCATGGTGGACGGCGGCGTGCGCAACGGCCTGGTGGCACGGTACCGCGAACTGTCGGGCGAGCACCTCGAGCCGGTGTCGGCGCGCGAGCTGTCGCCCGAATCGGTGCTGCTGGTCGTGCGCACCGGGCAGTCGGGGATCCCGGTGGCGACCGCCGCGCGCGGCACCCTGCACCGGGACGAGGTGAAACTTTGTCCCGCAACCGAACTCGTGGAAGCGCAGGGGGCGATCGGACACGACCACGGTGTCGCGCTGGCCGAGGGGGACACGGTCGTGCTGGAGAAGGTCGCGGCCGTGGTCACCGGCCGCGACCACGCCGTCTCGGCCCCGGACGACGAGGCCGCGCGGGCGTTGCGCGGTGCCGGCGGCTTCGCGGAGCTGCTCGAATCCCACACCGCGGCCTGGGAACACCTGTGGGATCGGCTGCGCATCGACCTCGACGGCGGTGACCGGGCGACCCGGGTGATCCGGTTGCATCTGCTGCACCTGGTGCAGACCCTGTCGCCGCACACCGCCGACCTCGATGTCGGGGTGCCCGCACGCGGCCTGCACGGCGAGGCGTATCGCGGGCATGTCTTCTGGGACGAGCTGTTCGTGTACCCGGTCCTCACCCCGCGCTTCCCGAGACTGGCCCGTGGACTGTTGCGGTACCGGTACCGGCGACTGCCCGAGGCGCGCCGGGCGGCCGCCGCGGCGGGTCAGCGCGGAGCGATGTTCCCGTGGCAGTCGGGTTCCGACGGACGCGAGGAGAGCCAGCTCCTGCATCTGAATCCGCTGTCGGGGCACTGGAATCCGGATCCGAGCCCTCGCGCCCATCACATCGGCAGCGCCATCGCCTGCACCGTGTGGCAGTACTACCAGGCGACCGGCGACATCGAATTCCTCACCGACTACGGGGCCGAACTACTGGTCGAGATCGCCCGATACTGGGCGAGCCTGGCCGATTACGATCCCCGGCACGACCGATATCACCTGCGCGGTGTCATCGGACCCGACGAATTCCACACCGGTTCGCCCGGTGCGCCCGGGTCCGGTGTCGACGACAACGCCTACACCAACGTGATGGCGGTGTGGACCTTGCTGCGCGCCCAGGAGGCATTGGAGCGGCTGACCCCGCGGGCGCGCGCGGAGCTGCTGGAATCACTGCGCGTCGCGCCCGCGGAGGTCGCCCGATGGGAGCACGTGAGCCGCCGCATGTTCGTGCCGTTCCACGACGGCGTCATCAGTCAGTTCGACGGCTACGAGCGGCTGGACGAACTCGATTGGGACGGCTATCGGCAGCGCTACGGCGAGATCCAGCGGCTCGATCGCATCCTCGAGGCCGAGGGCGACGACGTCAATCGGTACCGGGCCGCCAAGCAGGCCGATGTGCTGATGTTGTTCTACCTGCTCTCGGCCGACGAATTGCGGGACGTGCTGGAGCGTCTGGGGTACGAGCTGCCGGGGGAGATGATCCCGCGGACCATCGACTACTACCTGGCCCGGACCTCACACGGCTCCACGCTGAGCGCGCTGGTCCACGCGTGGGTGCTGGCTCGCGCGCACCGGGTGCAGGCCATGGACTTCTTCGACCGGGTCCTCGACTCCGATGTCGCCGACATCCAGGGCGGCACCACGGAGGAGGGAATTCATCTGGGCGCCATGGCCGGCAGCGTCGACCTGGTGCAGCGGTGCTACACCGGGATGGAGATCCGGTCCGATCGCCTGATCTTCAACCCGTGCTGGCCGAGCGGACTGGGGGAGCTGCGCTACTCGATCATCTACCGGGGTCACCGCCTCGCGATCCGGATCAGCGCCGGCCTGCTGGAGGTCGCCGCGGACGCGGGCCGCGCCGATCCCGTCGAGATCCACTGTGACGGCGTCACCACGATGCTGGCGGCCGGCGCCACCGTGCGAATCCCGCTGGGGACAGCGGATTTCGTGCCCGATCGTGATCAGGAACGCAACTGATGGACGCCCCATCGGGCCAGCCCCACCGCGACCGCCAGATATTCGACGAACGCGAGGTAGACCAGCACCGCGCCGTACATCCGCGCCCAAGCGGACAGGTAGACGGTGGCTGCGGGGATCGCGACGACCATGACCGTGCCGAGGACCAGTGCCGCGATCGCGGCGGTGTGCGCGGGTGCGGGAGAATCCATGGCAGTCAGCCTGGCCCGCGGGGCGGGGCGGGCAGCAGGGCCATTGTCCTCGATCCGGTGGTGACCAATGGCGGCTGAAGTCCCATCACCTGGTCAGAGCCGCCGCGCAGAGGCCTTTGGTCCCCGGTTCGAGGACGATCGCCCGCAGTCGTGAGGCAGGTCGCGTTCCTACCGTGAGAGAACCAGCCCGATACGGGTGCCGACGACTTCACCTCACTCCGGAGGTCACGATGACACAGCAGCAATTCGACGATCCGCATCGGCTGGCCGCGGCGCCCGTGGTGGTGGGCGTGGACGGCTCGGAAGGCGCTGCGCGTGCCCTGCGCTGGGCGGTGGAGTACGCCGCGCAGCACCGGCGGCGACTGCACATCGTCCACGGCATGGACCTGGTGGGCGTCAGCCGCGGCGTCGGTACCTACGCGGTCGCGACGCAGCCGCTGATCGACAGCGTCAAAGCAGCCGGCCAGGCGCTGATCGCGCGGGCGCTGGTGGTCGCGGGCGAGTACGACCCGGCGGTGCAGGTCACGTCGTCGATGTCCGGCGACACCGCCGCTCAGCTGCTGATCGAGGACAGTGCCAACGCCTTCGCCGTGGTGATCGGCGCGTCCGCTACCGCCGGAACTCTCGCGCATCTCGGTTCGACCCTGTTCGCGGTCACCAGCCACGCGCGCGGCGCGATCATCGTGGTGCGGCCGGACCCCTACACCGGCGGCGCGGTCCGCACCACCGGTCCCGTGGTGGTCGGCGTGGATGGAAGCAAGACCAGCGAGGTCGCCATCGCCGCGGCGTTCGCCGAGGCCTCCGAGCGGCGCACGGGCCTGGTCGCGATGCATGCGTGGAGTGATTGGGATACCGGGCAGTTCGCAGGGGACGTGAGCGCGGCGATGACCGGGAACCTCGACGATATCGAGGAGGCCGTGCTGGCCGAGCGGCTGGCGGGCTGGCAGGAGAAGTACCCGGACGTCGAGGTGACCCGGGAGGTCGCTGTCGCCGGGCCCGCGGCCGAGTTGACCGAGCTGTCGAAGACCGCGCAACTGGTCGTGGTCGGCAACCGCGGTCGCGGCGGGTTCGCCGGCCTGCTGCTCGGATCCACCGCTCACTACGTGATTCAGCATGCGCACTGCCCGGTGATGGTCGTGCACGACGACGGCAAGGAGACCAAGCGATGACAAGGACCATGCCCGGCTCCGAAACCGGAATCCGGGACGATCTGGTCGATCTGGACGCGTGGTGGCGGGCGGCGAACTACCTCGCCGCCGGTCAGATCTATCTCATGGACAACCCGCTGCTCACCGAAAGGCTTCGGCCCGAACACATCAAGCAGCGGCTGATCGGGCACTGGGGCACCGTGCCCGGGGTGACCCTGACCTACGCCCACCTCAATCGCGTCATCATGCGCACCGGGCAGGAGATGCTGTTCGTGCTCGGCCCCGGCCACGGCGCGGCGGCGCTCACCGCCGCGACCTGGCTCGAAGGCACCTACTCGCTGCGGCACCCGGAGGTGGGGCAGAACCTGGCCGGGATGCGGGAGCTGTTCCGGCAGTTCTCGTTCCCCGGCGGAGTGCCCAGCCATGCCTCGCCGCATCTGCCGGGCTCCATCCACGAGGGTGGCGAACTGGGCTACTCGCTCGCCCATGCCACCGGTGCGGCACTGGACAATCCGAATCTGGTGGTGGCCTGCATGATCGGTGACGGCGAGGCCGAGACCGCCGCGCTGTCCACCAGCTGGCACGGGTCGATGTTCCTCGATCGCGTCACCGACGGGACCGTGCTGCCGATCCTGCACCTCAACGGCTACAAGATCGCGAATCCGACGCTGCTGGCGCGCATGTCGCGCGGTGAGCTCGACGCGCTGCTCAGCTCGCAGGGCTGGGAGCCGATGTATGTGGAGGGCTCCGATCCGGCCGAGGTGCACGCACGATACGCGACCGTGCTCGACGAGGCGATGGCACGGATTCGCGAGATCCGCGACGACGCCGAGTTCGGACTCGGTCCGCGCGACCCGTGCCGGCCGATGATCGTGCTGGTGACCCCGAAGGGGTGGACCGGCCCGGCGACGGTGGACGGCGTCCGCGTCGAGGGCACCTTCCGGGCCCACCAGGTGCCGCTCGCGGGCGTCCGTGAGAATCCGGAACACCTTGCGCAATTGGAGGACTGGCTGCGCTCCTATCATCCCGAGGAGCTTTTCGACGCCGCCGGCCATCCGGTGGAGCGGATCGCGGGCCTGCACCCGAAGGGCCTGCGGATGAGCGCCAACCGCGCCGCGCACGGCCACGACAGCGCCGACCTGCAGCTACCCTGCCCGACCGACTACAGCCTCCGATTCGCGACGCCCGGAACCGAATCGGCCGAGGCCACCCGGGTGCTGGGCGGTTACCTGCGCGATGCGCTGGTCGAGAATCCACACAACCTGCTGTTCTTCTCCCCGGACGAACACACCTCCAATCGGCTGGACGCCATTCTCGAGGTCACCGGCCGACGCTGGCGCGAACGGCGCATCGCCGGCGACGACCGGCTCTCGCCGGATGGCCGTGTCTTCGAGGTGCTCTCCGAACACCTGTGCCAGGGCTGGCTCGAGGGCTATCTGCTGACCGGTCGCCACGGGGTGTTCTCGACCTACGAGGCGTTCGCGCACGTCATCGACTCGATGGTGGTACAGCACGCCAAATGGCTGCACATGGCGGCCGAATTTCCTTGGCGTGAGCCCATTCCCAGCCTCAACTACCTGATCACCTCGCATGTGTGGCGGCAGGACCACAACGGAGCCTCGCATCAGGATCCCGGCTTCATCGACCACGTGCTCAGCAAGCGACCCGAGGTCAGCCGGGTGTATCTGCCGCCGGACGCCAACTGCCTGCTGCACGTCTTCGATCATTGCCTGCGCAGCCGCGGCCGGGTCAATGTCGTGGTCGCGGGCAAGCAGCCCGCGCTGCAATACCTCGACGACAACGCGGCTCGCACGCACTGCGAACGCGGACTCGGCGTATGGCGGTGGGCGAGTACGGATTCCGATCGTCCTGCCGAGGTCGTGCTGGCCTGTGCGGGCGACGTCCCCACCCAGGAGACCCTGGCCGCGGCGGCGCTGCTGCGGGACACGGTGCCGGACTTGGCGGTTCGCGTGGTCAACGTGGTGGACCTGGCCCGCCTGTTCCCGCCCGACCGTCACCCTCATGGCATCTCCGACGCCGACTACCGCTCCGTCTTCACCGACGCCCCGGTGATCTTCGCCTTCCACGGCTACCCGTGGCTGATCCACCGCATCGCCTACCGCCGCCCGGGCCACGACGGTATGCACGTCCACGGCTTCACCGACAACGGCACCACCACCACACCGTTCAGCATGTGCGCGATGAACGGCATCGACCGCTTCACCCTGGCGGCCGCCGCCCTCGCCGAGGTGCCTCGCCTGGCCGAACAGCTCGCACCGCTCACCGAGCAGTTCGCCGCCCGCCGCGAAGCCGCCGACGTCTACGCCCGTCGCTACGGCGTCGACCCGCCGGAGATCGCCGACTGGCGCTGGCCGGAGGGGACTGCGGCACCGGACGCGGCCGCTGCGAACTGAGCGTCACCGACGATGCGGCGCACAGGTCATCGAGCTGTGCGCCCTTCGTTCGCAGTTCGCTCCCAGCGGTCTCGCGCGGTGGCCTCAGCGTTCTCACAGCGGGTCTGTGAAAGCTTGTCCGCAATGCCGCCGATCCGAACGGAAGTCGCTGATGTCCACGATCAATGGGCTTCCGGCCCACCTACTGCTGGTCCACGCCGTCGTGGTGCTGGTGCCGCTGACCGCACTGCTGGCGATCCTGTCGGCGCTGTGGCCGGCCGTGCGGCGGCGCCTGGTCTGGCTGACGGTCGCGCTCGCGGTCGTGATCGCGGTGCTGACACCGATCACCACGGAGGCGGGCGAGTGGCTCGAGCGGCGGGTCGGGCGGAACCCGGACCTGCGCAGCCACACTCACCTCGGCGACACGTTCATCTACTTCGCGCTCCCGTTGCTGGCCGTGGCGATCCTGCTGGCCGTGATCCACGTCAGCGAGAACCGGGGTCGCGCGCTGTCGCGGACGCTCGTCGGCGCGGTGGCCGTGCTGACCATCGCGGCGGGCGTGGCCGCGACCGTCCAGGTCTATCGCATCGGGGAATCGGGTGCACGGGCCGGCTGGAGCGGGGTGGCGACGGCCCCGGTGCGCTCCGGGAAGTGACCCGCGAGGACCTTGGACCCTGTTCCGGGGCGAACGCCGGATGGTGGCATGGGGGGCGTTGCCATTCGGCGGCATCGGCAGGGAACGAGGGGCGTGATCGATGAATACGGAAAAGGTGGCGGTTTCGGGGCCCACGGTCGCAGTGGTGTCGCGCGGACCGATCACCGCCATGGAGCAGGTGCGAGCCGACCGAGTGATCCGGTCCGTGCTGCGGCGGCACCATATCGAGTCTCCGGCGAGTGTCCGGCTCGCGCGGAGCGGGACCTTCGGCGCGACGACGATCGCGCAGGTGAACACGCGGTTTCGCGGGACCGCGATCCGCGTACAGGCCGAAGGACCCGGCGGGTTCGCGCTCACCTTCGCCGCCGAGCGACTCGACCGCCAATTGGACCGGCTCACCGGCACAGCGGAGCCGCGCTGGGCACCGGATCCGGGCCGCGCGGCGCCGGCGTTCGTGAGCGACGATCGGGCGATCGTCCGGCGTAAGCACTGTCACCTGAACGTGTTCGATCCGGTCGGTGCGACCGCGGCCATGGACCGCATGGACTTCGACGCCCACCTGTTCACCGACGCCGAGACCGGAGAGGACGCGGTCGTGTATTGGGCCGGGCCGCTGGGGGTCCGGATGGCCCGGCAGCGGCAGCTGCGTCCGCCCCTCACGGCAACCTGGCGGCCTCTGACCATGAACCCCCGTCCGACAAGGGATTTCACCGAAGCGGAGGCGATCACCCGACTGTGCGCCCACGGCCTGCCCTTCCTCTTCTTCACCGATCCGTCCGATCGACGCGGCCGCCTGCTCTACCGCCGCTACGACGGGGATCTGGGACTCGTTGCCGGAAACGATGTCCCGATCGAGTGACGAGGACGCCAGTGCGGCCCGGTGCAACCAGTCCGGCCGGGCCGCATCTCGAGCCGGCTCAGACCTTCAGGTCGTTGCGGGTGACGTAGATGGTGTGGAAGGTGATGAGGAGGGCGAGGACGGCCAGCCATTGGAGGGTGGTTGCGGCGGAGACCGGGCGGTTGCTCAATCAGGCAATCGAGTCGACCCGAGCGGTAGGCGGGCCGAATACCGCGCGCAGCGTCGGCCGCGCACCCCGAGCCTGGCCGATGTCCGCCAGCATGGCCATGAACTCGTGATAGTTCGTCTTGATCGGATTGAAGGTCCCGATGTTCTTCGTCAATCCGTAGGTCACGGGGGTGGATTCATGGGCGTAGGTGCCGAACATGCGGTCCCAGATGATGAAGACGGCACCGTAATTCTTGTCCAGGTAGGGATTGTCGGCGCCGTGGTGGACGCGGTGGTGCGAGGGGGTGTTGAAGATGTACTCGATCGGTGCAGCCAGGAAGCCGATGCGCTGGGTGTGTATGGGCCACTGGTAGATCGAGCTGGCGAACTGCCAGAAGAAGATGATGTACGGCGGGACGCCGATCAGGGCTGCGGGCATGAACGCGGCATTATGGAGAAAAGTTGCGTAGGGCATCAGGAATGGCATCCGGATCCCGGTGGTCAAATTGAACTGCTCACTGGAGTGATGCACACTGTGCGCCGACCACAATATGCGAACCCGGTGGTCGGCCCGATGTCCCCAGTAGTAGCAGAAATCGGTCGCGATCAGTCCGATGCCCCAGGTCCACCATCGATCGGCGGGCAGCTGAATCGGCGTCAGAACGGCCCCGACGAGGACGAAAGAGAATGGGACGAGCAGGTTCTCCAGCGAACGGGTAACCCTGCTCGCGATACCGATCACCACACTGTTCCAGGTATCGGGACGATAGAATCCACGCGTCCGATCCCCGCCCGCACTGCGACGCCAGGAAGCCCATTCGATGACTATTGTGAACAAATATGCCGGTATCACCAACATGAAGATGCGAGTGTAATCCACCGTGGGGCCCTTGTCGGAGTTGCGTGGCGGGGTAGGGGACTTCGACTATCCGACGCCGGACCCTCGAGGGCATTGCGAAATCAGCGAACCGCCACATCCGAACAGCGCATTCAGGAGCGGAGCCAGCGGCGACGCGTACAGTGCGCTCGAACCCGTGGCCAACACGGGCAGCGAGTCCGAGGACATCGATGCGAAATTACTCGCCGACCCGCTCGTCGCGACTGGCTGAACGCTGGTCGGAGTGGCGGCGACTGCTATCCCCTTGGCGGCGGCCAGGCCGGTGAAAAGCACAGCGACAGCGAGTGTTCCGCGAAGCCTGCTCCGATTATGAGATCCGGACACTGTGAGTCTCCCAGTTCGTTTGGTTAAGAGTTCCCCGCCGCAGGAATGTGCGGGATTGACGTGGTGACGATAGAAATCAGAACGATCCGTTTGTCCCAGGAGGGCAATTCGATACCAAATGACCGCCACATCCGAAGAGCATTTGCAGGGTCGGCCCGAGTAGGGACGACGACCATGCATCGGCCGAACCCGCAGTGATTCCGGCCGAACCGTCATTGATCACCGGTACCATCTCCGCCGACATTGTCCCGGAGGCACTCGCGGACCCGGTAGACGCGGCGGGTTGCACATCGGCCGGTGCGGCAACCGCGGCGCCTTCGCCCACAGTCAGGCCGGTGAGAAGTGCCGCGGCGGCTAATGTTCCGCGAAGTTTGGCTCGACTATTCAGATTGGGCACTGATGGTCCTCTCGGTTCAGCAGGGTCGAGGGCCGAGGTTATCGACTGTGAAGCAAGCGTGGGTCAGATTGTGTGCCCTGAGTTCCTTGGGCATCGATACCCGGGGCGGGGGAACGAAAAGAGCGGGCCCGCTGCGTGATTCGCAGCGGGCCCGCTCTTTCGGTGATTCAGTGCGTGAAGGTGGCGGCGTTCTCGGCGAGGTCGAGGAGGGGCTGGGGGAAGATGCCGAGGACCAGGGTGGACGCGGCGGTGAGGGCGATGACGGTGCTGGTGAGGGTGGGGTAGACGACGGTGGGTGGGGTGGTGGGGGCGTCGGTGAAGAACATCAGGACGATGACGCGGATGTAGAAGAAGGCGGCGATGGCGCTGGAGATGACACCGACGATTACGAGGGTTGCCGCTTCGCCGCCGGTGGCTGCGGCGAAGACGCCGAATTTGGCGATGAAGCCGCTGGTGAGGGGGATGCCGGCGAAGGAGAGGAGGAACAGGGAGAAGGTGATGGCCAGCCAGGGGGAGCGGCGGCCCATGCCCGCCCAGGCGGGGAGAGCTGTTGCCTCGTCGCCGTTTTCGTCGCGGACCAGGCTGACCAGGGCGAAGGCGCCGACGGTGCCGAGGCCGTAGACCGCCAGGTAGAAGAGTGTGGAGGAGATGCCGGCGGTGGTGGCGGAGACGATGGCGGTGAGGATGAAACCGGAATGCGCCACCGAGGAATACGCGAGCATGCGTTTCATGTCGGTCTGGGTGATGGCGAGGATCGCGCCGACAACCATGGTGGCGATGGCTACGGCCGCGAAGACCGGCCGCCAGTCGTTGCGCAGGGCGGGGACCGCCACGTACAGCACCCGCATCAAGGCGCCGACCGCGGCGATCTTGGTGGCGGCGGCCATGAATGCGGTGACGGGGGTCGGGGCGCCCTGATACACGTCGGGGACCCAGGACTGGAACGGGACCGCGCCGATCTTGAAGAGCAGGCCCACCGCGAGCATGGCGACGCCGATGACGGCCAGGGTGTGGGACTGTCCGCCGTCGCGGGCCACCGCTTCGGCGATGCCTTGCAGCCGAATGGTGCCCGCGTAGCCGTAGAGCAAGGCCATGCCGTACAGGAAGAAGGCCGACGAGAACGCGCCCAGCAGGAAGTATTTCAGCGCGGCCTCCTGCGACAGCAGGCGACGCCGGCGGGCGAGCCCGCACAGCAGATACAGCGGCAGCGACAGCACTTCCAGCGCCACGAACATGGTCAGCAGATCGTTGGAGGCGGGGAAGAGCATGAGGCCCGCGAGCGCGAACATGGTGAGCGGGAAGACCTCGGTGGTCGCGATTCCCGCTTTCGTGGCGGCGATTTCATCGAGGCTGCCCGGAGTGGAGGCCGCCTGCGGCGCGAAGGCATCCACCCCGCCCCGCGACGCCGTGAGGCTCCAGGTGCCGGGCCCTTCGCGCCGGACCGGCATCCGGTCCGCGCGCCGCTCGGCGATGAACAGCAACCCGAGGATGCCGACGACCAGGATGGTGCCCTGCAGGAACAGGGAAACCCCGTCGATGGCAACGGCTCCCACCACCGCGGTGGCGGTGACGTCGCGCAGCCCGATGACCGCGCCCAGCGCGACCGCCAGTCCGCCCAGCCCGAGCACCAGGTGGATCAGATATCGCGACGCGCGCGGCGTGAACGCCTCCACCAGCACCCCCGCCACGGCCACGCCGAACACGATGAGCATCGGTGACAGATACCGGTATTCGATGCTGGGCGCCGGGACGGTCGCGGCGAGCCGCGTCTCGAATCCGGCGGTGAGCAGCAGACCTCCACTCATTTGTGGGCACCTCCGGGGTTCGTCTGGGCGGCTTCCGGCTGCACGGCCGGGGCCGGATTGTGCTGTCCGATGGTGGTGAGGGTGCGGGCGACGGCCGGGTCGATCCGGTCCAGCGCCGGCTTGGGGTACGCGCCGAGGAACAGCAGGGCGATGATCAGCGGGACCACGACCACCATTTCGCGGGGGAGCAGGTCGTAGAGGCGCTCGTTGCCTTCCTTGACCGGGCCGGTCATCATCCGCTGGTACATCCACAGCACGTACAGCGCGGCGAGCACCAGGGCGGACGCCGCGATCACGGCGGCTACCGGGTAGCGGGTGAAAGTGCCGATCAGGACCAGGAATTCGCTGATGAACGGTGCCAGGCCGGGGAGTGACAGGGTGGCGAGTCCGGAGATGAGGAAGGTGCCCGCCAGCACCGGCGCGACCTTCTGGACCCCGCCGAAGGAGTCGATGAGCCGCGAGCCCCGCCGCGACACCAGGAACCCGGCGATGAGGAACAGTGCGGCGGTGGAGATCCCGTGGTTGACCATGTACAGCGTCGCCCCGGTGCCGCCCTGGGTGGTGAGCGCGAAGATGCCCAGGATGATGAACCCGAAGTGCGAGATCGAGGTGTAGGCGATCAGCCGCATGACGTCGGTCTGCCCGATCGCGAGCAGCGCCCCGTATACGATGCCGATCACCGCGAGCACGCTGATCAGTGGCGCGTAAGTCGAAGTGGCCGAGGGGAACAGCAGCAGGCAGTAGCGCAGCATGCCGAAGGTGCCGACCTTGTCGACCACCGCCATCATGAGCACCGCGCTGGCGGGGGTGGCTGCGACCGCGGCGTCCGGCAGCCAGGTGTGCAGCGGCCAGAGCGGGGCCTTCACCGCGAACGCGAACATGAATCCGAGGAACAGCGCGTTCAGCACCGCCGGTGTGGCGCCGAGCTGCCCGGAGTTGGCCGCTTCCATGACGGTCCGGAAGTCGAAGGTGCCGCCGCCGTGGCTGCCCAGCTTCTCGCGCGCGGTGATGACGTAGAGGCCGATGACCGCGGCCAGCATGATGAGCCCGCCGAACAGGTTGTACAGCAGGAATTTCACCGCCGCCCGGGCCCGCTGCCGGCGCGCCGCGACATCCCCGGTGCGGGGGCCGAAGCCGCCGATGAGGAAGTACATCGGGATGAGCATGACCTCGAAGAACACGTAGAACAGCAGAATGTCCAACGCGGTGAACGAGACCAGCACCATCGATTCCACGACGAGGGTGAGCGCCACGTAGTAGTGCGCGACCCGCGGCCCGGTGCCGACGTCCCGTTCGTCCTGCCATCCGGCGATGAGCAGCAGCGGCACCAGTCCGGCGGTCAGCAGCACCAGCACCAGCGCGATCCCGTCGAGGCCGACCGTGTAGCTCGCCCCGAACGCCGGGATCCATTGGCGGTCCTCCACGAACTGGTATTGCGCCCCACCGGTTTCGAACCGGGTGGCCAGCCAGATGCCGATGCCGAGGGTGCCCAGCGACACGATCAGCGCGAAGGCTCGCACCGCGGTGCGCTGACCCGCCGGGAACAGCAGCGCGAGCGCCGCTCCGGCGAGCGGCACCGCCCACAGCACGGTGAGCCAGGGGAAGTCGCTCACCGAGTTCAGCGGTGCGTTGGCAAGATCGTTCACAGGAACCTCACCGCCAGCAGGGCGGCGACCACCAGGGCCGCGCCGGTGAACATGGACAGGGCGTAGGAGCGCACGAATCCGGTTTGCACGCGCCGGATCCGGGCCGACAGACCGCCGATGACCGCGGCCGTCGTGTTGACCAGACCGTCGATACCGCGGTTGTCGACGAACACCAGCGACCGGGTCAGGTGCTGACCGGGACGCATGAACGCGGCCTCGTTGGCGACGTCGCCGTAGAGGTCGCGGCGGGCGGCTTCGACGAGCGCGGGTCCGGCGGGCGCGGTTTCGGGGATCGGGGATTTCGCGTACTGGTCGTAGGCCACCCACACGCCGGCCGCGACCACCGCGAGCGCGAAGAAGGTGATGGCCCAGGCGGGAATCATCGGTTCGCCGTGGTGTTCGCCGACGACGGGCGCCAGCCAGTTGGTGAGCGCGGACCCGTAGGCGAACAGCATGCCGGAGAACACCGACCCGAACGCCAGCAGGATCATCGGCCCCGTCATGGAGGCGGGCGCCTCGTGCGGGTGGGTGCCTTCCTTCCAGCGGCGCTCGCCGAAGAAGGTGAAGATCATGACGCGGGTCATGTAGAACGCGGTGATCCCCGCGCCGCTCAGCGCGGCCAGACCGGTGACGACGCCGCCGACCCCGCCGTGCGCGAACGCCGCCTCGATGATCCGGTCCTTGGACCAGAACCCCGCGAACGGCGGAACACCCAGGATCGCAAGGTATCCGAGCCCGAAGGTGGCGTAGGTGATCGGCAGCAGCGTGCGCAGTCCGCCGTAGCGGCGCATATCGGTCTCGTCGTTCATGGCGTGCATGACCGAGCCGGCGCCGAGGAACAGTCCGGCCTTGAAGAAGCCGTGGGTGAGCAGGTGCATGATGGCCGCCGCGTACCCGACCGGGCCGAGCCCGGCGGCGAGCACCATGTAGCCGATCTGGCTCATGGTCGAGGCGGCGAGGGCCTTCTTGATGTCGTCCTTGGCGCAACCGATGATCGCCCCGAAGAGGAGAGTGACCGCGCCGACGGCCATCACGGCCGCCTGCGCGCCCGGCGCGAGGTCGAAGATCGGGTTGGAGCGGGCGATCAGGTAGACGCCGGCGGTGACCATGGTGGCCGCGTGGATGAGCGCCGACACCGGGGTCGGGCCCTCCATCGCGTCCCCGAGCCAGGACTGCAACGGCACCTGCGCGGACTTGCCGCAGGCCCCGAGCAGCAGCAGAAGTCCGATGCCGGTGAGGATTCCGGTGCTCGCCTGATTCGCGGCCCCGAACACGGTGCGGAAGTCGACGCTGCCGAAGGTGGCGAACATGATCATCAGTGCGATGGCCAGCCCCATGTCGCCGACCCGGTTCACCACGAACGCCTTCTTGGCCGCCGTTGCGGCGGAAGGCTTCTGGTACCAGAACCCGATCAGCAGGTAGGACGCCAGACCCACGCCTTCCCAGCCCAGGTACAGCACCAGGAAGTTGTCGGCGAGGACCAGCACCAGCATGGCGGCCAGGAACAGGTTGAGGTAGGCGAAGAATCGCCGCCGTCCCGGATCGTCGGCCATGTAGCCGATCGAGTAGATGTGGATCAGTGACCCGACACCGGTGATCAGCAGCGCGAAGCACATCGACAGCTGATCGAGCTGCAGCGCGAAGTCCACCTTCAGCCCGGTCACCGGGGCCCACTCGAACAGGTTGTAGTGCACGGCCCGTTCCGCATCGAGCCGGTCCAGCATCTCGCTGAACGCCCACGCCGCGACCCCGAACGAGCCCAACGCCAGCAGGGTGCCGGGAATGTGGCCCCACTTGTCGCTGGTCTTGCCGATCAACAGGAGGAATACGGCGCCGCCGAGCGGGAGCGCCGGCAGCAGCCACAGCATCGTCTGTGCGGTATCCATGTCAGTACCGCAGCAGGTTCGCGTCGTCGACCGAGGTCGAGCGGCGGGCACGGAAGATGCTCATGATGATGGCCAGCCCGACCACGACCTCGGCGGCGGCCACCACCATGGTGAAGAACGCGAAGACCTGGCCGTCGAGGTTGCCGTGCACGCGGGCGAAGGTGACGAAGGCCAGGTTCACCGCGTTGAGCATCAGCTCGATGCACATGAACACCACGATGGCGTTGCGCCGCACCAGGACTCCGGCCGCGCCGATGGTGAAGAGCAGGGCCGAGAGATACAGATAGTTGTCCGGATTCACCGCTGGCCTTCCTCATGGGAGTTGTTGCCGTTCCGGCCGTCGAGGTCGCCGCCGTCGCCGACGGTCAGCACCACGGCTTCGGTGTGGGCGCGATTGCGGCGGTGCCGCAGGATGGTGCTCACCGACAGCTCCTCGAAGGAGCCGTCGGGCAGCCGCGCGGGCGCGTCGACGGCATTGTGGCGGGCGTACACGCCGGGTGTGGGCAGCGGCGTGACCCGCGTGCCCAGGCGGAAGCGTTCCTTGGACAGCGTGCGCTGATCGGTCGGCGGCCCGAACCGCTCGCGGTGCGCGAGCACCATGGCGCCGATGGTGGCGGTGATCAGCAGCGAGCCGGTCAGCTCGAACGCCCACACGTAGCGCACGAATATGAGTTCGGCCAGCGCCCCGATGGAGTAGTTGCCGCCCAGGCCGGGCCCGGTCTCGGCGACGCTCTTGCTCTCCATGCCGCGGGCGATGCCGCCGATGAGCAGCATCCCGAATCCGATGCCCACCACCACGACCGCGAGCCGCTGCCCGCGCAGCGTCTCCCGCAGCGACTCCGCGGAATCCACGCCGACGAGCATGAGCACGAACAGGAACAGCATCATGACCGCGCCGGTGTAGACCACGATCTGCACGATGCCCAGGAACAGCGCGCTCTCGGCGATGTAGAACGCCGAGAGCGTGATCATGCTGGCGGCCAGGCACAGCGCCGAGTGCACGGCCTTGCGCGCGCAGACCATGCCGAGCGCGCCGAGCACCGCCACCACCGCGAGGATCCAGAACTGCACGGCCTCACCGGTGGAGGTGTGGGTGACGATCTGCTGCGCGGGTTGGGCCATCAGGTCGGTGATCATGATTGCTTGGTCCCTTCCGCTTCGGCGAGTTCGCTTGCCGCGCCGGGGACTTCGCCGCGGTAGTAGGAACCCTCGTCCGCGCCGGGGTACATGGCGTGCGGCGGGGCGACCATGCCCGGCTGCATCGGGGCGAGCAGATCCTGCTTCTCGTAGATGAGCCCGGCGCGATTGTCGTCGGCCATCTCGTACTCGTTGGTCATGGTCAGCGCCCGGGTCGGGCACGCTTCGATGCACAACCCGCAGCCGATGCAGCGCAGGTAGTTGATCTGGTAGACGCGGCCGTAACGCTCACCGGGAGAGAAGCGTTCGTCCTCGCTGTTGTCCGCGCCCTCGACGTAGATGGCGTCGGCGGGGCAGGCCCAGGCGCACAACTCGCAGCCGATGCACTTCTCCAGCCCGTCCGGGTGCCGGTTGAGCTGGTGCCGGCCGTGATAGCGCGGCGCGGTCGGGGTCTTGACCTCCGGGTACAGCTCGGTGTTGGGCGTCTTGAACATGGTGGAAGCGGTGACCATGAACCCGCCCAGCGGCGCCAGCAGATCCGGCTTCGGGGTGGACGCCATCGGTGTGGCCGGCATCGGCGGCACCGGGAAGTCCGAGTACATCCGGGTGGAGTCCGGGTCCGGCGAGGCGTTGGCACGGTCGTAGCCCGCGCGCCCGGCCCGGATCACCAGTCCCAGCAGGACGGCCGCGACCACCAGCCCGCCGATCACCATGCCCGCGGTCTGGATGTGGATCCCGTTGTTCTGCAGCACCTTCAAGGTCGCGACGAACATGACCCAGGCCAGCGACACCGGGATCAGCAGCTTCCAGCCCAGGTTCATGAACTGGTCGTAGCGCAGCCGGGGCAGTGTGCCGCGCAGCCAGATGAACACGAACAGGAACGTCCACACCTTGGCGGTGAACCACAGCATCGGCCACCAGCCCGAGTTCGCGCCCGCCCACAGGCTGATCGGGAACGGCGCGTGCCAGCCGCCGAAGAACAGCGTGGTGGCCAGCGCGGACACGGTCGCCATATTGATGTACTCGGCCATCATGAACATGGCGAACTTGAGCGAGGAGTACTCGGTGTGGAAGCCGCCGACCAGCTCGCCCTCGGCCTCGGGCAGGTCGAAGGGCGCACGGTTGGTCTCGCCGACCATGGACACCGCGTAGATCAGGAACGACGGCAACAGCAGGAAGACGTACCAGGTTCCGTTCTGCGCCTTGACGATTCCCGAGGTGGCCATGGTGCCCGAGAGCAGGAACACCGCCGCGAAGCACAGCGCCATGGCGATCTCGTAGGAGATCACCTGCGCGGTGGAGCGCAGTCCGCCCAGCAGTGGATAGGTGGAGCCCGACGCCCAGCCCGCCAGCACGATGCCGTACACCCCGACCGAGGCCATGGCCAGGATGTAGAGCACACCCACCGGCATATCGGTCAGCTGCAGCATGGTCTTGTGCCCGAACATGGAGACCTGCGGTCCGAACGGGATGACCGCGAACGCCATGACGGCCGGGATCAGCGAGATCACCGGCGCGAGAATGAAGATCGGCTTGTCCACGATGGCCGGGATGATGTCCTCCTTGAGGAGCATCTTCACGCCGTCGGCGATGGACTGCAGCGAGCCGCGCGGCCCGACCCGGTTGGGTCCGACGCGCATCTGCATGAACGCCACGATCTTTCGCTCGGCGTACACCGCCAGCATCGGGATGAGCAGCAGGAATACGAAGATGCCGATGGATTTCACCAGCACCAGCCACCACGGATCGTGGCCGAACATACTCAGGTCACTCACGGTGATCCTCCCGTCGGATGCGCACGAGGTGGCCGGGTGTGGTGCCGAGCTGCACCAGCACGTCGGAACCCGGGGAATTCATGGGCAGCCACACCACGCCGTCGGGCATCTCGGTGATGACCAGGGGCAGGGTGATGTGGCCGTGATCGGTGGCGGCGGTCACCGGATCGCCGGTGGCGGCGCCGATCTCGGCGGCGGTCACGGCCGAGAGCCGCACCACGGGGGTGCGGGCGGTGCCTGCCAGGTTGGGTTCCCCGTCCTGGAGGCGGCCGCGGTCGATCAGCATGCGCCAGGACGCGAGGACCGCGTGACCCGAGTGCGGCCGGGTCAGCGGATGCGGGCGATGCACCGGCGTCGGCGCCGGAGCTCCGTCCCACACGCCGAGGTCGGCGAGTTCGGCGCGGGCGCCGGCGGCGTCGCGCAGGCCCAGCGGGGTGCCCATCTCGGCGGCGATGGCGTCGAGGACCCGGTATTCGGGCATCGGCGCGGCCTCGCGGCGCACGGTGGAGTCGCGCAACGCGGCCTCGAACTGGCGGTGGCGGCCCTCCCAGGTGAGGAAGGTGCCGGCCTTCTCCATGGCCGAGGCGACCGGGAAGACGACGTCGGCGCGGTCGCTGATGTCGCTGCGGCGCAACTCCATCGACACCACGAAGCCGGCGGCGTCGATGGCCTGCAGCGCGGCGTGCGAGTCGGGCATGTCGCCGACCTCGACGCCGCCGATGAGCAGCGCGCCCAGGGTCGGCGCGGCGGCGAGGATGGCGGCGGTGTCGCGACCGGGCGTGCCGGGCAGTTCGGCCGCGCTCCAGGCGTCCCGAACCTGTTTGCGCGCACCGGGATCGGTGACCGGCCGCCCACCGGGCAGCAGCACCGGGAGCGCACCGGCCTCCAGAGCGCCACGCTCACCGGCCCGGCGCGGGATCCAGGCCAGGGTGGCGCCGGATTCGTCGGCCAGGCGCGCGGCCGCGGACAGTCCACCGGGAATTCCGCCGAGCCGTTCGCCGGCCAGGATCAGCGCACCGGGCTCGCGCAGCAGGTCCGCGACCTCACGCAGCCGGGTGTATCCGGCGGTGACGTCACTGGATTCACCGGTCCGGATCGCCTCGAGCACATGCGGCTCGGCGCCCGGGGCGACCGGCAGCAGCGTGCCCGACAGTCGTTGCAGACCGCGGGTGACGTACGGGGCCAGCGAGTAGATCGGAGTGCCGTTGCGGCGTGCGGCCTTCCGCAGCCGCAGGTACACCATCGGCGATTCCTCTTCGGCCTCGAAGCCCACCAGCAGCACGAACGGCGCGCGTTCCAGGGCCGCGTAGTCGACCGTGATGCCCTGACCCGCGACCCGGGCGGCCAGGAAGTCGGCCTCCTCGGCGGAGTGCTCGCGGGCCCGGAAGTCGATGTCGTTGGTGTTCAACGCGACCCGGGCGAACTTCGAGTACGCGTAGGCGTCCTCCAAGGTGACCCGGCCGCCGACCAGCACGCCCGCGTTGCCGCGCGCCGCCGCCAGCCCGCGCGCGGCCGCGCCGATCGCCTCGGACCAGGACGCGGGTTGCAGGCTGCCGTCCCAGCTGCGCACCAGCGGGGTGGTGAGCCGGTCCTTCTCGGTGAGGTAGGCGAACGCGAAACGACCCTTGTCGCAGTTCCATTCCTCATTGACCTGCGGGTCGTCCCCGGCGAGGCGCCGCATGACCTTCCCGCGCCGGTGATCGGTGCGCTGGGCGCAGCCGCTCGCACAGTGCTCGCACACCGCCGGACTCGACACCAGGTCGAAGGGCCGGGCGCGGAAGCGGTAGGTGCTGCCGGTGAGCGCGCCGACCGGGCAGATCTGCACGGTGTTGCCGGAGAAGTAGGAGTCCATGGGCTCCCCGGCGGCCGTCCCGACCTGTTGCAGCGCACCACGTTCCATCAGATCGATGAACGGATCACCGGCCACCTGCTGTGAGAAGCGGGTGCAGCGCGCGCACAGCACGCAGCGTTCCCGGTCCAGCAGGATGGCCGAGGACAGCGGAATCGGCTTGGGGTAGGTGCGCTTCTCACCGTCGAAGCGGGATTCGGCGCGCCCCGCGGACATGGCCTGGTTCTGCAGCGGGCATTCGCCGCCCTTGTCGCACACCGGGCAGTCGAGAGGATGGTTGATCAGCAGCAGCTCCATCACTCCCTCCTGCGCCTTGGCCGCGACGGGCGAGGAGACCTGGGTGCTGATCACCATGCCGTCGGCGACGGTCTGGGTGCAGGAGGCGACCGGCTTGCGCTGCCCCTCGACCTCCACCAGGCACTGCCGGCACGCGCCGACCGGGTCCAGCAGCGGATGGTCGCAGAAACGCGGGATCTGGACGCCGATCAGTTCGGCGGCGCGGATCACCAGCGTTCCGGCGGGCACGGAAACCTCGGTGCCGTCGATGGTTACGGTCACCATGTCGGCAGGGGTCACCCCGCCGCTGGTGCTGGAGCTGACTGTCGAGGTCATCGCACTCCTTCGTCGGCCCAGGCCGTGGTGCGGGCCGGGTCGAGCGGGCAGGCGCCGAGGCGGATGTGCTCGGCGTACTCGTCGCGGAAGTACTTCAGGGAGGAGAAGATCGGGCTGGCCGCGCCGTCACCGAGGGCGCAGAACGATTTGCCGTTGATGTTGTCGGCGATATCGGCCAGCTTGTCCAGGTCGGTCGGGTCGCCCTGGCCGTTCTCGAGCCGCTGCAGCAGCTGGACCAGCCAATAGGTGCCTTCGCGGCACGGGGTGCATTTGCCGCAGGATTCGTGGGCGTAGAACTCGGTCCAGCGCAGCACGGCTCGCACGACGCAGGTGGTGTCGTCGAAGATCTGCAACGCCTTGGTGCCGAGCATGGAGCCGGCCGCGGAGACACCCTCGTAGTCGAGGGGGACATCGAGGTGTTCGGCGGTGAACAACGGGGTCGACGAGCCGCCCGGGGTCCAGAACTTGAGGGTGTGCCCCGCGCGGACGCCGCCGGCGTAGGTCAGCAACTCGCGCAACGTGATTCCGAGGGCCGCTTCATACTGCCCCGGTCGCGTCACGTGACCGGAGAGCGAGTAGAGGGTGAAGCCCGGCGACTTCTCGGTGCCGAACGACCGGAACCAGTCCACGCCATTGGCCAGGATGAGCGGCACGGACGCAATGGATTCCACATTGTTGACCACGGTCGGGCAGGCGTACAGGCCCGCCACGGCCGGGAACGGAGGTCGCAGCCGCGGCTGGCCGCGCCGGCCCTCCAGCGAATCCAGCAGCGCCGTCTCCTCACCGCAGATGTAGGCGCCCGCACCGGCGTGCACCACGATCTCCAGGTCGAAGCCCGAACCCTGGATATTGCGGCCCACATACCCGGCGTCGTAGGCCTGCTGGACCGCGGCCTGTAAACGCCGCAGCACCGACACCACCTCGCCGCGCACGTAGATGAACGCGTGTGAGGCGCGGATGGCGTAGGCCGCGATGATCACGCCCTCGATGAGGGTGTGCGGTGTGGCCAGCATGAGCGGAATGTCCTTGCAGGTGCCCGGTTCCGACTCGTCGGCGTTGACCACCAGGTAGTGCGGCTTCGTCGTGCCGTCGGGCCCGGGACCTTGGGGGATGAAGCCCCACTTCATGCCGGTCGGGAACCCCGCGCCGCCGCGGCCACGCAATCCGGAGTCCTTGACGGTGGCGATGACCTCGTCCGGGTTCATGCGCAGCGCCTTCGGCAGCGCGCGATAGCCGCCCTGGCCGCGGTAGGACGCCAAGGTCCAGCCGTCCGGATCCGCCCAGTGCTTGGTGAAGACGGGTGTCAGGGCAGTCGTCACCGCGCGCCTCCGTCGGTCGAATGCTGTTCGGCGGCACGCAGACCGGCCAGCGAAGCGGGTCCGGCCACGCCGTCGGTGGCGCCCGGCCGCTGGTCCGGGTAGCCGGCGAGAATGCGGGCGGTCTCGCGGAAGGTGCACGGCGGGATGCCGCTGCGCGAACCCGTCGGCGGCTGCTCGCCGCGCAGCGAATCCACCAGCGCCCTGGCCGATTCCGGGGTCTGATTGTCGAAGAACTCCCAGTTGACCATGATGACCGGCGCGTAGTCGCAGGCGGCGTTGCACTCGATGTGCTCGAGGGTGACCATGCCGTCGGCGGTCGTCTCACCGTTCTTGACGCCCAGGTGCTGCTTCAGGTCGGCGAGGATCTGATCGCCGCCCATGACCGCGCACAGCGTGTTCGTGCAGACCCCGACGTGATAGTCGCCGGTGTTCGTACGCCGGTACATGGAGTAGAAGGTGGCCACCGCCGTGACCTCGGCATCGGTCAAACCCAGCTGCTCGGCGCAGAATTCGATGCCGGTGCCCGACACGTACCCCTCCACCGATTGCATCAAGTGCAACAGGGGAAGCAGTGCCGAACGCGGATGCGGGTACCGGGCGATGATCTCCCGGGCCTCCACCTGCAGCCGGTCGTGCGCCTCCGGCGGGAACGGGATCGGCCGCGTGGTCAGGTTCAGCAGGATCTCGGTCATCGGTCCACACCTCCCATTACCGGGTCGATGGAGGCGACGGACGCGATCACGTCGGCGACCAGGCCGCCCTCGCACATCGCCGCCACCGCTTGCAGATTCGTGAAGGAGGGGTCGCGGTAGTGGACCCGGTAGGGGCGGGTGCCGCCGTCGCTGACCATGTGCACGCCCAGCTCGCCGCGCGGAGACTCGACCGCCACGTACACCTGGCCGGGCGGGACCCGCAGACCCTCGGTCACCAGTTTGAAGTGGTGGATCAGCGATTCCATGGAGGTGCCCATGATCTGGCCGATGTACTTCGGCGAGTTGCCGAGGCCGTCCGGCCCCAGCTGCAAGTCGGCAGGCCAGGCAATCTTCTTGTCCTCCACCATGACCGGGCCCGGCCGCAGCTTGTCGAGGCACTGCTCGACGATCTTGACCGATTCCTTCATCTCGTTGACGCGAATCAGGTAGCGGCCGTAGCAGTCGCAGCCGGTGTCGGTCTGCACCTCGAACTCGTAGTTCTCGTAACCGCAGTAGGGCTGGGACTTGCGCAGATCGTGCGGCAGGCCGGTGGAGCGCAGCATCGGGCCGGTGATGCCGAGTGCCATGCAACCGGTCAGGTCCAGGTAGCCGACATTGCGGGTGCGGGCCTTCCAGATGGGGTTCTCGTTGAGCAGCATTTCCATGTCCCGCAGCCGGGTCGGCAGCAGGTCGAGGAGTTCTCGCACCTTCTGCACGCCGTCGTCGGGCAGGTCCTGGGCCAGGCCGCCGGGACGGATGTAGGCATGGTTCATGCGCAGACCGGTGATGGTCTCGAACACGTCGAGGATGAGTTCGCGTTCACGGAAGCCGAACAGCATCGGGGTCAGCGCGCCCAGTTCCATGCCGCCGGTGGCCAGCGCCACCAGATGCGAGGAGATGCGGTTCAGTTCCATGAGCATGACCCGAATGACATTGACCCGCTCGGGGATCTGGTCGGTGATGTCGAGCAGCTTCTCCACCGCCAGGCAGTACGCCGTCTCGTTGAAGAACGGCGACAGGTAGTCCATGCGGGTGACGAAGGTGGTGCCCTGCACCCAGCTGCGGTATTCGAGATTCTTCTCGATGCCGGTGTGCAGATAGCCGATGCCGCAGCGGGCTTCGGTGACGGTCTCACCCTCGATCTCGAGAATCAGCCGCAGCACTCCGTGCGTGGAGGGGTGCTGCGGGCCCATGTTCACGACGATGCGTTCCTCGGCGACCCCGTCCAGGCTCGCGGAGATCTCGTCCCAATCGTTTCCCACCAGGGTGACCGCTCGCTCGGGCCGTTCCTCGGTGTTGCGACGGGACTCGGTGTCGATGTTGTTCATCAGGAGTACGTCCTCCGCTCGTCGGGCGGGGGGATGCGCGCGCCCTTGTATTCCACCGGGATTCCGCCGAGCGGATAGTCCTTGCGCTGCGGGTGGCCACGCCAGTCGTCGGGCATGGCGATGCGGGTCAGCGACGGATGACCGTCGAAGAGGATGCCGAAGAAGTCGTAGGTCTCCCGCTCGTGCCAGTCGACGGTGGGGTACACCGAATACAGGGACGGCAGGTGCGGATCACTGTCCGGCACAGAGACTTCCAGCCGCAGGCGGCGGTTGTGGGTGATCGAGTTCAGGTGGTAGAGCGCGTGCAACTCGCGCCCGGTGTCCTCCGGATAGTGCGCGCCGCTGGCGCCCAGGCACAGTTCGAAGCGCAGGGCTTCGTTGTCGCGCAACGTCTTCGCGACCAGCACCAGGTGATCGCGGCGGATGTGCAGGGTGAGTTCGCCGCGGAACACGACGATCTTCTCCACCGCCTCGTCGAAGGTCTTCGCCAGCGCCAGGCGCAGATGCGCGATGACCTCGTCGAAGACCGGGCCGTAGGGGGCGGGGGTGCCGCCGGGCATGGCGACGGTCTGGACCAGGCGGCCGTAGCCGGAGGTGTCGCCGGTGCCGGTGACACCGAACATGCCCTGACGGACGCCGATCACCTCGTCGGCGGGCGGCGTGGGCCGGGCCGTCGGTCCGGATGGTGCGGTGTCGGCGGATTCCGGTGTGTTCTCAGTGGGTTCCACGGCCGCCTCCGGGGGGCTCTCCGTGCCGACAGGTGCGTCGAAGCTCATCGCAGCAGCCCCTTCAGCTGAATGGTCGGGGTGCTGGCGAGCGCGGCGGCTTCGGCCGCGCGCACGGCCTCTTCGCGATTGACGCCGAGCGGCATCTCCTGAATCTTCTCGTGCAGCTTCAGGATCGCGTTCAACAACATCTCCGGCCGCGGCGGGCAGCCCGGCAGGTAGATGTCGACCGGCACGATGTGGTCGACGCCCTGCACGATGGCGTAGTTGTTGAACATGCCGCCCGAGGATGCGCAGACACCCATGGCCAGCACCCATTTCGGTTCGGTCATCTGGTCGTACACCTGACGCAGCACCGGGGCCATCTTCTGGCTCACCCGGCCCGCCACGATCATCAGATCGGCCTGGCGCGGGGAGGCGCGGAACGCCTCCATGCCGAAGCGGGCGATATCGAATCGCCCGCCGCCGGTGGCCATCATCTCGATCGCGCAGCACGCCAAGCCGAACGTCGCCGGCCACAGCGAACTCTTGCGCAGATAGCCGGCCATATCTTCCACCGTGCTCAGCAGGAACCCGCTGGGCAGTTTCTCCTCGAGACCCATGTGCGACTACATCTCCCGGATCGGGACACCCCGCCTCGCACGGGGTGTGTCATTGGAAATCCCCTGTGCGCCAATCAATCCCAGCTGAGACCACCACGCCGCCACTCGTAGGCGTAGGCGACCGAGACGTTGAAGATGAACAACGCCATGGCGGCCAGCCCGAACACTCCGAGTGCGTCGAAGTGCACGGCCCACGGGTAGAGGAAGACGATCTCGATGTCGAAGATGATGAACAGCATGGCGGTGAGGTAGTACTTCACCGGAAAGCGCTGGCCCGCAGCATTTCCCGGCCCACCGGAGACGGCGTGCGGGGTGGGTTCGATGCCGCATTCATAGGCTTCGAGCTTGGCCCGGTTGTAGCGTTTGGGGCCGATCAGGGCCGCCAGGAAAATGGAGAACACCCCGAACGCGGCGGCGACCGCGCCGAGAACCAGGGTCGGTACCTCGATATTCACTTCAGCACTACCCCTCCTGCGAACTGGACGACGCACTACGGACGGCAGCGGGCGCGGAGGGGTGATGATGTCAGTGGTGCATGGCAGTCATGCATCTCCCCGCGCTCCTGTGAGCTACGGCACAGATTACAACTCGCACGAGAAGATACATGACGATTCGCGATCGCGTTTGATCGAATTCGGAACGGTCTTTTATGACCGATTGGACGCAATCACTTTTGTCCCGTGACACGGGTTTGCCCTGGTCGCACCGGGCAGTGGAAGATCAGACCGCGAAGCTATTACCGAGCACACTCAGGACAGCGTCGGTCAGCCGGATGGGGTCGATCGGGTGCGGCACCGCCGCCTCCGCGCGCGACCAATTCGCCAGCCAGGCATCATCGGGCCGGCCGGTGAGCACCACGATCGGCGGGCACTCGGCGATCTCGTCCTTGAGCTGCTTGGCCAGGCCGAGCCCGCCCTCCGGGGCCGACTCGCCATCGAGGATCAGCAGATCCAGTCCGCCGGCGTCCATCCGCTCCAGGACCACCGGCCCCGTCGCCACCTCGATGTAGTCGATCGGCGGCAACTCCGGATGCGGCCGTCTACCCAGCGCCGTCATGACCTGGCTGCGGGTATCGGCATCACTGCTGTAAACGAGGACCCGCACGGCGGCGGGACGTTTGGCATCGGCCACGTTCCGCATGCTACGTCGCAGATGGGGGAGCGTGGGGCAGCTTCACCGGAACTCGTGCACGCGTCGCGGAATCGCCTGTCGCGCAATGCGTCGATCGCGGGTGGTTCATAATCCGCGACCGGTAGCGTCCCGCGAATGGGGGGAGGCATCACGCAACGCCTCATCGAAACCGACGTGTGGACGGACGAGCTGGTGGGGCAAGCGAATCGCATTCCGTAGCAACCATGTTCACATCGCCCTCGGGTATTCGGGCGCCTGCGAAGCGTTGCGGCGGCGGCCCGGGACCGCGATGGTGCGCGGCTGAAGAGTTGCCAGTCGTTAGCTGCAATGGCTGATCGATGCCCGGGACCGGCTTCGGCTCGATACTCGGATCCTGCATCTGTTCCGCACCTACGTGTCGGGAGGGGCTGCACGGTCGGGATGCGGGATTCAGTGTTGACCGGGGGAGGCCGCCTCCCCGGTCAACCGGGTATGACGACGGGGAGGCGACCTCCACCCCTCGAACAGTCCCGGGGCGCATGAGCCCAGGAACCGTCGCACAATCTAGCGCGACCGAGCCGCTCTTTCGGCTCGACACTTGCGACGGATCGTGCCATTCACCCGACTTCGCGCGCCGAATCCAGCCGTCTATCGGGCTACCGAATTCGTCGTCGATGCCCTCACGGCCGCTTATGCATCGAATCGCAATCTTTGCTGGTCACGGGCGGCTATCAGCGGCATCCTAGTAGTCATCGACAGTCCCGAGCGTTGGGCGGTGGGCATATGCGAATCTCTGAAATCCTGCGCCGGAAGGGCAGTGAAGTCGTCACGATTGCACCCGATGCAACAGTGCGCGAACTGCTCGACACCCTGGCCGTAAACAACGTGGGCGCGGTCATCGTCTCCACGGACGGCGTCGCCATGACGGGCATTGTTTCCGAACGAGACATCGTCCGCAGCCTGCACCGCGACGGCGCCGCCCTCCTCGACGCCCCCGTCGCCACCATCATGACCGCCGCGATCCACACCTGTTCCCCCGACGACCACGTCGAAACCCTCAACGCCACCATGACCGAACACCGCATCCGCCACCTCCCGGTCCTCCGAGACGGCCAGATGATCGGCATAGTCAGCATCGGCGACGTAGTGAAGAGCCAAATCTCCGAACTCGAAACCGAACGCGACTCCCTGGTCCGCTACCTCCACGGCTGACTGGGCGGTCAGTGGTGGAACATGCGGAGGTCGGTGCGGGTCAGGGATATGTGGTGGTCGCGGCACGCGGCGGCGATGGTGTCGTGTTGGAGGGCTCCTGTTGGTTCGACGATCGCCGATACACCGAATGCTGCGGCGGCGTCCACGTTGTCCCGGAACGGGAGGTAGCCGTCGGAGACCATGGTGAGGCCGGTCAGTCCTCGGGCCCATTCGGTGCGGTCACGCTCCTCGATCGGGGTGCCCGGGCGGGTCAGGAGGTTCGCGAGTTCACCGTTTTCTCGGGTGGTGACGGTGCCCGCGGCGAGGCCGATCTGCCAGTTCAGCCGTTGCTGGCGGGGCATATCCGTCGGGAGTGGGAGGGTTCGGATGTTGTGGTGGCGGCGCATCCACCAGGTGCGTGCCTTGGCACCCGCGAGGTGGGTGCAGTCGATGCGTGACTGCTGGCCGGCTCCGACTCCGACGGTCATTCCGTCACGGATGAGAACCACCGTGTTCGACTGGGTGAAACGGGCGGTGATCATGCCCAGCAGCGCGTCAGTGGTGGAGCTGTCGGAGAACGCCGGTTCGCCGACGGGGTGGAGCAGCTCGGCGGTGATCGGCTCACGATCGTGGTCCTGCTCGATCGCGACACCGAACACCGTGCGGATCTCGGTAGCCGGGGGACGGAAGTCGGGGTCGATGTCGACCACCAGGAAGCGGCCGCGTTTCTTGCGGGCCAGCTTGGCGACGGTGCCCGGCGCGTAACCGGGCGCGATGATGCCGTCGGACACCACCGTCGCCAGCAGGTCGGCCAGCTCGTCGTCCACGGGATCGGAGACCGCGATCAGGTCTCCGAAAGACGATCGCGGGTCGGCGTCGCGGGCCCGGACATACGCCGCGGCAACCGGTCCCAGCCCTGCCGTGCCCAACCCCCAGGTCTCGCACATGGTTTCGTCGAGCATCCCCGCCACTGCCGCCCCGGCCGGGGAAACATGCTTGAACGAGGCAGCGGCCACCTTGCCCGTCGCGCTGCGCGCCTCGGCAACCAACTGCCAGGCATTCAACGCATCGAGGTAGTTGATCATCGACGCCGACCCGTGCAGCACGCGGACATGCCGGTCACTTCCATCGACGATCCGGGCCCGCTGATGAGGATTCATGCCGTACCGCAAATCCATGTGGTGCACCACTTCCTGAACTCAGGTTCGGGAGCACCCAGGCGGACGACGCTCCGATCTCGCGCTTCCTCGTGGTGAGACCCACGTGACGCCAGTCGCACCCGCCACTCTAGATCACGCCGCCGATGGCCGGGGATCGGGTGATTGTGGCCCGGGCGGGGTGCGCGCGGGCCACGGGCCGGGTGTCAGTCGGTCCAGATGGACAGGTACCACTGGCCGTCGGCGCCCTGGGTGCATTCGTAGATGTCGTCGCCCGGGGTGAGCTGGGTGCCGTCGGGGCGGGTGAAGGTGCCGGTCTCGCCGTCGGCGTCACAGGCGGCTTCGGTGGGGTAGCTGCCATCGACCTGCCATTCGGTGTCCTTGCCGGCATGGGCGGTGCCCATCGCGGCAATCAGACCGAGGGTGACCAGGGAGGTCGTAACAAGCTTCTTCATACGTCTTGCATCCTTTTCACGAAAGAGCCCGGTCGATGGTCTCAGGTGAGATCGTCTGGCCGGGCCGCCACACGGATACTCCACCACGGAGGTCCGACAATTCCGAAACCGCCTGCCAGACCCCTTGCCGCTCAGAACCTTCCGCTCCCAGGCCGCTGCTGCGCGGGCGGCCTAGGCTGGGCGATATGAGCGGCGACCTTGGTCAGCGCGTGCAGTCGGTTCGGAAGCGTCGCGGTCTCACACAGCGCGAACTGGCTGCGAACTCAGGTGTTTCGCTATCGCTGATTCGGAAGATCGAGCAGGGGGAGCGGGACGATACCCGCATCGAGACGCTGCGGCGGCTCGCTGTCGCGTTGGGGTGCCCACTCACCGCGTTGATCGGTTCGGCACCACGTGCGCCGGAGAGCAGAAACGGCGCGATGTGGATGGCGACTCGGCGGGCGATCGAGGCACCCGCCGAGCGAGTCCGGGCGGCGCCGCCCGCGGAAGGCGATGTGGCCGAGACACTTGCCGCGGCGGTCCGGCTCTATCACGAGAATCGATATGAGCTCCTGGCGAGAATTCTGCCGGGCCTGGTGGCGGACAGCGAGGTCGTCTCGCCGCAGCTGCGGGGCCGCATTCTGCAATTGACCGGCTCGGTCCTGGTGCAGACACGGCAATTACGCACCGCGCGCACCGTTCTCGACCGCGGGCTCGCGGCGGCTCAATCGAGTGAGGACGTTCTCGACAGCGCGTCCATGGTCGTCACGCTGTGCTGGCTCCTTCTGGTGGAGGGGCGGTTTCAGCAGGTCGACGAATTGGCGATCGAATGGGCGGACAGGATCGAGCCGCGGATATCGACCGGCACCGAACGTGAACTCTCCACTTGGGGGTGGCTGCTGCTGCGCGGATCGGCCGCGGCGATACGCGACAACCGGCCCGATGACGCCGACGACATGATGCGCTTCGCTCAGGCGGCCGCGGTGGCCGTCAAACGGGAACCACGTGGATATCAGGACTATTGGACGACATTCGGTCCGGCCACGGTGGCGATGAAGCGGGTCGAGAATGCGGTCATCGACGACCGGCCCGATCTCGCGGTGCGCCTGGCCCGCGAAGTCCCCTCCGGGTTGCGCCCGACCTCCGACAATCGCAACCGGCACCTCCTCGATGTCGCTCGCGCCCATCTGGATCTCGCTCGCCCCGAACCGGCCCTGGAGATCCTGCTCAGGCTCTCGAATGAGGCCCGGCCCTGGCTGATCGAGCAGCGGCTCGCCAAGGACCTGCTCACCAGCCTCATCGGCAGACGCCGGACCCTCACCACGGAAATGCGCGGTCTTGCCGACCTGATCCACCTCGAATACTGAGTGCGCTCGTGGCACTTTCGGGCGTGGTCGCTCGAAAGTGCCATTGCCGCCGGATTTCTGCGGGCCGATCCTGGGCTCAGCATCCACCGGCAGCACGATCGACGAACGAGAGGGCGAATCATGAACCCCGGGGCGCTGGGTTTTCTCCGCGAAGATGTGTCCGGGTCACGCCGGCAGTGGGATGAACGGCAGATTCGGGTTCTGGCGGAGCGTTTGGGGTATGACCTTCGGAAGATTGCGGTGCTGGGGGCTAATACAGACCGGCCGGTTTATCGGTTGCAGGTGTTGGTGGGCAATTTGGGAGTTGACGCGGTGATCGTGCCGAGCCTGGCGCATTTCGAGGATGGGGTGGTGCCGGGCGAGTTGGTGGAGCGGGCGGATGTCATTACGGTCAGGCCGGAGGAGACTTACGCTCGATGGCTGATTCCGCCGGATGCACCGGCGGATAGTGGGTCTCGGTAGGCGGCGTGGGGTTGACACGCCAAAGCTCGTTTCGCCGAATGAGGGATCGGTGAATCATGATCAACTGGTGCCGTGTCGTCCGATGGGAATAGGTGGGTCGCGAACGTTGATGTCGAAAGTGAATAACTCGGCGGCGCAGCGGTTCTCGACCGGTTCGGGGAGCCTGGTATGAGGCCCCACTTCTCTCGCAGCACGTTTCTGCGCGGCGCGTTCGGAATCGCGGTCGCCGGTGTGGGATTCGCCGGGGCGACCCGGCTGCCCGCCTCGGTCGCGGCGCCCGACACCGGATCCGCGGGCGGGAACGCGGGGGCCGCCGGCAGCGCTTCGGGGTCGGGCACCGGCAGCTTCGACCCGAAATGGCGTGCATTGCAGGGCAAGCTGCGCGGTCGGCTGATCACGCCCGGTGACCTGGGCTATTCGGACGCCAAGCAGGTCTTCAACACCCGGTTCGACCCCGACATGCCCGCGGCGGTCGTGCAGGTCGCCGAGACCGGCGATGTGGCCACGGCCTTCGAATTCGCGGCCGAGAACGACCTGCGGGTGGCCCCGCGCGCCGGCGGCCATTCCTATGCGGGGGAGTCCACGGCGACCGGCACCCTGATCATCGACGTGCGCGGGCTGCGCGGCGTGCGGGTCCAGGGCGAACAGACCGTGGTCCGCGCGGGGCACACCCTGTACGAGATCTATCAGGAACTGGACCGGTTCGGGCGGAGCCTGCCGACGGGCATGTGCCCCACCGTCGGCGTCGCGGGCCTCACCCTGGGCGGCGGGCTCGGATTCGAATCCCGCGCCTACGGACTCACCGGTGACCGTCTCACCGCGGCGACCCTCGTGCTGCCGGACGGCAGCATCACCGAAGTCTCCGACGGCAACCGACCGGACCTGTTCTGGGCGCTGCGCGGCGGTGGCACACTGCTCGGCGTCGTCACCTCGCTGACCTTCGACACCATCCCCGCCACCCCGAAAGATGTGGTGCGCCTGACCTTCTGGGGCGAGGACGCGGAACACGTCATCAGCGGCTGGCAGGAATGGCTGCGTGCGGCCCCGCGCGAGCAGTGGGCCGATGTCAGTGTGGACGCCGACGGATCCGGCGGACTGCACTGCTGGTTGCAGTTGGTCTGCCCCGCGGGTTCCGCCGAACCCGTGACGGCCGCACTCGTCGACGCGATCGGCATCGCGCCGCGGGAAGCCGACGTCCGCACCCTCAGCCACATGGAGACCGTGCTGTACCTGGCAGGTGGCGTCGTCGACCAGCCCCGCGCGGAATTCACCAACGGCTCCGACATCGTCCCGGCCCTCACGCCCGACGTCACCGCCGCCATCCTCGACGTGATGACCCGGTTCTCCAGCGTCGGCGGCACCGGCTGGGTCCAGATCAACACCCTCGACGGCGCCATCCGCGACCTCACCCCCACCGCGACCGCGTTCCCGTGGCGCGAGCACGCGGCGCTGGTGGAATGGGGTGCGTTCGAACCGATCCCGCACGACTCCGCCCTGACCTGGCTGTCGGACGCGCACGCCACCCTCGCCCCGCATTCGGTCGGCGCGTACGTCAACTATCTGGAGCCGGGCGACCCGCTGTCGCGCTACTACGGCGCGAACTACCCGCGCCTGGCGAAGCTCCGCAACCTCGTCGACCCGAACACCCTGATCCACTCGACCCTGGCACCCTGACCCGGCGCTACTGGTCCAGGGCCTCGATGAGGGTGTCGAGGCCCGAGCCGACCGATGCGCGCTGGGCGGGAGTGAGGGTTTCCAGGGCGGCCGCGAATCGTTGGATTCGCGCAGAGGTGAGGCCGGTGACCAGGTCGTGGGCCGCCGCGGTGGCGGTGAGGAGCTGGGCCCGGCCGTCCTCGGGATCGGCGCCGCGAGTCAGGTAGCCACCCTTTTCCAGGCCCGTCACTATGCGGGACATGGTGGGGGCGCTGACCCGTTCGATATTGGCCAGATCGCCGAGGCGCAGGGGGCCCGAGCGGGCCACCGTCGCCAGGGCGGAGGCCGCGCCGGAACTCAACGCTCCGATGTCGCCGGCGTGACGCAACAGGCGCAGCAGGCGGCCGATGGAGTGATACAGGTCGGCGGCCTCGGTGAGCAGTTCGGGGTCGGCGACACTGGCGGGCTCGGGCAGCGTGATCTCCTCCGTCAGATTCCCTCGCGGGCGGCTTCACGCAATTCGGCCGCCTCGTCCGTGACAGTCGGGCTACCGGCGAACCAGGAGGCCGCCGCGCCGATCAGCATCATAATCGCGGCTCCCAGGAAGACCACGACCAGTCCCGAGTGGAACGGGCCGGAGATCAAGTGCGGGAAGAACTCCTGACCGGTCAGCACGTCACCGTGGACGCCGGGCTGATCGAGAGTGCCGGTGGGGCCGAGCAATTCCTTGATCGGGTTGTAGCCCAGGAACGCCGCGAACAGGCTGCCCACCGGAGGCATGTCCGAGATCGCCGCGGCCGCCGGCGCGGGCACACCCTGCTGCTGCAGGCCCGTATTCATGGCGTCCGGCAGCGTATTCGACAGGCCGATGATCATCAGCGAGAAGAACAGGCCGATCGACAGCGCCATACCGCCGTTGAACAGCGTGCCGCGCATGCCCGAGGCCACACCGCGCTGGGCGGCCGGCACCGACGACATCACCTCGGCGGTGTTCGGCGAGGCGAACATACCCGAGCCGAGACCGTTGAGGGCGATGACGAGCGCGAACACCCAGTAGTCGAAGTCGACCGGCAGCACCACCAGCAGCACGAACGTCAAACCGGTGATCAGCATGCCCACGGTGGCGAACAGCCGCGCCCCGTACTTGTCCGACAGCTTGCCCGAAACCGGGCCCGCGATAAGGAATCCCACGGTCAGCGGCAGCAGGTAGATGCCCGCCCACAGCGGCGTCTGCTCGAAGGAGAACCCGTGCAGCGGCAGCCAGATGCCCTGCAACCAGATGATCAGCATGAACTGCAGACCGCCGCGGCCCAGTGAGGACATCAGCCCGGCGATATTGCCCAGCGCGAACGCCCGGTTCTTGAACAGCGCCATATTGAACATCGGCTGCGCGACCTTGGTCTCGATCACGTAGAACACCGCCAGCAGCGCGATGCCGCCGATCACCGCGCCCAGCACCCACGGGTTGGTCCAGCCGGTCTTCGAATCCCCGTGCGGCTGAATGCCGTAGGTGATGCCGGTGAGCAGCGCCGTCAGACCCAGCGCGAAGGTGATGGTGCCCGGCAGATCCAGTGAGCCCGGGTTGCGCTGGCCATTGTCGTGCAGCGAGCGGTACGACCAGATGGTGCCGAGGATGCCGAACGGCACGCTCACCCAGAAGATGGCCTTCCAATCCCACTGCGACAGCACGCCGCCCATGAGCAGACCCAGGAACGAACCCGCCACGGCCGCGACCTGATTGATGCCGAGCGCGAACCCGCGTTCCTGGGCCGGGAACGCGTCGGTGAGGATCGCGGTCGCATTGGCCATCAGCATCGCGCCGCCGACACCCTGGATCACGCGCCAGGCGATCAGCCAGACCGCGCCGCCGCCGTGCGTGAACGGATCGAACGACAACGCCACGGCCGCAAGGCTGAACACCACGAACCCGTAGTTGTAGATCTTCACCCGCCCGACCATGTCGCCGAGCCGCCCGAACATCACCACGAGCACGGCCGAGGACAGCAGGAAGCCCATCATCAGCCACAGCAGGTAGCTGACGTTGGCCGGTTCCAGGGGGTTGAGCCCGATGCCGCGGAAGATGTCCGGCAGCGAGATCGTCACGATCGACGAGTTGATGGTGACCATGAGCATGCCCAGCGTCGTATTCGACAGGGCCACCCACTTGTACCGCGGGTGATCGTGCTCGATCCGGAGTCGTCTCCGAATGGTCTGGACGTCACCGGCATCCAAACCGGTGGTAGGGGCCGCAGCCATCAGAGCCTCCCGCAAGTCTACGAACGAACTACGCAAATATAGTTGCATGTCGCTAACTAATGAAATCGGATGAGGCTCACTGACCGGGCCGGGTCGTCGGGAATACCCGGTCCGGCCAGGTCAGGCGTGCGGCCCTGCGACTTCAGCGCGATCGAGGAACCGGGAGGTTGGGAGTGATAAAAGGCCGGGGGAGAGGGTGAACGTCGGCACGACGAGGGGGTTCGGGGAGGGCCGCGGCGGGGGGATCGGATCGGTGGTCGACGATTTCGGCGGGCCGCCGGGGCGAGCCGACTTCTCCTGTGTGGCACGGCTTCCCCAGCGGGGTCACAGATTCGACACACCCGATTTCGGCCCCGGTCAACACGCGTGTCGCAGCGCACCTGTCTGGCATGAAATGCAGTTACGCTGCTATTCGGGATCTCCGCCTGCGGTATCGAGCTCGTACGCCTCTTCGAGAACGAGAACAGGATCCAGTTATGCGACATGCGCTCATGACCGCCACGGCCGGGACTGCCGCGGTCAGTGTGACTCTGGCCGGCCTATGGGCCTGGGGTGCCGACCCGGTCCGGGCTCAGGCGCCCGCCGGGGATATGTCCGGCGCGGGAATCCACATCGTGGCGTCGGTCGACACCGTCGGGGTGAATCCGCCCGGTAACCGGACGCCGAACTTTCTGATGACGTTCTCGCATGCCGCGCAGATGTCGGGCAATTACTCGGTCACCGTGGACGGTGGCCCGATCTCGTCCGGTCAGGCCGTCGCGGGCTTCATCCTCGGCTGCGGGATCACCGTGGCCGGCGGCGTCACCGTCGGAATCGAGCCCAACCAAGGTTTGGCTGCCGCCATCTCCCCATCGGTGACCCCGCCGAGCGCCTCCGTCAGCCCGCCGAGTGGGACGGTCACACCCAGCGCTTCGGTCACCCCACCCGACATCAGCCTCGGCCCCAGCGTGGGCGGGGCGCTGGGGTTGACCGAAGTCTTGACGGCGACCTTGGGGCCCGGTCAGGTCACCACCGCGACCACGGCGACCGCGGCGCTGGACAACACCACCGAGTTCCCGTATCAGATCATGTTCAACAACGCCGCGTTGAACGTCGCCCAATGCGCGTCGCCGGTGTCGGCGGTCCCCTTCGTCACCGCCACCGTGGCAACCCCGAGGGGCGTGGTGCAGACCACCGCCTACGGCGACCAGTTCACCTTCTGAACCCTGGTCGGCGCGCCGATCGGGCGCCCTGCCTGCCGCCGAACCTACGGCGTGGGCAGTTCGGGGCGCGGCTTACCCGGGGCGACGGTGCGGGCCAGAATGCCGAGGGTGGCGCGCAGTCCGCTTTCGGGGATGACCGGGAAGATCTTGGCGTCCTTGAATTCCTGTGGAACGGCGGACCAGTCGTAGTAGGACGTCACGAGGGTGCCCGCCTCGATCGGCTCGAGCCGGTAACCGTAGACGTGGCCCGGTTCGACCCGCCCGCGTACGGTCCAGGCGATCTCCCGCTCCGGCTCGAAGGTGACGATTTCGACGGTGACGTCGTACAGGCCCAGCGGATAGTCGTTGAGGGCCTCGCGGTCCATGTGCACGACGAAGGTGTCACCGACTCCGGTGACCACCTCGCCTTTCGCGGCCATCAGCATGCCGGAACTGTCGATGGCGACGTGCCCCTGCGGGTCGGTGAGAATGGCGAAGACCTCGGCCGGTGTGGCAGCCACGGCTCGCTCCACTCGAAATTGTTCTGACACAACAAGATCCTATCGGCGCGGGCCGACCGCGGTCGAGCCGAACCCTGCGCGACGGCGCATCGAATACCTCGGTGGGCGGAAGATCCACGACACGACGCGGATCGCCACAAGTCGCTGGGAAGGACGTCGGAATGTCGGGAACCGGAACCAAATCCGTCGATCTCGTACTCGAGGGTGGCGGCGTGAAAGGAATCGCACTGGTCGGTGCGGTGCTGAGCCTGGCCGAGGCGGGCTATCGGTTCGAGCGGATCGCGGGGACCAGCGCCGGAGCCGTCGTCGGGGCACTGACCGCCGCCTACCAACAGGCCGGACGCGATCTCGGGGACCTGCATCCGATCATGCAGAGCCTGGACTATCGGCGATTCGAGGACGGTTCGATCGCGCAGCGGGCGCTCGGGCGGCTCGGGGACGGCTTGGCCGTGGTGTTCCAGGACGGCGCGCACTCCGGCGACTATCTGGTGCGGTGGCTGACCCCGCTGCTGTCCGACGTCGGGGTCCGGACCTTCGGCGACCTGCGCGTCACCGACGACCCCGGCACCGGTCTCGCCGCGCACCAGCGGTACCGGCTGGTCGTCAACACCACCGATCTCACCCGCCGGGCCCTGGTGCGCCTGCCCTGGGACTACGCCCAATACGGCAAGGACCCGGACATCGAACTCGTCGTGACCGCCGTGCGGGCGTCGATGTCGGTGCCGTTCTTCTTCCGCCCGGTCACCGTCACGACCCAGCACGGCGAGGCCACCTGGGTGGACGGCGGTCTGCTGTCGAACTTCCCGATCACGGTGTTCGACCGCACCGACAACAAGCCCGAGCGGTGGCCCACCTGGGGCATCAAGCTGTCGACCGAACCGTCCACCCACGAATTCGACCGGCCGGTGAAAACCGCTGCGCAGCTGGCGTTGGCGTGCCTGCACACCGTCATCAACGACGACGCCAACCAGTACGCGTACGCCGACGAGGGCATCAATCGGCGCACCATCTTCATCGACACCAGCGGTACCGAATCGCTCGACTTCGCCATCACCCGGACAGCCCAGGCCGCCCTCTACCGGGCGGGCCGTGACGCCGCCGAACAGTTCCTGCAGCGACAGGCCTAGACACCGCGAAATGCTTTGTCGCCGACCCGATCCGGGTCGGTGATGTGGGACAGGAACAGGCGCGCCGCCGGGGTGGGCGTGCGCGTGGTCACCGCATGCCAAGGCCGCGTCAGCGGGGTGCCCTCGACGGGGAGGAGCTCCAGGTGGCCCGCCGACAGGTCGGCGGCGACGGCGTCGGAGTGGATGAGGGTGATGCCCAGGCCCTCGCGGGCGGCGGCGAGGGCGGCGCCGTGCGTGCCGAGAGTCAGTGTGGGCGGCCGAATTTGGAGACGGTCGAAGAGGGCGAGGGTGGTGTCTCGGGTGCCTGAGCCTTTGCCACGCAGCAGCCAGGTGGCCGCACAGGGGTCGGGCCAGCGGTCGGGGGCGCCGACGACGACGAGTTGGCAGGGGCGGCGGGCGCGGGTGACGAGGCCGGTTTCGCGGGGCGGGCGGCCCGCGACGACGAGATCCGTTTCGTGGTGGGTCAATTCGAGGAACAGGACGTCGCGGGGCTGGATGGACAGGCTCAGTTCGATGTCGGGGTAGCGGGTGCGGAAGGAAGCGAGCAGGCGGAGCAGCACGTATTCGCCCGCGGTGGCGACGACGCCGATGCGCAGGCGGCCGGTTTCGGCTTCGCGGACCGCGGCGTGCGCTTCCTTCATCAGGCCCAGGATGCTGCGGCAGTAGTCGGCGTAGACGCGGCCGGCTTCGGTGAGGGCGATGCCGCGTCCGGCTTTGGTCACCAGTTTCGCGCCGAGTTGTTTCTCGATGTGTGCTACGGCCGCCGACGCGGCGGCTTCGGTGATGTGCAATTGGGCGGCGGCGCGGCGAATGCTGGAGTGTTTGGCAACGGCGAGAAAGGTTTCCATGCGCACCGCGCTCACCGTACCCATCCACAGACGGTAGCAAACTCTACGAAAGGGTTGAGCGAGACCAGAAACAATCGAATTGTTTGTCGTTAACGACGCCGTCATCCTGGGAATCGCAAGTAGCCCAACCCGGTTCGCAGGAGGAAAGATGGCGGGATCTGGCGATGATCAGCGCAGTCGGTGGGATCCGGGCGTACAGTCGTACGCGTCGATGGGATACTACGCCCCCGACTATCAGCCCAAGGACACCGATGTGCTGGCGGTTTTCCGGGTGACTCCACAGCGGGGCGTCGACCCGGTGGAAGCCTCGGCGGCGGTGGCCGGCGAATCCTCCACCGCCACCTGGACGGTCGTCTGGACCGACCGCCTCACCGCGCACAACCGCTACCAGGGCAAGTGCTATCGCGTGGACGAAGTGCCCGGCCGGCCAGGGGAGTACTTCGCCTACGTCGCCTACGATCTCGACCTGTTCGAGGAGGGCTCGATCACCAATCTCACCTCCTCGGTGATCGGCAATGTCTTCGGCTTCAAGCCGTTGCAGGCATTGCGCTTGGAGGACATGCGGATTCCCGTCGCATATGTCAAGACCTTTCAAGGTCCTGCGCACGGAATCGTTATGGAGCGCGAGTATCTCAACAAATACGGTCGCCCGCTGCTCGGCGCGACGGTGAAACCGAAGCTCGGGCTGTCGGCGCGCAATTACGGGCGCGTGGTGTACGAGGCGTGCAAGGGCGGCCTCGATTTCACCAAGGACGACGAGAACATCAACTCGCAGCCGTTCATGCGCTGGCGCGACCGATTTCTGTTCGCCATGGAAGGCGTGAACCGGGCGATTGCCGAAACCGGTGAATTGAAGGGCCATTACCTCAACGTCACCGCGGCGGACATGGAGGACATGTACGAGCGGGCCGAGTTCGCCAAGTCGCTGGGCAGCTGCATCATCATGATGGACCTGACGGTCGGCTACACCGCCATGCAGTCCATGGCCAAGTGGGCGCGGCGCAATGGCATGTTGCTGCACCTGCACCGGGCCGGGCATTCCACCTACACCCGGCAGAAGACGCACGGCGTGAGCTTCCGGGTGCTGGCCAAGTGGTGCCGGCTGATCGGCGTGGACCACGTACACGCCGGGACCGTCGTCGGAAAGCTGGAGGGCGACCCGCACACGGTGCGCGGCTTCTACGACACCTTGCGCGACGGCCACGTGCCCATGAATCCGGCGAACGGCATCTTCTTCGACCAGGATTGGGCGAGCCTGCCGGGCGTCATGCCGGTGGCCTCCGGCGGCATCCACGCCGGGCAGATGCATCAACTGCTGGACCTGTTCGGCGATGACGTGATCCTGCAGTTCGGCGGCGGCACCATCGGCCACCCGATGGGCATCGCCGCGGGCGCCGAAGCCAACCGGGTGGCGCTGGAAGCGGTGGTGAAGGCGCGCAACGAGGGTCGCGATCTGCTGAAGGAGGGCCCGGACGCGCTGCGTCGCGCCGCCGAGATCTGCCGGCCGCTCGAGGTCGCCCTGCAGACCTGGGGTGATGTCACCTTCGACTACACCTCCACCGACGCCCCCGACGCCGTTCCGACGGCCACGCGCTGAAAGCCGAGGAATCCCCATGCGTTTGCGCCAAGGCACCTTCTCGCACCTGCCGGACCTCGACGACACCGAGATCGCCGCACAGGTCCGCTACGCCCTGCTCAACAACTGGCCGGTGTCCATCGAGTACACCGACGACCCGCACCCGCGCAACAACTACTGGGAGATGTGGGGCCTGCCCCTGTTCGATCTGGACGAGCCCGACGGTGTGCTCGCCGAGATCAACGCCTGCCGGGCCACGTTCCCGCGCCACTACATTCGCGTGAACGCCTACGACGCCTCCTACGGCCGCCAGACCACGGCCGTGAGCTTCCTGGTGCAGCGGCCCGAGCACGAGCCCGGCTTCCGGCTGGACCGCACCGAATCCGACGATCGCCGCCAGCACTACGGCTTCCACGCCTACGCCACCGACGACCGTCCCGACGAAAGGTACAGCCGCTGAACGCGTTTCAGGGCAGGAGGATACTGTGAGCGCGGAACACCCCGCGGCATCGGGCGGCCGGCGGCCTGCAGCCGACCGCCCGGCGGGCGGGTTCCAGATGCACCGGCCCGGGGCCACGAGCCCCGCGCCGCTGCGCGGTACGGCCGCCGAGGTGTCCACCCGACCGGAGGATGCGGCGGCCGACCACCTGCGCGGGTCCGAACCGCTGGCCGACGACGCCCTGCTGGACCTGTCGACCGACGTCGCCGGCAAGGACGTCGAGGACACCCTGACCCGCCTCGACGCCGAACTGGTGGGCCTGGCCAACGTCAAACGCCGGGTGCGCGAGATCGCCGCGCTGCTGCTCATCGATCGCGCCCGGCAGCGTTTCGGGCTCCAAGCCACCCGCCCGACCATGCACATGAGCTTCACCGGCGGCCCCGGCACCGGCAAGACCACCGTCGCGCTGCGCATGGCCGAGATGCTGTACGCGCTCGGGTACATCCGGAAACCCAAGGTGCACACCGTCACCCGCGACGATCTGGTCGGCCAGTTCATCGGCCACACCGCGCCCAAGACCAAGGAGGCGCTGGCCAAGGCCGCCGGGGGAGTGCTGTTCATCGACGAGGCCTACTACCTGTTCCGCCCGGAGAACGAGCGCGACTACGGGCAGGAGGTCATCGAGATCCTGCTGCAGGAGATGGAGAACGAGCGCACCAGCCTGGTCGTCATCTTCGCCGGCTACCCCGACCGCATGGACACCTTCTTCTCCGCCAACCCCGGCCTGTCCTCCCGGGTCGCCCACCACATCGAATTCCCCGACTACACCCACGACGAACTCCTGGCCATCGCCGAACTCATGGTGCGCCAGGAGAACTTCCGCTTCGATCCCGAAGCGGCACAGGCGTTCTCCCGCTATCTCCGGCTGCGCATGACCCGCCCCCGCTTCGCCAATGCCCGCAGCGTGCGCAATGCCCTCGACCGCTGCCGGCTACGCCAGGCCAAACGCTTGGTCGAGCTGCACCGGCCGGTCGGCCGCACGGATCTGATCACCCTGACGGACGCCGATGTCCTCGGCAGCAGTGTGTTCACGGACGCCCCCGCCGACGAGGGGGCTTCTCCATGACGAAATGAGAGCGATTGTGCCCGAAGGATTGAAGACCCTCACCCGCTACACCATCGAGTCCGAGCATCGGCAGCCCGGCGCGTCCGGAGAGTTCTCGGCGCTGCTCAACGTGCTCGCCACCGCCACCAAAATCATTGCGAACCAGGTCACCCGGGGAGCCATTGTCGGCTCGCTGGGTGCCACCGATGCCGGAAATCTGCCGGTGACGGTGCACCGGCGGATGGATGCCATCGCCAACGACATCATGGTGGCCGAGAGTCAGTGGACCGGGCCGCTGTCGGCGCTGATGTCGGAGCAGATGCGTGACCCGCACCCGGTGCCCAGCGAGTACCGGCGCGGCAAGTATCTGCTGGTCTTCGATCCGCTGGACGGCTCGAGCAATATCGATGTGAACCTGCCGGTGGGAACGATCTTCAGTGTGCTGCGGGCCCCCGAGGACGGGCGCGAGCCCACGCGCGCGGACTTCCTGCAGCCGGGCGTGCAGCAGGTGTGCGCCGGGTTCACGCTCTACGGGCCCGCGACCATGCTGGTGCTGACCACCGGCAGCGGCGTGGACGGATTCACCCTCGACCGCGAGGTGGGCGCGTTCGTGCTCACCCATCCGCGCATGCGGATCCCCGACGACACCTCCGGATTCGCGATCAATGCCGCCAACGAGCGGTTCTGGGAACGGCCGGTGCGCCGCTACGTCCACGAATGCCTCGAAGGGCTGGACGGGCCGCGCGGGCGCGACTTCAACATGCGCTGGGTCGCCTCGCTGGTCGCCGACACCTTCCACATCCTCACCCGCGGCGGGCTCTACATGTACCCGCGCGACACCCGCAATCCTGAACGGCCGGGCCGTGTTTCGCTGCTGTACGGGGCCAATCCGATCGCCTTCGTGGTCGAGCAGGCCGGCGGCGCCGCCTCCACCGGGCACGAGCGGGTATTGGAGGTGCGGCCCGAGGAGCTGCATCAGCGGGTGCCGTTCATCTTCGGATCCCGCAACGAGGTCGAGCGGATCGAGCGCTATCACCGCGAGCCGGAGGAGGGGCCGAGTTTCGACGCCTCGCTCTTCGGCTCCCGCTCGCTGTTCCGCGTGGCCCGTCATTGAACGGCCGGACGCCTGAAACCCGCTGTCCGGCAATCGAGGAGGTGCCATGTCGGTCAAACATCCCGTGGTCGCGATCACCGGGTCGTCCGGTGCGGGGACGACCAGCGTCACGCGAACCTTCCAGGAGATATTCCGCCGCGAGGGAATCAACGCGGCCATCGTGGAGGGGGATTCGTTCCATCGCTTCGACCGCAACGAGATGAAACTGGCCATGGCCGAGGCCGAACAGCAGCGCAACCTGACCTTCTCGCACTTCGGGCCCGAGGCGAACCTGCTCGCCGAACTCGAGACCCTGTTCCGCGATTATGGGGAGACCGGGGTGGGGGCGGTGCGGCGCTACCTGCACGACGACGAGGAGGCCAAACCCTTCGGGCAGCCGCCGGGCACGTTCACGCCGTGGACGGAGCTGCCGCCGGGCAGCGACCTGCTGTTCTACGAGGGCCTGCACGGGGCCGCGGTCGGCGAGGACATCGATGTCGGCCGGTACGCCGACCTGCTGGTGGGCGTGGTGCCGATCATCAATCTGGAGTGGATTCAGAAGGTGCACCGCGACAAGACCGAACGCGGCTACTCCAGCGAGGCCATCATCGACACCATCCTGCGGCGCATGCCCGACTACGTGAAGCACATCTGCCCGCAGTTCTCGCGGACCTATGTGAACTTCCAGCGGGTGCCCACGGTGGACACCTCGAATCCCTTCACCGCCCGCACCATTCCGACCGCGGACGAGAGTTTCGTGGTGATCCGCTTCGCCGACCCGAAGGTGATCGACTTCCCGTATCTGCTGTCCATGCTGCACGATTCGTTCATGTCGCGGCCCAACAGCATCGTGGTGCCGGGCGGCAAGATGGATCTGGCGATGCAGCTCATCTTCACGCCGTTGATCCTGCGACTGATGGACAAGCGGCCCAAGCGGCTGCGCTGAAACGACCGGTCCGGCAACGACAATGGCGGCCGCCCCGGATCGGGGCGACCGCCATTCTTGTGGTTGCAGGGTTTATAGGTTCGCGGCGACGCGCTTGGCGGTGCTCTTGACCTGGAAGGCCGAGATGACCTCGAAGATGCCGATCACGATCAGCCAGCAGCCGACCACGACCACCAGGGTGGTGATCGAGCGGAACGGCTCCACGATCAGCAGACCACCACCGACGATCAGCAGGATGCCGAACAGGATCTGCCAGCCCCGGCCCGGAAGCGCGGAGTCGGACACCGCGGCGACCAGCACCGCGGTGCCGCGGAAGATCCAGGTGATGCCGATCCACAACGCCAGCAGGCCGATCGCCTGGAACTCGTTGCGGAAGCAGAAGAAGCCCAGGATGAACGACAGGATGGCGGTGATGAACGACAGCACCCGCATCCAGGTGCTGACGTGCAGACCGAACGCCGCGATGAGCTGGAAGACGCCGGATACGAGTAGGTAGATACCGAACAGAACACCGGCGACCACCAGGGTCGGTCCGGGCCACACCAGGATCAGGATGCCCAGCACCACCGAGAGAATGCCGGTGACCAGGATCGACTGCCACGCGCTGCGGGCCAGTGCTTGAACCGGCCCTTCGAAAACTCCCTCTTTGCTGGTTGTCATGTTTTGCAGGATATGACCAGTTCGCGTCGTTTGCGGTTAATTTGCCATGTGTTGCGTGGCTGTGACCTGGCTCAGTCCCCGTCGGCGGCCCGGCGGACCGTGCGGCGCACCCAGCGAACGTCGGCCCGCCAGGTGTACGTGGCCACCAGCGCCGAGCCCGCGACGGCCGCATTGAGCATGTAGGCGCCGTCCACCACCAGCGACACCAGGCCACCGATGAGCGCGCCCGTACCGAACGAAACGTATTGTGTCGCATAGCCCAGCCAGTCGCGGGCGCTGCCGCCGCCGAAGGCGTGCCGCTCCACGCCCTGCGCGAACTTCACCAGCGTGCCGGTGACATAACTGACGGGGATCGAGACCTCGCCGTTCTTGACGAACGAGGTGTTGAGCGAGCCCATGCCGAAGGCGACGAAAAGGATAGGCACCAAGCCGATGCCTCGGTCATCGAGCACGTTGTCCACGATGGCCGCGGCCATCAGGGCGGCGGTGGTGAGCATGGTTGCACCGTGCGGATGGTTGGTCCACCAGTAGCGACGGCACACCGAGGCGAGGAAGACGCCGGCGAGGAAGCTGGCAATGATCGTCGCCGCGCCGAGCGCGAGGGTGTGATCGCCGGCGAAGTTGCCGAGGATGGCGCGTTCGGTATTACCGGTCATGAACGTGACGAAGTAGCCCTCGGAGTGGGTGTAGGCGGCCGCGCCGATGTATCCCGCCAGCACCGACAGCACCGCGGACAGCCGCATCTCGAGGCTCCAGAAAGGGGTGCTTGGTCGATTGCTGGTCGCAGTCACAGCAACAGGCTAGCAATGCGAATCGAGGAGGTCGGGAGGCGGAAAAACCGGCCACTTACGGTGCACCACGCCGTGCGGTACAGTGCCTATGTTAACCGGAATTCACACCCGGATCGTCCATTGGGAACAGGGAGAAGTCATGACTTCCGCCGTCATCGTCGACGCCATTCGCACCCCCTCCGGAAAAGGGAAAGCCGGTGGCGGCCTGTCGGAAGTCCATCCGGCGACGCTGCTCGCGGGCGTGCTGGGGAACCTGATCGAGCGCACCGGAATCGATCCCGCGCTCGTCGACGATGTGATCGGCGGTTGCGTCACCCAGAGCGGCGAGCAGGCGTTCAATATCTCGCGCACCGCGGTGCTGGCGGCGGGGTTCCCCGATGCGGTGCCCGCCACGACGGTGGACCGACAGTGCGGATCCTCACAGCAGGCAGCCCATTTCGCGGCACAGGGCGTCATGGCCGGGGCCTACGACATCGCCATCGCGTGCGGCGTGGAATCCATGTCGCGGGTGCCCATGTTCTCCAACGCCCAGGGGCAGGACGCCAACCGCGGACCGATCGCACACCGGTACCCGGACGGGCTCGTGCAGCAGGGCATCGCGGCCGAGGTACTGGCCGCACGCTGGAAGCTGGACCGGGCCGCCCTCGACGAATTCGCCGCGCGCTCACACCGATCGGCCGCGGCCACCGCCGCTGCCGGGGGCTTCGACAACGAACTCGTGGCCGCGGGGACGATCACCGCCGACGAGACCATCCGGCCCAGTACCTCGGCCGAGGGCCTGGCCGGACTGAAGCCCGCGTTCACCGACGCCGAATTCAAGGCCCGCTTCCCCGAGATCGAATGGTCGATCACCCCCGGCAACTCCTCGCCGCTCACCGACGGCGCCTCCGCGGCGCTCATCATGAGCGAGGAGAAGGCCGACCGGCTCGGTCTGAAGCCGCGCGCCCGCTTCCACTCCTTCGCCGTCACCGGTGACGACCCGCTGCTCATGCTCACCGCCGTCATCCCCGCCACCCGCAAGGTGCTGGCCCGGGCCGGACTGTCGATCGACGACATCGACGTCTACGAGGTGAACGAGGCCTTCGCGCCGGTCCCGCTGGTGTGGGCGCGTGAACTCGGCGCGGACCCGGCCAAGCTGAACCTGCGCGGTGGCGCCATCGCCCTGGGCCACCCGCTCGGCGCGTCGGGCGGCCGCATCCTGGCCACCATGCTCAACCACCTCGAGCAGACCGGCGGCCGCTACGGGCTCATGACCATGTGCGAGGCCGGCGGCCTGGCCAACGCCACCATCATCGAACGCCTCTGAAAGTCGCCGTCCCGCACCGGAATCGGTGCGGGACGCGGCACGGGGCAGAGGCGAGATCGCGGATGATGTCGGTGACCGGCCGTAAGCTGTGGCCGGTTGCGCGACGGGCGCGCGCCGCGGTGCGGGGAGGGATGATGCGGGTCTCGTGGGATCAGGTCTTCGCGTGGCGGGTGCGGCGGCAATTCGTTGATCCGCGCACCAAAGGCGATGCCGTCGCCGTGGCCGAACGGCTCTGCGGGATTCAGGCGCAGGTGACCTCGGCGGCCGAAACGGCGGTGGCGCTGCGACGTTCGGCCGGTGAGCCGGGGGCCGTGGTGCGGGCGCTGGGGGAGGGCACGCTACTGAAGACCTGGGCGATGCGCGGCACGCTGCACGCGCTGCCGCCTGAGCTGGGCGCGGCGGCGCTCTCGCTCATGGGCTCGGCCCGGACCTGGGAGAAGCCCGCGTGGACCAAGGCATCCGGGGCGACACCCGAGGATGTGGCCGCGCTGGTGAAGGCGGTCGGCGGGATTCTCGACGGGCAAGTGCTGACCCGGGACGAGCTGGTGACCGCGTTGATCGCCGAACCGCGCTTCCAGCCGTTGGAACAGCATCTGCGCTCGGGGTGGGGTTCCATGCTCAAGCCGCTGGCCTGGCAGGGCGCGCTCTGTTACGGCCCGGCGCGCGGTACTTCGGTCACCTTCACCAATCCCGCGCACGTCGTGCCGGGCTGGTCCGGGATACCCGACCCGGATGACGCCGCGCCGGCCGTCATTCGCGCGTATCTCGGCGCGTACGGACCGGCGACGCCGGAGATCTTCAACACCTGGCTGACCCGTGGGTTCCTGAGCAAACCGACTGTGCGCCGCTGGTTTTCGGCCCTGGGCGGCGAGCTGACCGAGATCGAGGTGGAGGGCCGGTCCGGCTACTTCCTCACCGAGCATCTCGATCAGCTGGCCGCGACGAAACCGACCTCTGCCGTCCATCTGCTCGGCCAGTTCGACCAGTACGTCCTCGGGCCCGGCACCGGCGACACCGCCCTGCTGCCCGGCGACCATCGGGCCAAGGTCAGCCGTACCGCGGGCTGGATCTCACCGCTGGTTCTGATCGGCGGCAAGATCGCGGGAACCTGGGAGGTCGAGGAGGAAGCCCTGGTGGTGTCCATGTTCGATGGCACACCGGTGCCGACCACCGAGATCACCGCCCGGCTATCGACCCTCACGAAGGCCACCGGTCAGCAGGTGACCACGGTTCGGGCCGCCTGACTGCATCAGCGTTGTTCGTCGACCGGTTGCACCCAGACCCACCACAGGCTCTCGGCAATGGTGATGGGAATCGTGCGGCCGTCCATGGTCACCTGGGCCGCGCCCGCACGGTCGGCGCGCCCGTAGGCCCACCCGACCCCGTCCGGGTTCTCGCCGAAGCCGAGGACGTAGGCGGAGTCGCGACCCCGCAGGGCGATGAACTCGCCTGCGCCCAGGCTCATTCCGGCGTGCCAGGCGTCGTCCTCCCCGAGGTACAACTCCTCGAGATTCACCTCGACGCCGTCGCCATTGGTGTCGACCAGCGCGAAGGCGACCGCGCCATTGCTCGCCAGGGCCAGGACGCGGGCGTGCCGACTCCACCCGCCGACGGCGAGGACGGTGTCCGGACTCGGCTGCGCGGGTTCGGTTTTCTCAGTGGTGTGCGACATCATCACAATTCTTACCCTCGGGAAGGTGACCGGTCCATCTCCGGTAGCAGGGCCGGGTCGTGCGCGCCGGGGCCCAATTGCGGTCGCAGGTCCTTGACCGTGAGGTGGTCGCCGCATTCCGAGCACACGGGCCGGACGGTGATCACGTGGCCACAGCCCTTGTGCACGGTCTGGATCGGCGGGCCGTCGGGTGCGGCCCATTCGTCGCCCCACTGCCGCATGGCCATCACGACCGTCCAGAGTGCGCGGCCCTTGTCGGTGAGCCGGTAGTCGTAGCGGACCGGGTTGTCCTGGTACGGGGTTTTCGCGAGCACGCCCTGTTCGACGAGGTGTTCCAGGCGCTGGGTCAAGACATTGCGGGCGATGCCCAGGCGGGAGCGGAAGTCGTCGAAGCGGGTGATTCCGAACAGGGCGTCGCGAATGATCAGCGGCGTCCACCACTCGCCGACCACCTCCAGGCATTGGGCGATGGAGCAGTTCATGTCCTCGAAGCTGGTTCGCCGCATGACCCCAGCATAGTCGGTTGCTTGAAAAGACTCACTCGCCTATGGTCAGTCTCATGATGCAACTCACTGGGCGCTGCGCCTCGACACATGGGGGAGAGCGATGAATGCCGTTGTCACACAGGAAGAACGGCGGGCGGTCGATTCGCGGGTGGTGCTCGGCATCGTCGCGGTCGCGGTCCTGCTGTCCAGCCTGGACCTGTTCATCGTCAATGTGGCGCTGCCGCGGATCGCCGAGGATTTCTCCGGCGCGCGCATCTCGGGCCTGTCGTGGGTGCTCAACGCGTACGCGATCGTCTACGCCGCGCTGCTGGTGCCGGCCGGGCGACTCGGTGACCGCAACGGCCACAAGACGACCTTCCTGACCGGCCTCGGCGTCTTCGTGCTCGGGTCGGCGTTGTGCGCGGTGGCCCCGAACACCGGGGCCCTGGTCGCGTTCCGGGTCGTGCAGGCCGCCGGCGCGGCACTGCTCACCCCGTCCTCGCTCGGGCTGCTACTGGCGGCGACGCCGGCCGAACGGCGGGCGACCGCGGTGCGGCTGTGGGTCGCCTTCGGCGGTCTGGGCGCGGCGCTGGGCCCGGTGCTGGGCGGCTTGCTCGTCGAACTGCATTGGCGCTGGGTGTTTCTGGTGAACGTGCCGCTGGGGATCATCGCCCTGGTGGTCGGCCTCCGGCTGCTGCCGCGGCCCGCGGGCACCGGCGGGCCACTGCCCGACGGTGTCGGCGCGCTCTCGCTGATCGCGTCGGTGGGCTCGCTGATTCTCGCGGTGGTGAAGGGTCAGGACTGGGGCTGGGGATCGGCCGGTGTGCTCGGCGCGATCGCGGCGACCCTGGTCTTCGCGGCGGTCTTCGTGATCTCGTCTCGTCGCCACCACAGTCCCGTCGTCGATCCGGGCCTGCTGCGGGTCCCGAATTTCGCTGTCGTGCTTGCCAATTCGCTGCTGTTCAACTTCGCTTTCGCGGGCATGCTGCTCTCGGCGGTGCTGTGGATGCAGAACGTCTGGGGCTGGTCGGCCTTGAAGACCGGTCTCGGCATCGCACCCGGCCCCATGGTCGTGCCGGTGGTGGCGATCGCGGCGGGACCGTTCATCGCCCGGGTGGGTGTGGGCCGAGTCCTCGCCCTCGGCGGGTTGGCGTTCGCGGCCGGAACCGTCTGGTGGGCGCAGGCCGTCGCCCTGCACGCGAACTATGCGAGCGGCTTGCTCGCCGGCATGCTGCTGACCGGACTCGGCGTCGGCCTGACCCTGCCGACCGGCACCGCCGCCGGCACCTCGGGCCTGCCACCCCAGCAGTTCGCGACCGGATCGGCGGTACTGACCATGGCCCGGCAGCTCGGAATGGCCGTGGGCGTGGCGGTGCTGGTGGCCGTGCTGGGTTCGCCGCTGGGCGGACCGGCGACCCTGGACGCGTTCCGGCACGGCTGGTACGTGATCGCGGCCGCGTCCGTGGCGGCGGGCGCGCTGGGCCTGGTCGTGCGCATGCCCAAGCCCGCGACCACAACCGGCTAGACCCGGGCCCGCGCGGATTCGGCGAGCAGCGCGACGATCTCGGCGGTCGTGCCCGACTCGCCGAGCCGCGGGAAGATCCGTTCGACGCTGTTGCGATGGGCGTCCATGTCCAGGTCGGACATGGCGTCCGTCGCGAGCGTCACGTGGTAGCCGTGCTCGTAGGCGGCACGGGCGGTCGACTCCACGCCGACGCTGGTGGTCAACCCGGCGAGCACGATGTGGGTGACGCCGCGGCGGCGTAGTTGCAGGTCGAGGTCGGTGCCGTGGAAAGCGCTCCATGCCCGCTTGGTCACCGTGACGTCGTCGGGATGGCCGCTCAGCTCGTCGACGATGTCGTCCCAGCCCGCGGGCAAGGAACCCGGGTGCCGCGGAATTTCGTTGCGCCCCGGCGGCGCATCCGAACCGTCCCCGCGCGCCGTGACCCGCACCAGGACGACCGGGGCATGGTGTTCGCGAAAGGCCCGAGCCAATTCGACTGTACGAGCTACCACCTCGGGGCCGGAGTGGGGGACCGTGGGCGCGGCCACGAGGGCATTCTGCACATCGATGACGACCAGGGCGGTCGAAGAATCCAGAGCGGTGACCGTCATGAGATTGCGCCTTTCTGCGACAGGGCATGGGACGTAGCCGCGGCCGGAGTCGCGGGTTCGGGGCGGCGGGGGAGCAGGAGCGGGCTGGCCAGGATCAGCAGGCCCGCGACCGCGAGGGCGGTGCGGGGGCTGGTCACGCTCGCGAGCAGTCCGCCCAGGGCGCTGAGGATCGCGATGGCGGCGCCGCTGCTGATCGACCAGGCCGAGAGAGTGCGGGCGATGCGGTCTTTCGGCGTGTGTTCGAGTCGATAGGTGGCCAGTACCGGGTTGTACAGGCTCATGCTGATGATGATCGCGAGCTCGACGGCGATCACGGTCAGCAGGCCCGGGACACCGGGCTGCACGAAGACGAGGCCGATCAGCCAGATGGCGCGCAGCGCGCCGACGGTGCGCAAGACGCGGATTTGGCCGTAGCGCTTCACGACTCGGCCCGCCAGGCGTGAGCCGACCAGGCCGCCGAGGCAGGGGGCGGCGAAGGCGAGGCCGTATTGCCAAGGGCTGAAACCGAGTTCGCGGAGCAGCAGGACGGCCAGCAGCGGTTCGGTGGCCATGATCAGGCCGCTGACGAGCAACTGGTTGAGGTAGAGGGCCCGCAGGCCCGGATGATTCAGCAGGTGCCGCCAGCCTTCGAGCAGGTCGGCGATTCGCAGCGGGCTCGCGCTGTTGCGCTGCGGGCGTTGTTCGTTGCTGCGGATCGCAGTGACCGCGAAGGCCGACAGCAGGTAGCTCAGCGCATCGGCGATCACGGTGACGACCGGTCCGAATATGCCGATCGCCGCGCCGCCCAGCGGTGGACCGACCGCAATGGAACTCCAGTTGGTCGACTCGAATCGCGAATTCGCGACCAGCAGGTCGTCCGGGCGGACGAGAGCCTTCAGATACGCGCCGCTCGCGGCGCCGAAGGCGATCTTGGCCGCCGCGATCACGGCCGAGACGATCATCAGCTGAATGAAGCCGAGGTGGCCGAGGGCGTAGGCGATCGGGATCGTCGCCATCACCGCGAAACGCAGCAGATCCATGGCGATCATCACCGGTCGTTTGCGCTGGAACTCGACCCACGGGCCGAGGGGCAACGCGATCAGCGCGCCCACCGCGGGCCCGACCGCCGCCAGCGCGGACACCTGAATGGCGCTGGCGTGCAACACCGTGACGGCGATCAGCGGCAGTGCGCCGAATCCGAGCCCGGAGCCGTAGGCGCTGACCGCGTAAGAGGCCCACAGCCATCCGAATTCGCGGCCCAGGTCTCGTCTGGCCATCACGTTGTGTACCTCCCGAACAACCCGCTGTTGACAGAGGTGATCCAAGCAAGGTGGGGAAGGCCGGATCAAACAACCGATCGATCGGCGAGCCACAACCAACCGTTGTGGGAGTACGGTGAGCCGGTGGATCTCACCGGCGTGCGCACCTTCGTCGTGGTCGCCGAGGCGGGCCGGTTCCAGGAGGCCGCTTTCGAGTTGTCGATCACTCAGCAGGCGGTCTCCAAACGCATTGCGGCGCTGGAGAAGTACCTGGGCGTGCGGCTGTTCGCCCGCACCGCGCGCGGCGCCGAGCTCACCATCGACGGACGGGCGTTCCTGCCGCACGCGCGGGAACTGCTGCGGGTCGCCGACCGCGCCGACGCCTCCGTGCGTCCGGGCCGGCGCGCGCTGCGCGTGGATGTGGTCAACCGGCGCGTGGTCATGGCGACGCTGATGCAGGACTTCCACCGCGCCCATCCCGACATCGCGCTCGATATCGTCACCCTCGAGGGCGACGCCCAAGCCGCGATCGCGGCGGTCGAGGCCGGCACGATCGACGCCACCTTCCATGCCGTCCCGGTGCGCCGGCAGCTGCCCGCCGGGGTCGCCACCGCCCGGGTGCTCGACGAGCCGCACGAACTGCTCATCGGCCCTCGCCACCCGTTCGCCAACGCCCATGCGGTGACGCCCGCGCAGCTGGCCGGGCATCGCATCTGGATGCCCGGCCTGCCCACGCACGGCGAGGTGGCCGACTACTTCGCCGAGCTCACCGCCACGTTCGGGTTCACCATCGACCGGCTGGGTCCGGTCTTCTCGAAAGAGGCGCTGCTCGAGGAGATCGCCGACTCCGCGAGCCTGGCGACGCTGGTCGGCGTGGGCACCCGGTATCTGTGGCCGGACAGCTACGACCTGCGCCGCATCCCCGTGAGTGATCCGGCGCTGGTCTATCCGCTGTCGATGATCTGGCGCACCGACAATCCGCACCCCGCGCTCACCGCCCTCCGTGACCATCTCGACGTGCGGCGAACGATCCGGCCGGCCGGTGAGATCTGGCTGCCGACATGGGCGCAACGCATCCCCGGGGCCGTGGACTGACGCCCGCTAGGCTGCGCCAATGCGGACGGAGCGGGAGCAGCGGCTGATCGACACGGTGGCGTGGGTGCGGATCGAGGGCGGGAGGATCCTGTGCGCGCGGCCGAGCGGCAAGGACGTCTTCTATATCCCGGGCGGCAAACGTGAAGGGGCGGAGACGGATCTGCAGACCCTCGTGCGCGAGATCCGCGAGGAGTTGACGGTCGAGATCGCGCCCGAGACGGTCGCGCACGTCGGCACCTACGAGGCGCTGATCCCCGAGGCGGTGGTGCGCATGGCCTGCTACACCGCGGACTATTCGGGCACCATCGCGGTCAGCAGCGAGATCGAGGAGATCGCGTGGTTCAGCTACGCCGATCGACCGCACGTACCGCCCGTGGACCAGCTGCTATTCGACGATCTGCACGCCGACGGCCTGCTCTCGCACGGCTGACCGTTCCCGGCAACTAGAACATGTTGTTGACATGGACCTACGGGTAGTCATCGAGAGACTGGTCCGAATGTAGAACATGTTCTAGTGTGGTGGGCACAACATTTCCAGTGCCGGAAAGTTCAGAGGAGCCCACCACACCATGCGTACCGAGATCTGCGATCGCCTCGGCATCGATGTGCCCATCTTCGCGTTCACCCACTGCCGGGACGTGGCCGCCGCGGTCAGCAATGCGGGTGGTCTGGGCGTGCTCGGCGCGGTCGGCTTCACCGCGGAGCAGCTCGAGGTCGAGCTGCAGTGGCTCGACGAGCACGTGCAGGGCGTCTACGGCGTCGACCTGGTCATCCCCTCCAAGTACGAGGGCAAGGGCGTCGAGGGCCTGAGCCCCGAGGAGCTGGAAGCCCAGCTGGCCAAGCTGGTTCCGCAGGGCCACCGCGACTTCGCCGAGAAGATCCTCAACGACCACGGCGTGCCGCACCTGCCGCCGGAGGAGAAGCACAACCAGCTGCTGGGCTGGACCGCCACCACGGTCGCCCCGCAGATCGAGGTCATCCTCAACCACCCCAAGGCCAAGCTGGTCGCCAACGCGCTGGGCACCCCGCCCGATGACGTGATCAAGCAGATCCAGGACTCCGGCCGCCTGATCGGCGCGCTGTGCGGTTCGGTCAAGCACGCGCTCAACCACAAGAACGCCGGACTGGACTTCGTGGTCATGCAGGGCACCGAGGGCGGCGGCCACTGCGGCGAGATCGCCTCGGTGGTGCTGTGGCCGCAGGTCGTCGACGCGATCGGCGACATGCCGGCGCTGGCGGCCGGTGGTATCGGCAATGGCCGTCAGGTCGCCGCGGCCCTCGCCATGGGCGCGGCGGGCGCGTGGACCGGTTCGCTGTGGCTGACCGTCGAGGAGGCCAATGTGCCGCCGGCGCAGATGCAGACCTACATCGACGCCTCCAGCTCCGACACCGTGCGTTCGCGCTCGTGGACCGGCAAGCCGTGCCGCATGCTCAAGAACGACTGGACCGAGGCCTGGGAGGCCGAGGACACCCCGAACCCGCTCGGCATGCCGCTGCAGATGATGGTCGCCCTCGACGGCGTCAAGCGCGGCCACCGCTACCCCGAGCAGGCCAAGGACGTGAACTTCAACCCGGTCGGCCAGGTCGTCGGCATGATGAACAAGATGGAGCGTTCCGCGGACGTGGTCCAGCGCCTCATCGCCGAGTACCTGGAGGCGTGCGAGCGCCTCAACAAGCTGAACAACGCCTGATCCACACCGCCTGATTCTCAGGACAATTCGGCGCGCCGGGTAGCTACTACCCGGCGCGCCGTCGTATATCCGCAGGTGGGGGCGTGGGAAGGGCTGCGCCGCCATTGTTTTCGATCTTCGCCGGACCCACCATGGAGTTACGGTGGGTGTGACACAGGTCTCCGAACCTCGCGTGCGACTTGCCGATTGGGGTCGCCGATTGCGAAGGTTTGCGGGATATGTTGCGCACAAATCCATTACGCCTGTCGGACCGCCTGTCCCCGGCCCAGCGCCGCCTGCTGAAAGCGGTCGTATCGCTATTGATCGTGGTCGCGCTGGCCGTTGCGGTCACCATCCTCGAAAAACGCGGCGGCACAGACAAACCGGATTCGAGTGGCCCGCCGATTCCCGATCGCGGCGCGCAACCGGCCGGATCGGCCAAGGAGATCAACGCGCTGCTGGGCAAACTGAAGGTGGCCGACGAATTGCCGATGACCGGCTACTCGCGTGACCGCTTCCCGCACTGGGACACCGACAAGCCCGAGCATGGTTTCGGTGACGCCTTCGCGCAATACAGCCGCTGCACCACCCGCGAGGTGGTGCTGCTGCGCGACGCGACCGGACCGGTGAAACTGGATCCGAGCAGCTGCAAATTCGGCGGCCTCGGCGCCGATGCGGGCTGGCGCGACCAGTACGGGGTCATGGACAAGAAGACCAACGCCCTCAAGCCCTACAAGTGGACCACCGATTCGTCGGGCCTGGACATCGACCACATCGTGGCGCTGGCCGAGGCGTGGCGGTCGGGCGCCGCGAAACTCGACGACGATACCCGCCGCCATATCGCCAATGACGCGCTGAACCTGGTGATTTCCGATCCCACCGCCAACCGTTCCAAGGGTGACCAGGATCCGTCCAGTTACCTGCCGCCCGGAAACTTCCGGTGCGCCTATATCGGGCACTACATCCAGGTGAAACTAAAGTACGGATTGAACGTCGACACCAAGGAACAGTCCGCATTGCAGACAGCGGTGAAGGACTGCATCAGCAAGGGAGAGTTCACATAGTCGCCATCGTCGAAATCCAGACCGAGGCAGCCGTCATGACCCGGGAAGAGGGAACGGTCTCCGGGGATCTCGATGTGACGCTGGACTACTCGGGCCACGGGCTCGTGCGCTATCGCGGTACCGCCACCTGGTACACCATCGGAAATCTGGAGGACGAGGAGCCGCGCAGCTGGACCAGCGTGCAGGACCTGGCCACCGCCATCGAGGACGAAAGCGGTGGCCGCGACGCCACGGGCAATGTGACGCCGTTCGAGGCGTGAACGCTAGTCGCGCACGGCTTTCAGGGCCTCGGCGCGGGCCTTGACCCCGTCGGTCATGCCGGTGAAGCCCTTGCGCAGGGCGCCGCCGAGCAGTCCGCCGACCACCACCGACAGCGGGCCGTTGAGCTGGAAGTGCGAGTCGTAGCGGGTGCGTCCGTCGCCGAGATCGGTGATCAGGTGCGAACGTTCGCTGCTGAGCACACCCAGCGGCGCGGGCTTCATGTTGTAGCTGAATTCGCGTTCCGGAGTGCAGGACCGGATGAATTCACGCTGCTGCTTGGGCGGGCCGACCAGCTGGACCCGCATATCGATGGGCGATCCGGGTTCCAGGGTGGTCTTGCACTCCAGGACGAAGGGGTTCCATTCCCCGTACGCGTCCACGTCGGTGAGCACCTGCCACACCAGGGCGGCGGGTGCGTCGATCTCCACGCTTTTGTCGATGACGAAGGCCATGGGGGAACAATACTGAAACCAGTTCCAGAAGGTGGGGTCGGTCTCACTCCGTGGCGGGAGCGCGGTCTCACCCCGGCGGGGGATCCCCGCGACCGCGCGGCGATCGTACGGTCAGGGCATGACGGACGAGCGGGCCATACCGGCGGTACCGAGGCTGCGGGAACTCGACGCCCTGCGCGGATTCGCCCTCGGCGGAATCCTGCTGGTCAATATCGAGATCATGTCGGACCCGAGCGGATTCGTCCCCGGCGCCGCGATGACGGTGTCGGAGGCGTTGTTCCACAACAAGTTCTATGTGTTGTTCTCGTTTCTGTTCGGCTATTCGCTGACGATGCAGTTCCGATCGGCCGAACGGGTGGGGGCGAGTGGGCGCGGGCGCACCGTGCGACGGTGCCTCGCGCTGATGGCCATCGGGGCCGTGCACGCGGTGTTCTTCTTCACCGGTGATGTGTTGTTCGGCTATGGGGCGATCGGGCTGGTGTTGCTCGCGCTCGGCCGGCTGCGGCCGCGGGGCGCGCTCCAGGTCGCGGCCGCCCTGTACGGGATCGGCACGCTGATCATCGCGATGATGGCGGTCGCGGGACGGGACGCCGGCGTCTCCGCCACGGAACGTGAACGACTGCTCGACATCGCGCGGGCAGGCTGGGGGACCGCCGCCGCGTGGCGGTGGGAGCTGTTCACGGATCGGCTGCCGACCTTCCTGCTGTTCGGTCTGTTCAACGTCCTGCCGCTGTTCCTCGTGGGCCTCGCCGCGGGCAAGGCGCGGCTGCTCGAATCGCCGGCGCGGTATCTGCCGTGGCTGCCCGGTGTGCAGTGGATCGGTTTCGGTATCGGACTGCCGATTTCGGCACTCGATGCAATAACGCACTGGCCGCCACTGGCGGGTTTCTCTGTGATCGCGGGTCCGCTGGTGGCCGCGGCCTACGGGGCGACGCTCTTGCGGATCATCCATAGCCGTCCCCGAGTGACCGATGTCTTCGCACCCGCCGGCCGGATCGCCGCCACCGTCTACATCGGCCAATCGCTGATCACGTCGCTGATCTTCACCGGCTACGGTTTCGGCCTGGCGGGCCGCTTGTCGGACTGGACGGTCCTGTCGATAGCGGTCGTTCTCTACGCCGCGCAATTGGCCCTCGCCTCCCGGTGGACCCGGCAGCACCGCTACGGCCCGATCGAATACCTGCTTCGCGCAATCACCTACGGCCCCACCCGCTTACGCCCCGGCCCCCGTACCGTCGAATCATGACTCTCGCCGAGCGTTATCCGCTGCTGCATGCCCCCGCCCGCTGGGAGTGGGGTGGGCTCGATGTCCAGTTCTCGACCGAGCTGCCACCCGATGAGCTGGTCACCAATATCCATCTCGTGTGTTTCGTCGGCGATCGCATCGTGCTGTGCCGCGACGACCGCGATGTCTGGATTCTGCCCGGCGGAACTCGCGAAGCGGGGGAATCCATCGAGTCCTGCGTCATTCGGGAGCTGGTCGAGGAAGCGGGCGCCGAACTTGCCGGTCCCATTCGGCAATTCGGTGCGCATTACGGGACGACCGACCACCCGGAGCCCTACCGGCCGTGGCAGCCGCATCCGCACAAGGCGTGGCTGTGGTGCACCGCTGATGTGAGGCTGGTGGGCGAACCCACCAATCCTGATGACGCCGAGAACATTCTGGAAGTGCGGACATTCAGCTTGGAAGAGGCGCTGCGGCACGCCGGCGACGACGGCTCGTACGTGCGGGAGCTGATCCGGCTGGCGGTGGAAGTCCACCGGGCGGGCGGCTCGACTACCGCACTGTGACAGCCTGGTTCACCAGCAGAGTGACGGCGCGTTCGACGCGGGCGGTGTCGCCGGTGATCCACCAGTCCATGATCAGGCCGCGGACGCCGGAGACGAGCAGGGTGGCAGACGCTTCGGGGTCGGGGAGATCCGGGTCGATGCGGCGCAGGGATTCGGTCATCGGGACGACGAGGGCCTGGATGGCGTCGGTGGCGTAGGGGCGGAAGGGGCTGCCGGGAACGGTTGCGGCGCCGAGGACCTGGAGCAGGGCGCGCAGGCTGACGGCGCTGTCGCCGGAGGTGTTGCGGTCGAAGGAGTGCGACAGGCGGGCGGCGAGGGTGGCGGGGTCGTCGATGCCGGTGAACATGGCGCCGATGTCGGGGCGGTGGGATTCCAAGGCGGCGACCAGCATTGCCTCCTTGGTGCCGAAGTAGTGGATGAGCATGCGGGAGCTGGTGCCCAGATAGTCGGCCAGCGGGCGCAGGGAGAGTTCGGCGAGGCCGTGGTCGGCGATGTAGGCGATGACGCCCTCGAGGAGCTGGGCGCGGCGGGCGTGGTCGAGTGGGCGGGGCACGGGTTGACTGTAGCGGGTGGTACAGGTATTCATGTCGACATGAGTGTAGCGATTGGTACAGAAACTCACCGGGGTGTCGTGGTGACCGCGATGGCCGCCACCACCTGCCTGGGATCCGATGTCGAAACGACCTGGTCGCGGCTGCTGGCGGGGGACAGCGGAATCGGTGCGCTCACAGATGATTTCGTCGCCGAATACGATCTGCCGGTGCGGATCGGCGGGCGGCTGGTGACGCAGCCGGGGGAGCGGCTGACCCGGATCGAGCAGCGCCGCATGTCGTTCGTGCAGCAGCTGGCGCTGGTGCTGGGCCGGCAGGTCTGGCAGGAGGCCGGGACGCCGGAGGTGGAGGCCGAGCGGCTGGTCGTTGCGATCGGAACCGGGCTCGGCGGCGGGGAGGCGCTGATCGGCGCGGTGGATCTGATGCGGAGCGCGGGCTATCGGAAGGTGCCGCCCATGACGGTGCCCATGGTCATGCCGAACGGCCCGGCGGCCACCGTCGGCCTGGAGATCGGGGCGAAAGGCGGTGTGTACGCACCGGTGTCGGCCTGTGCCTCGGGGGCGGAGGCCATCGCGCACGCCTGGCGGTCGATCGCCACGGGCGAGGCGGACGTGGCGGTCGCGGGCGGCGTGGAAGGGCATATCGACGCGGTCCCGATCGCCAGCTTCGCCATGATGCGCGCCCTGAGCACCCGCAATGACGAACCCGCGCGCGCCTCACGGCCTTTCGACCGCGACCGGGACGGCTTCGTCTTCGGGGAGGCGGGCGCACTGCTGGTGCTGGAATCGGAGGAGCATGCGCGGGCGCGGGGTGCGCGCATCCTCGGCCGGGTCCTGGGCGCGGGCATCACCTCGGACGGCTATCACATCACCGGCACCTCGCCCGACGGTGACGGCGCGGCCCGCGCCATGCGCAAGGCCCTCGCGGCCGCGGGGCTGACCGGCGCGGACATCGATCACGTCAACGCGCACGCCACCGGCACCCGGATCGGCGACGCTTCGGAGGCGAAGGCCATCACGGCGGTCGCGCCGCGGGCATCGGTCTACGCGCCGAAGTCGGCGCTGGGCCATTCCGTCGGCGCGGTGGGCGCGCTGGAGGCCATTCTCACGCTGCGCACGCTGGCCGAGCAGATCGTGCCGCCCACCCTGAATTTCGAGACGCCCGATCCGGATATCGACCTCGACGTGGTCGCCGACAAGCCGCGCTATCAGGAGCTGCGGTACGCGTTGAGCAATTCGTTCGGTTTCGGCGGCCACAACGTCACCCTCGCGCTGGCGCCGGCCTGAGCGAAAGCGCGGTCACCACACCGCGATTCGGCTCGATCAGGGCAGCTTGTCGGTCTGGACGCGCGGGTCCAGTTTGCGGAGCGTGTCGGGGCGGTCGGTCAGGCACGGCCAATCCCGGCTCACCGCTTCGAGAGTGGCGTGCCCGGCGGGGATGAGGGCGTCGGCGTCCGGCCGATCGGCGAGGGTGTCGCCGAGTTGTTCACTGGCCGGGCGGTCGAGCGGCTGGATGACGGTGTTGGGCAGATCCAGCAGCACCGAGAGGATGTCCCAGCGCCCGGGCGGGATCAGGGCGCGGGCCGCGGCGAGCGCGGTGGCGGGGACGATGATGGTGTGCCCGGCATCCGCGGTCGCCCAGACCACCGATTGCACGTAGGCCACGCGGTGGGCCCAGGCGGTCAGCGCGGCGGTGTCGAAGACGACGCCGCCCAGCGTGGGGGCGGCGGGGCTCATGCCGCGCCGGCGTGGTCGCCGGGGGCCTCCTCCTCATCGGATAAGGGTGGCAGGCCCTGCACCGCGCGGGCGCGATTGATCAGGTCCAGGGGCGGGCGGCCGCCGAGCGCGTTCTCGAGCCGGGCCAGGGAGTCGGCACGGTCGACGCGGGCCTTCACGGATTCGGCGACGAACGCGGAGATCGAGGCGATGCGTCCGGAGCTGCGCCAATCGTCGAGAGTGGCGGCGATCTCCTCGGGCATCGTCACGGTTATCTTGCGGGTGCGACGCTGTCTCGCCATACCGCGATAGTAAAGCGGTATGTGCGGGGGACAAAAGCTGACACCCGCGGGGTCGGGCCGGGCGCGAGCGCGCAATCCCGCACGAAAACGGGCTATTCGGATCCCCGTGATCGGAAACCTGCCGGTCAGGCCGGGCTCCGGGTTCGATACGGTGGAGTGTGCCCACCGCCGTGGGCGTTGCCGCAAATCTCCAGTCAAGAGGACATAACTCGATGGATCAGAGTTCGATCACGTGGGCCGACGGCGCCCTCGTCACCATCGACCAGCGGGCACTGCCGCACGAGGTGCGGGAGCTGCGGATCACGACGGTCGACGAGGTCATCGACGCCATCAAGACGCTGGCCGTGCGAGGGGCGCCGGCCATCGGCGTGTGCGGCGCGTTCGGTGTGGTGATCGCGGCGCGGGCCGCCGCCACCGCCGACGGTGTCCTCGACACCGCGCGCGTGCAGGCGGAGGCCGCGCGTATCGCCGACGCCCGGCCCACCGCGGTGAACCTGGCGTGGGGCGTGCAGCGCACGCTGGCCGAGCTGCCCGGCGGCGTGCCGGCGCTCGAGGCCGAGGCGCTGGAACTGCTGGCCGAGGACGGCCGCGTGAACCTGGCCGCCGCCACCGCGGCCGCCGATCTGATTCAGCGGCTGTGCGGGGACCGCCCGTTACGACTGCTCACGCACTGCAACACCGGCCGCCTCGCGACCACCGCGTGGGGCACCGCCATCGGCGCGCTGCGGGTGCTGCACGAGCGCGGCGCGCTGGCCGAGGTGATCGTGGACGAGACCCGCCCGCTGCTGCAGGGCGCGCGCCTGACCGCGTGGGAGATGGCCGAGGCGGGCATCCCGCATCGGCTCACCATCGATTCGGCGGCGGCCTGGGCGATGGCCACCGAACAGGTCGACGCCGTGGTCGTGGGCGCGGACCGGATCACCGCCGACGGCGCAGTGGCCAACAAGATCGGCACCTACATGCTGGCCATCGCGGCCGCGCACCACGGCATTCCGTTCATCGTGGTGGCCCCCGAATCGACGCGCGACATCTCCACCGCGCGCGGCTCCGACATCGTGGTGGAACAGCGCGCCGCGGCCGAGGTGACCGGATTCGGCGGCGTCGCAACGGCTCCCGAGGGCACCTCGACCTTCAACCCGGCCTTCGACGTCACCCCGGCGGAGCTGGTGACCGCCGTGGTCACCGAGTTCGGTGTGCTCGAGGACGCGGCTGCGGCGCGAACGTCCGCCGGAACGAACACGGCGACCGCATCGGCGTCTACCGCCGGCGCGGAGATCGCCGAGATCGCCCGTGGCCTCTATGCGAGCGGCTGGATGCCGGGCACGGCGGGCAATATCTCGGTGCGCCAGGGCGATACGGCCGTCATCACCGCGAGCGGGCTGTCCAAGGGCGAGCTCACCGCCGCCGACACGGTCACCGTAGCCGTGGTCGATTCCAAGCCGGTGGATGCCTCCGGCCGCAAGCCGTCGGCGGAGACCACCATTCACACCGCCGTCTACCGCACCCGTGGCGCGGACGCCGTCGTGCACGTACACCCGCCGCACGCCACGGCTGTAGCCGTCAAGACCGCCGGATCCGGTGTCACCACTACCCGTTTCACCGGATACGAGCTGATCAAGGGCCTGGGTTCGGCCCGCCCGGATCTCATCGACATTCCGGTGTTCCCGAATCACGCGGACGTCCCGCAGATCGGCGCGGATATCGAGAAGTACCTGACCGAGCATCCGGAGGCCCCGCCGGTGCTGTTCATCGCCGGGCACGGCATCACCACCTGGGGCGCGTCGCTGGCGCAGGCGCGGGATCGCGCGGAGTGCCTCGAGGCCATGTGCGAATTGACTACTTTGACCGGGCAGCGCGAAATTGCTGTGGGCGACAACTAGTTCCGAGAAGGGAACCCGATGACTCTGTTGCAGATCATGTCCGACACCGACGCCGGTGAGGTCGTGCTGCGCACCGGTGACGACGCGGTGATCGCCGCCGAGCTGGGCAAGCGCGGCATCACCTTCGAGCGCTGGCCGCTGCTGGAGGGCTTCAGCGCCGCCACCACGATCGAGCAGCTGCTGGCCGAATACCAGGGCCGCATCGACGAATTGAATGCCGACGGCCGCTACAAGTTCATCGACGTGGCCCGCATCCACCCCGACGACAGCGACCCGGAGTGGCCCGCCAAGGCGGTCGCCGCACGCACCAAGTTCCTCGACGAGCACCGCCACGCCGAGGACGAGGTCCGGTTCTTCGCGGCCGGCGCGGGCTGCTTCTACCTGCACCTGGGCAACGAGGTGCTGGCGACGGTGTGCACCGCGGGCGATCTGGTCTCGGTGCCGGCTGGCACCCTGCACTGGTTCGACATGGGCACCCGGCCCGAGTTCGTGGCCGTGCGCTTCTTCGAGGAGGAGGACGGCTGGATCGGCGATTTCAGCGGCGACAAGATCTCCGCGGGCTTCCCGACCCTGGACGAATTGCTGGCCCCGGCATGATCAAGGTGGTCGTGCTCGATATCGAGGGGACTACCAGCCCGACCAGTTCGGTGCGGGAGGAGCTGTACGGGTACACCCGCGAGCGGCTCCCGAGCTGGCTGGCCGAAAACGTGGGTAGCGCAGCCGATCCCGTCATCGAGGCCACCCGCGCCCAGGCCGACCGTCCCGACGCGGACGCCGCCGAGGTGGCGCGGATCCTCATCGAGTGGCTCAACACCGACGTGAAGTCCGAGCCGCTCAAGACCGCGCAGGGGATCATCTGCGCCGAGGGCTTCCGCAACGGCGCACTGCACGGCGAGTTCTTCCCCGACGTGCCGCCGGTCCTGCGGGCCTGGCGCGACGCGGGCCTGGAGCTCTACATCTACTCGTCGGGTTCGGTTCGCAACCAGAAGGATTGGTTCGAGTTCGCGCGCGGCGGTGATCTGTCCCCGCTCATCAGCGGACACTTCGACCTGTCGACGGCGGGCCCGAAGCGCGAGGCCGCCTCGTACGAGAAGATCGCGAGCGCCATCGGCGTTCCGGCCGATCAGATCCTGTTCCTGTCCGATCACCCGGACGAGGTGGACGCCGCGGCGGCCGCGGGCTGGCAGGCCATCGGCGTCACCCGCCCGGGCGAGCCGAACAGCCCTCGCGGAACACACCGCTGGATCAGCGACTTCGCCGACGTCGTCCCGAACTGATCAGCGCCACAACGACATCGAGCCCGTCCGGAACATTCCGGACGGGCTCGATTCGTCTATCACTACAAGAGCTTCAGCGCACCCCGGCGGTGGCGGCCCGATCGATCAGGTACTCGACCAGGGTCATGAGCACGTTCTTGGCCGAGCCGCGATCGCGAGCGTCGCAGAGCAGCACCGGAATCCGCTCGTCCAGGTCGAGGGCGTCACGCACCTCGGCCGGGGTGTAGAGCGGCGCGCCCTCGAAGCAGTTCACGGCCACCGTGAAGGCGACGCCACGGCGTTCGAAGAAGTCGATCGCCGCGAAGGAGCCCTCCAGCCGACGGGTGTCGGCCAGCACGACCGCGCCCAGCGCGCCGCGGGCCAGCTCGTCCCACAGGAACCAGAAGCGGTCCTGACCGGGCGTGCCGAACAGATAGAGGACCAGGTTCTGGTCGATGGTGATACGACCGAAGTCCAAGGCCACCGTCGTGGTGGTCTTGCCTTCCACACCGCGCAAATCGTCTACGCCGGTGGACAACTCGGTGATGAGTTCTTCGGTCCGGAGCGGAGTGATCTCACTGATCGCCCCCACCATGGTCGTTTTGCCAACGCCGAAACCGCCCGCGATGAGAATTTTCACCGAGGCGGCCATGGGCGCGGCGGATTCAAAGTTTTCGGATGCCATCGAGTACCGCTCGCAGAATGTTGAGGTCACCGGGTGCGGACTCGGGGGAGGCCGGGGCCCGGAATTTGAGGATGTTATCGGAGATCAGGTCCCCCACCAGTATTTTCGTTACCGCCAGTGGCAACCGCAGGGCGGCCGAGATCTCGGCCACCGTCAGCGGAAGGCGGCACAACCGCACGATTTCCGTGTATTCCGGTTCGGCACGCCGCAGCGGCGGGGCGGTATTGGGTACCACCACCACCGTGAGCATGTCCAGATCGTGCCCCGCGCCCATGGTTCGGCCACCGGTCCGTGCGTAGGGGCGCACGAGCGGACCGGCCGCGTCATCGAACCACTGTTCCCCCGGCCCCCGCGTCATGACAGCCGCGGGTTGCCTTGTCCGGCCAGGTTGTGGCGCGGCGTGGTGGACAGGAAGCTACCGACGCGCTGCACGGTCAGGTTCATCTCGTAGGCAACCATACCGAGATTGGCCTGTTCGTTCGCCTGCAGCGCGAGGCATGCGTGGCTGCCGGCCGCGGTCACGAACAGCACCGCGCGCTCCAGCTCGATGACGGCCTGGCGGACCCCGCCACCGTCGAATCGGCCTCCGGCGCTGCGCGCCAGCCCGTAGAGGGTGGAGGACATGGCACCGAAGTGCTCCGCGTCCTCGCGGCTCATGGCGGATGAGCGGCCCAGCAGCAGTCCGTCGGTGGAGTGCACCACCGCGTGACGGACGCCCGCTAGCCGGTCGACCAGATCATCGAGTAGCCAGTTGAGATCACCAGCGTTTGAGGTGGTCACCGTCGCCTTCCTGTCGTTCCGAGTTTGCCTGGGACTCAGGCCCGAACGAACCGGGGTCGGCCTGGCGGCCCTGCCTGGTTCCGTTTTCGATGGCGGAGAAAAGGTCTCGGGCCTGCTCGGCCGTGCGGGTGGCCTGGACCGCCGACTCGGGGGTCGGCTGTTCCTGCGCCAATTCCGGTGCGAGACTTGCCTGCCGGTGCCGTCGCGGGAGCGCGGGCCGGGCGTCGGAGCCAGTGTAATGGGACCGTCCGTGTTCGCGAGCCCGGAACCCGTTTTCGACCGGCGGGATCGGGGTACTCGGCTGGTCCTGCCACTGACCGTTCTGCGGCTCCGGCCGCGGATTGGTCGGCGGGTCGAACGGCGTCGCCGCCCCGAAGGACATGACCGGCGGCACCAGCGAACCGGTGGTGGTCGGGCCGAATGTGGTGGTGGGCGGCGCGTACGAACCGGTGGTCGGGCCGAAAGTGCTGGTGGGCGCGGCGAACGAACCGGTCGACGGGCCGAAGGGTTCGGGCTGCGGCTCGGCCGGGGTGGCCGGCGGCTCGGTCGCGGGCGGGGTGTCGTAGGACAGCAGGGGCAGTTCGTAGCTCGAGGTCATCGAGGGCGGAACCGCCGGTGCGGCAGGCAGTTGCGGCAGCGCGGCCACCGCGACCGATGCCGCGGACGGCCCGGCGGTCTCGAGCTGACGCGGCACCACCGGCATCTCACCGGTGCGGCCGGAGGCCTGCACGGTCAGCGAGGTGGGCACCAGCACGATGGCTCGCACGCCGCCGTAGTCGGACTCGGTGAGGCGCACCGAGATTCCGTGGCGCGCGGCCAGCTGGGCGACCACGAAGCGGCCCAGGCGGAAGTCGTCGGGCAGCATGGCGACACCGAAGTCCGGGGCCTCGCGCAGCACCGCGTTGATCCGGGTGAGCTCTTCCTCGGGCATACCCATGCCCTGGTCGATGATCTCGATGGCGACGCCCTTGCCGACCACGTTGCCGCGCACCTCGACCTGCGACTGCGGCGGCGAGAAGTGGGCGGCGTTGTCGACCAGCTCGGCGAGCAGGTGCACGAGGTCGGCCACGGCGCTGCCGACGATGGAGATGTCGGGCAACCGGGCGATCTTGACGCGGGTGTAGTCGGCGGTCTCGCCGACGCTGGAGCGCACGATCTCGAGCAGCTGCACCGGGTTTCGCCACTGCCGTCCCGGCTGACCGCCCGCGAGAATGATCAGGTTCTCGGCGTTGCGGCGTTCGCGGGTGGCCAGGTGGTCGAGGCGGAAGTAGATGTCGAGCAGCGCGGGGTCTTCCTGCTTCGACTCCGCGGCGTCGAGGATCTCGAGCTGCCGGTGCACGATGACCTGGCTGCGGTGGGCGATGTTGAGGAACATCGCCTTGACGCCTTCACGGGTGCGGGCCTCGGTGATGGCCGCTGTCACGGCGGAGGCGTGGGCGTGGGTGAACGCCTTTGCCACCTGGCCGATCTCGTCGTGGCCGAAGTCCAGGATCGCCTTTTCCTCGTCGGCGTCGAGCGGGCGGCCGTCGCGCAGCTTGGCCATGATCTCGGGCAGCCGCTCGTCGGCCAGCTCCAGCGTCTCGTCACGCAGGCCCTTGAGGCGGCGGATGATCCGGTTGGCCAGGATGAGCGAGACCAGGAAGGCGAGTGCCGACACCGACACCATGGCGCCACCGACCAGCGCGGAGTTGCGGGCGTCGGTGTCGGCGACCTCGGCGGCCGCGCGCTCGTTGTGCTTGCTGTTCTTGTCCCAGAGCTTGAGGACCTGGGTGGTGAGGCGCGACACCGTGTCCCGCCATTCCTGCGGGGTGAAGGTCAGCGGTGCGACCACCGGCGGGGTGCCGGGCTTGGCGGGCGGCAGGGTCATGGGATCGAGCGCCCGGGAGATCAGGACGTTCTCCATCATGACGATCTTCGTCCAGTCCGGATCGTTCATGAGGGCTTGCATATCGGTATTGCCGCTGCCGCCGTCGCCGCCGGCCAGCACGCCGAGGTTGACCCGGTAGGTGCCCGCGACGCGGGAGAATTCGATGGCCAGTTCGGGCGGCAGGGCGCCACCGGCGAGCAGCACCTCGGCCACCGCGGCTTCGCGGGAGAGCATTTCGGCGGACTGCACGATCTGCAGGCCGTTGAGCGTCTCCATGGCCACCGTGGCATTGGGCGCGTGGTCGGCGACGATGCGGGTGCCGATCCAGATGAACTCGAGCACCTTGCCGTAGAAGTAATAGGTGTCCGACACCGACACCGAGTTGGTGTCGATCCCCGTCCGCAGCCCCGCGAGCTGCCGGGTGAGGGTGAGGAAGCCACCCACGTCTCCGGTGACGGAGTCCGGACCGCTCTGCTTCATGGAGGCCGAGACCGGCGCCATCCCCAGCAGAGCGTTGTCGAGCCGGGTCCGCGCCTGCGCCAGGGCTTTCGGATTGGCGTCGTCGGCACCGCTCATCTGGGCCAGCGAGAGCTGTCGCTCCTGCTCCACCGCGGCGATCACTTCTCCGGTCGGCGTTCCGGCGGCCGACAACGCGTCCGCCCACTCCCGCGCGTGCTTGCTCTCGACCACCAGGTACCCCGCGCCACCCACGCCGATCGCGAGCAGCGCGAGGCTCGGGACGAGTGCGATGGCAAGCACGCGGGTCCGGACCCCGAGCCTCGCTCTGAACATCGGGCAAAGGTAACGGGACGTAGGTCACATTCGCCCCTTCGATCCCGTTGGGCGGGAGTGCGTTTGACACGTTTGTTCATGCATGCCGCCGCATCGCAATCGAAGTCGCCGAACAGCAATTCACTGGCTACTTGAATACCGGGCGGCACAGGGCGATTCACCGAGCTCGAGGCCGGTTCCGCGAATCAGCGGCGAGCGCCGAATCCAGTCCGGCGACGGTGGGATCCCCGGAATTTCCGCGTTCGATCAGACGGGCGGGAAATAGGACGATCGCCCGCACGCCACCGTGATCGGAGTCGGACAATCGGACCGAGATGTCGTGACGGGCGGCCAGTCGCGACACCACGAACAACCCCATCCGGGAGTCCTCGGACAATCGGGTGACCGCGAAATCCGGTGCGGCGCTCAGCAGATCGTTGCCGCGCTCGAGCTCCTCGGCGGGCATGCCCATGCCCTGATCACTGATCTCGACGACGACGCCACGACCCACCGCCGAACCGGTGATCTCGACCCAGGACTGCGGTGGCGAGAAGGTGGCGGCATTGTCGACCAGCTCGGCCAGCAGGTGGATGGCATCGGCCACCGCGGCGCCGACCAGGAAAACCGCAGGCAGACGGCCGATCCGGACCCGGGTGTAGTCGACGGTCTCCCCGGCGGCGGAACGCACCAGCTCGAGCAGGGGGACCGGGTTGCGCCACTGGCGGCCCGGGCGGCCGCCCGCCAGCACGATCAGGTTCTCGGCATTGCGGCGTTCCCGGATGGCCAGGTGGTCGAGGCGGAAGTAGATGTCGAGCAGCGCGGGATTCTCCTGGCGCGCTTGAGCCTCGTCGAGGATCTCCAGCTGCCGGTGCACCACCACCTGGCTGCGATGCGCGATAGCGATGAACACCGACTTCACGCCCTCGCGGGTGCGTGCCTCGGCGCGGGCGGCCCCGACGGCCGACGCGTGCGCGTGGCCGAAAGCCCGCGCCACCTGCCCGATCTCGTCGCGCCCGAAATCCAGGACCGGCGCGGCGGGCTCGGTCCCGAGGTCCTGGCCGGCGGCCAGCCGCCGCATGGTCGCGGGCAGTTCGTCGGCGGCGAGCGCCAGGGTGCGGTCACGCAAACGCCGCAGCCGCCGAATGATCCGATTGGCCAGCTCCAAGGCGACCAGGATCGCGAGCACGGCCACCACGACCATGCCCGCACCGGCCCACAGCGAATTGCGGGTGGTCTCGGCGGCAGCGGCCACCGCCAGATGCTGGGCCTCCGCGTTCTCCGCCTGCCAGAGCTCGGCCAGCCCGTGGGTGACCTCGTCGGCGCTGCGCTGCCACTCGGGCACCGAGATCGGAAGCGGTTGCGGTGCGGACCGTTTGGCCGGGCCCTCCGACGGGGCGAGCGTGCGCTGGGCCAGGACGGGCTCCACCGAGCCCAGCCGCTGCCAGGCGGCGCTCTGGACCAGGGTGCGCGCGACCGCGGCCTGCTGCTCGTCGGGCGCGTCGACGATGTCGCCGACCCGCGTGCGGTAATAGCCGACCAGACTGAGGTATTCGGTCCCGAGCTCCGGGGTGAGCCGGTTGCCGTCGAGCAGCGCCGCGGCCAGCGCGTTCGCGCGGCTCATCGCCTCCAGGCTGCGGAGCACGTCCGCGGCCTGGGCGAGCTCGACGGCGGTGGCCGAGTCGGGCGCGGTGCGCTGCACGACCGCCACGCCCGCCATCACGCCCTGCGGGATGCGGTTGTAGAAGGTGTAGGCATCCGCGACGGGAACGGTGCCCGCGTCGATGCCGGAGCGAATCACGGCCAGGTGCTTGCTGGTTTCGCCGAGGGCGTCGGTGGCCTGACCCATGGCGTCGGGCCCGATCCGGGACAGTTCGGATTGGGCCGGGGCGAGCAGTCGCACCGCGGTGTCGAGGCGTTGGCGCGCCGTGGTCAGCTGTCGCACATCGACTTCCGCCCCGGCCAGCCGCCAGAGTGTCAGCTGTCGTTCGGCCTGGACCGCTTCGATCAGCTCCCGGGTGGGCGCGATCCCGGCGCGCATTTCATCGGCCCAGGTGCGGGCGCGGTGGGCGCGGTCCACCAGGGTGCCGGTCGCGCCGATCCCGCTGAGGGCCAACGCCATGCTCGGGACCAGCGCGATGGCCAGGATCCGGGTCCGGACCCCGAGCTTCGGAAGACGCATCGCCGCAACGTAGCCGGGCAGCGGATGGCCCGGCGGCGCGAGTCCTTTTGTGCGGGACGGCAATTGACACCGCTTCGGCAGGTCCGTAAGCCGGGCGTCGACGAGACGGGGAGAAGGCATACGTTTACCTGCGAGCCAACTGTGAGTTTTCTGTGTGTCGGCAACGGGCAAACATGCAGCACTACGTTCAGCCGCGCCCGGCTGACTGCGGGCCGCGCCGCCGGGCCTCCGGGACGCGATGACGGAGGAGACGAAGTGCAGCACAGGAAACGCGCATGGGCGGTCGCGGTCGCGGCCACCACCGCCGCGATGTCGGTCGCGACGCTGGTCGCCGGTTGCGGGTCGGACGCCAAGGGCGACAACGAGGTGCGCAACATCATCTATCTGCTGGGCGACGGCATGGGACGCACCCACGTCACCGCCGCCCGGCAGCGCTTCGAGGGCGCCGGCGGCCACCTGCAGCTCGAGCAGCTCCCGTACGTGGGCGCGGTCGCGACCTACGCGGTGGAGCCCAACAGCGCCAAGCCGTCGCTGGTGACCGACTCGGCCTCCGCGGCCACCGCGTGGTCCTCGGGCGTGAAGACCTACAACGCCGCCATCGGCGTGGACGCGTACGGCAAGACCGTGCCGACCCTGATGGAGCAGGCCAAGGCCGCCGGCTTCGCGACCGGCAACGTCAGCACCGCCGAGATCACCGACGCCACCCCGGCCGCCATGTTCAGCCACGCGCTGCTGCGCGGCTGCCAGGGCCCCACCTTCAGCGAATCGACCTGTCTGCCCAAGAAGTCCGACGGCAGCTACGAGGCGCAGCCCGCGGACAAGACCCTGGTCACCCCGATCGCCGAGCAGATCGCGCGCAACGGCACCGCCGACGTCATCTTCGGCGGCGGCCTGGCCCGGTTCGAGCCCGACGACCAGAAGGTCATGCAGGACAAGGGCTATGAGGTGCTGGGCAGCATGGGTGATCCGGCGCTGAAGGCGCAGACGCCCGAGAGCCAGAAGGTGCCGACCGCCGCGGACCTGAAGTCGGTGACCGCGCAGAAGGTGATCGGCCTGTTCAATCGCGGGAACATGACCGTCACCAATGCCCGCAACGCGCTGCCGGATTCGGCCCCGCAGAAGCAGGAGCCGACGCTGGCGGACATGACCACCAAGGCCATCGACCTGCTGTCGGCGCGCAAGGGCGGCAAGGGCTTCCTGCTGCAGGTGGAGGGCGCGCTCATCGACAAGCGCTCGCACGCCAACGACGCCGCCCAGACCCTCGACGAGGTCAAGGCCTTCGACGACGCGGTCAAGGCGGCCGTGGACTTCGCCGAGAAGGACGGCCACACCATGGTCGTCGTGACCGCCGACCACGAGTGCGCCGGCTTCAGCATCATCGAGAAGAACACCTTCACCAACGCCGAGGCCGTCGCGCCGCCGACCAATGTCGACGCCACCAACCCGGCCAACAACTCCAAGCCCGCCCGGGACGGCAAGGACAACGTGAAGGACCCGGTGCGCTCGCCCGGTCTGGTCAACGGTGCGGGACAACAGGATCCGCGCAACTTCGCCCCGGCCACCTTCCGCACGCCCGACGACCCGGCCGAGGTGAAGGACGGTTCGCCCGAGGCCAGCCTGTGGCTGACCTACCTCTCGGGCAACCACACCGGCGCGGACGTGCAGATCTACGCCTACGGTCCGGGCGCGCAGGTGTTCGCGGCGAGCCAGGACAACACCTCGCTGTACACCAAGATGCACAAGGCGCTGCTGCCGTGACGCGGCGAGGCGGTGCGCTGATCGCGGGTCTGCTGGCGGTGGCGGCGCTCGGCGCGGGCTGCTCGTCCGCGCCGCAACCCGCGGCCCCGGCGCCCGTGGCCGCCCCGACGGTCACGCCCCGAATGGCCGAACCCCCGGCCGCGACGCTGACGGTGTCGGCGGGCGAGGTCCGGCTGGCGCCGGGACCGTTCACCGATCGGGTGCGATTGAGCGGCACCCGCCTCGAAGGCGCTTCCGTGCGTGGCAATCTCGCGATCACCTCCGATGTCAGCGATGTGCTGGCCTTGGAGGTGCAGGCGGCCTTCTACGACGCGACCGGTCACTTGGTCGGTACGGGAACGTTCCAGCACGCGGACGAGGAGCCCGGCGGGGGCGGCACGCATGTGCCGAGTGTGGACGGCATCCCGTTCACCATCGTGTCGGCGCCGGCGAATGCGCCGGTGTCGGCGGCGGTGCTGTCGATTCCGGTCCTGGTGAACGAATAGCACTCAGCCCGCGAGTCTTGCGTCGATCCCGCGCACGCACCCCTCGTACGTGCGCGGGATCGGGGCCGATCCGCCGGTGCTGCCATCACCGGCGAGCGATTCCCTGCCCGGGGTAGTACTGGCTGGTTCTTCGCTCGGCGATCACGATCGGTTACAGAATTCGCAGCTAGCGGGCCTAATTCCGGCATTCCAGACAAAATATTGCGGCACCCCCTCATCAGGTGGAGTGCCGCATTATTCGTCTTCCGTGGACGCTCGTGCCTGCCCGATGTCAGCCGCGCTGCGCGTAGTGGGCCGCGCCGGCCCAATCGAGCATCACGCACGCCTCGTCGCCGACGACCCAGGCGTCGTGGCCGGGCGGGCAGAACAGGTAGTCGCCCGGGCCGAGATCGGATTCGGAGCCGTCGTCCATGCGGATCCGCATCCGGCCGGAGACGCAGTAGCCCACATGCATGGCCTGGCAGGTGTCGGTGCCGGCGATCGGGCGAATATGGGTGGACCAACGCCAGCCCGGTTCGAAGACGGCCCGGCCGAGGGCGCCGAACGGCGTCTCGACGAGGTCCATGCGACCCGACTCCGCTTCGAAGGGGCGGGTTTCGTCGGGGGTGTCGAGGCTGCGCACGATCAGGTTCCGGCCCTGGCCGTCGGACATGTCGTCCTCGCGCAGCAGATCCAGATTGTGGAAGACCGCCGGGCCATCGCACAGCGCGGCCATTTCCTCCGCCAACCGGGCGGTTTCGGGAAGGTCGGAGTTCCGCATCGCCTCTTCGTAGGAGGGGAACTCGACCATCTGCAGGTACATGTCCGGGTGGTCGCGGTCCTTGGCCTCCAGACCGCGCAGAGCTGTCCGCTTGCCGGCTGTCGCGGTAAGCCACGCGTCGAGCTTCTCGTTGAACTCGTCGATGTGCGTGGTCTTGAACTCGATCGTCTGAACGAATTTGGTCATCGTGGGCACTTCCTTCCGGGCAAGCACCCCTCCGAAAACATTACTCGTGGATAGCTGCGCGAATAAGACACGATCCTGGCAATCCCGGAATCTCGGTAGTCGCGGTCCGACACTCGCCAAGCGGGGTAGATTGCGTGTATCACGAAGTTACTCGTAAGTAGGAGGCGATGATGCCGGTGCCGGCTGCCGCGGTGTTCGAACGGCTGCGCTCGTTCGCTGCCGTGGATACCACGCAGGACCACGCGACCCGAGCGATCACCGAGGTGTTCACCGGCGAGACCCTCGGCCGGGTGCCGGTCGGCACCGCCGCCGATGTCGCCACCGCCATCACCAAAGCCCGTGCCGCCCAGGCGGAGTGGGCCGCGCGCACGCCCAAGCAGCGGGCCGAGGTGCTGGAGCGCTATCGGGCGCTGGTGATCGAGAACCGCGACTACCTGATGGACGTCATCCAGGCCGAGACCGGCAAGGCGCGCTGGGCGGCGCAGGAGGAGGTGATGGGCCTGTTCCTCGCGGCCCGCTACTTCTCCCGGATCGCCCCGAAAGTCCTGGCGGCCCAGAGCGTGCCGGGTGCGTTCCCCGTCCTCAACCGGGCCTCGGTGCGCGCGGTGCCCAAGGGCGTGGTCGGGGTGATCGCGCCCTGGAACTACCCCATGCTGCTCGCGGTCGGCGACTCGATTCCGGCGCTGATGGCCGGCAACGCGGTGGTGCTCAAGCCCGACAGCCAGACCCCGTACTCGGCGCTGGCCAATGCCGAACTGTTCGCCCGCGCCGGCCTTCCGGCCGATCTGTTCGCCGTAGTCACCGGACCCGGCACGGTCGTCGGCACGGCCATCGTCGACGACTGCGACTACCTGATGTTCACCGGTTCCTCCGCCACCGGCCGCACCCTGGCCGAACAGTGCGGCCGCCGGTTGATCGGCTTCTCCGCCGAGCTGGGCGGCAAGAACCCGATGATCATCACGCGCGGAGCCGATCTCGACAAGGCCGCCAAGGCCGCGGTGCGCGCCTGCTTCTCCAACGCGGGCCAGCTGTGCATCTCCATCGAGCGCATGTACGTCGAGCGCGCGGTGGCCGACGAGTTCACCCGGAAGTTCACCGCGGCGGTCCAGGCCGCGAAACTCGGTGCCGCCTACGACTTCTCGACCGACATCGGCAGTCTCATCTCCGAGGCGCAGCTGGAGACGGTCACCAAGCACGTGGCCGACGCGGTCTCCAAGGGCGCGAAGGTGCTCGCCGGCGGCGGCGCGCGGCCGGATCTCGGTCCGCTGTTCTTCGAGCCGACCGTGCTGTCCGAGGTCACCGACGCGATGGAATGCGGCCGCAACGAAACCTTCGGGCCGCTGGTGTCGATCTACCCGGTCGACTCCGTCGAGGAGGCGATCAGTCGCGCCAACGACACCGAATACGGCCTCAACGCCAGCGTCTGGGCGGGCAGCAAGGCCGAGGGCGAGCGCATCGCCGGGCAATTGCACGCCGGCACAGTCAATGTCGACGAGGGCTACGCCCCGGCCTGGGGCAGCACGGGCGCTCCGATGGGCGGCATGGGCATCTCCGGCGTCGGCCGCCGCCACGGACCCGACGGCCTGCTGAAGTTCACCGAGCCGCAATCGATCGTGGTGACCCGCTTCCTGAACCTGGACGCCCCGCCCTTCGTCCCGCAGGACACCTGGCAGCCCTTCCTGATGACGATCGCGCGCAGCCTGCGTTTCCTGCCGGGCCGCTGACCCGGGATCCGCAGGGCCGCAACAGGTTTACGATGGCGCGGCCGACCCGGAGAAACCGGCCGCGCCACCTTCCTTCATCCGGCCAGTTCGTTGCCGCGCAGCGGAGCTGGAGCCGCTTCCAGTGCCGCTGCTTCGGCATCGGTGAACAGGCGTGACCGGATGACGAATCGCACCCCCTCGGGGGCCTCCAGGGAGAAACCACCGCCGCGGCCGGGGACCACGTCGACGGTGAGATGGGTGTGGCGCCAATACTCGAACTGGTCGGCGCTCATCCAGAACGCCGTGTCCGGGAAGACGCGGCCGAGCAGTACATCGGCCGCGCCCACCCGGAACTCGCCCAGGGGATAGCACATCGGGGAGCTGCCGTCGCAGCAGCCGCCCGACTGGTGGAACATCACCGGGCCGTTGTGGTCGATGAGACCTTGCAGCACCGCCGCCGCGGCCTCGGTGATGGTCACCCGGGAAACCGGACCTGCCCTCATCGCGCCCCCGCCGTTCAGAAGAATCCGAGCTTCTTCGGCGAATAGGACACGAGCAGGTTCTTGGTCTGCTGGTAGTGGTCGAGCATCATCCGATGGTTCTCGCGGCCGATGCCGGACTTCTTGTAGCCGCCGAAGGCCGCGTGCGCGGGATAGGCGTGGTAGCAGTTGGTCCACACCCGACCGGCTTTCAACGCCCGGCCCACCCGGTAGGCGACGCCGCCGTCGCGGCTCCACACGCCGGCGCCGAGGCCGTAGAGCGTGTCATTGGCGATGGTTACCGCTTCGACCTCGTTGTCGAAGCGGGCCACCGCTACCACCGGACCGAAGATCTCCTCCTGGAAGATCCGCATGCTATTGCGGCCCTCGAAGATGGTCGGCTCGATGTAGTACCCATTGGGGAAACCCTCCACCTTGCGCATCTCGCCGCCGGTGAGCACCTTCGCGCCCTCTTTGCGGCCGATGTCGATGTAGGAGAGGATCTTTTCGTACTGGTCGTTACTGGCCTGGGCGCCGATCATGGTCGAATCGTCGAGCGGGTTGCCGCCCTTGATCGCCTTGGTGCGCTCGATGCAGCGGGCCATGAACTCGTCGTAGATGGACGAGTGGATCAGCGCCCGCGACGGACACGTGCACACCTCGCCCTGGTTGAGCGCGAACATGACGAAACCCTCGACGGCCTTGTCCAGGAAGTCGTCGTCGGCCGAAAGCACGTCGGGGAAGAAGATATTGGGACTCTTGCCACCCAGCTCCAGGGTGACCGGAATGATGTTCTCGCTGGCGTACTGCATGATCAGTCGCCCGGTGGTGGTCTCGCCGGTGAAGGCGACCTTGGCCACGCGCGGGCTCGACGCCAGCGGCTTGCCCGCCTCCACACCGAAACCGTTGACCACGTTGACGACTCCGGGCGGCAACAGGTCGGCGATGAGTTCGATGACCAGCAGCAGCGAGGCCGGAGTCTGCTCGGCCGGCTTGATGACCACGCAATTGCCGGCGGCCAGCGCGGGCGCCAGCTTCCAGGCGGCCATCAGGATCGGGAAGTTCCACGGGATGATCTGCCCGACCACGCCCAGCGGTTCCTGGAAGTGATAGGCGACGGTGTCGGCGTCGATCTGGGAGAGGTGACCCTCCTGTGCGCGCACCACGCCGGCGAAGTAGCGGAAGTGGTCGACCGTCAAAGGCAGGTCGGCGGCGAGGGTTTCGCGGACCGGCTTGCCGTTCTCCCAGGTTTCGGCGACCGCGAGGCGCTCCAGGTTCGCCTCGATCCGGTCGGCGATCTTGTTGAGGATATTGGCACGATCGGTCACCGAGGTGGCACCCCAGGCGTCGGCCGCTCGGTGCGCGGCCTCCAGCGCCATATCGATGTCCGCGGCGCTCGATCGCGCCACCTCGCAGAAGGTTTCGCCGTCGATCGGGGAGGGATTGTCGAAATATCTGCCCTCGATCGGCGCTTTCCACTCGCCACCGATGAAATTGTCATAGCGGCGGTTGAAGCTGACGATGCTCCCGTCGGTGCCGGGTTTTGCGTAGATCATGGCGCGGCTCCTGATCACGTATCTGCGGTGACGGGGGCCACTATGAACCGCGAAGGTTGGCGGGAGGTTGGCGTCGGGTTGGCGAAACGTTGCTGAGTCACTGACGGTGAAAACGACTGGAATAACCGACAATCCGGGCACCTGGCACGGAGTGCGGTCATGCACGCAGTGCGGTGTGCAACCGTGCGGTCGCCAGGGCGCGGCGACTGTCGCCGTGGGGGAGCAGGCGCAGGGCGTGCTCGTGGATCTCGATGTCGTCGGGGCAGCGCTGACCGAAACGCAAGGCGTGCTCGGGATTCGGGTCGGCCAGCACGGCCGTGCGCAGGCAGACGTCGAGGTGCTCGCGCCACTGCACGATGCCGGGGACATCCGAATCCGGCAGCAGCGGACCGCGATACAGGCGCACCGCGGTGGTCAGGTCGCCGGCCTCGAGCGCGGCCAGCAGCTCGACCGCGTCGCAGGCGAGAGGTTCGGTGAGCATGTAGCGGCGGTCGGCGATGCGGCCGTCGGTGGCGGCGCGCAGGCGGGAGACGTCGGACTTCAGGGTGCTCGAGGACACCGACCGGTCGCCATAGACGGCGTCGTGCAAGCGCTCGGGCGTGAAGCCGTCCGGTTCCAGCGCCAGCAGCGTCAGGATCTCCAGCTGCCGCGGGCGCATCGGCACCTGCCGGCCCTGCTGGTACAGCCGCGGCACCCCCAGCGACTCCAGCCGGGTATTGCCGGCGGGGCGTTGTTGCTCGACGTGCACTCGGGATTCGATGGCAGTCACCAGCGCTCGGACCGTTGTGAGGATGAGGGGATGGGAGCGATCCCAATAGGTCGACAGATCCAGCACGCCCAGCTGGCGGCCGTCGGCGGCGCGAATCGGCGCGCAGTAGCAGACCCAGCCGTGCAACGCCTCGACCAGATGCTCGGCGGCCCAGACCTGGGAGGGGCGGCCACTGTGCAGCGACAGCGCGATACCGCTGGTGCCCATGTACGGTTCGTCCCAGCATCCGCCGGGCGCGAGGTTCACCGACTCCGCACGCCGCCGAACCGACCGGTCGCCACAGCTGAAGAGCACGGTCCCGGCCTCGTCGGTGACCACCGCGATCATCCCCGAATCCTCGGCCAGCGCCCGCAACTCCCCGGCCATCTCGGTGATCGGGGTGCGCAACGGCGATTCGGCCCAGCGCGACCCCAATTCGTCCCGATCGGTGCCGGGGGCCACCGCCCGCGTCGGATCGACCGTGCGCAGCGACCGCGCCCACGACTCGGCCACCTCACCCCGCAGCGCCACCTCGGCGCCGGGTGGGCTGGCGGGGGAGGACGTGGTCCACCGCTCCCAGGCCTTCTCCAACTCCGCACGCTTGTGCGACGCGGCGGGCAGCTGTGACATGGCGCAAACTCCTCGCGGTAAGTCCGGGCCGAGCGATATCCCATGATGGCGCGCGGTCGCGGCGCGCGGGCCGCATTCGACGCAGTCCGTGCGCTGATTCGTTTCGGGCGGCTTCGCACGCTTCGTCGCGGGTCGATGCCCCGGAACTCAGCTACCGGGGAGCGCGTCGGGCGCGACGAACATATAGCTCTTCTCCTCCACCCGCTGCTGGATCCGCCATTCGCCGTTCACGCGCACGAAGGTGTCGTGATACCACAGGCCACACAGCATGAGCCGGCGTTCGCCGTCGGCGGCGCCGACCATCATCGGGTTGTGGCACATGGTCCGGGCGGTGGCGTGATCGCCCTCGACCCGGATCGCCGAATTACTGATCATGTGCTGGAACGCCGAGAAGTTGGGCATGACGGCGGCGAGGAATTTCTTGGTGGATTCCACGTCACCGGCCGGGCCGCCCATCGCGGTGTAATCGATATGGGCATCCGGGGTGAAGATCTCGTCCAGCATTTCCCACTGGTGGGTATCCACGGCGTGGGAATAGCGGACCATCAGGTCCTCTATTTCCATGCGATCCGAAATCTCCTGCAGGGACAACATGCTGCCTCCGGGTGGCCGATAACTGTTCAGGGACGGTGGGCCAGCGTACGGCGAGGCAGGCGTTGATCTTGCCATTTCCGAAAGATACGGGGATGCAATAGATCTCGTTCGGACCGGTCCGTCAGTGCGAGACCGGGGAACGGGGCGGCGGCAGCACCGCCGCGGTCAGCCTCCCCGGCCGGGCCGCCACCCCGCGCTCGAGCAGCGCCCCGCGCCCTGTCATCGACCCGCGCCGGGGCATGGCATGGTGAGACCGTGCCCAGCATCGTCTTGGAACAGGTGAGCCTCGGCCACGGGTCGACTCCGGTGCTCGACGACGTCGACGCGGTGTTCGAGGCGGGTGCCTGTACGGCGGTGGTCGGACCGAGCGGGGCGGGCAAGACGACGCTGCTGCGGTTGCTCAATCGGTTCGGCGAGCCGGACAGCGGGCGGGTGCTGCTCGACGGGACGCCGGTGACCGAACTCGACGTGCTCGCGCTGCGGCGGGAGGTGGGGCTGGTACCGCAGAAGCCGGTGCTGCTCACCGACACGGTGGCCGAGGAGGTTCGGGTCGGCCGCGCCGTCGATGGCGACACGGTGGACGAATTGCTCGGGGCGGTCGGATTGCCGGACGGGTTCGCGGCGCGACGCTGCGCCGAGCTGTCCGGGGGTGAGGCGCAGCGGGTGTGCCTGGCCCGGGCGCTGGCGGTGCGGCCGCGGGTACTGCTGCTCGACGAGCCGACCTCGGCGCTGGACGGGGCCTCGGCGCTGGCGATCGGGGAGCTGATCCGGGCGCAGGTGCGCGGCGGCGGCAGTGTCGTGCTGGTCAGCCACGATCCCGGGTTCGTCGCCCAGGTGTCGGACACGGTGTGGACGTTGTCCGGCGGGCGGCTCACCCACGAAACGGGGAAGCAGCCGTGACACAGGGGCTTTCGGTACCGGATTGGACCGGGGTCGCGGCCTCGCTGCTGCTGGTCGCGCTGGCGGCGGGTATCGCCTACCGTCAGCACCTGCACCTGACCCGGGAGCTGCTGATCGCGGCGGCGCGCGCTGGGATCCAGTTGATCGCGGTGGGCGCGATCCTGCTGGTCCTGTTCCGGCACACCGGATTGCCGGGCGCGCTGGGCTGGGTGGCGCTCATGGTCGTGATCGCCGGGCAGGTGGCCGGGCGGCGCGGCGCGGGCCTGCCGCACGCGAAGCGTTCGGCGACCATCGGCGTGGCCTTCGGGGCGTGCATCACGCTGGGGGCGCTGATCGTGCTGGGCATCATCTCGACGCAGGCCAGGGTGGTGGTGCCGGTCGGCGGGATGATCGTGTCCTCGGCCATGCAATCGACGGGGATCGCGTTGCGCCGCCTGGTCGAGGATGCGCGGCGGGCGCGCGACGCGGTGGAAGCGCGGCTGGCGCTGGGGCTTTCGGCGCGGCAGGCGTTCCTGCCGCATCAGCGTTCGGCTCTGCGCACCGCGTTGATCCCGGCCATCGACTCGACCAAGGTGGTCGGTCTGATCAGCCTGCCGGGTGCGATGACGGGTTTGATTCTGGCGGGGGTGGATCCGCTGACGGCCATCCGCTATCAGATCGTGGTGATGTACATGCTGCTCGCGGCCACCACGCTGGCGGCGCTCGCGGCGACGCGGGTGGCCGAGCGGACGCTGTTCGACGGTGCGCAGCGGCTGATCGTACTGCCCGGCTGAATCTCCCGGCCCCACCGGCACTCTCGTGCGGCCCGCAGAATCCTAATGAGTGGGATTCCAGATGCGAGTGCAGACGTCCGAAATGCCGTTATCGTTACCATGTCCTCGGTTAACTAGTTGGGGGATAGGCAGTTTCACATGGAAGCGATCGAGATTTTCATGCCATTCGGCCCCGCCGGGCTCAATCCCGCGGAGGCGCAGGCCGAAGCGGGGATGTGGTCCTGGCTGGAAGCCTATGCGCTGGTGCCGACCGAGCCCACCCGGCGACGGATGGAACGCACGCTCCCGGCACGCATGTACGCGCTGTGGTGTCCGAGTGTGGGGGTGGAGGAGCTCACGCTGCTGAGCCAGTACACGGCCTGGGCCTTCATCGTGGACGACCAGTTCGACATCGAAATCCCCGAGCCCCCACGGTGTTTGGAGGCCGTCACCGCCATCGAGGCCGTACTGGACGGTACGGCGTCTCCTTCCGGGGTGCTGGCGATCGCCTTCGCCGAACTGTGGGACCGCCTGTGCCGGGGCCGGTCCGCGGCGTGGCGCGAGAGCGTGCGCGGCGAGATCCGGGACTGGCTGTGGACCTACTACACCGAGAGTGTCGGCCGGCTCTCGGGGAATCTGCCCGACCTCGAGACCTACCGCGCCCATCGCCGAGACGGCGTGGCGCTGTATGTGTTCCTGGACATCAGCGAGCGCGCCGAAGGGGTCGACCTGAGCGCGGCCATCCGGCACCTGCCCGCCATGCGCAGCCTGCGCGCGGCGGCCGTCGAGCACATGGGACTGTTCAACGACGTGCTGTCGGTGGCCTCCGACGAGGCGTCGGGCTATCTCTACAACTCGGTGCTGCTCGCGCAATATCACCACGGGCACGATCGAGCGCAGGCCCGGCAACTGGTCAATGGCATGCTCTCCGACTGCGTGTCGCGCATGACCGAGGCCATCGAGCGGCTGCCGACCGAACTCGACGACGCCGGAATCACCGGCCGCGACCGCGCCGACGCCCTCGCCACCGCCGCGAACTACACGGTCTACGTGCGGGCCAACCACGACTACCACTACCAGGCAGCCCGTTATACCAGCGCGCCGGCGGACGCGCTCGAACACGGATTGCCCCTTACCTGAACCACGCCCGCCGGGTTACCGTTGCGGAACTGAAATTCGCAGGCAACCCCCGGGTTTCAGGTTGCGGTGGGACCATGAGCTTCTTCTAAGCATTGCTACCCAGCTGCCACCGGGTGGCTGCGGTATCCGTGTCCGAGAGAGCGGGGCCGATTATGCGAGCGTCGAAACCGATCCGATTCACAACGGGAGCGCACTCCGGGGGCAGGCGCCGATGGGGCCTGTCACGCCCGGTCGCGGCCGCCCTCGCCGGGCACGACGAAACGCGTGCCCGGGCAGCCGAATCCATAACCCGGCCGCTCGACGCCACCGCCGAGCGCAGCGCCCGTAGACAATTGAGCGAGGCCAGAGCGGCCATCGACCCGGTGCTGCGGTCCGCGGTCGGTGAGATGGCCGAGCCGCTGGACCTGATGGCCGGGTACCACTTCGGCTGGTGCGATCCCGAGGGCACCGCGGTCACCGGGGTGCAGGGCAAGGCCTTGCGCCCGGCCCTGACCTTCGCGGCCGCGACGGCGTGCGGCGGGGATCCGGGGGAGTCGGTGCACGCGGCGGCCGCGGTCGAACTGCTGCACAACTTCTCGCTGGTGCACGACGATGTGATGGACTGCGACGCCTTCCGGCACGGGCGGCCGACGGTCTGGCGGGTATGGGGCGAGACCACCGCGACGCTGCTCGGCGACGCGCTGCAGGCGGTGGCGCTCGGCGCGTTGTGCGACGGCGTGCCCGGGCCCGTCACCGGTGAGGCGGTCATCCGGCTCACCCGCGCCACCGTCGACCTGTGCCACGGGCAGTACGCGGACTGCGATTTCGAGACCCGGGCGGCGGTCACCGTCGACGAGTACCTGGGCATGGCCGCGGGGAAGACCGGTGCGCTGCTGGGGTGTGCCTGCGCACTGGGCGCGTTGTGCGCCGGGGCCGACGATCGCGTGGTGTCGGCGATGCACACGTTCGGTTCGGAACTGGGTCTGGTCTTCCAGCTCGTCGACGATTTCATCGACATCTGGGGTGATCCGGAGGTGACCGGGAAACCGGCGCACAGCGATCTGATCCATCGCAAGCAGTCGTTCCCGGTGGTGTGCGCGCTGGAATCGGGTACCGCGGCGGGTCGTGAACTGGCTCGGCTCTATCGGACCCGGCATCCGCTGACCCCGGCGCGGGCGGCTCGGGCGGCGGATCTGGTCGAGCGAGCCGGTGGGCGGCAGCGCACGCTGCGGCGGGCGTCGACCGCGTTGGAGGCGGCCTTCGCGGCGTTGCCCGGTGATCTGGTCACGGACGATTTGACGGCATTGGCCCAGCTGGTCGCCCATCGCGATCACTGAACAGCGTGCCGCGGTGCGGGCGGGCCAAAAAACAAAGTACGTGTAACCGGCGGTTACACGTACTTTGTTTTTTGAGAATTAAATCTGATGAGGTACGCCGACTGTACCAGAGCCATCGACAATGTGGTGATGCCCAAGTCTTGTCTGCTGTTGCAGCTGCGACCCGAGCAAGCGGCCTCCGACCAGGAGTATCACGCCATCCTGGACGCGGGCGGACTCACGCCGGCGGAGGTGGTGCGGGTCGAGATGAATCACGGCATGCCCGATCTCGACCTCGACGACTACTGGGCGGTCATCGTCGGCGGCGGCCCCAGCAACATCAGCTACCCCGAGGACCGCAAGTACGACTACCAGCGAATCTTCGAACCCGAACTGCGGAAACTGCTCATCGAGGTGGTCCGGCGCGACTTCCCCTACCTGGGCGCGTGCTACGGCTTGAGCGTGCTCGCCGAGGCGTTGGGCGGGCAGGTCAGCACCGAGAAGTACGGCGAATCACCGGGAGCCACCACCATCGAACTGACCGGCGACGCGGACGCCGACCCCCTGCTGCGCGGTCTTCCGGACGCCTTCCGCGCCTTCGTCGGCCACAAGGAGTCCTGCCAGGACGTCCCCCCGGGAGCGACGCTGCTGGCCGGCTCCGAGGGCTGCCCCGTCCAGGCGGTCCGGGTGGGCGAGCACGTCTACGCCACCCAATTCCACCCCGAACTCGACGGCGAAGGCCTGGCCCTGCGCATCGAAATCTACCGCCACGACGGCTATTTCGACCCCGCCGAGGCCGACTACCTGACCGAACTGGGCCATCGCGAGCACATCACGGTGCCGCAGGAGATCCTGCGGCGCTTCGTCGCCCGCTACCGGGGCTGAGACCGCGCAGCCCGGACCGAGACCGGTCCGGGCCATCGTTCCGCGGCGATTCAGTTGTCGTGCACGGCGATCAGGCCCGGGATGACGCCGAGGTAGGCGGTGCCGTTGGGGCCCAAGGTGATTCCGGCGTAATTGTTGTTGTAGCCGGGGCCCGTTCCGGTCAGGTGTTTCCAGACCGTGGCTCCGGTGCGGAAGTCCAAGGCGGTGAAGTACCAGGGGTCGGTCGCTTCGTCGCCTTTGGTGTAGGTGTAGATCAGGCCGGTGGCCAGGGACAGTTTGGGGACGACGGTGGGGGCGGCCTCGGTGGTGTTGTCCCAGGCCTGGTGGCAGCCGTTGCCGTCGGGGTCGATGTCGATGCGGGCGAAGCCGGGGGTGGTGGTCTTGCCCAGGAGCGTGGCCTCGGGACCGGTGTAGCCGTAGTTGTTTTCGACGATCAGCGAATTGCCGGCGCTGATCAACGAGTTCTCGGTATCGCCGGCGCCGAAGACCGGGACAGCGCAGACCTGTCGCTGCGCGGCGTCGGCCGCGGTGCGGTAGACGACGACGTTCATCGGGTCGGCGTTGTCGGTGATCGCGACGTAGCCGCCGGACAGGATGGTGGGGGTGGTGCCGGTGCCGTCGTCGACCTGGCCCGGTTTGTGTTGGCCGCTGTTGGCGTAGGTGGTGCGCCAGGTGACGACGGGCTCACCGGCGGGGCCGGCGTCGAAACGCAGCAGTTCGCGGTTGGTGGCGATGTAGACGTCACCGTCGGCGCCCACCGCGAAGGAGTTCTCGATCTCGCCGTTCGCGCCGTCGCCGAGGCGGATCACCTGTGTCGCACCGGTATTCAGGTCCAGCGTGCCGACCACGCCGTTGCTGCGGGCGACGAACCACAGCAGGCCGTTGCTGTCGGGCAGCGCCGAATTGAAGGTCTCGCCGGGGCGCAGGACCCCGGTCAGGTCGTGGTCGTGCACGACGGTGAAGCCGTCACCAGAAGCGTTCTCGGCGAAGACGCGGATGTGGCCGTCGCGGGAGGCGACCACGGCGCGATCCTGGTTGTCGAGGTAGAAGTAGGCGCCGCCGGTGAAGTTGCCGAACGCGCCCGGACGCAGGAACGCGCCGGGGTCGCCCGGTAGAGCGCTGCGGCCCAGCACATTCAGGGTGACGGGGTCGAGCAGGTACAGCGCGGGGGACGGGCCGATGCAGGTGGTGACGATGCGTCCGGCGTGGTCGAAGGTGATCGATCCGCACTCCCCGCCGACCACCGACGAGACCACGCGCAGGTCGTGCCCGAGCGGTCCGGGGCGGGTGGTGGTGTTGCTCATCCAGCCGTCGTCGTGGATGCCGGAGCTGCCGTTGGGGGCGAGGTAGGGATGCTGCGGAACCGGCGGCAGATCGGTGATCGGTTGCGCCACCGCGGGATTGCCGAGGAAGACCGGCGGCGCGGCGGGCACGGCCGGGATCGGGACCGCGCCGGCGGTGGCGGCCACGGCGGCGAACAGGGTGGCGGTCGCGCCGCCCACGGCGCCGCCCCGGGAGCTATTTCGCACCGATGCCGTCCCGCAGGAAGTCGGCGAGCTGTTCACCGAAGGGCTTCGCGGTCTGGGTGAAGTAATCGTTCCATCCGTCCTGTTGAACCTGTTGCAGATTTGCGGGCAGTGGCTGCTGGAGCTCGGTGCGCACCGCCTCGTCGTGCAATCGGCTCATGGTGTCACGCAGGCCGCCGCCGATGGCGGCGGTGTTGTCGAGTTCGAGGCCGCCCTCGCGGGTGGAGTAGTCGTAGAGCTCGTACTCCTCCTGCTGTGCGGGGTCGATCCGCGAAGTGCCCGGCGCCCAATGCGAGTAGCGGACGAATTTCGCGTCGGCGGTGCGCAGCGCGATCACGTGTCCCGGTGCGTCGCCGTTGAATCGGACCGCGGCCTCCTCGATGGAGTGCTCGTCGGTGGTGTGCAGGATCCAGGGCCGCCCGGGGGCGCGCGGATCGCGGGCCACCGCGGCGATATCGTGCCGTCCGGCCAGGTGCGCGTACCGGTCGTCGCTGCGCCAGCCCGGGCCGCCGGTGCCGATGGTCAGCAGCAGGGCCGCCAGGTCGACGCTGGAGGTCAGGTGCTCGCGGGTACCCGGGGCCGGGGTGAGCAGCCCGCGGGGATCGTGGATGTACAGCGGCACCCGGATGGCCTCGTCGTAAGCGCCGCCGCCCTTGCCGTGCAGGCCGTGTGATCCCGCGTAGTCGCCGTGGTCGGAGGTGAAGACCACCACGGTGTTGGCGGCGACCTCGGGCCGGGCATCCAGCGCGGCGAGGACGCGGCCGATCTGGATGTCGACCTGCTGCTGGAACCAGAGGTAGAGGTTGCGCATGTCGATCCACTCCTGGTCGGCGCCGGGCGTGCCGTACGGGGCCAGCCCGAACGTCGCCGCGGACACTTCCACCAGGGCCTTCTGGAGTCGCGGCTTGCGCGACAGCTGTTCGAGGGTCTCGAAGTTGCCGGGCAGGTCGTTGATCCAGCGCGGAATGTTGTTGTTGGCCAGCGTGCGTCGCGTCCAGCGCGGCCACCACTGGATGTCGTGCGGGTTGACCAGCGACACCGTCGAGCACCAGGGGCCCTGTGCCGCATCGGAATCGAACCAGCCGGCGAATTCGTCGACGATGCGCCCGTCCATCTGCAGGCCCTGTTCGGGCGCGCCGTTGGGGGAGGGGTAGGTGCCGCCGTCGAAGCCGTAGCGGTCCAGTCCGCCCGGGGTGGTGTCGGCGTAGTGGCCCAGATGCCATTTGCCCCACCAGGAGGTGCGATAGCCCTGCTCGCGCAGCATCGAACCCCAGGTGGGGAAGCCCGCCGCGAGTTCGGACTGCGAGGTCGACAGGCATCCGGTCTGATGGGCGTACAGGCCCGTCACCAGGACGCCGCGGGAGGGCGTGCAGTCGTTGGCGGCGGTGTAGTGCTGCTCGAACGAGACCGACTTGTTCCGCAGCGCAGCGATATTCGGCAGCACGGTGTCGAGGACGGACTGCTCGGGGAACCACATCGGGGCGCGCATCTCGTCGACCAGGACGACGAGGATATTGGGCTTGCCGGGGTCGACGTCCAGACGGTCCGGCGTCGCGGCGGCCGGTCCGGCGGCGGCGACCGCCGCAGCGGTCGCGCCCGCCGCCGCACCGGTGCCGAAAAAGCCCCTCCTGCTGATCATTCGGCTGTTCCCATCGTGTCGGCCGCCGGATTGGCGGCGATGAATTCGGTGACCACCGTGGCGAGCTCCGGGCCGCGATCTTCCTGCAGGAAGTGACCGCCGCCGGCGATGGTGGTGTGGTGCTGACCGGCGGCGCCGGGCACCTTCTCCTGGAAGGCGCGGTGGCCGCCCGCGGTGATCGGGTCACCGTCGGAGAAGGCAGTGAGCACCGGCTTTTCGAACCGCGCCAGCTGTTCCCAGGCCGTGCGGTTGGCCGGGGCGGCGGGATCGTCGGGTCGGGTCGGGACCAGCAGCGGGAAGGCTCGCGCGCCCGCCTTGTAGGTCTCGTCGGGGAAGGGTGCGTCATAGGCGGCCACCACGTCGGGGGTCAGTTCGGTGCGGCAGCCGCCCGCGATGATCCCGCCGACCGGGAAGGTGGGCGTCTCCTGGGAGAACCGCTGCCAGGCGGCGAAGGCGTCGGTGAGTTTCGCGTCGCCGGTGGGCAGGCCGGTGTTGGCGACGACCACGCGGGCGAAACGCTCCGGATGCTCGGCGACCAGCCGCAGGCCGATCAGGCCGCCCCAGTCCTGGCAGACCAGCGTGATGCCGGTCAGGTCCAGGTGATCGAAAAGGGCCTCGCGCATCCACTCGACGTGGCGGGCATAGGTGTAGTCGGCCCGGTCGGCGGGCTTGTCGCTGCGCCCGAAGCCGATGAGATCCGGTGCGATACAGCGCAACCCGGCTTTCATCAGCACCGGCACCATGTGCCGATACAGGAAGCTCCAGGACGGTTCGCCGTGCAACAGCAGCACGATCTCCCCGTCCGGGGGGCCTTCGTCGAGATAGTGCAGCCGCAGGCGGGTGTCGCTCCCGTCCCCGGCGGCTACCTCGGTGTAGTGCGGTTCGAATGGGAAGTCGGGCAGGGCGGCGAATCGCTCGTCCGGTGTCCGCGATGCGTGCATGGTCAGAGCCTAAATGTATTTGCACGATGCGTGCAACAATTGTTCTTCCTGTGTAGGGTTGCCATCGATGGACGGACGGACCGCACGAGCAGCCAAGAACCGCCAGGCAGTCCTCGAGGCGGCCCTGGCGCTCATCGACGAGGGCAACCTGCAGCCCACCGCCCAGGCGGTCGCCGAACGGGCCGGCGTCGCGACACGCTCGGTGTACCACCACTTCCGGGATCTGGAGACGCTGTATGTCGACGCCGCGCAGACCCAGATCGCCCGGCACTGGGTCGTGCTGCTGGAACCCGTCAACGGCGACCTGGCCGAACGCATCGACCGCCTGGTGACGTTGCGCTCGGAACTGTTCGAGAACGTCGCGAGCACCCGCCGCGCCGCCCTGCTGCGCGAACACGAATCCGTGGTGCTCTCCGAACGATTGACCGAGAGCCGCGCCGCGCTGCGCGCTCACCTGCGCACCTACCTGCCCGAACTCGACGCCCTCGACCCGGCGGCCCGCGAGGCCGTCTTCGCGATCTGCTCCTGGGAGACCTGGGACGTCCTGCGCCGCCACCAAACCCTGCCGGTCGACGCGGCCCGCGCCGCCGTCACCGCCGTCCTCACCCGCATGCTCTCCGACTGAGCCACGAAGAAGGAGTCCCCTCATGGCCGTCGTGCCCGACCCCGAACAGTTCGCCCGCTTCGCCACCACCCCCGACGACGGACCGGTCGCGATGCTCAACCTGATCAAATTCCAGGACCGCGCCGAATACGCGAGCTACGGGGCCGCGGTGCTGGCCATGGTCGAGAAGCAGGGCGGCCGCCTGCTCTGGCACGGCGAACCGAGTCAAACCGGCCATCCTGCTGGAATCGGCCAAGGTAGGGGCCGAGATCTATTGGGGTGACAGCATTTCCGGTATCGAGCAGGACGACTCGGGAGTGAACGTCACCTTCGAGCAGGCCGCACCCGCCCGGTTCGACTATGTGGTGGGCGCGGACGGACTGCACTCCGCGGTGCGCCGCCTGGTGTTCGGCGCGGAGCAGGGATTCGTGCAGCACATGGGCATGTACGTCGCCACGCTCCCGGTGGACCGGACCTTCGGCGGCGATCGGGAGGTGATCATGTACAACGCGCCGGGAACGTCGGTGTCGGTGCATCCGGCGGGCGGAAAACCCCTCGCCGCCTTCATCTTCCGCAGCCCCGCAGTGGCCGGTTACGACTATCGGGACACCGAACAGCACAAGCGCCTGGTGATCGACGCCTACCGCGGGCGCGCCGGGATGTTCGACGAGCTGCTCGACCAGGTACGCGCGGCCGACGACCTCTACTTCGACGCGGTCTGCCGAGTCTCGTTGCCCGGCTGGACGAAAGGCCGCGTCACGCTGCTCGGTGACGCCGGGTCCAGCCTGTCGCTGTTCGGCGACGGCTCCAGCCTCGCCATCGCCGGCGCGCACACCCTCGCCGAGGAGCTGGGGCGCACGCCCGGCGACGCGGACGGCGCGCTGCGCCGCTACGAACAGCGGCAGCGGGCGCTGGCGAAACCGGCACTGCGCGGATTCCGGGTGGCGAGCGAGCTGCTGGTGCCGGGTTCCCGGGTCACGATCGCGCTGCGCGATGCCGCCGTCCGGGTGGCGTCCCGGTTCTGAGTTCCGGACGGCGACACGACGTCAGTGGGCGTGTGCGGCGACCTTCGCGACCGGGCGCGCCGCGGTCACCAGTTTCGCCGGGTAGAGCGTCTGCGCGAACTTCCGGTCCTGATCGTCGATATCGAGGCCACCGGGCACCGGACGGCCATCACGCATGATCGATCCCGGCAGCTGGTAGCACATGATCGACACCGTATCCGTCGGCGTCGCAATGAGACTGGAGTCCTCCAGCGGGGTCAGGACCTGAGCCTTCGTGGTCGCCGCACTCCACCCGTCGGCCTCGAGGAAGTAGCGGATCGCCTTCTTCGGGTCGATGTTCCCGACCACCTCGCGCCGCAGGTGCTCGTGCGGGAACCCCAGGGTGTGGCCGGTTTCGTGGCGGACGACACGCTTGTATTCGCTCTCGTCGGTGTCCATCGAGAAGGAATCCAGATTCATCGTCGGCTGGTCGGCCGCGATGTGCAGGATGTCGGTGCCCAGGTAGGACCAGTACCCGTCGCCGGGTGTGCGCGCGATGCGCACTTCCGCGTCATTGCTGCGGCTTTCGGAGAATTTGATGTTCGCGCCCGGCGACCAGGCGTTCATGTGACTGATGATGCGCGCCTTCAGGTCGGCGGCGTCGGTGTCGAGGAAACGGACCGCGAGATGGACGCCGCCGCTCTTCCAGTACTTGGTGGTCATCGCGGAGATGAACTCCTTGGTGACCGTGCCCGCGGGGAGCAGCGCCGTCACCGGCCGCACGTACGGGCGGTTGGCGGGATTCATCTCCACGGCGGTCTTGGCGGCCGCGAACAGGTCTGCGCCGGGCAGGCTCTTGGGGGTGCAGACTTTGATGGCGTCTGGGCTGGGCATGACTACTCCTGATGGTGATTCGGTGCGGTGAGGGTGACCTCGGTCCAGATATCGCCGTGGACGGCGAGCCGGCCGGGGACTGCGGCGGGCGGCTGATCCGCCCGGACAACCATGTGGTGATGACTCTCGAGCGACTCGACCAGTGACTTCTTGGGTATGGTCTTCACCCAGCGCTGCACCGGCCCGAACGGGACCATCGCATATCCCGGGGTCTGCCAATCCTTTTCGACGAATCTTCGAGGGGTGGCGTTGTGCGAACCATGGTGGCCGACCTTGTAGAAGGCCAGGTCCGCCAGCAGTTCGACATTGCGTGCGTCGGAGAACACGTAATCCCAGGCCCCCTGCTGCGCGTCGCCCGGGAACAGCAGGCGGGTTCCGGAGATGTCGAGGACGAAGAAGACGCTGGTGTTGTTCACCGCGTTCTCCAGAATCGCGGCGGCGCGCAGCAATCGGTCGTCGTCGTGCACGAGTTTCTGTAAGGCGAGGTCCGCCTTGGCTTCCGGGAGCCGGCCCGGCAGCGGGCCGGAGACGATGTAGCGCGGATGGAACAGCGGGGTGAGTGTGGCGTCGGTGTCGCCGGCGGCCGCGCGGACCAGCGGCCACGACTGCTGCGCGGGCGGGTCCATTCGTTTGAGGAAGTTGATGTCGCGCGAGGGGCCGAGGACATGGGCGACCAGACCGACCCGATCCACGGCGATCCGGTTCTCGGCCTCCTGCTTGCTGGGCAGGAACCGAACCCGGTGGGGCGCGGCGAATCCGAGTTGATTGCGACCCAGCAGCCGATCGGTCGCACCCGCGTTGCCCTGCGCGTTGAGCGCGAACATCCGGGCCTGCAAAACGCCTGTGGGCACGGCACGACCGGCGAATTCCGCGACGCGCCGCTCACCGAGCGCCAGCAGGCCGTTGGCGGCATCGGTCTGCCCGCCGCGGATCCGGCGCGCGTCCGCGTCGTTCGGGTCCTCCACGAACGGCACCCACACCTCGTCCACCAACACCTGTTCCCATTCCTCGCAGGCGAATCCGGTGATGTGGTCGGCGTGGTGGTGGGTGGCGACGACGACGTCGAGGTGCGGCCGGTGGTCGGGGGCGGCCTCGGTGAGGTCGGCGATGATCGCGCGCACGGACTCCTGAATCGGGCGGGCCCGGCCCTGGCTGTGCACCCCGCAGTCGACCAGCATCCGCCAGGTCTCGGGCCCGCGCTGGACCGTCACGGTGAACGCGTCACCGAAACCCACGTTGTACATTCGAACGGAAATCTTTGTCCCGGTATCCATCTCGCACCTACTCACCGGTCTCCGAATGGATGGTGGCGAAGCCGAGGCGGTGGATCGCATGCTCGGCGGTCCAGGCGCTCAAGGGGTCGGCGCCCTCCAGCTGCTCGAACCACTCGGTCATTTCGGCGAGCCGCTGCTTGCCGGCGGCATGGAATTCCCGGGCACTGTCGTCGGTGACCGCGGCCGGGTCGCTGAGCGGCAGCGGCTTCGCGATGATGTAGTCCACGCTGCCGTCGGTGCGGACGACCAGGGCGGTGCCCGCGCGAATCGCCGGTGGCTTGTACTGTTTCGGGTCCTCGAGGTCCGCGCGCCGCTGCAGCAGTTGGATGGCCAGTTCGGGCCGGGGCAGTCGATCACCGGCTCGGCGGTAGGACACGTGGATGCCTTCACAGCTGATCGGGAATTTCGGATCGAGCCCCAACTGCAGGGCGTTCGCGCGGGCCCAGGCGGTGACCCCGATGGCGACCTCACGGAAGACCGAACTCGTCGTCGGGGGCTCGGGCAGCGGAGAGTTGCCGTTGCCCTCCGGCGCGGGCGGTGTGCGCAATTCGCCCGCGGTGCCGATCGGATCCAGGTCTCGCGACGCAGACAGGATCACCCGGGACAGGTCCACCGCGTGCTTGCCGCGGCTGAGATTCAGCCCGGTATCGGGCTGATGCCACACCAGCGCCTCATCGGTCAGCGAGGTGACACTGGTCGGCCAGATGCCGCGGCGGCGGAGCGCCTCCACCAGGGTGCTGCGCAGGTGTTGCCGATCCTCGGGGTAGAGGCCGCGGTCCGCGGTGACGATCGCGCGCACCACATCTCCGAACCGGACATCGACCACCGGCAGATAGTCGAAGGCGCGCACCACCATTCCGAGCATGCGATCGGCGGTCCGTACGGCCTCATCGGCGATACGGGACACCAGATCCGGATGCAGGTGACCGGGAGGCAGAACACCCGTACCGCCGGTCGCGATGCGCAGCAGATCCGCGATCGCGCTCTGATAGGCATCGAGATAGGCGTCGAACACCGCGGCCACGAAGCACGCGCCGAGTTCGTGCGGCTCCTGGGCGGCGATGAACTGGTTGGGTGTGCGGTCCGGGTTCCTGATCGCCGACCGCAGGGCCGCGCCGCGACCGGTGGATTCGCCGAATTCCCGGGCCAGATCCAGCAGTCCGGCGCTCTTGCCGAGTTCCCCCGCGGTCGTCGCGATCGCGTCGAGGACGACGTCGCGGTGCGTGAAATGCTGGAACAGGGCCATCAGATCGGCGACGGCCTCGTGCCAGGCGAAGACGTCGCGGTGGGTGGATTCGCTGTAGAGCCGCCGGATTCGATGCACGATCGCGTGGGTCACCTCGTGCGCGACGATATCGCTCGACAGGCAGGTGAAGATGATCTGGTGCGGGAGGTTCGCGCCCGGATTCTCGGCATCGGCGCGGTAGTAGCCGAACAGCACGGCGCGGCGCTGCGGATCGAAATACGCGTTCTGCCCTTCGAAGGCGTGCGGAACCAGGCGCAGGACCTGTTCGTGATGCCATCGGAAACGGCGGCCCATGAATCGCTCGAACCGTTCCAGAACGCTCATCGCGACGGCGTACACGACCTGTTGATGGGCCCGGGGATCGCTCTCGGAGGGGCGAATTCCGTCCTGCGCCAACAGATACGGGTCGTCGAGGTCGATCGGCGCGTACCATTTCTCGCGGCTGGCGTCGTAGTCGATGACCTGCACGAGTTCGCCGTCCGGGCCCGGGCCGCGGATCTTCTCGAACGGGATGTCCAGGGTCAGGAAGCGGCCGGTCAAGCGCGTCGACATCGGATCGAAGGCGAAGGTGCGCAAGCGGCGCCGGGCGGGCGGGCAGATGCCGCCCATGCTGTAGGCCACCGTTCTCACGCCGGCCGCGGGCAGGGTCACACGGTCGGCAACAGGTGTGGTTTCGTCCATTGTTCGTCCTCCCACCGGACTTCTCGCGGGATTCGTTTGCCATAGTTCGCGTCGGTCTCGCACCGATCGCGCACACTCGCGTGCACCCGGGCTTCGGCCGGAATGCGGCGATGGCGGTAGGTGAGCAACGCCCAGATCCACCCCATCCGATGCACGCGTCCGCTCGCGTGCTCCACACTCAACGTGCAGATGTCTTGGTAGGAATGGGCTTTCAGGAGAATTCCGGCCTCGATGGCGCCGTCGGCGATCCATTTGAGGGCGATCTCGGCCAGTCGCGGATCGTCCTCGAACGTTCCGCCGACATCGGAATGGACGCCCGCGAACCACGCTTCGTCGAGCACCGGCCGCTGCCCCTTGGGGATCACCAGGTATTGCTCGTACGGACGGCGCTTCTCATCGATCGAAACGGCGTGGCGGACCCGCGCCACGTTCGGAATCTGCCGGGTGAAGGGCCAGTGCAGGTCCCATCGGAACAGCCCGGCCGCCTTCACCGTGTCCCAGACCCCCAGATATTCGATGGGAATCGAGAATTCGCCATCCGGGGTCTTGGAACAGAAGGCCCGCGCATACCGCCGCAGTTCGGGCCAATTGGTCGCCCTGCGGGTGTACGCGCTGACGACGTATTGGACGAGATTCTGGCTGCCGGGGCGCAACAGGCCGGGCTCGTGCAGCAAACCGGCGAGGGCTCGAGCCGTGTACGCGCCCCGGCTGAACCCGAAGACGTACACCCGGTCGCCCGGCCGCCAGTGCTCGATCAGATAGGTATAGGCCTCGGCGAGATTCGACCGCAGTCCACTCCCGACGGCCAACCCGAGCATCCGCGACAGCCAGCGGGCCGGCGGCGACCACGCGCCCCGGGCGCTGAAGGTCCCGACTCCCGGATCGTAGAAGGCGATCTGTTCGGCGGGATTACTCAGGTCGAGCATCTCGAACAGTCGAACGACATTCGTACTGCCGGTGGCCCGGAGCTGATTGCCCGTCCCGTCGAGACAAATGACGATGTTCTTACCCGTTGATGCTGTAAACACCGTATGAGTGTCACCCGGGCGGACCAGCCGGTATTGAGTAGCGCGGTACTCGAATTTCGGCGGTTCGGACTCGAATCAGCGCACGTTCCGCGCGGCCACGCAGCCGCGCAGCAACGGTCGCAGGTGATCGAACAGATCGTCCGGTCGATCGAACAGGAAGAAGTGATCTCCGGGCAGGATGCGCACCTCGCTGGGGGCGGTGGTGTGTTCTCGCCACGCGGCCAGTTCGAGGTCGTCGACCAGCGGGTCGGCCGCACCGCCGAAGACGTGGATCGGGCAGGGCAGGGGTGGCGCGCTGTCGTATCGGTGCGATGCGCACACCCGCAGATCGTCCCGGATGACGGGCAGTGCGTCGGCGAGCAGCGCCGGGACGTCGAGGATCGGGGCGGGCAGTCCGCCCAGGTCGCCGAGCAGCCGGATCAGCGCCGCGTCGTCGAGCGCCTCGACCGGCGGCAGCGAAGGCGGCAGGTGTGGCGCGGTGCAGCCCGAGACGATCAGCGCCGCAGGCGGTGTCGCGCCGCGGTCGCGCCTGCGGCACGCCAGGCGATAGGCGAGCAGCGCTCCCATGCTGTGCCCGAAGAAGGCGAACGGTTCGGTGAGGTGCTCGTCCAGCTGAGCGTCCAGGTCCGTGAGCAATGGCTCGAGGTCGTCGAACCGTGACTCGCCGCTGCGGCGCTCGCGGCCCGGCAGTAGTACCGGTCGCACCGCCGTGTGCGGACCCAGTGCGCGCTGCCAGGTGCGATACATCGACGCGCCGCCGCCCGCGTGGTGAAAACAGAACAGCCGCAACGACGCCGAGTCCGCGCCTGCCGCCGCGGGTTCGAGGTAGCCGGTCACCCGGCCGTCCGTAGCAGGGTCAGTTCCTCGGCGAGGATCTTCACCGTTGATCGGATTTGTTCCTCGGTGTGGCAGGTGGTGATGAAGAACCGCAGCCGGGTCTTGTCCTCGGGCACGGCCGGATACAGGATCGGGTTGGCGTTGATTCCCCTGCGCAGCAAGGTATTCGACAGTGCCAGCGTTGTCATCGAGTCGCCGACGATGCACGGGATGACGGGGGTGTCGTGGCTGTCGCCGGTGTCGATGCCCGCTTCCTTGGCCAGGGTCAGGAACAGTCGGGACAACGTGCGCAGTCGATCGAGCAGCGCGGGTTCGGCGCGCAGCTCACGTAGTGCGGCCAGGGAGGCGGCGGCGTTGGCCGGGGTGATGCCGACGCTGTAGACGAATCCGGGGGTGGTGTATTTCAGGAAACGGACGAGTTCGGCACTGCCCGCGACGTATCCACCGCACCCGGCCAGTGCCTTCGACATTGTCCCGGACCACAGTTCGACCTCGGCGCGGTCGACACCGAAGTATTCGCCGACGCCGCCGCCGGTCGCACCGAGCACGCCGATGCTGTGTGCTTCGTCGATCATCAGCAGCGCCTGGTGTCGCTTCTTCACCTCGATCAGCGCGGGCAGGTCGGGGATGTCGCCGTCCTGGCTGTAGACGCCCTCGATCACGACCAGCACCCGCCGATAAAGGTGGCGGATATCGGCAAGCATGCGGTCGAGTGCGGTGAAGTCGTTGTGCGGGAAGGGGCGTCGGGTGGCGCCGGAGAGTTTGCAGCCTTGCAGGATGCTGTCGTGGGCGAGGCTGTCGTGGACGATCAGGTCGCCGGGGCCGACGATGTGCCCGATCACGGTGACGTTGGTGGCGTGGCCGCTGGTGAGGGTGATCGCGTCCTCGGTGCCGAGCAGGGCGGCCAGTTCACGCTCCAACTCGGCGTGAATCGTCTTCTCACCCGAGAGCAGGCGGCTCGCCGAGACCGAACTGCCGTACCGTGCCACGGCGTCTTGCACGGCGGCGGTGACGGCCGGGTGCCCGGACATGCCGAGGTAGTTGTAGCTGGAGAAGTTGAGCACGTCCGCTCCGCCGATCACCGAGGTGTCGCGGGTGACTCCGTCGTTGATCAGGAAGTAGGGGTTGCTCACCCCGAACTTCTCGGCCGTCTCGATCCGGTCGAAAATCGCCTGCACCTCCGGAAAATCCGCGATGCGAAACTGGGGCTCGACCTCGGCCGATACCTCCGATTCGGTCGGTTCGGCAACTTCCGAAAGCGTTGTCGGCGAGCCGGATTGCGGGGGATCGGCCAGCCTGATCACCTCGGCGAGTGTGGTGGCGGGAGTGAGCCGGTCCGGCCTGATCGCGAGCCCGGGTATCCGGCGGGTGAGTCCGCTGAGTAGGTCGGCGACCATGATCGAGTCGAATCCCAGTTCGCCGCCGATGGTTTGGCTGTCGCGCAGTTTACCTACCGGGAATCCGCTGACCCGGGCGAACTCGGCGCGGACCACGGCTGCCACATCGACGCCGGTGTCGGGTTGAGCCTGGCCCCCGGTCGGCTGCCCCAGCTGGTCGGATGCCGCGTTGGCGGCGGCCGACAGGAGAGCGTTCTGCTCTCGGAACAGCGCGATCAGTTGATCCATGGTGGTGTCCTCGCTGTGGGGGGCCGGGGGAGTGGGTGCGTCGGTCGCGGGTGTTTCCGGCGCTGCGGTTTCGGGACGGATCCAGGACCGGTGGCTGGTGTCGAACTCGTACCCGCCGGTGCGCCGCCGGATCCGGTCGCCTGGTTCGTACAGCGCATCCCAGTTCGGGTCGAGCCCATCGCGATACAGCGCCGCGATCGTGTCGGCCAGTTCGTGGCCCGTGGCCTCCGGTCCGGGGCAGGGCGCGCAGATGCGAAGGTCGAGGCCAGGATTGGCGCGGCCGAGCATGGGCGCCAGCGTGCGCCGCGGGCCGATCTCGATCAGGTGTGTAGGCCCGGCGGCCAGCGCGGCGGTCGCGGCGTCGGCGAAACGCACGGTGGCCCCGATGTGTTCGACCCAGTAGGCGGCGTCCATGGGCTCACCGGGTTCGAGCAGACGACCGTGCACCGTCGAGTAGATCGCGGCGGTCGGCGGCTGGTACCGGCACTGCTCGGCGACGTGTGCGAACTGGTCCCGGACCGGTGCCATCAGGGGTGAGTGGAAGGCGTGCGAGACGGGGAGCCGCCGGACGGTGACGCCGCGGTCGGCGAGCACCGTGGCGAGGCGGTCGACCGTGGCCGCCGCACCGGAGAGCACCACCTCCCGCGGGCCGTTGACCGCCGCGAGCGCCACATCGGGCTCGTTCTCGATCAGCTCGGCGACCAGGTCGGCACTGCCGCGAACAGCGAGCATGGCGCCGGCGCAGGGCAACTGCTGCATGAGCCGCCCGCGGGCGGTGACAAGCCGGCAGGCGTCCTCGAGGGAGAACACCCCTGCGATGGCCGCCGCGGCGAACTCGCCGACACTGTGGCCGAGCAGCCACGCCGGGTCGACGCCGAGCTCCACGAGCGTCCTGGCCAACGCGTATTCGACCGCGAACAGCGCGGGCTGCGCGAACTCGGTCCGGTGCACGGCATCGTCGTCACCGAGCAGCAGATCGGCGACCGAGCGCTGCAGGTGCGTCGTCATGGGTTCGTCCACCTCACGGAGCGCCCGGTTGTACGTCTCCGATGTCGCGTACAGCGCACGCGACATGCCCGGGTACTGGGCGCCCTGCCCGGTGAACAGAAATCCGATCGACGGATGCTGCGCGACACCGGAATTCGCGTCGAGGACGGCATCCGAGGCGCACGCGCGCAGGTCGGCGACGGCGGCGTCCCGGTCCCGGACGACCAGCGACAGCCGGTGACGGCCCGAGGACTTCACCTGATTGGTCGACCAGCACACGCCACCCAAACCGACCGGATCCCGGTCCAGACGATCGGCGAGACGGGCCGCGTTGCGCCGCAACCCTTCCCGATCGTTGGACGAGAGAGTGAGCACGCCGACGCGACCCGAGGCCGTCGCCGCGGGTGCCGGGGGAGCGCTCGCCAGCAGCATGTGCGCGTTGGTGCCGCCCATGCCGAAGCTTGACACCGCCCCGTGAATCCGCCCGTCCGGCAGGGCCATCGGCTCGGCCGCCAGCCGCAGGCCGTACTCGGCCAGCCGCAGCCGCGGGTTCTCCTCGGCCGCGTACCGGGTGGGCGGCACCACCCGGTGGTGCAAACTCAACGCCACCTTGATCAGACCGGCGATCCCGGCCGCTCCCTCGGTGTGGCCGAGGTTGCCCTTGATCGAGCCGATCGCGCACGGCTGCTCACGCCGCGCGGCATGCACCGCTCCCAGCGCCTTGGCCTCGATCATGTCGCCGAGCATCGTTCCGGTGCCGTGCGCCTCGAGGAACGCGACCTGATCCGCGGATACGCCGGCCCGCCGGTACGCGGTCGCGACGACCTGCTGCTGGGCCCACCGGTTCGGCGCGGTGATCCCGTTGCTGCGGCCGTCGTTGTTCACCGCGCTCCCCGCGATCAGCGCGTAGATCGGCAGGCCCGCCGCCTGCGCGTCCGCGAGCCGGTGCAGCACCAGCACCGCGACGCCCTCGCCGCGGCCGATCCCGTCGGCCTTGCCGCTGAACGGTTTACAACGCCCGTCCGGCGCGGACAGGCCCGCCTGCGTGTAGAAGACATTGAGGGCGGGCGTCACCGTGATGTTGACGCCGGCGGCGAGGGCCTGGTCGCACTCGCCTGCGCGCAAAGCGCCGGCGGCCTGGTGGACCGCGACCAGCGACGACGAGCACGCGGTGTCGACCGCCATGCTCGGACCTTTCAGGTCCAGCTGATAGCTGATTCGGTTGGCGGTCATGAAATAGCCGTTGCCCGAACCGATTTGCGGGGTGATGCGGGTGTAGTCATGCATCTGCGCGGTGGCCCATTCGTTGGCCATGACACCGACGAACACTCCGGTGTTCGAGCCCGCCTGTCCGCGCGGGTCCAGGGTGGCGTCCTCGAACGCCCGCCACGCGGACTGCAGCAGCAGTCGCTGTTGCGGGTCCATCGCTTCGGCCTCGCGCGGGGCGATGCCGAAGAACTCGTTGTCGAAGGCGTCGGCGTCAGCGAGGAAGCCCCCGGTGCGGTTGTTGATTTTGCCAGGCCCGCCCGCGGCATCGTGGAAATCGGCTGCGCGCCAGCGGTTCCCGGGTACCTCGGTGATCGCGTCGCCGCCTGTCATCAGTAGCGCCCACAGCGCCTCCGGGTCCGGCGCTTGCGGAAAGCGGCAGTCGATCCCGACGATCGCGATCGCGTCGCTCATGCCGCGTACCCGGTCCGGTCGGCGGCCTCGGCGATGATGTACGCACCGAGTTCGCGGATCGTCGGGTAGTCGAAGACGACGGTCGGGTCCACGTCGAGGTCCCACTCGAATTCGATCTCGCCGCACAGGTTCACCGCCGACACCGAATCCAAGCCCAGTTCGGCCAGCGGCAGGGCGGGGTCGACTGCGGCCGGAGCGCACCCCAGGTACTCGGCTACCCGGGCGGTGAGCCAGTCCACCGCAACGTCATTCCGCTGGGCGGGCACGGTCGGTCTCATCAGTGGTGTCTCCTGAGTCATTCGAGGGCCTGTCCGTCAGTGCGCGACGAGCACGCCGGCCCGCACCCGTTGGACCGATGGTTCGATCTCCTCGTGCAGCACCCCGTCGACGACGTTGCCGAGGAACGCGGACCGCATCGAGTTGCGTTGCACCTTGCCGCTGGTGGTGCGGTGGACCGCGCGATGTTCGACCAGCACAACGTTCGGGGCCGGGAGACCGAAACCGCGCGCCACCTCCGACCTGATGCGGGCGGACAGCTCGGCGATCGGCAACTCGCCCAGCTGCTCGGTGCGCACGCCCTGGACCACCAGCAGGTGTTCCTGATCGGCCGTGTCGATCGAGAGCACGACCCCCGGCGCGTCGGCGACCGCCCGATGGGCGTCGCGCACGGCCTCCTCGATGTCGTGCGGATACAGGTTGCGGCCGTTCACGATGATCAGATCCTTCAGCCGACCGGTGATGAACAGTTCGCCGTCCAGGAGTGCGCCGAGGTCGCCGGTCCGCAGGTACGGCCCCGCGCCCTCGGTGCGGGCGTCGAACCGGTCGCGGGTGTCATCCGGCCGGTTCCAATAGCCTTGCGCCACACTCGATCCGCCGATCCAGATCTCGCCGATGTGACCGTCCGGCAGGGTGCGCAGGCTGACCGGATCCACGATGCGCAGGTCCAGGCCGGTGACCGCCGCGCCGCAGCCCACCAGGCGGGTCCCGTGGCCCGCGACGAGCCGATTGCGTTCCAGCGCTGCGGAATCCACGTCGAGGTACACCGGCGGTCGGCCGGGGCGCGCCGCGGTGGCCATCAGGGTGACCTCCGCCATGCCGTACGCCGCGAGGAGCACGTCGGCGGTGAAGCCCGCGGGGCCCAGGCGCTCGGCCACCGCGTCCAGGGTGCGGGGGCGGATGGGTTCGGCGCCGGTCAGTGCCACCCGCAGCGACGACAGGTCGAGTCCGGCCACTTGCGCGTCGGTCACTCGCCGGGCGAGCAGGTCGTAGCCGAAGTTCGGCCCCATCGTGAGGTGGCCGCGGTAGTGGTCGATCGCTTCGAGCAGCCGCACGGGACGCTTCAAGAAGGCGATCGGCGACATGTAGACCAAGCTCGCGCCCACGGACATCGGCTGCAGCAGCATGCCGATCAGACCCATGTCGTGAAAATGCGGCAGCCAGCCGACGAAGACATCGGCGGGACCGGTGCCGACCGCGGCGGAGATAGCCGCCTGATTGTGCATCAGGTTGCCGTGCGAGACCGCCACGCCCTTGGGGGTACCGGTCGAACCCGAGGTGTATTGCAGGAACGCGATGGTCTCGCCGGTGATGCCGGGCATGACCCAGGCGTCCGGATCGCCGAGCGAATCGGCGTCGGTCGCCGCCACCACGATCGCGGCCGACCCGTTCCGCGCACCCAGCCACGCGGCCACGGACGCACCGATTTCGGTGGTGGACAGGACGAGCCGGACATCGGCGTCGTCGAGCATGCCCGCGACGCGCGCCATGCTGCGCGCATCCGTCGGCACCGGCGCCGGAACCGCGATCACCCCGGCGTACAGGCAGCCGAGAAAGGCGCGCAGGAACTCGGGTCCCGGCGGGTAGAGCAGCAGCACCGGCCGATCGGATTCGGTGCGGTGGGTGAGCCACTCCGCGAGCGCCCTGGCGTCCCGGTCCAGTTCGCGGTAGGTCGCGACATCCTCGACCAGTTCACGCCCCGCCTCACGCAGGTAGGTGTACGTCCTGGTGTCGCCGAAGGTTTCGACACGACCGCGAAAGTGTGCGACGAAGGTGGATTGCATCTGGTAATCGTGACCGTGCAAATCCCCCGCAAATAGACACCTAGGTGGTAAAACAACCCCACCCTCGGAGGAAGCGGCCGCCTCCGAAGGGGTGCGCCGACCGGGCGTTGGTCCGGCTCCACCGGGCCTTTCACGACGTCGCCGACAAAGGAAGCGGCGCAGCTCGGGTTTTACCGGATTTCTCTAATTCACCACCGTGTCAATGCATTTCATCGATGCCAGATCGTGGACGACGCCGCAAGTCCTATTGACAAAACGTTGGCATAACTTTTGAATTGCGACGGCTCGGAACCCGGCAAACGCCACTTGCCGACCAGCGACGTTCGTGGCACCGTATACGACGGTTTGACTCAGTTCAGCTCACAACGAGGAGTTTGGAAATGAGGAACAACCTTTCTTTCGATGCTTCGATCGAGAACGCATTCGATTTTCTGCAGGTTCAGACCGACAATTCCGCCCTGACCCGGGTGGCGAATTCCCGGAACCGACCTCTGCATATCGTTCTCGTTGCGCCACCGTACTTCGACATCCCGCCGGTGGGTTACGGCGGCGTCGAGGCCGTCGTCGCCACCCTGGCCGACGAGCTGGTCGATCAGGGGCATCGAGTCACCTTGCTCGGCGCCGGCCGGGCCGGCACCAAGGCCACCTTCATCCGGGTCTGGGACGAGGTGATGACCAAGCGCCTGGGCGAGCCGTATCCGGAGATCGTCAATGCCATGAAGGCCTGGCAGATCATCGAGCGACTACACGCCGAGGACCCGATCGACGTCATCCACGACCACACCTTCGCGGGCCCCGGCAATGCGCCCGCGTACCGGATGCTCGGGATTCCCACCGTCGTCACCGTGCACGGCCCGGTCGACCCCGAGATGTTCGAGTACTACGGGTCCTTCGACCACAGTGTGCGACTGGTGGCGATCAGTGACCGGCAGCGCTCGCTGGCGCCCGACCTGAACTGGATCGGCCGCGTCCACAACGCGATTCGGCCCTCGGAGTGGCCGTTCCGCACCGAAAAGCTCGACTACGCGCTGTTCCTGGGCCGCTACGCCCCCTACAAGGGACCCCACCTGGCGCTCGAGGCCGCACACGCCGCCGGTCTGCGCCTGGTACTGGCGGGCAAGCTGAACGAACCGCCCGAGCACGAGTTCTTCGCGAAGTCCATCACGCCGTTGCTCACCGACACCGACGAGGTGTTCGGCGAGGCCGACGCGACCGCGAAACGCCACCTACTCGCCGGGGCGCGCTGCCTTTTGTTCCCGATTCGGTGGGAAGAACCCTTCGGCATTGTCATGATCGAGGCCATGGTCTGTGGCACCCCGGTGATCGCACTGCGCGGCGGCGCGGTGGAAGAAGTCGTCGAACACGGCGTGACCGGATGGATCTGCGACGATCCGTCCGAATTGCCCGGTTTCATCGCCCGCGCCGATGAGATCGACCCCCACGCCTGCCGCGATCGGGTCGAAAGACTGTTCTCCACCGACCTGTTCGCGCAAGGCTACGAAGCCGCCTACCGCGACGCGATCCGCATGGCGGCCGAACGCGCCGGGCACACCTCGGTGCGGGTGCGGCTCCCCGGGGCCGGGCGGGTCCTCAGCACCCGGGTGCCGGGCGGTCACGCGTGAGCGTCTTCAATGCCGGACCGCCGGTTCTCATCGAGGGTGGCTCAGGTGTGGTCACCCTCGTCGAGGCCGGCACCTTCTGCCTGTCCGACCAGCTCGGCGATATTCACCCCGGCACCGCGCACGGCCTGTTCTACCGGGACGCGCGCATCCTCACCCGCTGGGTGGTGCGCGTGGACGGCGCTTCGCCGGAACAGCTTTCGGTGGTGGTGCGCGAACCGTTCCAGGCCCGGTTCGTCGCGCGCAAGCCGCCACCGCACGGTGTTGCCGATGCGACGGTGCTGATCCAGCGCCGTCGCATCGTCGGCGAGGGGATGCAGGAGATCATCAGCGTGCTCAACCTCGGCGACGAGGACACCGCCTTGACGGTGGCCCTCGACGCCGAGGCCGATTTCGCGGATCTGTTCGCGGTCAAGGAGGGCCGCGCCGGCGGTGGCGGCGCCGAGTCGACCGCCACCGAGCAGGCCCTGCGCATCACCGACCGCGGCCAGCAGGGGCGCGGCATCATCATCACCGCCACCGAGGACCCCGAATTCCAGCCGGGATCGCTGACCTGGCAGGTGCTGATACCCGCGCACGGCAGCTGGCAGACGGTGGTGCACTGCCAGCCGATCGAGGACCATCGCGCCGTTCCGATGAACTTCGCCGACGGCGACGAGGAGCACCCGGAGGGCAAGATCCGGCGCTGGCGCGCCAGCACCACCTCGCTCACCGCGACCGGCGCCGGTCTCAACACGATTCTGCAGCGCACCGAAACCGACCTGGGCGCACTGCGTCTCGACGACCCCTCCGACGGCACCTCCTACGTGGCGGCGGGCGCGCCCTGGTTCATGGCGCTGTTCGGCCGTGACAGTCTGCTCACCTCCTGGATGGCCCTGCTGCTGGATTCGGACCTGGCGCTGGGAACTCTGCGCCAGCTGGCCAAACTTCAAGGCACCGAGTGCAATCCGATCACCGAGGAGGAGCCCGGCCGGATCATGCACGAGCGGCGCTACGGGCCCGGCAGCGACCGGGTGCTCGGCGGCACCGTGTACTACGGCACCGCCGACGCGACCCCGCTGTTCGTGATGCTGCTCGCCGAATGTCACCGCTGGGGTGTCGGTTCCGCGGCCGTACGCGAACTGTTGCCGGCCGCCGACGCGGCGCTGGCCTGGATCGACACCGACGCCGACCTCGACGGCGACGGCTTCGTCGAGTACCGGCGCAAGACCGACCGCGGGCTGGCCAACCAAGGGTGGAAGGACAGCTGGGACGCCATCAGCTTCGCCGACGGCCGCCTCGCCGACCCGCCGATCGCGCTGTGCGAGGTGCAGGGCTACGTGTACGCCGCCCGGATCGGCCGCGCGGAACTGGCCGAGGAGGCCGGCGACCACGCGCTCGCCGCCCGGCTGCGCACCCAGGCCGCCGACCTCAAAGACCGTTTCGACGAAGCGTTCTGGCTGCCGAAGAGCAACTGCTACGCCATGGCCCTGGACGGCGCGAAGCAGCCCGTCGACGTCGGATCCAGCAACCCCGGCCACTGTCTGTGGACCGGCATCGTGCCCGACGAACGCGCCGCGGAACTGATCGAGCGGCTCGCCGCGGCCGATCTCAACAGCGGATTCGGTTTGCGCACACTGTCTTCCACGGCCCGGCGCTTCAACCCGATGGGCTATCACACGGGTTCGGTGTGGCCGCACGACACGGCGATCGCGGTGGCCGGTCTCATGCGCTACGGCCACATCCCCGGCGCCATCGACCTCGCCGTGAAGCTCGCCAGCGGCCTGCTCGAGGCCATCCAGGAATTCGGCGCCCGCCCGCCGGAACTGTTCTGCGGCTTCGCCCGCTCCGAATTCAGTTCCCCGGTGCCCTATCCCACCTCGTGCTCGCCGCAGGCCTGGGCCAGCGCCGCACCGCTGCTGCTCATGCGTTCGTTCCTGGGCCTGATGCCCGACGTCCCCAACCGCACCCTCACCATCGCGCCCCGCCTGCCCGACCGCGCGGGCACGATCCGGCTCGCCGACCTCCGGCTCGGCCCCGCCACCATCACCATCGAGGCCTGCGGCAAGGACGCGAAAGTCCAGGGCCTGCCCGCGGATTGGCAGCTGAACCGGAAGTAGCAGGTTCGGCTAGGCCGCGACCGGCGTGCGTGATCGGGCACGCTCGGTCGCCGCGGCAGCGACATTCGACGGCTCGCTGTCGTGGTGCGCCGGTTCGGGGTGCGCCACCTCACGCCAGATCGCGGATGCGCGCAGTTCGCGCAGCCGCAGGCCCGCGATTCGAGTGAGGATCAGGCTGATGGCGACCGCGGCGAGGGCGGAGACGGCGCCGCCCGCGGCGAAGCCGACGCGCGGACCGTAGGTGTCGGTGATCCAGCCGACCAGGGGCGCGCCGATCGGGGTGCCGCCCGTGAAGACCATCATGAACAGCGCCATCACGCGGCCGCGCATGGCCGGGTCGGTGGCCAGCTGGATCGAGGAATTCGCGGTCACGTTCGCCGTCAGGCCGAACATGCCGATCGGTATGAGCAGGAGCGCGAACAGCCAGAAGGACGGGGTCAGCGCGGCCACGATCTCGAGCAGGCCGAAGACCAACGCCGCCGCGACCAGCTTGCGCAGCCGGGAGGTGCCGCGGCGGGCCGCCAGCAGCGCACCGGCCAGTGAGCCGGCCGCCAGCAACGCGTTGAGCAGGCCGTAAGTCTGTGCGCCCGAATGGAAGACGGTGTGGGTGAAGGCCGTGAGCCAGATCGCGAAGTTGAAGCCGAAGGTGCCGATGAAGCCGACCAGCACGATCGGCCAGAGCAGCTCGGGCCGGCCCGCGACGTACCGCAGTCCTTCGCGCAGCTGGCCCCGGCCGCGCGGCGTGCGCTCGACCTGACGCAATTCGCTGGTGCGCATCAGCAGCAGGGCCGCGATCGGGGCCACGAACGACAGTCCGTTGAACACGAACGCGTAGCCGCTGCCGACCGCCCCGATCAGCACACCCGCGACCGCGGGACCGACCAGCCGGGCGGATTGAAAGTTCGCGGAATTCAAGCTCACCGCGTTCGACAGCTGGTCCGGTCCCACCATCTCCGAGACGAAGGTCTGACGGGCCGGGTTGTCGACGACGGTCACCAGACCGAGCACGAACGCGGTCGCGTAGACATGCCACACCTGCACCTCGCCGGTGAGGGTGAGCACGCCCAGCGCGAGCCCGGTCGCGCCCATCGCGGACTGGGTGAACACCAGCAACGGCCGCTTGGGCAGCCGGTCGACCAGCACCCCGCCGTAGAGCCCGAACAACAGCATGGGCAGGAACTGCAGCGCCGTCGTGATGCCGACGGCGGCCGCGGATCCGGTGAGGGTGAGCACCAGCCAGTCCTGCGCGATCCGCTGCATCCAGGTGCCGATATTGGAGATGACCTGACCGGTGAAGAACAAGCGGTAGTTGCGGATTCGCAGGGAGCCGAAGGTGCTGTGTGGGGGAGGAGCATCGCCGGGGGTGTGTCGAACATCGGACTGGGGCGATACGACTCCCGGCCTCACAGATCTGCCTCCTGAGGGTGCGACGGACTACGGGTATGCGGGTCCGCTCCTGAACCGCTACCGCCCGGAGGGGGTGAGAAACATATCGCCGGCTCTGCGACAAGATCGGCAGCAGCACACGCGGCCCGGCAGCTTACGACGTCGTCGGCGTGGCCGGGAATCCCAAATACTTTCCTTAGGCTAACCAAATTGCTGCGCGGATGCCACTGATTTTGTCGAGGCTCACAACGGGGAACGGCCTCGATAACTGATGAAGGTCAGCACACGACCGGCACATTCGATTGCACTGCAATGTATTTCGCACCGGTCACGCAACGGGCAAGCGAGGATAGTGCATCCCGCGCAGACCATGTTCGACATTTGACAAGATCACCCGGAGGGGTTGCAGTAGATCACCCGGAATCGAACCGGGCACAGTTGATCGGGGGAGATTCGATGACAACAATGCTGCGCGCAGCACTGGCAGTGGCCATCGCGGCCGCGGGGATGGCCATGATGCCGGCGCGAGGACACGCGGAAGCCGATCCCGTCTGCCGCGAAGTGGATATCCCGGTGCAATTGTCGGGACGAACCGAGCACATCTGGGGCGAGATCTGCGATCCGGTGGGCGGGCCGTCGGCGCTGCTGCAGGTGCTGATTCCCGGCATCACCTACGACCATCACTACTGGGACATGCCGGGATTCGACGGCAAATACTCCTACCCCCGATATGCCGCGGCGGCAGGCTATTCCACACTCGCGATAGACCGTCTCGGCACAGGCAACAGCTCGCGCCCGGCGGCCCTCGACGTGACGACCGTGTCCCACGCCGATACCGTGCACCAATTGGTACAAGCGGTGCGCAGGGGCGATCTGGGGGAGCGCTGGAACACGGTCGTGACCGTCGGTCACTCCCTTGGCACCTTGATCGCCGAGCAGGAAGCCGCGGTCTACCGCGACGTGGACGGCGTGATCGCCACCGGCTGGCTCATCCCGCCGGGTGTGGTGGCCAGCGCCGGGATACTCGCCCGCCACGGCGTCGCGACACCCGGCAACGGTGTGCCGCAACAGGATTCCCTGCCGCTGTACTTCGCCATGACTCCGGGCAACCGAGCCTTCTTCTACACGGCCGGCAACTACGACCCCGAACTGCTCGCCGCCGACGAGCGCTACCGCCAGACCGACACCGCCGGCGAGATGATGACCGTCCCCATCCCGTGGGCCTCGGCAGCCCTGGCCCCGATCTCGGCCCCGGCCCTGGTGGTCGTCGGCGAATCCGACTCATTCTTCTGCACCCCACCGGAACACACCGCCTGCACCGCGGCACAGGCCGCCGAATCACAGCGCTGGTTCTTCGCCCCGCAGTCGAACCTCCAGGCCCACGTCCAGCCGGGCTCCGGCCACAACATCGCCCTCTCGCTGAACAACGACGACGGCTACAACGCCATGATCGCCTGGATCCGAGCCACCTTCCCGGGCTGAGAGACGGAAAGCGCCCTGCGGCAACGAAAACGGGTGGTCGTGGAGAAGTTCTCCACGACCACCCGTTCTCGGTCTGTCTGTGTCCGGAGGGGGACTTGAACCCCCACGCCCTAATACGGGCACTAGCACCTCAAGCTAGCGCGTCTGCCATTCCGCCACCCGGACCGGTGGTGCTGCACAAGATTAGCGGAGTGGTTGACAGAAACGGAAATCGGGGCTGGGCCAGGCGAAACAGGGTGGGCCGGGGGAGGATTCGGGGTGGGTTACCGGAAGAGGATGCCGGCGAGGTTGGCGTTCTTGATGGGGGTGTCCTTGTTGTTCTGGACCTGACAGAGGGCTTGGACGGCGGCCATGGACAGATCGACCTGGGTGCCGGAGGGCTCGTTCTGGGTGCCGCTCTGCTGCTTGATGAACTTGGTGATGGTGACGCGCTGGGTGTCGGCGTTCTGGATCAGGTAGTCGCTGCACTTGGTGTCGCCGCCCTGGTTGAGCGCCTTCTCGACGTCCGAGCAACCCGAGAGCAGGGTTACGGCCAGTGCGGCGGCCGCCACGGCCGTCCATCGCGCAGTGTTCATCGTGGGTTCCTCATGGGTCGTGCGCGGGGCCGTGCCGGCCGCGCGATCGACCGCCACTGTAGATGGGCGGGTCCGTGCGGCAATCGGGGCTCGACCCGGAAATTCACCTCCGGGTCGCGTGATGTGCGTCACGGGCCGGTCAGCGCTCGGCGGCGCCGCCCGCACGCCACGCTCGGGCCTCGCCGGGATTGCCGCGGCGGGTGAGCAGTTCGGCCAGCCCGGCCATGGCACGCGAGTCACCGTGGGTGGCGGCGGTGCGCCACCAGTGTTCGGCCTCGGTGTAGTCGCCGCGGCGATAGCGGACCACGCCCAGGTCGTAGGCCGCCCCCAGATGCCCGAATTCGGCTGCCTGCGTCCATAATTGGCAGGCCTGCTCCTCGTCTCCGCGACTCTGCATGGCCACGCCGAGCTCGTAGAGGGCGTTCTGGTAGCGGGCCGCGTCGGCGGGCGGCGCGGGTCGCGGAATGGTGAGGGCGGTGGTGAGTTCCACGACCAGCTCGCCGAAATCGGGTGGGCCGACGCCGGTGCTGCAGTGCAGGACGGTGATGGTCGGTTCGCGGGTGATGAGCATCCCGTAGTTGCCGGCCCAGGAGACGGTGGCGCCGCCGTCGTCGACCCAGACCGGGGTGAGGGTGATGGCGGCATCGGTTTCGGTGGGGCACACCTCGAGGTCGATCCCGCCGTCCATCGCATCGCTCCAGACGTCAACCCCCCTGAGCCGGCGCCCGCCCAGCAACACGTGCCCGCGGTCCACCGCGAGCCCGATGCCGAGACTGCGCACACCCACGCGCGCGGCGGCCGTGCGCAGGGTCAGCCGGACCGTGGTGGGGGAGACGCCCAGAACCTCCGAATACAGGGGGTAGACGCGGGCTCCGTTCCAGGTCACGGGGTCCGCGCTGGCATATCGATCGGCCAGTGGCGGCACGGTCGTGGCCGGTTCGGCATACGGATACGACCCCTGCATCTGCGCCGCCCTTCGCCGGTGCCCGGTGATGTTCGCGCCCACCGTAGTCCTGATGTCGGGTGTGGGTCCGGGTATTTGCCAGCTACGTCTTCCAGCAAACATCTGGTCGTCCGACCGGCGCTGTGGGAGGCTCCAGAGGGGCCTCCGATGTCCGAATTTCGCCGGTCGCTCGACGTGTCGGCCACGTCCGCGCGGTGTGTCGTACTTGCGGAGGGCCCTGTGTCCTGTTGAATCGTCGGCGAAATACCAGCGAACGAGTGAAAGGTAAGGACATATGGCTCTGCCCACCATGACCCCCGAACAACGCTCCGAGGCGCTGGCCAAGGCCGCAGCGGTTCGCAAGGCCCGCTCGGAACTGATCGCGCAGGTCAAGAAGGGTTCGGTCAGCCTGGCCGAGGTGCTCAAGCGCGCCGATGCGGAAGACTTGGTCAAGAAGACGAAGGTGGCGGCCGTGATCAAGGCGCTGCCCGGCATCGGCCCGGTCAAAGCCGCCAAGCTGATGGACGAGGCCGAGATCCCCGTCGACCGCCGCATCGGCGGCCTGGGCTCCCGCCAGCGCGCCGCGCTGCTGGAGGCACTGAAGGCTTGAGATTGGGGGGTGGCCTGCCGGGTCGGTAACCGGCCCGGCGGCAACCACTCCCACCGCCTCTGGTCGCTCGGCAAAAACGCACTACATCGATCGATTTGGTCCGCGCGGCCCGATCCGATAACCTTGCTGAGCATCACCGGTCCGGGTGGCGGAATGGCAGACGCGCTAGCTTGAGGTGCTAGTGCCCGTATTAGGGCGTGGGGGTTCAAGTCCCCCTCCGGACACAGACAGTACGTTGAGGGCGGTTGTGGCTGAGGATTCAGCCGCGACCGCCCTTTTTCGTTCGAGACGCGCGGAATGGAAACAGCGATGGCCGAACCGAATTCGACGATGCAATCCGCGGCCGGGACTCGCCTGAATCGACGGGGCCGGGAAACGCGGCAACGACTGCTCGACATCGCCATCGGCACGCTCGCGGAGGGCTCCGGGGAACCGCTGTCGGCGAATCGGGTGGCGCGCGACGCCGGCGTCAGCTGGGGCACCTTGAAGCATCAGTTCGGCGACATCGACGGACTGTGGGCCGCGGTGCTGACCGAGGTGACCGATCGCAGCGGCGCGAACAGTCCCGAGATCTGGCCCCCGATCACCGGTTCGATCCAGGAGCGGGTGTCGCAGATGATCACCGCGATCTGGACCATCCTCGACACCCCGGAGGGCCGGGCCGTCGAGGCGCTGCGCGCCGGACTGCCCAACGACCAGGCCGAGCGCCTCTCGGTGTTCCCGCTGACCACGGCCGCCATGGCCGACTACGAGGACGCCTGGCTGCGGGCTTTCGAATACTCCCTGGCCGACCTGAACCTGGATCCGGACAAGGTGCACCGGGTCCGGCACCTGATTCCGATGGCGATACGCGGGATCAATAACGAGCGCCGCCTGTCCTCGGCCACCGAAGTGGCCGGCGCGCGCGATTGCCTGGTCGACGCGATAGCCGTCTACCTGCAGTAATTCAAACTCTTTGAGAACCCTCGTTGACAATTGCGGGTGGGAGGTCCATGGTTACCCCCAGCTTTCGCAATCCAGTGAGGAGTGATCCATGTCTCCGTCCCCGCCTCCGAGCGACAAGGGCATGCGCCTGCAACGGTCCAGCCGTGACGCCGCCACCCTGATCCCGCGCCTGACCGAGTGGCTGGCCACGCAGCTGCCGGCCGACGCCGACCCGAACCTGACCCTCGGCTCCGGCATCGACAGCAACGGCATGTCGGCGGAAACCCTGACGCTGACCATGAATTGGCGCGAAGCGGGGGAGGCGCGCACCGCCGACCTGATCGCCCGCGTGGTCCCGGCCCCCGGCGACTTCCCGGTCTACGAGCGCTACAGCCTGCCCGAGCAGTTCGACGTCATGCGCATCGTGGCCGAGAACAGCCAGGTCCGCGTCCCCCGGGTGCGGTTCCTGGAGCCGACCGGCGACGTGCTGGGCACGCCCTTCCTGCTGATGGACCGCATCGAGGGCCTGGTGCCGCCCGATGTGATGCCCTACACCTTCGGCGACAACTGGCTCTTCGACGCCGACCCCGAACAGCAGCGCCGCGTGCAGGACAGCACCATCGAGACCTTGGCCGCGCTGCACGGGATTCCCGACGCGTCGACCACTTTCGCGTTCCTCGACCCGCAGCAGCCCGGCGACAGCCTGGTCGAGCGCAACCTGAACCGGGCACGCGCCTGGTACGAGTTCTCGGTCCGTGACACCGGGCCCTCACCGCTGGTGGAGCGAATCCTGGCCTGGCTCACGGCGAATCTTCCGCGGACGTTCTCCAGCGAGGCCGTCCTGTCCTGGGGCGACGCGCGGCTGGGCAACTGCATGTACCGGGACTTCACCCCGGTCGCGGTGCTCGACTGGGAGATGGCGACGATCGGCCCCCGCGAGCTCGACGTGGCCTGGATCCTGTTCGGGCACCGCGTCTTCCAGCGTATCGCCACCAACTTCGGCTTCCCCGGCATGCCGGACTTCATGCGGGCCGAGGACGTCCGGGCGGCCTACGCGAAGCATTCGGGCGTGCAGCTCGACGACCTCACCTGGTACACGATGTTCGCCGCCCTGAACTACTGCGTGGTGTTCCTGCGCGCCGGTGGACGTCAGGTTCACTTCGGCGAGATGGAACGTCCCGAGGACATCGAGACGCTGCTGCACCACAAATCCCTCGTCGAAGAACTGCTCGCCGAGCTCGGCGCCTGATTCCCGGCGTCCACCGTCATCGTTCCGAAAATCATTGGGGAAGTACAACTATCGTGATCGAGCAACTGAACGAGCTGTCCTACTACTGCATCACCCGGCACCCCGCCGACGCGCGCGTGCTGATCCCGGAGGCCCGCGACGCGGAGCGACTGGGCCTCGGGTCGTGCATGATCGGTGAGCGCATGACCGTCAAGGACTCCGCGGTCCTGTCCGGCGGTCTCGCCGGCTGCACCACCGATCTGGGCATCGCCGCGGCGGCCACCAACCACCACACCCGCCATCCGATGGTGACGGCCACGATGGGTTCGACCATGCAGGCCATCACCGAGGGCCGCTTCGCCATGGCCTTCGGTCGCGGCATGGCGGCCAACTGGAAGGCGATCGGCCTGCCCGCCGTCACCGAGGCCCAGCTGCGGGACTTCGTCGGCATCCTGCGCCGGCTCTGGGCCGGTGAGACCATCGTCAACCACGACGGACCCGCCGGTTCGTGGCCGGTGCTGTACCACCAGAACGGCCTCGAGGACGCGCCGCCGATCGGCTTCGTCGCGGTGGGCCCGAAGACCATGGAGCTGGCCGGCGCGATCGGCGACTTCGTCGTCCTCCACACCTTCTTCTCCGACGAGGCCACCGCGAATTCGGTTGCGGCGGTTCGCCGTGGCGCCGAGCGGGCGGGCAAGGACCCCGACAGCGTTCGCATCTGGTCGTGCCTGGCGACCGCGAGCGACGCGCTCTCCGCGGAGGATCAGCTGCGCCGGCGCACCGGCCGGCTGGTGACCTACCTGCAGGCCTACGCCGACATCCTGATCACCGCCAACGGCTGGGATCCGCAGGCGTGGGAGCGAATTCGCGCCACCCAGCTGTACCAGGACGCGGCGGCCGCCGGGCCGATCGACGCGTCCGCGCCGGTCGAGGTGCTCGAACAGCTCGACGCCATGGTCCCGGACGAGTGGCTCGCGTCGGCCGCCTACGGCACACCCGAGCAGTGCGTGAAGAAGATCTCGCGCGAGTACGACCTCGGCTGTCACTCGGTGATCATGCACGGCGCGAGCCCACACGAGCTGGAGTCGGTGGTCGAGGCCTACCGCGCCAATCGGCCCACACTGCGCCGGGCGGTGGCGGCGAACCCGGGCAAATTCGCCTGACGACCCGGATTCGCGGGGCAGACCGATTAGCCTGTGCACGTATGCGTGTGGCGGACGGCCGATCGGAGCGGAATGCGATGAGGGGAGACGGTCCGCTCGACCAACCGCACACTTCACGCATTTACGACTACTTTCTCGGCGGCAAGGACAACTACGAGATCGATCGGCGGGCCGCACAGGAAATCCTGACGGTGTGGCCCGCGATCCGGACCGCCGCCCGGGTGAATCGTCAATTCATGCACCGGAGTACGCGTTTTCTGGCCGAGGCCGGGATCCGGCAGTTCCTCGATATCGGCACCGGGATTCCGACCGAACCCAATCTGCACCGCATCGCGCAGGAGGTCGCACCGGATTCCCGGGTCGTGTACGTCGACAACGATCCGCTGGTGCTGGCGCATGCCCGCGCGCTGATGATGGGCGGCGAGCAGGGGGCGACGACCTACCTGCACGGTGATGTCACCGAGCCGCTCGACATTCTCGGTGCGCCGGAACTGGCCGAGATCATCGACCTGGGCGAGCCGGTCGGGCTGTCGATGATCGCGCTGCTGCATTTCGTCGAGGACGATGTCGATCGCATCCTGTCGACCTTCCTCGACGCCCTCGCTCCGGGCTCGTACCTCGTAATCTGCACCATCACAGCCGATTTCGCGCGGGAGCAGGTGGAGGCCGCGCAAGACGTCTACCGCGTCCGCAAGTTGCCCGCGCAGGTTCGCACCCGTGCGGAGGTCACCGGCTGGTTCGCCGGGCGCGACCTGGTCGACCCGGGAGTGGTGCCGCCGCACCGGTGGCGGCTCGGCGCGGGCGACGAGATGCCGGCGGTCTTCGACGCCAAGGTTTCCTGCTACTGCGGCGTCGCCCGCAAACCCTGATCCGACCTCGATCCGCGTCCGTTCCCGGCCGCGGAGACAGTCGGCCGCCACGATTAAGCAATAGTGATTAATTCAAGATCGTGGGCCGTCACGGCACACGAAAACGAAAGGGACACACCATGGGTAAGTTCAGCCGCACCGAATTGGAAGACGCGCTGCGCGAATACAGTCGGGTCGTCGACCGCTGCTCGGAAACCGGCGACTGGGGTCCGTTCGCGGATCTGTTCGTCGAGGACGTCGAATACATCGAGCACGCCTACGGCACTTTCCATGATCGCGAATCGGTCCGGACCTGGATCATCGAAGTCATGAAGCCGTTCCCGCACATGCGTTTTCCGCACGAGTGGGTCGCCTACGACGAGGACAACGACGCCATCGTGGTCGGCATCAAGAACCTCCTGGACCACCCCTCCGAGCCGGGCGTGGACTTCTGGTTCCCCAACACCACGCGGCTGGTCTACGCCGGTAATGGCCTGTTCGCCAGCGAGGAGGACATCTACAACCCGGCCCGTGACGCCGCGCGCATCATCGGCGAATGGGTCGAGGCGGGCGGTGTCATGCGTTGCGCCCCGCAGGTCGAGATGAAGTACATCGTCAAGCCGTCGGTGTAGCGGACCGAGTCAAAATCCTTGGCTTTCACGCTGTTTCACGCGTCCGTCGCGGTTCCCGGCCGCGGCGGACGTCCGCAGGTGGAGTAGGGTCTGCGACCGTATGTTTTCGAGATCGGAGTGCGTATGAATGCGGTGATGTCCCCGGCGAAGCAGGGGCAGTCGCGGCAGCGGTGGGTGTGGATCGTCGCCTCGGTGGCAGTGGTGGCCGCGGTCGCGGCCGGTGCGGTATTCGCGTTGCGGGACGGGGACTCCGACGACGCGGCCGGGGGAACGACTTACCGCCAGCAGACCGACGAATGCGTGCTGGTCTCGGCCGCGGTGCTGACCCGCTACGTCCCGGGGGCAACGTGCAAGCGCACGCCGTCGATGACGATCAACCCCGACGAGATCACCCAGACTCCCAGCTGGACCAGCGATTCCCTGACCCATCCGACCAGCATTCAAGCCGTGCTGCGGTTGGTCTCCAAGTCGCCGTCGGCCTATTCCCGGGCCAAGGCCTCGCTCGTCGATGTCTATCAGCAGCAACTCACCGGCGCGGTGACCGCCGATGTCGCGACCGCCGAGCTCGGTCCGCCGGCGCAGGAGGCGTTCGTGGTGAGCGGTGCGTCGAAGTCGATCCCGGGTCGCTCGGACGGGCGGATCGTGGTGCGCGCGGGCAACGCGGTCGTGGACATCGTCGTCACCGATTGGACCAGCGCCGCCGGCGCCGAGGCCGCGGCGAAAGCCGTTGCCGCCGATTTCATTTCCAATCTCCGATAGCCACTGTTCAGCGGGCTTTATCGCGCTTCGGGTTGAGCACCCCCTCCCTCGCAGGTAACTTCCGGCACTATCGTTCGTCACGCAGGAGGGGTTTGCTTTGCCCAGAACACAATTCGTCGCAGCACCACCGGCAGGCAGCGAACTCCGACAGGTCAGCGGGCCTGCGACGAACTCGATCACGCAACTACTGCGGCAGCGCCGCGACCCGGTGCTGGCCGCGCGCGAGGACGAGGCCGCCTACGGTCCGGTGTACGCGCTCAACATGTTCGGCACGCGGTGGATCATCGCCGGCGGACCCGAAGCGGCCCAGCAGATTCTGATGAGCAAGGACCGGGTGTTCGCCAACGGCCCCGCCTGGCAGCCGCTCAACGGACCGTTCTTCGACCGCGGCTTGCTGATGCTCGATTTCGAGGAGCACCGAGCTCACCGCTCGATCATGCAGCAGGCGTTCGGCCGCCCGGCACTCACCTCGTACCTGACCGCCCTGCACGCCATCGTCGAACGCCACCTCGGCGAATGGTCGGAAGGCAGCCTCGCCCAGGGCGATCCGGCGCTGATGCACCGCCGCCTCGAGCGACTGACCCTCGATGTCGCGCTCGAGGTCTTCATGGGCGCGCGCCTGCCCCGCGAGGAGAGCGCCCGCATCAGCAAGGCCGTCATGGAGACCCTGGCCGGCGGCGGCGCCATGGTGCGCGCCGCGATCCCCGGCAACCGGTGGTGGCGCGGGCTCCGCGGCCGACGCATCGTCGAGGCCTTCCTCATGGACCGGATCCCGGCCGCCCGCGAGCAGCAGGGCAGCGACCTGTTGTCGATGCTGTGCCACGCGGCCGACGAGGACGGCGCGCGGTTCGACGACCGCGACGTCGTCAACCACATGATCTTCCTGCTGGCCGCCGCGCACGACACCACCACCGGCACGCTGACGAACATGGTCTACAACCTGGCCAAGCATCCGGACTGGCAGAAACGCGCCCGGGTCCGCTCGCTGGAGATGCCACACGAACTCGGCTACGACGAGCTGGCCGAACTCACCGAACTGGAGTGGATTCTCAAGGAGACCACCCGGTTGTGCACTCCGATCCAGATCGAACCGCGCGTCGCGGTCGCCGACACCGAGGTCTGCGGCTACTTCATCCCCGAGGGATCCGTGGTGGTGGTGCCCACGCTGGTCAACCACCAGCGCCCCGAAATCTGGTCACACCCCGAGGAATTCGATCCCGAGCGGTTCGGCGACGAGCGCGCCGAGCACAAGCAGCACCGCATGGCATGGGCCCCGTTCGGCGGCGGCCCGCACAAATGCATCGGCCAGCACTTCGCCGGCCTGGAGATCAAGATGGTGCTGCACCAGCTGCTGCGCAGCTTCGAATGGGAAGTCCCGCAGGACTACATCATGCCGCTGGACATGAGCGCCACGCCCGTACCCAAGGACTCGCTGCCGGTGACCCTGCGGCGACGCTGACCCGCACACGGAACGAGCCCGGAACACGCCACCGAGGGACCCGCCGAGCCAAATCCGACGGGTGCGGTCGCTCACGTGCAACGATTCCCGACCGTGGCGAACGTCCGGGCTTTGCGGATAGGCATGCTGGTAGCGCTCGTAACCGCGCTGATGCCCCTAGACGCGCACGCCGACCCCCTCACCGATCTGATCAGTCCGAGCCACGACCCGGCCGGCGTGCTACCGACCCCGCCCGCCGACCCGTTCTACACGCCGCGGCCGGGCTTCGAGGCCGAGGCGCCGGGCACGGTGCTCAGCGCGCGCCCGAGCAGCGGCCTGTTCCCCAGCGCCGACGCCTACGAGCTGCTGGTGCGGTCCACCGACTCGCACGATCAGCCGGTCGCGATCATGACGACCCTGCTGCTGCCGCACGCCGCCTGGTCGGGTCCGGGGCCCCGGCCGCTGGTGTCGTACAACATTCCCATCTCCTCGATGGGGTACTCGTGCGCACCGTCGATGGAACTCAAGAAGGGGGTGTCGGCCGACGTCGTGGCCATCTCCCTGCTGCTGGCCAAGCAGTACGCCGTGGTCGTCCCCGATCACCAGGGACCGCGCCAGGCGTACGCGGCCGGATTGATGGGCGGGCACGCGGTGCTCGATTCCATTCGCGCGGTGACCCGGTCGGGGTCGCTCGAGCTGGGACCCGAGACGCCAGTGGTGATGACCGGCTACTCCGGCGGCTCGATCGCCACCACCTGGGCGGCTCAGTTGGCCGGGACCTACGCTCCCGAGATCCGGTTGGCGGGCACCATCATCGGGGGTGAACCCGCCGATTACGAACAGCTGCTGCCGGTCATGAACGGCAACTGGGGTTCGGGAGTGCTGCTGGCGGCCGCACTCGGCTTGGCCCGCGAATACCCGGAATTGCTGACCCTCTTCAACGACAACGGCTGGCGGGTCGCGCGCATGTTCCGCGATATCTGCGTCTCGCAGGAGACGATGGTCGGAATGATCGCGCCGCTGCGGGTCGAACAGTTGTCGACGGTCCCCGATCCGCTGAAACTTCCCATGGTGCAACAGATTCTGGCGGAGAACCGGCCCGGCGGAATGACTCCCTCGGCGCCGGTCTACCTCTTCCACGGCGCCAACGAGATCTTCATTCCGTTCACCGGGGTGCAAGAGCTTTTCGACGACTGGTGCGACCGGGGCGCCCGGGTACGACTGCGGCCTTTCCCCGGCGAGCATTTCATTGCCGGCGCGCTCTCCATTCCCTTGACCACCGAATGGGTCGACCAACTTCTGACCGGGGAACTGGTGCCGCCGGGATGCACCGGACCCGGCAACTGAGTAGGCGCTTGTGGTGTGGCGTACAGTCGGGGAATTGGGTGGCGTCGTTGCCGGTGAATCACCGTTGTTTCACATAGCATTCGATGTGCCCGATCGGGGGCGCTCGCAGCAGTGCTGGTTCCTGATGAATGGACATCGATGAACGCCGATATGCGTGCCGTCGCGGCAACGATTTTCAGCCTGGTGGCAATTCTGATATTCGGCGCCGGGGCGGTCCGTGCTGACCCACCCGCGGAATCGACCATTTTCGCGGCCTCCGATATGGGTCCGGAGCAGACCAGGATTTCGGTGTATTCGGCGTCCATGGGTCGTACGGTCATGGTGGATGTCCTGCACCCCGACGACGACCAGCCGCGGCCCTCCTACTACCTGCTCGACGGTGTGGATTCCGGTGCGGCCGAGACCAATTGGACGCAGAAGACCGATATCGTGTCGTTCTTCTCCGGGAAACGCGTCAATGTGGTGCTGCCGGTGGGCGGCAAGGGGAGTTTCTATTCCGATTGGGAGCGGCCCGATCCCAATCTGGGCGGCGTGCAGATGTGGGAGACGTTCCTGACCCAGGAACTACCGCCACTGATCGATCAGCGATTCGCGGGTAATGGGCGCAATGCCATCGGCGGGCTGTCGATGGGTGCGCTTTCCGCGGCGGCGCTCACCACCCGGTATCCGGACTTGTATCGCGGATTCGCAGCATTCAGCGGCTGCCTGGACACCATGAGCGCCAATGCCCGACTCGCCATCCGGAATTCGGTGCGCTGGGTCGGCGGCAATCCGGAGAACATGTGGGGGCCCGACGGCGACCCGGACTGGGCGGCCCACGATCCGCTCACCAACGCACCCGCGCTGCGCGGAAAGGCGGTGTACGTGTCGACCGGCAGCGGGATGCCCGGCCCCGAATCGCTCACCGATCCGCTGATGCCGCAGGCGGTGACATTCGGCGCGGTGCTCGAGTATTTGGTGCTCGGATGCACTGAATCGTTCCAGCGGCGACTCGACGAGGTCGATGTTCCGGCGACATTTGTCTTCCATCCGCTGGGTACGCATTCCTGGCCGTACTGGCAGCAGGATCTGCACGATTCGTGGCCGCTGATGGAGGCGGCGCTCACCGACTAGGGGCGAACAAGGCCACCAACGCCGGATCGTGGAACGCGACCACCCGCGCGACACCGGCGTCGGTCGCGGCCAGCACCACGACCCCGCTCGCCCGCAGCACGCCATCCGCGTCACGGCGATGGATGACCGCGGCGGGCTGCCCATTGGCGCTGGTGGCGGCCATCTTCCAAGCGCCGGGGGCGCCCAGCACCTGCGCGTCGAGCATGCGGATGCAGTTCGCCAATCCCGCCTGCCAATCGCGGAACGGTGTCGCCTCCAACGTGGCATCGGTGCGCAACACCTGTTCCAACAGCGCGGCATCGGCGCGTTCGAAGGCCGCGATATAGCCGTCGAGCAGCGCACGGGCGCGCGGGTCGGCCGGCTCGAGCAGGCGCTCGGGCTCTGGTTCGAGATCGCTCAGGCGGGCGCGGGCGCGCTGCAGGCCGCTCTTGACCGCGGCCGTGGTGGTGCCCAGTATGTCCGCGGTCTCCGCGGCGGAGAAGGTCAGCACGTCCCGCAGCAGCAGGATCGCGCGCTGGCGGGCGGGCAGGTGCTGCAAACTCGCGATGAGGGCCAGGCGCAATGATTCCCGGGCGACCACCACCGCCGCCGGGTCATCGCCGGCCGGGGCGACCCAGTGGTCGGGGAAGGGCTCCAGCCACGCGACCTCGCCCGGTGCGACGGGATCCGACGGGCGATCGGGGTCGGTGGCCGGGGCGTCCAGGCTCGAGGGCAGGACGCGGATCCTGCGATGCCGCAACGCCGTCATGCAGACATTGGTGGCGATGGTGTAGAGCCAGGACCGGATCGAGGCGCGGCCCTCGAAGGACGGGTAGGCGCGCCAGGCGCGCAGGTAGGTTTCCTGGACCAGGTCTTCCGCGTCCTGCGCCGAGCCGACCAGTCGGTAGCAGTGCGCCAGCAGCTCCTTGCGGAACCGCTCGGTCTCGGCGGCGAACCGGTCCTGGTCGGCGGCCTGCCGCAGCTGCGCCGTCATGCTGCGAGTCTAGGACTCGGAATCCGCGCCGATCGACAAGTCATCTGTTGCTCCCAGCCCATGCGGCTCCGCTGATCGGAACCCTCGCTCGTATCGACCCGCAGGCCGAGGCAAAGGAATCGATTCCCAGGTCAGCGGACATTCGGGCGCGGCTAGGGGAGCAGGGCCAGCTTGCCCACGGTGGCTCTGGCTTCCAGCTCGGCGAGCACTTTGCGGCCATCGGCCAAGTCGTAGGCGGTGCTCGCCCCCGGCGCCACCACGCCGGCGGCGATGAGCGCGAACAGCTCTCCCATGAGCTCGCCGAACAGCTGTGGGGCCGCCTGGATCAGCACCCCGATATTGAGCCCGATCAGGTGCACCTGGTGCTTGTACACCAGCTCCCAGTTGGTGATCGGGGCTTCGCCACCGGCCAGGCCGTAGACGACGACCCGGCCGGTGACCCGCTTGGCCATGGCCAGTGCGGTCTCGAAGGCGGAACCGCCCGCGGACTCCAGCACCAGATCCGCACCGGCGCCATCGGTCAGCCGCAGGACCTCGGCGGCGAGATCGGTTGCGCGGGAATCGAGTACGTGATCCGCACCCAACCCCAGAACCGTCGCGTGCTTATCCGGGGACGCGGTGCCGACGACCCTCGCTCCGTAGTGTTTGGCCAGGACCACCGCGGCCTGCCCGGTAGCGCCCGCGGCCGCGGGGACCAGGACGGTTTGCCCCGCCTCGAGCGCGCCGAGCTTCAGTGCGGCCAGCGCGGTCGGCCAGTTCACCAGCAGGCCGAGCGCTTGCTGGGCGGTCCAGCCGACGGGCACCGGAACCGCCGAGGCGGCGGGCAGCACCAGGTATTCGGCGAACGCGCCCTCACCGATTCCGGCCACGCGGGTCCCGGGCCCGGGTCCGGTCACCGCCTCGCCGAGCGCGACCACCTCACCGGCGGCTTCGAAGCCCGCGAGATAGGGCGGTCGCGGTCCGTCCCGGAAGACGCCGTGCGACTTCGACAGATCGGCGAAGTTGACTCCGGCGGCGGTGACACGGACGAGGACCTCGCCTCGGCCCGGGCTCGGGACCGGCGCGTCGGTGATCAGGCGCATGTCCTGGGGTCCGCGCAGGGAGTCCTGCCGCAGTGCGCGCATGGTGGCGGGAATGCTCATGGTTGTCGGGTCCTTCCGGAGTTGTCGGCACGTCCCGGGGGAGTGCCCGGTCCTTCAGGTAGACCTCGCTCACCGCGCAAAGGAATCGGCGCGCCCCCCAATGCCACGCACCGGCGGGCCGGGGCTACGCCGAGAGTGAAATGAGCGGCAGCTGATGGGTTTTCGCGGCCAGAATGGGGCGGGCCGTTCGGTCCCTGACTCGTGTGGAGGCTGTGGGAGATGACTGAGGTGCTGCTCACGCCGCCGGATGCCGCCGAGGTGCGGTTCCTGGCGCGGGGTGTGGTGAGTGCGGCGACCTGCGATCAGGGGCTCACGCCCCTGCAGCAGTTGCTGATTCCGGCGCTGTTCCTGTCGATGACCGGGCATCGAGTGGAATTGGCCGAGGTGACGCCGATCGGGGCCGCGGAGTTCGCGGCGGGCATGGCGCGGCGCAATCGGATCTTCCGGGAGCGGGTCGTGCAAACCATGCTGCTGGCGGCGCTGGTGGTGCGGCCCTTGCCCGAGGCGACCGGGAAGCAGTTGCGGGAGTTCGCCGACGCCCTCGGCGTCGACGACGACATGATCGAGGTCGCCCAGCGCTACGCGGAGGGCGCGGTGGATCTGGCCGCGGTCGACTTCACCCGCAACGGGTATCTGGGCAACACCGACACGCTGCGGCTGGACGCGCTGCACACCGAGGGCCTGGACAGCTCGTGGAGCGCGGTCACCGACGATGCCGGGCTGGCCGGGCGTTGGGCCCAGCTGTGGGAGCTGCCGGTCGGCACGCTGGGTCGTGGCGTCGCCGACTTCTATCGCGATCGCGGCTTCGTGACCCCGGGCCTGCCCGGTTCCGCGCCGCCGCTGCTGGCCCAGCACGACTGGGTGCACGTGCTCGCCGGCTACGGCACCACCCTCGAGAACGAGATCGAGGTGTTCGCGTTCATGGCCCGCGCCAATGACGACCCGCGCGCGTTCAGCCTGCTGGCCATGGTGATCTCGCTGTTCGAGACCGGGTACCTGCGTGCGGGCGCGGGCCTGTTCGAAGCCGACGCCGGCCACCTGAGCACCGCGGGCATGGCCACCCGGCTCGGCGACGCCATGCGGCGCGGGGCCCTCACCGCGGGCAGCCACGACTTCCTGGACCTGGACTGGTTCTCCCTCGCCGACCGCCCGATCACGGTGGTGCGCACCGAGATCGGGCTGGTACCCAAGGACGGGGTCGCGGTCGCCGCGGGCTCTGCGGGGCCGTGGCAACCCGGCGGAATCACGCCCTACCAGCTGAATTCGTCGAAGAACGCGGCCGCGGCCGAGGGGCGCGAGTACCTGCCCTGGCAGCCGGATCCGACCCGCGACTGACCTCGTCAGCTCGGCCCGAGCAGGTCCAGCATTCCGGAAACCGCTGCGGGCCAGGTGAATTGCTCGGCCCGGTGGCGGGCGGCGCGGCGGCGTTCGGCGCGCGGGCGGGCCAGGACGTCGGTGACGGCGGTGGCGAAGGCGCGCGGATGGTCGGCTGCCACCGCGCCCGCTTCGGCGGTGATGATGTCGGCCAGCGCCGAGGAGCGGCTCACCACGACCGGGGTGCCGGCGGCGAGAGCTTCCAGCGCGGCCAGTCCGAAGGTTTCGTGCGGGCCCGGCGCCAGCGAGACATCGGCGGTGGCCAGCAGGGTCGCCAATGTCGTCCGGTCGTCGATGAATCCGGTGAAGTGGACGGTGGGGCGGCCGTCGGGCAGCGGCGGGATGGTGCGGGCGCGCCGCTCCAGGGCTTCGCGGCGGGGGCCGTCACCGGCGACGACCAGGCGGGCGTCCAGGCCGCGGCGGCGCAGCGCCCCGACCGCGGCGATGCTGCGGTCGACGCGCTTCTCGACCGAGAGCCGGCCGCAGTGCACCAGCAGCGGGTAGTCGTCGGCGCCCAGATCGGTGCGCAGGCGGTGGTCGTGGCGGTCGGGCCGGAACATGTCCAGATCCACCCCGAGGGGGACCAGTTCGACATTGGCGGCGTCGATGCGCTGGAATTCCTCGCGCGCGAACTCCGTGGTGCACACGACCACGTCGTAGGTCGCGGCGGTGCGCCGGTTGGCGGCGTCGGCGGCGCGGCGGGCCAGCGGGCCGGGCAGCACCTGGCCCAGCAGCCGGTCGAGGCGTTCGTGGGAGATCATCACCCCCGCGATGTCGCGACGGCGCGCCCAGCGGCCGAAACCGCGCAACGTCAACCGGTCCGACACCTCCAGTACGTCCGGGCGCAAACCCGACAGGGTGTCGGCGACGCGGCGCGGATCCGCGGCGCGATAGCCGCCCGTCCACGGAATCTCCGGCGCGGGCAGCGTGATCCGCAGGACGCCGCCGGCCAGCACCTCCTCCGCGCGCCGCGGGCCGGGCACCACCAGCACCACCTCGTGTCCGGCGGCCGCGTAGCCCGCGCCGAGGTGATGCAGTGCGGTTCGCAACCCACCCGAGCGCGGACCGTAGAAGTTCGCCAGCTGAACGATGCGCACGAGGCCGATCGTGCAGGGTACCGGGTTACCGTCGGCACCTCCGACGCCAACACCACGTGAACAGCCGCGAAAGACCCGGACAACCGGGCGTGGTCCGCATCGTTCGGTCGCCCGGACCGGGTCTGTCGGGTCGAATTCCGCACCGATCGGGGCGGCGACCGGCCCCGGCCCGCCGTCGAACTGCTTGCACCCGACCTCAATTGACCGAATTCGTGCCCGCACCGGTCTGGCGCACGGCCGTCGACCTTGGTAGAGATTGGGGTACGCACAAGCGGAGTGATCCGGATCATTCCGGGGGATGGGGACGAATCAGTGGGTGCCAGAGCCGAACTGGAACAGGAACTGGGCGGGCCGCTGGCCGCGCTCGATCAGTTGAACGAGGCCGAGACGGCCGATCTGCTGGCGGTGTTCCAGCAGGCACAGCGCACCGAGAACCTGGCCATGGTGGAGGCGGTCGACAAGACCGTCGGCGCGCTGCCGTGGCCGTTGCGCACGGTCGCGAAGAAGATCATGTTCGGCAACAAGCTCGGGTAGGGGCGATGAGCGATCTGGTGACCCGCGCGCAGATCACCCTGCTGTCGCGGACTCTGCACGTGCCCGAGGAGCAGCTGGCCCATCTGGAGCAGCTGGGCGCGGCGAACCTGCACGAATTGCAGCAGCGGATGGCGACGGTGATGTTCGCCGCGCACAACGCGATCTTCTCGCGGCTGTCGATGCTGGTGCCGATCGTTCCGCTGAGCATCTCGATCCCGATCGTGCAGCGCGTGGTGCCGCCGGTGATGGCCGGGCGGGCCGCGGGCGCGATCGCGGTCGACCACCCGCAGAAGGCCGCCGAGGCGGTCAGCCTGCTCGACCCCGTCTACGCCGCCCAGGCGGTGCCCTACGTCGACCCGCACAGTGTCGGCCAGCTCGCCGAGATAGCGCCGGTCGAGCCGGTCATGCGGATCATCAACGAGTTGCTCGCGCGCGGGGACCACATCTCCGCGGGACCGTTTCTGGCCTACGCCACACCGACATTGGTGCGGGGGGTCGAGGAGCTCGTGCACGATGACGAGGGCTTGATCCGCTCGGCGTCCTACTCCTACTCCGGGACCAATATCAGCGTGATCGTGCGGCACCTGCTGTCCGGTCCGGGACGGCGCATTCCGAAACTGGTGCACACCATCCTGAATGGTTCCCAGGAGCTGCGGTTGGCGGCGTTGTCGGTCTTCGCCCGCTGTGACAGCGATGTCGTCACTCCGATCGGCGACATTCTCTTCGAGCTGGGTTCGACCGAGGAGATCGCCGACCTGGTCCGGACTTTCTTCGCCGCCGGCGCGATGCCGGAGACGTTGCGTTTCGTCGCCGAATTCAGTCCCTCGGCGCTGGATCTGCTGGCCGCCAACCCGATCGTCGCCGAGCCCGACCTGATCGCGGCCCTCGTCGACGCGGTCGACGGCTCCACCGAGCCCGCGGTGTGGCGGGGCCTGCTGGCACTGGCGAACCGCACCGAACCGGCCGTGGCCAGTGAATTCGCCTCCGCGGTCTCGCAATTGGATCCGGCGGTCTTGGCGCAGGTCGCCGACCTGGGGCTGCGTGAGGAGCTGACAGCGCTTACGGCTCGGGCCGAATAGCCCGATGGAGTGTCGTAGGCCGGGAATCACGGCCCGCGACAAGGGTTATCGGCGCGAGGACGTCGTGGCGCGCAGCTCCTCGACGGTCCGTTCGAAGGCGGCCGCGCCGTGACCGGCCTCGATCTGGCGATCCACCAGTGCGGCGAGACCGCCGAGTGGTTCGAAACCGACCCCGGCGTCGGCTGCCGCGCCGCGCAGGGCATCGAGCGCGGATTTGGTGAAGACCAGATCCTGGAAGACATCGGCGGTGTAGTCGCCGCCGTCGATGATCTCGGCGAAGGCCGGCAGCGACTGCGTCATGGCCGCCACCCAGGCGGCCGCACGGGTCGCGAACTCCGAGGCCGTGACCCCGGCCGCACCCATCAGGGCCGCACCCTGGAAGAACCCGCCGAACATCGCGTACATCGACGACAGCAGCGCGAAGTCCCACAGTGCCGCCATGCCCGCGTCGGACCCGAAATGCTCGGCGGATCCCAGCAATTCGAGAGTCGGCCGCTGCGCCTGGAACACCGTGTCCGACCCGCTGTAGAGGATGCTCGAGCCGGGCCCGCCGATCATGGCGGGCACCGCCATGATCCCGCCGTCGAGAAAATCGATGCCCCGGGCGGCGGCCCACGCGGCCAATTCCCGTGACTGCTCAGGGGTGGTGCTGGTCAGGTTGAGCCACTGTTTGCCGGCCAGTTCGGCGGCGACCGGGTCGAGCGTCTCGTGCACCGACGCGTGATCGAGCAACACGGTGACGATCAGCTCGCCGTCGCGAACCGCCGCACCCGCCGTGGCGGCCGGAACCGCGCCTGCCGCTACGACTTCCGCGTCACGGCCCGGCGTTCTGTTCCACACGGTGGTCGGGACGCCGGCGGTCACGAATCGCACCGCCAGCGCGCGGCCCATCGCCCCGAGTCCGAGGACGGTGACCGGGCTGTACTGAATATTCGTCATTGCGGGACAACTCCTGCTCGCATGGTCGAGGACTGGGCAGCGCGCGCTGTGATCGAGGCTGCCGCCAACGGCGTTGCCCCACAAGTACGCACAAATTCCTCAGACACTGACCGCGAGGTATGTATCCAGCTCGAGCGCGGACCGTCGGCGAAAGACCTCGGCGACGGCTACCCGGCTTCCGGGGCGCGGGCCGCGGCGGATCCGGCCACGCGGCCGAAGGCCAGGGCATCGGCGATGTGGAAGCCGCCGTCCTTGCACCACGAGTAGGTCGAGCTGACGTTGCCCGCGGCGTAGAGGCCGGGGATGGGGTTGGCGAAAGGGTCCAGGACTTGGGCGTTTTCGTTGCGGCGGGGCCCGCCGTTGCTCCAGGCCAGCAAGGGAGCGCTGGTGAAGGCGTAGTAGGGGGCTTCGGCGAGGGGGGACAGGGTCTTCGCGGGGCGGGCGAACTGATCGTCGGTTCCGGTCGCGCAGGCGGCGTTGTAGCGGTCGACGGTGCCGCGCAGGACCTCCGGGTCGACGTCGAGTAGGGCGGCCAGTTCCTCGATGGTGTCGGCTCGGTGGATCCACCCGGCGGCGATCTCGACGGAATTGTCCGAACTCCAGTCGTAGCCTTCGACGAGGGTGGCCCAGCCGACGGCCAGGCGTTCGCGGCCGGGGACGATCGGGCCTGCGCGGCGGGCGGATTCGTCGAAGACGATGTGCATGGGGGTGGTGGGGAACAGCTGGTAGGAGCCGTTGATGCGGGCGTGGCCGTGACCGAGCGCGACGCGCTCGTTGCACAGGCGGCGGCCGTCGAAGCCCACGTAGATGAAGGCGTTGGTGCTGGGGAATGCGGTGTAGAAGCCGGCTTCGTGGCCGGGGGCGCGCAGGCCGGCGAGGGTCATCATGTTGGACATGTGCCACAGGTCGGCTCCGGCCGCGAGGGCCATGCGCAGACCGTCGCCGGTGGCGGCCGGAGTGCCCCACACCACCGGGTCGGTCAGGCGCAGGTGGTCGCGGACCATGTCGGGGTTGGCTTCGAAGCCGCCGGTGGCCAGCACGACGCCGCGGGTGGCTCGCACGCGCAGTGCGGTGCCGTTGGGGCCCAGGGCCAGCACACCGAGGACCGCGCCCTGGTCGGTGATCAGTTCACGGGCGGGGGTGCCCAGGCGCACCTCGATGCCGCGGGCGTGGACCGCGCCCGACAGGGCCGCCCACAGCAGGCCATCGCCCATGCGGCCCTCGACGCCGACCCAGCCGCGCATGACATCACTGCCTTCGAGGTCGGGGAACTCCGGCGGCGGGGTGACCGCCACCCCGACGGGGATGCCGAGGCTTTCCATCCACTCGCTGTTGCGGGCGGTCTCGCGGGCCCACACCTCGATCACGGGCTCGGGGATCGGGCGCCCGGCGCTGAGACTGCGCAGATAGACAGCGGCCCGCTCGGGGTCCTGGTTGTCGAACCACACCGCGCCCGAGACCCGGGTGCTGCCGCCGGCGCGGGCGCCGGACTCCTTGTCCAGCACCAGCACTCGCGCCCCGGCGTCATGGGCGCTGATGGCGGCCGCGCACCCGGCCCCACCGAACCCCACGACCACCACGTCGGCCTCGACATCCCACGACAACCCCGCATCGACCACGACCGCACCGTCCTTCCGTCTCGTCTACCGCGAACGGAACCAGCACCGTGCGCGGACCGAAAACGCCGGTCCCACTCACCGGATCCCGCCACCCGCGCCGGGACGATCATCGGTCACCGCCCGATCGGGTCAGAGCGGATCGCCGAACCACGTCGTGAGCGCGAGGTCCAGGGCGTGCGGTTCGGCCGAGGTCCAGCACACGATGCCGTCGGGACGAATCAACAGGGCCAGCGGTTCGCGCGGCTGGGCGGGCTTGGCGGAGACGACCGTGACCCGATCCGACCACGGGGCCACCCGCTCGCGCAGGTCCGGGGAATCGGTCAGGTCGAGCAGAACCGCTGCGCCGGAGGCGAAATGGTCGGCGACGCGGGTGCCGTCGGCCAGCTCGAAGTCGGGGGCGGCCTTGCCGACCAGGGGATCGGCACTGCCCAGGTCGTAGCGGTGCAGGACGCCGGAGATCTTGGTCAGCACCCGGGTGGTGGCGGCGCGGGTGTCGAGCAGATCGGCGGTGACCGCGCGCAGGGCACGGCTGCGCGGGTCGGTGCGCATGAGCGCGACCTGCGCGCGGGTCCAGTCCAGCACCCAGGCGCCGATCGGATGGCGTTCGCGAGTGTAGGTGTCCAGCAACGATTCCGGGGAGCGGCCACGAATGACGGCGGCCAGCTTCCAGCCGAGGTTGACCGCGTCGCCGACGCCGAGGTTGAGGCCCTGACCGCCGAACGGCGAATGCACGTGGGCGGCATCGCCGGCGAGCAGGACACGGCCCTTGCGGTAGTCGGGGACCTGGCGGGTGTTGTCGGTGAAACGGGTCGCCGAGATCACCCGGGAAATGGACACTTTCACACCGGTGACGCGTTCGAAACTGTCCTCGAGTTCCTGCGCGGTGATGGGGGTGGTGCGGTCGGCGGGCGGGCCGTCGAGTTCGACGGTCAGGAAGCGGCCGGGGATCGGGCCGTTGACGAAGATGCCGGTGGGGGTGGTGTGCCAGCCCAGGGGCACGTTCTCCGCCCCGGTCATCTCGACCAGCGCCTGGCGGCCGGTGATTTCGGGGTCCAGGCCCGGGAATTCGAACCCGGCGAGCTTGCGCACGGTGCTGCGGCCGCCGTCGCAGCCGACCAGCCAGCTCGCGCGAATGCCGTGGTCACCGCACTGCACGGTGATGCCGATGCCGTCGTCGGCGAATCCGGTCACCTCGACACCGCGACGCACGGGCACCCCGAGTTCGGCGGCGCGTTCGGCCAGCATGGCCTCGATGGACTGCTGATCGATGAAGCGGACGTCACCGGCCGGGCCGATATCGGCGAAGGCCGGGTCCTCGCCGTCGATATTGTCCTGCCAGAGCATGATTCCGGCGAAGTGCGCGCCCGCGGGCCGGCGCACCGGCGCGGCCTGTATCTGCTTCATGCCGCCGAACATCTGGCCCATGCGGCCCATGGCCGCCTGCTGCACCTCGCGCATCCGCGGCAGCAGCCCGCGCCGGTCCAGAGCCTGGGCGGTGGGCACATTGATCGCGCCTGCCTTGATCGTCCTATCCGGTGCGGTCAGGCGTTCGACCACCAGCACGTCCACGCCCGCCAGGCGCAGCTCGCAGGCCAGCATGAGTCCGACCGGTCCGGCCCCGACCACCACCACGTCTCGTGTCTCGTTCATGTGACCCACTGTGGTGGTGGCCGATTGCCGGACGCTTGCGTTGGCTTGCGCGCGGCTTGCGCGGTCAGTTCCAGCCGCGCTGGTCCTGCTTGAGGGCGGTGTCGATGGCCAGACCGGAGGCCACCACCATCGACAGCAGCGGCTGCGGGAGCTGGCGGTGGATCTGCACCACGTAGTTGTCGGCGGAGGTGAACATGGTCTTGAGCAGGCCCTCCCACGTCTTGGTGATGCGGGCGACCTCCTGACCGGTGTGGTCGTGGATGGCGAAGTTCCAGGCCCGCCAGTTCTCGGCGCGGATGCCGCCGATCTGCTGACCGTTGACCACGAAGGAGAAGTTGATCTTGCCGATCATGTTGTCCTGGATGATCTCCCCGATCGGCGCGCCATTGCCGTGCTCGAGCAGGAACTTCGACTTGAACACCTTGGCGGGGCGGGTGATGCGCATCAGGCACTGGCCGTGCGCGTCGCGGATCTCGAGCTTGTGGGTCATGAACTGGTCGTAGCTGGACAGGAAGCGCACGGCCTTCTTCAGCGCCGACTGCCCGACCTCGGCGACCGCGCCGATCTGGCGGCCGTGCTGATCGAAGACGCTGTACTCGTTGACCATTTCGATCAACTTGACCTTCTGGTTCACCACCAGCACCGGCTCGGTGAACACGGTGCCGCCGCCACCCTGGGCGGGCGCGACCCCGGCCTGCTGACGAACCTGGCGCTGGATGTCGCCGGGGTTGTTGGCGCTGCCGACCTCGATCTCCCACGGGCTGGCCTCGCTGCGCGGGGCGAACTGCTGAGGCTGCTGGGCATAACCCTGCTGCGGGTGCTGCGCGTATTGCTGCCCGCCCGCGCCCTGCTGAGCGAACTGCTGCTGGCCGTATTGCTGCTGGCCAGGCTGCTGCGACGCGAACCGCTGCTGCGGCTGGGACTGCTGCTGGGGCTGTTGCGACTGCTGCTGGGGCTGGGCGGGTTGCTGGGCGGGGGCCGCCGGCTGCTGTTGGGGCTGTGTGTGATTGGTCCACTGGCTGCCGTCCCACCAGCGCAGCACTGGGGATCCGGGACGCTCGGGATACCATCCCGCGGGTTGACTCATGGCCCGAATCCTAACGTCGTACAGGGACTCTGCACTTTTTGCACTTTTTGCCGGGTGGTCACCTCTATGATGGGCCCTCGACATCCGGGGGCCCAGCCCAGGCCATCCGGGGAAATGGGGAAAGCATGTCCGCCACAGTCGAATTCACGGGTTGCCACGCGCGCACGGTGCGGCCGCTCTTATGACCGAACTGGTGACGCGAGCCCAACTCATCCTGCTGGCCCGGACCCTGCACGTGCCGGTGGAACGGCTCGCCCACCTCGAACACCTCGGCCCGCACCGGCTGCACGAACTGCAGCAACGCATGGCGGGCAACCTCTTCGACCGGCACACCCCGGTCTTCGAACGCATCGCCAAGCTCGTCCCCATCATCCCGCTGGCCATCTCACTGCCGATCGTGCAGAAGCTGGTGCCGCCGACCATGACCGGGCGCGCGGCCGGCGCGATCGGCGTGCTGTATCCGGACAAGGCGATCGAAGCGCTACTGCGCCTGGACGTCTCCTACGCCGCGGACTGCGGACCGTACCTGGACCCGCGCACCGTCGGCCAGCTCACCGGCGACGCCCCGCCAGAACCGGTGGTGGCGATCCTCAACGAGCTGCTCGCGCGCCGCGACTACATCACCGCGGGACCGTTCCTGGCCTATGCGACACCCGAACTGATCCGGGCCGTCGAGGAAGGCGTACCCGACGACGAGGGACTGATCCGGTCGGCCGCCTACGCCTACTCGGCGGAATCGATCAGCGCGGTGATGCGGCAACTGCTCACCGGCGACGGGCAGCGGGTGCCGCGGATGCTGGACACGGTCATCCACGGCTCCAAGGAGTTACGGCTGGCCGCGCTGTCGGTGTTCGCGCGCTGCGCCCCCGACGTGATCGCCGCGGTCGGCGACATCCTCTTCGAGGTGGCCCCGCCCTCGGCGGTCGCCGACCTGCTCACCACCTTCCTCGCCGCCGACGCCACCGACGACATGCTGCGCTTCATCGGCCGGCTCAGCCCGCAGGCGCTGACCCGCCTGGCCCTCAACCCGGTGCTGCCCGAGCTCGCCGAGGCCCTCGTCGACGCCGTCGACGGCAGCAGCGACGTCGGGGTCTGGCGCGGGGTGCTCGAACCCCTGGCCCGCACCTCCGAGCAGGTGCGCCGCCGCGCCGGCGGGCGGCTGGCCCGGCTCGACCCGGCCACCGTGATCACGCTGCCCGCCCTGGCCCAGGCGGCGCGACTGTGGCCGCCGCTGCTGTGGGTGCTGGCCGCCACCGACGTCGACGTCCAGTCCCGGGTCGGGGAACTGTGGGCCACCGCCACCCGCCTCGACCCCGACGTGCTCGAACGCCGCATCACCGATCAGCGGCTCGATGCGATGCTGACCACCCTCACCACCACCCTGCGCATGCTGCGCTGACCGGGAAACCTTGCGCGACCACTGATTACAACCCCGGATCGCGCCCCGACCTGCGGCGCGCCGCACCCCGGCGGGCGGCGGGCCGACACGCGGGCCCGCGGAGGTGGTAGGACTGTGACGTGTCCGAAACCGCCGAAACCCACACCCCCCGTGCCGTGTCGGAAGTCGTGGACCTGGTCAGCGCGCTGATTCGGTTCGACACCTCCAATACCGGCGAACTGGAAACCACCAAGGGCGAGCGTGAATGCGCGCAGTGGGTGGCCGAGCAACTCGAGGCCGCCGGGTACGAGACCGAATACGTCGAATCCGGGGCGCCGGGCCGCGGCAACGTGTTCGCGCGGCTGCGGGGCGCGGACTCCTCGCGCGGCGCGCTGATGATGCACGGGCATCTGGACGTGGTGCCCGCCGAGGCCTCCGACTGGAGCGTGCACCCGTTCTCCGGGGCGGTCCGCGACGGCTACGTGTGGGGTCGCGGCGCCATCGACATGAAGGACATGGTCGGCATGATGCTGGCGGTGGCCCGCCAGTTCAAGATCGAGGGCACCGTCCCGCCGCGCGACATCGTGTGGGCGTTCGTCGCCGACGAGGAGAACGGTGGACGCTGGGGCAGCCAGTGGCTGGTCGAGCACCGCCCCGATCTGTTCGAGGGTGTCACCGAGGCCGTCGGCGAGGTCGGCGGGTTCTCGCTCACGGTTCCGCGGCCCGACGGCGAGGAACGCCGGCTGTACCTGGTGGAGACCGCCGAGAAGGGCCTGGGCTGGATGCGGTTGCGCGCCAAGGCCCGTGCCGGGCACGGCTCGTTCCTGCACGAGGACAACGCGGTGACGATCCTGTCGCAGGCGGTGGCGCGACTGGGCACCCACACCTTCCCGCTGGTGGTCTCCGATTCGGTGGCCGAATTCCTGGCCGCGGTCTCGGAGGAGTCGGGTCTCGAATTCGATCCCACCGCACCGGGAATCGAGGATCAGCTGGCCAAGCTGGGCACCATCGCCCGCATCATCGGCGCGACGCTGCGCGACACCGCCAACCCCACCATGCTGCAGGCCGGCTACAAGGCCAACGTGATCCCGCAGACCGCCGAGGCGGTCGTCGACTGCCGCGTGGTGCCCGGCCGCCAAGCCGAATTCGAGAAGGAGGTCGACGCGCTCATCGGCCCGGACGTGGAGCGCGAGTGGATCACCAAACTCGACTCCTACGAGACCACCTTCGACGGGCACCTCGTCGACGCCATGAACGACGCCATCCTGGCCCACGACCCGGCCGGGCGCACCGTGCCCTACATGCTCTCGGGCGGCACCGACGCGAAAGCCTTCGCCAAGCTGGGAATCCGCTGCTTCGGGTTCGCGCCGCTGCGACTGCCGCCGGAACTGGACTTCTCGGCCCTGTTCCACGGGGTCGACGAGCGGGTTCCGGTGGAGGCGCTCGAATTCGGCACCCGCGTGCTGGAACACTTCCTGTTGCACAGCTGACGATTCGAAAGGACTGCTCGTGCCCGACTATTCGTACAACCCGTACGCCGCGCTGCCGCAGCTGCCGGAATTCACCCTGACCTCCACCGACATCAGCGAAGGCAAGCCGCTGGCGCTCGATCAGGTCAGCGCGCTGGCCGGTGCGGGCGGCGCCGACATCTCCCCGCAGCTGAGCTGGTCCGGATTCCCCGCCGAGACCAAGAGTTTCACCGTCACCATGTACGACCCGGACGCGCCGACGGCCTCCGGCTTCTGGCACTGGGTCTTGGCCAACGTGCCGGTCACCACAACCAGCCTCGAGACCGGGCAGGCCAGCAAGGGCGGCTCGCTGCCGGCCGGGGCGCTGCACCTGCGCAATGACGCCGGGCTGCACGAGTACACGGGCGCGTTCCCGCCCGCCGGGCACGGCGCGCATCGGTATTTCGTCGTGGTGCACGCGGTAGGTGTGGAGCGGCTCGAGGTCGACGAGAATGCCTCGCCCGCCTACCTGGGCTTCAACCTGTTCATGAACGCCATCGGGCGCGCCACCCTGATCGGCACGCACGAGCAGAAGTAGGCGGTTCACGCCGAACCGACTGTGGCCCCGAGCGTTTCGCTCGGGGCCACAGTCATGTCCTGGGTCGCTACTCGGCGGCCGTGCGGTCGGCCAGGCCGCGCAGTCCGGCCGCGAGGTCTTCGGCGGCGGGCGCGTGCTCGGGGTCGATCAGGTATTGCACGAGCAGGCCCGCGATCAGGGTTTGCAGGACCGCGCCGACGGCCGGGTCGCCGCCGCCGAGGTCGGCCGACAGTCCCGCGCGCGCCTGTTCCTGTGCCGCACCGATTTCCGCGCGCAGGGTGGGGGAGTGCATGGCCTGGGCCATCGATTCGACATTGGCGGCCCAGATCACGCGGTCGCCGGTGAAGGAGTCGATCAGCCGCTGCCAGAAGGTGTTCAGGCGCGCGGACGCGTCGCCGGAGTCTGCGGCGGGCAACGAGTCGAGGATGTGGGAGACCGCGGCGGCGGTGGCCTCGAGCATGGCCTGGTTCAGCAGTCGATCGCGGGTGCCGAAGTGGTAGTTGATGGCCGCCAGGTTGGCTCCGGACGCGGCGACGATGTCGCGCACGGTGGTGCGGGCGTAGCCGCGCTCGGCCAGGCAGTGCTTGGCGGCGGCCAGCAGGTCTTCACGGGTTCCCACGCGGCACAGCCTAACAGCGGGGCGAACAACCGTTTGTGACGCGCGTTTCAAACAATTGTTTTGAACAGATGTGTGAAACGTGTGTATGGTCGGAGATGGCCGATCCATCACACGGAAGAACGAGCCCGACATGACTGCGCAACGACCGTTGTCTCCCTTCGAATCCGGATATTTCGCCGCCGATGCCCGCCTGGGCAGCGTGCCGATCGGCGGGATGCCGCTGTTCATCGGTTCCGCCGTGCGCGGCGAGGTCGACGCGGGCATCCTGCGGCGGGTGCTCACCGAACTCGCCGACGGGCACGTGCTGCTGCGCAGTCGCGTACACACCGTGGACGGGGTGGCGAGGTTCGCAGCCGAGGAACGCGTGACACCGCCGCTGTCGGTGCGCGCGGGCGGGGTGGACGAGTACTGGGATCTGGTGAACAGCCCGCAGGACTGGGACGCGGGACTGTTCCGGGCGGTGCTGCTGCGCGGCGCACGGGAGAGCCGGGTCGTGCTGGTCATCCATCACGGGATCAGCGACGGGCGCTCGGCGTTCGCGCTGCTCGAGGAGATGTGGCGGCGCTACACCGCGCACGCGGCGGGAACGGCACTGCCGCCGCACGATTCGGATCGAGAGCTGATCGGCGGGGTCGACGAGCTGCTGGCGCGGACCGTCACCGACGCGCAGGTCGACGGGTTCCTCGCGCAGCTGGGACAGGAGATCGCGGTGGCAGCGCCGCAGGACGCGCCGCGCACGCTGCCCCACGACGGCGACGGGATCGGCGACCCGGGCGGGCGACTGGCGTTGCGGCGCATCGAGTTGTCCCCGCGGCACACCGCCGAATTGGTCGATGTCGCTCGCGGGCGCGGGATCTCGGTCAACAGTGTGCTGGCCGGGGCGGCGCTGGCGGCGGTGCGTGGCGAGATCGCCGGGGACGGGCCGATCCCGCTGATGTGCGGGCACGCCGCAGACCTGCGGCCGGAAACGTCACCGCGACTGGCGGTATCGGCGATCCTGAATTGCGCTTCGGGTGCGGGGACTCCGGCACCGGTCGACAGGGACGCCGACCCGCTGGCGGTGGGCGCGGTCGTCGACGCGACGATGCGGGTCATGCTCGAGACCCGCTTCCCAGCGCTGTTCATGCGCGGCTCGCAGCGTCGCCTCGACCCGCAGTTGGCGGCGATGCTGTCGCAGCCCCCGGCGATCGCCTTGTCGAATATGGGCCGGCTGCCCGCGCATCCGATGCCGCGGAGTCTGGAGTTCGTGCGCGACGAGGTGTTCGCGATGGCGGCGGGCATGCCGCCGAAGATGACGATCTTCACCGTCGGCGGGCGGTTGACCGTGCAGGTCGAATACGACACCGCCGAGCACAGTCACACCCGCATGGGCCGGATCGCCGAGGCGATGAGCGACCGGCTCGCCCGCGTCATCCACGTCGCCGCCCGCGGCTGAGAACGGCTGTGGGCCTGGACGATACGTCCAGGCCCACATCGATTCCGGAGGTGAATCCGGGATCAGCTCATGTTGATCACGCCTTCGGGCGCCGGGGTCAGATACAGCGCGGCGATCTCGGTCGCGTACTTGGCCGCGATCGGGTTGCGCTTGAGCTTGAGGGTCGGGGTGAGTTCGTCACCGCCGGGCTCCCAGCCCAGGTCCAGGATGGTGAACCGCTTGATCTGCTCGACCCGGTTGAGCTTGGTGTTCGCGGCGGCGATCGCGGACTTGACCTCGGCGATGATCTCCGGGTGCGCGGCCAGGGTTTTCAGGTCCGCGTCGGGGATGCCGAGCGCCTTGGCCCGCACCACCGCGATATCGGGGTCCAGCACGATCAGCGCGGAGATGAACGGCTTGGCGTCACCGATCGCCACCACCTGACCGACCAGCGAGGACGCCGCCTTCACGGTGTTCTCGATATTGGTGGGAGACAGGTTCTTTCCCGCCTCGGTGATGATGAGTTCCTTCTTGCGGTCGACGATGCTGATGTAGCCGTCACCGTCGATGGTGGCCACGTCGCCGGTGTGCAGCCAGCCGTCGGAGTCGATGGCCTCGGCGGTCTTGTCGGGCATCTTGCGGTAGCCGTGGGTGACGATGCCGCCGCGCAGCAGCAGCTCCCCGTCCTCGGCCAGGCGCACCTCGACCCCGCGCAGCGGAATGCCGACGGTGCCCGGCTTGGGCTTGGCCAGCGGCGTGTAGGTGCCGACACCGCTGGTCTCGGACATACCCCACACCTCGGTGACGGTGAAGCCCAGGCCCAGCAGATATTCCAGGGTCTCGGGCGGGATCGCCGCGGCGCCGGAGGCGGCCACCCGCAGTTCGTCGAAGCCCAGCGCGTGCCGCAGCTTCGACAGCACCAGCGCGTCGGCCAGCTTGTGCTGTACATCGAGCAGGGCGCCGCGGCCGGTGCCGGCCAGGTCGGCGCGCGCGGCCTGCGCGCCCACCCCGATCGCCCAATTGGCGAGCGCCTTCTTCACCGGGCTGGCCTCGGTGGCGAGCTTGGCGTCGATGCCGGCCTTGATCTTCTGCCACACCCGCGGCACGCCGAAGAACGCGGTGGGGCGGGCGTCGGGCAGGGCGGCGGCGATCTCGCGCGGATCGGGCACGCACGTCATCTGGACGCCGGTGAACAGGTTGGCGCAGTGACCGGAAATGCGGTCGGCCACATGGGCGGCCGGCAGATACGACACCGAACGGTCGTCGAGGCCGACGGTCAGCGGGCCCTCGACCAGGCCCACGATCTGGGCGACCACATTGCGGTGGGTCAGCTCCACGCCCTTGGACGGGCCGGTGGTGCCGGAGGTGTAGATCAGCGTCGCCACATCGTCAGGACGCACGGCCTGCCAGGCGGCGTCGAAGTCGAAGTCGGCCAGCGGGGCGGCCTCGACCTCGGCCAAGGTCAGCGTGCCCGCCGCGGAACCCTCCACCAGCACAATGTGTTCCAGTTCCACGCCCGCGCCGCGCACCACGTCCAGGAACGCCGGTTCGGTGATCACCACCGCGTTCTCGGCATTGGTGAACAGGTGCGCGATCTGCTCGGGGGAGCTGGTGTTGTAGATCGAGAACGGCGTCGCCCCCAGGTGCAGCGCCGCGGTGTCGACCAGATTGAACTCCGGCCGATTGGTGAGCATGATCCCCACCGCGTCCCCGCGCCCCACCCCGAGTGCCGCCAACCCGGCGGCGATACTGCGCACCCGCTCCCCGTACTCACGCCAGGTGAACTGCCGCGTCCCGCCCACGGTCCGCAATGCCACCTGCCCCGGTCGCAGCGTCAAGGTTTCCTGAAATGCCTCCGGAATCGTGTGAACGGTCTTCCCAGATGCGTGCGCATACCCGATGTCAGTCGTCATAAGCCCTTTTCCCGATAGCCTCTCGCTTCACCGTCCACCCGCGCGTCCACCCGCGCGAACCTGAAGTCCGAGACCACGACCAACCCGATCACGCGATGGCCACGCGTCACCTGTGGCGCGGCTCACTCATCGTAACCAGACTTTCCCGACTGTGTCGCGGGCTACATCGGTCAGAGTGGTGACCGGAATTGTCAATTGGCCGGTGTCGACCCGGCGCCGATCCCCGCGTGACCCGGATACGCGGTGCGGCGCTTGGCCTTCGCCGCCATGTACTGCGCGGCGCGCTCGTTCTGCGGTTCGGTCACGAGCGGCACCGCCGTGACGGCCAGGCCCGCGCGCTCGACCGCAGCGACCTTGTCGAAGTTGTTGGTCATCAACCGGACCGACCGTAGACCCAACGCCGCCAGCGCGAACGCCGCGTGATCATAGGTACGCCTGTCGTCGGGATGCCCCAGCGCGCGATAGGCGTCGAAGGTATCGACCCCGGTTTCCTCGCCGATGTGCAACCCCATGGCCTTGACCTCGAGCCCCTCGCCGCGACCCTCCTGTTCGAGATAGAACAGGACCCCCTGGCCGCCTTCCTGCTGGATCAGGTCCATGGCCATGGCGAGTTCCGGCCCACAATCACAGTCCTGCGAGGCGAGGACATCGCCGTAGAGGCAACGCGAATGGATGCGTACCAGGCAGCCATCGACGGGCTCCCCGAAGATGAGCATGTGCCCGATGCCGGTCTCGTCACGCACTTCGGTCACCCGCACTCGCAACTCGCGCCCGTTGCGGAACAACGAATGTGCGGTTGCCTGAAGCTCTTTCACGCCTGACCACCTGCCGCCCTGCCTTCGGCAATTATGGCGGAGCGGTCGGGTTCCCACCCTCATCCAGACAAAACGGGCCGAATATCCATCTGGGCGAACGCCCTACCCCAATCGCAGGAACGCGAAGCGCGACGCCAGCCGCCCCTTGAGCAGCCGCCACCGAGCCGACCCGCGCTGGCCGATAACCAGACCCAGCATCGCGGCGACGCCGACGGCAGCGGCGACGAAGGCGCCGACGGGCACCTCACCCGTCGGCGACATGCGCTCCCAGACCGTCAGTATCGCCGAGCGCGCGAGGGAAGCCAGTACCGCGCAGCTGACCCCGAACACCATCAGCGCTCCGCCCTGTATCAGCCGATCCGCCCATTTGTAGGACTCCCAGGACGCCGGCAACACATGGCCTCGGTGTGCGCGCTTGGCCTCGAGATAGCGGTGGACGTGCCGGTTCTGCGGGAGGGTCCACAGCGAGGTCATCTCGACCTGTAATCCTGCCGCGCGCACGTCGTGGACCTTGTCCGGATTGTTGGTCAACAAGCGGATCCGGTCGATGCCCAGGTCTTTCAGCGCCTGCGCCGCGCCGGTGTAGCGCCGGGAATCGACCGGCAGTCCGAGCCGGCGATAGCTGTCGAAGGTGTCGGCGCCGTGGTCCTGGCTGTATTGGTAAGCGCGGGCCTTGTTGACCAATCCCGCTCCGCGGCCTTCCTGTTCCAGATAGATCAGAACCCCACGACCCTCCCGCTGGATCATGTCCAAGGCCAGGTTCAATTCGGGGCCGCAGTCGCAATCATCGGACCCCAGGGCGTCCCCGTACAGACACCTCGAGTGGATTCGAACCAAGCAGTTCGTCAATTGCGAGCTGTCACCGAAAATGAGCGCGTACCCCTGATTCACGCCGAGAGCGGCAACGCGCACGGTGATCGCGCGTCCCTTGCGAGTGATTCGATGCTCGGTATCGTGGTGATCATCGACAACCGGTGTGGCAACACACTTCTCATCAGACCGATCGGTCTCGATAACCGGTGCGCGCAACCGAGCCTCCCAGGGGTGAGGTCGAACGATTCCGACCCCATACGTGGGGGGACCGTGCCGCACGCACAGTGCGGCGCGGGGAAGCTTAATACGACTCCCGGCTCAACGCTGGTGTGTCCATTCACACCGGACCAGTGTGTCGCGTATATCCAGCAAATCACGGCGTCGACGTGCGCCCGACCATCGCGTCGATGCTCGGCTCGAAGGGCATACCGTCAGGAACACTCTCGACCGGATGCCGGCCGGACGCCCGTTGGATCATCGTCGCCATCGCCGCGGTCGCCCAGTCGAAGTCGCCGGTGTCGGCGGGACGGGCCTGCTTGACCAGTTTGCTGGTCAAGGCCGAGGAGAATGCCGAGGCAGCGCCGGCGACATTCGAGACCGAGGTACCGAATCGATCGACCTCGATGGCATCGAGACCCCTGCGGTGGACGATGCACTGCGATCGGTCGATCTGGCAGACGGTGCCGACCCCGTCGTTCACCAGGGCCTCGGCGACCGCATCGCCGGGCAGATCGGGGCGCAGCTTCTCCAGATCGTCGGAGGACCCGACCAGGTAGTCGATGCCCGACAAGTGCTCACGCATGTACGGCGTGAGCGGACGCGGCGGACTGACATTCACGATCACCCATGGCGACCCGGGGCCCGGCGACGAACCCTTCACCACGCCAACAATTTCCAGCACCTTCTCGATCACCTTGTCGGTTTGCTCGAAAGTCAGAACCACCGCCGCCGCACCGGTGATCGCGTGCCGGATCGGCGCGAGATCGAGGTCGGAGACGGTCAGCCGAGTCCGCCCCTTCGTGATCGCGATCGACGAGTAGTCGCCATCGGCCGGGGTCACCACGGTCGTCACCGGCGTCCGCATTCTCGGTTCGACCTTGATCAGACTGGTATCGACCTTCTCGCGGGTCAGATAGTCGAGAATCTCTCGGCCCTCACCGTCGTCGCCGATGGCCGCGAGCAGTCGGGCATCGAGCTCGAGACGAGCCAGCGCGACAGCCCGATTCAGGCCCTTGCCACCCGGGCGGCTGCCGGAATCTTCGCCCCACATCGAGGTTCCCGGCTGCGGGAAGTGCTCGACTTCGAGTATGTGATCGATGACGGCGTCGCCGATGATGGCGATCGCGCTCGGCGCACCGTCGTACGGATCCGACAGCGAGGTCAGCAGTTTCGCGAGCGCCTCGAAAGCGGGCAACTCGTATCTGCCACCGCGAACCGCCCGAGCCGACGGCGCGGCGGGGACATCCTGCGCGCCGAAGGCCTCGTGCAGCGTCCGCCAATGCCGCGCCAACGAGATGCGGCGCTTGGAGAGCACGGCGCCGTAGTGCATCGCCAGATCGACACCCGGCGGTCCGTTTCCCTGCAGCAGACCCAAGGCCAGTTCGGCATCGACGACGATGCGGTCGGTGACCGACAGCCGTCGAGCCAGGTGGCGGATCGTCTCGGGCAGGGCGGCTTCCGGCTTGATTCCCTCGACGAACGCGCACCGGCGAACCGCTGTGAGCTGCAGCAGAATTCGGGCATCGATCTCGCTCGCGGCGTTGAGCCCCTCGCTCAGACCCGCATTCTTCCTGACCTGCATCAGCTTTCCGCACACCGCGTCGGCGGCGTGGTCGGTGATCGCGATGGTGGACGCGAGCCCTGCTTCGGCGCTGTCTTTGCCCATTTGCTCTAAGGATACCGCCGAGAATTGTTTAGCGACCAGCGATTTCGGCAATATTCTGGAGGCAGCGGAAAATGCCAGAGCGGTTCGGAAAAATACCGGACACACTGGTGAATGCCACACACCGATGGTGATGAAGTGGAGGCCATCGTGATCTACCCCAGCGCGAGCTCGATCACCAGCAGCGTCACTGGCGAGTGCGCCGAACGGCTGCCGCGCCGCCCGGAACCCGCGTGGCGGCTCAGTTGGCGCAGGTCGCCGCTGCTGACACGCGAACAGGCGCTGCTGGCAATGGAACTCACCGAGATCCTGCGCAGCGCACCGATTCCCGCCGATCCGGCGTGGCAGCGGGCTCGGGACATCGGCGGGGAACTGGGCATCGATCTCGATGACGCCAGTGACACCTTGCGGGCACGGCGGCGTGAGAGGGGGGAGTTATGACCATCTACGCGACCGATGACTGGTCGATGACCAGTGACCGGACCGATGAGAACGCGGTGCGGGTCGCGGATCGGTGGATGCTGGCGTGGCGGTGCAGTTGGCTGCCGGATCGGCTCCTGACCCGGGCGCAAGCGCTGGCGGCTATGGTGCCGGCGGAGATCGTCGCGGCCGACCCGTATCCGCGACACGAAGCCGCGCAGGGGCGCATGATCAGCGCGGCGGGCGAGGTGGGGATCCCGGTGGAGCAGGCGGTGTTCCTGCTGATGCGGCGGCGCTCGGCATGAGAGTGGCCGGAAGCCGCGGTGCGAAATGAGCATTCGATGAGGGGATGGCAGGTCCCGGTGCGGCGATCAGCGGCGGCGGGCGAAACACGGTGCGCGCGCGGCGATCCCGCGACGCACACCGACGGCCCAGGGAGGTCCTTGTGACGATCGACATCACGACGCGGGCGATGACCAGCGACATCAGCCCCGAATACGCGCTGCGGGAGTACCGGCGCGGGCAGGCGGTGTGGCGGCTGAGCTGGCTGCCCGCCCACCACCTCACCCACGAGCAGGCCCACGCCGGAATGGAACTGGACGAGGTGCTCTCCGACCCTGCCGTCGTCTACGACGAGGCTGCGCAGCTGTGGGCCGCGGACCTGGCCACCCGGCTGGGTATCGGGGTCGAACGCGCGGTGATCCTGCTGGCGCAACGACTGGCCGAACGCCTGCACCGGGAGGAGTGGTCCGAGCAGGGAAGCGATGCGCCGACGGCGGCACTGTCGGTCTGGGGTAGGGGTGCCGCCGTCGGTCACGGCGCCGGGTCGGGCGCGCGGTCACAGCACCGGTGGCGATGACCGGACCCTGTTGCCGGTGAACCGGAGTCAGGCCTGCGAGCGGTGTTCGGCGCCGACGGCCTCGGACAGGTTGGTGTAGCCGTGTTCGCGGAGCTTGGCGGCCAGGCCCTGGTGGATGTGCTTGGGCCACAGGGGGCCGCCGTAGATGAAGCCGGTGTAGCCCTGCAGCAGGGAGGCTCCGGCGAGGATGCGGGTCCAGGCCTGGTCGGCGGTTTCGATGCCGCCGACGGAGATCAGGGCCAGTTTGTCGCCGACTCGGGCGTAGAGGCGGCGCAGGACCTCGAGGGAGCGGTCGGCGACCGGGGCGCCCGAGAGGCCGCCCGCGCCAATGGGTTCCACCTCGGCGGCCGGAGTGGCCAGGCCGTCGCGGCGGATGGTGGTGTTGGTGGCGACGATGCCGGCCAGGCCCAGTTCGACGGCGAGGTCGGCGACGGCGTCGATGTCCTCGTCGGACAGGTCGGGGGCGATCTTCACCAGGACCGGGACGGTGACGGTGTCGAGGACCGCCTGCAGGATCGGGCGCAGCGAGGTGACCGCTTGCAGGTCACGCAGACCGGGGGTGTTGGGGGAGCTGACGTTGACGACCATGAAATCGGCCAGCGGGCCCAGCAGTTTCGCCGAGATCGCGTAATCGGTGGCCGCGTCCTCGGGCTCGACGACCTTGGTCTTGCCGATGTTCGCGCCGATCGGCACGCCGCCGGGCAGGCGGTTCGCCAGATGCTCGGCGGCCGCGGCGGCACCGAAGTTGTTGAACCCCATACGGTTGATGAGCGCCCGGTCCGCGGGCAGGCGGAACAGCCGCGGCGCGGGATTGCCGGGCTGAGCCTGGGCGGTGACGGTGCCGATCTCGGCGTAACCGAAACCCAGCGGGCCCCACGCGTCGACGCCGTCGGCGTTCTTGTCGAAGCCGGCGGCCAGACCCAGCGGCGCGGGGAAATCCACGCCGAACACGCGGGTGCGCAGGATCGGATCGTCGGCCACCAGCAGCGCACCGGTGAGCTTGCGGCCCGGGGTGAACCGGGTCGCCAGCCGCATCGCGGCGAAAGCCAGATGGTGGATGCGTTCCGGCTGGAGCAGGAACATCGTCTTCAGCAGGAGGGCGTACAGGCGCTCATACATAGGGGGTTACATCACCGCCTCGGGTGTCGGGGATAGCAGGGGAGTGGTCTTGCGGCGGCGCAGTAACACGCGGCGGCTGCCGTCGGTGTAGGCGCGCACTCGCGAGAGTTCCCAGCCACCGAATTCGGCGTGAATGGACAGTCGCATGGTGGCGGTGACCCTGGTGATGCCGGGCGGCAGCCGCAGGGGCACGTACTCCCATTCGTCGCTGGATTCCTCCCAGCCTTCCGGTAATGTGCGCGATTGGTGCGCCGATCGTGAGGCCCGAGCCATCACTGCCCTCTCTTCCGCTGGTCCGCGCCGATCCGCTGCAGACCGTCACCGGTCGCGGATCCCACGAACAGGTCACCGGTGCGGGCATCGACGGTCGCCGAGTTGGGCTGGCGCACCGTCGGGTAGCGCCCCACCTCTACCGGTATACCCGTCGACAGCTCGTAACCGACGACTTCGTTACTGCCAGTCAGCGTCACCCACACGGTCTCGGACCGCTGATCGTAGGCGAGTGCGTAGGGCGAAGAGCCTACCGGGAAACGCTGGTGCAAGACCAACGGATCGGCGGTGTAGACCAGCAGTTCGGCGCCGTCGGTGTCGGTGACCAGGCGCCGGCCGAAGTGGTCGCCGATCATCATGGCCGCCCCGTCACCGGCCCGCAGGGCCAGACCGAGCTTGGCGGTGCCGTCGAGTTGCACGATTGCGGACTGGCGGCGGTCGAGCACCACGACCGAGCCGTCACGGGCATCGATGGCGTCGGCGGCCGACAGTCCCGTAATGGTGTGGCGCACAGCACCGTCCGCGTCCAGCAGCAGCACCCGGCCGTCGGCCAGGCCCGCCACCAGCGAGCCGTCGGTGTTCACCGCCACCGAATGCAGATCACCCTCGACGGACACGGTGGTGAGCGCGCCACTGGCGACATCGACGCGAACGATCTTGCCGGGCACCGCGATCAGCACCTCACCGGGCTTGCCCGCGACCAGGGCGGCCGCCTTGCCGGGCAGCGCGACCGAGCGGGTGACGCCCTTGTCGATGAGATGCAGCGTGGCGCCGGAGTCCACGACCGCGGCCAGGACGCCGGTGGTCGGTTCGTCGAGCAGCAGCGAGATCGGCGCGCTGGCGCTCACCTCACCGGCGGGAGTGGCCGCGGCGCTGGGAGCGACGGCCGGGGCGGCCGGTTCCCGGGTGGCGTTGCTCGCGTTGTCCGGCTGGCCCGAACACGCGGTCAGCAAGGTCACCGCTGTCACCCCCACGAGGGCCGACCGGATCCAACCGCGACGGCGCATGCAGCGAACTCCTTAACTGACCGAACTGACCGAACTGACCGACGAAAGTATGCGTGCACTCCAATCTGACCATGGTCCCTTGCCCGGCGGTGCGACCGGGGGTCCGCGCGGCGGTGTGGCGCGATCGCCGATCGTTGCATCGCGTGCCGATATGCATGATGTGACATGGTGATTCGGGGGCGGTGTCGGGGCGAGCGGTTACCGTGGAGAGCAAAAGCGGTCTGTATCAGGGAGATCTGTTGGTTGCCGACCAGACTTCGGGGTTCACCGTCGAGGACGTCACCGTCGGGCGCTACGCGCACGGCTTCGGTGTCACCGCCGACGGGCGTAGCTTCGCGTTCCGCACCCACCGTTCCACGCTCACGGTGGAGATCTACCGCCCCGGTGTCACGACCGCGGTGCCCGCGCCCGAGGATGTCGAGGCGGTCGCGGTGGCCCCGGTCACCGACATCGACCTCGATGACGAACGCAGCGTGGTGGCACTCGTGCGGGACCTGATCCCGCAGGCGACGGTCGTGCCCGCGGCTCAGCCGCGCGAGGCCACCACGGTGCGCGCGCTCCTGGGCCGGTTGGGCGCGGTCATCGACGGGCGGTGACTGGTAAAACCTTGCTGATCAGGGCCTTCCGTAGATGGCCGTGACGAACTCGCTGAGCTCCTTCTGATCGAGGTGCTGGGCGAGGTCGGCCTCACTGATCATCCCGACCATCCGCTTCTTGGCGTCGATCACCGGCATGCGTTTGATCCGGTAGCTCCCCATCGAGTCGAGCACCTCGCTGATGTCCGCGTTGGCGGCCACCCAGCGCGGGGTGGCCTCGCACAGTTCCAGCGCCCGCGTGGCGCCGGGATCGCGCCCCTGTGCGACGCATTTCACCGCGATGTCGCGGTCGGTGATGATGCCGACCATCCGCTCGTTCGGATCGGCGACGATCACTGATCCCACATCGAGTTCGTCCATGATGCGGGCCGCGTCGGCGACGGTCTCGTCCTGCGATATCCACTGTGCGCCGGGTTTCATGATGTCTTTTGCCTTGGTCACCAGAGCTACCTCCTCATATCGAGCCGTGCTGGATCTGGGATGGAGCGCCCTTGATTCTCCTCGAAACAACACCGACCGGACGGTGTTTTTTCAGAACCGGGAGATATCCGCCCGCGCGAGTGTCTGTGACACAGAGATCACTCTCGGCCCGGGCACGTGCCAAACTAACGGCACACAACCGCAGTTCGAGCTCACGAGGATGTTGATGCGACTTCGACGACCGGCCGCCATCTTGCTCTTGTCGACCGTGCTCGGCGCGTCGATCGCCGCCTGCGGCGGCTCCGACGACGAGTCGAAGGTGGCGCAGGCGCGGTCCTCGGCGTACGCGGCGCTGAGTTCGTCCTCGCAGGCCGCGGCCGCGCAGACCAGCGCCGCGCGGCCCGCGATCCCGACCGCGGCGCAACTGGACGCGCAGATCAAGAGCGCGCTGGATCCGAATCTGCCCGACAGTGAACGCACCGCGTTGATCGAGGACGGCGACGCGTTCAAGGACGCGATCCCCGACATGTACAAGGCGTTGAAGGACAACCCGCGCGCGGTGTACGGGGTCAAGGACCCGGTGTTCGACAATCACGACGGGACGCTGACGGCGACCCTGAGCCTGGACAAGGACGGCACCGGCAGCAACGTGCGCACCACGGTCGTGCACTTCGTCGCCAAGGACGGGCACTGGAAGATCTCGCGCACCGACCTGTGCGGGATTCTGCGCTCGGCCGACTACAAGACCGCGGCCTGCGGCTGATGCTCGAAGCCGGATCCCTGCGGTGGGGGCGTCTGATCCACCGCTTCCGGTTCGTGGTGTTCGCCGCGTTCGGGCTGGTGGTGCTGGTGTCGGGGTTCTACGGACGCGACCTGGGCGATCACCTGACCCAGGAGGGCTGGTTCGACGAATCCAGCCAGTCGGTCGCGGCATCGAAACTGGCCGACTCCACCTTCGGACGTGACACCGACGCCGACCTGATCGCCATCTACACCGCCCCGGCGGGGATGACCGTCGACGACGAGCCGGTGCGCAGCGCGGTGGCCGCGGAGTTGACCCGGTTGCGCACCGAGCACCCCGACCGCATCCTCAAGATCGACTCGTATTGGGACGGCGCCCTGATGGGACAGTTCGCCGACCCGTCGCGCACCCACGCCTTCGCCAGCATCGGATTGCGCGGCGACGGCGGCACCGACACCGTCGACAACTACCTGGCCCTCGAGAACGAATTCCATGCCGGGACAGCCGGTTCCGGGCCGGGCGGCACCACCGTGCAGCTGGCCGGATTGCAGCCGGTGGTCGAAGGCATCAACACCGGGATGCAGCGCGATATCGAACGCGCGGAGCTGATCGCGCTGCCGCTGGTGGCGATCCTGCTGTATTTCGTGTTCGGCGGTGTGGTGGGGGCGCTGCTGCCGGTGCTCATCGGCGGCATGACGATTCTGGGCAGTCAGGGCATCATGCGGCTGCTCACCAACCATCTGCAGGTCAACGTGTTCGCCTCGGCGGTGGTCACCTTGGTGAGCCTCGGGCTGGCCATCGACTACGGGCTGTTCGCGGTGACCCGGTTCCGGGAGGAGCTGGCCGCGGGGCGCAGCGTCGAGGAGGCGACCGCGCGCACCATCGCCACGGCCGGGCGCACGGTGTTGTTCTCGGCGGCGATCATCGCGGTCAGCCTGGGCGCGTTGTTCATCTACCCGAACGGGGTGCTGCGGTCGGTGCCGCTGGGCGGTATCTCCTCGGTGCTGCTGGCGGCGGTGCTGTCGGTGACGGCGCTGCCGGCGGTGTTGTCGATCGTGGGCCCGCGCATCGATCTGTGGGGCTGGCATCGGCTGGCCAGTATCCGCACCGCCGAGCAGATCGATCGCGGATTCTTCTCGCGGCTGGCGGTTTTCGCGATGCGCAAGCCGTGGCTGGTGATCGTGCCGGTGGTGTTGATGCTGCTGGCGTTGATCCTGCCGTTCCGCCACATCGAGTTCGGCGGACTCAGCGAACGGTATCTGGCGGCCGACAATTCGGCGCGGGTGGCGCAGCAGGACTTCGACCGGCTGTTCCCGCATTTCCGCACCGAACCGCTGAAACTGGTGGTGGTGGGCGCGAATCCGCAGCAGCTGTCCGACATCCGCTTCGAAGCCAACCAGTTGGTCGGGCCGCAGATGACCGGACCGTTCGATCCGGCCGCACCGACCAAGGATCAGGTGACGGTGCTGGCCTCCGGCCTGGTCGACAAACGCGACGCCGACACCGTGATGGCCGCGCTGCGCTCGATCCCGCAACCCGACGGCGTGCAGGTGATGGTGGCCGGGGTGCCCGCCCTCGAACGCGACAGCATCCAGGGCTTGATCAAGGGCCTGCCGCTGCTGGTGCTGATCCTGGTGGCGGCGGCGATCGCGTTGATGTACGCGGCGTTCCGGTCGCTGGTGCTGGCGATCAAGGCGGTGGTGATGAGCGCGCTCAGTCTGGGCGCGACCCTGGGCGTGCTGACCTGGATCTTCGTTGAGGGTCACGGGGCGGGGTTGTTCAATTTCACGCCTGGCCCGCTGATGTTCGCGGTGCTGGTGTTGATCGTGACGGTGCTGTTCGGGCTCTCGACCGATTACGAGGTGTTCCTGCAGTCCCGCATGGCCGAGGCCCGCGCCGCGGGAGCCGATGCGCCCGAGGCGATCCGCTACGGCATCGCCCACACCGGTGGGGTGATCACCTCGGCGGCGGCGATCCTGATCGTGGTGACCGGAGCGTTCGGGTTCTCGGATCTGGTGCTGATGAAATACATTGCCTACGGCATGATCGCGGCATTGGTGTTGGACGCCACCGTGATTCGCATGCTGTTGACTCCTGCGGTATTGAAGTTGGTCTGGCGATGAGCGTGCTCAAAGGCGCGAACCTGTTGGTGATGTTCCTGCTGGAACTATGCGTGCTCGGCGCGGCGGCCTGGTGGGGGTTCACCGTGTCCGCGCCGATCGCGGTGCGCATCGTGGCGGGGCTGGCGGCCCCGGCGGTGTTCATCGTGGTGTGGGCGCTGTTCGGGGCGGCCAAGGATCCGCGATACCCGCAAACCGGGTGGCGGCGGGTCGCCTTGGAGGTCGCCTGGTTCGGTGTGGCGGCGGTGCTGCTGGGGCTGGCGTGGACGCCGGTCGCGGGGGTGGCGATGTTCGCGGTGTGGTTCGTCAACGGCGCGCTGCGCCTGGTGTGGGGTCAGCAGCAGCTCTGACCCCATCGCGGGTTGTTCAGCCGCGTACGGGCAACACCAGTTGCGCGCCGGTCACCGGATGATCGAACACGTCGACCGGATGCTGGTAGACGCGGGTGAGCAGCTCGGGGGTGAGGATCTGCCGGGGCGGGCCGTCGGCGGCGATGCGCCCGGCTTCCAGCACGGCCACCCGGTCGGCGTAGGCGGCGGCCACACCGAGATCGTGCAACACGACCACCACGGCCGTGCCCGCGGTGGCCCGTTCGCGCGCCAGATGCAGCACCTGCTCCTGGTGGCCGAGATCGAGTGCGGCGGTGGGCTCGTCGAGCAGCAGGGTCGCGGTGTCCTGGGCCAGTACACGGGCCAGGGCGACGCGGGCGCGTTCACCGCCGGACAGGGCCGGGAAGGGGCGCGCGGCAAAGCGTTCGACGTCGGTGGCTGCCATGGCGTCGGCGATGGCCTTGTCGTCGTGGAGCTGGCGGGGGGTACGCGCCCACGGGGAGCGGCCCATGGCGACCACCTCGCGCGCGCTGAACGGGAATCCGACGGTGTGCGACTGCGGCAGCACCGCGCGTCGCCGCGCCATGTCGAGGTGAGTCCAGTGGGTCAGGGCGTGCCCGTCGAGTTCGACGCTGCCGCCACTGAGTTCGAGTTCCCCGGCCAGCGCGGCCAGCAAGGTGGATTTGCCGGCGCCGTTGGGGCCGACCAGGGCCACGATCTGCCCGGCGACGACCTCGAAGTCGATGCCGTTGAGGACGGTGCGGTCGCCGCGTTTGGCGCTGACGCCGCGGGCGCGCAGGGTCGCGGTGCCCGGTTCGGGCGGCTCGGGCAGGGCGGGCGTGCGCCCGAAGATCGTTGTCAGCTCGCGTAGGCCGCTCATGCCCAGCCTCCCGATCGTGAGCGGGTGCGGCGCAGCAGCCAGAAGAAGAACGGCCCGCCGACCAGTGAGGTGATCATGCCCAATGGCAGGTCCGCGTTGTGGACCAGGGCGCGCGCGCCGATGTCGGCGGCCACCAGCACCACCGCGCCGACGATCGCCGAGAGCGGGATCAGCACGCGATGCCCGGGCCCGACCAGCATGCGCACCAGATGCGGCACGATCAACCCGACGAACAGGATGATGCCGGTGAACGCGACCCCGGCGGTGGCCAGCACCGCGACCACCACGATCACGTTGCGGCGCAACCGTTCCACGTCCACACCCAGGTGCCGGGCCGCGGACTCGCCCAGGGCGAGCAGGTCCAGGCGCGGGGCCATCCAGATCGCGGCCGCCAATCCGATCAGCGTCAACGGCCACACCACGTTGACCGACTGCCAGGTGGCGCCGTTGAGACTGCCCATCTGCCAGAACACGATCTGATCGCGCGCGGCCGGGGAGGCGGAGAACAGCAGGAACGAAATCAGGCCGCCGGCAAAGGCATTGATGGCCACACCGGTCAGCACCAGGGTCACCACTTCGGTGCGCCCGTTGGAGCGGGCCAGCAGATACACCAGCAGCGTGGTCCCGAGCCCGGCCACGAACGCACCGGCTGCCACCGACCAGGCGGCCGCGAACGCGCCACCGGCGACGATGACCGCGCCCGCCCCGACGGCCGCACCCGCGGACACACCGATCACGCCCGGTTCGGCGAGCGGGTTGGCGAACACGCCTTGCAGCAGGGCGCCGGCGGTGGCCAGCGCGGCTCCGACGAGCATGCCCAGCACCACGCGCGGGAACCGCACCTCCCACAGGGTCACGTATCCGGCCGGGTGGGCGGGCATCGGCCCCCAGTCCAGCCCGAACCGGTGCAGGAACGCGCCCGCCACCTCGGCGGGGCTGGTCGGCACCTGACCGATGGCCGCCGAGATCAACGCCAGCACCACCAGTCCGGTCAGCGCGCCCGCGAAGATCAGCGTGGTGCGCGACCAGCGTCGGCGCGCGGCGCGCGGACGCCCGGTGACGTCGGGGTCGGATTCCGCGTGGCCGCCGCTGCCCAGGGAGCTCGGCTGGTCGCCTGCCCCGGTGGAGTCCTGGTCCTCGGTGGCCGGGGCTGTCGCCGCCCCGCTCGTGGTCGAGGCTGCCGCGGCAGCGCCCGTCGCCGAGGCACCCGCGTCGCCGGCGTCGTGCGTGCCCGGCGGCCGCCCGGTGCCGGGTGAATCCGGGTGCGGGCCAAGCTGTCCGGCCGGGTCTAGCGGCTCGCTCATGCGGTGGTCGGGCCGTAGACGGCCTTCACGAGGGCCGTCAGGACGCGGCCGGTGTTGGGGCCGAAGGACAGCAGCACGGCGTCGGACATGTCCACCACGCGGCGGTCGCGTCCGGCGGGGGTCTGGGCGATGCCGGGGACCTTCTCGAGGCCGTCGACGCCACCGACGGAGGCCAGGCCGTCGCTCATCAGCAGCAGCACCTCGGGGGCGGCGGCGATCATGGCTTCGCTGGTGATGGGCAGGAAGTCCTTGGTCAGGCCCGAGGCGGTGCCGGCGTCGATGCCGCCGATGGCGGTGATCAGCGAGTCCGCGCCCGAGCCGGGGCCGGCGATCATGGTGATGGCGGCGCTGCGCAGGTACAGGAACGCGATCTTGGGTTTGGCGTCCTGGTGCGGCACCGAGGCGGTGGCGGCGGCGATCTCGGCGGCGGTGCGTTGCCCGAGGGCCTGGCCGGCGGCGGGGACGCCCAGGGCGGTGGCGACGGCCTCGATCTGGGGGACGACGCCGTCCATGGTGCGCTGGGAGTCGAAGTAGACCACGGTGATGCCCAGTGCGCGCAGCTGGTCGCGCAGCGCGGGGGTGACGGTGGTGGTGTCGGTGAGGAACACCGTGGGCCGCAGCGCCGCAACGGCTTCCACGCTCAGGGTGCCGCTGCCGCTGGAGACGGTGGGCAGTTCGTGCACGGCGGGGAAGGCCGCGGAGTTGGAGCGGCCCACCAGTTTCGAGCCCAGCCCGAGCGCGACGACGGTCTGGGCGAGGGTGCCGTAGCGGTCGGCGGCGATGATGCGGCTGGTGTCGGTGACGGTGACCTGGGTGCCGTCGAAGGAGGTGACGGTGACCGGCAGGGTGGGCGCCGGTTCGGGGCCCAGCACAACGGGATCGAGGTTGCCGATCTCGGCGGTGACCGGTCCGCGTCCGCCGGTGTTCGTGGTGCCCGAGCCGCAGGCGGTGACACCGGCGACGAGGCCGGCGCCGAGCAGCAGGATCAGCACCGTGCGGGCGACGGTGCGGGCACTCACGAGACACCTCATGCAGGCAAGGCTAGCCTGGCTCATTCTGTGCGTGCGCTCACGTCTCCCAGGGCCGCGGCGATCGCGCGCGGCAGTTCCAGGGTCTCGGCGGCCAGGATGCCGGTGAGCTGCCCGATGTCGCGGGCCCCGACCAGCATCGACGCCACCGCGGGCTGATCGCGGATCCAGGCCAGCGCCACCGCCAGCGGCGAGGTGCCCAGCCCGTCGGCGGCGGTGACGACCGCATCGACCACCCGCACCGCGCGGTCGTCGAGATGGGCGGTGATCTCCGCGGCGGTCGACTCGTCGGCGCCGCGCGAGTCCGCGGGCACCCCGTCCCGGTATTTGCCGGTGAGGATGCCCCCGGCCAGCGGCGCGGTGGCGATCACGCCGATGCCGTGATGCTGTGCGGCGGGCACGAATTCGTGTTCCACACCGCGCGCCAGCAACGAGTACGGGGTCTGGGCGGCGGTCAGGGGCGCGGCGGTGGCCAGGGTCGCCAGCTGCCACCCGTCGTAGCCGCGCGCTCCCGCATACCGCACCCGGCCCGAGCGCACCGCCCAGGCCAGGGTGTCGGCGATCTCCTCGAGCGGGGTGTGCGGGTCCCAGGCGGCGACGGTCCACAGGTCGAGGTGGTCGGTGCCGAGCTGGGTGAGGGTGTGGTCGAGCTGGCGGCGCATGGTGCGCCGGGAGGCGTCCACGGTCCAGCGCACCGCGGCGGGCGCTTCGGCGGCGGCGTCGCTGAGTATCGGTGTGTATCCGGCACTTCCGGACAGCACCAGGTCCTCGCGCCCGATCTCGGAGATCAACTCGCCCAGGATGTGCTGGGCGGCGCCGTCACCGTAGGCCGGGGAGGTGTCGACCAGGTTGCCGCCGGCTTCCACGAACGCCATCAGCTGGGCCGTGGCGTCCTCGGCGTCGGTTTCGCGGCCCCAGGTGTGGGTGGCCAGCCCGAGCCTCGAGACCCGCAGTCCGCTGCGGCCGACCGTCCGTTGTTGCATCACCGCGCTTGCCCTTTCGTCACACGCGTCAGCCTAGGCGCACCGGAGGCCTGTACCCGGCTACGGCCCGCGGCGAGCGCGCCGCCGGCCCAATTCCTGCGTGCGTATCCGGATTCGGACACCGGCCCGGTAGGGTCGCTGCGAACTTGCGGCGCGCCTGCGCCGCGCTGGTGGCAGCCCGGGGCGCGGCGAAATCCCCACCGGGAGCCGATAATTCGGGATTGGAGGGTGCGTGGGCGAGTCGATGACGTGGGTGCAGGCGCTGGTGCTGGGCTTGGTGCAGGGGCTGACGGAATTTCTGCCGATCTCTTCCTCGGCGCACCTGCGCATCACCTCGGCGGTGTTCTTCGGCGACGACGCGGGCGCGTCGTTCACCGCGGTCACCCAGCTGGGCACCGAGGCCGCGGTGCTGGTGTATTTCGCCAAGGACATCTGGCGCATCCTCACCGCGTGGTGCACCACCATGTGGCTGAAGGTGGCAGCGCCGCAACGGGATTCGGTGCCGTTGCACGAGCGCGCGACCACGCAGCTGCCGGTGCTGGGTGAGGACGGCAATTTCGCCTACGGCCCCGACCCCGAGGTGCAGCGCGAGCTCGACTACCGGATCGGCTGGTATGTGATCATCGCCACCATCCCGATCGGGGTGCTGGGATTGCTGTTCAAGGACCAGATCCGTACCGGCGCACGGAATCTGTGGCTGATCTCGATCATGCTGATCGTGTTCGCGCTGGTGATCGCGGCGGCGGAGTACTACTCGGGCAAGGCCTACGGACGTCGGCGCCGCCCCATCGAGCTGCTGACCACCCGCGACGGGCTGATCATGGGCCTGGCCCAGTGCCTGGCGCTGATCCCGGGCGTGTCGCGTTCGGGTGCGACGAGTTCGGCCGGGCTGTTCGTCGGGCTCACTCGTGAGGCGGCGGTGCGGTTCTCGTTCCTGCTGGCCATCCCCGCGGTGCTGGCCTCGGGCCTGTTCAGCCTGCCCGACGCCTTCGAACCCGCTGGTGAGGGACTCAATGCGTCGGGCCCGCAGCTGCTGGTGGCGACCGTGCTGTCGTTCGTGGTCGGTTACGCCTCGGTGGCGTGGCTGCTCAAGTTCGTGACCCGGCATTCGCTGGACTGGTTCGTGGGCTACCGCATCGTGCTGGGCTTGACGGTGATGGCGCTGCTCGCGACCGGCGTCGTGTCGGCGACCTAGTCGGTAGGCTGTCCCGGTGACGGTGATCCTGTTGCGGCACGGCGTGTCCACGTCGAACACTGCCCGCACCCTGGCCGGGCGCAGCGCCGGCGTCGATCTGACCGACCACGGCCGCGAGCAGGCCCGGGGCCTGGTGGAACGGCTGGGATCGCTGCCCATCGAGCACATCGTGTGCTCGCCGCTGCTGCGTTGCCAGCGCACCGTCGCCCCCTTGGCCGACAAACTGGGCCTGGAAGCCGAACCCGACGAGCGACTGCTGGAAGTCGACTACGGCGACTGGACCGGCAAAGCGCTCGCCGACCTGGTCACCGAACCGTTGTGGAAGGTCGTGCAGCGCCACGCCTCGGCCGCGCGCTTCCCCTCGGGCGAGTCTTTGGCCGAGGTGCAGTTCCGGGCCGTGTCCGCTGTGCGCGAACGGGATCGGCAGTTCGCGGCCCGCCATGGTAGCGATGTGTTGTGGATTGCGTGCACGCACGGCGATGTCATCAAGTCGGTGCTGGCCGACGCCTTCGGTCTGCACCTCGACGGCTTCCAGCGGATCGTGGTGGAACCGGCGTCGGTGAGCGTGGTCCGCTACACCCCGACCGCCCCCTATGTGTGGCGGCTCAATGACACCGGGCCTGATCTGTCCGGGTTGGCGGCGATTTCACCGCGAACAGGCGGCGAATCGCGCTCGGGGCCGGTTCCCGGCGGAGAAACGGGTACCACCGACAGTACGGATAATGGGGCTGGCGAACGCCCCGATTCATCAGTGTGAGTGAACCGAATGGAGGTGCAATGGGCCGGGCAATCCATATCTTCCGCACCCCCGATCGTTTCGTCGCCGGCACCGTCGGCGAGCCGGGCGACCGCGCGTTCTACCTGCAGGCCGTGCAGGAGCCGCGGGTGATCAGCGTGCTGCTCGAGAAGCAGCAGGTGAAGGTGCTGGCCGATCGGATGGGTCTGCTGCTCGACGAGGTGCAACGGCGGTTCGGAACCGCGGTGCCCCCGCAGGCCGCCGACGTGGCCGACACCGCGCCGCTGGTGACGCCGATCGACGCCGAATTCCGGGTCGGCACCATGGGTTTGGGCTGGGATGCCGACGCGGGCGCGGTGGTGGTGGAGCTGTTGGCGATCACCGAGACCGAGGTCGACGAATCGGTGGTGCTCGACGACACCGAGGAGGGCCCCGACGCGGTCCGGGTGTTCCTGACCCCGATCCAGGCCCGCGAATTCGCGTTGCGCTCGGCCCGGGTGATCGCGGCGGGACGCCCGCCGTGCCCGCTGTGCGGGGAACCGCTGTCCACGGCCGGGCACATGTGCGTGCGCACCAACGGCTACAAACGCGGCGACATCTTCGGCGCCACCACCGCCGGAACCGACGACGACGAGCCCGAGGACTGAGATGGCGACCCCGGCCGGCAACCCCTCGGTCCCCGACCCGCTGTACGCCGCCGAGCTGACCGTGATCGGTCAGGTCACCACCGCCAGCAACGTCACCCTGGTGTGCGAGGCGGGCCCGGGCGGGCCGCGGGTGGTGTACAAGCCCGAACGCGGGGAACGGCCGCTGTGGGACTTCCCCGACGGCACCCTCGCCGGGCGTGAGGTGGCCTCGTATCTGGTGTCGCAGGCCCTGGGGTGGGGCGTGATCCCGGAAACGGTGTTGCGGGAAGGTCCTTTCGGTCTCGGCATGGTGCAGCGCTGGATCGACACCTCCGACGAGGAGACCGGCCCGGGCCTGGTGGATCTGTGCCCAGTCGCCGAGGTGCCCGAGGGCTATCGGGAGGTGTTGCGGGCGTTGGATCCCGGCGGGCATCCGGTGTCGCTGGTGCACGCCGACGACGATGGGCTGCGGCGCATGGCGGTGCTCGATGTGCTGATCAACAATGCCGACCGCAAGGGCGGGCACGCCCTGGCCGGACTCGACGGGCGCGTGTACGGGGTCGATCACGGCATCTGCCTGCACACCGAGCCGAAGCTGCGCACGGTGCTGTGGGGCTGGGCCGGTGAACCGGTCGCCGACGAATTGCTCACCGACATCACGGTTTTGGTGAAGGCGCTGCCCGGCGAGCTGGGTGAGCGGCTGGCGGAGTTGATCACCGACGCCGAGATCGAGGCCCTGGAAGCGCGCGGGCGTGAACTGCTGGACAACCCGGTGATGCCGATGCCCTTGTCGCAGCGGCCGATTCCCTGGCCCGCATTCTGAAAACCGGGACCGGCGGCCCGAATTCGGGCGGCCGGATTCCGGATTCGGGCAATCCTGACGCGGTGCGGGCGCGACGTTCCCGTCGCGCTGATTGCAAGCCTTGACACCGTCGTGGCCGCGACTAGGGTGCAGGTCGGCCCGGTCGGGCGCGTGTCGTGCGGCACACCGGCGCGGGGGCGGCGGGAATGGCATGCGATCCCAGCGTTAACCTCGATTCATGCAGTCCTGGTCCGATACCGCTGTCCCGACCGTCCCCGGATCCGGACCAGCGTTGCGGTTGTTCGACACCGCCGACAAGCAGGTGCGCCCGGTGACCCCCGGCGCCACCGCGACGATGTACGTGTGCGGCATCACCCCCTATGACGCCACCCACCTCGGGCACGCCGCCACCTACCTGACCTTCGATCTGGTCAACCGCCTGTGGCGCGACGCCGGACACGAGGTGCACTACGTGCAGAACACCACCGACGTCGACGACCCGCTGTTCGAGCGGGCCGAACGCGACGACATCGACTGGCGTGAGCTGGGCACCCGCGAGATCAACCTGTTCCGCGAGGACATGGCCGCGCTGCGGGTCATCCCACCGCGCGACTACATCGGCGCCATCGAATCGGTGCAGGAAGTCGTGGAGCTGGTCGACAAGCTGCTGGCCTCGGGCGCGGCGTACGTGGTCGACGACCCGCAGTACCCCGACATCTACTTCCGTCACGACGCGACCGAACAGTTCGGCTACGAGTCGGGCTACGACCGCGCGACCATGGAGCGACTCTTCGCCGAACGCGGCGGCGATCCGACCCGGCCGGGCAAGCGGGATCCGATCGACGCGCTGCTGTGGCGCGCCGAGCGTCCCGGCGAGCCATCGTGGCCGGGGCCATTCGGGGCGGGCCGTCCCGGCTGGCACATCGAGTGTGCGGCGATCGCGGTCAACCGCATCGGCACCGAGTTCGATATCCAGGGCGGCGGCAGCGACCTGATCTACCCCCACCACGAGTACTCGGCCGCGCACGCCGAAGCCCTGGTCAAGGGCCGCCGCTTCGCCCGCCACTACGTGCACGCGGGCCTGATCGGGCTCGACGGCGAGAAGATGTCCAAGTCGCGCGGCAACCTGGTGTTCGTGTCCAAGCTGCGCCGCGCGGGCACCGACCCGGCCGCGATCCGGCTGGGCCTGTTCGCCGGGCACTACCGCGCCGACCGGGAATGGTCGGATGCTGTTCTGGCCGAGGCGGTTGCCCGTCTGGAGCGGTGGCGTAGCGCCGCGGCACTGGCGTCGGGCCCGGCCGCCGAGGACACCGTGGCACGGTTGCGCCGCCACCTGGCCGATGACCTCGACACTCCGAAAGCCCTTGCGGCGGTCGATTCCTGGGCCGAGCAGGCCCTCGCCTACGGCGGCCCCGACGCCGGCGCTCCGGCGCTGATCCGTGACGCGGTCGACGCGCTGCTCGGTATCAGCCTCTGAGCGACGCTCATCCAACGACTGTGGCCCCGGGATGATCCCGGGGCCACAGTCGTCTCCCAGGGGCGGCCCGGCGCAAATCAGTCGCCCCGGCGACGGGGGTGGGCGCATTCTGGGAGGCGTCGTGTCGTCGGTGTCGAGGAGGAATGTCGGTGGGTGCCCGGGAGTCTGTGGCGGCGGAGCTGAGGGTGGGTGCGGCGCGTTTCGCGCGCGCGACCGCCCGGCTCGAGGAGTGCGCGGTGTTCTATCGGGAGATTGTGGGGCTGGCGCAGCTTTTCGCGTTCTCCGATCACGCGGGCTACAGCGGGTTCGTGTTCGGGTTGCCGGGGCAGTCCGCGCAGCTGGAATTGGTGCGCCTGCACGGTGCGCCGACACCGCCACCGGCCGATCCCGAGCACGCGGTGGTGCTGTATCTGCGCGGCGGGTTCGAGGCGTTGCGGACCCGGCTGGCCGATCATGGTGTGGGCGAGGTGGTTCCGGACAATCCGTATTGGGTGGCGGCGGGGGCGTTCGCGGTGCTCGATCCCGAGGGCTGGATGCTGATCGTGGTGCCGCCCGGGGAGGGTGCGGGGGCGGTGCGGATCGAGGAGTTCACCGGTGACCGTGCCGAGATCGCGTGGTCGTTTCGGATGGCCGAGGATTCGGAGTCGCTGCTGGCGGGCTATATCGGGCGCGGGCGGGTGTGGGTGGCGCGCAACGCCTCCGGTGCGGTGGTCGGCCACATTCAGGCCGCCGCCGATGCGGACGGGTCGACGTGGGAGATCGTCAATACCGCGGTAGTGCACGCGCTGCGCGGTACCGGGGTGGGTCGGGCGATGATCGATACGGTGGTGGCCGCGGCGACCGCGGCGGGGGCGCGGCGGCTGGAGTTGGCCACGGCCACCGCCGATGTGGGGAATCTGCGGTTCTATCAGCGCTGTGGGTTCCGGATGACGCGAGTGGTGCCCGATGTGTTCACCGCGGCCGCCGGGTATTCCGACCTGGTGATGGTCGACGGGATCCGAATGCTGGATCAGGTCTGGTTCGCCCGCGAGTTGTGAACGGCGATTCGCGCCCGGAATCTTGGTGGGGTGCGAAGTCGCGTTCGCTCTTCCCGGGACGGGTGAACGGCCGATACCGTGAGGGCCGGATGGTGTGGACCCTCAGCGAGGAGGTGGGCCGTGAGTGCGGTGCCGGGTTTCGATCGTGTGCGTGCGGTAGTCGAGCAAGGGCTGGGCAAGGGCGCGTCGCTGCGCAAACAGGTGCGGGCCGGGAGCGCGCTGCTGGACACCGTGCGCCGTGATCCGCGCATCGTGCGCGAGCTGATCGCCGGAATGACCGGCCACGGTGGCCCCGCCGAACCGCAGGCGGCCCCCGAGCACACGCTGCCCGCCGGGCTGGACGACTACGCGCGCACCGCCCACGCCCACTGCGACCTCGACACCGGGGCCGCGGCGACACTGGCGTATCTGGCGCAGCTGCAGCGGCTTCCGGAATGGGTGACCTTCCATGCCGGCTGGCGCGGTGAGGCGCCGGGGTCGGCGGCGGTGGGCGTGGAGTACACGCAGGTCGCCAAGTTTATGGGAATTCCAGCCGATGTGGAGTGGATGGTCACCGAGGTCAGTGACGGTGGGCTGGGGTTGCGCGGGCACGGACCGCAGGGGCTGGGCCTGGGGTTGTGGATCACGGTGACGCCCAACGGGTCCGGATCGCGGGTGTACATCGACGCCGGATTGTCGGGGCAGCCGATCGACGGGCCGCTGGGTGGCACGGTGGCTCGCGCGCTGGGCGACGCGCTCACCGATTCCCTGGCGGGTCTGCCCGCGGCGATGGGAGCGCCCGGGCCCGCGGCCGCGCCGGGGCGCGCGGAGCGGAAGGCGGTGCGGCACCGGGCCTCCGGGACCGTGCTGGCTCCCACGACCCCGGTGCTGGTGGGTGTCGGGCAGATCGTGCAACGCACACCCGACCCGGCCTACGGTGATCCCTCACAGCTGGCGGTGCGCGCCCTGCGCGCGGCGGCCGAGGACACCGGTGCCGGGCCGGAGCTGCTGGCGCGCGCGGACGCGGTGTTCAGCGTCGCGCCGACGTCGTGGCAGTACCGGGATCTGGGTGCGCTGGTGGCAGCCGCGGTGGGTGCGGGTGCGGCGGACACGGTGCAGTCGAGTCCTTTCGGTGGTGACGGCGGGCAGTTGGTGCTCAACGAGGCGGCCGCGGCGATCGCGGCCGGCGACTACGACCTGGTGCTGGTGACCGGTGCGGAGGCCGGGGCCACCGCGGCCGCGGCGCAGCGGGCCGGGGTCGAGGTGGGGTGGCCGGTGCAGGATGCGTCGGTGGCGCCGACCCGCACGGTGGGGATTGACAAGGCGGCCAACAATGCCGCGGAGTCCGCGGCCGGTTTGCAGGCCCCCATCAACATGTACGCGCTGCTCGAGTCGGCCAACCGGCACCGGCTGGGTCGCACCGCGGCCGAGCACGAGGCGGCGGTGGCCGAGCTGTGGTCGCGGCTTTCGGCGGTGGCGGCGGGCAACCCGAATGCCTGGCAGCCGCACGAGTTCACGGCAACCGAGATCGCGGCGGTGACCGAGGCGAACCGCATGATCTCGGCGCCCTACACCAAACTCGAGTGCGCGAACCTGACCGTGGACATGGCGTCGGGCATCATCGTCGCCTCGGCCGCGGCCGCCGAAGCCGCGGGCATCCCGCAGGACAAGTGGGTGTTCCTGCACGCGGGCGCCTCGGGCACCGATGAGTGGTTCGTCAGCGAACGCGCCGAGCTGGCCGCGTCACCGGCGATCGCGGCGCTGGGCGCGGCGGCGTTCGAGCATGCCGGCATCGCGGCCGAGGACCTGGCCCACGTCGATCTCTACGCGTGTTTCCCGGTGGCGGTGCAGATCGCGGCGCGCGAGCTGGGCCTGCCCGTCGACGATCCCAAGCGCCCGCTGTCGGTGACCGGCGGCCTGACCTTCGGCGGCGGTCCGGGCAACAATTACGGCGGCCACGCGGTAGCGACGCTCGTCCAGCGGCTGCGCGCCGAACCCGAATCCTTCGGTCTGTCCACCTCCCTGGGCTGGTATCTGACCAAACACGCCCTGGGCGTGTATTCGGCTACCCCGCCCACGCGCGCCTACCGCCACCTGACCCCGGTCATCGAGCATCCTGCGTCGCGCCCGGCCCGGACCGGCTACGAGGGCCCCGCGGTCGTGGAGGCCTACACCCTGCCCTACGGCCGCGACGGCCGTCCCGAGGCTGCGATCGTCAGCGTGCTGACCCCGGAGGGTGACCGAGTCCTGCTGCGCTGCACCGACTCCGAGTTGCCGGCCGCCCTGACCGATGAGGACTGGTTGGGCCTGCCGGTCACCGTCGCGGGCGACACCATCATTCCGGCGCCGGCGCCGGCGCCGGCGACCGAGTCGACGTCCGCCGATGCCGACTCCGCCGCTGCTCCCGCTGTTGCGTCGCCCGCAGCGTCCGCAGCGGGTTCCGACACCGCAGAAGCGGCTTCCGACGGCTCCGGCACGACCGGTTCCGGTGCAGGCATCGCCGAGTCCGCTGCAGTCGGATCCGACACCGAGACATCCCTTTCCGCCGCCGAACCGGCAGCTGCCGCCGCGGAGCGGCCCGCGTTGAGCGCTGCGGGCCTGAGTCGGGTCGCGCTGCCGCCTCCGCCGCCGGCGCCGGTGCTGATCGAACGCCGCGGCCACATCATGATCATCACGATCAACCGCCCGCACGTGCGCAATGCGATCAATCTGGCGACAGCGCTGGGTCTGGAACGGGCGATCGACGCCTACGAAGCCGATCCGAATGCGCGCATCGCGATCTTGACCGGGGCGGGCGGATACTTCAGTGCGGGAATGGATCTCAAGGCCGCCGCGCGCGGTGAGGTTCCGGTCACCGAGAAGCGCGGCATCCTGGGCATCGTGTCCCAACCGCCGCACAAACCGCTCATCGCCGCGGTCGAGGGCCCGGCCCTGGCCGGGGGCTGCGAGCTGGCGCTGACCGCCGACATGATTGTCGCGGCGAGTGATTCGACCTTCGGTATCCCGGAGGCCAAACGTGGTCTGGTCGCGGTGGGCGGCGGCGTCCTACGCCTGTCCCAGCGCCTACCCCGGGCCATCGCGATGGAGCTGTCGCTGACCGGTGATCCGATCACCGCGGCCCGTGCCGCCGACATCGGTCTGATCAATCAGGTCGCCGAACCCGGCAAGGCGCTCGAGGCGGCACTGGAGTTGGCGGCGCGCGTGGCGGTGAACGCGCCGCTGAGTATCGACGCGAGCAAGCAGATCATCGAGCAGGCGCCGGACTGGTCGGTGGCCGAGGCGTTCGCCAAGCAGGGCCAGGTCGCCGCGGCGGCTCTGTCGTCGCTGGACGCGGGAGAAGGCATGCGTGCCTTCGTGGAGAAGCGTCCCCCGGTCTGGCAGGGCCGCTGACCCCTCGAAGGACAATAGTCATGCTGATCGATGACGCGCAGGTGCGCACCCTGACCCTGCACCGTGACGGGCTGGAGCTGTCGGCCCGGCTGGTCGGGCCCGCGGACGGTCCGCTGGTGATCGCGTTGCACGGGTTTCCCGATACCCCGCACACCTGGGACGGGTTGGTTCCGCATCTGGTGGGGGCCGGGTTTCGGGTTTTGATGCCGTGGTTGCGCGGATACACCCCGGGGTCGGTGGCGCGGGCGGCCCGCTATGACCTGATGGCGGTCAGCGCGGATGTGGCGGCGTGGCATGCGGAGTTGGGTGGGCCGCGCGCGCATGTGGTGGGTCATGACTGGGGTGCGTTCGTGGCGATGATTCTGGCCAAGCAGGATCCGGGGCGGTGGGAGTCGTTGACGTTGTTGGCGATTCCGCCGTTCGGGGGTGGGGTCGCGGCCGGGCTGTGGCGGTATCTGCCCCGGCAGGCGGTGATGTCGGCCTATATCCCGGTGATGCAGTCGGGGTGGTCGCCGCGGTTGCTGACCCGCCACGGTGCGGCGATGGTGCGCGGGTTGTGGCGACGATGGTCGCCGGGGTGGGTGTTCACCGATGACGAGTTCGCGCCTGCGCGGGCGGTTTTCACCGATCCGGGAATGGCGTGGGCGACGACGCGGTATTACCGGTCGCTGTTCACGGTGGCGCGCAGGCCCACTCGCGAGTTCAGCGACATTCTGATGGCGCCGGGCGCCCCGCTGCCGACCCTGGCGCTGGCCGGGCTCACCGATGGGTGCATGTCCCCGGATCTACAGCGGGTACTGGCAGAGCATGCGGGTGTGCAGCATGCGCAACTACCGGGATGCGGGCACTTCCTGCAGGCCGAGCAGCCCGAGGCGGTGGCGGCGTTGCTGGTGCCGCATCTGCTGGCGGCGAGCGCCGGCTGAGGGGCACCTGCGTCGATCCGCTGACTCAGTGCCCTCCGTGTGCGCCGGACCCGTTGTCGCCCATGGACATATCACCCATCGGCATATCGCCCATCGGTGCGGGCGTGAAGGCGGGCGCCCGGCCGGGGTCCAGGACCAGGAATTGGCCCATCATGCCCTGGTCTTCGTGGTGGAGCAGGTGGCAGTGGTACATGTACGGGTGGGCGGGGTCGGAGGGGCCGGGGAAGCGCATGGCCAGCTCGTAGGTGCGGGCGGGTTCGGTGTAGACGGTGTCCTTCCAGCCCGCCAGGTGCGCCGGAGGCGGTGTGCCGTCGATGGCGCGGATCTGGAATCGGGTGTCGTGGATGTGGAAGTTGTGGGCCAGTCCTCGCGGTTGGTGACCGACCAGACTTCGGTGGCGCCGGTGGGGATGGTCAGGTCGATGCGGTTCATGTCCATCTTCGCGCCGTTGATCATGAACCATTTCAGGTCGAAGCCGCGGGTGACCGGAACATCGGGCGCGAGCGCGATGATCGGGGCAAGCGTGGCCGGCAGGGCGGCCGGTGCGGGTGCGCTGGTGGTGGCGCGCAGGGTGAGGACGTCGAAGGTGTCGTCGAAGCCGAAGCGTTCGGGGCGGTCGATGCCGGTGCGGGTGGTGACCGGGAACGCGCGCAGGGTCGCGGAGTGTCCGGAGTCGAGGTCGATGATGACTTCGGCGCGTTCGCCGGGGCTGAGCAGCAGACGGGTCAGGGTGACCGGGGTGGCGAGCAGGCCGCCGTCGGTGGCGATGAGCGCGAATTCGCGATTGTCGGGAAAACCGAGCTCGAGCAGGCGGCTCGAGGATCCGTTGAGCAGGCGCAGGCGTGCGCGGCGAGCCGGGAGGTCGTGACCGACGCCGATCGCACCGTTGACGGTGAGGGTGTCGCCGAGCAATCCGTAACTGCTGGAAGGCTTTTCATCGAGGTGGCCGTCGGCGGTGAAGCGGCGGTCCTGGATGACGACGGGGATGTCGTCGACGCCGTAGCGGTTGGGTAGCTGCAGGCGGTCGCTGTCCTCGTCGTCGAGGTAGAACAATCCGGCCAGGCCGCGGTAGACGTGTTTCTCGGTGGAGCCGTGCGGGTGCGGGTGGTACCAGAGGGTGGCGGCGGGCTGGTCGATGCGCCAGCGCGGGGTCCACGTGGCGGTGGAGGCGAGCATCTGGTGCGGGCCGCCGTCGGCGTCGGCGGGCACGTGCATGCCGTGCCAGTGCACGCTGGTGGCTTCGGGCAGGGTGTTGGTGACGGTCACCGCGACGGTTTCCCCGCGACGCGCACGCAGCGTGGGTCCCAGAACCGAGCCGTTGTATCCCCAGGTGGGCGTGGCGATTCCGGGCCGGAACTCGGTGCTGCCGGTTTGTGCGGTGAGGCTGAAGTGGCGTACGCCCTGCGCGTCGAGGTGGGATTCGGCCAGCGGCGGGACGGGCAGCGGCCTGGTCGTACCGGATCCGGCATCTGCGGAATTGCCCGCGCCTTTCGTGCTGCCGGTTTCCTCGCCGCGAGAGCCGGTCGCGGTGCAGCCGGTGGTGGTCACGGCCAGCGGTAGGGCGGCGGCGGTGGCGAGCAGGCGTCGTCGCGAGATCACGAGGTCACTCCTGGGGTCCGTGCGCAGCGACAGCTCACTGCGCGGCGCCGGGTCGATACATCGCGGCGGCTCGAGTCGGCACGTCGTGTGCGGGGTGGATGGGTCCTGTCCAGCCTGCTGGTGATGACGAGCCGCTTCCCCCTCCTATGGGCCGCGTTCACGTCCTCGAGTGCGGCCCGTTGAGTCTTGTGCCACCGGCAATCGTTGTGCTATCGCGACCCGTGTGCGCATGTCCGGGTCGCGGGTCTCTACGGTGGTTTGGTGTCCGTCCTCCGTGCTCGCGCCCCCCGCTGGAAGGTGGCGCGTTTCCTGCCGCTGCTGCTGATTCCGGTGTTGCTGGCGGCGAGCACGTTCCCGGGTGAATATCGTGTCCCGACCGTTTACTGGATGATTGCTGTGGCGGCGGGTGTGGTGTTCGCGGTGGGCGGTCGGTGGCCGGTGGCGATGTCGCTGGTGCTGTCGGGGCTGGCGATGGCGATGTTCGTGATCCCGGCGTGGGGGCCCTCGGAGCTGGTGCCGTATCTGGGTGCGCTGGCGGTGGTGGAAGCGGTGACCCGCGGCGGTGTCCGGACCACGCTGCTGGTGGGTTCGGTGTGGGCGGCGGCATGGGTGGCCGGGCATTGGGGTGGGCACGCGCCGGCGTTCTGGCGGGGAGCCACGTTCGTGGAAGCCCTCGCCTATGTGGGGTTGCCGCTGCTGCTGGGGTTGTATCTGCGGGGGCAGCGGGAGTTGACGGCGAGCCTGGCCGCGCGTGCCGCGGCGGCGGAGGTGACCGCGCGCGCCGAGGAGCGCACGGCGTTGGCGCGCGAGCTGCACGACCTGGTGGCCCATCACATGGCCTCGATCGTGTTGCGGGTCAAGGTCGCTCGCGCGGTGCTGGGCGGGACCGATGCGCGGGTCGCGGAGGTGCTCGACGATGTCGGTGATACCGCCTCGGGCGCGTTGACCGATATCCGGCGGCTGCTGTCGGCGTTGCGGGATCCGGTGTTGGGGGCGGTGCCGCTGCTGGATGCGGCGGTGGTGCGCACCGAGATCGAGCGGGCCGTGGGGCGGGTGCGCCAAGGCGGGTTCATCGTCGAGGCCGAGATCGATGCGCGTCTGGACGGGTTGGATGCGATCGCCCGGTTGACGTTGTTGCGGTTGGTGCAGGAATCGTTGACCAATGTCATGAAGCACGGCGACCGTGGTGTACCGGTGCGGATCGTGGTGGCGCGCACCGCCGATGATGTTCGACTTGATGTCCGCAGCGGCGGTGTGACCGGTCCGGCGGTGTCAGGGCACGGCCTGGTGGGTATGCGTGAGCGTGCGGCGATGGCCGGGGGCCGCCTCGAAGCCGGGGCGCACGGCCCGCAATGGGTGGTGGACGCAGTCCTGCCCGCCCAGACGCCGTCGGCGGATTCGGCGGCCGTTCTCGACGATGCCACCTCTGCCGATGGCACGCCGGGCTATGCCGCGGCGTCTGATCGTGCGCGACAAGCATCGCGGGCGCCGGTGACAACGGTCGAGCCACAGCGGTCCGGCTCACCGACGCCCGGTGTCACGCGTCCTCGAGGGGGTGCGCGGTGATTCGCGTATTGCTGGTCGATGATCAGCGGCTGGTGCGGGCGGGGTTGCGGATGCTGGTGGAGGCGACTTCGGATCTGGTGGTGGTCGGCGAGGCCGCGGACGGGGTGGGTGCGGTGCGGGCGGTGGCGCAGTGCGCACCGGATCTGGTGGTGATGGATCTGCGGATGCCGGGGATGGACGGGGTGGAGGCGACGCGGTGTATCGCCCGGGTTGCGGGTGGGCCGAAGGTGTTGGTGTTGACGACCTTCGATGACGACGAGCATCTGTATCCGGCGTTGGCGGCGGGTGCGAGCGGGTATCTGGTCAAGGACACCGAGCCCGAGGCGTTGTTGACGGCGATTCGGCGGGTGATGGAGGGCGAGCTGTTGTTCTCCCCGTCCCTGTTGCGCCGCCTGGTTCAGCGTGCCGTCGAGACGCCTGCCGAAACCCTAACCACCGCAGTGGATCTCACCCCACGTGAGGCCGATGTACTAGATCTGGTGGGTGAGGGTTTGAGCAATGGTGAGATCGCGGCACGCCTGCATTTGGGGGTGACGACGGTGAAGAAGCATCTGGTGGCGTTGATGGACAAGACCGGTTGTGACAATCGGGTGCGGCTGGCGGTGTTCGCGGTGCGCCGCACCCGCTGACCGGTGCCGCGGGTCAGGCGTTGTGCAGGGCGCTGACGGCGTCGGCGAACATGGTGGCTTTGATCGCGCCCAGGGTCGCTTGGTCTTTCGCGCCGATCGGCGCCAGCAGGGCGGCCGCGGTGTCGGTGAGGGTGTCGAGGTCGGCGGTGGCGTCGACGAGGTCGTAGGCGAGGGCGTCCGGTCCGCCGAAGCGGCGGCCGGTGGTCATGGACGCCATCGCCGAGCGGGGGGTGAGTTTGGCTTGGATGAGGGCGGCCATGCCGCGGCTGAAGGGGATGCGGATGTCGGCTTCGGGAAAGCAGAAGTAGCCGCGGTCGGCGCGCATGACGCGGTAGTCGTGGGCCAGGGCGAGCATGGCGCCGGCGCCGAAGGCGTGCCCGGGCATCGCGGCGGCGGTGGGCACGGGGAAGGTGAGCAGTCGCGCCAGCAGCGCTTGGACTTGGGCGACATACCATTCGGCGCGTTCGCCGTGGGCGGAGAGCCAGTCCAGGTCCAGGCCGTTGGAGTAGAACTTGCCCGAGGCGGTGGTGATCAGGGCGTCGGCGCCGTCGATGAGGACGGTGTCGAGGTGTTCGTCGATGGCGTTGAGGACCTCGGGTGAGAAGCGGTTCTCGGTGTCGCCGAGGTCGAGAACGGCGATCTTGTCGCGGTAGGTGAGGGTGGTCATCGGTGTTCCTTCTGCGCGGGGGTGGATGGTTCAGGCGGGTGCGGGCCCGATGTCGAGGACCGCGCGCACGGCGGCCCGCAACTGTTGGCGCGCGACGGGATTGGCGAGGCGGTCGCGGTCGAGCAGGATCGCGGTGGGCAGGTCGACCAGGCAGATGGTGAGGGTGTCCACGGCGTGGGCGTCGCGGCGCTGCCACAGCCGCCCGGCGAGGGTCTTCATGAGTTCGACCAGGGTGCGCTGGGTGGCGTCGAGTTCGGTGCGCACGCTCTCGGGTTGGTCGTCGCCGAGCAGATCCGAGCGGCGGACCCGGAAGAACAGCTGGGTCGAGAGCGGGTAGCGGGCGGCGAATTCGGCGGGGGCCTCGGCGGCGGCGATGACCGCGTCGATGCCGTCCCCGGCGGCGGCGACGAGTTCGGCTTGCAGGGTCAGGAAGCGGTGGGCGGCGCGAATCCAGGTGCGCCCCAGCAGTTCCGCGCGGGAACCGAAGGTGTGGTAGAGCGCGCCGTTGGAGACGCCGGTGGCGGTGGCGACCGCGCGGATGGTGACCGCGGCGGGCCCGGAGCGCACCGCGAGGGCTTCGGCGGCGTCGAGCACCAGGTCCGGGTCGTGGGTGCGGGGCCGGGGCATACATCGACCATAACAGAGCAAGTGCTCTGTTATGAAGGTCTGGAGGGCCCGCGCTGCCCGGAGCCGGTTCCATTCGGTGTTCTGGGATCGGGATTGGAGTCCCGAGGAATCGTTTTCGGTGACTTTCGGCCCGTCACCTGTGGACCCGGCCACGAGATGCTGGACGGGACGGATCGGTTCTCGAGGGACGAGGTGAAAGGCGATGTCGCACAATTCCTCGCTGGTGTGGCGGCTGTGGTGGCTGCGACCGTGGAATTCGAACCCGCTCATGCGGGTGTCGGATCGCTGGGAGGCGCTGCTCCGCCTGCTGGTGGTCGCCCTGATGTTGCTGGCCGTGCCGGTGGCCGCCGCCGTCGGGACCGCGACCTACAGCAGTTCGGCCGAGCGCATCAGCGTCGAGAACGCCGCGAAGACCGAGGTCCCGGCGACGGTGCTGACCGAGCCGAAGCAGACCGTGGCGGCCGGCCCCGCGCAGGCCGCGCATTTCGAGGCCCAGATCCAGTGGAAGCGCGACGGGGACCTCCGGAAGGGGACCATCGAAGTCCGCCGTGACACGAAGGTCGGCTCGACCGTGCAGACCTGGCTCGGTCCCGACGGTCTGCCCGGCGATCCGCCCCAGCCGCCCGGGTCGGCGGTGACGAACGGCATCGGCACCGGCGTCGCGTTGCTGGTGGGTGTGGGCTGCGCGCTGCTGGCGCTGCTCTGGTGCGTGACCAAGGTGCTGGAACGTCTGCACGCCGTGCGCTGGGAGACGGAGCTGCGTGGGCTCGGCCGTCCCATCGGAACGTAATCACCGGACCATCGGAAGGACACCGATCATGACCGCCGACTTCGACCCTCGTGCCGCGCAGACACGTTCGCGGATCATCGCCGCCGTCGACGGTTCGGCCACCTCCTATCAGGCGGCCTTGTGGGCCGTGGTGGACGCCGGACTGCACGGCTGCGGACTGCACATCGTCACCTCGATCGCGCTGCCGGTCGGCGAGGTGCCCGGCGAAATGCTCGGCGCCGCCGATCGGGAGTGGCTCGCCAGGGACGGACAGCGCATCGTCGAGGAGGCGAGCCGCGTGGCGCGCGCCGGAGCGCCGGGTACGGCCGTCGAGATCACCATCGAGGTGATCCACGAACCGATCATCGGCTATCTGCTCGGGCAGTCCCGGCAGGTGCGGTCCATTGCCGTCGGCAGTCGCGGTCTCGGCGCGATCCGCCGCGGCATCCTGGGCTCGGTGGCCGACGCGGTCATCCGGCACGCGCACTGCCCGGTGGCGGTGATCCACGCGACCGCGGCGAGTGACCCGCTCTCCGTCGAGAAACCGGTGCTGGTCGGGGTCGACGGCACGCCCAACAGCGTGCCCGCGCTCGAACTCGCCTTCGCCGAGGCAGCGTCGCGCAAGGTCGGGTTGACCGCGCTGCACGCCTGGACCGACATCCTCGGCTCGTACGTGCCGCTCATCGGCTGGGAGCCGCTGCGTGCGCAGCAGAACGAACTGCTCTCCGAGCGGCTCGCCGGATTCGGTGAACGCTATCCCGAGGTGACGGTCCGTCGCCTGCTGGTGATGGAACGCCCGGACCAGGCGCTGCTGCGGGAATCGGAGCGCGCGCAACTGGTCGTGGTCGGCAGCCGCGGCCGTGGCGGATTCGCGGGCATGCTGCTCGGTTCCACCAGTTCCACCGTGCTGCACAACGTCGAAACCCCGACGATCGTCGTCCGCACATAACGAGATCAGGTATCGGTCATGACCGAATTACAGCCGCTGGACGCGGGATTCATCGAACTCGAGGACGCCGACCGGCGCGTCAGCCTCGGCATCGCGGCGGTGGCGATCCTGGCCGGCACGCCGCCGGACCGGACCGAATTCGCGGCGATGCTGGCCGAACGCGTCTCGGCGAACCAGCGCCTGCGCCAGCGCATCCGGCGCGCGCCGCTGGATCTGACCGTGCCGGTGTGGGAGGAAGATCCGAACTTCGATCTGGCCCACCATATTCGGTGGGCGGCCCTGCCCGAACCGGCCGACGAAACGGAATTGCGGGAGTTCGTCGCCGGTGAACTCGTCGAACGCCTCGATCGCGATCATCCGATGTGGGAATGCGTCGTCGTCGAACGCTTGGCGGATGCGCGCTGGGCGCTGATCGTCAAGGCGCACCACAGCCTCGTCGACGGCGTCTCCGGAGTGAGCCTGTTCGAAAGACTCTGCGATGCAACGACATCCGATCCGCGTCCGCGCACGGTGCCCGAGAGCGACGCGCCGGGTAGTCAGGGCTGGTTCGACCTGGTCCGCACCGGTTTGCGACTGCCACTGGATATGCCACGGTACGCGATGGGGATGGTGCGCAGCCTGGTTCCGGTGGTAGCCGCGTTCGTCTCGGTGCCCGAGGCATCCTCGCTCAACGGGCCGATCGGCCGGCAGCGGCGCTACGCGATCGCCCGGGCCTCCCTCGCGGAGATCCGCGAGATCGGCCGCGGCCTCGACGCGACGGTCAACGATGTCGTGCTCGCGGCGGTGACCGCGGCGTACCGTGACGTCCTGCTGGGGCGCGGGGAGGAACCCAGCGGCAATACCGTGCGCATTCTGGTGCCGGTGTCGATGCGGGCCGCCGACGCGAAATCACTGCTGAACAACCGTGTTTCCGCGGTCCTGTCCCTGCTGCCGTTGCACCTGGACGACCCGGTGGAACGGTTGTCCACGATTCATCAGCGCATGGCCCGGCACAAGTCCAGCGGCACGGCGCAGGCCGAGGAGTCGCTGCTCGCGCTGGCCGGGCGGCTGCCGTTCGCCCCGTTCGCCTGGGGTATGCGGCTGTGGTCGCACCTGCCCCAGCGTGGCGTGACTGCGGTGGCGACGAACATCCCCGGCCCGCGCCGCACCCTCACCGTACTGGGACGCGAAGTGCTGGAACTGATGCCCGCCATTCCCATCGCCATGCGCCTGCGCACCGGCATCGCCATCCTCAGCTACCGCGACCAGCTGACCTTCGGCATCACCGGCGACTACGACTCGACCCCGGATCTGGAACGGATCGCGGACGGAATCCACACCGCCATTGCCGACCTGCTCGCGGAGGCGCGGGCACGCTCGCAGCACCAGCGGACGGAGGACACGGTGGCAACCGCTCCTGGTCTCTCTCGCTCGAAGCAGAACCAGACACCGAGGAAGTGCGGCTATGACAACGAAATTCAGTCGTAACCAGGAATGCTGGGCACTCATCGCCTTCGCGACAGCGCTCGTGGTGGTAGTGGCGGGCGCGATCCTGCTCGCCGTCGTGGCGACCTGACCCGCTCGCTCCGCGAACCTGGGATCGAGAGCGGCGTTCGCATCGGCTCTACTCGGCGGTGACGACTACCTTGAGCGCGCCGGTCTCGCCGGCATTCGCGAAAGTGTCGTAGGCGGTGCCGAATTCGTTCATGGTGAAGCGGTGGGTGATCATCGCGGCGGGGTCGAGGCGGCCGTTGGCGACGAGGTCGATCAGGCGGGGTGTGGAGTTGGTGTCGACCAGGCCTGTGGTGATGGTGAGGTCGCGGATCCAGATCTGCTCGAGGTGCAGGGTGGCGGGGGCGCCGTGGACGCCGATGTTGGCGACGTGGCCGCCGGGGCGGACGAGTTCGACTGCGGCTTCGAAGGTTTCGGGGATGCCGACGGCTTCGATGGTGACGTCCGCGCCGAGGCCGCCGGTCAGTTCGCGGATCACGTCGGCGGGGTTGTCGCGACCGCTGTTGACGATGACGTCCGCGCCGAGTTTCGCGGCGGCGTCCAGTCTGCTGTCGGCCAGGTCGATCGCGACGATATGGCCGGGGCTGTAGAGCTTGGCCGTGAGGATCGCCGCCAGGCCGATCGGGCCCGCTCCGATGATCGCGACGGTGTCGCCCGGTTGCACCGCGCCGTTGCGGATGCCGACCTCGAAGCTGGTGGGCAGGATGTCGGCGAGCATGAGCATCTGCTCGGCGGAGACGCCGTCGGGAATCGGGTAGGTCGAAGTGTCGGCGAAGGGGACGCGGACCAGTTCGGCCTGGGTGCCGTCGATGAGGTGGCCCAGGATCCAGCCCCCACCGCCCAGACATTGCCCGTAACGGCCCTCGCGGCAGAATCGGCAGGCGCCGCAGGCGCTGATGCAGGAGATCAGGACCCGTTCGCCCACGGTGCGAGTGTGGACCCCCGATCCGACCTCGACGATGGTGCCGACGGCCTCATGACCGAGAATCCGGCCGGGTGTGAACTCGGGGACGTCGCCTTTGAGAATGTGCAGATCGGTGCCGCAGATGGTGACCGCCTCGACCCGGATGATCGCGTCGGTGGGTTGGGTGATGACCGGGTCGGGAACCACATCCCAGGACTTCTGGCCGGGACCGTGAAAGACCATCGCTCGCATGGGAATTCCTCCTGCGATCAGTGCCGGTCGATGGTCAAGGTGTCGGCCAGCGGGCGGCGCGGCGTCGGCGGATGCTCCGGCTCGTCGCTCGGCGGCGTGCCGATGCGCACCACGATCTGCGGCGTGCCCGGCTGGGTCAGGAATCCGGTGAGAATCGTTCGTGCCGTGGGCAATTCGGTGATGTGGGTCAGCGAGCAGGTCGCAAGCCCGGCCACGGTGCATTCGAGCAGGACCGCGGAGAGCGCCTCGCCGGTCGCCAGCCATTCGGCGGCCGAATCGGCGGGGGTGCTCAGGACGATCAGCTGGGCGTGGTCCTCGGTGCCGGGGCGGCGCGCGGAACGCGGCGCGGGCGGAAACGCCCGGCCCACCCGCGCCCGGGCGAACTCCGAATCGGAGACCAGCGCCTCGGCCGGAACCCCCTCCGGGAATCCGGAATGACCTGCCCACCAGCCGATTTCGGCCTGATACATCTGGTCGTGCCGACGCAGCGCCGCCGCCTGCTCGGACACCGCAGACAGCCGGTCCCGCACCAATTCGGGGAGCACCTCCAGGTCCACATAGTGCGGGGACACCAGCATGCGCAGCGCGCGCACCACGGCCTCCCACTGCGCGGGCGGGTCCAGCGGCAGCCGGTCGGTGCGGCGGTAGTCGATCGCGCCCGCCCGGGCCACTAGCCCGGCCGGGGGATCGGGCCAGGGCCGGAAGCTGATCTCGGCGAGTTTGCCGAGATCGAGCGGGTCCGGCAGGCGGGTGGTGTCGGTGTGCCAGCCCTGCGCGCCGAAGGCGGTGCGGACATGGTGCAGCATGGCGCCGCAGCTGATCACCTGCTGCCGGCCCTGCGGGTCGGCGGTGATCAGCACGCGGTCGGGGTCGGAATGCAAGTGCAGGCGTTCCCCGTCGAAGCGCCAATGCCAGGGCTGTGTGTTGTGCACCGACGGCGCGCGGGAGGCCAGGCGCATCGCGGACATCAGGGTGCGGTGGTCGGGGACGGCGAGCGGGGTGGCGTTCATGGTGGTCATCTTCCGAGTGTTCTCGTCGGCCAGTCCGGAACATACGGGCTTTGCGCCTGCTGAGCAGGGACGTTGGTCACCGGGGCAGGTGGTGGGGTGCGCTCGGCACGCTCTTTGATTCCACGCAGCATCTTCGCCTCCATTATCAAGCTGCCGGGCTCCATGACGAGCATGTAGAAGAGCCGTTGCGCCAGCCCGGCGTCCGGGAGCGCGATGCGGTTGCGGCTGATCAGCCGGGTGCCGTCGGCGGTGGCGTACAGGCCGAACGCCCACACCCAATGGTGGTCGGTCGAAGCGAGAACGAAGGCGTGCGGGCTATCGAGCACCGCCACCCGCATCGCCGGGCCGGAGGCGCCCATCCGCAGCTCGTCGTCTACCGCGAGCTGCTGGTACCGGGGCAGGATCTCGTCGGCGCTGTGCATGTTGAGGCCGAGCAGATTCTCGATCCAGTCGTAGGTGTAGGCCCCGCCGCGGCCCGGCCCCATCTGGACCAGCCACGGCCAGATCTGCTCCGGCGTGGCCGCGACGGTGATCGCGCGGGTGGTGACGGTGCCGGCGCCGGGTAGCAGATCGTCGCCCGGCATGACGCGGCCGACCTCTTCGACCGTCGATCCCCAGGTCACACACTTGGTGCGCGCGAAGAGCCGGTAGCCGGCCGCTAGCCCGGTGAGGGCCGAGGCGATGCCGATCACGGTCGCGGTCGCTGTTCTCATGCGTGGATTCCTCTCGATGGGTGTCGATATCGATCCTCGGCCGCCGGCCCGGATTACCGCAGGGACCGATGGCCCGGCATCCGCCCTCGGAACCGGTGACTTTCGGCCGTCTCGGTACCCCCGGCCGGCGCGGGATGCTGTGACCGAACAGCGGATTCGCACGGATCGGAGGACAAGCCATGGCCGAGTTCGCGGACAGGAGCGTGATCGTCACGGGCGGTGCGCGCGGCATCGGCGCCGCGGTGGTCGCGGAACTGGTGAAGGCGGGCTTCGGTGTGGTCATCGCCGACCTGCTCGTCGAGGACGGGACGGCTCTCGCCGAAACCTTCGCGCCGCAGGCCCGGTTCCATCACCTCGACGTCACCGACGAGGGCGCGTGGCAGCGAGTGATCGAGGAGACCGAACGTGAATTCGGTCCGCTGGCCGCACTGGTCAACAACGCCGGAATCCTCGACTTCGGGACCGTGGAGACGGAATCGCCCGACATGTTCCGGCACGTCCTGGACGTCAACCTCTTCGGCGCCTGGCTCGGCATCCGGCTGACCGCGCCCCGTCTGCGCGCCGCCGGCGGCGGCACCATCGTCAATGTCTCCTCGACCGCGGGCCTGATGGGTTATGCCGGTATCAGCGGATACGTCACCAGCAAGTGGGCATTGCGGGGACTGACCAAAGCCGCAGCACTGGAACTGGGTTCGTCCGGGATCCGCGTGTGCTCGATACACCCGGGGCCGATTCACACCGCGATGACCGCCGACATCGACGAGTCCATCGCCGCCACCCAGCCCCTGCCGCGATTCGGCGAGCCACAGGAGGTGGCCGCGATGGTCCGCTTCCTGATCACCGAGGCGACCTTCTCGACCGGTTCGGAATTCGTGATCGACGGCGGCGCCTCCACCGGCCAGGCCGGGGCACTCGAAGCGTCCGGCGCAGAGCACCGGTAACGGCGAAACGAACGATTGGGAGGCATCGCCATGATGTATTGGAACGACCACGATATGAGTGGCTGGGGCTACGCCTGGATGAGCGTGGGCATGCTGATCTTCTGGGCCCTCGTCATCGGCGGGATCGCCATCGCGATCCGATTCGCGATCGCCGATCGGGACACCACACCGCGCTCCGCATCCCCGTCACCGCAGGAGCTGCTCGCCCAGCGATTCGCGCGCGGTGAGATCGACGAGACCGAGTACAGCACGCGGCTCGCCGCGCTGCGCGCAGCCGGCGCACCGTAGTGAGCACGCGGGCAGAGGCGTCGACCGCTGCCTCCGAAACCCCTGCCGGCCAACTGAATCCGCCGATCGTCGTCGCGACCGACGGATCGGCCGTCTCCTAACTCGCGGTCGCGCGGGCGGCCGTGGACGCGGAACTGCACGGCTCCCCGCTGGAGATCCTCACCCCGGTGGCGGTCCCCGGCGGCTGGGGGCGCGGCGCGCTGCTCATAGGTCTCCGGTACCGCACCCGCGGCACCGTGCCGTCGGGTAGGGGCCGGTTCGAGCGGTGGTCCTGGTCGGTGTCGGCAGAGCTATGGGCGCGCGCGGTGGGAGGCGTTCGACGGGCGTTCGGTGTCGTTCCATGCCTGTGTGGCTCGCGCCAGGGTGGCCTCGATCGGCGCGGTGGTATCCAGTGGTGTGGCCGCGGGCCACGGCCCGGCGACGGTGGCCAAGGCGCCGGCGATGGCGCCGGTGGCATCGGAGTCCCCGGCGGGGCGGCTCTCGATGCGGGCGACCGCCACCTGCGGCGGGCATTCGCAGCGTAGTTCGATGACATCACTGGATGTCCGGGCGGCGAGCGCACCGGCGCGGGCGCGTTCGGCGGCGTCGATCCACGAGGCATCCAGCACCACCGAGACCCCGTGCGTGAGTCTCTGCTCTGCGAGCTCGCGCATATGGGCGTACACGCGGGCCTTGGCCTCGGGAAGGTAGGCCCCCGCGTCGAGCACGCCGGCGGCTCCGGTGATCGCTCCGCGGGCGCGCAGCTGCGCGCGCACGGTATCGCTGGAGATGACCTCCGCCCCGGTGGCGTGCGCCAGAGCGGCGGCGACAGTGGACTTTCCGGTTCCCGGCAGTCCGCCGACCAGAGCCAGGCGCACCGCGCCCGATTCCAGGTGCCGCAGTGCGAGGTCCACGTGGCGGCGGGCGTGGGCGGCGTACTCCGGATCGCCCTGCGTGGACCGGATGCGATTCGTCTTCGCGCGCACGGTGGCCCGGTAGGCGAGGTAGTGGTGGCGCAGAGAGGCGGGTGGGGCATCGTCGGCCGCCCGCAGATAGTCGTCGAGGAATCCTTCCGAAAGCGCTGTCCGCCCTCGGAATTCGAGATCCATCGCCAGGAATGCGGCGTCGTCGAGACCGTCGACGTAGCGCAGGGCGTCGTCGAAGTCGAGACAGTCCAGGATCCGGAATCCGTCGGGGAGGGCGAAGACGTCCTCGGTCAGCAGATCGCCGTGGCCGTCGAGGATCCGGCCCGCCGCGACGCGTTCGGCCAGCAGCGGCGCGCGGCCGTCGAGAAAGCGCAGGGCCAGGTGCTCGATGCGGGCGACATCCGCGGGATCGAGCTCATCGCTCGGCTGGGATCGCAAGCCGTGCAGCAGCACTTCCCATCGCCGGCGCAGCGCGTCGGGCGTTCCGGCCTGATCGATCGCGGGCCCGCGGGTCGCGTTGCGGTGGAACCGGTCCAGCATCATGGCCAGTTCGGCGAGCTGATCGCGCCCGATCTCGCCGTTGGCGACCAGCGTGCTCAGCCGGCGCGATTCCGGCATCCGCCGCATGATCAGCACCGGTTCGGCCGGACCGCCGAGTGGATCGGTGAGCTGGGCCAGTCCCAGATAGACGTCGGCGGCCCAGCGCCGGTTCAGTTCGAGCTCACGCCGCAGCGCCCGGTCTCTGGCCGCGGCGGTGGAGAAGTCCAGGAAGTCGGTGGCGACCGGCTTCTTCACCTTGTACGCGCGGTCTCCGAACAGCACCACCAGGCCGGTGTGGGTCTCGCGCATCTCCGGCGAAAGGCGCGCCTGGGCAACACTTTCCAGTGGCGGCTCGGCCGTGGCCGTCATCGGTGGACCGTCTCGGAGTCGACCCCCGGGGCGGGCGTGCCGGGGAGCACGAGCACCGGGCAGGACGAGTGATAAACCAGGTCCTGGGCCACCCTCCCGAGCCGGGCCGGGCCGATCGCGTCGACATCGTGGGTGACCACGACGAGTTGGGCCGTCGCGCTGAACCGCTCGACCGCGGTCGCCACGTCGCCGACCATGGTCACCGGCCGGAACCGCACTTCGGGGAAATCGCGTTGGCAGGACCTGATCTGTGAGTCGGAGATCAGCGCGGGGGAGGTGCCCCACTCCTCGCGGCCCGACCACGCCCGCCCCGGCCAGACCCGCGCCACGACGAGATCGGCGCCGCGCTCATGGGCTGCCCGGAAGGCCGTCGTCAGAGCAGGTTCGGCGGAATGCCAGTCGGTGACGACCACCAGTACGTCCCCGTTCGCGGTCGCGGCCGGGCGCACCAGGGCGACCGGGCACCGCGCGTCGCGGGTGACCGACAACGCGGTGGAGCCGAGCACCAGGTGGGCGAAGAACCCGATGTCGATGGACCCGAGTGCGATCAGGGCCGCGGACCGTGACAGCTCGAGCAGCACGTGCTCGGCCTGACCACGCCTGACCTCGAGGGCGATCCCTGCGGGAACGTCGCCGGTGTCCGGGTAGCGGGCCAGCACTGCCCGCCGCGCGGCCTCGAGTGCCTCCAGGGCATAGCGGTAGCGGCTACCGCCGGCCCGGAACGCGGGTTTGTCGATGGCCGGCACGATCGCGATCAGCCGTAGCGGAACCTGCCGGGACCTGGCTTCCGCGGCCGCCCACTCGGCGGCGCGAATCGCGGCGCGGGATCCGTCGATGCCGGCGATAACCGGCTGCCGCCGCGCGAATTCCGCCGGGTGAACCGCAGGCCGCGAGGTGGAGACATCGGTATCCATGCCTCCAGCGTCGCCCTCGTGCTCTCGGCGGAACAGAGGACTTCGGTCCCTCCCGCGACGACGAGGGTCCCCGCCCGCCGACTACCCCAACCCTGCCGGCCGACCCCGGTCGGGCGTGAAATCAGCTGTGTCAGAACCTGTTCCCGCCGGCGTCGCCTACCCGGCCGTGGTCGGCGCGTCGCTTCCCGAACCGATTCGGCCCGGTGCTCGCGCACCCGCGACGTCTCCGTGCCCCGGAATCAGGGCCCGAGGGCCCGGACCGGCCGTGACCTAGGTCTCTGGGGACCGATCCGCGGCGGCGAGATGCTCGATACATCACCGCGACCGAGGAGGAACCATGCCGGACACCGCGACACCACCGGATTCGAGCGCGCGGCCCGTCGTGGTCGGGGTGGACGGCTCCCCGACCTCCTACCAGGCGGTCGCCTGGGCCGCGGCCGAAGCAGCGGCGCGGGGATGGCCACTGCACATCGTCGTCGCCTTCGGTGTCCAGCCGAGTCGTGAGCCCTGGACCGCCCGCGGGGTGGCCGAGCACGCGGCGGTGCGGGACGAGGCGCGGCGTGTGCTGGCCGAGGCCGCGCGGATCGCTCATCGGGTCGCGCCGGAGGACACCATCTCCCTCACCACCGAGGCAGTCGACGAGCTGGTGTTGCCGACGCTGATCGAGCGGTCCGCGCGGGCTCGGATGATGGTGGTGGGCAATCGCGGTCGCGGTGCGATCCGCCGGGCCCTGCTCGGCTCGGTGAGTGCCGGGCTGGCGCGTCGCTCCCACTGCGCGGTGGCCATCGTGCACGGCGAATCGGACATCGGTCGCACCGCCGCGGACAGGCCGGTGGTCGTCGGGGTGGACGGCAGCGAGAACAGCCTGCCCGCCGTGCGGATGGCGTTCGAGGAGGCTTCGCAGCGCAAAGCCCCGCTGATCGCGGTGCATGCCTGGAGCGACACCAGCGGTTTCGACCTGGAGGTGGTCGGGTGGGAGGCGATCCGGCAATCCGAGGACGTGCTGCTGGCCGAGAATCTCGCCGGTTTCGCCGAGGAATTCCCGGACGTGAGCGTCGAACGGCACGTCCGCTGTGACACCCCGGTCCGCACCCTGCTCGACTTCGCCGACGGCGCACAGCTTCTCGTGGTCGGCTCGCACGGCCGCGGCGGCTTCGACGCGATGGTGCTGGGTTCGGTCAGCGCCGCCCTGCTGCACGCGGCCGCCTGTCCGGTACTCGTGGTCCGGCCCCAGCCGGTACCTCGATGACCGGGGTGGACGCGGGGTCGTCGCCGATGATCGTGATGCGGGAACTGACCAAGTCCTACGGACATGCGCCCGCGCTGGCCGAGGTGAGCCTCGAGGTGCCGCGCGGGGTGGTGTTCGGGTACCTGGGCCCCAATGGCGCGGGCAAGACGACGACCATTCGCATGCTGGTCGGACTGATGCGCCCGAGTAGCGGCTCGATCACCGTGGCCGGGGCCGACATCGTGCGCGAGCGATCGATCGCGCAGCGCCACATCGGTTATCTCCCAGGACAGTTCGTCGCCTACCCGGATCTGACCGCCCGGCAGTACCTGAGCTATCTCGCCGACTTGCGCGGCGGCGTGGCACCCGCGGTGCTCGCGCGTCTCGTCGAGCGCGTGGATCTGGACACCTCGGTGCGGATCGGTGCCATGTCGCACGGCAACCGGCAGAAGGTCGGCATCGTGCAGGCCTTCATGGCCGAACCGGACGTGCTGGTGCTCGACGAACCGACCCAGGGACTGGATCCGCTGATCCAGCGCGAATTCCTGGCCATGCTCGGCGAAGTCCGCGACAGCGGCCGCACGGTCTTCCTGTCCTCGCACGTGCTCTCGGAGGTGCAGGCGGTCGCCGATACGGTCGCGATCCTGCGGCGCGGCCGCCTGGTGGAGGTGCGCTCGATCGCTGAGCTGACCGCGCGATCGCTGCGCCGGATCGACCTGACCTTCGATGCGGCGCCGCCGGATCCGGGTCTGCTGCGGGCGGTGGGCGGAGTGCGGTCGGCCGAACGCGGCGCGAACCGGGTGCTGCACGTCGAAGTCGACGGATCGACGGCGGAACTGGTGAAGTTCGTCGCGCCGTACGGGGTGGTCGACATCGTCAGCCACGAACCCGATCTCGAGGACGTCTTCCTCACCTACTACGGACAGGACCGCTGATGTTCGCCACCGTGTATCGGAAATGTCTGCGCGATCAGCGCCGCGGGCTGATCGGCTGGAGCCTCGGCATCGTGGCACTGGTGCTGCTGGAATCGGCGCTGTGGCCGTCGATCTCGGGCATCTCCGGGCTGAAGCAGCTGCTCGACAGCTATCCGGAATCCCTGCGCAAGCTCTTCGCGATCGACGAATTCACCAGCGGTACAGGCTTTCTCAATACCGAGCTGTACAGCATGATGCTGCCCATCCTGTTCCTGGTGTTCGCGATCTCGCGCGGCGCTCGCGCGGTCGCCGGCGAGGAGGAGGCCGGCACCCTGGAAGTACTGTTGATCACGCGGGTGACGCCGACGCGACTGCTGCTGGAACAGAGCGCGGTCCTGCTGACCGGCCTCACCCTGCTCGGCACCGTGCTGTTCACCACGGTGATCGCCTGCTCGTCGATATTCGGCATGCAGGTCGGCATCGCTGCCGCGGCGACCGGGTCGGCGGCGATGATCGCGCTGGCCGCGCCTTTCGGCGGACTGGCCCTGGCCCTCGGCGCGGCCACCGGCAGGCGGCGGACCGCCCTGGCCGGCGCGAGCGTCGCCGCGGTGGGCGCCTACGTGTTGTACGCGGCATCGAAAATCGTCGACGCCGTGCGTCCGTGGGGCCCGTGGTCGCCATTTCAGCAGGCGCTGGCCGACGGCCCGATGGGCGGCGGCCTGCGGCCGGGCCACCTCTGGCTGATGGTGGTCGCCATGGCCTTCGTGGCCGGGGCGCTGCCGGTGTTCGACCGCCGCGATATCGCGGCGGTGTGAGGGCGCCGACAGTGGCCCGGCGGGGGTGCACCGGGTGGTGCGGTCAATGGCTCGGACTCGGCAGGTCAGCTTGCTCGGCCGGCGGTCCGGGCATTGTCGCGGATCGCGTCGAGTTGTGGCTCGGTTCCGAGGGCGATGAGGATGGTGCCGGTCCGAAGCCTGGTGTCGCCGTGCGGATTCGCGATGAAGCGGCCCTCCTCGGTGCGGATGGCGAGTACGAGTGCGCCGGCGGTGTCGCGTGGGGCGGCTTCGACGACGCTGCGGTCCAGTAGGGGCGAGTCCGGGCCGATCTCGATCTCCTCGATGCGGAATTCGAGATTCTCGTCGTGCATGACCACATCGAGGAATTCGGCGACATTGGGTTGCAGGGCGAATGCCGCCATCCGGCGGCCGCCGATGAGCTGGGGGTTGACCGCGCGGTTGGCGCCGGCGCGCAGCAGCTTGGATTTGGAGCTCTCCGTGCGGGCGCGGGCGATGATGATCAGATCGCTGCGCAGCGCCCGGCTGGACAGGGTGACATACACATTGTCGGCGTCGCTGTCCAGAGCCGCGATGAGGGCCTGTGCGTGCCGGATGCCCGCGGCTTCGAGGACGGCGTCATCGGTGACATCGCCCAGGATGTAAGGGAATTCGAGATTCTCGAGGCGTTGCGGGTCACGATCGACGACCACGATGCTCTTGCCGAGCCCGCTGAGATACTGCGCGGTCGAATGCCCGACCCGGCCCCAGCCGCACACGATGACGTGCCCGTGCATCCGTTGTATCCGATGGTTCATTCGTCGACGCTCCAGATGCTGGTGGACATGACCTTCGATGAGTGCTTCGAGCAGGACACCGAACATGTAGAAGACGGTTCCGGCGCCGAACAGGATCAGCGCCATGGTGAATACCTGGCCGGATGGGCTGAGCGGATGAACCTCGCGGAAGCCGACCGTCGTGATCGTGGTGACGGTTTGATACAGCGCGTCGAGGTACCCGAATCCCAGTAGCCGGTAACCCGTCGTGCCCACGACTGTCACCAGCAGGAAGGCTGATAGAACGCGAATGACGCGGCGCAACAGGGTCACCCGTGCAGTGTGGCATCGTGGTGGTGCGCCGCGCCAAATCAGGGCACGAGATCGCCCCGATGTGCGAATCAGCCCCTTTCCGAACCGGATGCGCCGATCTCGCCGGAACCGCGTTTGGAGGTCAGGTGGTCTGCGGTGCGACCACGAAGGTGGTGTTGCCCTTCGAGTCCAGGTCGGTGTCGAGAATCTTGTCCTCGAAGTATTCGGCGGCCTTGCGATCCATGAAGATGCGCGCTCCTTCAGCGGTGAGCACCTCGTCGCCCTGCGACGGCGCGACGGCGAGCGCGAGTCGGAAGCTCTGGGCGTCCTCGGGAGAGGAGATCCGCAGCCCGGCTTCCACGGGTGCGCCCTTGCCTGTGGTGATGTCGCGTACGGCTTCGACGGCAGTGCTGGTGAGCATCAACATCTGTTTTCCTTCCGGAGTCTGGAACGCCGGCCGAATGCCGGCAGTCGGCCGAGTATCCGGAGGATCCGCCGCGAAACATCGCGAGCTCGGCGGAACCGGGTTTGCCCTGGTGCACGCTGCATCTATTGCGGTGTGGGGCTGGGTATCGGGTCGGGAGGTAGGGGATTCGGGAACGGTTTCGGGGGTTCCGGCACGTCCGGTCCCGGTCCCGGAATCGGTCGGGGCCGTGTGGGCGCGGGGATGGGGTCCGGTGGTCGTACCGGCGGGGCGGGTTGCAGTGGTTCCGAGGACACGGCGATCAGAATCGGCGTCATGGCTACCTCCTTGGATCGGGTCGGTGTGGCCGGATCCGAGCTCGCTCGACAACTGGTGGAAGACCTCTTTCGGCAATCACGGCGGTTTACCGGGCGTCAACTTCGCAACGTCTTGGTAGCGCAGCGTCCGTACGAACCACCCCCGCCAGATCGAATCCCCGGTCGGCCAATCAAGCGTAACTGCCTCTGGAATAACGCTGTTCGGCCCGGGAATCGGGCCGGCGTACCGGGCGCGATTAGAAACCTGTGTCTTTCACTGTGATGATTCCTGACTCACCGTGATACCGGTGAGGTCGTGGAAGCTATTTCACAGGATAGAGAGAAGTGGGATGGGGCTCGCGATGTGGCGGAACATCGCGAATTGTTTCCCGAGAGTCGGAGTCCGATAATTGCGCTGTGGGAGAGCGTGGCGAGATCTCGCCTGAGGATACTCGGGCGTTCGAATCGGTGATGGGTGCCGACGGCCCGCAGTTGGTCGGCGCTTTTCGCTTCTGGTTCGCGGATCAGCGGTGGGAGTGGTCCGACGAGGTGGCGAAGATGCACGGCTACGCACCGGGGAGCGTCGAGCCGACCACGGAATTGCTGCTCGCGCACAAGCATTCGGATGATCGTGAACAGGTTGCCGGCACGATCGCCCGTTCGGTCGAATACGCGGAGCCGTTCTGCAGCCGCCACCGCATCGTCGACACCGCCGGTCAGGTGCACGAGGTCCTGGTCGTCAGTGATCAAATGCTGGACGAGGCCGGCCGAGTGGTCGGCACGGCCGGCTACTACATGGACATGACCGAGACGCTCGTCGAACACGGCCAGGAGACCCTGGCCGACCGGCTGCCCGAGTTGTACGCCGCGCGAGCGGTTGTCGAGCAGGCCAAGGGTGCGCTGATGCTTGTCTCCACCAGGTGGCTAGGGGATCCGCGCGTGCGTGGTCAACAGATCAGTCGTGACCGAGGGCATGCGCGAGCTGAGCCTTCGACATGCTGGAGCGGCCCTTGATATTGCGTTGCCTGGCCTCGTTGTAGAGCTGATCGCGGGTCAGGCCCTTCGGGCCGCGCCGTCCGGATCGTTCGCCGCCGCGCTGTTGCGGGGACTTGCCCTGCAGGGAGGTACGGCTGGCGGTCTTGGTCTGCCCGGCTCGGGCGCGATTCTTGTTGACCGTGCGGGCGCCGATCTCCTCGGCGCGTTTCGGGGTCGCGCCCCGTTCCTCGGCCGAGTCGCGAATGTGCTCGTACTGGCGTTCCTGTTTGTCGGTCCATTCCTTGGGCATGACGATGCCTTTCGGTCAGGGGAGTGGCAGCAGCATCGAGACGAGGATGTCAATTCTGCCGAAATCCCTTCGGGCGCGGGTTCTATTACGAGCAGACGACGTCGCCAGGGCGACTTGTCGCGGGTCGAGGATCGGGCCGGCGGTTGGTCCTCATGGGCCTCCTTGTACACGGTTTGACACCGGTCAGGATCAATATCCGGGGTTGTTGGACTGCCCCGGTTCGGCCTTCTGCGGCTTCTCACCTGACTTCGAGTCCGGATCGACCGTGTCCGCGCGCTCCCACTCCTTGTCCAATTCGGTTCGCGAATCCGCCGCCTCGCTGCGGTGTGCGGAGGCCTGCTGGGCAAGCTGCTCGGCCTGCGCCGCCTTGACCTCGCCTTCTGCCTTTGCCGCCCGGCTCCTGGCTGCCGTCTCCTCCGCCCGCGCTTCTCGCTGAGCGACCTCGAATTCCCGTTCCGCCGCGCGATCACGGATGCCCTGGGCTTCGACCCGCTGATGTTCGCGCCGTCTGCGCGTCAACACCCATGTGCCGGCCACCAGCAAGATGACCAATACGACGACGACAATGATGACGATCGTAACTGTGGTGCTCATCTTCGACTCCTCGCACTCACCCCCCATTTTTCGAAACTAACGCTGCTCGACTACCCTGGAACTGCGAAAATATGCGATCGGACTGCCTACGGTCCGGGACCGATCCGGGCTGCGCAAAACCCCGAAAGCCCCCTGCTGGATTGCACGTGCGGGAAGAGCTCGCGACCGACGGGGTGGCCGACGAGTTCGCCCTGCTGCGTCGCCAGTACTCGGCGAGCGATTCGATCGCAGTGAAAAGCGTGGAATCGTTGTGCGGCACTGTTCTTCGAGCAAGGGCGTGATCAAATAGGAGGGGCCGGCCACGCGACGTGCCTACGGTCGATTCACGCGAATTCGGCTCTGCCCCATCGACGGGGTAGTGGTCGCACCTCGAGTGGGGCGACGGCTCGCGATGGCAGGAACAAGTCGCCGATGCCGTCGCGGAAATTGCCGACGCGGCACCGGGTCTGGCGTCGGGCCACGCACTCCGTTTTCCAGACCGGTGTCATATGGTCGCTATAGCCCGGTGACGGCCGCCGAAACGGCCGCGTCACCGCGTAGCGCCGTCGCTACTTCTTCGGCACGAGGATGCCGGTCAGGTCCGCGTCCCGGATCGGGGTGTCCGGATTGCGCTGCGCCTCGCACATCAGGGTGATGGCCGCGATGGACGCGTCGACCGTGTCCGGCGCGGCGGACGATGTCACCTTCGTGTCCTGCTCGAGATATTTGCGGACCGTGATCCGCTGCTTGGCCTGATCCTGCTGCGTGAATTCGCTGCACGGTGTACTGCCGCCCTTGTTGACGGCTTCCTTGGCCTGCTCGCACGCCCCGGTGAGGGGTATGAGCAGCACCGCGGCCAGGACGGTCACGGTGCGAATCGCGTGTCCGGTCATGGGGAACACTTCCTCGCATTCGGTCACCCCTCGAGTCGATTGCCCGGTTCCGTGCGCTCCAAACAATCACCCCGGCGCATCGAAACGAATTGTCCGGCAGCCTGTTTCGGGTCGGACAGCAGGGGTAGGCCCCGGTTGTCCCTGCAATCCGACAATCGGAGGAATATCGATGTCCCAGCACGACCCGGACGTGATCGACCTGCTGGTCTCCCAACATGGTGAGCTCGAGTCACTCCTGCATCAGGTACAGCCGGCCGCGGGCGGGCCCCGGGAAACAGAGTTCGAGGAGCTGGTGCGGACCACGCCGAGTACCCGGCCCGCTACAGTGTGGGCCGGGGATTTCGGGTTTCGCGACGCGCTTCGGGGATCGCCCGATCACCAGTAGTGCGCGCGGCCGCCGATCGGCCGCCCGGCCGTCCCGAGCAGCCACAGGACTGCGCCGATGAGCAGCAGAACGACACCGATGGTCGTGAGGATGCCAATCCCGAGAACCAACCCCAAGATCAGTAGAACGAGGCCCAGGATGATCATGACTATTCCTTCGTGGAATCGAATATTGCCCTCACGCAGTTCCCGGTGTTCAGGTTCTCAAACGCGTGGCGCGGTGATTCCGCTACCGGTCGGCTACCCACTCACGGCCCGTACGCACCGACGGCCCGCGACAAGGTCGTATCGCATGGTTGAGGCTGTCGGCGGCGGGTATTGCGATCGGCAGATATGACGAGAGGAGAGAGCGGTGTCAGCAGAACTCGACGGTATTCGTGTCCTGATCGTCACCTCCAATACGGGGGTGGAACGGGAGGAACTACTGCTTCCCCGAGACCAACTGCGCGCTCTCGGCGCGCACGTCACCCACGCCGCCGTGGAGGAGATCGACGTGCACACTTTTCGGCACGACCTCATTCCGTCCGAACCCGTGCGGCCCGACATGGCGCTGAGCGACGTCGATCCCGGCACGTTCGACATCGTGGTGATCCCCGGCGGCACCGTCAATGCCGACAAGCTCCGAACCAATGGCCCGGCAAGAGAACTCGTTCGATCGCTGATCGCGGCCGACCGCCCGATCGCGGCAATCTGCCATGGCCCGTGGTTGCTGGTCGACGCGGAGGTCGTGAAAGGCAAGACGCTGACCTCGTACCCCTCCTTGCGGACCGATCTGATCAACGCGGGGGCGATGTGGGTCGACGAGCCGGTAGTTCGCAGCGACGCCGAAGGTTGGACGCTGATCACGTCCCGCAAACCCGATGATCTACCCGACTTCGTCGATGCGATCGCCGCGGAATTCAGCGTGCGCACATCCTGAACCGCGGACGGACACGCAGTCGGCCGATTCCGGTGCGCCGTATTTCAGGTCGTCGACGAACCGGGATGGTCCAGCCGCGGGTAGAGCAGCTCTCGGATCAGCAGGAGCAGACTGGCGGCGACGGGAATGGCGAGCAGCGCGCCCAGGACGCCGAGGATCGAACCGCCGACCAGCACCGCGACGACCGTCACCACCGCAGGAACCTGCACCGTGCGCCCGATGATGCGGGGTACGAGCAGATAGTCCTCGATTCCGCGCATCGCGATGAAGAAGACCACGGTGGCCACGGAGACCGGCAGCGAAACCGTCAGTGCGACAAGCGTGATGGCAATTCCCGCGAGGGTGGAGCCGATCAACGGTATGAGGTCCAGCACGGCGGCGAGCACGGCCAGCACCAGCGGGAACGGGACATCGAACGCCGCCAGCCAGATGAAGGTGACCACTCCGGTGATCAAGGAGATCAACAGATTGCCCAGTACGTAACCGCCGACCTTGGCGAAGATCGCGTCCCCGAGCAGGACCGCGCGGGGTCGGCGATCTCGCGGGACGAGCCGATAGAGGTTGGCGCGCAAGGCCGGGAAATTCGCCGAGAAGTACGCGGTGAGCACCGCGACCAGCACCGTGGCAGTAATACCGCCGAAGATCACCTTTCCCGCCCCGACCAGGCCATGGGAGATCTCGCCGAAATCGGTGTCGGTGCCCTGTCTCAGCCGTTGGTCGAGGTGAAATCGCTCGGCGGCCTCCCGGACCAGGGGATAGCGGTCCTCGAGGTTGCGCAGGACATCGGGAGCGTGGTGGATCAGGCCTTGTCCCTGATCGATCAACGGCGGGACGGCGGCCCACAGAAACCCGGCCAGACCGCCCGCGACGATCAGGAACACCAGAGCGACTGCGAAACCACGGCGTACGTGGTGTCGAACCAGCCAGGAAACCGCGGGCTCCATGCCGATGGCCAGAAACAACCCGGCCGCCACCAGCAGTAGCGCCTCGTGCGCCGCAAGTACGACCCGCACCGCCCCGACCGTGACCAGCACTCCGGCCGCACCGGTCAGTCCCACCATGAACGGCGACTTCCGGTCGAATCTGCGCCCGGGCCTGCCAAGCGGATGCTGATGGCTGGAGAGCTCGGCCGCACGCTGCTCGGCAGCCTGGATCGGGGCCGGTTCGCTGTCGGAATGCGGCTGCCCGACCCGATCATCGTGCGATGGTTCGTCGTTCATCACCACCGGTACCACTGGCTGCGTGAACCGGCGGCATCCGCGCTACGGAAGACGAACCCGAGGATCCAGACCACCAGCACGGCGATCGCCACCCACCACAGGACTTTCACCAGGAAGCCCAGTCCGGCCAGCACCACGACGAGCAAGAGAACGATTACTAATGCGGTCATCTCTTCTACCTCCTGACCAGCGCTTACCCAGGTCTGCTGCGCTCAATCGTCAGTGCGGCGCTGGGTAGAGGTTCTTGCTAGTTGCTGGGCAGGCGAGCCGGTACCTCGTTGTGCCGGTCAGCCAGTGGAGGGGGCGCGATGTTCGCGGTCAACCGCGGGTACAGCATCTGCTGGATGGTTGCGCGGACCCGATCGGTGACCTCGAACATCGTGATCGGATCATGGGCGGCTTCCGGCTCGTAGACACCGGTGGGGAGGGGCTCGCCAAGCCCTCGGGGAACACGCCCGTCAGCGGATGTGAACCACCGTTCGATTCGCTGCTGGACCTGCGGTTTCAGGAACTCCCGTCTACCGTCACTCGTCGGAGCCCCGGTAACGACCGCATCATCTGTCGGCCACGATCGGGCACGGACCGGTTAAAAGGCCGACCTGTTGGTATGCGGTAAGTGTCGGCACAGCGCAAAACCCCCGACTGGCTGGGCCGATACGAGGGTCTTGCCCTATGTGCGCTACCGCGACGCTGGGGCGAGACCCTTGTCCATCCGATGTGGTCAGCGGGGGAACGTAGCCTGCCGTTGACCTTGGACGCCTACTCTGGTGCAAGTCGGCCCCCTCTGCGGTGGCGCAGACCCCTCGGCACAGCCCCTGGGCCTTCGTGGCTTTCCTCGCGCGCGGTCGACCTCGGCGTACACCGCCGCCGCGAGTTGAGAATCCAGCCCGCCCCGGTGAGACCGGGCGTCGGGCAGAGATTCGGAGGTACGCCATGACAGCAACCCCACACGATCCCGCCGGCGACGGGCCCGCTCGCCGACCGAGAAGCAGACGTTGGGTCGCACCCGCAATCACCAGCGGTTCCGATGCCGATGTGCCAGTGGTGCGCTGGCCGGATCCGAGTCGGCTCGAATCGTGGTGGCACGCCGTCATGCATCCGGCCGCCGAGCCGCCCAACGAATTCCACCCGAGCTAGACAGCTTCCTGAACTGCGCGGATTGCGGGCAATATCGTGACCGCGTACTCGGCCAGGCTCCGGATCCACTGGGCCTGAGGAGTCCGGGCGGTTCACCCCCGCAGGGGGCAGCCAAACCAGCATCAGCACCTGGCCGATCGCGATTCGGGTGTCGATGCCCGCCAACGGCATCGAAGGAATTCTCGCAGTGGGATGGATTCAAGGATGCGTCGTTTGCGGTGCCGGTCTACTGGCTGAGTTTGAGCAGATTCCCGCTGACATTCATGCCGGAGCTGCTCGGGCTGAATCTTGCGATCGGACTGTCGGGTGTTGGCGGGACATATCGCCGTATGAAGCGACCGAGTGGATCGGGTGGGTCAGGCTGGAGACGTCGTATGTGCTCAGGTGGTCTGGGTCGGAGTGAAACGCACCGCAATGGTAATCACACGACGTCCGACAGGACTGGAGGGCGAGGCCGGCCCAGCATTCAAGTTGCTTCATGCAGTCCAGCCGTACTGGATCGCTTGCTCGATCAGATGATCCGCGCCGGGCTGGGTGCGATCGCGCGTGTTGGCGTTGGCGGGTATAGGACCCGTCGTGTCGAATCTTGATCTTTTCTTCGGCCGAACACCCCCGGCAGCCGGGGGGCAGGACCTATCGTCGAGGGCGGTGGTAAGGACCCGAGTCGAGACATGCGGGCCTTGATAGTTCATCGCTGTGTACTCGTGGTTGCGAACTGCTCGACGGTGTCGCCAACCGTTGCCCTGGTCGGGGGTTTGCCCCACCCGACGGACGGCAGATCCCCCGGAACCGGGCGGGAAGATCATTGTGGGTCGCGGTCCCCGATCGTGTCCGCGCGGCGGCGTCCCGGACACTGTGTCCGGGTTCGGTGGGTCTGGCTATGAGTGTGATGGCTGCGATAGACCTCGCGGATACGGCCAAGCGGCGCGGCACCGACTCGGCCGGGCGGGTCGCCACCGCGGGGCACAACTATTACAGGAGTGACAGGGAGATGACTGATTCGAACTTCACTACCGACGACGCTGGAATCCCCGTTGCCAGCGACGAGCATTCCCTGACGATCGGCCCCGACGGGCCGATCCTGTTGAACGACGCGTATCTGATCGAGAAGATGGCTGCGTTCAACCGGGAACGTGTGCCGGAGCGGCAGCCTCATGCGAAAGGCAGCGGCGCGTTCGGCACATTCGAGGTCACCGAGGACGTCAGCGCCTACACCAGAGCGGACTTGTTTCAGCCGGGCAAAGTGACCGAAATGCTCGCTAGGTTCTCCACTGTCGCGGGCGAACGCGGAAGCCCCGATACCTGGCGCGACCCGCGTGGGTTTGCGCTCAAATTCTATACGGAGCAAGGCAATTTCGATCTGGTCGGCAACAACACCCCGGTGTTCTTCATGCGCGACCCGATGAAGTTCCAAGATTTCATCCGATCACAGAAGCGCCGCGCCGACAACAACTTACGTGACCACGACATGCAATGGGACTTCTGGACCCTGTCACCGGAGTCCGCGCACCAGGTGACCTGGCTGATGGGAGACCGGGGTATCCCGCGCAGCTGGCGGCATATGAACGGATACTCCAGCCACACCTACATGTGGATCAATGCGTCCGGTGAACGATTCTGGGTCAAGTACCACTTCAAGACCGATCAAGGTATCGAATTCTTCACGCAGGACGAAGGCGACCAGATGGCAGCCATGGACACCGATTACCACACGCGGGATCTATGGGAGTCGATCGAAGGTGGCGATTTCCCGAGCTGGACCTTGAAGATGCAGATCATGCCGTTCGACGCCGCGAAAACCTACCGGTACAACCCCTTCGACCTCACCAAGGTCTGGCCGCACGGCGACTACCCGCTGATCGACGTGGGCACGATGACCCTGAACCGCAATCCTGCCGACCATCACACCGAAATCGAGCAGGCCGCATTCGAACCCAGCAATGCGGTGCCGGGTACCGGCCCTAGCCCGGACAAAATGCTGCTGGGGCGATGGTTCTCCTACCCCGACGCGCACCGACACCGAATCGGCGTGAACTACAAGGAACTACCGGTCAATGCTGCGCGGGCGACGACGGTCCGGTCGTACTCGAAGGACGGCGCCATGCGCCGAAGCAACCCGGGCGACCCGGTGTATGTCCCCAATTCGAAGGGCGGACCCCATGCCGACCCGGTCATCAGTGGAGAGCCGGCAACCTGGTACAGCGACGGAGAGATGGTGCGCCAGGCGTACACCCTCCGCGCGGATGACGACGATTGGAGCCAGCCGGGCACCATGGTGCGCGAAGTTCTCGACGACGCCGCGCGGCAGCGATTGACCGACAACATCGTCGGGCACTTGTTGAACGGTGTCAGTGAGCCAGTACTGCTTCGCGCATTCGACTATTGGCGCCACGTGGACAAGGACTTAGGCGACCGCGTCGAGGCGGGCGTGCAAGCCAAACGCGACGAACTTGACCCGAAGGCAGCGATGCAGGCCAACCCGAGCCGTTCCAGCGCACAGCGCAAGGCATAGTTGCCCCCGGTCGGCACAGCGGGTTGATCGGAGACGGAACCGAGGCCGTAGCGCAGGTAGTCGATGACCGCGGTGTCAATGAGTTCGCCGGGCACGATCACGGGGATGCCGGGCGGGTAAGGGTGACTTGGTCGGCGGTGATGCGGCCTGTGCGTGTTCGATGGGCACCGTGCCGTAGGGGCCGAAGGCGCCCGACCCGCCCGCATCCCGGGGTAGGACCCAGCAGTTCCATACCGCCCGTTTACCCGACGACAGCCCGGATAATCAGGCCGCAGCAGCACGTCACCCGCCCCCGGCCTCCGCGTCAAGGCACGGCGTGCTCTGCGACGACGCGCAAGGTATCCAGTGACGTGTCCGCAGGGTCGGGCACGTTCATCCCGGCCGCGATACCCGAACGCAGGTAGTCGATGACGGCGACGTTGATCAGTTCACCGGGCACGATGACGGGGATTCCCGGCGGATACGGAGTGACCTGTTCGCCGGCGACGCGGCCGGGAGCACGATCGATCGGAACGGATTCGCACGGTGCGAAGAAGGCGTCGCGCGGCAGCATGATTGAATCCAGTTGCAATTCACGGGGACTGAGCAGCCGGATGCCGTGCGGCGCGGGGTCGCGCAGCTGAGCACGCCATGCGGCGAGGCCGGTGACGAGGGCGTCGACGGTTTCGGTGCTGTCGGCCATGGACAAGGTCGCGATAATGCGACGGTGATCGATGTGGCCGAGATCGATGCGCCGGTGTTCGCGCATCCAGTCGGCGATCTCGAAACCGGTCGCGCCGGTGGCGGAGACATCCATCAGGACCTGGAGACGATCCAGGTCGTGGGAGGCCTCGACGCCGAGCAGCTCGTCCTCCATCACCGAAATGCCGGGGATGGTACCGAGTTCGTGGCGCGCGTACCCCGCAATCTTCAGTGCCGCGCCGAGCAGGTCACGGCCGTGTTCGACCATCTGTCGGCGCCAGCCGTCCATGGCGGCATACAGCAGCACGTTGGGGCTGGTCGTCATGAGCAGATCCGCGCACTCGCGCAGCCGGTCCCGGTCGACGAGATCGCCTTGGAGATGGAATACCGAGCCTTGTTCGAATCCCGCGCCCATCTTGTGCACGCTGACCAGGCAGATGTCCGCGCCCGCGTCCATGGCCCAGATCGGGAGGTCCTCGTGGAACGGTAGATGCGCGCCCCACGCTTCGTCGATGATGAGTGGCTTGCCGTGACTGTGACAGACATCGGCGATCGCGGCGATGTCTGCGCAGGTGCCGTACGGCGTGGGACTGACGATCAGCGCGCCGGCCGCCTCCGGATGGAGTTCCCATGCCTCCTGCACCTGTTCCGGCGACGGCGCATGCGAGAAGTGCCGAGCCGCATCCCATCTGGGTGACACCCAGTAGGGCCGTACGCCGGCGAAGATCAAACCGGCGACGATCGATTTGTGGCTGTCCCGGCCCAGGACGAGCCCGCCGTCGCCGCCCGCGACGGCCATCATGGCCGCCTTGACCGACAGCGAACTGCCACAGGTGGAGAAAAAGGCGTACTCCGCACCAACGGCGTCGGCCATCAGTTCTTGGGCGTCGGCGAGGTGGTGGCCGCGGGACAAACGATCGTCCATGCCCGGTCCGGCGAGGATATCCGCGCGCAGGGCCGCACCCAGGATCTCATTCACGCGGGGGTCGGCTCCGCGCGACTGCCGGTGACCGGGCGGGGTGAACCCGTACCGGCCCAAGCGCTGATAATCGGCCAGGGCATCGAGTATCGGTGCGGCGGAATGATTCACGGCGATCTCCCTTACGGCTCGGATGGGCGACATTCGATGTTCCGGGGATGACCTCAGGTCCCGCGGAGCGTGTCGAGTAACGGTGATGCTGCTTCGGCGAGGAATCGATCCTGTTGTTCGTCGCCGATCTGGACGAGCGCGATGTCGGTGAAGCCCGCGTCTTGGTACGGGCGTACGGACTCGGCGACGTCGTCGAAATCAGGGCCGCAGGGGATCTGCTCGGCCAGGTCGCGGGGGCGCACGTATTGCGTCGCGGCCGCGAATCCCGCGGGGGTGGGCAGATTGGCGTTGACGTCCCAGCCGCACGTGGACCACCGGAATTGGTCGTGTGCGCGGTGAATCGCCTTGTTGCGGTCAGTGTCCCAGCTGATCGGGACCTGTCCGGTAACTTGCGAGGGCCCGTTGCCGTGATCGACGAATTTGATGTGTTGCCACGAGTCGACGAGTTCGGGGTCCGGGTCGGTGGTGATCATCGCGTCGGCCAGTGGGGCGAATCGGCGGACCGACTCGGGTCCGGAGACCGCGACCGCGATCGGTATCGGTTGTGCGGGCAGATCCCAGATCTTGGCCGCGTCGACCCGATACCAGTGCCCGGCGCGGCTGATCGTGTCCCCGGTCAGTAGGTCCCGGATCAAACCGATCGCCTCGGCGAGCCGATCCTGCCGTTCGTCGAGGCCGGGCCAGCCCGCGCCGATCACGTGTTCGTTGAGGCTTTCGCCGCTGCCGAGTCCGAGGGTGAATCGGCCCTCGGCGAGGATCTGAAGGGTCGCGGCTTGCTGCGCGACGATCGCGGGGTGGTAGCGCATGGTCGGGCAGCAGACGTAGGTCATCAGGGGAATGCGCTCGGTGGCCTGTGCCACGGCGCCGAGCATGGTCCAAGCGTGCGGTGCGTGGCCCTGGGACTCGAGCCACGGCGAGTAGTGATCGGAGCTGACCAGGAAGTCGAATCCGGCCTGTTCGGCGGCGACGGCGTAACGGACGAGCTCGCGCGGGCCGCTCTGCTCGGTCATCAAGGTGTATCCGAACCGGGTCACGGTGGTGTCCTTCCGTTCGGCGTGGGTGGGATATCGGTCGGCTACCCACTCACAGCGCGTACACACGGTTGGCCCGCTGACTGTGTCGTGGCGGTTTGGCTTCCCGCACGGCGGGGAGGTGCTCGACGACGCCGATTCGATGGGCGGGCCTCGCCGCTCGAGGCCGGCGTCCTACAGCGACCATCAGGAGGAACCCATGTCGAAAGCACAAGAGACCGGCCAATACACCGGCACCGAGGACAAGGATTACAACGTCATCTGGTTCACCGAGGCGTGCCTGGGCAACGCGTTGCGGATGGAGGTCTATCGCCGTGACGCCGAACGGTCCGGTGACAGTGAACTGGTGGAGTTCTTCGGCCGAGCCCAGGCCGAAAGACGCAAAGGCGCGGAGCAAGCCAAGGTCCTGCTGGCGCGCCGATTGATCGGGGAAGCCGGTAACGCCACGCCTACACAGAGCTGAGCCTCACCTGCGAAGCCTCGGAGGGCAGCGACTGTCCGCCGCGGAACCGGGTATCGCACCGCGCCGGGGTTGAAGCCGTTCGCTGCGGGTATTGCGAACGACGTTCAGATCAGATGGTTTGGCAGCGCACTACTTCCGAAGGAAGTCGCGGTCCGCGCGAGGCGCACCGTCAACGGGCGACGGCATCTCAACGACGAGGTCGGCGAGCGAGCGAAACGCGACAGGTAAGACGGGAGGAGAACTCGGTGTCAGCGGAACTCGTTGGCGTTCGCGTCCTGATCATCACCTCCAATACCGGGGTGGAACGAGATGAACTGGTGGTTCCCCGAGATCAACTGCGTGCTCGTGGCGCACACGTGACCCATGCGGCAGTGGAGGCGATCGACGTACAGACGTATCGGTACGACCTCATCCAGTCCGAACCGGTGCGGCCGGACATAGCGCTCGGCGAGGTAGATCCTGGCGAGTTCGACGTGGTGGTGATCCCGGGCGGCACGGTAAATGCCGACAAGCTGCGCATCGACGACAGGGCAAGAGAACTCGTCCGATCCGCGATTGCGGGCGACCGCCCGATCGCAGCCATCTGCCACGGCCCGTGGCTGCTGGTCGACGCCGCAGTGGTGACTGGCAAAACGCTGACTTCGTATCCGTCGCTTCGCACCGATCTGATCAATGCGGGGGCGGCCTGGGCCGACGAGCCGGTCGTTCGCAGCGACTCCGAAGGCTGGACGCTGATCACCTCTCGCAATCCCGACGATCTACCCGACTTCGTTGGCGCCATCACCGCGGAATTCAGCGTGCGCACGTCCTGAACCGGCTACCTGCCGGTTCCCGCGGGGAGACATCTGCCAGCACAGTGTGTGGAGCGCAGCCGACCGATCTGCGATGCACCTCAGGTCGTCGACGACGCTCGTTGTTGTTGTGCTGCTTACGTATGCACCGATTCCGTGCGCGTGCTGACTCCGGGCCGGACGTCGTAGTCGACGACCCGCACGATGTCTCCCTCGACGCCGTGCTCGGCGAGCCGATCGAGGATCCGGCGAATCTCGCGGTATCCGGGCTCGGGGTCTCCTGAGCCGCCGTCCTGCATTCGGAGTGACCAAGAGTTCCAAACGGGTGGAATACCGGCCGGACGCGAAACACCTGGTCGGTGCGGCTTCGGTACTTCGTCCGCCCAGGATCGAATAGCCGAGAGGATCGCGGGTAGATCGATTAGGTAGGCAACAGTCCGACAGCTCGGGAACCGAGCTCCATGACGATGAAGGAGGCTCTACCGTGCGTGGTCTCGGGAATCCAGTTCAGTTCCGCAGTCCGGCGGGTCCGCGACGGGGCCGCCCGCAGCCATGTGGCGAACTTTCCGCAGGCGTTCTCGAGGTGCTGGGGGACAGCGCTGGAGCCCCGGTGCCAAACGTGCCCGACGAGGCCGACCCAGCCGGTCGCGATCTGCAGTTGGCGCTGCACACCTGCTATGGCCTGCATTATGCGGGTTTCGATGGTGTGGACGAAGACTGGGAGTGGGACCCCGAGCTGCTGCGCCTGCGCGCTGAATTGGAACGCCGGTTCCTGGCGGCGTTGCGTAGCGACGTCGGGAACGACCGGGATCTCGATATCGAACTCGACGCTCTGCTGACCGTCCCCACCGTGGAGGCCGGGGTGGCGGCGTTTTTGCAGGATCGAGGGCAGCCGTGGCAGGTGCGAGAGTATTTCGCACACCGGTCGATCCTGCATCACCAGGAGGCCGACCCGTACGCGTGGATGATTCCGCGGTTGCGGGGACGGGCCAAGGCCGCGCTGGTTGCTGTCGAATTCGACGAGTTCGGGGGCGGGCACGCGGACCGGATTCATCAGCAGCTCTATGCGAATCTGCTGGCCGGTGCGGGCATGGATCCCTCGTACCTGTTCTATCTGGATGCTGTGCCGGCTCAGATGCTCGCGATCGTCAACATGATGTCGTTGTTCGGGCTGCACCGCGGTCTTCGGGGCGCGGGAATCGGCCACTTCGCTGCCGTCGAGATCACGTCCTCTCCAGCATCGCGGCGCATGGTCGGCGCACTGGAAAGACTGCACGCCGATCCGGCCTGCATACGCTTCTACCGCGAACATGTCGAAGCCGACGCCGTCCACGAACAACTGATGCGGCGTGAGGTGATCGGCGATCTGCTGAGGACCGAACCCGAACTCCGCACCTCGATCGCTTTCGGAATCAGCGCTACCGGTCTGCTGGAAGATCGCTTCGCCGAATACGTTCTCGCCTGCTGGCGTGGCAATCGCACCTCCCTGCTCATCGAGGAGGCAGTCGACGCCGGAGGCAAATTCGATCGCCCGCTCGCGAATGAACAGTGAATTCAGGGCTATTTCTTGTTCATGATGTTGATTCGCGCACCCGGCGTGTATCGCCCCCAAGCCGATACCCGGCTGCTCGCGCGCGCGTACGCCGATGCGCACATCCCACCACACCGACGCGTCGTCGATGTGTGTACCGGAACTGGTGCGCTGGCAATTGCTGCCGCCCGGTTCGCCAGGTCGGTTACCGCGGTGGATATTTCGCGGGCCGCTCTCATATCGGCTTGGCTCAACTGCCGGCTCCGTGGCATCGACGTCGAACTCCTGTACGGCGACTTTCGGACGGTTCTGCCGGGCAGGACCTTCGACGTGATGGTGTGCAATCCGCCCTATGTCCCGTGTTGGAGCGACCGTCCACCTCGCGGTGGGGCGCGTTCCTGGGACGCGGGCGTCGACGGGCGTTCGGCGATCGACTCCCTGTGCCGGCTCGCACCCGAGTTGCTTTCCGAAACTGGGACGTTGCTAATGGTTCAATCCGTGTTGTCGGGGGTCGACAGCACGCTGGCCGTTTTGCGCGCCGCCGGGATGAAGGCCGCGGCAGTCGCTCGGGCGACCATTCCGTTCGGCCCGGTACTGTGCAGCCGCGCAGCGTGGCTGGTCGACACTGGACAGATCCAACCGGGGCAACGCGACGAGGAGTTGGTGGTCATTCGTGCCGATCGATCCAGACAATGACAGGCGGACAGTCACTTTCACCGCCGACGGTCCCGCGCTCGTCGAGGGGCCACTGGACGTTGTGACGGCCGATGGCCGCACTATCCGCTGCGACCGCTGTGTCGTGGCACTGTGCCTGTGCCGCCGCTCAGAAATCTACCCACTGTGCGACACCAGCCATCGCAAACATCGACGAGAATTCGACTAACCGCTTCAAGCAAAGGCGAAGAACCCGAGGTCAGCGGTGGCGGGCTCGAGAGTCCCCGAAATCCTGGCCTTCGCGGCGTATGACCCGCCTGTGACGAGCACGGTGCCGGCAGTCAGGCGGGCCACGCAGCTCACCGCGGCCCCCCGGCAGCCCGGCCCGTGAATCAGTATCCAGCTACCGCCAATGTGGCTGCGAGTGCGATCATTCCGAGACCGAGAGGACCAGCCCAGGCCAATTTCGGGCGTTCACCACCGACTCGCCCGCGTGCGATCTGGCGGTCCGGGTGTAGTCCGGGAATTTGCTCGGCGCGGCCACTCGGCCGGCGTCCGCGGCATTCGAAATGTTCTTACTCGCTGGGTATAACCTCGTCCTCGATTTGACTCACCACCTGTACCAACGACTGCGTGAACCGGCAGCATCCGCGCTGCGGAAGACAAATCCGAGGATCCAGACCGCCAGCACGGCGATCGCCACCCACCACACGACTTTGACCAGGAAGCCCAATCCGGCCAGTACCACGACGAGCAACAGAACGAGTAGCACCGGCACATATCGAACCGGGAATCCGCGCCCGCGGACATGTCTCGGTTCTGCTGCGGGCTTTCACAGCCCTCCTCGCGCCGTTCGATGCCGCCGCCCGATGCCCTCGATTTCCATCCATTCCCTTTGTAGGGCTGGATGATTGGATGCCTCCAAGAGCAGCGCGTGCACGAATGCCTGCGGTAGATTGCCGCGCAGCTGACGCTGGGTGACATCGAATTCCTCGGCGAACAAGCCCGGTGTGCCACACGCGGCGCGGTTGCGTTCGAAATAGCGTGCTGCGACGACCGGATAGCCGAGGTCGGCCGTCGCGATCGCCATCGCGAATCCGCACAGCAGAAACGCGCCCTCATTGCTGCCGAGTGGGCTTCGTCCCTCGCGAAAGCGGTAAACATAGAATTCGCTGGACAATTCGCGCGCGACCGCGGCGACCGTCGCCCGATCGCGCAGATCGCCGCGTGGTGACGCACCGCGGGTGATCGGCAGCAGCAGCGCGGCATCCACCTCTGGATGTTGAGGCGACCGTTGCCAGCGTCCGGTGGGATGCACACTGTTTCGTGCCGTCTGCGACACCAACTCATCGGCCAGGTGAGTGCACGCCGTAGGGTCGGCGCCGGTGGCAGGAGATTCGGCCACCGCGCGCAACCCCGCTGCGCAGATGAGACGTGAATGGGTCCAGTGCTCGTCGTCGATCTCCCAGATTCCGGCATCAGGTCGATCATGTTGTGCGGCAATGGCATTCACTGCGAGATCGACCGCTCTCCGATTATCCGCGAGTAGCCGATCCAGACGGGCCGCCGCTGCGAACACCAACAGCGCTTCACCGAAGATGTCGAGCTGGAACTGATCCCGCACCCGATTCCCCGCCACCGCCTGACCGCCCGGATAGCCGGGTAGCTCGATGGCCCGGCTGCGTGGCACCGGATCACCTTGGAGGGTGTAGGCGGGCATCAGGTCGGGTCCGTCGGTGAGCAGCCGTTCGGTCGTGAACCGGACCGCCGAATCGAGGAGTAGCGGTGCCCCGGCCGCAGCAGCCGCTTGCCCGGCGAGGCACTGGTCGCGGATCCAGACGTATCGGTAGTCGTAGTTGGCTCCCTGCTTGGCTTGTTCGGGCAAACCCGAGGTAGCGGCCGCGACCATGCCGCCGCCAGTGCTGGTCATTCCGCGCAGCACGGCATACGCGTGCGTCGCGTCTCGCGGAGCGGCATTCGCCCGCAGCGAGGGCATCTCCCGCTTCCAAGCGAATTCTGTTTCCTTCCAGTATGTTTCCGGGTCCTGCGGCGGGTTGGGCTGTCCGATGTCCGTGAGCTCGAGCACCAGGTTGTGAGACTGCCCAGGAGGTACTCGGATCGACAGTCGCCAGCCTGGGCAGCGGGCGTCGTCGTCGAGCACTGCGGTGGCCGCACCGCTCCACCTGAGCCGCAATCGGCCGCACCGCGCCTCCCACACCTCCCCGACACGCCGAACGCCACGGAGCGGGGACGATCCGTACTCGTGGGCCGGGTTCAGCTTCACGGTGACCCGGGCCTCACCCTGCAGCGCGTGTATCCGGCGCAGCAGCACGACCTGGTGCGCGTCTCCGGGAAAGGCCAGTGCCTCACGGCATTCGATCTCCGCGGAGTCGGTCACCCAGTGGGAGTTCCAGATCAGGCTGCCCGACTCGTAGTAGCCACCCCACACGAAGTGCTCGTCGGGCGTCACCGAGTACCCGCTCGCGCCGCCGATCAAGGTGTCGAACACCGGGGAGCTGTCCCACCGGGGTACGCACAGCCAGGCGATGTCACCACGCGGCCCGATCAGCGCGCCCCGTTCACCGTCGGCGACGAACGCATACTCCCGCAGCACATGCGGCTGGTCGATCGGCGTCGGCTCCACACTGACGGGTTACCACCGGAATGGGCGGGTAATCGCGGGACATACCTCCCACCAGAGGTGGGAGTCGCCATGCCCGAATCGACAGCGGCCCAGTCGCCAAGGCCCGGAACGTCGACTTCGCTCGTCGGCGATGGGCTCGACTCGATTCCTCGGTTGCGGCTCGGACGGCTTTGCGCCCGCTGACTCGCGAACTGAATTCGTGCCCGGCTCGGTCGGGGGACGCGGCGCGCGTTGCCCCGGCCGAACCGGCATTTCCGAAGGCCAGTACGCGAACAGCCACAACTCATTTCGTGATCTGATTAGCTTGTCTTGCGCCGGGTCCTGAGGGCCTTGGCCCTTGCCAGTTCGCCCCACTCTCGCGCGCGGCGTGCGAGCCTCCGGCCCTCCGAGCGGGTGGAGGTGGCCAGCTGCGCACCCTGTTCCTGGACGGTGCCGGTGAGTTGCGCTGTGTGCTCCCGTGCGCCCTCAGCGAGACTGCTGCCGTGCTCACGTGCGGCATCGACGAGCTGCCCGCCTCGATAGGCGCCGGCCCGGCCCCAATGAACGCCGACCTCGCGGCTGGTCCTCGCGAGCTGTCCGCCATGGTGCTGGGCGGCGTCGACAAGGCGTTCGCCACGATCACGCACTGCCGCAACGAGTTCGGGACCGTGGTCGCGCGCAGCGTCCGCGAGATGCTCACCTCGCTCCTGCAGCGCCGCGGCAAGCTCCGGCCCGTGAACCCTTGCGGCATCGGCGAACTGGACGACTCGATCGTGAGCCGGGACCGCCTCCGAATGGAGCTTTCCGATTGCACGCCGGCCGCGCCAGCCGAGGGAGGGCTTGCCCTGCCGGTCGGTGGAAGCGATGAGCAAGGCGCCGAGCAGGCTCACATCCTTGAACAATGCGGTGCGCTTTGCTGCGCGCCGCTCGGGATCCTGCTCGGTCCAGAACCCCTGTTCGGACATCGCTGCGGGGACGACGGTCGCGGCGAGCACGGCGGTGGACAGGCGCGGTAGCTTCCCGATGGCCAGCAGCGAGCCGGCGCCGACGCGGATCGCCGCGTTGACCCGGATCGCGTGTGCCGGGTCGGCGGGCAGGTGCGCGGCCAGCCGTGGTGGCAACTTCTGCTCACCTTTCTGCAGCGCAACGGTCGCAGTCTTGATCCGGAGATCGGGATTGATGAGAGTGTCGATTCCGTCGATGACGAAGGCGGTCGCCAGCAGGGGGTGGGCTATTCGCCGCAGCATGGTGGACTCCTTTCCGGAGGCTTGCCTCATGTGGGCTTGACGTTGTCGCTGTTCCCGGCTTATCCGCGGCGAAACGCGGCGGTCACGGTCACGGTCGTACCGTCGGCGGCTGATTGCGGGATTGACCTGTTGTGGACCCCGATGGCCGACATGCCGGGCGAGCCGTAGATGCGCTGACATCGCCGGTACCGCGCGTCTAGAGGTTGGGGGTCTGTGGTCCGACCACGAAGGTGGTGTATCCATTGGAATCGAGGTCGGCGTCCAGAATCTTGTCCTCGAAGTAGTCGGCGGACTTGCGGTCCATGAAGATGCGGGCTCCTTCGGCGGTGAGCACTTCGTCGTCTTCCGACGGCGCGACGACGAGCGCGAGCTGGAAGCTCTCGGCGTCATCGGGAGAGAAGATCCGCAGCCCCGCTTCCATGGGCGCGCCTTCTCCCGCAGTGAGACCACGAACGGCCTGGACGGCAGTGGGGGTGAGCATCAACATCTGTTCTTCCTTTCGTGGTCAGTAACGCCAACTGACTGTCGGCAATCGGTCGAGTAACCGGAGGATCCACCCCGAAACATCTCGAGCCGGACGGGACTTGGTTCGTGTGGCGATACCGCAAGTGCCGCCGGAAATGATTCATCCGGCCCGCCGGCGTCCGGTAGAGATCGACGGGAAGAGCTCGGGTCGGCGGTCGTTCGGCCCGACGAATGAAGCTCGCTGGGTTCCGGTGGCGGCCCTCCATGAGGACTTCGATGGTTCGCGCGGTCTGGACGCACAGTATGCGGCCGTGACCGGCCTGGCTGCTGAGATCGGTTTAGGCGGAGGCGAATTCCGGCCGACGTTTGGCGGTGAGATTCCACTAGGACCTGTGCGGCGCATCCGGAGTGGCTGCCGACAGGCTGTCCCAAACAACCACCATGACAACAACTCTCACATACAGCGACGTGCAGCGAGCGCTCCGTGAAGTCAGGCTGGCCAGCAGCAAACTGAGCCTGCGCACCTGTGGACAGACGGGGCCTAGGCTTGCGACGGTGAAGTCTCGAACACCAGTCGCTTGTTCGTAATGGTCCATTGCGGTGTGGGCCACGGGGTCGGGTCGGGCGGTGGAGGATTCGGGAACGGCTTCGGCGGCTCGGGAGTGTCCGGGCCCGGTGGCGGAATCGGTTTCGGCTGTTGCGGGACGGGGATGGGTTCCGGCGGTCGTACCGGCGGGGCGGGTTCCGGTGGCTCCAGTGGCTCAGTCGGATCGCGCGGAAACGGATCTACTTCGTTGATCATGGCTACCTCCGGAGATCGGTAAGGCGTCGGATCCCCCGGACGCTCTCGCCACAGCCAGTTGTGTGGGACTCGCCAGCTGGATACCCAGATTGTTTCGGTCGACACGGTCAGGAACCCGCGCGCCGCGAAGCGCAAACCGATGATGGCCATCCCGGGGCCGAGTGGACGCCGAGAACGGTCAATGACCACCGCGCGCGAGATAATGACGGCGAAACTTCCAGTGCGTCCGGTCGACAGACACGGGTCTCTTCAGGAAACGGGAAGGCATCCAATGGGATTCGTACAGCGCTTCGACCATGTCGGAATCACTGTGTCTGACCTCGACGCCGTGGCCGCCTTCTTTGTGAGCCTCGGCTTGGAAGCAGATCAGAAGATGGCCGTCGAAGGCGAGTTCCTGGATACGGTGATCGGCATGACCGGTGCTGCCACGGAGATCGTCATGCTGCGAGCGCCAGGCGGAGGTACGACGCTGGAGCTCTCGAGCTTCGCACGCCCTGACTACCTCCCGGGTTCGCCGACTGCACCGGCCAACGAACTGGGCCTGCGCAACATCGCCTTCGAGGTGCAGGACCTGCAGGCCGTGGTCGACCACGTCGCAGCTGGCGGTTACGGCCTCGTGGGAGGTGTCGGCGAATACGAGGGGGTGTGGCGGATGGCCTACGTCCGTGGGCCCGAAGGAATCATTGTCTCGCTGGCCGAGCGCATCCAGAAGTAGGGCGACATCAGGCGCACGATGGTGTCGCGGGGCGCGGCGCTGCATGCCATCCTGCGCCCCGCCGCGTCCGAGGGGTTTCAGGTGGAGATCGGGTCTGATGGGAGCGAACGCCACCGGAATAGCGGAGAATTAACCCATGGGTTCGCGTGCCGAGACACCCCCGGAACCGCAGCCGGGGGCTGTGGGCCCGCCGGTGCCTGCGGGCCCGCGTACCGGGAGTTTCAGGTTCTGGTTCGCCACCCGTCGTTGGGAGTGGTCGCCGGAGGTGTACGAGATGCACGGCTACACACCCGGCGAGGTCGAGCCGACCACCGATCTGCTGCTCGCCCACAAACATCCCGATGACCGTGAGCAGGTCGCCGAGATCATTTCGCGCTCCATCGCGCACGGCGAACCCTTCTCGAGCCGTCACCGGTTCATCGACGTCCAAGGCCGCGAGCACCAGGTGATGGTGGTCGCCGACCGCATTCTCGACAGCGACTCCCGCCCGGTCGGCACCGCGGGCTTCTACATCGACCTCTCCAGCACCATCGCCGATGCCGGACAGCAGGCCCTCGTCGCGCAACTACCCGGATTGATGGACGCGCGCGCCGCGATCGAGCAGGCCAAAGGCGTACTAATGTACATGTATCAGATCGACGCCGAGCAGGCGCTCGAGCTGCTGCGGTGGCGCTCGAAAGAGACCGACGTCGAACTCCGGGCCCTGGCTGAGCAGCTACTGGCAGAACTACCGAGTGTGCCGCCCCTGCCACAGGCCCTGACCATGTTCGACCACATGCTGCTGACACTGCATGAACGTGTCCATGACGACCCCGGCCCGCGGAACACTGCCGAGGAGAGTGAGCGGTGAGAACGGCTCAGACGGGGATAACAGCCACCGCGGGCCGCGAACCGGTTGGACATGCGCGCGTTGCCGTTACGCCCGAATTGGCAGGCGCCCGCAAGTCGAATCGAACTCAGAGCGTCACGCCCCTTGGAAGAAAGCCCAAGCGGAGAAGGAATGCGGCGCAACGCAAGTCGTCGAGAAGTGTCAGGGCTACCGTCGGGCTTACCGTCCTGAGGATCGGGCCTCCAACATTGGAAGCGCTCGTTTGCGACGTTCCTCCCCGGGTACGGCGAGAAATAAGCCGACGCTCGGCCCGCGGTCCACTTCGGTGCGCCTGCTGAACCGAAAGGTTGACCGACATGACCACTTCCGGGAACCGGATGATGCCTGTCCAGGTGGTCGCGCTGGTGGTTGGCGCTGTCTTCCTGCTCGTGGGCGCGCTCGGCTTTATCCCCGGCATCGTCTCCCACTACGACTCGCTGACTTGGGCCGGCCATCACACCAGCGCCGAACTCTTCGGCCTGTTCCAAGTGTCGGTGTTGCACAATCTCGTACATCTGCTCTTCGGCGTGGTCGGGCTGGCCGCGATTCGCACAGCCAACACCGCCAGGCTCTTCCTGCTGGTCGGCGGCAGCATCTATCTCGTGCTGTGGTTGTACGGCCTGGTTATAGACAAAACTGCCGACGCCAACTTCGTGCCGCTCAACACCGCCGACGACTGGCTGCACTTCGGGCTGGGCATCGGCATGGTGCTGCTCGGCGCAGTAGTGCCACGATTAGCCACCGGCACAACACGGGCGGTCATCGGGGGTACTTCGCTGCCCTAGGGGCAGCGGAGTACCGAGTGAGCTGCGACTGACGTGCACGCGGCCAGGTAGGCATCGTGGAATTCGTTGGGGCGCTCTGCGGCGGACAGCATGATGGCACCACCACGATTCGAGCCGACTTGGATCGAGCCAACGCCGATCGGTTGTCGTCTCGACCAGCGGCCGCGGTACACCGACTTGTGGGGCCATACGTCCACTTGTGCGCTCCTCGTACTCACGGATTTGATTGGTCGCCGAGGCGGTACCACGCCTGGTAGCGCCGTAAACGGGACCGGTTGACGAGGTTGACGGCGGTTGTCACGACCGTTTCCCTTCACCGATCGCGGGTAGGCAGGGAGTGGGTCGGTTGAAGGCCCTGTATCCGTCGACAATTTGGAAGGGATCGATATGAGCGCGACCGACAAAGCGAAGAACAAGGCCGAGGATCTCGCCGGCAAGGCCAAAGAGAAACTGGGCCGAGCGACCGGCGACAAGGATCGCGAGAACGAAGGCAAGGCGGACCAGGTCAAGTCCAACCTGAAGGACGCGGGGGAGAAGGTCAAGGACGCTTTCCGCGATTGAGTCCACGCCTTCTGTCATTTCGAGTGGGTGCTTGGTGCGCTATGTGCTGGGGCCCACTCGACTTGATTCGTAGTCACTCGAAGCCACGGTGTGCCGGCATCGGCCCGGGGAAGGTGGGGCCCGCTCGAAACCCGCAGTGTAAGAGGCTCGTCCTGGGGTACAGCCCATGCAAGGCCGACCGGCGGTCCGCACGTCTGGCAGGGGGTGTTTCGAATGGCGAATCCCAGCAATCCAGTCGAGTTGGCGGGGGTGGACGATGTGATCGGATTACTGGTGCGCCAGCACGAACAGATGCGTTTGCTGTTCACCGACATTGCCGCCGCGGTCGATTCCGTTGAGCGAGAGGTCACGTTCTTCACCCTGCGGCGACTCTTGGCGGTCCACGAAGCCGCCGAGGCGCAGATCATTCATCCGCGGGCCCGAATCGAACTCGATGGCGGGTCCGCAATGGTCGATGCGCGGCTGCGGGAAGAGCATGACGCCGGAGTGCAACTCACCCAACTCGAATCTCTCGATCACGGCTCCGCAGAGTTCGAGGAAAAGCTCATCCTGCTGAGCGGCTATCTGATTGCGCACAACGCGCGCGAGGAGGAAGAGGAGTTCCCGCGTTTGCGGGATGAGCTCGAACCCCGCCAGTTACAGGCCATGCGCAGAGCTGGCGAACTCGCCGCAACTCCCGCTCCGGCGCCGGCCAGGCCGACCATGGCATCGGTGGGCGCCAACCTGTTCCCTGGGCCGTTCGCGGACATGCTGGAGCGAGCCCGCGATCTCATCAGCGAACCGAGCGAACCGTCTGAAGGCTGAACGGTGTTCGCCGAGCAGCAAGTGTGAATAGATCACGTTTGAGTGACGCCGAATCGGGGCATTCATGTTGTGTCGAGTCGGTTCAGTAGTGTGCCTGCTCGGCGAACTCTGACGCAGGAGACCGATATGGCCGCGTCGACATCAGCTACCCGTGCGCCGGAGCTCAGCGTCCGGCCCAATACGCGTCGCGACAGCTATGAGTGCCTGGAGCCGTTGCTCGAGGCATTGTCGCAAGTGGCTCCCGACGATGATCGTCACAGCAGACTGCGCGAGGAGATTCTCCGACGCGCACTACCACTGGCCGAGCACGTCGCCCACCGGTTCGTCGGCAGGGGCCAGGAGTACGACGACCTCCTACAGACCGCCTCTCTCGGTTTGGTCAAAGCGGTGGATGGTTTCGATCCGCAACGTGGCTCTACGTTCCTCGGATATGCGGTACCGACGGTTATGGGCGAGGTGCGCAGGCACTTTCGTGATCGTTCCTGGGCAGTGCGCGTCAGTCGAACGGTCAAAGAGCTTCATGCCCGTATCGGACCGGCCACCGAAGTCCTGGCTCAGCGACTGCGGCGGATGCCCACCGCACGGGAACTCGCAGCGGAGCTCGGCGTGGAGCTGGAGGAGGTCACGCAAGCCTTGATCGCGGGCGATTGCTATAAGACCGAATCCCTCGACAATGTCGGTGACGGCGAGGAGTCTCGGCCGTCGCACGCATTGGTGGAGCGTTTGGGCCGGCTCGAGCCGTGCTATGAATTGCTCGACGGTGCCATGTCGGTTCGTCCGCTCCTCGCCGCCCTGCCCGCGAGGGAAAGACAGATTCTGATCTGGCGCTACTTCGGGGAGATGACTCAGAGCCAGATCGCCGGTCGACTTGGCATTTCGCAAATGCAGGTCTCACGCCTGCTCAATCGGACGTTGTCGACACTGCGTCACGAGGTGCTCAGTGACGCGATGTCGACGTAGCGGCATCGTCGGCTGAACCAGGTGGCTCGGGGATCCGCGTGTGCATAGTCAGCAGAATATGGTCGAACACCGCGACCGTCGAGGGTGGTGCAGGAGGCACGGTGGACAGCTCAGCGAGCAACTGCGTGGCCAACAGCCGCAACTTGGTGTTCGTCTCCTGCGACCGCCACATCAATACCTTGAACGCTTGATCGGCGTTGATGCGATACATGCGCATCAGCACGCCCTTGGCCTGCTCGATCTCGGCTCGGCTTTCGAACAGCTCGGGCAGTGTCGCGTCGAGGGTCTCGCGCTGCATCTCGGCGCGGGCCGCACCGAGATCGATATAGAAGCCGGCCGAGCCGACCGGCGTTCCATCGTCGGCCACGATATGGTCGGCGACCACCATCACGTCGTGCTCGCCCCCGGCGATATCGATGAACCGATGGCGGCTCGAGAACGGAATGCCCTCGTCGATCGACCGCGCGATCGCCTCGGCGACGTGTTCACGATCGTCAGGATGCTTGTGTGCCAACAGCAGATCAGTGGTGGGCTCGATCTCTCCCGGCGTGTACCCATGCATCCGGTACACCTCAGGAGACCACTCCCAGCGGCGGGAGCCGAACCAGAACCGGAAGCTCCCCGCAGTCGGCCGGTTCATCTCCGCATCGTCGCCCGGTATGGTCCCGGCAGCGGTCAGATCCGACGGTTCGCTCACCGCCCAATTATTGCACTGCCAGGCCAATCTGACTGATCCGATCCAATCGGGGGCGCAGCTCAGCGCATGTCTTGGCTCGCAGCTTTGCCGGGGCGAGAGATGGCAGATGGCACCGACGCCGACCGCGAATTCTGCGGTGGAGCATGGTCCTTGGAGGTGTCGGTCTTGTGTGTCGGCGCAGGAGCGCGCGAAGGCGTCGACGGAGTGGTCGAAGGCGCGAAGGGCGCGGCCAAGGAAGCCGCGGGCAAGATCTTCGGCAACGAGGGGCTCCGCGAGGAGGGCCGCGCTCAGCGGGACAAGGCCGAAGCCCAGCGTGATGCCGCCAAGCGGGAGGCCCAGGCGGAGAAGGACCGTGCCCAGGCCCAGGCGGAGGAAGTTCGACAGCGAGCGCAGCAGAATCCATGATGTCCATGGCCGATCCGAGTGACCAGGACGTGATCGACCTGCTGGTAGCCCAGCATGGCCGGATCAAAGCCCTGCTCGAGCGGGTCCTGGTGACCGAGGGTCAGGTCCGGCAGCAGGCGTTCGACGATCTGGTCCGACTGCTGGCCGTGCACGAGTGCGCGGAGGCGGAGGTTGTGCATCCGGCCTCCCGTCATCATGCGGTGAGTGGCGAGATCGTCAACAGCCGATTGCATGAGGAGCAGGAGGCCAAGCACGCTCTGGCATCCCTCTACGACCTCGGGCTCGATCATCCGCAATTCGATTCGAGATTCGCGGCTTTCGCGGAGAGGGTGGTCGAACATGCGGAACTCGAGGAGAAGGAGGAGTTCGGTCAGCTACAGCTGCAGACGTCCCACGACGAGCGAGTCCGGCTTGCGACCGCGGTCCGCATCGCCGAAGCCTTCGCGCCCGCCCGCCCCCATCCGGGGGTGGGCGGCTCGGTGGCCGCGGATCTTCCGATCGGTCCGCCGACGGCCGTGTTCGACCGGATCCACGGCGCCCTCCGCGAGTGGCGTAGCCAGAGCAGCATCGCCTAGATCGCTCCGTCTCGTGGGCCCTCGCACCGAGATCCCCGGCCTGTAACGGAACCGGCCGGGGGTCCGCTGATGGCGGCCTTCGGTGACTTGCACGCTCGAGGAAGGGAGTTCTGCGGGATACCCGTCGCAGCCCTCGATCGGGCGTTCGCCAATTCGGTGACGACATCGCTATGTCTCGACGCATGCGGAAGGCCTCAGGTCGGCGACACGCGCCGTTGCCGCTGCGGATTCTTGCCCGGGGTAGCAGGGAGCGCCCGCGTCAGGAGCGTGTTGTGTGCTGTCGGAGCGCTTGATCATTGGCGTTGCGGGTATTCGAAGCGAGTGAGGAGCGGCCGGAACGAGACACCCACCGAAGGGCTGGACCGCAACTGGAACACTCTGATGCAGGAGTTGCGCGTGGTGCAGACGGGCGTGCAGTTGCTGACCGGATTTCTGCTGACACTTCCGTTCCAGAATCGGTTCGGCATCCTGTCCGAGCCGCTGCGTGTGCTGTATCTCGTGGTCGTCGCCACCTCGATAGGCGCCACGATCTGTCTGGTGGCACCGGTAGCCGCGCATCGGATGGTGTTCCGGCGGCACCGAATCGAGAGTGCAGTGACCGCGGCTCACCGTTATGCCATCGTGGGCCTCGGGCTGCTCGGTATAGCACTCACCGGGGTGGCGGTCCTGATCTTCGACACCGTCGCCGGCACAGGGGCGGGGATCGTCGCAGGAATCGTCTTCGGTTCCCTGTTCGCGGGGATATGGGTGTTGCATCCCTGGCACCAGCATCGGGGCACAAGCGCCTGACCTGGCCTGCCGCATACGTTTCGTGTCCTCGGGTATTGCGAAGGCGAAGGACCTCGCAATGGTCAGGAGGTGATTCGATGCTGATGTCTCAGATGATGGACATGATTCGGCTGATGTGGAGCATGTTGTTCCCGTGGCCGATGTAATGCCCTCGATCGTGACTGGACAGCGCTGTGCCCCCACGGAACCGGGGGCGGCCTGTCCAGTCGGCTGCCGGGGGTCAGGGCTGATTACCGGGCATGAGGTCGGCGACAGCGGCGTATCGCAGCGGAGGTACGCCTCGGGTCGGCGCTCGGGCGGCGGTCGGTGCGAGCAGGAAGCCGACGTGGTCGCCGACATCGGTGCGGTCCAGGATCTCGCCGGTGAACCAGCTGGCTGTCGCTGTCAGGATCGGTAGTGAATGCGGTCCTTCCTGCCAGTCGCTGTGCTCGAACTTGTCGAGTTCGAATCCGGACTTGGAGCCGAAGAGTTGCGCCAATGCGAGCGATTCCTCCGAGAGCAGGTGGATCGCCAGGTGGCTGGCGCGACAGGCGACACCATAGGTGTGGTTCCGCTTCGACAGGCAGGCGAGAAATCGTCGCGGATCGATACTGACCTGGGTCGCGAACCCCAACAGGCAGCCTGCACGTTGCCCGCCGGCGGCGGTGGTGACGATCCACATCGACGCGTCGGCGGCCGCGACCGCGAGATCGAACTCGCCACGCGGATCACTTTCCTTGTGGGACACGGGCGCACACCTCCCCTCGCGAGAAATAGGTCCAGCAGTGTCTCAGCCTACTCAAACGGTCGAACCGGCTCCGGACCTGCGAGGCGTCTCCGGCGGCCCGGAATTCGTCGAGTTGCGCCGTTCGCCCCTCTCGTGGGATACCCGGTCGGCTAGCGCGGTGTGGTGCCCGGCGGGCCTGTGGTCAGCGCTCATCCGGTTCCGGGATGTGCGCCGGCGGTCTGGTGACCGGTGTCGACAGCGGGGTGAGGTGGTCGGTGGCCGGGCCCTCGAGTCGGGTGCCGTCGGCGGCGAACCGGGAACCGTGCAGCGGGCAATCCCAGGACTTCTCGGCCGGATTCCAGCGCAGGATGCCCGCCAGATGGGGACAGATGGCAGACACCGTCGTGGTGGTGCCGTCAACGGTGCAGGTGGCGGCCGGGCGCCCCAACCGGCGTTCGACTCGACCAACACCTTCAGCAGGCGGCAGGGCATCGGGAGCGGTACGTGCCAGATGCCACCAGCCGGCGCAAAATTCCAGCGCCACACCGGTGGTGATGCGGACCGCGGCGGGCAGCGAGCGCAGTTCATCGGGTCGCCAGGTGGCGAAGACATCCGCCCAGTCGGGCCTTTTGCCCATGATCTGGCCGGCCACGACCTGGGCGGCGGCGACGGCATTGGTGAATCCCCACTTGGCGTAGCCGGTGGCGAGCAGGATTTTGTCGTGGCCGGGGAGCAACGAGCCCGCGTAAGGGAGTTCGCCGATCGGCTGGTAGTCCTGGGCGGACCAGGTGGTCAGCGGGGTCGCAGACGGGTACCAGCGTTCGGTCCAGTCACGCAGGTCGGCGACGAGCTCGTCGGTGTGGTCTCCCCGTCCGACCACGTGGCCGTTGCCGCCGACCAGCAGCACGTCGCCGTCGGGGTCGGGGACGGTGCGGATCGAGCGGGTCGGCTCACCGGCTGTGATGTACATGCCTGTCGAAATAGGCTGTGGCAGAAGGTATGCGGTGAGGTAGGACCGCAGCGGCAGCAGTCGTGTGAAGAATCCGCTCCGGTCCAGAATTGGGGTCCCGGTGGCGAGGACGACGGTCCCGGCCAGGATCGGGCCGTGCTCGGTCTCGATGAGGTGGTCGCCGGCCGCGGCGGTGTGCACGCCGTGGACAAGGCTGGATTCGTAGATGGGCGCCGTGTGTGATTCCACCTCGGCGGCCAGACTCGCGAGCAGCGACATCGGATTCAACTGAGCCTGCCGCGCCAGCCGCACCGCACCCAGCGCGGGGAACGGTGCATCGATCCGGTCGGTGAATTCCACCGGCATCTCGGCTTCGCGCAGCGCCCCGAATTCCCTTCGGACGAAGGTGAGTTCGCGTTCGGACTGCGCGTATGTGCAGGCGTCTGCGGGCTGCCAGGCGACACCGCGGCGGCCGCAGTACTCCAGAAGCCACTGCTGCCCCGCGTGATTGGCGTCGAGGTACGCGCGCAACACCTCGGCGCTGTGCCGATGCCGAATCCGCTGGGCCCGGATTCCTTGCAGCAGACTGACTTTGGCGGTACTGGCACCGGTGGTTCCGTCGCCGATCCGCCGGGCCTCGACGACGGCGACTTCCACGCCGTTCTGCGCCAGCAGTAGGGCGGTGACCAGGCCGGTGAGCCCGCCGCCGATGACGACCACGTCGTGGCGCTGGCCGGGTGTGACGCGCAGGCGTGCCGGGGCGGTGTTCTCGATCTTCCAGACTGGTGTCATGGTGTTGCTATAGCCCGGTGGCGGCCGCCGAAACGGCCGTGCCACCGCGCAGGGGTAACCCGTACCGTGCGCAACTTCTTGGCCAGGTCTTTCACGCTGAATACGGACCCACCAACTGCCGCCACTGTCATGTTCGCAACCCGCGGTTAGCCGGTATCAGCCCGACCACTCCGTGGCGGGTTGAAAAGAGCCGCGCCGCCGCGTGCGGCCGTGAGGCCGTGCCGGAAATCGACCGAGTCGAGCGAACGCCGACAGACAGCCGGGGCCGGTCAATGGCCTTGCCGAAGCCGGGGCGAGAGGACGCTGCCGCGGTGCCGGCGTCGCCACTCGAGGCCGATAACGGTGATCCCGGCGAGGAACAGTACTGCTGCGGCAATGCCCGAGATCACGGCCCATCCAATGAAGCCGTAACCGCTGGCGACCAAGGTGAGAGCGAGGGCGACGATCGCGAGCAGACTCAGTATCACACCAAGGAAGTTGACCGAATCCTCGATGCCTTCCTCGTCATGTTTGCGGGCGGGCGGGAAGCCGCGTACGGACTGTTTGCGGTGCTGTGTCATAGAGTTCCTCCGTTTCGCTTCGGCCGATTTCCGCCGCCTGTCAGTCGCGGCCGAGCGCGTGCGCGAGCTGGGCCTTCGACATGCTCGAGCGGCCCTTGATATTGCGCTGCTTGGCCTCGTTGTAGAGCTGGTCGCGGGTCAAGCCTTTGGGGCCGCGTCGTCCGGAGCGTTCCCCGCCGCGCTGCTGTGGGGACTTGCCCTGCAGTGAGGTACGGCTGGCGGTCTTGGTCTGGCCGGCCCGCGCACGGTTCTTGTTCACAGTGCGTGCGCCGATCTCCTTGGCGCGCTTCGGGCTTTCGCCGCGGTCCTTCGCTGAATCACGGATGTGCTCGTATTGGCGTTCCTGTTTGTCGGTCCATTCCTTGGGCATGATGGTTCCCTTCTGGCGGGTGATTGACAGCATGGACCCCGGTCAGTGCGTGGTTATCCGGGCGGAGTCCGCACTGCATCGTCGTTACCGGCTACCCACTCACGACCGATTTATCGCTGACCGACGCCACCGATTCGACGTACGGTCCGACGCGACATATCCGGCGACGTCCGCCACGATGCCGGCGGCCTGCAATAGGCAACCTCTGCACGTTGCTGTCCTGATCGCAAATGCCCCAGCGATGACTGAACGGCACTGGCGGCGACGCCATGCTGGGCAACACGTTTGGCAAGCGGTTTCCAGGGAATTCGCGTGCGTATGAGGGATGTACTCGAACGTGAGAGCAAATGGGCGGTCGACCGAGACTTCGCTCTTCCTAGACTCGACGATCTTGTCGAGAACAGCCGCATCGAAGAGGTGCTGGTCGAGCTGACAAGTGTCTACTTCGACACTGCGGAACGAGACCTTCTTTCTCACGACCTGACGTTGCGTCGTCGTGAGGGAGATGACGAATCCGGCTGGCAACTGAAGATTCCGCGTTCGAGCGGTCGCGTCGAGGTCACCGCCCAAGTGTCGGATGAGCTGCCGGACGAACTTGCCCAGATCATTGTCGGTGCAGCGCTGGCGAAGCCTGTGAATGCGGTCGCTAGGATTCACACGCTTCGCCGTCGTCACCGCATCTTCGGTTCGGATGGCGAACTCATCGTCGAGATCGATGATGACCTTGTGGACTCAACCGCAATCGATCGGTCTGCCGAGCTGGTCGCCTGGCGTGAGATCGAGGTCGAACTCGGCCCTCACACCGATAAGTTACCGGCGATATTGCGGGACCGGCTCACTGAGAAAGGCGCGCGTGAGTCGAGCGATCGATCCAAACTGTCCCGCGTGTTGCCGGAGCGATCCGAGCAGTCAACTACTCGTACGCGCGCCGAACGTGCGATGCACGAATACCTCACCACTCAGATCGACCGTATTTTCGTCGGCGACGTCCGGCTGCGGCGAGGTGAGGAACCAATCCACGATACCCGCGTCGCGACGCGGCGACTTCGAAGCACGCTACGCGTCTTCGGCAAGCTGCTGGATCGCGGTGCGGTCGGCGAAATCGACAGCGAGCTGAAGTGGTACGCAGCGCTGCTCGGCGACATCCGTGATTGCCACGTCCAACGTCGACGCCTCGCCGACGAACTCGACGCTCTACCACCCGAACTCGTCCTGGGCCCGGTCGCAGCGCGGATCGACTCGACGCTGCTTGCTCGGCAGTTGCAAAGCCGAAAAGCCCTCGCCGAGGCAATGAACTCACCCCGCTACCTGAGGCTGCTCGCGACGCTGCGGACTTGGAATACAAAGCCGCCGTTCGAGCGACCGATCCGGGGGCGTCAGCTGGTTGTGCGGGCCCACCGGGCCGCCGACAAAGCCGACCGCCGGTTGGCGACCGCGCTCCGCAACCACCGACACGAATTGCTGCACCGCGCGCGTAAGGCCGCCAAACGAGCACGCTACGCCGCCGAACTGCACCAACCCGTTCGAAATCCCGCTCGCGCAAAGTCGGACGTCAAACACTATAAGAAGATTCAGCGCATACTGGGCAGCTACAACGACGGCACCGTCTCGGCCGGATTCCTTTGGCGAACCGCTACGGCCGCCGGCACGACAGGCAACGAGAACGGTTTCACCTACGGCCTGCTCTACGCCAACGCGAGACAAGCCGCCGAGCGTGCGCGCCATAGTGTCGCGGCAATTGCAACCGAAAACCGCTAACACTCGAACGGGTGCAGGTCGATGGTATCGAGAACATGTCTGATGCCGGTGCCGCGCTGATCGTGGCGGAACCACGCGGGCGTGGTGCTGCTGGTGCGGGCGGATGCTGCACCTGGCTTCGATCGGTGGGCGAGTGGTGGGTGCGCGCGGCTGGCTGCGCCCGATGACAGCAGCCGATGGATACGCCGATAGCTTCGCCCAGTGTCTTGTCGGCCGGTGTCCGCGAGTAATCTTCTGGCAATGGACGCGGCCTCGTCGACCGTCGGTGTTGAGGAAGAATTCCTGCTTGTGGATCCGAAGACGGGCGTGCCGGCCCCGAAGAACACCGAGGTGGCGGGCGCTGCTGCCGAGAACGGGCTCGACCTGAAGCTGGAATTCACCCGGTGTCAGGTGGAGACGAACACCCGAGTGCACTCCAAAAGTTCCGAGTTGATCCGGGAATTGCGCCAGCTGCGTCTGGGTGTGTCGTCCTGTGCCGAGCAGAACGGGGCCAGCCTGCTGGCGGTGGCGATTCCTCCGATCACGCCGCACCAGTTCCCGGTCACCGACACGCCCCGCTACCGGCACATCGCGGAAAATTTCGGCCTGCTCGCCCAAGAGCAGGGACTCAACGGCTGCCATGTTCACGTCGGGGTTCCGGATCGGGAAACCGCCCTCCAGGTCAGCAACTATCTGCGACCCTGGCTGCCGCTATTGCTGGCGCTGACGGCGAATTCCGCGATCTACCACAACACCGACAGCGGTTTCGCCAGCTGGCGAAGCATCCTGTGGCACCGCTGGCCCACCGCGGGACCTCCTCCGTATTTCGCGTCAGCCGACGACTACGACGCCATGGTCGAAATGCTGGTGTCCAGCGGCAACATTCTTGACGAAACGATGGTCTACTGGGACGTCCGTCCTTCGTGGAGGTATCCCACCGTCGAGATCCGGGTCAGCGATATTCCCGCCACAACCGAGGAGACGGCGCTGCTCGCCACGCTGGTGCGGGCCGCGGTGATGACCGCCCGAATGTCGTTGGAAGAAGGGATCATCGCGCCCCCGATCCAGGATGAGATCCTGCGCGCGGCGTACTGGAAGGCCGCCCGTACCGGCATCGACGGCGACACTCTCCACCCGGTGGACGGCCGTGTCATCTCTGTTCGCGCGATGCTCACAGAATTCGTTGATCACGTCGGGGCAGCACTCGAGGAATTGGGGGACCGCGCATTTGTCGCCGGTGCCATCAACGCCGTTCTCGCCCGCGGCAACGGCGCACGACGCCAGCTGGAAGCCTTCTGCAAGCATCGAGACATCAACGATGTCGTGACCGCGTTGGCGGCCGCCACCCTCGAGGGCTGCCACCCGCATCCCGCCGGCCTACCGTCATGAAACATGCCGAAGCTGGTCAATGGTTCGCTGCGGCGGACTATTTCGAGTGTAAGTGCCAGTTTCCGGTGCCCGGCCTGGTCTGTCCGGTGGCGGCGAGCCAGGTGGCAACGCTGCACAGGTCGGGCGCTGAGTCCAGAAGCATCCCGCTCCACGCGGCGGCCGGATACGCCAGCACCGGACCTACGGCGGGTTGCGCAGCAGTACATCGAAGGTCCTGCCCGGCAGCACTTTTCGGAAGTCGTCGGGTAGCTTGATGTCGATGCCGCGGAGGCGGCAGTTGAGCCAGGCCGAGGCGAGTGGCGCGGGAGATATCCACTTCGGCGGCGACCGACCTAGCCGCCCGGGCGGCCGCGACAGCGAGCGCGCCGGTCTCCGATTGCAGGTGGAGAACGGCAGGTCGGCCTCGATCAAGTGGGTCAGATGGCCAGCAATCGATCGAGGTATTCGCGGTAGCCGCGCAGCACCATCCTCAGCTCCTCGGTATCCCCGTCTTCACCGCGGGACCACTGATCGTCCAGTTTCTGTTTGCGCTGGGAGAGGGAGGCGGTGAGTCGCTCGAGAGCCTCGGTGACCAGTGAATCGGCCTTCGTGACGGCCTCCTGAGGGCTATCCACAAAGGCACCCTGCAATTCCCTCCACTGCGTATGGAAGCGGTCGAGGTCATGTTGATCGAGCATCGGTGTGGTTTCGTACTCGCCGTCCTCCACCATGTGGGCCGTGCGACCCGCGACCACCGGTCCGGGCCGATTGTCCGTCGGACGGTCCATTCCCGTCTCCGTCGGTGGCGGATCCGAGTCGTAAACTGGCTCTTCGGCATTCACGCTTCGATTTAGCGCCCGGTCTTGTTCGGTACTCATGAGATTGCATCCCTACTTGTGCTGGTTGTGAGCATCACTGTCGAGCAGGTCCCGGAACAATGCCCGGTAGTGCACGAGGGCAGTTCGCCTGTCCTCGGTGGACACGACCGTGCCGGTCGGTCGGGTTGCGATGTGGTGGGCGGCCCGATAGTGGCCGAGGGTCGTCGAATGTTCGACGGATAGGTCAGCGAGCCGTTGGTCGTAGTTCTCGATCGGGTAACCGCGTTCGGCCATGATGGTGGTCACCAGCTGATCCGCCGCTCGAGTGGCATCGGCCGGATCGTCGACGAACTGCTGCTGTACCTCGGCCCACCGCGTTCGGTAGTGCTCCTGGCGATCCGGGGCAAGCTCGCGCAGGTGAAGGTCGGCATGCCTGTGCTCGCGGCCGGTCAGTTCACGTTCGCCAGCGCGGCGGCCGCCGGATTCCTCGACGACACGGTCGTATTCGGGGCCGAACCGGTCACGCAAGCGGCGCCTGCGCAGCATCGGCCGCAAGAACTGAATGGCAACCGCGATCAGCATCGCCACTGCCAAAGCAATAATCGTCCAGCTAACTGTAGACACCGGATCCTCCTTCGACGAGCCTGCCGGGTCACCTCGGTAATGCCACGCTGACATCCGCTCAAACCGTGGCTCAGCTAGGGGCTGGTTGCGACAGGCAGTGCCAGGTCCGCTTCGGAGCGGCGGCCACCGGCATCGCGGGTGAAGACGACCTGCTGGCCTCCGGCAAGGGTTCGGTACCCGCCGCCGATGATGTGGGTGAACTCGATGAACACGGGTCCTGAGCCGTCATTGGGGTGGATGATGCCGAATCCCTTGCGCGCATCGAACCAGGCCACGACGCCGTGGACCCAGCGGACCGGGCCAGCGGTAGCCTGCGATGGCGGAGCGGCGAGCCTGGGGGGCATAGGGTCCTTCCTTTTCGGCGTGCGTGATCCGGATGCCCTGGTGCATCGTTCCGAAACATGATGGCGTCATGCAGGTTTGATCCGAGTAGCCGACCCGGACGTCTGATAAGTGATCCGGTGCGTTTGAACCACCGTCGCGGGGCTATGCGCTGAACATGACGTACACCATCACCCTGCCCAATGTGACGCGCGAATCCGCTACGGCCGTCGAGCGGAGACTACGAGGGCTCAACGGGGTCGAATACGTTGATATCGACGTGCCCTCTGAAACCGTGACCGTGACCGCGACTCTCACCTACAACGAAGTCCTGGCGGCGATCCGAGAAGGCGGTGTCTCGGCAGACTGATCCAATTCTCGACCAGCGCTGATCGATTCAACTTTGGTGGGCGTGAACCCGAAGATCGCTGAGCTCGCCTCACGTGCCGATTGGTTGATCGGTCGCGAGGATGATGGGTCAGGAACGGGCGACCGCCTGCCTCCGTATGTAGGAGTGGAACCGACGGCATTGGTCGCTACCGCTGATCATTGCGCGGTCAGGCAAACACGATAGAAATTGCCGTCGATGCAGGAGCGCCACGCAAAATTCCGACCACGCGACGCATCCGGTCGCGCTGAGGCTCCGAAACCTCTTCAGCTGCAGCATGAACAGCTCGGACAGTCCGGACCCAGCATCGCTCGAGTGCGTCGGTTCCGGTCAACTCGGGTCGGATCGCTTTCTGCTCCTTACCTCGGTCCGCGATGTTCATGCTCGGCGGTCTGTGAGCCTCCGTTTGATTCCCCAGCGGCGGGTACCCCTCGAACAGCAGGCATCGGGTACACCGCCCAGCCAGATATGAGGTACCGACAATGACCAGGGGACAGGCATCGGAGATTCCGCCGCTTGACGGCGCCGCGGACATTTCCCGCGCGACACAGCTGCAACAGGGAGCAGTGCCGGCCGACAACAAGAATTGGGCGGGCTTCGCGTTGGTGCTCTTCGGCGTCCTCGCCACCGCCAGCGCGTTCATCGCTCTGTGGCTGGACCATTCGCGCCTCGGGCTGGTCGCCACGATAGCCGCCGCCGTCGGCCTTCTCGGCGGCACGGTCGTCCTCGCTCTGGAACATCGCGGGCGAACGACCGTGGCGACCGAACCCGATGAGCCGATCGTCTGGAGTTCCGCTGGACCACCTCGGTATTGACGATGACCGATGCGAGGGTGTCAACCCGCGACGGCCGAAGATGCCCCGACATGGAGGACTCGGTGATCGCCGCGTCGTTGGCCCCGACAACTAGCGCTCGTCAACCGACGATCCCGAACAACGCGCCACCGAGCAGAAACCGACACCACCGTCACGATCGCTGGCACCCGGACCCCTCCGCCGATGATTCTGGGCACGAGTACGTAATCTCGAACAACCGCAGCACAATGAAGAAGATGACGGTGTCCACTGTGGCTGGGATCAAATCGAGGACTGCGACCAGTGAAATTGGCCATGAAGTAGCCGGTCGGGATCCGAGCCTGACGCACCGCCGCAACGCGGCCGAACTGCGACTTCGATAAGCAGAGGGCAGGGGTGTACAACCCTGGCCCTGAGGCGTCTACTGGAATACGCAGAAGATCGGGTTGATCGTCGTGGCTTTGTTCTTCCCATGGCAGTGGTCGGGGTGGGCGTACTGAGCGGTGCTGGCCATACGCACATGACGAATACCAGCACCGGAGGGTTTGCCGGGCCCTTCGAACACAGCAGCGAAAAGAATCAGGTAGCCGACCATGATCGTTCTGGGAGTCATCCTCCTTCTGGTTGGGTTCATATTCGGAATCCCGATCCTGTGGACCATCGGGATTGTGGTCCTCGTCATCGGTCTTGTGTTACTGCTGTTGGGGTCCATGGGTCGCGCCGTTGGCGGCCGACGCCACTACTACTGACCACAGTCACATGCGTCGCGGCGACGCGGCGGATTCGCGAACCGAGCTGGACAAGGAATGGGAGCGCGCGATGAAGGTGGCCCGATAGATAGGGCGCCGCCTAGGGTCTCGCATCTTCCGAAATGAGGTGCTTCTTGATCATTCTTGGAGTAGCCCTCCAAATCGCCGGATTCATTTTCGGAATTCCGGCCGTGACGCGATTGCCCGTCGCGGCGACCTGAACAAGGGACGGAAAGGGTTATGCGTCGTCTTGTGCCATTGCTGGTACTCGTGTGGCTGATCATTGGGGTCCTCGCGGTGGGTCAGCGTGGATACTTCACCCACCGGGATGAGAACTGCGCGAGTGCGGGAACCATCGCGGTCACGGTGATCGCCGGGCCCTTGAACTATGCGGGTGTCAACCCCAAGGTCACCAACTGCAACGTTCCGAAGCCCAGCCCCTAGGTCGCCGACCGCACAGCGATCCGCTGATTCCAAGGCCGGCTTCTGGGTACGGTTCCACGCCATGAACGACGGCAACGATCACGGCCGAACCGAGGAGCGCGATACCGCTGAAGGGCCGAGGCCCGGGGAAGCCTTCGCGTTGCAGTGGTCCGACGTGCCCGACCTGAGTGACCAGACGGTCGAGAAGGCTGTCATGCGGGTGGGCGACAGCAGTGAAGCCGTTGTCGGGAGGGCCGGTCTTCAGGCAGAACAAGCGTAAGAAGTGTCGCGAGGGGGAGTGCTACTACATCACATTGCCCAGATGGCTCACAAACGAGCTCAGAGAGTACCGGCGGCTCGTCGCGCCTGAGTCCGAGGCCTCTCCGATGTTCCTGTCTCGGCTGAAGCGAATGGTCGAACCCATGGGGGCTGATCAGAATCTGGCCAAGGCGAAAGCTGATTCGCCAGTGGAGTGGGTGACCTGGGGCAACCTCCGAGACACCGTGGCAACTCATGTGGCGGGCAAGACTGGCGACAAGCGCCGGGCGAGTGCGCAATTGGGACATTCGGACGGTGCCAGCGTTGCGTCGAAGCACTACATTGATCAGGCCGGATACATCCATGTCGTGGTGGATCACGCCGACGAACTCGAGGACCTCGTGCCGGTCAAAGTTGGAGCAAAACTGGAATCCGTGGCGTGGGTGAGCCATTCAGAATGAAACATCGCTGAGTCAACGGTAGTGTGACCAGCTGGAATCCGATTGTTGTCGGATTCGGTACTCGCTCTATTGGGAGATTCATGAAGTACACAAAGTTCGTGGCAACCGCATTCGTCGCCGCGGCCGCGACCGGGATTGCCGCGGGCACCGGTTACGCCGTTCCGCTCGATCAGGCGCCGGTGGTCGAGCAGGCCGCGTCGGGGCTGCACGGGACCCAGCAGGGTGTCGGGTACGACGTCGCGGTGAGCGATGCCAATGACATCGTCACCAAGGTGACCGGCGGGCAGTTCAGCCTGGACGCCACCGGTCAGACCGTGTTCCTGAAGAACGAGGCCGGGGACGTCGTCACCCAGGTGCCGCTGAACGGGGCTCTGGCCGGCAAGCAGTACGGGCTGACCGCGGCCATCGACACCACCGGTACCCAGCTGACGCTGACCTCGGTGTCGGCGCCGCTGGCCACCGCCAAGGACATCGACTCGCAGGGTGACTTCTTCGGGCAGCTGCAGCACGCGGCGCTGGGCGGGATCATCGGCGGGATCCTGGGCGCGTTCCTGTTCGGGATCGGCGCCATCCCGGGCGCGATCATCGGGTTGCTGGTCGTGGGCGGGCAGCCGCTGATCGACTCCGGGTCGGCCTACTTCAGCGGGCAGCCCTGAAAACGTTGATCCTCGGCGGCACCCGGGAAGCCCGGGAACTCGCCGACATCGCGTCCGGTGAGCGAGGATTCGAAATCGTGTCCTCGCTCGCCGGGCGGGTCCGCGCACCCGTGCTGCCGGTCGGCGAGGTACGGGTGGGCGGCTTCGGGGGTGCCGAGGGGCTGCGGGAGTGGCTGGCCGGCAACGGGATCGAGGCCGTGGTGGACGCCACGCATCCGTTCGCGGGCGGCATCACCGCCAACGCGGCGGCCGCGGCGGCCGCGCTCGGACTGCCGGTGCTGCACGTGCGGCGGCCGGGCTGGCTCGAACGCGACGGCGACCGCTGGGTGCGGGTGCCGGATCTGGCGCTGGCCGCGGAAGCGGCTGCGGCGCTGGGGAAACGGGTCTTCCTGACCATCGGCCGCCAAGGTGTGGCGGCGTTCGCGAACTCCGAGGGGTGGTTCCTGATCCGGGCGATCGACCCGCCCGAGGGCGCGGTGCCGCCGCAGCACGAATTGCTGCTCGCCCGTGGACCTTTCAGCGTCGAGGAAGAGATCGCGCTGCTGATCGAGCGGCGCATCGACGTGCTGGTGACCAAGGACAGCGGGGGAGCGCTCACCGAGGCCAAGCTGAGCGCGGCCCGCGAACTCGGGCTGGCGGTGGTGATGATCGACCGGCCGCCGCTGCCCGCGGGCGCGGAGCAGGTGGAAACCGTTGCGGCGGCGCGGGATTGGCTACGCGCCCGGCGCGATTCGGCGATGTGACGCGCAGGCCGGGCGCGGGGTCCGGTCAGGACAGGCGGCTGGTGCGGTCCAGCAGCTCCGGCAGGCGGTCGAACCATTCCAGGACCGCACGCTCGTAGCGGATGCCGAAGTCCAGGGTCGCCCGCTCGTAGGGCGACATCCGTTGCTCGTCGTGGCCGGACAGGTAGCCCGAGAGTCGTTGCTCGTGGACGGTGCGGTTGGCGGCGACGATGCGTTCGAGCCGGCCCGCGTCCACGAACTCCCCGAACGACAGGGTCAGCAGCAGTGGCACGCGGATGGTCTCCGCCCCCGGATCGCGCGCGATCCATTCGGCGAAGGCTTCCCGGCCGTCCTCGGTGATGCGGTAGGGCGTGCGGTCGCGGGCGCCGGCCGCGCCCTTGTCCACCAGGCCGAGCTGGTGCATGGTCGCCAGTTCGCGGTAGACCTGGCTCTGGGTGATGGTCCAGAAGTCACCGATGCGGTCCTGGGCCAGCGCCACCAGATCCCACCCGGACATTTCGCCCGTGTGCAGGAAGCCGAGTAGGGACGCGGCCGTCGAGTTGAGCGGGCGTCGAGCATGGTCTTCTGGCACCGGCACTCCTTCCAGCCTGCAATCACTACGTTCTACATTGGAATATTAGGCTCCGTAGCGGCGGGACGTGAACACCCGGGGTCCACCGGCCGCGTCGAACACGGTCGTGGTGGACGCGCCGACGATCAGCAGCGTGCGCATATCCACCTCGGCGGGGTTCAGCTCGCCCAGCGTCACCACCCGCACCGACTCGGTCGGGCCGCCCACATCGCGGCCGATCACCACCGGCGTCTCCGGCTTACGGTGCTCGAGCGCCAGCTCCCGCATGGCCGCCACCTGCCAGGTGCGCTGCGACGACGCCGGGTTGTACACGGCGAACGCCATGTCCGCCGACGCCACCGCCGAAATCCGTTGCGCCACAGTCTCCCACGGCTTGAGTCGATCCGACAGCGAGATCATCGCGAAATCGTGGCCCAGCGGCGCGCCCATCCGGCTCGCCACCGCGCTGGCGGCGGTCACCCCGGGCAGCACCCGCACCGGCACCTCCCGCCACTGCGGATCCGCCGACTCCTCGACCACCGCCGCCGCCATGGCGAACACGCCCGGATCCCCGGACGACACCACCACGACCTTCGCGCCCTGCTTGGCCATGTCCAAAGCCATACCGGCGCGCTCGGATTCGACCCGATTGTCACTGGCGTGGCGCCGCTGACCCGGCCGCACCGGCACGCGGTTCACATACGTGGTGTAGCCGACGATGTCGGTCGCCTCGGCCAGCGCCTGCGAGACCTCGGGCGTGGTCCACGCTTCGTCGCCGGGGCCGAGCCCGATGACGACGACCTCGCCGACCCGGCCCTCCTGCGCCGCAACCGGATTCGGGGCCGCATGAGCTGCGGGCCCGCCCGTCGACGCTGCGGTGGCGGCCCCCGTCGTGGCCTCCGCACCGGCCGCGACCGAATCCGATCCGGGAAGGACGGCCGCTGCGACGTCGGCCCCGCGTGCGGCAATGCCGTTGGTGGCTGCGGTATTCCGGTCCGTCGTCGCGGCCGGGTCGCTCTGTGCCGTCGCTGTCAGGGCGATACGCGTGGCGGGGGTGGGGCCGGGGACGATCGTGATCGCGAAGTACGGGACGCTCGCCTCCTCCACGTCGGCCGCGCGCAGCACGCGCTGCCGGTCCGAGCTGGCGCGTTCGACGTAGAAGGCGTCGTCGAGGCGGCCGGAATCGGCCAGGGCCTGGCGGACACCCGGGTAGGTGCGGCCGAGCTTCATGATGGCGGCGGCGTCGGTCTCGCGCAGGCGGCGGGTGAGCTCCTCGACAGGCAGGGTGCCGGGCAGGACAGTGAGGACCTGCTTCTCTTCGACCAGCGGCGTGCCCAGGGCGGCCGAGGCGGCGCTGACCGAGGTGACGCCGGGGATGATCTCGGTGTCGAAGCGGTCGGCCAGACGGCGGTGCATGTGCTGGAAAGAGCTGTAGAACAGCGGGTCACCGGCCGCGAGCAGGGCCACGGTGCGGCCCGCCGCGAGGTGTTCGGCCAGGCGCGCGGCGGCCGACTCGTAGAACTCGTCGATCGCGCCCTGGTAGCCGCCGGGATGGTCGGTGGTCTCGGTGGTGACCGGGTAGACCAGGTGCTCCTCGAGCTGACCGGCGCGCATGTAGGGGGCGGCGATGGCGCGCGAGATGCTGCGCCCGTGGCGGGCGCTGTGGAAGGCGATGACATCGGCCTCGCCGATGACGCGGGCGGCCTTCACCGTCACCAGTTCCGGATCGCCGGGTCCGAGCCCGACACCCCAGAGCTTGCTCATTCTTGTTCGCTCGCAATCGCATTGAGGGCGGCGGCGGTGATGGCGCTGCCGCCGCGCCGGCCCCGCACGGTCAGGAATTCGACGCCGCCGTACTCGGCCAGCGCCTGCTTGGACTCCGCGGCCCCGATGAACCCGACCGGAATGCCGAGCACCGCGGCGGGGCGGGGCGCGCCCGCGTCGATGAGGTCGAGCAGGTGGAACAGGGCGGTCGGGGCATTGCCGATCGCCACCACCGCGCCGTCGAGGCGGTCGCTCCAGAGTTCCAGGGCCGCAGCGGATCTGGTGTTGTCCAGCTGGGCGGCCAGGTCGGGCACGCGCGGGTCGTCGAGCAGGCACAGCACGTCGTTGTCGGCGGGCAGCCGCTTGCGGGTGACGCCGGAGGCGACCATCTTGGCGTCGCACAGGATCGGCGCACCGGCCTGCAGCGCGGCCCGCGCCTTGGCGACCACGTCGGTGCTGAATTCCACGTCGCCCGCCAGATCGACCTGCCCGCAGGCGTGGATCATGCGCACCACCACCTGTGACACGTCCGCCGGGAACCGGGCCAGATCGGCCTCGTCCCGAATGGTCGCGAACGAGCGCCGATAGATCTCGGCCCCGTCTTTGAGGTAGCTGGCACGCACGTCGGACATGGCGTCCACCCTAGTTTTCGCCGCCGGAGCGGCGCAGGCCGGGTAGTGCGCCCGGCCACAATGGGTGGTCTCGGTCAGGCGAATCCAGTGGTTTCGGCGCGGGTCAGGTGCGGGGGCGTTCGAGCAGGCGCGACATGACGATATTGCTGCGGGTGCGCCCGACCCGGGCGTTCTCGCGGATCCGCTCGACGGTCGCCTCGATCTCGGCCATATCGGTGGCCATCACGTGGACCAGGGCGTCGGCCTCGCCGGCGATCGTCCACACGCCGACCACCTGCGGGATGGGTTCGAGGCCGCGGCGCAGTTCGGCGGGGGAGATGTTGTCGCGGTAGAAGACTTCGACGTAGGCCTCGGTGCGCCAGCCCAGCGCGGCCGGATTCACCACCGCGGTGAAACCGGTGATCTGACCGCCTGCCACCAGCTTGTCGACGCGGCGTTTGACCGCGGGGGCGGACAGTCCGATCACCGCGCCGATGTCCTGGAACGAGGCGCGCGCGTTCTTCAGCAGATGCGCCAGGATCCGCCGATCGAGATCATCCACGGTCGCTCCCTTCGCGGGGATGCGCGCATCGGCCGCGCTGATGCATGCGCATCGATCGAACGCAACGAATCGCTGGTGGAGAGGCGATCAACGCAACGATTCGCTATTCCTGGCACAACGGTACGCCATTTACCTTCGGGTCAGACCCGTCCGCGCCGCTTCCGAGGGAGTCCCGTTGACGTCCGTAGCCACGCTGCTCGCCCGCGATCCCGCCGCCCGCCGGCCCGTGCCCCGCCGCTACCTGATGTGCCGCCCCGACCACTTCGACGTCACCTACGCCATCAATCCATGGATGGACACCGGTGCCCCCGTGAACCGGGCCCTCGCCCTCGCGCAATGGGATGCGCTGCGCATCGCTTACGAGGTGCGCGGGCATCGGGTCGAGATGATCGAACCGGTGGCGGGGCTGCCGGACATGGTGTTCGCGGCCAACGGCGGACTCGCGATCGGGGACCGGGCGCTCTCGGCGCGCTTCGCCAATCCCGAACGCGCGGACGAAGGCCCGGCCTACCACGACTGGATGGCCGCGCAGCGCTTCACGACCGTGGTGCGTGCCCGCGAAACCAATGAGGGGGAGGGCGATTTCGCGATCGCGTCCGGCCGCATCCTCGCCGGAACCGGTTTCCGCAGCGCTCGCGACTCCCACCAGGAGGTGGCGGATTACTTCGGATTGCCGGTCGTCTCACTGGATCTGGTGGATCCGCGCTTCTACCACCTCGACACCGCGCTCATGGTGCTCGACGACACCATCGCCTACTACCCGGCCGCCTTCAGCGGACCCAGCGCCCGGCTGCTCGCGAGCCTGTACCCCGACGCGATCCTCGCCACCGAGGCGGATGCGAATGTGCTGGGCCTCAACGGCGTCTGCGACGGCTACCACGTCTTTCTCACCGATCAGGCGGTCGACCTGGCTGAGCAGCTGCGCGCCCGCGGCTACGAACCGGTCGGGATCGACCTGTCGGAGCTGCTCAAATCCGGCGGCAGCGTGAAATGCTGCACGATGGAATGGCACGCGGTCAGAACGGCAGCCGGGTCCGGAACGGACTGACGTCGGGATCATTCAGGGGATGGGCCAGGATCAGGAAGCGCAGCAGCATGATCGCGCCGGTGATCTGCAGGACGGCCAACGGGATCTCGCCGATCAGCGCCGTGCCCAGCGAGATCCACACGTCGCTGGCATCGGCGGTGACGATGTCGAACCAGGCGTCCACCAGCAGGAGCAGGCCGGTGCCGAAGGCCGGGAGCAGCAGCACCACGCGCCGCTTCCAGCCGAGGTAGGCGGTGGCCGCCATCATCAGCACCAGTACGATGTCGAAACCGATCCAGGCCAGCGACCAGTTGCGGGCGTGGTATTCGGTCGGCAGTGAGAACCCGAGATACACGATCCACGGAATCAGGCCCAGGCATCCGCCGATCATGAGCGTGAGCCGGACTCGCCGATGCACCCGCACCACTTCAGGGCGGGGCAGGACCCGCTCCGGCGGTGGTTGTAATCGCCGGATCAGCTCGCGGCGCTCCTCGTCGGACATCGCCCCGATCTCTTGATCGCTGAGCTTCGCGATGGTCATGACCGCCTCCCGCCTGCGCTGGTGCCGCCCTGCCCCATCCACTCTGCACCAGCGACCCCGAGGCCTGCACGCCGCACCCGCCGAGGGTCCGGCGACCGCTTCCGCATCCTCGACATCGTCGAAGTCACGGTCTGACTTCACCACGCCGTTCCTGGCTCGCCCCCCGAGAAGTGGGGGCCTCCCGATCTCTTCGAAACGTCTGTATGTCAGATATTGCCGGGCTAGCGTTCAGCGTCCGGCGGACGTCGGGACGATCATGATCAGGGAGTGGATATGACACGGGAAGCGGTTCGCCGAATCGGCTGGGTCGCAACGACAATGGCGCTGGCGGCGACGATTGCCACGGTCACCGCGCCGGTCGGGACGTCCGCCCCCAGCAGCACCTTTCAGGGTGTATGGGTGTTGGACGACAGCGGGTACGTGCCGGCGCATATCTCTGTCGGTGTGCGCTACGTCCTGCACGCCGATGCGGTGGGCCAAACACCCCGCGTGAACTTCTATGACAACTCCGCCTGCCTGGGCAGCACTCTCGCCAAGGTCTTCCGCGACCCGGTCTCGGACGACTACGCGTGGGTGTACTGGGTGCCGACCAGTACCGGAACCCACGTCCTGTCCACCAAACAGGGCGACTGGGAGAACGGTCCGGCCACGGTGCAGGTCGAACCCGCGCCCGCGGGGACTACCCCCGTCGCGCAGCCAAAACTCGATGGTTGCGGCGGGGGCGGCAGCCTCGACCTCAGCAACTACCCCATCGGCTCCGGGAGTTCGACCGCGACTCCCTAGCCGGCGGGGACGATGCGGTAGCCGTCGGTGGTGGCGACGACGTCGGTGACCGCGCCCTTCGGGCGGCCGCAGCGGCGGTCGCAGCCCGACCAGTGCTGCCGGCCCGCGACCACCACGTCGGCGGCGTCGAGGCCCTCGCGCGCGAATCCCGGTGCGCCGGTGGGGAGGACGCGACCGGAGTCGACGGCCTCGGCGACATCGGCGCGGACGTCGGTCAGGGACTTGGCGCAGCCGGGCATGCCCGCGCAGGCGCTGACCTGGAGCCACGGGGAAGCGGCGTCGAAGATCAGGCCCATGGGGGCCAGCACGCGGACCACCTGTTCGGCGGCCCACTCGTCGAGATCGGTGATGACGAGGCTGCGCCAGGGGGTCACGAACACCGGGCGCTCGACGGCTGCGAGGAATTCGGCGGTGCGGGCGGGCAGGGAACCGAGGCGGACGCCCGCGCCGAGGGTGACCCGGTCGTCGGCCTGGGTCATCCAGCCGATCGGAACATCCTGGTGGACAGGCGGTTCCAGGAGGTCGGCGGCGATGTCGAGGCCGGGGTGGCCGGTGCGGAGCCGGTCGGTGAGCCGGGCGGTGCCCTCGGGGATCTCGTGCAGTCGCCAGTGCCCGTCACGCAGGTCGAGGAAGCCGTCGGCCGCGGCGAGCATGAGGTCCACCGCGGTATCGGCGGGCAGGCGCAGGCCGGAGTCCTTGCCCGCCAACAGGAGTGCGTAGGTGTGTTCGCCGAGGGCGTGCACGCCGATGTCGCCGCCGAGGCCGCTGACGTCGCCGCGGCCGTCGTCGAGGGTGAACAGCACCCGGCCCGGCAGTTCCGCCAGGCGTGGTCGCGCGCGCAGGCCCGCGTCGAGGGCGGCGACCAGGGGATGCACGTTGGACCAGCCGCCGACGCGTCCGGACAGCGGCGAGGCGATGATGTTGCGCACCCGTTCGTGGGTGGCGCTGGGCAGCAGCCCGGCGTCGGTGAGCCGTTCGGTAAGGGCGGCCGCGTCGCGCACCTGCCGGAACTGGATGTTTCCGCGCGAGGTGAGTTCGATGTTCCCGTCGCTGAGGTCGGCGGCCGCGCCGGCGAGGGCCTCAAGCTGGGTGGGGGACAGGAGTCCGCCGGGCACCCGGATGCGGGCGAGGGGACCATCGGCTGCTTCGTGCAGGCGCAGCACGCCCGGGCAGGAATCGGGATCGGTTCGCGTCATGACGCCTCCCAGCGTACGGAGGTCGGCGCGGCCGGGCACGAGCTGCCCAGGCGTCGAACCCAGTTCACGTCTATCTGAATCTGTAGATATTGCAATCTAACTATGTGTCGTGGGCATGGCGGAAAGAAGCCGAAAGAAATCCGGGGCCGGGGGAGCCCCGGAATCTCGTTGTCGGATCGGTCGATTCGGCCAGGCCGGTTCAGCCGGCCTGGCGGGGTTCGATGGCCGCGGGGGCGCCGCGGCGGCGGGCGAAGGCGGGACTGACTTCCCAGGTGTCGTTGAGGAGGCTGGGGACGTTGTGGTGGTCGGCGTGGTCACGGTGGACGGTGGTGGTCATGACCGTGAGGCCGAACAGGATGGTCGCCGCGCAGACGACGCCGGCGATGAGTGCCAGCCGCGAGTGACCGGAGCCGGCGGCGGTGAGTGCCATGGCCAGCGTTGCGAAGGCAACCAGTACGCAAAAGTATCCCGACCAGGCAGCAAAGCGGTTCCGCCTGACCCATCCTGGAGTGAGTGGCATACCGGCAGCGTACGCGCCGACCAGTCGGTTCTCTGAGGGGATGAGCCAGGCTTTGCCGCACTGTGATCGGTGCGCGGCCCGGTGATCCGGGCGCGATACCGGTCCGGCGAACGCGGCGCGATAGCATCGGCGAGCTCGTCGAACGGAAGAAAGCCGGTGCAATTCCGGTGCGGTCGCGCCACTGTGACAGTCAGACCTTCCCGGCGGGCGCCGAACCGTGCTGGGCGCGTCACCCTAGGAAGGCCGAACCTGTGATTCTGCTGCTGTCCACCTCCGACACCGATCTGCTGAGCGCGCGCGCCAGCGACGCCGGCTACCGGCTGGCCAATCCGGCCCGCCTGCTGCCGGAGGACCTGCCGGGCCTGCTCGACGGCGCCGAGCTGGTGATCGTGCGCGTGCTGGGCGGCAAGCGCGCCTGGGAGGACGGACTGGAGACGGTGCGCGCCAGCGGAATTCCGCTGGTCGCACTGGGCGGCGAGATCGCGCCCGACGCCGAGCTCATGGAGTGCTCCACGGTGCCGGGCGGCGTGGCCGCCGACGCCCACAACTACCTGGCCGCGGGCGGTCCGCGAAACCTGCTGCAGCTGCACAACTTCCTGTCCGACACGGTGCTCCTCACCGGGCACGGTTTCGAGCCGCCGGTGGAGATGCCGAGCTGGGGCGAACTGGAGCGCGAGGCGCGTCCGGTCGCGGCGGACGCGCCGACCGTGGCGGTCGTCTACTACCGGGCCCAGCACCTGGCGGGCAATACCGCCTACATCGATGCCCTGTGTGCGGCGGTCGAGGACAAGGGCGCGCGGGCGCTGCCGATCTACTGCGCCTCGCTGCGCACCGCGGAACCGGAACTGCTGGCCACGCTGGGTACCGCCGACGCCCTCGTGGTGACGGTGCTGGCGGCGGGTGGCACCAAGCCCGCGACCGCCTCGGCCGGTGGCGACGACGAGGCCTGGGATGTGGGCGCGCTCGCCGACCTGGATGTGCCGATCCTGCAGGGCCTGTGCCTGACCAGCGGCCGCGAGCAGTGGGAGGCCAATGACGACGGCCTGTCCCCGCTGGATGTCGCCACCCAGGTGGCGGTGCCGGAGTTCGACGGGCGCATCATCACGGTTCCGTTCTCGTTCAAGGAGTTCGACGCCGACGGGCTGTCGTCGTATGTGCCCGACGCCGAGCGCGCGGCCCGCGTGGCGGGGATCGCGGTGCGCTACGCGCGACTGCGCCACATTCCGGCCGAGCAGAAGAAGATCGCGATCGTGCTGTCGGCGTACCCGACCAAGCACGCGCGCATCGGCAACGCCGTCGGCCTCGACACCCCGGCCAGCGCCATCCGGCTGCTGACCGAGATGCGTGAGGCCGGATACGATCTCGGCGCGCGCGGGGAGATCCCCGGCCTCGAGACCGCCGACGGCGACGCCCTGATCCACGCGCTCATCGCGGCCGGCGGGCAGGACCCCGACTGGCTGAGCCAGGAACAGTTGGAGGGCAACCCGATTCGCATCGGCGCCGACCTCTACACCCAGTGGTTCGATACGCTGCCCGAGGACCTGCGCGAAGCCGTGATCGAGGCGTGGGGGCCGCCGCCGGGCGAACTCTACGTCGACCGCTCCGCGGACCCGAAGGGCGAAATCGTCATTGCCGCCCTGCGTTTCGGCAATGTGGTGCTGATCGTGCAGCCGCCGCGCGGCTTCGGTGAGAACCCCGTCGCCATCTACCATGACCCCGATCTGCCGCCGAGCCACCACTATCTGGCCGCCTACCGCTGGCTGGCCGCGCCGGAGGGTTTCGCCGCCGACGCCGTGGTGCACCTGGGCAAGCACGGCAACCTGGAGTGGCTGCCCGGCAAGACGCTCGGCATGTCGGCGTCCTGCGGCACCGACGCCGCCCTGGGCGATCTGCCGCTGATCTACCCGTTCCTGGTCAACGACCCGGGCGAGGGCACCCAGGCCAAGCGCCGCGCCCACGCCACCCTGGTCGACCACCTGATCCCGCCCATGGCGCGCGCCGAGACCTACGGCGACATCTCGCGGCTCGAGCAGTTGCTCGACGAGCACGCCAATATCTCCGCGCTGGATCCGGGCAAGCTGCCCGCCATCCGCCAGCAGATCTGGACGCTGATGCGCGCGGCCAAGATGGACCACGATCTCGGGCTGACCGAGCGGCCCGAGGAAGACGTCTTCGACGACATGCTGCTGCATGTCGACGGCTGGCTGTGCGAGATCAAGGACGTGCAGATCCGCGACGGCCTGCACATCCTCGGCCAGGCCCCGGCGGGGGAGGCCGAGGTGGACCTGGTGCTGGCCATGCTGCGCGCCCGGCAGCTGTGGGGCGGCGAGGTCAATGTCCCGGGTCTGCGAGAAGCGCTGGGGCTCAGCGAATCCGGTGACGAGAAGCGCGACCGGGTGGACGCCTTCGAAGAGCTGGCGCGCGAATTGGTCTCGGCCATGCAGGAAGTCGACTGGGCCGCCGACTCCATCGACGCGGTGACCGACGCCGTGTTCGGCGGGGAACTCGCCGCGGCGGCCGGCCTCACCGACGTGGCCGCGCGACTCGACGAGACGCGCCGCGTGCTGGGCTTCGCCGCGACCGAGGTGGTGCCGCGACTGCGGCAGACCGGCGTCGAGATCGCCCGCATCCTGCACGCCCTCAACGGCGGCTTCATTCCGGCAGGTCCCAGCGGCTCGCCGCTGCGCGGCCTGATCAACGTGCTGCCCACCGGGCGCAACTTCTACTCGGTCGATCCCAAGGCGGTACCGTCGCGCCTGGCCTGGGAAACCGGTCAGGCCATGGCGGATTCGCTACTGGCTCGGTATCTGGCCGACCACGGCGAGTATCCGCGTTCGGTGGGTCTGTCGGTGTGGGGCACCTCCGCCATGCGGACCTCCGGCGACGACATCGCCGAGGTGTTCGCGCTGCTGGGCGTGCGGCCGGTGTGGGACGAGGCCAGTCGCCGCGTCACCCGCCTGGAAGCGATCCCGCTCGCGGAGCTGGGTCGTCCGCGTATCGACGTGACCGTACGGATCAGCGGATTCTTCCGCGACGCCTTCCCGCATGTGCTGGCCCTGCTCGACGACGCCGTGCGTCTCGCCGCCGGACTCGACGAGCCCGCCGAATCGAACTACGTGCGCGCCCACGCCCAGGCCGACCTGGCCGAGCACGGTGACGAACGTCGCGCCACCACCAGGATTTTCGGTTCCAAGCCGGGCACCTACGGGGCGGGACTGCTGCAGCTCATCGACTCCAAGAGCTGGCGCACCGACGACGATCTGGCGCAGGTGTACACCGCGTGGGGCGGTTTCGCCTACGGCCGCGACCTGGACGGCGCGCCCGCGGCCGACGACATGCGCACCGCCTACCGGCGAATCGCGGTGGCGGCCAAGAACACCGACACCCGCGAACACGATATCGCCGACTCCGACGACTACTTCCAGTACCACGGCGGCATGGTGGCCGCGGTGCGCGCGTTCACCGGCGCCAACCCCGAGGCCTACATCGGTGACAGCACCCGTCCGGACGCGGTCCGCACCCGCACGCTGTCGGAGGAGACCACCCGGGTGTTCCGGGCGCGCGTGGTGAATCCGCGCTGGCTCGAGGCGATGCGCCGGCACGGCTACAAGGGCGCCTTCGAAATGGCCGCCACCGTCGACTATCTGTTCGGCTACGACGCCACCACGAATGTGGTCGCCGACTGGATGTACGAAAAGCTGGCCGAGTCCTACGTTTTCGACGAGACCAACCGCAAGTTCATGGAGCAGTCGAATCCGTGGGCGCTGCACGGTATCGCGGAGCGTTTGCTGGAGGCGGCGGAGCGGAAGCTCTGGGAACAGCCCGAACGCGAGACGCTGGATCGGCTGCGGCAGGTGTATCTGGAGACCGAAGGCGAACTGGAGTAATCGATTTCGACCGGTCCGTAGGATCGGTGCGGCGTGCCGGGGTGACACACAGGACAAGGGCGGACAACCCCGGCACCTCGGTCTTCCGCGTCCCGAACTCTGAGAGGACCATGAGAATCGTTCCGGACTCGTACTCGGGGGAGGCCCTGATACGTCGGGGAGCACCGGAACACCCGCCGACGTTCCAAAAGCGTTGCGGGGTCTGAAAATTCTATGTGGAATTCTCCGATTCGCCGCGCTGTCGCGCAGGCATCACCGAATTGCGGTGTGCCGGCGTATTCGTGCGGACCCGTCCGCTCGGCCCTGGGGTGAATCGGCACTTCGATCGCAGGGAACCATCATGAGAATCGCCAGAATCGCCACTACCACTTTGTTTTCCATCGCGGCCCTGGCCATCGCCACGGTGACCGCACACGGTGAACCCGCCGTCGCGGCGCCGGGAATCAGCGGCAACGACCGGGGTGTCGACTATTCGATCGCGCTGGCCCAGGATCGCGGCGCGGTCACCACCACGCTCGCCGGGGGTCATTTCGAACTCGCGGGCGGCGCGGTCGACATCGTCTCGCCCACGGGGGAGACCATCGCTTCGCTGCCTTTGCTGTACCAAGCCGCCGATCGCACGGTCACCGTGGTGCCCGAGGTGAACGCCGACGCCACGGAACTGACCGTGCGCCCGGCGAATCCGGCCGATATCGCCGCCCCGAACGCCGAGGTGGCGGCCTTGCAGAATGTCGCCAACGCCGGGTCCATCGTGGCCGGGGCGTTGATCGGCTGCATCGTCGGGGCGGTGATCGGGATCTGGTTCTTCGTGGTCGGCGCGATCATCGGCTGCGGCGTGGGCGGTCTGATCGGCGCGGTCATCGCCGGCGATCAGCCCTGACATCGAGGGCACACCGCGCCGCCGGACCGGTCCCCGCCGGTCCGGCGGCGCGGCGTCGATGAATCGGGTTATGCCGCAGTGATTTCGATGCCGATGGTGCCCGTGCTGCCGCGGCGCACCTTGCTCAGCGTGATGGTGAGCCAGCCCATGATGCCGTACTTGCGCTGCACCAGCCCCCGCGTCCGCTCACTGCCGGCGTCGTCGAGGATCACCGCGCGTCCCTTGACGATCTCCCCGCGGGTCTTGCCCCGCACATCGCAGGCCTGCACCGTCACCTCGGGATTACGGCGGATGCGTTTGACCTTCCAGCTGTCGGTGACGGTCCAGACATACAGCCGGCCCCCGTCGAGTGCGGCCCACAGCGGCGTCCCCACCGGTGTGCCGTCCTTCTTGTAGGTCGTCAGATTCACGTAGTTGGCGGTGCCCACGGGCCCGAACGGGTTGTCCACGCCCGCAGCCTATCCGGTGTGGCCGTCCGCCGCTGCCAGGCGCACGAGCGACCGGGAGGCCGCGAAGTCGGCGACCAGGTCGGCGAACAGCGCGCCGTGGGTGAGCGGCAGATAGTGGCCCGAACGCGGCACGACCAGCAGTCGGGCGTCGGGGGAGGCGCGCAGGAACCGCTGCTCGCCGAGCCGGAAGTGGTCGTGGCCGCCGTTGATCAGGCGTATCGGGCCGGGGTACGCGCGCAGGGCGGCGAGCGGATCGAATGTGGTGAGCGCGGCGGCCACCTCGGGGATCACCTCGGTCGCGATGCCGCCGCGCGCGATGTCGGCGGCCACCCGGGGTGGGAGGACACGGCGGAAGACGCCCTCGCTGAAGGCCTTTCCGCCATCCGGGCGGGCGGACAGCAGCCGGTGCACGAGCAGGAACGGGGTCGCGAGCGGCCGTCCCGAAGTCAGGGTCGCGCCCGCGACCACGAGTCCGGCCACCTGATCCGGATGGGCCGCCGCGGCGGCCATCGCGGTGAACCCGCCCAGTGAATGCCCGACTACCAGTGCTGATCCGCCGAGTTGATCGATACCCGCGCGGACGGTCTCGATCGCGCCCGGCAGTGTGAACCGCTCATCGCGGCGTTCGCCGTGCCCGGGCAGATCGATGGCCAGTACCGGATGCCCGGTTCCGAGCTGTTCGCTCACCTGACCCCAGCAGGCACTGCTCAAACGAATGCCGTGGATCAGCAGGATCGGAGTTGTCGTCATGGTGTGCCTCCCGGTTCAAATGCAACGCTACGTTGCGTTGCAATTGAAGCAGGCATGGCTGTGCAACGCAACGTTGTGTTGTATTTTGGGGTGGTGACGACACCGCAACGGCGATCGACGGGCGGGCCGCGGCAGGCGGCCGCCATCTTCGCGGCCACCCTGGAACTGCTGGCCGACAAGGGATATGACGGCCTGACCATGGAGTCCGTCGCCGCCCGATCCGGGGTGAACAAGACGACCCTGTACCGCTGGTGGCCCGCCAAGGACGCACTGCTGGCCGCGGCGCTCACCGACTCCGACCTGCTGAGCTTCCCGATGCCCGACACCGGCAGTCTGCGCGGTGACCTGCTGGCCCTGGCGCACGCCATCGCCGAACTGCTCACGGGTCAAGCGACCGCACCCATCGCGACCGCGGTACTGGCCGCCGCGCCCGCACGGCCACAGCTGGCGCAGGTGGGGGCGGCGTTCTTCGCCGAACGGCTCGGCCGCGAACAGCCGGTGTTCGAGCGGGCCGTGGCGCGCGGCGAACTCGACGCGAGCTGCGATCCGGCGGCCATCATGGACCTGCTGGGCGGGGCGATCTGGTTCCGGCTGCTGCTGCGGGGACAGCCGCTGACGCCCGAGTACCTCGCTCGCGCGGTGGATCTGGTCGTGGACGGGCTGCCCGGCGCGAGCTGAGGGTCAGGCCGGGGGCGCGCCTACCAGGCGCAAGGCCAGCACCGCGTAGTCGGCGCCGATCTGGTCGGGGGTGCGGCGGTACTCGGGCTGGTACCAGCGGGCGGTGTCCACACACAGCGACATCAAGGCGAGGGTGACGGCATTGGTGTCGGCGACCTCGAAGACGCCGGCGGCGCGGCCCTGATCGACCAGATCGCGGACCAGGCGGTGAATGCCGATCTGAATGGCCGCGACCTCGGTGCGGTGCTCGGCGGTGAGGTCGGTCAGGTGGTGCAGCACCACGCGCACCGATGCGGCGTGCTCGGCGTGCCAGACCGTCAGATCGCGCACCACCGCGGCCAGCCGGTCGGCGGCGCTGCCGGAGACCGCGGCCGCGGTCATCGCGACCTGGTGGGTCAAGCGCATCGACGACAGCGAGATGCGGTACAGCACTTCCTCTTTCGAACCGAAGTGCACATACAGCCCGGCCGGGCTCAGACCCGCGCGGGCGGCGATATCGCGGGTCGTGGTGGCGTGGAAGCCGCGCTCGGCGAAGGCGTCGATCGCGGCCAGGAAGATCCGGCGCTGCCCTTCGGGGAAGCGCCGCTCGGTGAGCTCCTGATGCGCGACCGCGGCGGTGCCGCGACCGTCATCCCCGGCCCGCGCCGCCGTATCGTCGTTACCCATCGAACGAGTATCTCCCAGAGCAGGTTTCATACGGTGACCGGCCGGGCTTCCCGGACGCCCGGCCGGTGCGGGCGGGTCAGGCCGCCGGTTTGGGGGCGGGCGGGGTGAACGGCGCGTTGATCGTGGTGAAGTACTGGATCGCGGCGGCGACCGCCACCGGGGCGGTCACCAGCAGCTGACCGCCCAGCGTGCCCAGGAAACCGACCGCCGCCGCGCCGCCCACACACCCGGCCAGCGGGCCCGCGCCGAACAAGGCCAGCAGCGGGGCCGTCGCGACACCCGCCAGGCCCGCACCCACCAGGCAGCCCACCGCGGCCCCGCTCAGGCCGCCGACGAAGGTGCCGATGGTGGCGCCCATGCCGACGGTGTCGCGCAAGCGATTCCAGGCGTACTGCTCGCGCTCGAACTGGCTGCGGAAACCGGCTTGATCCTCGTACGGCAGGGACACCGGCTGGTAGAGAGCGTGCTCGCGGTCGAAGCGCGGGATGAGGGTCGCGGTGTGGTCGTGGATGTCGGCGGTGATCGGGAAGACGAAATCGTCGACCCGGAACGACAACTCGGTGCCCGCGAGCACGGTGCCGTCGGCGGCCTCGATGGTGAACACGCCGTTGTCGACGGCCAGGGAGCCGGCGTCGGTGGTGAGCACGGTCGCGCCCGCGGCGTCGGTCGTGGCGGTGTAGTTCACCGGGGTCACCTCGGCGGGCGCCGGGGCGGCCGTGGCCTGTCCGCCGAGGACGGCGGAGCCGATCAGCAGGGCGGACGTGGCGGCGATTTTCCTCATCTGCGGTCCTTCGAGAGCGTGCACCGGTGGGGTCCGGGTGCGGTGATTCGGCCGGGGTCGCCGACGTCGGTCGACGTGGCGTGCTTCACAAAATGACTAAGCGGGCGCTTAGTCTGGCGAGACGTTAGCTGGATCACAGTGCCGAGGTCAAGGCTTCGTAGTCATAGAGGAACTGAGCGGGCGCTCATATTCGTCGCAACGGTGGGCGGGGGTGTGGAATCGGCTCGGTGCTGGACGCGGTCGAATGCCCGGCGGTCTACCGCTGCGTCGGCCGCCGATACACCAAGCGGGCGCTTAGTCATGAACGAGGGTGGGCGACCGTAGGTTGGAAGTCGAGCCCACCGCACGGGCGACGGTCAGGGAAGGGACTCTTGTCGATGAGCGATCGGACTTACGTGGTGAGCAGCGGCGCGGCGGACATCATCTTCACCGGCGGACCGATCGTCACGGTCGCGGGCGCGGCGCCGGAAGTCGAGGCGCTCGCGGTCACCGGCGGCCGGATCGGTGCGGTGGGGACGGAATCGGAGGTGCTGGCGCAGCGCGGACCCGGCACCACGATGGTCGATTTGGGCGGGCGGGCGCTGCTGCCCGCGTTCGTGGAGCCGCACAGCCATCCCTCGCAGATCGCGGCCGCGCTCGCACCACCCGCGGTCGACGTGCGACCCTTCACCGTGCCCACCGGCGACGGGGTGGCGGCCGCGCTGACCGCGGCCGTGGCGGCGGCGAAACCGGGGGAGCCGATTCTGCTCTACGGCATCGACGTGCTGCTGCAAACCGGACTCGCCCTGCCGACCGTGCAGAGCCTCGACGCCGCCGCGCCCGCGAATCCTGTTGTCCTGGTATCCAACAGCGGGCACGCGGCCTACGCAAATACCGCGGCGCTGACCCAGGCGGGCATCACCCACGACACCCCGAATCCGCCCGGCGCGGAATACGTGCGCGGACCCGACGGCGCGCTCACCGGGGAGGCGCGCGAGGCGGCGGCGATCCTGACTTTGACCGAACCGTTGAAGGCGACGGTCAGCGGCGCCATGCCCGACCGATTGCGTTGGGCCTACGCGCAATTGGCGGCCGCCGGCTACGCCACCGCCAGTGAGCACACCGGCAGCGCCGACTCCGGCACGCTCTACGCCGCGCTCGCCGCGGATCCGAACTGCGCGTTGCGTATTCGCTCCTACACGATGGGCACTCCCGAACTGGCCGCCGATCCCGCGAACGTGCCCGGTCAGGGTGTCGCCGCGGACGCGCTCTACGGGGTCATCGGCATGAAGCTGTGGGCCGACGGATCGCCCTGGCAGGGCAACATTTTCACCACCTTCCCGTATCTGACGACCGAGGCGACCGCCCGGATGGGTCTGAAACCGCACCATCACGGCGGCATGAACTACACCGCCGAACAGCTCACGCAGTTGGCGACGGCGTTCGTCGGGCAGGGCTGGCAGCCCGCCTGCCACGTGCACGGGGACGCCGCAGTCGATGTCGTGCTCGACGCCTACGAGAAGGCCCTCGCGCACACGAGTGCCGATCTGCGGCCGCGTCTCGAGCATTGCGGGGCCATGCGGCCCGATCAGTTCGCGCGCGCCGCGCGGCTCGGGGTGACGGTCAGCTTCTTCATCGAACACGTCTACTACTGGGGTGACGTGCTGATCGACGAACTGTTCGGCCCCGAGCACGGCGCGCACTGGATGTCGGCGAAATCGGCCCTCGACGCCGGACTGCGGATCTCGTTCCACAACGACGGCACCGTCACCCCACCCGACCCGATCGGCAATATCGCCACCGCGGTCACCCGCACCGCGCGCGGCAGCGGCCGGGTCCTGGCCGCCGACCAGCGCCTGGACATCGACGCCGCCATCAAGGCGCAGACCCTCGACGCGGCCTGGCAGCTGCACCTCGACCACGAGATCGGCAGCCTGGAGCCGGGCAAGTCCGCGGATCTGGTGGTGCTGTCGGGCAATCCGCGCACCCGGCGACCGGAATCGTTGCGCGAGTTGACCGTCGAGGCCACCTACTTGCGGGGCCGCCAGACCTTCGGCGAACCGCTGACCTGAAGCCCGGCAACCGGATTCGCGGCGCTCAGAACTGGGCCTCTTTGGGGAGCTTGGCACATGATCATGTCCCACCGGCTTGGAGGCACTCGGCGGCGGTGCTCAGTCCAGGCGGGTCAGGATCTGCGGGCCGGCCTCGGTGATGGCGATGGTGTGCTCGGAATGCGCGGTGCGCGAACCGTCGGCCGAGCGCAGGGTCCAGCCGTCGGGATCGGTGACGATGCGGTCGGTGCCGCGAGCGAACCAGGGTTCGATGGCGATGGTCAGCCCCGGCCGCAACCGGAAACCGCGCCCGGGCCGCCCGGCATTGGGGATGTTCGGATCCTCGTGCATGGTGCGGCCCAGGCCGTGACCGCCGTATTCGGTGTTGACGCGATAGCCGTGGGCGCGGGCGACTTCGGCGATGGCGGCCGAGAGATCGCCGACGGTGTTGCCCGGTTCGGCCACCGCGATGGCGGCGTCGAGGGCGGTTTCGGTGGCGCGGATCAGGCGCGCGTCCTCCGGATCGGCGGCGCCGATGATGGTGGTGACCGCGGAGTCGGCGACCCAGCCGTCGATGCCGACGGCCAGATCCATACTCAGCACGTCACCGTCGCGCAGTGTGTAGTCGAACGGAAGTCCGTGCAGCACCGCGTCATTGACCGACAGGCAGACGGTGTTGCGGAACGGGCCGCGCCCGAAGCTGGGGGAGTAGTCCCAGTAGCAGGAGACCGCGCCGCGTTCGCGGATGCGGGCGCGGACCACGGCCTCGAGGTCGAGCAGATTCACCCCGATCTGGGCCTTGTCCTTCAGTTCGGCGAGTACGCCGGCCACGAATCGGCCGGTCACGCGCATGCTGTCGATTTCGGCGGGGCTCTTGAGTTCCACCATGACTACCTCCATCAATCGGTATTTTTATACCGACCATAGCGGCTTGCGGTATTTAAATACCAAACGTAGGGTGACCGGTATGGTCCGACTGCCCCTCACGCCCGCCCAGCTCGAGGCCGGACGCCGCCTGGGCGGCGCGCTGCGCACCGCCCGCGCCGGCCGGGATCTCGCGGATGTGGCCGCACACGCGGGCATCTCGCCGGAGACGCTGCGCAAGATCGAATCGGGACGGCTGCCGACACCCGCGTTCGGGACGGTGGTGGCGTTGAGCCGCGCCCTGGACATCCCCCTCGACGAGCTGGCCGAGGTCTGGCACCCCGGCGACACCGCGCAGCGCTCGGCCTCCTGACCGCGTCGGTCGCGGTTCAGTCGCCGGTGAGTTCGACCGGCACCGCGAGCACATCCACCATCGCGCCGTTGCGCAGCACCGTCACCGGCAGCGTGCGCCCGATGGCGTCGGCGAACAACTGCCGTTGAATGCCCTGCGCGTCACGAATCTCGGTGCGCGCGATGCTGAGCACCAGATCCCCGCGCCGCAACCCCGCGCGTTCGGCGGGCCCGCCGCGCACCACCTCCACGATCCGCAGCCCCGCGTCCTGACCGGTGCGGGCGGCGACCGCGGTGGGCAGGGGCGCGGGCACCCCGACCACGCCCAGGTAGGCACGCCGGACCCGGCCCTCGGTGAGCAGGGTGCTGATGATGCGGCGGGTGGTGACGTTGATCGGAATCGCCAGACCCAGCCCGATCCCGGCGACCGCGGTATTGATCCCCACCACCCGGCCCGCCGAATCCGCCAGCGCCCCACCGGAATTGCCGGGGTTGAGGGCGGCGTCGGTCTGGATCACGTCCTCGATGACGCGCGCGGTGCGGCGATTGCCGACGGGCACCGAGCGGCCCAGCGCGCTCACCACGCCCGCGGTCACCGACCCGGCCAGCCCCAGCGGGCTGCCCACGGCCACCACCAGCTGCCCGACCACCAGGGTGTCGGCGTCGCCGAGCCGCACCGCGGCCGGAGCCCCACCGCGGGCGCGCAGCACCGCCAGATCCGAGAGCGGGTCCACGCCCACCACGTCGAAGCTCGATTCCAGTCCGTCGGCGAAGACCACGGTCCCCTTGGACGCCTCGCCGACGACGTGGGCGTTGGTGAGCAGGAAGCCGTCGCCGGTGAACACCACCGCCGAGCCGCCGCCGCGGCGGGTCTGCACGCTGGCCACGTGCGGGGTCACCGAAGCGGCGACCGCGATCACCGTGCGCGAGTAGGCGTCCAGGGCCGCGGCCTCGGCGGGTTCGAAGCCGGGCGGCGGCCCGGACTCGGCGGGATTCGGGGTCTCGTCCCAGGACGAGAGGGCAGCTTCGTCGTCCACGACGACCACCATCCGATTACGTGATTACAAGGTGTGTAATCCCAGCATGCGCGCGATTCGGGCACCACGACAACCGGTTCGCCGACAGCGCAAACCCGCCGGTCAGCGGATGCGGTACTGCAGGTGGGTCACCCGGGAGCCGGCCACGATCTCCGGATCCTCCAGCAGCACCGGAGCATTCGACAGCGCACCCAGCAGTGGCACCCCGCCGCCCAGCAGCACCGGCACGATATCGACCCAGATCTCCTCGAGCAGCCCCTCGTCCAGGCACTGGCGGGCCACATCACCGCCGCTGACCCCGACCAGCTTGTCCCCGGCGATGCCGCGCGCCACCTCGATCGCCTCCTTCACCCCGCCGGTGACGAAGGTGAACGGCGCGTCCGGATGCTCGGCGATCCACTGCTCGGGCACGGTGTGGGTGACCACGACGATCGGCTTGTCGGCCGGATGCACCCCGCCCCACCCGTTGGTCAGGGTGAACAAACGCTTGCCGACCACGTACACCCCGACCGCGTCGAGCCAGGCCCGCAGATATGCGGCATCGGAGGCGGTCAGGGAGAACGGGATTTCGGGATGGGTGCTGGCGATCGGCACGTCGCCGCTCTGATACCAGGCGAACAGGTGCTCGAAACCGGTTTCGCCGGGGCCCGCGATGAAGCCGTCGAGGGACATGCTCGCGCCGGTGACTACCTTGCTCATGGCCGTGCTCCTTCGAGAAGGGAATGATCGGCGTGCATCGCCGTCTCGCAAGGAAGTCGGCGCCGCTTTCCGGAAATCATCGTTCATCGCGACACGGATTTTCCGGAAAGCGGCTACGGGTCAGGTCGCCTGGCTCACCGAGGACATGTGGAAATCGGGAATCCGCAACGGCGGCATGGCGGTCCGGGTGAACCAGTCCTTCCACTCGCGCGGCAGGGTGATCTCGGTGCGGCCCGCCTCGGTGACCCGGCGCAGCAGGTCCAGCGGGCTCTCGTTGAAGCGGAAGTTGTTGACCGCCGCGGTGACCTCGCCGTTCTCGACCAGGTAGACGCCGTCGCGAGTGAGACCGGTCAGCAGCAGCGTCGCCGGATCCACCTCGCGGATGTACCACAGGCAGGTCAGCAGCAGACCGCGTTCGGTGCGGGCGATCATGTCCGCGAGCGTGGCGTCGCTACCGCCGGTCAGGAGCAGGTTCTCGCCGGGAACCGTGACGGGGGCGTCGAATTCGGCGGCGGTGGCGCGCGGATACACCAGCGACTCGATCACGCCCTCGCGCACCCAATCGGTGCGCTGCGCGGTCAGGCCGTTGTCGAACACCGACAGCGACTCCGACGACGACGGCGTCGCCACGAACGGCCGGTACTCGAGGCCCGCCGCGCTCGGATCCGAGGACAGCGTCAGCGGAATCCCGGTGAGCCGCTCCCCGATTCGGGTGCCGCCCGCCCTGGCGAAGGCGGTGTGGCCCTCGTGCGCGCCGCGGCCCTCCATGGTCCAGGACATGTAGATCATCAGATCCGCGACCGCCGAGGGCGGCAGCAGCGTCTCGTATCGGCCCGCCGGCAACTCGACGCGGCGCTTGGACCAGTCCAGGCGGCGCGCCAATTCGCTCAGCAGGCCCGCGGTGTCGACGTCGGCGAAATCGGTGGTGCCGGTACCGACCCAGGCGCTGGCCAACTCCGCGCCCTCGCCGCGCTTGCCGTTGATCTCCACCGAACCGGTCGGCTGCACCCAGCGCCGGCGCAGACCCGTGGAGGTGCCCAGCCAGGTGGAGTGCATCTGGTGGTGGGCGAAACCGTAGAGGCGGTCCGCGCCGTCGAAACCGGTCGCCAGATCCTGTGCCAGCGTGGTGAACACGCCGATGTCGGTGGTGGCCGGGTCGCCGTCCCAGTCGAGCAGCCGGTCGAGGGTGTCGGCGTCGACGGCATCGGGATCGAGCAGCGGCATGGCGTCGCGCGCGGGCTCGGCGTCGCGGGCCGCCTGTTCGCTGGCGCGCACCACCGACTCGATGTCGGCCGGATCGACGCTGGTGGAACCCACGCTGCCGACGCGCGCGGCGGTCGGGCCGTCGCGGAACACCGAGATCACCGCCCAGTCCCGGGCCACCGAGGAACCGTTGGTGGTCATGGAATTTCCGGCCCAGCGCAGCGACGCCTCGTGCGCGTCGGTGACGATCACCATGGCCTCGTCCGCGCGCGACGCCCGCAGCGCGCGTTCGACGACCTCGGGGGCGGGGAGCACACTCACCGTGTCGGTCCTTTCCTACTGTCCGGCCTCGGCGCGGGTATTGAGAATGTTGATGCCGCGCACCAGCACCGACGGGCAGCCGTGCGAGACCGCCGCCACCTGACCCGGCTGCGCCTTGCCGCAGTTGAACGCCCCGCCCAGCACCCACGTCGAGGGTCCGCCGACGGCTTCCATCGAACCCCAGAAGTCGGTGGTGGTGGCCTGATAGGCGACATCGCGCAGCTGCCCGGCCAATTCGCCGTTGCGGATGCGGAAGAAGCGCTGGCCGGTGAACTGGAAGTTGTAGCGCTGCATATCGATCGACCACGACTTGTCGCCGGCGATGTAGATGCCGTTCTCGACGCGGGAGATGAGTTCGGCGGTGCTGGTGTCGCGGTCGGGATCCGGTTGCAGCGACACGTTGGCCATGCGCTGGATCGGGACGTGGTGCGCGGAGTCGGCGTAGGAGCAGCCGTTGGAGCGCTCCAGGCCCAGCTTCGGCGCGAACACCCGGTCCAGCTGGTAGCCGACCAGCACGCCGTCGCGCACCAGATCCCACTGCTGCCCGGCCACGCCCTCGTCGTCCCAGCCGACGGTGGCCAGGCCGTGCTGCTGGGTGCGGTCGCCGGTGACGTGCATGATCGGGGTGCCGTAGCGCAGGGTGCCGAGCTGGTCGGGGGTGGCGAACGAGGTGCCCGCGTAGGCGGATTCGTAGCCGATGGCGCGGTCGTATTCGGTGGCGTGGCCGATGGATTCGTGGATGGTCAGCCACAGGTTGGTCGGGTCGATCACCAGATCGGTGGGCCCGGCCTCGACGCTGGGGGCCTTCACCTTCTCGGCCAGCCACTCCGGCATGCGCGCGAGTTCGCCCGCCCAGTCCCAGGTTCCGTCCGCGCCGGTCACGTACTCCCAGCCGCGCCCGGCGGGGGCGGCCAGGGTGCGCATGGTCTCGAACACCCCCGCCGCCGGGTCGACGGTGATGGCCTCGAACTGCGGGTGCAGGCGCACCCGCTGCTGGGTGATGCGGGAGCCGAAGGTGTCGGCGTAGAAGGTCTGCTCCTTGACCTGCAGCACCGATGCCGTCACGTGATCGACGCCGTCGGCCGAGCGCAGCCGGTCCGAATAGTCCAGCAGCAGCGCGACTTTCTCCGGGGTCGGCACCTCGAATGGGTCCACGTCGTAGGCCGAGACGTACTCGGTGCCGTCGTAGCGCGGCTCCGGAGCCAGTTCCACGCGTTCGCGATTGAGCGCGCGCAGCGTCGTCGCCACGGTCACCGCGCGGCGCGCGACCTCGGCCGCGGTGTCGGCGGTGAGGTCGGCGTGCGAGGCGAAACCCCAGGTGCCGTCGACGATCACGCGCACTGCGAACCCGAGATCGGTACTGTCGGACACCGATTCGACCCGGCCGTCGCGCAACCTGATGGACTGCTGCACGAGTCGATGCACACGCAGGTCCGCGTACTCGGCCCCGGCCGCGCGGGCCGCGCTCAATGCGGCGTCGGCGAGCGCGGACAGCGGCAGCGCGCGGAACTGGCCGTCGATGACCTTGGTAGCGATGCTCACCCGCACCACGCTAGAGGGCGACACGCCGGGCGGCCAAGAAACCACGCAGCCCGATCGAAATTCATCGTCCGCAAACCTGCATACGCTGCAACAATGCGCGAAGTGTGAAGTAGCACAGCGGGAAACGGCACGCTCAACGGCTGGACATTCCGCGGATTGCCCGGCGGATGCCGTACTGTCTGCCCGCGTGCCGCCATCCGCACTCCGCGATCGCAAACGGGAACGCACCCGCCGAGCCCTGCTCGAAGCCGCCGTAGAACAGTTCGAGAGCCGAGGATACGAGGCGGCCACCGTCGCCGAGATCGCGGCCGCCGCCGAAGTCGGCACCCGGACGTTCTTCAACTACTTCGCCAGCAAAGAGGAACTGCTGTTCCCCGAGCCGGACGAACGGGTGCAGGCCGCCGTGCGCGCCATCGCCACCCGCCGCCCCGGGGAACGCCCCGTCGAGGTGCTGCTGCGCGCCCTGCGCGCGGCCGGCGACAACCCCGGTGATCACCTCGGAGACAACCTCGCCGCCCGCATCGCGGTGCTGCGCGCCCAGGTCTCGCGCACCGTCCCGGCCGTGTCCGGGCGCGCCGCCTACGCCCAGCTCGCCTCCCAGCAGGAGATCGCGCGCCAGCTGCGCGCCGCCTTCCCCGAGGAACTCGACGACGTCGGCGCGGCCGCCCTGGTCGGCGCGGTCGTCGGTGCGGTATCCGGGGCGCTGACGGTGCTGTTCCAGCGCCCGGGTCTGGAGGACGGTGAAGCGCTGCAACGCAAGATCCAGGAGACCACCTCGAAGGTGCTGGCGCCGTGGCTGTCCCAGCCCGCGCCGGAGCTGCCCGCCGATCACACACCGGTGATCACCGAGGTTCCTCCGCTACGTCCGGAGCCGGAAGCCTTCCGCCCCTTGACCTCGGTGCATAGGCTCGCCCGCGTCTGAGGTGGGTCAGCCGAACTGTTGCCAGCCGAGGCGAACGACCATGGCGGTCACCACCACCAGCAGGACGATGCGGACGAAACCGGCCCCCTTGGCCAGTGCCATCCGTGAACCGACCACCGACCCTGCGACATTCGCCACGGCCATCGACAGGCCCAGCGCCCACAGCACGTGCCCGGTGCTCGCCAGGAACAGCAGTGAGCCCAGGTTGGAGCCGCAGTTGATGACCTTCGCCATGGCGGCGGCGCGCACGAACTCGGTGCCGAGCATCGTCGCGAAGGTGATGATCAGGAACGTGCCCGTGCCCGGCCCGAGCAGCCCGTCGTAGAGGCCGATCAATCCCGCGGCCAGCGCCACCACCAGGATCGTCTTGCGCCGGGTCGGGCGATGGGTGGCCATGGTGACCCCGATCGAGGGCCGCAGCGTCACGAACACCGCCACGCCGATCAGCACCACCATCACGATCGGGATGAAGTACTTGCGGTCGATCAACGCCACGGCCGCCGAACCGCACGCCGCGGCCACGGCCGCGATGACCGCGCCGGGGACGAGCACCTTCCAGCGCATCGGGACCTTGCGGCTGAAGGTGAGCACCGCGGCGCTGGTGCCGGAGAAGGCGGCGATCTTGTTGGTGCCCAAGGCCGTCTGCGGGGCCAGGCCGGGCAGCACCACGAACAGGGTGGGCAGCACGATCAGGCCGCCGCCACCGACCACGGCGTCGACCCAGCCGGCCGCCGTCGCCGCGGTCAAAAGGACCGCCCAGTCTGCAAGGCTCACGGGCCGACCCAACCAGACGCCACCGCCGCGAACCAAACCGTCGGGTGCGTCAGAGAGTCGCCGGCTACCGGGCCCGTAGGGTGGACGGGTGCGCCGGTTCAGTCTGTGGCTGCGCGGAAAACCGCTGATCACCGATTCGGCGGTCGCGCTGCTGTTGTTCGTCATCGATGTGCTCGCCCTGAGCAACAGTCAGTACAAACCCACCTACCTCGTGCTCAGCGTGCTGCTGCCGCTGCCGATCGTGTTCCGCCGCACCCACACCCGCGCCGCCGCGGTCGCCATGGTGGCGCTGTCGATGCTCGGCTCGCTCGTGCACTGGACGGTCGGCGACCACGCCGTGCACCCGGCGCTACTGGGCCTGGGCATCATGCTCTACACCCTGGTCGCCTACGTCGGGCGCCGCCAAGGACTCGTCTACCTGGTCATCCTGGTGCTCGACGGCTTCCTCGCCGCGGCCGCCGTCGGCAAACCACAGGGCGCCGACATCGTCTTCAACGCCCTCTTCTACGCGCTGTGCTGGACCCTGGCCGAATTCGTCGGCGCCCGCCACGCCTACGACGCCGAGGTCGCCGCCCGCCTGGCCGTCGCCGACTACGACCGCGAACGCCGCGCCCACGACGCCGTCGCCGCCGAGCGCACCCGCATCGCCCGCGAACTGCACGACGTGGTCGCGCACGCGGTCAGCGTCATCATCGTCCAAGCCGACGGCGCCCGCTTCGCCCTGCGCCACGACCCCGACACCGCCGAACAAGCACTGTCCACCATCGCCGGCATCGGCCGCGAGGCCCTGCGCGAACTGCGCCGCACCGTCGAACTGCTGCGCACCGACCATGCGCCCGAACAACTTCCGCAACACGGCACCGCCGGCATCGCCAAGGTCGTCGAGATGATGCGCAGCGCCGGCCTCGAGGTCACCCTCGAACTGCGCGGCGAACTCGACGCCGTCACCCCCGAGGTCAGCCTCGGCATCCACCGCATCGTGCAGGAATCGCTCACCAACACCCTGCGCCACGCGGGCCCGGACCCGCAGGCCGACGTGCGTGTCACCCGCCGCGACACCGACGTGCTGCTCGACATCACCGACACCGGCGGCGCCCCGCTCACCACACCCGAACCGGGCGGCTGCCCCTCCGCCTCGGCCACGCGCTCGCTCACCCCGGCCCGCATCCCCGGCAGCGGCCTCGGTCTGGTCGGCATGCGCGAACGCATCGCCGTCCTCGGTGGCACCCTCACCGCGGGCCGGAACCCGCACGGCGGCTGGACCGTCCGCGCCACCATCCCCCTCGAACGCGCCGACATCCTCGACTGACCGGCCCCACCTGCACCGACCGGAGCCGTCCGCCGGCGGCTCCGCCCTGTCCGCCGTGCGCGCCCGGCGGCCGGATAGGTTGGGGGCGTGCCGATCACCGTGCTCGTCGTCGATGACCAGGAACTCATGCGCGCCGGATTGCGGATGGTGCTCGGCGCCCACCCCGACATCGAGGTGGTGGGGGAGGCCGACAACGGCGCCACCGCCATCGCGCGCGCCACCGAACTGCGGCCCGACGTGGTGCTCATGGATGTGCGCATGCCGATCACCGACGGCGTCACCGCGACCGCGCGGATCATCGAATCCGGGTGCGGCAGCCGCGTTCTGGTCATGACCACTTTCGACCTCGACGAGCACGCCCTGGGCGCGCTGCGCGCCGGCGCCAGCGGCTTCCTGCTCAAGGACACCCCGCCCGAGGACCTCATCTCCGCCATCCGCAGCGTCGCCGCCGGCGACGCCGTCGTCTCACCCAAGGTCACCAAACGCCTGCTGGACCGGCTCATCGCCGAGGACCCCGCCGCCGGCCGCGACCCGGGCCTGCTCGAGGTCCTCACCGCCCGCGAACGCGAAGTCCTCGAACACATCGCCGCCGGCCGCTCCAACGCCGAGATCGCCGGCGCCCTGTTCCTGTCCGAGGCCACCGTCAAGACCCACGTCGGCCGGGTGCTCACCAAACTCGGCCTGCGCGACCGGGTGCAGGCCGTGGTCCTGGCCTACGAAACCGGCCTGGTCCGCCCCGGCGGGGCCTAGCCCGATGTGACCGGTGCCGCACCCGGGAGAAAATCCGGGGCGTCGCGCGTTGCAGGGGGTAGACCGATCGAAAGGATCGCCTGATGCCTGCCCTGTTGTTCCTCGCCTGGTTCGCCGCCGAGATCGCCACCCTCATCGGGGTCGGCCACCTCATCGGCGTGTTCCCCACCATCCTGCTGCTGCTGGCGGGCTCGGCCGTGGGTCTGGTGCTGGTGCGCTCGCAGGGGCGCCGCGTCTTCGAAGGGTTCCGGCGCGCCGCGCGCGGCGAACTCGAACCGAGCACCGCCGTCGCCGACGGCGCACTGGTCGGGGTGGGCGCGGTCCTGATGTTCGTGCCGGGCCTGCTCACCACCGCCCTCGGACTGCTGGCGCTGCTGCCGTTCACCCGATTCCTGCTCCGCCCGGTCGTGGCCGCCTTCGCCGCCCGCCGGCTGAACCGGGTCGCCACCGCCGTCGGACCCTACGGATACCGCAATGTCGTGATCGACCCCGACGGGGAGGTCATCGACGCGACCGTGGTCACCGAGTACTACGACGACGGACAGGGCAACGGCTACAAGATGATCGATCCGCGCTGAGCGCAGACCGCCGCGTCGCCCGCTGAGCGGGAACGACCACGTCATCCCTACCGGCCGCGGGGCCGATCACCACACCGGTGATCGGCCCCGCGCCGTTGTACCCGGGCCGCGGTGTCCGGCGGGCAGAGATCTCCTGGTCACACTCGGCGAGTGCGATTGCCGCGGCGGGCGGCCCGTGCGGCAGACTGGGCAGTCGTGAGTACCCAGTTGCTGGTCGGCGGCCGTATCTACAGTTCGAGCAATCCCGACGCGACGGCCATGGCCGTCACCGACGGAACCGTGGTGTGGGTCGGGCTCGACAAGCCGGGGCGCGCGCTGCACCCGGACGCGGAGATCATCGAACTCGACGGGGCGTTCGTCGCACCCGGATTCGTCGACCCGCACGTGCACGTCACCGCCCTGGGGTTGAAACTGACGGGACTCGATCTGGCACCGGCCGGTTCACTCACCGAATGCCTGGAACTGGTGCGCGACTTCGCCGCCACGCACCCCGACGGCGTCGTCCTCGGCGAGGGCTGGGACGAAACCCGCTGGAGCGAAGCACGACCGCCCACCCGCGAGGAACTCGACGCCGCCGCACCCGGACGCCAGGTGTATCTGGCTCGCGTGGACGCGCATTCGGCCATCGCCTCCACCGCACTGCTCGACGCGGTCGCCGGGATCACCGAGGCGAGCGGCTTCACCCGCGGTGAGCCGCTGCGCGGCGACGCCCACCACCGCGTGCGCGCGGCCGCCCTCGGCGCGCTGAGCCGCGCACAACGCGACACCGCGCGACAGGCCGCCCTGGACTCCGCGGCCGCCAACGGGGTTGTGGCCGTACACGAATGCGCGGGACCGGAGATCTCCGGCGCCGACGACGTGCGCGAACTCCTCGACTTCGCCCACGGCGTCGAGGTGCGCGCCTACTGGGGCCAAGCCGTCCGGACCGCCGACGAAGCCCGCACGCTGGTCAAGGAACTCGGCGTGCACGCCCTCGGCGGCGACCTGTTCGTGGACGGGGCCATCGGCTCGCACACCGCGTGGCTGCGCGCACCGTATGCCGACCGCGACACCGTCGGCACCCCCTACCTCGACGCCGAAGCCGTTGCCGCACACGTGCTCGCCTGCACCGAGGCCGGTATCCAGACCGGCTTCCACGTCATCGGCGACGCCGCCATGGACGCCGTCGTCACCGGATTCGGGCGCGCGGTGGACGCGCTCGGCGGCCCGGCCGTCGCCTCCCGCGGGCACCGCCTCGAGCACGCCGAGATGATGACCCCCGAACAGATCACCGCCCTCGCCGCCTGGGGCGTGATCGTCAGTGTCCAACCGGGATTCGACGCCGCCTGGGGCGGCCCCGACGGCATGTACGCCACCCGCCTGGGCGCCGAACGCGCCGCCACCCTGAACCCGTTCGCCGCCATGGCCGCCGCGGGCATCTCCCTCGCTATCGGCTCCGACGCCCCGGTGACCGCCCTGAACCCGTGGGAAGCGTTGCGCGCCGCGGTCAATCACCGCACCCCCGGCCACCAGATCTCCCCGCGCGCCGCCTTCGCCGCCGCCACCCGCGGCGCGTGGCGCGCCGGCGGGGTCCGCGACGGCGTCGCGGGCACCCTGGTCCCGGGAGCCCCCGCCTCCTACGCCATCTGGGATTCCCGCGACCTGGTCGTCGCCGCGGCCGCCGACACCGTTCAGCGCTGGTCCACCGACCCCCGTTCCCGCGTCCCGGGCCTGCCGCCGCTCACCCCGGACGCGACCCTGCCGCAGTGCCTGCGCACCGTGCACCGTGGGGTCACCATCCATGAAGCCTGACACCGAGCCCGGGAACGCCTCGGCCGCACCGGCTTCCGGCGGCCCCGAATCAGGGACCGATGAGTCCGGGGCACGTCGCGCGACGGCGGACAACGTCGGCGCATCCGGTGATGGTGCCGCCGGCGTGAACGGCACCGGTCAGCAGGGCGCCGCCGCACTGGAAGGCGATGCCGCCGTGGCGGGTTCGGGTTCCGAGCATGACGCGGCTGCCTCACGAGCAGGTGATGGTTCGGGTCCTATGGGCCGGATGGTCGCGTTCGCCCTGGCCCGGCCGCGGCTGACGCGGCTGCCGGCCGCGGTGGTGTCGGGGCTGTTGTTGTACGCCAGCTTCCCGCCGCGGACGCTGTGGTTCCTCGCGCCGGTGGGGATCGCGATCCTGACGCTCGCGGTGCGTGGAACGGCCCGGGCGCGTGCGGGATTCGGGTACGGGTATGTGGCGGGGCTGGCGTTCTTCCTGCCGCTGCTGCCGTGGACGGGGATCTATGTCGGGCCCGCGCCGTGGATCGCGCTCTCGGCGGTGTGCGCGGTGTATGTGGGCTTGTTCGGGCTGTTGACCCGCTGGGTGGCGGAGCTGCCGGGGTGGCCGCTGTGGGTGGCGGCGGTGTGGTCGCTGACCGAATGGTGCCGCGCCAGTTTCCCGTTCGGCGGGTTCCCGTGGGGGAAGCTGGCTTTCGGGCAGGCCGACGGCTGGTACCTGCCGTACGCGATGGTCGGTGGCGCGCCGCTGGTGAGTTTCGCGGTGGCGCTGACCGGTACGGGGCTGGCGGGCCTGGCCGTGGGGTCGCTGCGCCGGCTCACCGCGCGCGGCGACGATAGCGGAGGAGTGGCCGGGACCACATCCGATTCTCCCAGATGGGGAGTACTGCGTCTCACATCCTGGAACCGGATTGTTGCTGCGGCAATGCTTGTGGCTATAGTTCCCCTCGCCGGAGTGATCCTCCGGACCGCGCTGCCCGGCCCGGAGGACGGCAACCGGCCGATCACGGTCGCCGCCATCCAGGGCAGCGTGCCGCGCCTGGGCCTGGACTTCAACGCCCAGCGCCGCGCGGTTCTCGACAATCACGTCAAGCGCACCGAGGAACTCGCCCGCGACATCGCGGCCGGGAAGGTCCCGCAGCCCGACGTGGTCATCTGGCCGGAGAACTCCTCCGACATCGACCCGCTGCGCAATGCCGATGCGGCCGAAGAGATCTCCCAGGCCTCGGTGGATGTGAAGGCCCCCATCCTGGTGGGCGCGGTCCTGGTCAACGCCGACCGCACCACCACCAACTCGGTCATCGTCTGGAACGGTGCGGCCGGGCCCGGGGAACGGCACGACAAGAAGATCATCCAGCCCTTCGGCGAATACCTCCCGTACCGCGAGTTCTTCCGGCACTTCTCCGAATACGCCGACCGCGCGGGCTATTTCGTGCCCGGCCACGGCGACGGCGTGGTGCACGTCCGCACCGCGGGCGGCCCGGTCGCGATCGGGGTGGCCACCTGTTACGAGGTCGCCTTCGATCGCGCGTTCGAGGAGTCGGTGCGCGCCGGCGCGCAACTGTTGACCGTGCCGTCCAACAACGCCACCTTCGGCCGCTCCGAGATGACCTATCAGCAGCTGGCCATGTCGCGGGTGCGCGCGGTGGAACACGGGCGCGCCGTCGTGGTGTCGGTGACCACCGGCGTCAGCGCCATGATCACCGCGGATGGCGAGATCCGGCAGCAGACCCCGCAGTTCGAGCCCGCGGCGCTGGTGGCGACCTTGCCGTTGCGTGACAACCTGACCATTGCGTCGCGTTTGGGACCCGCGCCGGAGGCTGTTGTGTGTATTCTGGCCGCGGCTGCTACAGCGGCCGCGCTGATCCGCAGGCGCAACCGCACCCCGCGCGGGTGAGATCTGGAACGGTTGCGACCGGGCGGAGAGCCGGACCGATCATCCGGCGTGGTACCGCGGGCACGTGTGTGAGGGCCGTCCCCGCGTCGGCGACGTAGATTCGCCGGTTTTCCTCAGTTCGCTACCGTGTTGCCTGGACTTGTCGGATTCTCGATACGTCCGAGATTGCGCCATTCGTTATGCGAGTTGTACGCATAGTGCGAGGTTTGCTATGAGGTAACTGGACTAAAATTTCGTTCCGCTCACGCTGTTTGTCGCGGACAACTCGAGATCACCACCGATCCGGTCGGCGGGATGCTCCGAATCATAGGACGTGGATCACGTCCTACGGCTCGCGCATGCGCGCGCACGCCGGGATTCCAGGACCTGGTGATCGATTTTCGGGGCTCGGGGAGTTGCGTCTATCAGCGTCAGAACGGAGTGTTTGATGAGTTCATTGGCCACCGACCGTGTCGACCAATGTTCTTCGGGTGAATTCTCGGCCCAACCTTTCGTACTCTCTCCGGCGCAGTCAGCCCTCTGGTACGCCCAGCGGATCAGGCCCGACATCCCGCTCACCATCGCGCAATACGTCGAGATCCACGGCGACCTGGATGTCGGCCGCCTGCTCTACGCCATCGAACGCTTCGGCGCCGAGACCGAGGTCGGCCACGTCCGGCTGCTCGAGATCGACGGGGTGCCGCACCAGCTGGTCGACCCCACCTGGCGGCCCGGCTGGGGGCGCGTCGACCTGCGCGGCGAAGCCGACCCGCGCGCCGCGGCCGACGCCTGGATGCACGAGCACGCCAGCTCGCCCATCGACATCGAACACGACCCGCTCACCATCAACGTGGTGCTGCAGCTCGGCGACGCCGACTGGATCTGGTACACCCGCGGGCATCACATCGTCATCGACGGCTACGGCGCCATGAACGCCACCACCCGCGCCGCCGAGATATACACCGCCCTGGAGGACCGGACCGAACCCGTCGTCTCCCGCGCCACCCCGCTCGCCACCATCTACGGCGACGAGAACCGCTACCGCGACACCACTCGCTTCGTCTCCGACGGCGACTACTGGCGCAGCCAGCTCGAAGGCGTCGGCGAACCGATCACCCTGTCCAGCAACGGAACCCTGGCCGCGGTGTCCGACGGCGGCCGCCGCAGCGCCACCGCCGTGCTCACCCCCGAGGTCGAGGCCGCCATCGAGGCCGCCGCGACCGCGTTCGGCTCCAACAGTTCGGCCCTGTTCGTCGCGGCCCTGGCCGGATACGTGCGCGCGGTCACCGGCACCCAGGACGTGGTGCTGAGCCTGCCCGTCTCCGCGCGCACCACCGTGGCCCTGCGCCGTTCGGCCGGCGTGGTGTCCAACGTGGTGCCCATCCGCGTGCGGTTCACCGGGAACGACACCGTCGCCGACACCGTGCGCGCCATCGAACTGCAGATCACCGGCGCGCTGCGGCACCAGCGCTACCGCAGCGACGACATCCGCCGCGACTGCGGCTACTCGCGCGACTCGCGCGGCTTCTTCGGTCCCATGGTCAACCTCATGCTCTTCCACAGCGAGCTGAAGTTCGGCAGCCTCATGGGGTCGATCAACGTCCTGTCCACCGGCCCGGTCGAGGACCTGTCGATCAACCTGTACAACGGCCTGGGCGACCGCATCCACATCGACTTCGAAGCCAACCCGCGCCTCTACGGCGACGATGAACTGTCCATGCACCACGGCCGCTTCCTGGACTACCTGTCCCGATTCGTCAGCGCCGCCCCCGACACCGTCGTCGCGGACATGCCGGTGCTCACCGATCTGGAACGCGAACGCGTTCTGCGCGAATGGAACTCGACCGAGGTCCCCCGCCAGGAGGGCACCCTGGCCGGGCTGTTCGCCGACCGGGTCGCCGGCTCCGCCGACCGGATCGCCCTCGACTTCGAAGGCGAGACCCTCACCTACGCCGCCCTCGACGAGCGCGCCAACCGCCTGGCCCGCGAACTCATCGAGCGCGGCGCCGGCCCCGACATCCAGATCGGGCTGGCCATCCGCCGCAGCCTGGACCTGCTGGTCGGCATGTACGCCATCGTCAAGGCCGGCGCGGCCTACCTGCCCATCGACCTCGACCACCCGGCCGACCGCATCACCGCCGTCCTGGACCAGGCGCGCCCGCTGTGCGTGCTCACCACCGCCCGCGACGGCATCGAACTGCCCGGCGGCGCACCACGATTCGACATCGACACCGCCGACACCGCCGCGCACTCGGGCGAGCCCGTCACCGACGCCGACCGCACCGCCCCGCTGCGCGCCGACCACCTCGCCTACGTCATCTTCACCTCCGGCTCCACCGGCAAGCCCAAGGGCGTGGGCGTCAGCCACGCCGCCATCGTCAACCGGCTGCGCTGGATGCAGCACGCCTATCCGCTCGACGCCGACGACGTCGTGCTGCAGAAGACCCCCGCCACCTTCGACGTGTCGGTGTGGGAGTTCTTCTGGCCCTTGCAGATCGGGGCGCGCCTGGTCATCGCCGCCCCCGACGGGCACCGCGATCCCGGCTACCTGGCCCGCGTCATCGCCGAACAGGGCGTCACCACCGCGCATTTCGTGCCGTCCATGCTGTCGGTGTTCCTCACCGACACCGAGGTCGGCGACTGCACCGGCCTGACCCGCGTGTTCTGCAGCGGTGAAGCGCTGCCCGCGGCCACCGTCGCCGAATTCCACGCCGCCCTGGGCACCGGACCCGAAGCGCCGCAACTGCACAACCTCTACGGCCCCACCGAAGCCGCCGTCGACGTCACCGCCTGGCACTGCACGCCGGGCAGCACCGAGGTGCCGATCGGCGCGCCCGTCTGGAACACCCGCACCTACGTGCTCGACGCTCGCCTGCAGCCCGTCGCCCCCGGCGTCGTCGGCGAGCTCTACCTGGCCGGCGTCCAGCTCGCGCGCGGCTACCTGGGTCGCGCCGCCCTCACCGGCGACCGGTTCGTCGCCGATCCGTTCACCCCCGGCGAGCGCATGTACCGCACCGGCGACCTGGTGCGCTGGCGGGCCGACTCCGGTGCGGGCGTGCTGGAATACCTGGGCCGCAGCGACTTCCAGGTCAAGGTGCGCGGCCTGCGCATCGAACTCGGCGAGATCGAGGCCGCCCTGCTCGCCGACACCCGCGTCGCGCGCGCGGTGTGCGTGGCCCGGCGCGGGCGCGGTGGCGACGAACTCGTCGGTTACGCGGTCGCCGCCCCCGGCGTCGAGGCGCTCGACCCGGCCGAGCTCACCGCCGGGCTGCGCCGCAGCCTGCCCAGCTACATGGTGCCCGCGGTGCTCATCGTGCTCGACGAACTACCGTTGAGCGCCAACGGCAAGGTGGACCGCAAAGCGCTGCCGGAGCCGCCCGCGGGCGCCCGCCGCCCCGACCGGCCCGTCGCGGCGCCCAGCACCGCGATGGAACGTCAGCTCACCGACATCTTCATCGAGGTGCTCGGCACCGACGAATTCGACGTCCAGGACAGCTTCTTCGACCTGGGCGGCAACTCGCTGACCGCGGCCCGCGCCATGGCGCGCGTCAATGCCGCGCTCGGCGCCTCGCTCACCATCCGCGACCTGTTCGAAACCTCCACCATCGCCGCGCTGGCCGCCCGGCTCACCGCCGCGCAAAAGGACGGCAGCGCCCGCCCCGAGCAGGCCTCGCCGCAACTGGTGGCCGGGTCGCGGCCGCACCACATTCCGCTGTCGCTGGCCCAGCAGCGGCTGTGGATCCTCAACCGGTTCGCCGAGCACGCCGCCGCCTACAACATGCCGTTCGCGGTGAAACTGACCGGGCCACTGGACATCGCGGCCCTGCGCGCCGGACTCGTCGACGTGCTCGAACGGCACGAGAGCCTGCGCACCACCTTCCCCGACACCCCCGACGGGCCCTGCCAGCTGATCCACGCGGCCACCGAGATCCCGCTCACCCTCGACCCGATCGACGCCACCGCCGGCGGCGACGCGGTCGGGTTGGCCACCGAATTCGCCGGGTACGGTTTCGATCTGCGCAGCCAGGCGCCCGTGCGGGTGGCCCTCTACCGCATCGGCCCCGACACCCACCTGCTGCTGGTGGTGCTGCATCACATCAGCGGCGACGGCTGGTCGGTCGACCCGCTCACCCGCGACCTGATGACCGCGGTCGGCGCCCGCGCCCAGGGCAACGCGCCCCACTGGACCCCGCTGCCGGTGCAGTACGCGGACTTCGCGCTCTGGCAACGGGAACTGCTCGGCGACGAGGCCGACCCGGCCAGCGCCCTGGCCCGGCAGCTGGCCTACTGGCGGGCCGCCCTCGCGGACCTGCCCGACCTGCTGGACCTGCCCCTGGACCGCCCGCGCCCGCGGCAGCGGTCCACCGACGGCGGGACCGTCGAATTCACCATCCCCGCCGAGACCCGCCGCACCCTGGGCGCCGTCGCCGCCGAGCGCGGGGTCAGCACGTTCATGGTGCTGCACGCGGCGCTGGCCGTGGTGCTCGCCCGCCTGTGCAACACCGGTGACATCGCCATCGGCACCCCGATCGCCGGGCGCAGCGATCCCGCGCTCGACGATCTGGTCGGCATGTTCGTCAACACGCTGGTACTGCGCACCCGGGTCGACCCGGCCGCCGGATTCGACCGCATGCTCACCGAGGTCCGAGACACCGACCTCAACGCCTTCGCCAACGCCGACGTGCCCTTCGAACGGCTCGTCGAGGTGGTGAACCCGGAGCGCACCGCGGCCCGGCACCCGCTGTTCCAGGTCATGCTGTCCTACGACAGCAGCCCCGAACTGCGCGTCGATCTGCCCGGCGTGGACTCCGAGGTGGTGCCCCTGGCCACCGACATCGCCAAGTTCGATCTGCAGCTGACCGTGCACGAACCCGCCGGAGTGCCCGGCGAGGGAGCCGTGCTGACCGCCGAATTCGGCTACGCCGCAGATGTTTTCGACCGCGCGACGGTGGAGGCCATCGCCCGCCGCTTCAGCGCGGTGCTGGCCGCGGCCGTCGCCGACCCGTCCCTGCCGGTCGGTGATCTGCCCCTGCTGGATGCTCGCGAGACCGCGAGATTGGTGCCCATCATGGGTGCCCCCGCCGAACCCGCCACCACCCTGGCACGGCTGCTCACCGACACCGCCGAACGGCTGCCCGACGCGGTGGCCGTGCGCTACCGCGGCGAGGACACCACTTACCGCGAACTCGACGAACGCTCGAACCGCCTGGCGCGGGTACTGATCGAGCACGGCGCCGGCCCCGAGGTGGTGGTGGCCGTCGCGCTGCCGCGCAGCCTGGACAGCATTCTCGCGGTGTGGTCGGTCGCCAAGACCGGCGCCGCGTACGTGCCCATCGACCCCGACTACCCGTCCGACCGCATCGCGCACATGCTCGCCGATTCGGGCGCCATGCTCGGCATCACCAATGCCGAACGGAGCGAGGACATGCCGACCTGGCCCGGCAGCCGCGGCCGGCACCGCAAGAGCTATGTGGACTGGCTGCTGCTCGGCTCCGAACAGCTCGCCGCGGAATGCGCGCAGTTCCCCGACACCGCCGTCACCGACGCCGACCGCCACCACCCGCTGCGCACCGGCGGCCCGGCCTACCTCATCTACACCTCCGGCTCCACCGGCAAGCCCAAGGCCGTCGTGGTCACCAACACGGGCATCGCGTCGCTCGCGCACGAGCAGATGCACCTGTTCAAGGTCACCGATTCGGCTCGCACCCTGCACTTCTCGTCACCCAGTTTCGACGCCTCGGTGCTCGAACTGCTGCTCGGATTCGCGGCCGGAGCCACCATCGTGGTCGCGCCGGCGGGCGTCTTCGGCGGCGCCGAGCTCGCGCGCATCCTGCGCGAGGAGCACGTCACCCACGCCTTCGTCACACCCGCCGCCCTGGGCACCGTCCCCGCGGCGGAACTGCCGGAGCTGGAGGCCGTCATCGTCGGCGGCGAGGCCTGCCCCGAGGACCTCGTGAAGGTCTGGACCGCACCGGATTCGCGGCCCGGCCTGCCCGCCCGGCGCATGCACAACATGTACGGCCCGTCCGAGGCCACCGTCGCCGCCACCGCCACCGGACCCATGGTGGCCGGGCAGCCGGTCCCCATCGGCCTGCCCGTGCGGGGCATGCGGCTGTTCGTCCTCGACACCCGCCTGCACCCGGTGCCGCCGGGCGTGGCGGGGGAGCTGTACCTGTCCGGGCCCGGCCTCGCGCGCGGCTACCTGGGCCGGCACGGCCTGACCGCACAGGCCTTCCCGGCCAACCCACACGGCCGCCGCGGTGAACGCATGTACCGCACCGGCGATCTCGTGGTCGCCGACGGCACCGGGCAGCTGCGCTTCCTGGGCCGCGCCGACCACCAGATCAAGATCCGCGGCTTCCGCATCGAACTCGCCGAGATCGACCATGTGCTCGCCGCGCACCCGGGTGTGACGTTCGCGCTCACCCTGGTGCACCACGACGAACGCGGAATCCCGCGCCTGGTCGCCTATCTCACCGCCGACACCGCGCTCGACCCGGCCGCGGTGCTGGAAACCGCGCGCGGGCGGCTGCCCGGCTACATGGTGCCCGCGGCGCTCGCCGTGCTCGACGCCATGCCCGTCACCCCGTCGGGCAAGCTCGACCGCAAGGCGCTGCCCGCACCCGAATTCGTGGCCGCCGCACCCACCCGCGCCCCGGAAACCGAACTGGAACAACAGGTCGCACTCGTCTTCGGCGGCATCCTCGGCGGGCTCGCGCCCGGCGCGGAGGACAACTTCTTCGAGATCGGCGGCAACTCGCTGCTCGCGACCCGCCTCACCGCGGCCCTGCACGCCGAGTTCGGGGTGGAACTGCCGGTGCGCGAGATCTTCGAAGCGCCCACCGTGGCCGGCGTGGCCGCCCGGCTCGCGGCGGTCAACACGGAGGCGCCCCGGGAGCAGCGTGTCGCGCTGGCTGTGCACTCGCCGCGCCCGGAGCGCGTACCACTGTCGCTGCCGCAACAGCGACTGTGGTTCCTCAACAGGTATTCCCCGGAATCGAGCGCTTACAACATCGCATTTGTCCTGCGGATCGACGGCGATCCCGACCTCGACGCCTTGCGGGCCGCGCTCGCCGACGTGGTGGAACGCCACGAGGTGCTGCGCACCGTCTTCCCCGAGGACGAGCAGGGCGCCTACCAGGTGGTCCTGGACACCGCGCGCTGCCTGCCGGTGCTCGACGCGGTCGAGACCGACGACGTCGGCGCACGCACGGCGCTGCGCTCGCTGGCCCGGCGCGGCTTCGACCTGGCCCACGAGATCCCGCTGCGCATGACGTTGCTGCGCACCGGAACCCGCCGGCACCTGCTCGGCATCGCGCTGCACCACATCGCCGCCGACGGCTGGTCGCTGGGCCCGCTCACCCGGGACCTGGCCATCGCCTACGCCGCCCGGCACGGCGGCGCGGCCCCCACCTGGACGCCGCTGCCGGTGCAGTACACAGACTTCAGCCTGTGGCAGCGCGAGGTCCTCGGCGCCGACACCGACGCCGAGAGCGCCGCGTCCGCCCAGCTCGCCTACTGGCGGAACGCGCTGGCCGATCTGCCCGAGGAACTGCCGCTGCCCTACGACCGGACCCGTCCGGCCGAACCCAGCGGCCGGGCCGGAACGGTGCGCTTCGAGGTGCCGGAGGCGTTGCAGCGCAAGCTCGCCGAGGTCGCGCGCGCCCACGGCGTCAGCATGTTCATGGTGCTGCGCTCTACCCTGGCCGTGCTGCTGCGGGTGGTCACCGGCGGACGCGACGTCGTCATCGGCACCCCCATCGCCGGGCGTACCGACACCCGCCTCGACGACCTGGTCGGCATGTTCGTCAACACCCTGATCCTGCGTTCGGACGTGGACCCCGACCGCAACTTCGCCGAACTGCTGCAGGCCGACCGCGACACCGAACTGGCCGCCATGGCCAACGCCGAGGTGCCCTACGAGCGGGTCGTGGAGGAACTGGCCGCCAGCGACGACCGGCAGCGCCGCTACGGCGCGAGCCCGCTGCTGCAGGTCGCGCTGACCGTGCAGGACACCCCCGCGCCCGCGCTGCGACTGCCCGGACTGTCACTGCAGGCCGAGGAGCTCGACATCGCGCTGGCCAAGTTCGACCTGGAACTGCGGGTGCTGCCCGGCCTCGGCGCCGACGAGCGGGTCTTCGAATTCGTCTACGCCGCCGAACTGTTCGAGCAGTCCACCGTCACCATCCTCGCCGAACGCCTGGTCCGGGTGTTCGACGCGGTCACCGCCGACGCCCGGGTCCGGGTCCGCGACATCGACGCGCGCACCGAACTCGAACGCCAGATGTTCACTCCCGCCTGGGGTCCCGCGCCGGAACCGCAGTGCAGCCTGGCCGCCTACTTCGCGGCCACCGCGCACCTCAACGCGGACCGGGTGTTCCTGAGTTTCGAGGACACCGAACTCACCTACCTGGAATCCGACGTCTACTCGAACCGCCTGTCGCGGGCGCTGATCGACCGCGGCCTGGGCCCCGGTGATCGAGTGGCGCTGGGCCTGACCCGGTCGGTGGAATCGGTGCTGGCGGCGCTGGCCGTCGCCAAGTGCGGCGCCGCATTCGTGCCGGTGGACCCCAACTATCCGGCGGATCGGGTGCGGCACATGCTCACCGACTCCGGCTGCCGGGTCGGCATCAGCATGACCGAGCACGCGCCCGCCCTGCACGCCGCCGCCGGCGACCACCCGGTGGACTGGCTGCTGCTCGACGACGCCGAACTCCTCGACGAACTCGAGGTGCTCGACGACGAGGCCATCACCGACGCCGACCGCATCAGCACCCTGTGGACCGCGGACCTCGCCTACATCATCTACACCTCCGGCTCCACCGGAAAACCCAAGGGCGTGGCCGTCACCCACGGCGGTCTGTCCAACTTCGCCGACGAACTGCGCGAGCGCATGCGGTCCGACCGTGACTCGCGGACCATGCACTTCGCGTCCCCGAGCTTCGACGCGGCCATCCTGGACCTGCTGCTGGCGATCGGTGCGGGCGCGACGATGATCATCGTCCCGCCCGACGTCTACGGCGGCGACGAACTGGCCGCGCTGATGGACCGCGAACGGGTCAGCCACCTCTTCATGACCCCCGCGGCCCTGGCCACCATCGACCGCGACCGCTGGGAGCTCCCGCACCTGCGTTCGGTCATGGTCGGCGGCGAGGCCTGCGGACCGGAACTGGTCGCGCGCTGGGCGCCGGGCCGCCTGATGTTCAACGGCTACGGACCCACCGAGACCACCGTCGTCATCACCATCGCCGGACCGCTCGCCGCCGGGGAACCGGTCACCATCGGCAACCTGGTGCGCGGCGCGCGGGCACTGGTCCTCGACGAACGGCTGCGCCCGGTCCCGGTCGGCGTCCCCGGTGAGCTGTACCTCGGCGGACAGGGTTGCGCGCGCGGCTATTTCGACCGCCTCGCGCTGACAGCCGCCCGCTTCGTGGCCGACCCGTTCGGACCGCCCGGTGCCCGCGTCTACCGGACCGGCGACGTGGTGCGCTGGACCGCCGACGGCGACATCGTCTACCTGGGGCGCAGTGACCACCAGGTAAAGGTGCGCGGGTTCCGTATCGAGCTCGGCGAGATCGACGCCGTGCTCACCGCGCATCCCGCGATCCGCTTCGCGCACACCGAGGTCCGCGAGATCGCCGGGGTGCGGCGCATCGTGTCGTTCGTGCTGCCCGCCGACGGCGCGGCCACCGAGCTCGAGCAGCTGCGCGCGCATTGCGCCGAACGTCTACCCGCGCACATGGTTCCGAGCTCGCTCACCGTGCTCGACCGCATTCCGCTCACCCCCGTCGGCAAACTCGACCGTGACGCGTTGCCGCAGCCCGCGGCCGTCGTCGTCACCGTCTCCCGCGAGCCGGAGACCGACACCGAACGCCTGGTCGCCGAGGTGATCGGCGAACTGGTCGGGACGCAGGGTGTCGGCGCGGACGACAGTTTCTTCGAGATCGGCGGAAACTCGCTGCTGGCCACCCAATTGGTGGCCCGGCTGGCCACGGCCACCGGGGTGCGGCTCGAGGTGCGCGCCGTGTTCGCCGCACCCACCGTGGCCGGACTGGCCGCCGCGCTGGACGCCGGCACCGCCACCGCGGACCTGCGCCCCGAACCGCGCCGCCGCACCCGGCCCGCCCGCATCCCGCTCTCGGCCGCGCAGCGCCGGCTGTGGTTCCTGGAGCAGTTCAACGCCTCCGGGGAGCACGGAGAAGCGCTGGGCGCGTACAACGTTCCGGTCGCCCTGCGCCTGCACGGCGAACTGAACGTGGCGGCCCTGCGCGCGGCCCTGCACGAGGTGCAACAGCGCCACGAGACGCTGCGCACCGTGTTCCCGGAGATCGACGGCGAACCCTGCCAGCAGATCCTGGAACCCGGCGACGCCGTGATCGGGCTGCCGGTGCGCACGGTCACCGAAGCCGAGGTGCCCGCCGAGATCCGCCGCGTCACCGCCAACGGTTTCGACCTGGCCACCAGTGTGCCGGTGCGCGCGGCGCTGCTGCGCCTGACCGGCAGCCCGACCGAGCACGTGCTGGTGCTGGTCGTCCACCACATCGCCATGGACGGCTGGTCGCTGCAACCGCTCGCGGCGGACGTGGCCGCCGCGTACCGGGCGCATGTGGCCAAGCAGAGCCCGGAATGGCCCGAACTGCCCATCCAGTACGCCGATTACACGCTGTGGCAGCAGGACGTGCTGGGCAGCGAGGATGATCCGGAATCGGTGATCAGCCGCCAGCTCGACTACTGGCGGCGCGCCCTGGACGAGGTGCCCCCACTGCTCGCGGTGCCCGCCGACCGGCCCCGCCCGCCCGCGCCGACCTATCGGGGCGGCACGGTGGACTGCACCCTCGACGCGTACACCCACCGCGAATTGCGGTCGCTGGCAGCCGAACACGGGGTCACCATCTTCATGGTGCTGCACGCGGCCCTGGTGACGCTGCTGCATCGGGTGACCGCCGGCGACGACATCACCGTGGGCACGCCCATCGCCGGGCGCGGACACCCCGCGCTGGACCGCCTGGTCGGCATGTTCGTCGGCACGCTGGTGCTGCGCACCCGCGTCGACGGCGACATCACCTTCGCCGACCTGCTGCGCACGGTCCGCGACACCGATCTCGAGGCCTTCGCGCACGCCGACGTGCCCTTCGAGCGGCTCGTCGAGGTGCTCAACCCGGTCCGCTCGCAATCGCACCATCCCTTGTTCCAGGTCATGCTGTCGGTGCAGAACCAGCCGGCGCGGGTGCTCGAACTGCCCGGCATGCGGATCGAGGCCGACGACGCCGACCCCGGCATCGCCAAGTTCGACCTGCAGTTCACCCTCACCGAATCCTGGACGGCAGCTCGCGAACCCGACGGCATCACCGTGTCGGTCAACTACGCCACCGACCTGTTCGAGGAGGTGAGCGCGCACCGGCTGGCCCAGCGGTTCGTGCGGCTGCTCGGCGCGGCCGCCTCCAACCCGGCCACCGCCGTCGGCGATCTGGAACTCCTCGACGCCGCCGAATGGTCGGCGCTGGCGCCGGTGCGCGGCACCGAACCCGGGCTGCCCATCACCTTCCCGGAGGTGTTCGAGGCCGCCGCCAACCTGAACCGGGCGGCCATCGCGGTTCGCTCGGCCGGCACCCAGATCTCCTACGACGCCCTCGACCGCTGGACCAACCGGCTCGCCCGGGTGCTCATCGGCTACGGCGTCGGACCCGAAACCCTGGTCGCCATGGGCATTCCGCGCTCGGCCGAATCGGTGGCGGTCACCCTCGCCATCGCCAAGGCCGGCGCCGCCTTCGTGCCCGTCGACCCCGGCTACCCGGAACAGCGCATCAGCCACATGCTGCTGGATTCCGGTGCGGCCGTGGGCATCACGCTCTCCACCCATCGCGAGCGCATGCCCGACGGGGCCAACTGGACCGTGCTGGACTCGCCGTCGTTCCGGCGTCGCGTGCTGGCCACCTCCGACGCCCCGATCCGCGACGGCGAACGCACGAACACGCTGCGCATGGACCACCCGGCCTACGTCATCTATACCTCCGGGTCCACCGGCATCCCGAAGGGCGTCGTCGTCACCCACGGTGGTCTGTCCAACTTCGCCGCCGAGACCGCCCAGCGGTTCGACGTCGGGCCCGGCTGCCGCGTCCTGCACTTCGCCACACCGAGTTTCGACGCGGCCATGCTCGACACGCTGTTCGCGCTCGGCGGGGCGGCGACGCTCGTCATCACCCCGCCCGGCGTGGTCGGCGGCGATGGGCTGGGGCGGGTGTTCGTCGAGGAGGGCATCACCCATGCCTTCATCACCACCTCGGCGCTGGGCACCGTCGACCCGACCGGCGTGACCGCGCTGCGGCACGTCCTGGTCGGCGGTGAGGCGCTGCCGCCGGACCTGGTCACCCGGTGGGCTTCCGGCCGCAGGCTCTACAACGTGTACGGGCCCACCGAAACCACCATCGTGACGGTGATGTCGCAGCCCCTGACGCCCGGCGGGCAGATCTCCATCGGCGGACCCATCCGCGGTGTCGGCGCGACCGTCCTGGACGCCCGCCTGCACCCGGCGCCCGCCGGGGTCACCGGTGAACTGCACCTCGCGGGCGTGGCCCTGGCCCGCGGCTACCTGCGCCGCCCGGGCCTGACCGCGCAACGGTTCGTGGCCAACCCGTTCGGCAAGCCCGGCGCCCGCATGTACCGCACCGGCGACCTGGTCCGGTGGCTCGAACGTGACGGCCGCGCCCAGGATCTGGAATACGTGGGCCGCACCGACCACCAGGTCAAGATTCGCGGCTTCCGCATCGAACTCGGCGAGATCGACGCGGCGCTGGCCAAACACCCGGCGGTGGAGTTCGCGACCACCATCGGGCACCGCACCGCGGCCGGCTCCACCGCGCTGGTGGCCTACGTGAAGCCGCGCACCGGAACCGCGCCCACCACCGCCGAACTCACCGCGCACGTGGCCGAACTGGTGCCCAACTACATGGTGCCGCAGTCGATCATGCTGCTGGACCGGTTGCCGCTGTCGCCGGTCGGCAAGCTGGACCGCAAGGCGCTGCCGGAACCGGTGTTCGCGGCCCGCGAGGGCTACCGGGCGCCGTCCGGGCCGATCGAGGAGGCGCTGTGCGCGGCCTTCGCCGAGGTGCTGGGCATCGAGTCCGACCGTCGGGTCGGCGCCGACGACGGGTTCTTCGAACTCGGCGGCAACTCGCTGCTCGCCACCAAGGTGGTGGCGCACGTGCGGGCCGCCGGCATCGACCTGCCCGTGCAGGCCATGTTCGGCGAATCCACCCCGGCCGCCATCGCCGCGCGCCTGACCGCCGCCGAGGGCGACGCCGGGGCCGCGCTGACCGCCGCCCTGGGCCCGGTGCTGCCGCTGCGTACGAGCCCGGATTCGACGGTGCCGCCGCTGTTCTGCATCCACCCGGCGATCGGCCTGTCCTGGTGCTTCGCCGGACTGCTGGCGCAGCTGCCGCCCGAACGGCCGGTGTACGGCCTGCAGGCGCCGCACGTCTCCGGCGAGAACAGTCACCGCTCGATCGGGGAGGCCGCGAAATACTATGTGGCGCACATGAAGTCGGTGCAGCCACACGGTCCCTACCAGGTGCTGGGCTGGTCGCTGGGCGGGCTCATCGCCCATGAGGTGGCCGTGCAGCTGCAGGAGGGCGGCGACGAAGTCGCGCTGCTGGGCATGATGGACAGCTACCAGCTCTCGGATGAATTGCTCGACCAGGCGGTGCCGTCGGTGGCGTCCATCATCGCCGAATTCGGATCCGACCTGCTCGCCGGCGACGCCGACCTCGATCCGCGGATGACGCTGCAGGAGGCGGCCGAACTGCTGCGCGGCCGCGCCGGGCCGTTCGCGGCGCTCACCATCGAACACCTGGAACGGCTCTACACCGGATACGAGAACGGTGCGGCACAGGCGCACGGGTTCACCCCCCGCGTCTTCGACGGCGACCTGCTGTTCTTCACCGCCGCCGACGACGAGATCAACCGGGCCGACCCGCAGCGGTGTGCCGCCGCCTGGCAGCCCCACGTCACCGGCGCGGTGCACGACCAGCTGGTGCGCTGCACGCACGCCGGCATGACCACGCCCGAATCCCTCGCCGTCATCGGGCCGGTGTTGCGGGATCAGCTGGCGGCCATCGAAGCCCGGCGGGAAGGGACGCGATGAGTCTGGCCGTGGAAGTCCAAGGGCTGGTGAAGTATTACGGCAAGGTGCGGGTGCTCGACGGGATCGATCTGGAGATCCCGTGCGGCACCGTGATGGGACTACTCGGGCCCAACGGCGCGGGTAAGACCACCACCGTGCGCATCGTCACCACCCTCTTACGCCCGAGCTCGGGCAGCGTGCGCGTCGCGGGCGTGGACGTGCTGAAGCATCCGGCGCGGGCCCGTACCCGAATCGGCCTGTCCGGGCAGTACGCGGCCATCGACGGCAACCTGTCCGGGTTCGAGAACCTGCGCATGGTGGCCCGGCTGTACGGCATGAACCACAAGGACGCCGCCGAACGCGCCACCGAACTGCTCAGCGTGCTCGGCCTCGAACAGGCGGCCGGGCGGCGGGCGGGCACCTACTCCGGCGGTATGGCGCGGCGGCTCGACCTGGCCGGGGCGCTGGTGTGCCGGCCCCCGGTGGTGGTCCTCGACGAACCCACCACGGGCCTGGATCCGCGTGGGCGACTGGACATGTGGCGCGTCATCGGCGAACTCGTCGACGACGGCACCACCGTCCTGCTCACCACCCAGTACCTGGAAGAGGCCGACCTGCTGGCCGACCGCATCACCGTCATCGACCGCGGGCGCGTCATCGCCCGCGGCTCGGCCGACGAACTCAAGACCTCCATCGGCGGCGACAAGCTCACCGTCACCCTCGCCGCCGGACAGCATCCCGCGCCCGCCCGGCGGGTACTGGCCGGGGTCGGTATCGGCGAACCCGGCTTCGACGAGGCCGCCGACACGCTGACCGTGGTGGTCGGCGACGGCACCCGCACCATGGTCGAGGCGCTGCGCCGCCTCGACGACGCCGGGGTGTGCGTGCTCGACGCGACCGTGCACCGGCCCAGCCTCGACGACGTATTCCTGTCCCTCACCGGCAAATCCGCCGAATCCAGAGCCGACCTGCCCGTCCCCGAGTCCGTCCAAGAGGAGATCCTGTCGTGACGACCCTGCCCGCCGACCCGGAAGCGCCCCCGGCCGACGCGACGGCGGCGCCCGCCGCGGTCCAGCAGGGCCGGCAGCCCACCGACGGGCCCGCCATCCTGTTGCCGCGGGTGGTGCGCGACAGCGCCATCGTCGCCTATCGCAACCTGCTCACCATCCTGCGCGTGCCCACCCTGCTGGTGACCGCGACCATCCAGCCGTTGATGTTCGTGTTCCTGTTCGCCTACATCTTCGGCGCGTCCCTGGGCGGCAGTCAGTACCGGGAGTTCCTGCTGGCCGGAATCTTCACCCAGACAGTCGCTTTCAACGCGGCGTTCACCACCGTCGGACTGGCCAACGACCTGCACAAGGGCATCATCGACCGGATGCGCACGCTGCCCATGTCGCGGCTGGCGGTGCTGATGGGCCGCACCCTGTCGGATCTGGTGGTCAACATTCTGGCGTTGGCGGTCATGGTGGCCTGCGGGTACGTGGTCGGCTGGCGGATCAACGGCGCGATCATGGACGCGGTGCTGGCGTTCGGGGTGATCCTGCTGTTCGCGTTCGCCATGTCGTGGGTCGGGGCGATCACCGGGCTGATGTCGCCCAGTGTCGAGGTGGCCCAGAGTGCCGGGCTCATCTGGCTTTTCCCGCTCACGTTCATCTCCTCGGCGTTCATCTCCGGGGAGACGCTGCCGGGGCCGCTGCGCACGGTCGCCGCTTGGAATCCGATCACCGCGGTGTCGGCGGCCGGGCGCAAACTGTTCGGCAACGGGTCGCCGCCCTCGTTCACCCCGGCCACCGGCTGGCCCGCCGACCACTGCGTCGAGTACTCGATCCTGTGTTCGCTGGGCATCCTCGCGATCTCGGTGCCGATGGCGCTGCTGCAGTATCGCAAGGTCGCCAGTCACTGAACAGGCTGGGCCTCCGGTTCCGGCAGCGCGCCCAGCTGGCCCAGCATGCTGAACACGTCGAAAGATCCACGGAATTCGGTGATCCGGCCGTCGCGGACGCGGTAGAACACGACGCCGGGCACCGCCACCGTGCGGCCGGTCGCGGGGATGCCCTGGAACTCGCCGAGCTGGGTGCCGTGCCCGGTCCAGCGTTCGACCACCCGATCGTCCTCGGCCAGCAGCTCTTCCACGGTCGCGTGCCAATCGGGGAAGGCGGTCCGCACGGCGGTGTTGAACTGTTTCAAGCCCTCGATGCCGCCGACCTCGGGGGCGTGGATGACGACGTCGGCGGCCATCAGTTCATCGGCTGCCGCCAGCCGGCCCCCGCTCCAGAATTCGTTGACGAAGTGCTGTACCAGCGCCTTGTTCGATTCGGACATGATCTCTCCTCGACTCGATGTCGCGGCTCGGGATGAGCCCCATGCATCGACTGTGCGCGGCCGCGGCGGCGGAGAACATTCCAGAAAACTGGTATCCCGCGGGTGGTGGCGCGGTCGTAGCCTGAGGTGATGGGACAGCACCGATCGACCGATCGGGCACGGCGAGACATCGTCCGCCTGTGTCATTCCGGCTTGGATGCCGACACCGTCCTGAGCGAATCCCTCACCGCCCTGCGCGCGGCCGTCCCGATCGCCGCCTACTGGGCTGCCACCACCGACCCGGCCACCGTCCTGTTCACCGGTTCGGTCATCGACGCCATCCCCGAATCGGCGACACCGCTGTTCCTGGCCAACGAGTTCCTCGACCCGGACGTGAACCATTTCCGGGTGCTGGCCACCGCGCCCGACCCGGTCCGCTCCCTGTTCGACGCCACCGAGGGCACGCCCGACGCCAGCGCCCGCTACCGCGACATCCTGACCCCGCTCGGCATGGGTGACGAACTGCGGGCGGCGTTGCGGACCGGGGACGCCTGCTGGGGTGTGCTGTGCCTGCACCGGGAACCGTCTCCGGCCGGCTTCCGGCCCGACGAGATCGTGTTCGTGCGGTCGATGACCGCGCATCTGGCCGAGGGCCTGCGCGCGGCGGTGCTGCTGTCGGAGGTGGATTCCGGCGCCGACGGCCATCCGGCCCCCGGCCTGCTGCTGCTCGACGACGCGGGAACCCTGCTCGCGCGCACCCCCGAGGCGAGTGTCCTGCTCGCCGAGGTCGCCGATCACCCGGCCCGCGCCGCGCTGCCGCAGGCCATCGTGGCGGTGGCGATGCGGCTGCGCAGCCTGGAACAGGACCCGAATTCGCCTGCGGTGCCGCGTATTCGACTGCGCACCCGGTCGGGCCGTTGGCTGGTGGCCCACGCCTCCCGGCTGCACACCGATCCCGGCGCGGATGCGGGCGGCCCGATCGCGGTCATCCTGGAACCTGCCCGCGCCCCGGAGATCGCGCCGCTGAAACTCGCGGCCTACCCGCTGACTCCGCGCGAGCAGCAGATCGCGGCGCTGGTGCTGGCGGGCAATTCGACCCGGCAGATCGCCGACGCCCTGGTGGTGTCGCCGCTGACGGTGCAGCAGCATCTGAAGTCGATCTTCGAGAAGTCCGGCGTCCGCAGCCGCCGCGACCTGGTCGCCAATCTGCTTGCCGCCCACTACGGCTCACCGCACTGATCTCGACCGCGCGCTGCCCGGGTCCCGAGCCGGTGGGGACGGGATCGGCCCGTGCGGTGCCGGGCCGCCGCGCGCCCCCGATACACGACGGATCCCCCGCACCGATCGGTGCGGGGGATCCGTGTGGTTCGTCGCTGGGCGGTCAGCCGCGGCGGCGGGACTTGATCAGGTCCATGCGCTCCTGCAGCAGCTCCTCGAGCTCTTCCTTGCTGCGACGCTCGAGCAGCATGTCCCAGTGGGTGCGCGGCGGCTTGACCTTCTTGGGCTCCTGGGTGGTTCCCTCCATGAGGGTGCCTTCCTGGCCGTTGCGGCACAGCCAGGTGGGCGGGATCTCCGCGTCGTCGGCGAACGGGACGTCGAATTCCTCGCCGTTGTCGGTGCGGTACCGCGCCATCCGACGCGGCGCCAGGTCGTGGTCGCGGTCGGTCTCGTAGCTCACCGCTCCGAGCCGAGACCCCCGGAGTACGCGATCTGCCATGAGTGCGGTCCCTTCTCGCCTGTCGGCAATGTTCTACTTCAGTGTTTCTGCAGCTGCGGTACATGGTGTCAACGCAGCCGTGCACGTTTCGGTTCCCGTGGGGAGAACCCTGCCATCCTACCCGTGCGGGTCGCCCGGTTTGCTGCGGCGTGCCCTTCCACCCGGTCGGGGCCCGGAACCGCTAATGTGTCGGACCATGTCTCGACGCGTGCTGTCCTGCTGCCAGTGGTGCGGGCGGGAGATCGCCGAATCGGAGATCGGACGCCGCCGCCGGTACTGCCGGCAATCGTGTCGCCAGCGGGCGTACGAGCATCGAAACAGCGTGAAGGGCACCGGTATTCCCGAGGATTCGGTGGTCCTGAGCGCCCAGGAGGTGTCGGATCTGTCCGACCGCTGGTTCGCTGCCCGCTGCGCCGCCGAGGACGTGGCCACGGCCGTGTCCGAGGGTGCGGAGATGATCGAACTCGCCGATCTCACCGCGACATTGGTGGCGTTGACCCGTGAGGCCGAGCGGCTGCGCTGACCTCGGTGCGCCGGGCGCGCCCGCTCAGCGCGTACACCAGGGCGATGCCCGCGGCGGTGACGGCGGTGACAAGGCCGAGCGCGGTGAGGGTTTCACCGTCGGGCGCGGTCACCGGCTGTCCGCGCAGTGCCTGCCACAGCAGCACCGCCACCAGTCCGGTGTAGCCGAGCGCGAACACCCCGATCACGCGGGCGCGGGTGCGTTCGGCGCGCAGCCATCCCACCGTGGGGGCCAGCCGGGCGAGCACGATGGCGGCGACGATGAGCAGTTGAATGCCGTGCAGCCCCGCGAAATGGGCGATCCGCACATCGCCGCCGGCGGTGCTCCAGTGCGTGACCGGCATGTCGGCGACCCCGTCGCGGAGCGCGGGCTGCCCGTGCTGCACGGTGTGGCCGGCGGCCAGGGTGACCGGGCGGCCGTAGGCGTCGGTGGTCTGCTGTTTGCCGCTGTAGCCCATCAGGTAGCCCAGCGCCATCCCGAACACCGCGATGCCCAGGCCCGCGCGGATGGCCATCGAGGTGGCCCGGTCGGTGACGCGCTGCCACGAAAGGGTCACCGCGATCACCAGATTCGCCAGGAACAGTCCCGGCACGCCGGTCATGAACACCCACTGGCCGATGGTGTTGACCGCGTCGGTCTGGGTGTTGAAGTGGCTGAAGGTGCCGCGCGCGGCCTGCACCACGACGAACCCGACATCCACGACGGCGGTGGCGGCGAACACGACGCCCATCCACCAGGTCAGGCGTTGCCCGCGATGCGGGAACGCCACCAGCCAGGCCAGGGTGCCGCAGTACAGGACCATGGCGATGGCGAATTTGAGCGGTTTGAGCCACACCGTCTCACCCAGCAGCACACGGTCGTCGAAGACCATGGCGCACAGGCAGAACAGGGCCAGGGCGGCCATGGCGGCGGTGGTGGCGAGCAGGGGCCGGTGCAGCCGGCGCCGGGGTGCGGGGGCGGTGAGCGGCGCGAGCGTCGGACGATCGAGCGTGGTCATGGAGGTGACGGTAGGTTCGCGGCCCGCCGCGCCACGTCCCCCGGCGGTGGGGCTGCGACCCCGTACCCGGGTATGAGATCAGCCCCGGCGGTAGGGGCCGGGGCTGTGCTCGGGTGGTGCGAATGGTGTTGTCGCACGGGTCGATCCGTGCACCCCTCATCGGTGCTCGGAGCGGGCCGGTGCCTAGTCGGCGACGCCGAAGTCGACGCCGCGCGCGGCCAGCCAGCCGATCGGGTCGATGGGCGAGCCGGGGGCGGTGTGCACCTCGTAGTGCAGGTGCGGTCCGGTGGAGTAGCCGCGGCTGCCGACGGTGGCGAGCACGTCGCCGGCCCGCAGCGGCTGGCCGACCTGGACCAGGATGTCCTGCATGTGGCCGTAGACGCCGATGGTGCCGTCGTCCTGCTGCACGCGCACCCACAGGCCGAAGCCCGAGGCGGGGCCGGCCTCGATGACGGTACCGTCGGTGACGGCGCGGATCGGGGCGCCGAAGCCCTCGCCGAAGTCGATGCCGGCGTGCATGGCGCCCCAGCGGATGCCGAAGCCGGAGGTGAGCGGCCCGTCGACGGGGCGCACGGTGGCGGGGTGGCCCGGGGTGGGCAGGCCCGGCAGTGGGGGCAGCTGGATGTTGAGGCTGCTCAGGTAGTCCAGCACCGGCTGCGGCACGATCTGAGGCTCCTGGGCCTCGCGCGGGGTGAACGCGGTGAACTGGGTGTCCGCGGAGGCGGAGGCGATGGCCACGGGGTCGTGGGCGTCGGGGCTGGTGGCAGCGAGGGCGGCCATCGAGGCGCCGACGAGGGCGGTGACGGCGGCGGCACGGGTCGCGGCTGCTCGGTATCGGCTGGTTCCCCGGAAGCGGGATAACGAATCGGTTACGGGCATGTCTCGAAGCTACGAGATCTCAGCTTCGGTTAAGAAACCCTGTTGCGACCGTCACGTTGGTACAAAAGCCCAGTTCGCTAGTTACAGTCCGATAACGACACGCGGGTAATTCCGGGATGACGTTGGCCTGTGATGGTTACGCGTGTATTGACGTCGACCTCGACTCGACGGCACTCTAGGTAAGTGGTCACTAACGGAGTGAAGGTGCTCGGTGCGCTCGCGGACGACACCCGGCGCGCGATCTTCGAGACCCTGCCGCAGGGGCCGAAGTCGGTCGGTGAGATCGCCCAGGCGCTGGGCGTCACCAGCTCGGCGGTCTCCCAGCATCTGAAGATCCTGCGCGAGGCCCGCCTGGTCATGATGCGGCCGGAGGGCAACCGCCGCCTCTACTCCCTGGACCCGCGCGGCCTGGCCGACGCCCGCGACTATCTCGAACAGTTCTGGCCGAGTGCTATCGCCGCCTATTCGGCCGCGCTGTCCACCGCGGAGGCCGAGCCGCCACCCGAGCAGTAGCGGGCCCGGGTGCGCGCCGCAATGGGCTGTCAGCCGACGCGGCGGTAGGCCTGCTGGGCTCGGCGGTCGAGGCCCGTGCCGGGCCAGGGGCGTTTGCGCAGTTGTTTGTCGACGGCGTTGACCACTTCCGGGACGCCGATCTTCAGCAGTCCGGGGTCGATGTCCTCGGCGTCGGGGTCGCCCGCCTGGCCGGCCCACAGCACGGCGTGGCGGCCGAGCAGGTGCGGGGGCGGGCCGCTGCGGCTGGGCGGGTTGGGGCCGAACAACAGCACGGTGCGGGTGCCGAAGGCGGTGGCCAGGTGTGCGACGCCGGTGTCGCCGCACACGACGAGGGCGGCTTCGGCGACGGTAGCGGCCAGTTCGATGAGGTTCTGTTGTCCTGCGAGGACTCGCGCCGGTGAGAGTCCCGCGCGGGAGGCGACGCCGAGTGCGGTCTCGCGTTCGGATTCGTCACCGGTCAGCACGACTTCGCGATCCTGGACCAGCAGGTGGCGGACGACCGCGGCGAAGCGGTCCGCGGGCCAGCGCCGGGCGGCCGCGCCCGCGCCGATGTGCACGACCACGGCGTCGCGGTGGCTGGTGGTGGCCACCGGCGGAACCAGGCCGAGGTTGCGGCGGTCGGCGGCGATGCCGTCGGATTCGAGCAGATGGCACCAGCGATCCACGTCGTGCATGTCGGGTTCCCAGGCGGGGCCGGGCAGGTCGGGGAAGGACGGATTGCGGTAGGTCAGGATGCGGTCGGGCGCGGTGCGCGACAGTTCGACGATGCCGTCGGCGCCGGGGCCGTGCAGGTTGACCGCGAGGGCGGGTGCCGGACCGTCCCAGCGCAGGGCGACGGGGTCGCCGACGGGGACCATCTCGTCGACGCAGGCGATGAGGTCGACGATCGATTTGAGGCGGTGGGGGGCGGCGAGTGCGATGTGATCGCCGGGCCGGGCCCGGCGCAACGCACGCAGGGCGGGGACCGCGGTGAGCAGGTCACCGAGTCCGCGTGCCCGCAGCACTAGTACAACCGCCACTGAACCTCTCCTAGCCGCCACGCTGCCCGCGAACCTTGCGGTCCACCACGTGTGGGGACCATCGGGTGAGGACTACCCGGCCTGTCCTGGGGCGAAACCCGCGGACCGGTTCGCACGAATCGTCCGGTGGACGCCGGTGTGGCGGAACGAGAATCGCAGGTACTACCGGCTGTCGTTGAAGGGGGTCGATCGATTACCGTGTGGTCTCATGACCTTCGTCTACAACCTCATGGTGACGGCTCATCTGCTGGGTATGGCGGCCGTGGTCGGCGGGTATGCCGCCGCGCAGCCGCGGGTGTCGGAACTGATGGTGTGGGGCGCGCGCGTGCAGGTCCTCACCGGCGTGATCCTGGTCGGCATGGCCGAGTCGATCGATTCGCTGCACAAGGACCCGAACATGGCGAAGATCATCACCAAACTGGTGGTGGCCGTGGCGGTCGCCGCGTTCGCCGAGATGGGGCGCGCGGATGCCAAGCGCGGCAAGGAGGTGGCGTGGATGACCCACGCGGCCGGTGGCCTGGCGATCCTGAACGTGCTGATCGCGGCCCTGTGGAAGTGACCCTCGGCGAGAGGGCAAGCGCGACAATCGGTTAGCGAACCACCGATGCCGCATCGAGTGCAATCGTGCACTCGATGCGGCATCGGTCGTTTCCGGGTCAGGGCCGGGCGATGAGCTGTGCCGGGAGGTCGCGGGCGGCGTGGCGGGCGAGGGTCTTGGCGAGTTCGGCGGCGACGACGGCGTGCCCGGCCATGGTGAGGTGGATCAGGTCGGCGGAGAGCCAGTCGGGGCGCAGTCGCGCGGGGTGGTCCCAGAATTCGGTGAGCAGGGCGTCGTGGCGGTGCGCGACCCGGCGCACGATGTCGGCGAATTCGGCGAACCGTGGCTGGAACGGGGCCATGCGCCCGATGAAGCGGTCGGCGAGGGTGAACATCATCGGTTGTGCGCCCGTCGCGGTGGCCCGCTCGCACAGCTCGTCGAGGGCGGTCTCCACGTCGGGCATCTCGGCCCCACGCAGGAACAGGTCGTTGCCGCCGCAGCTGATGATCACCAGGTCCGGGCCGAACGCGTCGAGCGCGCCGAGTTGCTGCTCGCGCACCTCGGCGATGACCGCGCCGGGCACCCCGGAGTTGAGGTAGCCCGCGCCGGGGTGGGCGGCTTGCAGCCAGTGGCCCAATCGGTCTGCCCAGGGCCGGGTTTCGTAGCCGGGCCACGGGTCGCCGGTGCCGGCGGCGGTGGAGTCGCCGATGACGGCGAGCCGCCGGAACGGCACGGTCTGCAGCATGGCGGCGGCCGCGGCGTCGGCGAGTGTGTACGGGTCGGTGGTTTCGGTGCGCTCGGTCATGGGGTGGGCTCCTGGGTGCGGATCGGCAGCGCCGCGAGCACGGCCGTGGCGAGGGCGATGGCGGCGCACAGAGCGAACAGGGTGTGGAATGCCGTCAGCGGTTCTCGGGGATGGGCGGCGAAAACCGCTGCCAGCAAGGCGACTCCGAGCGCGCCGCCGGATTGGCGGGCGGTGATGTTCATGCCGACTCCGGCGGCGAACCGTTGCGGCGGCAGCGAGCGCGCGGCGGCGGTGCCCAGCACGGTGACCAGGATGCCGATCCCGCCGCCGCCGAGGATCCCGGCGGGCACCCACGCCGACCACAGTGCGGGGGTGGCGTCGAATGCCGAAGTGCTCATATAGAAGGTGGAGGCGGCGAACATCAACGCGCCCAGTACGCCCAGCCACCGCTGCCAGGGCACGGGTGCGCGTCCGGCGAGTACCGCGGTGATCATGGACGCGACCGCGCCGACGCTCATCGCCGCGGCCGCGCGCAGCACCGAGTACTGCCACACCGCGTCGAGCCACAGTGGTCCGGCCAGCAGCCACGCGAACATGGTGGCGCCGAAGACGAAGGACACAGCGTTGACGAGGGCGTAGCTGCGGCTGCGCCACAGTCCGATGGCGATGGCCGGGCGGGGATGCCGCCGCGAGCGCCACAGTGCCAGGGCCAGCAGGGCGAGTCCGCCCAGTCCGCTGCCCAGGGTACGTACATCGGTCCAACCCCATTGCTGCCCTTGGGTGACGGCCGCGACGACGGTGCCGATGCCCAGGCCGGTGGCCGCCGCCCCGAGCAGGTCGGGCAGTCCGTGCGGTTGCCGGTGTTCGCCGCGGGCCAGTCGCCATCCGGCGGCGATGAGCGCGACCGCGATGGGCACGTTGATCACGAAAACCGAACGCCACCCGAACCAGTCGACGAGCGCGCCTCCGACGGCCGGGCCGACGGTGGCGGCGAATCCGCCGGCCGCGGTCCAGGCGGCCATGGCCATGCCGACGCGTTCGGGCGGGGTGCTGCCCAGGACGAGTGCGAGTCCGGCGGGGATGAGGAACGCGGCGGCGCCGCCTTGCAGGAAGCGTCCGGCGATGAGCCAGTCCGCGCCGGGCGCGAGCGCGCACAGCAGGGAGGTGAGGGCGAATCCGGCCAGGGCGGTGAGGAAGACCCGGCCGCGGCCCAGGGTGTCGGCGAGTTGTCCGGCGGGGGTGAGCAGGGCGGCGAAGGCGACGGCGTAGCCGCTGACCACCCAGGTGAGGGTGGTGGCCGCGGTGCCGGGGTAGTCGCGGGTGATGGCGGGGAAGGCGATGTTGACCACGGACAGGTCGAGGAAGGACATGAAGGCCGCGCCGGAGGCGACGAGCAGGGCGAGTCGGGCGGGCCGGTCGGTGGCGGGGGTCGGGGGTGCGGCGGCGTCCGGGAGAGGCGGCCGTTGGGTGGTGTCGGTCATGACGGGCTCTCTGCGTAAGGGGTCGGACCGGAATCAAAACTGTACGCACGATCGTTCGTATTGTTGAAAAGTACGACCGATCGTGCGTTTATGCAACAGGTGATGCGAGGATGGATAGATGGACGAACCGGTGCAGCCTCCCGACCAGGAGATTTCCGATCAGCGCCGCCTCAAGGGCGACCGCGCCCGCGCGAGCATCGCCCGCCACGCCGCCGACGTGGCCTCGGTCGAGGGCCTGACCGGGCTGAGTCTCGGGCGCCTGGCCGAGGACCTGGGCGTCAGCAAGTCCGGGGTCGCGACGCTGTTCGGCAACAAGGAGAACCTGCAGCTGGCCGCGGTGGCCGCCGCCCGCGAGGTGTTCATCGACCACGTCATCCGCCCGGCGCGCAGCGCGGAGCCGGGCATCGCGCGGCTGCGCGCGCTGATGGACCGCTGGTTCGAGTACGTGAGTGCGCCGGTGATGCCCGGCGGCTGCTTCCGCGCCGCGTGCGTGCCCGAGTTCGACAGCCGCCCGGGCGCGGTGCGCGACGCGTTGGCCGCCGATCGCGCCGGCTGGTTCGCGGTGCTGGCGAAGGAGATTCGCCGCGCCCAGGAGCAGGGCGCGATGCCCGGCGTGGACCCGCAGGCGATGGCCTTCCAGTTCGACGCGGTGATGGCGGCGGCCAATACCGCCGCGCGCCTGGGTGATCCGACGGCGCTGCCGACCGCGCGCACCATCGTGGACACACTGCTGGGCTCAGCCGCCGAGCAGTGATCGCAGGCCTGACCGGCGCGAATCCGTAATCGATTCCAGCGCTGCAATCGTGCACCCGATGCAGCGACGGCCCGACGCGGCCCGGATGCGTGCGATGCGTGAATGCAGTTCCGGCGCAGCCGGTTTCACGTGGAGCAATGCATCGGCGTGTTTGCTATCCGCGTGGCGCGTACATGATGAGCGCGACCCCGAGCAGGCACACCAGCGCCCCGGCCACATCCCACCGGTCGGGCCGGAAGCCGTCGAACACCATGCCCCACAGCAGCGATCCCGCCACGAACACGCCCCCGTAGGCGGCCAGGATCCGCCCGAAGTGGGCGTCGGGTTGCAGGGTGGCCACGAACCCGTAGCAGCCCAGCGCGAGCACCCCGGCCCCCATCCACGCCCAGCCGCGGTGCTCGCGGACCCCCTGCCAGATCAGCCACGCGCCCCCGATTTCGGCGACGGCGGCCAGCCCGAACAGCACGATCGATCGCAACACGGTCATGGGAGCTCACCCTAGAGTCCGTGCCCGGCCACCGGCCGGACCGCCCCGCGTGCGGTCCGACCGGTCGCGATCATGGTTGCGCCGGGGCGTTCTCGAACAACTGCTGACCCAGATAGCCGCCCGGACCGGGCACCCCTGGCGGGATGGCGAACACCGCCGACCCGACCGGCGTGGTCCATTGGTTGAGGGCGTCGAAATCGGCCAGGCGCTGCTGCACCGGCAGATACTGGGCGTCGACGTCCCGCTGGAACGACGCGAACAGCAGCCCCGAGTTCGACACGTGCCCGGGGGCGGGCGCGTCGTCGTAGTTGTAGCCGCGGCGCAGGAACCGCTCCCCGTCGTGGGCGTGGTGGGCGCGCGCCACATGGGAGGACGGCGGGATCTTGGGGATCCCGTAGCGGTCCACGGCCGCGAAGTCGGGTTCATCGAATTCGCGGGTGCCCGACAGCGGGGCGCCGGTCTCGACGGTGCGTCCGACGGTGATCGCCCGGCCGTCGGAGTCGAGTTCGTCCCAGGTGTCGAGGTTCATCGCGATGCGCCGCAACACCATCGAGGTCCCTCCGGCCAGCCACGGCCGCGTCGCGCCGTCGTCCCACACCAGGCGATCGAAATCCGGTGTGTCCGGGGCGATGTTGACCGTTCCGTCGACCGAGCCCATGAGATTGCGCATGGTCTGGCCCTGGGGCGCGTCCCGGAAGCCGCGCTGCACCCACCGCACCGACACCAGCGACTTCACGTGCTTGGACAGCACCCGCACCGCGTGCGCCACCGTCGTCGCCTCCGCGCCGCACACCTGCAACAGCAGATCACCCCCGCACCAGGCCGGATCGAGCCGGTCGATGGTGAACGGCGGCAACGGTTTCAGCCAGTGCGGGGCCTGCGATTGCAATCCCGCCGCGGTGAACACGCCGGGCCCGAACCCGGCGGTCACGGTGAGCCGGGCCGGCCGCGCGGCCAGTTCCGGTTCGGTGTCGGCGAGCGCCGGCTTGCCCTGGGTCAGGCGGGCGGCGTCGTCGGTCCAGATCTTCAACAGCCCGATGACGTCCTCGCGCCCCAGACCCGGTTTCAGGTCGAAGGCGACGAACGCCGCGTGCCGGGGCGGCTCGGTGGCGATCCCCGCCTGGTGCGGGCCGTAGAAGGCGACCGTGTCCAGCCCGGGATCGCGATCGTGCTCGCGGTGGCCGAGAGTGGCCGCGCCCCAGCCGATCCCGGCGGCCCCGGCCGCTCCCGCCGCGACGGCGCCACCGCCGAGCAGCCGTCGCCGCGACAGCCGGGGCGCCCGCGCTGCCGGGTCAGCCACCGTGGGCGGCGTTGTCGCCGGAGGGCTGGTAGTTCTCCTTGCCGCCGGCGAAGTCGCGCACCTGCGCGTTGACGGTCTTGGTGGAGCCGTCGGAGAAGGTGAGGGTCAGCGTGGCTTCCGAACCGGTGCGCAGCGGGGCCTCGAGGTCGATGAACATGAGATGTTCCGCGCCGGGCTTGAGGATCGCGGTGCCGTGTGCGGGAATGACCAGCCCGCCCGCCTTGGGGCGCATCGCCTTGTCGCCGGAGGCGTCGGCCACGACCTCGTGGATCTCGACCCGCGCCGAGGCCGGGCTGCTGGCCGCGACCAGGTTCACCGGCTGATCGGAGGCGTTGGCGAGGGTGCCGAACGCGGCCGACATCCCGCTGTCGGCGGCCTTGATCCACTGATCGGTCAGGCTGATCGCCGACGCCGCGGTGGCGGGCGACGACGAGGAGGTCTGCGAGGACGAGCAGGCGACGGGCAGCAGCGCCAGCGTCGTCACCGCCGCGGCCGCGCCGACCCGGCGCGCGAACCCGCCGGTGCGGAAGCGGAAGCTGTGGCAGAAGGGCATCTGGGACATGTGAGAACTCCGTATGTCGTAGGAAGGGAAGCCACCCCGGCCCGGGATCCGGCGACACCGGGTCTGCGCGGGACGCACTCGGTCAGCGCCAGGCGCTTCGGGCCACCGTGCGGGGCCGTCAGCGCCGGGTCAGCGTCCGGTGTGCGCTCGGCGCATTCGGTTGCAGTACGGCGTATCCGACGGTCACCGCGTTCGGCGCATCTGGTTGCGGCGCGGCGTATCCCTGGGTCACTGTGCTCGGCATGTTCTGCCGCAGTGTGAGCATCCGTCGGCGCCGTGCCAGGTCTCGGCTCGGGGTGTAATCAGCGTGGGGGTGCATCGGTTACCAGGCGCTGCGCATTCGACGATGGCGCAGCACACGATTCGGGCGTCTGTACCGGAGAAGTGGCGTCAGGCCGGAACGAGGTCGGTGTACCGTGCGGCGGTCGCGGGCGGCCCGCGTCGTCCGATGCCCGGGCTCACCAGCAGCCGTCGCGCCACCGCGCGGTCATCGGCCACCCTCGGCCGCATCCGGTTCGACTGCGGCGCCAGGACCGCGCCCAGTGCGAGCAGGAACCTGCGCACACTGGTGACGGCGCGCCGCATGCCCGCCTCGGCGGCGCGAATCACGATCGCGCCCACCGGAATCGCCACCAGGTGGGCGATCAGCATGGCCGGCGAGGACGAATGATGGTGGTGCCCCGGCGACATCGACAGTGCGGCATGCCCGATGGCCTGCCCGGCCGCCAGCATGCCCATGGTCCCGGCGAGTCCGTGGCGTGGCCGCAGCGAGGCCACCACGACCCCGATCACCGTGCACGCGGCCAGCAGTAGTGCCAGTGCCGAGCCGTCGGCGAGGGTCGCGCCGCCGCCGAGTCCGTGCGCGAGGATCGCGACCGCCCCCGAGGATGCGCCGACGGCAGCGCCGCGCAGGCGCGCGGTGTGATCCGTCGGTGAGCGCACCGCGTCATGCTACGACGTCGCGTCGTGGACGGTGTTTCCAGGTGGTATGACCGGCGTCTCCACAACATCTCCACACGCGGCGCGTCCCATCTCCACGCCGGTTGCCTAGTGTCGGCTGCATGGAAACCAGTGCGCGCCGGATCCTGGTGGTCGAGGACGAGCCGACCATCGCCGAATCGATCGCCGCCCGCCTGCGCGCCGAGGGCTACATCGTCGACATCGCCCACGACGGACCCGCCGGGGTGGCGGCCGAGGCGGCCGGGGACCCGGATCTGGTGGTGCTGGATGTGATGCTGCCCGGTTTCGACGGCCTCGAGGTGTGCCGCCGTATCCAGGCGCGCCGCCCGGTGCCGGTGCTCATGCTGACCGCCCGCACCGATGAGACCGACATGCTCATCGGGCTCGGCGTCGGCGCGGACGACTATCTGACCAAACCGTTCTCCATGCGGGTGCTCGCCGCCCGCGTGCACGCCCTGCTGCGCCGGGTGGAGCGCACCGCCGCACCGGTGGCCACCATCCTGGTCGGCGATCTGCGCATCGACACCGATCAGCGGCGAGTGTGGCGCGCCGACAGCGAAACCCAGCTCACACCACTGGAATTCGAGCTGCTCGTGCATCTGGCGCGGCGGCCGCGCACGGTGCTGGCCCGGGAACGACTACTCAGCGAGGTGTGGGGGTGGGCCGACGCGTCGGGCACCCGCGCGGTCGACAGTCACATCAAGGCGTTGCGCCGCAAGCTGGGCGCGGACCTGATCCGCACCGTGCACGGCGTCGGTTACTCCCTGGAAGCGCGATGATCGGCGATACCGAGGCTCCGATGACCGGGGTGCGGGCACTCGCGAACCGGGTGGCGGCCCGCCTGCCGCGGCCCCTGGACCGGGTGCCGTCGATCAAGGCGAAGCTGGCGATCCTCATGGTCGGCTCCGGCGCGGGCGCGTTCGGCTACTTCGCGATCCGCATCGGCGTGCTGCCGCCACGCGCCACCGTCGTCGCCATGGTGTTCGCGCTGCTGATCTCCCAGGTCCTGGCCCACGGGATGACGATGCCGTTGCGGGAGATGACCGCCGCGGCCAAACACATGGCGCAGGGCGACTATTCGCGCCGCGTGCGCGCCACCTCCCGCGACGAGGTCGGCCAGCTGGCGGTGGCGTTCAATCACATGGCCGCCGACCTGGCCGCCGCCGATCAGCAGCGGCGCGAGTTCATCGCCAATGTGTCCCACGAACTGCGCACGCCGATCACCGCCCTGGGCGCGGTGCTCGAGAACCTGGTCGACGGTGTCGCCCAACCGGATCCGGCGACCCTGCGCACGGCCTACGCCCAAACCCAGCGGCTGAGCCTGCTGGTGTCGGAACTGCTGGCCCTGTCGAGCATCGAGGCGGGCGCGGTGCGCCTGGACCGCGAACCGGTGGAGCTCGAGCCGCTGCTGAGCGAAGTGGTCGCCGAGGCGGAGGTGATGGCCGCGGCCGTGGACCGACCCGTCCGCTTCACCGTCGCCGTCGCCCCCGGCCTGACCGTGCACGCCGACCCCGCCCGCCTGCACCAGGTGCTGCTCAACCTGCTCGACAACGCGACCCGGCACGGCCCCGCCCACGGTGAGGTCCGGGTCCACGCCCATACCGCCCACGGCGGCCGCACCGTCATCGAGGTCTCCGACGACGGCCCCGGCATCCCCGCCGCCGAACGCGCCGGCGTCTTCGAACGCTTCACTCGCGGCGGCCGCGCGACCGGCGGCGGCACCGGCCTGGGCCTGGCCATCGCCCGCTGGATCGTCGACCTGCACGGCGGCACCATCGCCGTCGCCGACCCGGGCTCCCGCATCCGCATCACCCTGCCCCCACCCTGACCGACAGTCCCGATCTCACCCATTCCCGACCGTGCCCCGGCGACACACCGTGTCGCCGGACCGGTCCCGCACACCCGATGGAGGAAACCCATGCCCGACACACCCGCACCACCTCCCGATCCGGCCCCGGATTCGGCGAGCACCCCTGCTCCCGAATCCCCGACCCCGGCCGAACAATCCGCCACGGCCGCTCCTGATTCGGCGATATCGACCGATGGTTCTGCCGCGGCCGTCCCCGATCCGGTGACATCGGCCCAGGGAGCTCCCACGCCTGCGGCCGAACCGGCCATGGCCACCGTGAGTTCCGCGGCGGTGCAGGGACCGGCGAGTGCCAGGTCCGTACCCGCCGATCCGACACCGCCTCTCGTCTCGGCGGTTGCGGCGCCGGCGATGACGGGTGCCGCGCCGACGGGATCCGGTGGTCCCGCGCCGTGGGCCGCCGCCTGGCCCGCCCCATGGCCAACTCGTCCCACCGCGGTCACGCCATCTGGCACGGCCTGGCTCTATCAGACTGCGCGGCAACCGATTCCGCAGCCGATTCCGCCGCGGTCCGCGCGGGTTCCGGTGCCGAACGGGTTGCTTGCCGCCACGGCCGCTGCGGGGTGTGCGGCCGCGGTACTGGTGCCCCTGGACCGTCCCGGCATCGGATGGGTGCTCACAGGCCTGGCGATCACGGGCGCTGTGTATGCGGTCGACAGAGCAGCGCGACATGCGGATTGGGACGAATACGAAGACGACGAGCCGGACGATTACGAGGACGACGATTCGGACGATTACGAGGAAGCCGATTCGACCGGGGGACAGAACCCGCCCGCACGCGACGAGGCCGCCGCCCACGATGGCGCTCCGGAACGTGCCGTGCTCGCTGATCGGGAGGGATCAGCGGATCGTGGCGTGACCGGTGATGGGAACGCGACTCCTGATCGTGCGGGGTCCGCTGATGGTGCGATGGCTGCCGATGACGGTGTCGCTGCCGTCGGCGACGGCACTGCCGGGGATCGGCCGCGCACGGACGAGGGACCGGCCGTCGAGGTAGACGCCGAGCGTCCAGGATTGCTGACGCAGGTGCCGTGGGATCGAGTGTGGTGGACGGGGGTCGCGCTGGCGTTGTTGTCCGTCGGTGCGTTCCGGGCTGCGCCTTGGCTTTTCGTGTTGTGCCTGGTGGGTGCGGCGTTGGCGGGGTCGTTGGCGGTGGTGCGGCGCTCTGCGCACGGGTTGCTGTTCGACGTGTTCGCGGTTCCGCTGTCGGCGGCGAATTCGACGCCCTGGTTACAGCGGGCGATGTCCCGGTCCCGGGCGCGCGTGGGTTCGGGTACCCAGCGGGTGTGGTGGTCGATCGGTGTCGCGGCCGTCCTGCTGTTGATCATGGTGCCGTTGCTGGCCGGCGCCGACGCGGTGTTCGCGGGTCTGGTGAACGGGCTGCTGCCCAGCATCGACGTGCCCAAGGTGCTGCGCTGGGGTGCGGTGTTCGTGGTCGCCGGGCTGGGTGTCTCCGGGTCGCTGTTCCTGCTGGCCGGTCCGCCGCCGCCGGCCGATGACGACGCGCCCCGGCGTGCGCGCCGCTTCTCGCCGCTGGAGTGGGGAATCCCGGTGGGCGCGTTGACCGTCGTGTTCGCGGCGTTCGTGGCCACCCAGGTGGCGGTGCTGTTCGGTGGCGACGGCTACGTTCAGCGCACGGCGAGCCTGACCTATGCGGAGTACGCGCGCAGCGGCTTCTGGCAGCTGTCGATCGTGAGCGTGCTGACCCTCGCGGTGATCGGCATCGTGCTGCGGTACGCCGGGCAGGAGACCACCGGCGAACGCCGGCTGCTGCGGATCGCGGTGGCGGTGGTGATCGCGCTGGTGCTGGTGATCGTCGCGTCGGCGTTGCAGCGCATGTGGACCTATCAGCAGGCGTACGGGTTCACCGTGCTGCGCCTGCTGGTGGAGGTGTTCGAAGGCTGGATCGCCCTGGTCTACCTGCTGCTGTTCGCCAGCCTGGTGCGGTTGCGCCGGACCTGGGTGCCGCGCGCGGCTGTCGGCGCGGCCCTGGCGACCCTGCTCGTCCTGGCCGTGTCGAACCCCGAAGGTTTCGTCGCCGACCGCAATATCGACCGCTGGCAGACCGGCAGGCCCCTCGACTCCAAGTACCTGTCGACCCTGTCCCCGGATGCGCTGACCGCCACCGGCCGCCTGCCCGACGCCGAACGCGCCGCCATCGAGGACGTCATCCGCGACCACCTGTCCGACGACTCGTGGCAGGGCTGGAACTATTCGCGCGCGACCGCGTCCCGCTGATCAGTCGAAGGCGACCGGCGTCCAGGTCGCGCCCGCGTCGCGGGTGGTGAGCATCATGGTGGCGAGCTGTGTGCTGCCGGGGCGCGCCAGGATCACGAAACCGTTTGTCTCGGTGACGAACTCACCCGCCAGTTCGCGCCAGTTCCGGTCCGGCGCGGTGTAGCCGACGGTCCAGGTTTCGCCGCCGTCGGTGGACGTCAGCAGGCGTTCGCCGACGGCGGCGACGAGATGGGTGGCATCGGCCGCGATCAAGGCGGCGTCGGCGGTCAGCGTCGGCGACAGCTGCCCGGTCTCGGTGAAGGTGACTCCGCCGTCGGTGGAGGTCATCAAACGGGTCGTGGTGCCCCCGTCGGAGTACGGCCCGGACCGGCCGCACAATGCGACGAGCCGCTTCTCGGACAGGGCATGCCAGTCCGCCGGACCGTTACCGCCGCACGGCAGCTTCCACGGCGCCCAGGTGCCGTCGACCAGGCGAGCGGCTTCCTGGCCGCGGTTGGTGACGACCATCCACGCGCGGCTGCCGGCGACCTCGAGATCGGCCGTCAGATGGGGGCCACCGGCGCCGGGCACCGGGATCTCGGTAGGGCCGGTCCACGCATCGCGGGACAGCGGACTGGTGAACAAGACGGTTCGCTCACCCGGCTGCACGCTCGCCACGTGGACACTGCCGTCGGTCACCGCGAGCGACCAGCCGTTCACCACCGCGTCGAGCTCGATATCGGCCTCGCGCCAGGTCGTTCCGCCGTCGTGGGTGGAGAAGAGCTTGTTGCCGACCCCGATCCAACCATTGCGGGCGTCGGCGAACTTCAGCCATCCGTCGTGGGAACCGGCGTCACGCAGCGGAGCCGGCAACGCCACCTGCTGCCAGGTGTGCCCGCCATCGGTGGTGTGGCGCAGCGACTGGCAGGGACCAGTCGGGCACGGGTAGCTGCGGCCCAACACCCAGCCTTCGGTGGCGGAGACGAAATTGATCGAATCCGGTTGGAAGCCGACCGGTTCCGGGTCCGCGACCGTCGTGGCGACCGGCTTCGCGTCCGGTGTGTTGGTCGCGGCGGCCGTCGTGGGCTTCGCCGACGCGGCCGCGTGCGTCGAATCCGGCCCGCTCCCACCGTCGTCGACGGTGAGTCCTGCGATCACCCCCGCGGCGAGCACCGGCATTCCGACCCCGATGACTCCGGCCACAACGACCGGATTCGCCCGCAACCGCACCGGCCGGGACTCCCTTCGACACGAACCCGGACCGCCGCATCGGGCAGTCACCCGGGCGGCCCTGTGGCACAACGGGGTCGAGTATGCCTGCTGGTCGTGCGATCCGCCCACCCCGGTTTCAGCGGGGTGCGCGTTGCGCCGCCAGCCGGACCGCGACATCGCCGATGAGGTCGTACGGGATCGGTTGGCGCAGCGGGAACTTCAAGGTGCCCTTGCCGGCCAGGTAGGGAGCGATGGCCTGCTGGAAGCCGTCGTCGCCGCTGGGCACCGGATACACCGAGACGAAGTTCTTCCAGCCCGCGAAGTACATGATCGTGGTGCCGTTCACCGCTACCGCGGGAATCTGGTAGCTGATCGTCTCCGATGCGCCGGGCAGTGCGGCGTGGATGGTGGCGCGCACCCGCTCGAGGGCTTCCCGCGCGGGGGCGGGTTGCGCGGCCAGGTATTCGTCGACGGTCTGGGGCTCTGCCATGGCGGCCACCTTCCGTGGCTCGGGGGAGAGAGCTTCGTCCCGTTCGACGGTACCGGCCCGCGCCCGCGCGCCGGGCCGATACCCGCCCGGATCAGCCGCGTAGCCGCGCCAGCAGCCGCAGTGCGGTGTCGAGCATGGTGTCCACGGAGTCGGTGACGTAGAGCAGGTCGACGAAGAAGTCGTCGAATCCGGTGTCGGCCGCGACGGTTTCGATGGTGGCGGCCACCTGGTCGAGGTCGGTGCCCGCGCCCACGTTCACCCGCAACACCGTGTCGATGGCTCCGGGGTCGCGTCCTGCCGCCACGGCCGCGTCGTCGATGATCGCGCGCAGGGCCAGCAGCTGCTTGCCCCACCCGGGCGGACCGGGCACCGGCACCACGGGCAGCCACCCATCGCCGCGCCGCCCCACCCGCGCCAGCGCCGCCGGATTGAACGCGGCCAGGTGGATGGGCGGCCTCCGCACCGGCTGGAGCTCGCGGCGATGTTCGGGAACGGTCACGAACCGGCCCGTGTATCCGGCCGGATCGGAGGCCCACATGGCGTCGAGCGCGTCGAGGGTCTCGTCGAGCCGAGCCCCGCGGTGGGTGAACGGCACGTGCGAGGCCGCGTACTCCTCGGGCGACCAGCCGATCCCGAACCCGGCGATCAGCCGCCCCTGGCTCACCACGTCGATCGTGGTGAGCGAACGCGCCAGCTGCGCCGGCGGATACAGGGGCGCGATCAGGACATTCGCCCCCAACCGCACCCGTTCGGTAACAGCCCCCGCGATACCCAGCAGCACGAAGGGGTCCAGGATCGAATTGAATTCGGCGGGAATGCTGTCCGAGCCCCCGTACCCGACCGTCGGGTTGGTGGCCGCGACCAGCCGGTCACCCACCCAGAGGCTGTCGGCCCCCGCCTGTTCCAGCTCGACAGCGTACTGCGCGATCCGCGCCCCGTCCCGGGCGTGCGATCCGAATTGCGGAAGAGAGAAGCCGATTTTCACCCTTCCGGTGATACCAGACAGGATGAACGCGTGGGAGAACACAAGGACCGCATGCTCGCCGGCCGGCTCTACCGCGACAACGATCCCGAACTGGTCGCCGAACGCCGCCGGTGTCAGCAACTGCTCGACATGTTCAACGCCACCCGCGCCGGACAGGACGCGCAGCGGCGCGTGCTGCTGGAAGAACTGCTGGGCGCGATCGGCGAAGGCTCTTGGATCATGCCGAGATTCCAATGCGACTACGGGCATCTGATCCGGCTGGGCCGCAACAGCTTCCTCAACTACGACGCCATCATCCTCGACTGCGCGCCGGTCACCATCGGTGACGACGTCTCCATCGGGCCCCGTGCCCAGCTGCTCACCGCCCTGCATCCGATGGAGGACCACGAACTGCGCAGGCAGCGCTGGGAGACGGCCGCGCCGATCACTATCGGCGACAACGTGTGGCTCGGCGGCGGAGTGATCGTGTGCCCGGGAGTGACCATCGGGTCGAATGCTGTCGTCGGCGCGGGCAGCGTCGTCATCCGCGACCTGCCGGAGAAAGTGTTCGCCGCGGGCAATCCCGCCCGCGTCATCCGCGAGCTGTAATCCGCGGACCCGGGTATCAGCCTGCGACGTCCTCTCGGTGGCCACGTCTGCCGTGCACCAGAACCCAGCGCCTGCGCCAACGTCATTCACTCGTCGATCTGACCGGCCACGGCCGCGGGCCAGGCCCACGGTCGTGGCCGGGATGGGCGTTTACCCGCGAGGTAATGGATTGCGGTGGTTGATCGTTCCTAGGATCGACGCATGGCGACACCGACCGCGGGCGACCTCCTCCGACAGTGGCGCACCACCCGCCGCCTCAGTCAGCTCGAACTCGCCGGGCGCGCCGACACCTCGACCCGGCACCTCAGCTTCATCGAGACCGGCCGCGCCACGCCCAGCCGCCAGATGCTGCTGCACCTGTCCGACGAACTGGACATCCCGCTGCGGGAACGCAATCGCATGCTGCTGGCCGCCGGGTACGCCCCCGTCTACGCCGAACCCGAACTCGACACCCCCGCCATGCGTCCCGTGCGCGACGCACTCCGGCAGATACTCACCGGTCTGGAACCGCATCCGGCCCTGGCCATCGACGCCGCCTGGACCATGGTCGACGCCAACGCCGGTATCGCCCTGTTCCTCGACGGCGTCGACCCCGCACTGCTGCGGCCGCCGGTGAACGCCCTGCGCCTCACCCTGCACCCCGACGGTCTCGCGGACCGCATCCTCAACCTCGCGCAATGGCGCGGACACCTCTTCGAACGGCTGCAACGCCAGATCGACGTGACCGGGTCACCCGACCTGGCGGCCCTGCTGAGCGAACTGCGCGCCTACCCCGGCGGTGAGGACGCACCCGGCCTGCCCGAACCCGACCAGGCCGTCGTGCCCTTGCGCCTGCGCCTGGACGGGCACGAACTCGCCTTCCTCAGCGTCACCACGGTTTTCGGCACCCCGATGAACGTCACCGTCGCCGAGCTCGCGATCGAAGCCTTCCTGCCCGCCGATACCGCCACCGCGGCCCTGCTTCGCGACCGGCTCACCGGCCCACCGAGCTGATCCGACTAGTCGGTCCGCGCGGGGGCTCCGATACCGCACAATGAGCATTCATGGACGTGCTCGCGCACCTCGCCGCCCTCACCGGCACCCCCGTCGCACGCCTGCGCACCCTCGGTCGCAGCCACGCCTGGACGCTGTACCAGGCCGACCTGGCCGACAGCCGCCGCGTCTTCGTCAAAGCCTTCGATCATGAAGCCGCCAACGGACTCCCGGACCTGGACGGCGTCCTCACCGCCGAAGCCGCCGGACTGCGCTGGCTCGCGGCCGCGCACCCGTCACTCGTCCCACCGGTCCTGGCAGCCGACACCCGCATGCTCGTCCTGCCATGGCTGCCGCCGCAATCCGCCACCGCGCCATCCGCGGAGCAGCTCGGCCGCGACCTCGCCACCCTGCACGCCGCCACCCCGGCCTCGTTCGGCGCACCCTGGGACGGCTACATCGCGACCCTGCCCCTGAGCAACGCCACCGGCTCGGGGGAGTGGGGACCCTGGTACGCCGAACACCGCCTGGCCCCCTACCTGCCCGCCGCCGCACCCGAACTCGGCCGCGACGGCGTGCGCCTGCTGGACCGCGTCATCGACCGCATCACCGACCTGGCCGGCCCACCCGAACCGCCCGCCCGCCTGCACGGCGACCTGTGGTCCGGCAATGTGCTGTGGACCGCCGACCGCGCACTACTCATCGATCCCGCGGCCCACGGCGGGCACCGCGAAACCGACCTGGCCATGCTCGCGCTCTTCGGCGCACCCCACCTCGATCGAATCCTGTCCGCGTATCAGGAAATCGCCCCGCTGAATTCGGGTTGGCGTCAACGGATTCCATTGCACCAACTGCACCCGCTGCTCGTCCACGTCGTGCTGTTCGGCGGATCCTATCGGGGCATGCTGTTATCGGCCGCTGCTTCCGCGCTCGCCGGCTAGTCCCGGCCAAGCTCGATTCCCCAGTGGCACGGCACTTTTCGTGTCATCTATATGCGTGGCCGCTGAATACTCGATTGCCGTGCGGTAGCGTCGGGGGAGTGCAGCTGCAGCGAATCCACCACGCCGCGATCATCGCCACCGACTACGGAAAATCGAAGGCGTTCTATGCCGAAATCCTCGGATTGCGGATCCTCGCCGAGAACTATCGGGCTGAAAGGCACTCGTACAAGCTCGATCTCGCGTTGCCCGACGGCAGCCGGATCGAACTGTTCTCGTTCCCCGAGCCCCCGCCGCGGCCCTCCCGGCCCGAGGCCGCCGGCCTGCGGCACTTGGCCTTCGCTGTGCCCGATGTGGAGCAAGCCCTGGCTGAGCTGCGGGGGAGGGGAGTGGCGGTCGAGGAGGTGCGGGTGGATGAGTACACGGGGAAGCGGTTCGCCTTCTTCGCCGACCCCGACGGACTACCGCTGGAACTGTACGAGGAGTGAGGATCGCGTCTCGGTGTCCCCGAGACATCACTATCGTTCATTAGGAGATGGAACTATGCGCATCTACGCATGTGCCTCTATTTCAAACAAATCCCGGCACGCACGACCGCGCACAACTTCCTGACCACACGCATCACCCTCCAACCTCGAAGAGGGGAGCGGGTATTCGATGCCGCTCGGTCGCTGGATTGGGCGCTCCCATACGATGGTTCGCATGACCAAAGTGCTCCTGAAGACCTCCGCCGGGGACATCACCCTGGAACTGGACGACGCCAAGGCACCCAAGACCGTTGCCAACTTCGTCGACTACGTGAAGGCGGGCCACTACGCGGACACCGTGTTCCACCGCGTCATCCCGAACTTCATGATTCAGGGCGGCGGCCTGACTGCGAACATGCAGCAGAAGCCGGCCCCGAACACGGTCGAGAACGAGGCCGCCAACGGCCTCAAGAACGACAAGTACACCGTCGCCATGGCGCGCACCTCGGCCCCGCATTCGGCCAGCGCGCAGTTCTTCATCAACACCAGCAACAACAACTTCCTGAACTACCCGGGCCAGGACGGCTTCGGGTACGCGGTGTTCGGGAAGGTCGTCGACGGCGAGGCTGTCGTGGACGCCATCGAGGGTGTGCAGACCGGCAACAAGTCCGGTCACCAGGATGTGCCGGTCGAGGCCATCACCATTCTGTCCGCCGAGCTGGTCTGACCTTCTCGCGACAACTGAACGAACGGCCCGGAACCTACTGGTTCCGGGCCGTTGTCGTTGTCGCGGACGAGGGTTCAGGCGTCGAGGACGCGAGGTTTGCGTTCGATCACCGGTGGCTGTACCGACCAGGGGAAGTTGATCCATTTGTCGGTGCGTTTCCACACGTATTCGCAATCCACTTCGGAGTGCGGTTTCTGGTAGATGACCGCGCAGCGGACTTCGGCGACGTGGTCGGAGCAGAAGTCGCGCACCAGTTTGAGGGTTTTGCCGGTGTCGGCGACGTCGTCGGCGACCAGGACGGTGGCGCCGGTGAGGTCGACGGCGCTGGGTACGGGCGGCAGCATGACGGGCAGGTCGAGGCGCTGGTCGATGCCGGTGTAGAACTCGACGTTCATGACGTGGAGGTTCTTGACGTCGAGGGCGTAGCCGAGGGCGCCGGCGACGAAGAGTCCGCCGCGGGCGATGGAGAGGATGAGGTCGGGTTCGAAGCCGTCGTCGGCGATGGTTTGGGCCAGTTCCCGCCCGGCGACTCCGAACAGTTCCCAGCTCAGTTCTTCGCGATCACTCATGCCCGACTCCGTTCTGCCCGCTGCGGTGGTCGTGGTGATCATACGAGCCGGGTCACGGCTGGTGGGTGATCGTGTACCAGAGCAGGCCGAGGGTGGCGAGGGCGAACAGTGGCACCAGCACCATGGTTTCCATCTTGTTGCCGGTGTGGTCGATGATCGGGATGCGGGTGCGCAGCTTCAGTGGCCACAGCAGGCGGCAGCCGCGGTCGGTGAGGCAGTCGCCGATGAGGTGGGCGAGGGCGCCGAGTCCGACGGAGAAGGGCAGCCAGAGCGGTTTGTCGCTGATCCAGTGGTCGATGGCGAAGGTGCCGCAGACCGCGAGGATGACGACGGTGCCCCAGGATTTGAGTCCGTCGCCGGTGGGCGCCAGCCCGAGGGCTTTGACGGCGAGGGCGAGCAGGAAGAACACCAGGGCGAGGGTGAAGTTGCGGCCGAGCAGGTGTTCGCCGGCCCACGTGCCGTAGGTGACGGCGGCGACGAAGGCGAAGGAGTGGGTGCCGTGGCGGTGCCCGCCGGAGATCCACGAGATGAACTTGCACGCGTAGTGCGAGATGGGCCCGAGCACATGGGAAATGGTTCCCGAGGGGTGGTCGGCGTCGGGCAGCAGCGCGGCGCCCGCGGTGAGGAAGGTGCCCATCACCAGATCGACGGAGCCGATGGCCCCGGATTGCACTGCGGGATAGGTCAAGACGGTGAACGGTAGCGCAGCGGCTGCCGCCGACCAGGCGAGCGCGCCGCTGGTCGCATGTGAATGTCCTAGCACCGCTTGAAGGTTAGCGGACGGTTTCGAAATGCTTTTCAGTGCAGCCGGTTTGGTTTTCGGGGTGTGTTCCGGATCGCTTTCGGGTGACCCGCATGCAGGCGGGCAGGGGCCTCCAATAGTCTCGGATCGATTGCGCTTTCCGTTCAGAGAGGAACCGGACATGTCGGTAGCGTCCGCGGTGAAGGATCAGATCCAGCAGATCGGTGGGGGATTCTTCTTCTCCCGGGAAGCGCGAGCCTTTGCGGAGAGCACGGGTGTGCCGGGCTTCCTGCCGGGATATACGCGGGGGCGTGGCGGTGTGCTCGGTGATGTGGATGCCGATGTGGTGACCGCGGCGTTCGGGTTCTTCCCCGCGGATTCGATTCGTGCCGCGTGGGAGGCCACGGCGTCGACTCCGGCCGCGGTGGGCGCGGAGGGGTATTTGAAGGCGTGCCAGGATTTCGGCCGCCGGAAGCTGGCGTCGTTCGAGGATGCCGGTCGGTTGGCCGAGCTGTTGGGGCTGGTGATGGCTGCGGCGAATCCGGCGGGTGTGCCGTTGTTCGCGGGGTGGCGGGCGCTGCCGTTGGCCGATGACGCGCCGGGGCTGGTGTTGCAGTTGATTCACGTGCTGCGGGAGCTGCGGGGCGGGCTGCACCTGGTGGGTGTGCTGGGCAGTGGTTTAACCCCGTTGCAGGCGGTGTTGATCGCGGGTTCGCCGTTGTCGGCGGGTCCGGATCAGGCCCGCAGCTATGGCTGGCCGGAGCCGTTCGAGGAGATCACCGCGGAGCTGAAGGGCCGTTGGATGCAGGCGGAGTCGATCACCGAGGATTTGATCGCGCCGGCGTTCGCGGTGCTCGACGACAAGCAGAGCGAGGAGCTGATCAGTTTGCTGACCGCTTGTCACGCCGCGGTGTTCGGCGGTCGCTGAGTTAGGGGCCGCGCGGGCGCGGTGAGCAGCCAGCGCCAGCGCGGCAGTTCGGCGATGACGGTGATCACGGCCAGGACGCCGACGATGGCGACAGCCCAGCCGGGCATGATCAGGATCGCGCCCCACAGTGCGCCCGCGAGCTGCAGCAGCATGAACCCGATGGTGACCGGGCCGGGAACGGCGACGGTCACCTGCTTCTTGTCGCCGGGGGTGGCGAAGACGCCGGGCGCACCGATGAGCACGATCACCGCCAGGATCGACCAGGCGATCGAGTAGTGGGCCAGCCCCCACGGCAGTGTCACCCAGGCGACGAGTTCGGTCAGCACGCGCAGCACAGCGGGGATGCGGCCGCGGTCGGTGAGGTTGGGTGAGGTGGTGGCGCGTTCGAGCATGCGGTGAGAGTCGCACACGGCGGGTGCGGGCGCACACCGGATGCGTGCGCCCATGGCCGGGAAGTGGTTCAGCGGTGCAGGAATTCGAGGGTGACGCGTTCGAAGGCTTCCTTGGCCTCGTACATGACCCAATGCCCGCATTTAGGGAAGATGTGTAGTTCGGCATTGGGGATCTGGCGCAAGGGGATGAGCGCCATGTCCGTCGGGCACTGGCGGTCGTCGGCGCCCCAGGTCATCAGCACCGGGCTTTTCACCTTGTGCAGCATGGACCAGTAGGGTGGGGTGGGGGAGTTCTCCATGAACTGCTGTTGCAGCGCAAGCGCTTCGGACCCGTACATGGCTTTGAGGCTGGCTTGGGCGGCGGGTTCGGTGGCGGCGTTCCACCGTTCTTCGACGAGGTCGTCGGTGATCATCTTGGGGTCGTAGATCATGCACCGCAGCCAGCGCTGCAGCCCTTCGCGTGAGGGCGCGTCGGCGAACTCCGACAGCAGCCGGGTTCCTTCGCTGGGGTTGACCGCGAGCAGGCTGTGCCCGACCCCGCCGATCGCGATGATCTTCTCCACGCGCTGCGGGTGCTGCATGGCGACATTGACCGCGACCACACCGCCCATGGAGTTGCCGATCATGGCGGCGGAGTCGAGCCCGAGGGCGTCCATGAATCGCACGACGGAGTCGACGGCGGTGAGCACCGGATGCCCAGGCACCGGATCACTGACCCCGAATCCGGGGAATTCGAGGACGTAGCAATGGAAGTGGTCGGCGTAGAACCCGAGGTTGGTCCGAAAGTTCCGCCACCCGTTGACGCCGATCCCGGACCCGTGCAGCAGCAGTAGGGGAGGCCCGTCGCCGGCTTCGTGGTAGCGCAGAACGCCTTTGTCCGTAGTGATTTCGCGTCGGGTGTTCTCGTATGTGACATCCACTCCACCAAGATAGAACAGGTTCTAGTGCTATGTCACCGATATGTCGGCAAAAATTTCCCATGCTCACATGCGGACATGCGCATTCGAACCTTCGAACTCGAAATTGCCCGGCCGCCGCGGCGGCCGAAACCACCACCACCGCATCTAGCCCCGCGGGTTCCCGTCCCGCTGGCATGATCGGGGTCCGATGGCGGAAGGGGAGTTCATGGTTGGGGTGACGATCGGTCGAATCCAGCGGTTGCGCAGTCTCATCGAGCATCCGCGCACCGGGGCTGCCGAACGAGCGGCGGCGCAACGCATGCTGGACCGCCTGTCGAACAAGTCGGGGGCGACTTCCGTTCGGTCGGGTGACCGCGATTACGGTGCGCGCCATGCCCGTCCGGGTAGGCATGCGAGTCCGTCGCGTATCGCGGAGATGATCGCCGACGACATCGCGCTGGTCCGAACGGCCACGCTCGCGGATGGTGATGTGGGTTTGGCGGTGGTCAGTGCGCTGCGTGATGCTCCCGCCCAGCTGACTTACACCGTCGAAGCGCCTGCGGAGGCAGGGATTCTCATCACTGTCGGTGCTGTGCCGGCCGCGTGGGCCACCGACGCTGACGGATTCGACTCGGTGGCGCTGCGGGCGCTCGTGGTGGAGCTGACCGAGCTGATGAACGCCTACAACCATGACGGCGTCGACGTCGCCCGTCGTTTCGTCGGCCGTGTTCGGATTCAGACCGTGGCCTGATCGGTCGGCCCGATACGCGTGGTGCCCCCGAACCGCGAACGGTTCGGGGGCACCACGGTTACCGATGGATCAGACCGGAGCGATCAGACCAGGTCGAAGCGATCCAGTTCCATGACCTTGGTCCAGGCCGCGACGAAGTCCTTGACGAACTTCTCCTTGGAGTCGTCCTCGGCGTACACCTCGGCCAGCGCACGCAGCTGCGAGTTGGAGCCGATCGCCAGGTCGACGCGAGACGCGGTCCACACGGTCTTGCCGGTGGCGCGGTCCTTGCCCTCGTAGGTGCCGTCGTCGGCCGAGGACGGACCCCACTTGGTGGACATGTCGAGCAGATTGACGAAGAAGTCGGTCGTCAGCACACCCGGCTTGTCGGTGAACACACCCAGCTGCGAGCCGCCGTGGTTGGCGCCGAGCACGCGCAGGCCGCCGACGAGGACGGTCATCTCCGGCGCGGACAGGGTCAGCAGGTTGGCCTTGTCGAGCAGCAGGTACTCCGCGGGGATGCGGGTGCCCTTGCCGACCCAGTTGCGGAAGCCGTCGGCGACCGGCTCGAGCGCCGCGAAGGACTCGACGTCGGTCTGCTCCTGGGTGGCGTCGGTGCGGCCCGCCCGGAACGGCACCTCGATGGCGAAACCGGCTGCCTGCGCGGCCTTCTCGACACCGGCGTTACCGGCCAGCACGACCAGGTCGGCGAAGGAGACCGGCTTGCCGAACCCGGCCTGGATGCCCTCGAGCACCCGGATCACCTGGGCCAGCTCGTCGGGCTGGTTGACCTCCCAGCCGGCTTGGGGCTGCAGGCGGATGCGGCCGCCGTTGACACCGCCGCGCATGTCGGAGCCACGGTGCGAGGACGCCGCGGCCCACGCGGTGGACACCAGCTGCGCGACGCTCAGACCCGAGTCGAGGATCTGGGCCTTGAGAGCCTTGGCGTCGGCGTCGGAAATGAGCTCGTGGTCCACGGCCGGGATCGGGTCCTGCCACAGCAGGGTCTCGGCGGGCACCTCGGGGCCGAGGTAGCGGACCTTGGGGCCCATGTCGCGGTGGATGAGCTTGTACCAGGCCTTGGCGAAGGCGTCGGCCAGCTCCTCGGGGTGGTCGAGCCAGCGGCGGGTGATCTGCTCGTAGACCGGGTCGATGCGCAGCGACAGGTCGGTGGTGAGCATGGTCGGCAGCTTGGCCGGGCCGTCGAAGGCGTCGGGGATGATCGCCTCGGCGTTCTTGGCGACCCACTGGTGGGCGCCGGCGGGGGAGGAGGACAGTTCCCACTCGTAGCCGTAGAGGGTTTCGAGGAAGGTGTTGTCCCACTTGGTCGGGGTGGGGGTCCAGGTGACCTCGATGCCGGAGGTGATGGCGTCCTTGCCGACGCCGGTGCCGTAGCTCGACACCCAGCCCAGGCCCTGCTCCTCGAGCGGCGCGGCCTCGGGCTCGGGGCCGACGCTGTCGGCGGGGCCCGCACCGTGGGTCTTGCCGAAGGTGTGGCCGCCGACGATGAGCGCGGCGGTCTCCTCGTCGTTCATGGCCATGCGGGCGAAGGTCTCGCGGATGTCGACCGCGGCCAGCTGCGGGTCGGGGTTGGCGTTGGGGCCTTCGGGGTTGACGTAGATCAGACCCATCTGGACCGCCGCGAGCGGGTTCTCGAGGTCACGCTTGCCGGTGTAGCGGGCGTCGCCGAGCCATTCGGTCTCCGGACCCCAGTACACGTCCTCTTCGGGCTCCCACTGGTCGACGCGGCCGCCGCCGAAGCCGAAGGTCTGGAAGCCCATGTCCTCGAGGGCGACGTTGCCGGCGTAGACGATGAGGTCGGCCCACGACAGCTTCTTGCCGTACTTCTTCTTGACCGGCCACAGCAGGCGGCGGGCCTTGTCGAGGGAGGCGTTGTCGGGCCAGGAGTTCAGGGGCGCGAAGCGCTGCATGCCGGCGCCCGCGCCGCCGCGGCCGTCGCGGATGCGGTAGGTGCCCGCGGCGTGCCACGACATGCGGATGAAGAAGGGACCGTAGTGGCCGAAGTCGGCGGGCCACCAGTCCTGGGAGGTGCGCATGACCTCGACGATGTCGGCCTTGACGGCGGCCAGGTCGAGGGTCTGGAACTCGGCGCGGTAGTCGTAGCCCTCGTCCATGGGGTTGGCGACGGCCGGGTTCTTCTGCAGGATCTTCAGGTTCAGCTGGTTGGGCCACCACTGACGGTTGGCGTTGCCGCCCTCGGCCGGATCGGACATCCGGTCGTGCAAGACGGGGCAGCCACCGGCGGCGGGTTCGGTATTGGCTTCACCGATGGGCGGGGTTTCAGGCACGGTGTGTCGTCCTTCCGGTAGGTGTGATCTTGTTGTCGACCACGAGTGTGGCCGCTACTTGTTTTGTGTGGCAGCGGTTTTCGAGCAGTCGGGGCACAGGCCCCAGTAGATGACCTCGGCTTCGTCGAGCGCGAAGCCGTTGGTGTCGGAGGCGGTGAGGCAGGGTGCGTCACCGACGGCGCAGTCGACGTCGGCGATGACTCCGCAGGTGCGGCACACGACGTGGTGGTGGTTGTCGCCGACGCGGGTCTCGTAGAGGGCGACCGATCCCATCGGCTGGATTCGGCGGATCAGCCCCGCGGTGGTCAGAGCTTTGAGAACGTCGTACACGGCCTGGTGTGACACTCCGCCGAGGGTCTCGCGGACGAATCCGAGGATCGAGTCGGTGTCGGAGTGGGGATGCTCGTGCACCGCGGTCAGTACCGCGAGCCGCGGTGCGGTCACACGCAGAGCGGCCCCGCGCAACATGCGCTCGAAATCTGTAGGCGTGGGCACAGCCCGAAGTCTGCCCCTTTTTCTGGAATCAATCAAGTATTGATTCGGCGTGTGGGGAAGATTTTCGCGGCGGGATCCGATACGCCGCCCCGCCCCATCTTTTGGGGGCACAGGTCGTGCCGGTGGCTGTTAACGCTTTTGCGCCGCCCACCCGGATCAGGGGTTTCCGCGGAAGCCTACGACGAACTGCGCTGAACCACAGGCGATTCCGCGAATCCGATGCCCTCGAGGGTCGTAACAGGCGCTCCGACCCCGCTGATGTGCAGCATGCATGTCATTGGTCGGGTTTCGCATCTGGAGGTTCTCATGGGAATCAAGTCACTGGTTGTCGCCGCACTCGCCGCGGGAGTCGCCCTCACCGCCACGGGTTGCGACCCGAGCGACACCCCCAAGCCCCTGCCCACCACCGCCCCCGCCGGCCAGACCACACCGGCCACGGCGCAACCCACCCAACCGGGCCAGGACACCCAACCCGGCGGCAACAGCCCCGGCACCACCGACGCCCCGGCCCCCACGACCGGAGCCCCCGCCGGCGACCCGGCCACTCCGGCCCCCGGCGGCCCCGCAAAATGCACAACCTCCCAGCTGATCCTGGACAAGGGCTACGGCGGCCAGATCGGCGGCACCTGGTTCCTGAAGTTCATCAACAAGAGCTCCACCAGCTGTGTCCTGGAAGGCTTCCCGGGCGTCTCGCAAACCAACGGCCCCCAGGGCGACCCGGTCGGCGAACCCGCCGACCGCGACAAGGGACCCCAAGCCCCGCAGGTCACCCCCGTCACCCTGACCGCCAACGGTGGTGCCGCCAAGTTCGAATTCATCAGCTACCCCAAACAGGTCAACGCCTGCGACGCCCTGCGCACCAACACCCTGCGCGTCTACCCGCCCGACAACACCGAATCCCTGACCCTGCCCTGGGACAACCTGATCTGCCCGAGCCCCCAGCGCATGCTGCTGGTCCGCGCGATCACCCCCGCCTGAACCTTGGCGACTGCGGAGCGGCGACTGCTCGGACCGTCTGGAAACGGTCAGGGGTCCGGGCCGGTCCGCCGCTGACCGCCGGATCGGGTCAGGAGACCGGCTGCCACACCAGTGTCGCGGTCGCGCCGGCGGGCAGCGTGTAGGCGGCTCGGCGTCCGGACTCGGTGGGGTGAAGGTGTGGTCGGCGCCGTCATGTGCGGTGACCACGAGAGCCCGGCCGTGGTCGGGGTTCTCGAAGGCGACCGCCTCGAGGCCACACCGCGAGCCCGAGCACGGCGTGGTGGGCAGGCGCTGGGGGAGGTCGAGGCAATCTGCTGGGCGCCGGGGTGAATGAACTTTTGGTCTGCCAGCTCTGGTTTCGTTCGCATTCGCTGAACTACTAGGGGAGTGCTGACCGGCAAGGGGGTGCTTACCGCTTCACAGGTGCGAACAGCCACCGCGCCGGGCCCGGATCCCGAACCGTAGGACTTGCGTCGCGGTGGGTCCCGATCGATGAGACTGTGCCCGCTCACCGGGGCTCGGCCGCACCATTGTCGGTGGTGCCGATCACACTCGACTCAGGAGGCACCGCTTGCGTTTCCACTTCGCCGAAGCCGCCGGTGACCCGGCACATTGGCTGCCGCTGGCCCGCGCCGTCGAGGACGCCGGCTTCACCGGAATCTGCCTGGCCGACAGCCTCGCCTACCCCTCCGAATCCGACGCCGCCTACCCGTACACCGACGACGGCAACCGAGAATTCCTGCGCGGCAAAGCCTTCATCGAACCACTGGTCCTGGCCGCCGCCCTCACCGCGGCCACCACCCGCCTGCACTTGACACCGTTCGTGCTGAAACTGCCCGTGCGGCCCCCGGTCCTGGTCGCCAAACAAGCCGCCTCCATCGCCGCACTCAGCGGCAACCGCCTCTCGCTCGGCGTCGGGATCAGCCCCTGGCCGCAAGACTTCACCATGATGGGCGTGCCGTTCCCGCACCGCGGCCGCCGCCTCGACGAATGCATCGACATCGTGCGCGGACTGTGCGGGGGAGGACCCTTCCACCATCTCGGCGAGTTCTACGACATCCCCGAGATCGAAATCAACCCTGTCCCCACCCAGCCCCTGCCGATCCTGCTCGGCGGCCATAGCGACGCGGCCCTGCGCCGCTCGGTCATCCGCGGTGACGGCTGGATGAGCGCCGGCGCCGCACCCGCCGACCTCGACACCATGCTCGCCAAATTGTCGACCCTGCGCCGAGAACTGGCCCCGGACAAGACTTTCCGCACCTTTGCAGTCTCCCGCGACGCCTTCACCCCCGCCGGCATCGCCCGCCTCGCAAAGTCCGGCGTCACCGACGCCATCATCGGCTTCCGCGGCCTGCACGAACCCGGCTCCGACCGCCGCACCCTCGACGAGCGCATCGAACAGATCCAGAAGTTCGCCGCCACCGTGATCGCCGAAACCGGCAGCGCCGCCTGACATCACCACCCGCGACAAGACAGGGGACACCCATGGACGCCATCGAAGCCATCCGCCGACTCAAGTACCGATACCTGCGTGCACTCGACCTCAAGGACTGGGCGCTGTTCGCCGGCACCCTGACCGAGGACGTCACCGCCGACTACGGGGACCGGCTCTCGTTCACCAACCGCACGGACCTGGTCGCCAAGATGAGCGAAAGCCTGCCCGCGTCGATCATCACCGTCCACCAATGCCATCACCCCGAGATCGACATCGACGGCGACACCGCGACCGGCATCTGGTACCTGTCCGACACCGTCATCTTCACCGAAACCCGCCAGATCCTCACCGGCGCAGCGTTCTACGAGGACCGCTACCGCCGCGATGCCGACGGGGAGTGGCGCATCAGCCGCACCGGATACACCCGCACCTACGAAGCGATGCAATCACTCGACGACACACCGACCTGGCAGCTGCTCGCACACCGCTGATCAGATAACCGTGCAGTTTGGGGGACGCCCACATCAGCACTACTTAACATAATGTTGATTATCGGCGCGGTTACGGCACTGGTGTTGATCTTGAAACATGCTGCGTGCGTTGGGTATTCACGCCGTGCGTTACAGCGAGCCCGGCCCGGCTGGCGTCACCGCGCGTGCGTCTTCCCCCGCGTGTGTTTGTGTCGCACGCTGGGTCAGATCAGCCCACATGAATATTTCAGGCCATTTGGCCCCCTGGAGGAAAATTTCCTGTTTCGTCCAAATGGGCTAATTGTGGCCGGGTTTCGGGCCGTCGGAGCTCCCTCCGCTACTCCCCTTCAACCGGCTCGCCCACCTCAATATGTCACAGTGACGTATGTTGCTGTTGTGACTGGAGTCGATGTACCGCGCGCGTGGCGGCGGCGAGAAGAACGATCGGCGGAATCCAGTCACGAATGCCTGGACGAGCCACCCATCCGTCGTCCGGCCCGAATGCGAGCAGGTCGTAGTGGATGTCGGCGGCGTATCCCTGGAGATACGCAACCGCAGACGGTGCTCTGTTGGCACCGACTGTGAGGTGAATGATCCGGTCGCCTGCCCCGGGAACAACTAGTTGCGGACCACTCAATCTATTCATTTCCAGATAACGAGCAACAGCTGTGGCGACCTCGCCGCGAAACTCTACGCCGGCGATATCGACGATCGCCGGCGCCGGCTGATTCTTGCGGGATGCAGGATTGCTGTACAACTCGAAACAATCCGTTTTCGTCTCAGCGCCTTCGATGAGCATGGACCTTGGATCGCTACCGCGAGTTGCGGTGTTAGCGGTTCGGGAAAACAGAGGTCGGATGGCACGAAAGCGACTAATTGGACGAGATGGACTTCAAAATCGAACAAAAGGTGCAAATGTCCATCCGAATTCGACTCAATATATGGCTATATGACGCTTTTCTCTCAAAATGGACTCAAGATTTTTTAGGAGAATCGCTGCGGCAAAACGCGCATAGGGGCAACCTCTCCGCTATATCCTCGCCCTATGAGTCACCTGGAGATTAGTCCTCGAGCCGGGTGTGATCGGTTCGCTAGGGAATTGCGACCAAGTGAAAGGTTGCAGCTGTCAAGAGCGTCTTTCGAAGTCGCAGTCGGCATGGCTGAACGCCTCAGCGGCGGACCTGGGACAGGGGATCGGTCCGACAGCGGCCTGCTGGACTCGGTCGCTGTCAGAGAGTTTCAATTGAGCCTCCTGCACGTCTTCAGTGTGTTGTCAGGAGAAATTCAAGGGTGGATCGCAGCCGCAGTCGAATGCGCACTGGACCACTCGGCGGACCTCGGTGATATCGCATCGGTGACGGGAGTCAGCCGAGCCGAGACGTACGAACGGTGGCGTCGCGACGAAACCACCAGGGCATCGCTCATCGTCCTTTCACAACCGTGGACAGATGCCTTGTGCCCCGACAGCGATCGATATGAGAATGACCGCGGATGGTGGCGTGTGGGGACGAGTGTCCGACACGACGCACGGTATGCGATCGTCGTGGTCGACCGGAGGGTCAGCCGCGTCTACCTGATAGACCCGACAGGATGGGAACCCGATGGTTCGGGTGGTAAGTGGCGGTTTCAAGCATTCGGCGCGACCCCTCTCACCGACAAACAGGTCGCGTCCGCGGTCGCGCGCGGTCATTTGCCGGCGCGGATCGGTGACTACTTTCCCGCTCCTGCTGATAGGGGCTGCACGCCCTGGAGGTTTGCGAATTCTTCGATCATATGGAACGGCCCATTATGACGGCGCCATCGGTGGAGATGCGCTCTGACCTGTGTCTGGCGGGTACCGCGAGGGAAGCCGCGGAGCAGTTCCTGTGCTCGATCGACTCGTTCAACACCTTCCGCGCCTACCGTATCGCAATACTCCGGACGGTCGAGTGGGTCGAAAACAACGGTTCGGCCGACACCGAGGGAGCGAATCGGCTCCTGGCGTCGGTTACCCCCGAGGAAATCGGTCAGGCCATGGTCTCGTTATGGTCGGCGGCGAGGAGTAGTACCTGGAATGCGCGTCGCGCGGCAGTGCTCTGCTGGTTGAGTTGGTGCCGCGAGCGGGGCTGGACGGCACCTACGATGCCGGCAGACCTGTCCAGAGTGAAACCTGCGCCCGAGCCGGTGACTGTGCTTTCGCGAGTGGCGATCGAAAGCCTCACCGCCCGTGAGGCAATCCACCTGCGTGAGAAGACGCTGTGGTGGATGATCTTCGAGACGTGCGCTCGCCCCCGCGAACTGCTGCAGGCCGATATCGAACACCTCGACCTGGTGGAGCGTAGTTGCCGAGTGCGGTCACGCCGGTCGGGTAACGGCAGTGGCCGCCCCGTGGAGGCGACACTGCAGTGGGGGCCGATGACTGACCAGCTTCTTCCTCGGTTACTGCGGGACCGGACGCAGGGCCCGGTATTCGTCACGCACCGTCGGCCCCGCGCGGGCAAGTTCGTGGGCTGCGGTGATCTGTGTCCCCAGACCGGTCTGGCGCGGCTGTCGTACGACCAGGCCAGATACCTGCTCGACAGCGTGACCGCGGTGGACGGACTCGGTACCGGATGGAGACTGCATCACCTTCGTGACTCGGGTTTGGCCCATCTTGCTGCCTCGGGCATCGACGTGGGTGAACTCATGAGCAAGGCCCGCCACCGCAGACCGGGCCAGCTCCGCCGTTACGTGATGCCGTCCGAATCGAAGCTCATGGAACTGTAGTCGTGCGCATTCGTATTCAGGAGAAGACATTCGGACTCGGCAGAAGGGTCGGTCAACCGCGGGCGCCACCACCGACATGATGTCGGCGCTCGAGCGGGATCAGGGCACGGCGGATCGGCGCAGGCGGTTCTGGAGTATCCGGACGGCGTGTCGGTTCGAGTCTGTTACGCAATTCATCACAAGTCGAAAGAGAGGTCATTCATGGCAGGACGGCATGTGGGTTGTTCGACCAGGCGATTAGGGTCTGCTGGATCGTTCGTCGCCCTCGCGGCGGTTCCGTTGTCGATGACGCTGTTCGAGGTCTCCCCGGCCTTGGCGGACGCGAGCAATCCGCCCACGGTGACCAGCCGCAACGATACGAGTGGCAAGCGGCCTGTGCCTGATGGCAGCCTCGCGCCGGTCGACCCGTCCAGTCTGCACCTGCCCACTGCCCTCGCCCCGCCCGTCGCACCGATCCAGGCGCAAGACGGGACCATTCGTATCGGCTCGGCTTCGATCGGACGGCCGGATTGGGTCGACCCTGGGCTGACCGCAGGAATCAACGACTCCTACGGGCAGACGGAGGCCATGCTGGCCCAGGGATTCGACTCGCTCGGGTTCGCGCCGACGCGGTCGGACCGCATGGCCGCCAACGCGCTTGCCGGTGCACTCGTGGGCAATGTGGTGGCGGCCGCCGTGATCAGCCCGTTGACTTCCACCGGTGCAATGGTCGGTGCCGCCGCCGGTTTCATTTCCGGCATCCCCTTCCTCCCAGTGGGTTTGGTGGTCGTACCGGTAATCGGCGCTGCCATCGGTGCCGCAGTGTTCGCGATCCCTGCGGCCGTGGTCGGTTCGGCGATCGGGGCGGGTGTGGGTGCCCTTGTCGGTGCGTTGGAACCCGCGGTGCCGACCCTGCCCGTCGATCGGACGCCGCTGGACCTATAGCCGAGCCACTATCGCGCTCCCCCGGTTCGCCGCCCAACCCACCCTGATACGTCACAGTGACGTATCAGGGTGGGTTGACTGGATGGTGGATGCTGTTGCTACCCGGCCGGATTGGGCGATCTCCGTGCCCGGTAGCAACAACTCGGAGCCACTATCAGCGGATCGTACCGAGCCCCGGGATCAACGGAAGATCCAGCGGCGTAACCCAACCCGGCGGCAGCGCATTGACGGCCGCGACGGCGTTGAGGGCCCGCATGCCGGTGGACAGGCAGCCCGCTACCGCCGGGGTGCGCCCGGAGCCGTCGGTGAAGCGGAACGAGGTTTCCTGGGAAATCGAAGGGCTGCCGAGGATGTCGACGCGGTACACGTCGTCCTTGGTGCCGGCGGGCCAGTCGGGGGCGGCGTCGAGACCGATGCGGTTGACGTGTTCGAGAGTGATCACCTCACGGCCTTGGTAGACGCCGTTGATGGTGAAACGGATGGCAGCGACGGTACCCGCTTTCACGCCGCCCTTGGCAGAAGGACGGTCGGTCGGGGTGACCCATTTGTCCCAGGTGGTGGTGATGGCGTCGAGCTCGATCCCGGCGGCCGCGGCGATCATGGGAACGGTTGCGCCCCACGCCATGATGAGCATGTCGGGGTGTTCGAGCAGGGCTTGGAATTCGGGCGGGTGCCCGATGCCCATCTCGAATTCGTAGTCGCCTTCGTAGTCGGTGTAGTCGAGCAGTTCGGAGGCGCGCACGGACTGCACTTCGCCGCACAGGCCCATCAGGGTGAGCGGGAACAGGTCGTTGGCGAAGCCGGGGTCGATGCCGGTGGTGAAGCACGACGCTCCCCCGGCCTCACACGCCTCGGTAATGGGGTCGCGCCACACGGCGGGCAGTTGTTTCATCTGCGGCCACACCCACGGGGTCATGGCGGTCGAGCAGACGTCGATGCCCGCGCGCAGGAAGGCGCCGATGACGCGCATGTTCTCGTCGGCGAACGCGGCGGTGGGCCCGTAGTGGACGACGGCGTCGGGGCGCAGCGCGATGAGTTCGTCGACCGAATCGGTGGCCAGGACACCGGTTTTCGCCGCCCCGCACAGGTCTCCGGCGTCACGGCCGACCTTGTCGGGGTTGCTGACGCCGACGCCGACCAGTTCGAAGTTGGGGTGGCGCAGGATTTCGCTGAGCACCATGGAGCCGACGACGCCGGTCCCCCACAGCACGATGCGCTTGTTCACGGTGTCTCCCTTGTTCATCGGTGGAACTCGCCGCAGTCGACGGTGAGCATCTGGCCGGTGACGGCGGTGGCGAGGTCGCTGGCCAGGAACAGGGCGGCGCGCGCGACCTCTTCGGGTGCGGCCAGGCGGCCCAGGTCGGTGGGTGCGGCCTTCTGGGCGTAGATGTCGTCGTGGGTGACGCCGGCTTGGCTGGCCAGCCAGTCGAAATACGCCTTGTTGATGTCCTCGTACACGTACGAGGGTGCGACGGAGTTGACGCGGATACCGCGCGGCCCGAGTTCGGTGGCCAGCGAGGAAGCCAGGTGGGCGAGTGCGCCTTTGGACAGTTTGTAGCCGGAGTATTCGGGCTGGGAACTGTAGGACACGCACGAGTTGAGCATGATGATGGAGCCACCGGTGGCGGCGAGAGCATCAGCGAACAGGGCGGAAAGCCGCAGCGGCGCGAAGACGTTGGTCTCGTTGGCGTTGCGCAGCGCCTCGACCTCGATCTGGGTGATCGGGTACATGGGCGGGATCGCGAAGGCGTTGTTGATGAGGCAGTCCACGCGGCCCAGTTCGGCGACGACGGTCTCGGCCAGGTTCCGGCGTTGGGTTTCGTCGGTGATGTCGGCGCGCACGACCAGCGCGGTGCCGCCGAGGGCGCTGATCTCGTCGGCGTATTCGTGCAGGCGTTTCTCGGTGCGTCCGGCCAGGGCGAGGGTGGCGCCCATGTGGGCGGCCTCGATGGCCAGGGAATGGCCCAGTCCGGGGCCGACGCCGGAGATCACGACCACCTTGCCGGCCAGCAGCGGCACGGGGCGATAGGCGGGGGTGGGGACAGCTGACACGACTCCTCCTCGAGTCCTCAGCGGTTACATAATGTAACGACTTTGATGTGACAGACTGTAACGACTCCTTCCCGCAGCGACAAGGACCGATTTCCGTGACCACACGCCACCGGCTGGGCCCGCACCGCGACCCCGCGGTGGACACCGCGGTCCTCGACGCCGCCCGCGCCCTGCTCGTCGAACAGGGCTACACCGCCACCTCCATCGACGCCATCGCCGCCCGCGCCGGGGTCAGCCGCCCGGCCATCTACCGGCGCTGGCCCTCCAAAGCCCACCTCATTGCCCAAGCGGTATTCCCCGACGTGGGTTCGGCGGTCGTCGCCCCGGATCTGCCCGGTGAGATCGCCAAGGTCATCCGCGGAACCATCCAACTGTTCGGTTCGGCCGAAACCCGTGCCGCCATGCCCGGATTGATGGCCGAGATGCGTCAGGACTCGGGCCTGTACGAGAAACTCTCGGCGCGCCTGGACTCCCCCACCCGCGACGAGCTACGCGACTACCTGCCCGGTGCGTCCACCCGCCCGGGCCTGGACCCGAACACCGTCCTCGACACCATCGCCGGGGCGGCCTTGTTCGCCATGGTCATCCGCGATATCGACGATCTCGACGGTTTCGCGGCCTCGCTCGAGGATCTGCTGCTCTACGGCATCCTCGGACAGCGCCCCACACCCGAATAGGGTCCCGCCGCACCGCTGATCGAGCGAAAATCGGTGGGCCGAAAGGTCTTTCGGCGGTAGCGTGCGCGCCATGGCGGCGAAGAGCAACAGTTATCTAGATCAGGTCGTGGCCCAGCAGGCCGAACTCGAAGAGGATCTGCGGCCCTCGTTCATGCGGTCGGATTCCGGGTCCGCCCCGGCGGCCCCGAGCGCCCCGCGGCAGCGCAGCGCACTGGCCAAACGGGCCGGACGCTCAGGTCCGGTGCGCGAGCACGCCCCCCAGTGCCCGGTGGAGGTCCGCACGAGCGGCTGGTGGCGGTGGCAAACGGTGCTGGTGCCGCCGAACGCGTTCGTGGTGCACACCCGCCGTGGCGCGCCCGAGCCCCTGCACATCGGGCTGGGCGTTTCCTTCCGCTTCGACCCGACCACCGACTCGTTCCTGGTGGTGCCCGGCGCGATCCAGACCATCCTGATCAACGCCTACTGCATCTGCCGTGAACTGCAAGGCGTGCTGGTGCAGGGGTACGTGCAGTGGATCATCGACGATTTCGCCACCGCCTACCGCAAACTCGACTTCTCCGACCCCGAGGACCCGATGCGGCTGGTCAACGTGCAACTCCGCGAACAGGCCGAGGCCGCGATCAAGGACAAGGTGTCCACGATGGCAGTGCGCGACGTGCTCTCCGACAAGCAGCCCATCATCGAGGAGCTCACCGCGCGACTGCGCACCGTCGCCGAGGGCGCCGGTGACGGTGGCGCGCGCGGGCTGGGTCTGTCGATCGTGACCGTGCAGATCAAGGAGGCGGTCGTCTCCTCGAACACCTTGTGGGAGAACCTGCAGAAGCCCTACCGCAGCGAACAGAACCGGGTTGCGCGCCTGGCCGAACTCGACGCCCAGGAAGCGGTGTCCACCCGCGAAGCCGTCGCCGCGCGCGCCGCCGAACAGCGCCGCATCGAGGACGAGCGGGAACTGGCCGAACTGCGGGCCCGCAACGACGCCACCCGCTTCGACCGCGACACCGCCGAACGATTGCGGCGCACCGCGGCCGAACACGACGTCGACCGCGAGGTCGCCGACCTCGCCCAGCAGACCGCCCTGCACGCGCTGCGCCTGGAACGCGACCAGCACGCCGAGCAACTCGAGAACGCGCGCCTGCAGGGCGAGCTGGCCCGGCTGCGCCAGGAAGCGGAACTGGCGTTGGCGCAAGCAAAGACGCGTGCCGCGCACGAGGCGTCGCTGCTGGCGTTGGATCGTGAACGGGTCGGCATCGACAACGCCAACAGTCGTAGCGCGGCCACGGTGCAGGCGCAACTGATCGAGACACTGCCCGCGATCGTGGACAACCTGCCCGCGCCCACCGAGTTGCGGTCGGTGCAGATCGGCGGCGACACCCTGGGCCTGGCCGGATTGGTCGCGCAACTGTCGGAAATCATGACCGCCATCCGCGCCACCGGTCCATCCTGACCGTTACGGGTGGGTGCATTCGCCCCCGCCGCACCCGCCCGGAGCCTTACCGTCTGAGAAGGCTTCGTTGGCGAGTGGATCGAGATATGTGATGAGCGAACCGAATACGACCCCCGCCGTGTTCCAGGCGACCGCCGCGATCGACCCCGACGCGGTCGCGGTCCGCTCCATCGGCGGCGCCACCAGCTTGACGTGGCGCGACTACGCCGCCCAGGTGCGCCGGATCGCGGCGGGCCTGGCGGCGCTGGGGGTGGGGCGCGGGGACACGGTGGCGTTCATGATGGCCAACCGGGTCGAGTTCTATCCCCTCGAGGTCGGCGCCCAGCACACCGGCGCCACCTCGTTCTCGGTGTACAACACGCTCTCGGCCGAGCAACTGCAATACGTGTTCAGCAATGCCGGTAACCGGGTGGTGGTGTGCGAGGCCCAGTATGTGGAGCGCATCCGCGCGTGCGGGGTGCCCATGCAGACGATCGTGTGCGTCGACTCCCCGGTCCCGGGCACGCTCAGTGTCGCGCAGCTGAAGCAGCTCGGGCGCAGCGATTTCGACTTCGACGCCACCTGGCAGTCGGTCACCGCCGAGGACATCGTGACCCTGTGCTACACCTCCGGCACCACCGGCAACCCCAAGGGCGTGGAGATCTCCCACGCGAGTCTGGCTTTCGAATGCCGCGCCTACGCCTCGGTGATGCCCGTCGAATTCGGTGACCGCATCACCTCGTTCCTGCCGACCGCGCACATGGCCGACCGGGTCACCGGGCTGTATCTGCACGAATACTTCGGCACCCAGATCACCGTGGTCCCCGACCGCACCCAACTCGGTGCCGCGCTCGCCGACGTGCACCCCACCATCTGGGGAGCGGTGCCGCGGGTGTGGGAGAAACTCAAAGCGGCCGTGGAATATTCGGTCGCCGCCGAAACCGACCCGACCCGCGCCGCAGCGCTGCGCTGGGCATTGGAGGTGGCCGGGCGTAAGGCTGCCGCGCAGCTGGCGGGCACACCCGTCGACGACGGCCTGGCCGCGGAATGGGCGCGCGCCGACGCCGCGGTGCTGGGCGCGTTGCGCGCCAAACTCGGCCTGGATCAACTCAAATGGGCGCTCTCGGGTGCCGCCCCGATCCCGCCGGAAACCCTGGGCTTCTTCTTCGGCCTCGGCATCCCCATCTCCGAGGTGTGGGGCATGTCGGAACTGACCTGCATCGTCAGCGTCGCCCCACCCGAGGACGCGCGACTGGGCACCGTCGGACGCTTGCTGCCGGGGCTGGAATCCAAGATCGCCGAGGATGGTGAGTTCCTGGTGCGCGGGCCGCTGGTGATGCGCGAATACCGCAAGGAACCGCAGAGGACCGCCGCTGCCCTCGACACCGACGGCTGGCTGGCCACCGGCGACATCATCACCAGCGACGCCGACGGCTATCTGCGGGTGGTGGACCGCAAGAAGGAGTTGATCATCAACTCCGCCGGAAAGAACATGTCCCCGGCCAATATCGAGAACACCATCAAAGCCGCCGCCCCGCTCATCGGCGCGCTGGCCACCATCGGCGACAACCGCGCCTACAACACCGCCCTGATCGTCCTCGACGCCGAATCCGCGCCGCCCTACGCCGCCCAGCACGAGCTACCCGACGCCTCGGCCGCCGCCCTGGCCGCCGACAAGACGGTGATCGCCGAGATCGCGCGCGGCATCGCGGCCGGCAACGCCAAACTCTCGCGCGTCGAACAGATCAAACGCTTCACCATCCTGCCCACCTTCTGGGAACCCGGCGGCGACGAAATCACCCTGACGATGAAGCTGCGCCGCAAACCCATCGCCGAGAAATACGCCGCCGACATCGACCGCATGTACGCCACGGAACTCGCCGACGGCGTGCACGAACCCGGTTCCGCCTGACCCCCACTCTGATACGGTAGCGGGTTGAACGGGCGCCTGGGTTGACCTGGAGTGTGCTCCAGAATCTAGGGTCGGGGCATGAGCAGAATTCTGGTTACAGGGGCCAACAAAGGGATTGGCTTCGAAGCTGCGCGGCGCCTGGTGGCGGCGGGGCACACCGTGTATGTCGGGAGCCGGGATGTTGAGCGGGGCCGGCGTGCGGCGGAGGCGATCCGCGCGGTGGCTGTTCAGCTCGATATCACCGACGACGGGTCGGTGAATGCCGCAGTGGCAGCGATCGAGGCTGACGGTGGGTTGGACGTTCTGGTCAACAATGCGGGCATTCAGACGGAGATGGGTGCGGACGGGACTGTGCTGGGGGCCGCCGAGCTGACGGCGGACATGATGCGGGAAACCTTCGAGACCAACGTGTTCGGGACCGTGCGGGTGCTGCATGCGTTTCTGCCGCTGCTCGAGAAGTCCGATGCGCCGGTGGTTGTCAACGTCAGTAGCGGGCTGGCTTCGTTGCGTCGGATCACCACCGAAGGAGATACGGCGTACCAGTATCCGGGTGTCGCGTATCCGGCGTCGAAGACCGCGGTCAATGCGCTGACGATTCAGTACGCCAAGGCTTTTCCCGGCATCCGGATCAACTCCGTCGAACCCGGGTACACGAGCACCGATCTGAACAACAACCTCGGTCGCCAAACCGTTCAGGAGGCGGCGGAGATCATCGTGCGGATGGCGCAGATCGGTGTGGACGGTCCCACCGGTGGATATTTCGACATCAACGGCGAACTGCCCTGGTGACCGCGGGGATCGGGCACTCAGATCGCGATGCCGACCAGATGCCCGATCGCGTAGGTGGTCATCATCGCCAGCGCGCCGCCGGCCAGGACCCGGATGGTGGCGCGGGCGACGGGGGCCTGCCCGAGATAGGCGCCCACGGCGCCGGTCAGCGCCAATGCGGCCAGCACCGCACCCATGGTGAGGGGAACCCGGATCGCTTGCGGCGTCATAATTGCCAATAGAGGCAATAGCGCGCCGAGGGTGAACGACAGCGCTGAGGACAGCGCGGCGTGGACGGGGTTGGTCAGGTCGTCGGGGTCGATGCCCAGTTCGGCTTCGGCGTGGGCGGCGAACGCGTCCGCGGCGGTCAGTTCTTCGGCGACCGCCTGGGCCGTGCTCGCGGACAAGCCTTTCGCGCGGTAGATGGCCGCCAGTTCGGCGAGTTCGGCTTCCGGTTGTTCGGCGAGTTCGCGGCGCTCGGTGTCGAGGAGGGCGCGCTCGCTGTCGCGTTGGGTGCTGACCGAAACGTATTCGCCGAGCGCCATGGAGACCGCACCGGCGGCCAAGCCCGCGACCCCGGCGGTCAGGATCGCGGTGCTGTTGCTGGTGGCGGCCGCCACGCCGATGACGATGCCCGCGACGGACACGATGCCGTCATTGGCGCCCAATACGCCTGCGCGCAACCAGTTCAGGCGGGTGCCCGAGCGCGCCGTGTGTGGTTCGGCCGGATGGGCGAGTGCCACCGAACCGTTCGTATCGTCCCGCACTCGGGGAACGGTAATGGTTCACACCGCTTCCCGCCAGCAAAGAAAGGCTCACCGAAATAAGGTAATGCATTGCATATCAAGCGTTTTCGAGTCGCGGAAGCGCTGTGGCCTGCGCGACACGACGATCGCGACACGTTTGCGACAAGCAGATTCTCGATCGATCCGGTCCTGCGTGGAGCGGGTTGGCCGTAGCGTTTACCTCGGCGCCAAACGGATCGGGCATAGAGAGCGACAGGATGCGGCCACAACCATCAGCGATCGGATACCTCCGCCACGATGTGTCGGGGGCGCAGCAGCAGTGGGACGAGGCGCAGATCCAGCATCTGGCTCGTCGGCTCGGCTACGACCTGTGCAAGACGCTGGTCTTCGGCCCCGAAACCGATCGGCCACTCATCCGGGTCCGCACCCTGGTCTCGCACATGGAGGCCGACGCGGTCATCATCCCCAGCCTCGCGCACTTCGACGGCCACATCCCCGACGACATCGTGCAGGTCGCCGACATCATCACCGTGAACCCCGAAAACACCTACGCGCGCTGGGCGATTCCACCGGTGGAGTAACTCCGCGTTCGCAGCCGCGCGGCCCTCTGGGTCAAATGCCCGCCGCGCGTACGAGGTTGTCGGCCAGCCGCGGAGACACCGTCGACAGCAGCCGCAAGACCGCCGCATAGGTCGGATACAGCTCGACTGGCCGGTCGCGCAGCGCCGTGAGCACCCAGCCGGCGGCTTGCTCCGGGGTCAGCGCGGCCTGGGTGTCGTAGTCACTGGTGGGGCTGATCATCGGGGTGCGCACGAGCGGGAATCCGATGGTGGTGACCGTGATTCCGGTGCCATGGCATTCGGCGCCGAGGTCGCGCCCGAAGGCGGCGAGGGCGGCCTTAGAGGCGTGATAGGCACCGAATTTGGGCATGACACCGGCGGTCGTGCCCCAGGTGCCGACATTGATGATGTGGCCGTCGCCGGCCTCGCGCAGCGCGGGCAGCAGGGCCAGGATGAGGCGGACCGGGCCGAAGTAGTTGACCGCCATGGTGCGTTCGTAGTCGTGGGCCCGGTCGACGGCGTCGAAGGCGGTGCGGCGGATGGAACGCCCGGCATTGTTGATCACGATGTCGGGAGTGCCGAACTGCTCGAGCACGCCGGCGGCCAGCTTGCTGACCTGGTCGGGGTCGGTCAGATCGCAAGGCATCGGGTGCGCACAGCCGCCATCGGCGACGATCGCCGCGCAGGTCTGCTCGAGCCGTTCGTGGTCGCGCGCCACCGCGAGGATCCGGGCGCCGCGCGCGGCCAGCAGGTGCGCGGTGGCCTCGCCGATCCCGGAGGAGGCCCCGGTCAGGATGGCGGTGCGACCGTGCAGATCCGGTGCGCTGTTGCCGCCCACGAGGGTGCGGATCGAGGGCGCGGGATTGAGCAACGCGGAGGTCAGAAGATTCTTCATGGCGGTACCCGTCGGTGGCAGGGTCGGCGGATGCGGGTGGCTGAACGGTAACCCACACGAATTGACTGATTGGTAAATTACGTTGGGGGTAGATTGCTGTCAATTGCGCTCTCGGAAGGCGGGAACTCATGGCGGGCAAGGCGGCGACCATCGCCAACACGGCGGGCACCAAGGGCGTACCGCGCGCCGAACGTGAGGCGCAGATCCTCGATGTCGCCGCCGCCGAGATCGCGCGCGTGGGGTACGCGGGGTTGTCCCTGGCCGTCGTGGCCGCCGCGGCCGGGGTGTCGAAACCGTTGGTGTACAGCTACTTCGGCACCAAGGACGGTCTGTATCTGGCCTGCCTGCAGCGTGCGGCCTCGGTGCTCGGTGACGCGATCGACGAGTCCATGGACGGCGCGCCCTCGTCCCTCCAGGCCGCCGAGCGCACCCTGGCCGCGATCTTCACCGTGCTGGAACCGCGCCCGCACGACTGGAAGGTCGTCTTCGATCTGTCCCATCCCGGTGAGGGCTCGGTCTACGAGGCCGCGTGGGCCGCGCGCGGTCGTATCGCCGAGCAGGCCTCGCGGGGCGTGGAGATGTTTCTCGCCGACCGCGGCCTGTCCGACCCTCGGGATCAGTCCGCGTTGACCGCGGTGTGGACCGGAGTGGTTGCCGCGCTGGTCGATTGGTGGCTGGATCATCCCGAGGAGACCGCCGCGGCCATGACCGCCCGCAGTCGACGCCTCATCGCGGCCCTGGCCTGACCTGGCCCGATCTCAGGCGGGATCGGACCATTGACCTCGAATTGACCGATTGGTAACTTACGAAGTGGTCAATTTAGGAGGTTGGGATGCTGTCGACCCTGTGGCATCAAGTCAATACGCCACTGCTCTACGCGCTACCGGTGTTCGTCCTGTCGGTTGCCGCCGAGGCCCTGGCGCTGCGGGACCGCGACCACGAGCAGGGCACCGGCTATCTGGCCGTCGATACCCGCACCAGCATCAGCATGGGCGCCGGATCACTGGTGTCCTCGCTGGTCTTCAAACTGGCCACCCTGGTCCTGTTCGTGTTCCTGTGGGAGTACATCGCCCCCTGGCACATTCCCTCCGGCGCCTGGTGGAGCTGGCTGCTGCTGATGGTGGCCCTGGACCTGTCCTTCTACCTGAATCACCGGTTCGTGCACCGGGTCCGCATCGGGTGGGCGGCCCATCAAGCGCACCACTCGAGTGAGTACTTCAACTTCGGGACCGCGCTGCGGCAGAAGTGGAATCCCTGGTTCGAGGTCGTCTTCTGGGCGCCCCTGCCGCTGCTGGGGTTCGCGCCGTGGACGATCTACATCGCGTTCACGGTCAACCTGATCTACCAGTTCTTCACCCACACCGAGACCATCGGAAAGCTGCCGCGCCCGATCGAATTCATCATGAACACCCCGTCGCACCACCGCGTCCACCACGGCAGCGACCCGGAGTACCTGGACAAGAACTACGCGGGCATCCTCATCATCTGGGACCGCATGTTCGGTACCTTCCAGCCTGAATTGCACCGTCCCACTTACGGGCTCACCAAGCCGGTCGGCACCTACAACCTGCTCACACTGCAGTACGGCGAGTTCGCCACCATGATCCGCGACGTGCGTGGGGCGCGCGGACTGCGCAACAAACTCGGCTATGTCTTCGCCCCGCCCGGATGGCAACCCGAGGAACTGCGCGGGCAGCTCGCCGCGGGGTGATGACCGGCTAGTGCGCCTCGATGACCTCACGCACGCGCTCGGCGAACGCGTCGGGCTGTTCCATGAAGCCCGCGTGGCCGCCCGGGAACAGGGTCGGTTCGATGCCCAGCTCGGCTCCCAGCGCACGAGAGGTGCGGTCGCAGAACAGGTCCGCGGACTGGTCGCCGATTCCGATGACGATCGTCGCCGGGGTGGCGCGCAGCGCGTCGAGGGACGGCCGCCACCCGGAGGTGGGGTGCAGTTCGTGCCGGTAGAAGAAGTCGTCGGAGGCGATGGCCCGCGGGTCACGCTCGCCGCCGAAGATCTGCTCCAGCATCTCCTCGGGCATGGACAGACCGGTCATCTCACCGAACTTGCGCATCGCGCCGATCGGATCGCCGCTGTTGTAGACCGCGATCATCTCGTCGGTCAGTGCCGTCAATTCGGCACGGTTGTCGAGGAGTTCGCGCAGCGGCGGCTCGTGCGCGATGAGGGTGGAGACGAGTTCGGGGCGGGCGATGGCCAGCGCGAGTCCGGTGATCGCACCGCCGCTCGACCCGAGCACCACGGCCGGCCCCTGCCCGATGTGGGTGATCACCCGGGCCAGGTCGTCGGCGCGCAATTCCGGTGTCGAGTCCTGCTCGGCGTCGATGACGGTGCTGCGGCCGTGGCCGCGCGGGTCGGGACACACGACGGTGTAGCCGGTGGCGAGCAGTTCGGCCAGCGCGCCGAAGGGACCCGAATCCATCGGGGCGCCGACCAGCGCGACGAGCGGGCCGCTGCCGCGGACTTCGTAGTAGAGGGTGCCGTCGGGCACCGCGACGGTTCCGGAGGTGACAGGTGCGGTCGTGGTCATGGTTGCTCCAGGTCGTTCGGTACATGGACACCTGTCATGACGGTACGACCGCGCCGAATTCATCGCGGCCCGAAGGGAAAAGCCTCACACGGCGCGGCGAGACTCGGGCAGCGCGCAGGCCACGCCGTCGGCCGAGCCGAGCGGGCGCACACCCAGGCCCTGGTTCACCCGGGCCCGCTGGTTCTCCCAGGCGATGGCGGCGGCCAGCTCGGTCAGCTGGGACTTGTTCATCCGGGTCAGCAGCTGGGCGCGGATGTGGTCGAGGTCCAGTGAGGTCGGGGTGAGGGTCATGGCCTCGGCGAAGGCGAGCACCAGCTTCTCGGTGTCGCTGTAGGCGCCGCTGTCCTGATACGTCGGCAGGTCGGTGACCTGGGCTTCGGTGAGCCCGCCGTAGTGGGCCAGCGTCGACCCGATGTCCAGGCAGAACTGGCAGTTGACCAGCGCGGCCGTCTTCAGTTCGGCCAGATCCTTCAGCTTCGGGTCGACCTTGTTGGTGAACAGCAGCATGGTCTCGTAGATCATGGTGCTGATCAGCACCTGTGGTCGCCGCAGCAGCCAGCCGAACAGGTCTGTCCGATTGCGCTGGGCCCGGCGGATCGTCTTGAAGTAGCTCATGATTCGACTGATGGCGCGCATGTGATGCCTCCCCTGTGGCGGTTCACTGTTCGTTCCCGAGATCAATCCTAGGCCTCCGAAACGACGATGCGTAGTAGCAAGCCCGGTCCGATATCAGTGATCCGCGTCTATCGACCCCGGCCGCCGCGCCGGCGATTCGGCGTTCCACGCCAGAATGTCGGTCCCCGGCAACGATCGAACCGGCCGGAGTGGGGCGTCGCCGATGAATTCTGGATGGCCGCGTCGTCGATAGGTTTGGATACACCGAAAGTGGTGTGTCAGAGCAGAACCAATCGAGCCGGGCAGGGAACCGGCCGGGTGAGCGGGAGGCGCAGTGAGCGGTAACAGGGTTTTGGTGGCGGGGGCCAGTATCGCGGGGCCCGCGCTGGCCCACTGGCTGCAGCGGCGGGGAGCGCAGGTGACCGTGGTGGAGCGGGCTCCGGAACTGCGGCCCGGCGGGCAGGCGGTGGACGCGCGCGGAGTGGCCAAGGAGGTCATCCGGCGCATGGGGCTCGATGCGGCGGTGCGCGCGGCACGGACCGAGACCGCCGGCGCGCACACCGTGGACGCGGACGGCACAGTGCTCGAGACCTTTCGCGCCGAGGACGACGGCGGAGACGGGTACATCTCGGAGATCGAGATTCTGCGCGGGGATCTGTCCCAGGTGCTCTACGACGACACCCGCGACGGTGTCGAATACATTTTCGGCGACCGGATCGCCGAGCTCACCCAGGACGCGGACGGCGTCGACGTCGTCTTCGCGAGCGGCGACCGGCGGCGCTTCGAGCTGGTGATCGGGGCCGACGGGCTGCACTCGGCCTTGCGGGAGATGGTGTTCGGGCCGCGGGAGCGTTTCGTCCGTCATCTCGGGTTGGTGCTGGCCTTCTACACCGTGCCCAACGAATTCGAGCTGGAGCGCTGGCTGCTCGACTACCAGGAGTCCGGGCGTTCCGCCGGACTGCGACCCATCCGGGACGCCGGGCACGCGATGGCCGTATTCTCCTTCCCCGCAGCCGATTTCGACGTCGACTATCGCGACGTCACCGCCCAGAAGCGCCTGCTGCGCGAGCGGATGGCCGGCATGGGCTGGCTGGCCCCGCGCATCCTCGCGCACCTCGACGACACCCCGGACTTCTACCTCGACCAGGTCGCCCAGGTGGTCATGGACCGCTGGTCGAGCGGGCGCGTGGGTCTGCTCGGCGACGCCGCGTTCAGTTCGTCGCCGATGTCCGGTCAGGGCACCGGTCTGGCCTTGGTCGGCGCCTACCTGCTGGCCGGAGAGCTGGCCGCCTCCGGATGGGACCCGGAGGCCGGGTTCGCCGCTTACGAGGCACGGATGCGTTCGTTCGTCGAGGCGAACCAGGAGATCGGCCGGTTGCACGCGCACAGCCTCGCTTTCCCGGATCCGGATGCCCAGCCCGAGTGGGACATGGCGCTGATCGAGCGTGCGATCAACGGCCTCGAGCTGCCCGACTACGCGGACCTACTCGACCTCGGAACACCTGCCGAAGTGTCGAGCACCTCCACAGCCAGACCGTGAGGGCGAGTGTGGTCGGTCGGGTCTGTTAGCTTGCGCGCCATGACTGATGAGCGCCGGCACGGGGTCGGGTTGACGCGGCGGGTTATCGAGGCGGTGCGGCGGCAGCCCGGGCGGGCGATGTTCGAGCCCGTCGAATGGGTCGGCCACACCCCGTGGGTGGACGGCGAGGCTCGGCCGATGGCAGCGGAAGCGGTGGGCGCGCCGGTGTTTCCGTCGGGGCGTGCCGTGTCGCCGAGCTTGCGGGAGTGGTTGGCGTTCGATGTGAGCATGTTCGAGCGGTGCGGATGGTTCGACGCGGACGGTGGATTCGCGCCGCGGCCGTTGGATCAGTTGGTCGACGACGAGCTGGGGCAGCCGTGGGGCGAGACGTACAAGGATCTGGCAGGGCGGTTTCCGGAGTGTTTTCTGCTGCCGGGTGGGTCGGACTCGCGGCGGGTGCTGGCCGTGGGCGAGGCCGACTCGCACGGTGAGTATCCGGTGCTCGCGCTCGACGTCGATGACATGCCGTATGCGGGCCTGATGTTCCCGGGCTTCGATGTCTATGTCGCCGAGGCAGCGGGGTTGGTCGACTGCAAGTTCCAGACGTATACGGACCTGGCCCGAGACCCGGTGTACGGGCCGCGGATGCGGGAACATGCCGCGCACTGTTTCGACGGGCAGTTGTCCGCGGAGTACCCCTTCTGACTTGCGCGGCGAGCTGCTCCCGGTCCACACGAACGAAGACCGGGCCGACTCATAGCCAATTTGCATGGCCCGTACTGTGTTGCGTACCTACGTGTGTTTCTCGGCACGAGCACCACGGCTTGTGAGAAGGTGACGTTCCACTCGATGAACTCGGCGCTGCCCGCGCCGAGGCGAAGGGGGATGGAATCCGGATGGAGGAGAGCTTGGTGGAAGCGACGTTCGATGTGGCTGGACTGGTGGGGCATCGCTATCGCGTGGACGACTACTACGAGGTGGGCCGGGAGAAGATCCGCGAGTACGCAAGAGCCGTACAGGACTTCCATCCGGCCCACTGGAGTGAGGCCGCCGCCGGCGAGTTCGGATACCCCGGTCTGATCGCGCCGACCACGTTCATCTCCACCGCGGCGATGCTGGCCAACCGGCGGCTGCTGCAGACCGTGCTCGAAGGCTACGACGTGATCGTGCAGACCGATCAGGTCTTCGAGATGTACAAGCCGGTGCTCACCGGCGACCGACTCGTCAGCGACGTCGAGCTGACCACGGTGCGCCGCATCGGCGGCAAGGACCTGCTCACCATCACCAACACGTTCCTCGACCAGAGCGGCGACATCGTGCAGATCATGCACACCACCGTCGTCGGCCTCACCAGCGAGGACGTCAACGCCGACATCAGCGACACCATCGAGCGCGTCATGATGACCGGGATCGACACGGCGCCCCGGACCACCGCCGACATGAGCGGGCTGCCCGGCGCGGATTCCGATGCCGCCGCGAGCCTTTCGCCGATCTCGCGCACCCGCACCCCAGGCAGCGCTTTCCGGTTCGAGGACGTCGCCGTCGGTGACGAACTGCCGCCCCGCACCGTCACCCTGACGCGCGGCGACCTGGTCAACTACGCCGGCGTCTCCGGCGACGTGAACCCGATCCATTGGCACGCCGAGGTCGCCACCCTCGCCGGTCTGCCCGACGTGATCGCCCACGGCATGCTCACCATGGGCCTGGGCGCGGGATTCGTCACCGGCTGGCTCGGCGACCCGGGCGCGATGCTCCGCTACAGCGTCCGGCTGTCGAATTACACGGTCATCGAGGCCGACTCGGCCGGCATCGTGGAATTCAGCGGCCGCATCAAGTCCCTCGATCCCGAAACCAGGACCGCCGTCGTCGTCATCGTCGCCAAGGCGGCCGGTCGCAAGGTCTTCGGCCTCGCCACCGCGGAAGTCCGCCTCGCCTAACCCTCCCCCGCAGTAGTTCCGGCCGTTGTCAGGGCAGTCTCACCTCGCGTCCGTCGCCGTTCCAGGCGGTGCCATCCCCGGCCACGACACCGCCTGGTTCCCGGCGCCGAGCCCGAATCTGATTCCCATGACAACGCTTTCCCTCGACACCGCCGCCCCCTGAGCGGAATCAGTTGCCGCTGTTCACGAACCCCGCCACGAGCAGGGTGTTGTAGTCGGGCAACTGAATCGATCGATCGACCTTGCCCTGATCCTTGGCCCAGGTCGCGAGCTTGCCGAGGGTGCCGGCGAGCTCGGGCCGCAACTGCAGGACGTAGTCGAACTCCGGCAGGATCTTCGTGATCAGCGCCGGAGTCAGCTGGGTGGCGGCGGCCACGGCGGAGATCGCGTCGCCGGATCGTGCGGTGAGCAGGGCTCCGGCGTCACCCAGGGCCGCGAAGAAGCTGGTCAGGGCAGCGGACTTCGATGCGATCGCCGTGTCTGTCGCGAGGTAGAGGCTGTGCTGGTTGTAGGTGCTGCCGGTGAGTTCGACGGCGTCGCCTCCCAGGGATTCGACTACCTGGGCCTGGTAGGGCTGGAAGATCGAGACCGCGTCGACGTTGTGCTGGGTCGCGGCGGTCAGGATCGCCGACGGCGCGACCTGGACGAGATTCGCCGAAATATTGTTGTGCGAGAGCACATTCGAGGCGAAGTAGGCCGCGCTGGTGCCCAGCGGCGTGCCGATCGAGTGCCCCGCCAGATCACCGACCGAGGTGATGCCGGCGCTGCGCCGGGCGACGATACGCGAACCCTGCCACCGGGACCCGTCCCCGACCACGCGCAGCGAGGGAGAGCGGGGCAGCGTGGCCGCGGTCGGCACATCGGCGGCGGTGGCGATGTCGACCTGGTGGGCCGCGAGCGCCTGCAACGCTTCCACACCGGTCGCGAAATTGACGACCTTGACCTTCACGTCGTGCTTCGCGAACAGACCGGCCTGCTGGGCGACCGGAATCTGCGCCCACGACGGGTCGACCACGAACCCGACGGTGAGCGTTTTGGGGTCGGAGTCGCCGGAGTCGCCGCAGGCGGCGAGCGGAACCACCAGGGCGAGCAGAGCGATGGCGGTGGTCAATGGACGAAGGAGCTTCTTCACGGCTGATCTTCTTTTCATCTCGCGTGTTCGATTCCGAGTTCGTGGTGCAGACGGCGGCGCAGTTCGCTGTAACCGGGCTGATCGGCCAGGGTGTCGGCGGGCCGGGGCCGGCTGAGCGGATTGCTGATCTGATCGGTGATCCGCCCGTCGGCGAGGACGCCGATGGTGTCGGACAACCGAATTGCCTCGTCCACGTCATGGGTGACGAAGACGACGGTGCGTTGCAATCGGGTCCACAGATCGATGAGCAGGTCTTGCATGTTCAGGCGGGTGAGCGCGTCGAGTGCGGCGAACGGCTCGTCCATCAGCATGATGTCGGGCTCACCGGCGAGCATGCGCGCGATGCCGACCCGCTGGCGCATACCGCCCGACAGCTGAGCCGGTCGTTTGCGCCGGACCTCTCCGGGCAGCCCGACCAGGTCCAGCAATTCCTCGATCCGGCTGCGCCGCAGTCGAAAAGGGACACCGTGCGCCCGCAGTGCGAACTCGATATTGCCCGCCACACTCAGCCACGGGAACAACACATCGCGCTGGAAGGCGACCCCGCGCCGGGGTTCGGGCGCGAGCACCGGCGCCCCACCGTCGGTCACCGTGCCGGAGGTCGGCGCGATGAGTCCCGCCAGGCAGTGCAGCAGCGTCGACTTCCCGCTGCCCGACGCCCCGACCAGCACGGTGAACGAGCCGTCCGGGATCGCCAGGTCGATGCCGTGCAGTGTGGGCTCCGGCGTGTTCGGAAAACGCACCAGCAGATCGTGAGTGGCGATCGCCATGTCAGTTCACCTCCCGCGCCCAGCGCTGGACCGGCGCGGTGATCGCGGCGATCGCGAGATCCGACAGCGCACCCAGTACTCCGAGCACCAGCAGGCAGAAGATCAGCCGGTCCGCTTGGGAGAACAGCTGCGCCTGATAGATGCGATAGCCGAGACCGGCGGTGGTGCCGGTCATTTCCGCCACCACGATCAGCACGAACGCCATGGCGGCGCCGACCCGGACACCGGCCACCACGTCGGGCACCGCCTCGGGGATGATGATCCGCGTCAGCGTCTGCCAGCGCCCCGCACCCAGGCACCGCGCGGCCTGCAGGTAGTCGACGGGGGTGCCGGCGAATCCGGAATGGCTGTTGATCCAGACCGGAACGAACACCCCCAGCGCGATGACGAGAACCTTGCTGTTCTCACCGATTCCGAACCACAGGATCGCGAGCGGCACCAACCCGATCGTCGGGACCGGCGACAACAGCCGCAGTACCGGTTGCAGCAGCCCCCGCCCGACCCGGGTGTTCGCGGTGACGACCGCGGCGATGACGCCGGCCGCCACACCGACGACCAAGCCGAGCAGCGCGCGTCGCAGACTGGCCGTGATATCGGGTATCAGCAGGCCGTCCGCCCACAGTGCGTGCCCGGCGCGCAGGATCTGGGGCACGGGCGGAAACAACTGCCGCGGAAAGGGTTCGGCCGCGGCCACCAGGGACCACACGAGGACGGCCAGGCCGATTCCCGCCGCCGTTCCGCCGACCGTCCGCCAGCGCGGGCCCACGCGCGCCAGTGGCCGCGGCAGCCGCCGGGGCGTGGACGTGACCGCGCGCGAGGCCGGCGCGGCGGTGGCTTCCGGTGAGGTTTGCAGGCTCGATGTCATGGGATGCACCTGAATTCGGTGGAGCTACGTGGCGGGACGGGCAGGTGACCGCAGATCGACGGCGGTCGGGGCGGAACGCGGCGACTCGAGCGGCACCCAGTCGAACGGCACCGCCTGCGCCCGATACACCAGCGGCGTCGTGCTGAGTCGATCCACGCCCGGCACCCGCGGCTCGTGGACCTCGGGTTCCCCGGCGACTCCCAGACCTTCGTACGGCGACACGTACTCCCACACCACGTCCCCCTGCGGAGTCACCTGGAAGAGCCGGCCGTTCATGCCTTCGGTGATGAGCGTGTTGCCGTTGGGCAGCCGTTGGGCATTGCTCACGAAGGAGCTGTGGAACGTCCACGGCGGCAGACCCGAATCCTCGGCCGTGTACTGCCACACGATCTGCTCGGTCGCCGGATCGATCTCGAGTACCCGCGAACCGGCGTAGATGCCCAGCGGTGCCGGCGGATACCCGGCGCCGCCCTGATTGTCGAACACGAGGATATTGCCCGCGCCCGGCAGACCGTCGGCGATGAGGTGCGGATTGTGTTGCCCGGAAATCTGATCGAGCGGCCGCGGCACCTTGTGCGCGCTGATCCGCTGATGCTGGGCTCCGGCCTCGGCGGCGAAGTAGGGACCCAGCTTCCACACGATCGATTTCGTGGTCTTGTCGATCACCGCGACCACGTTCGCCTTGCGGCTGCTGATCAGGATGTTGTCGGGATGGAACACGCTGTCGGGGTCGGCCCGGTGCCAGCGGTTCGGGCCGAGTGTCGTGGCGCTGTTCATCTCGAGGTAGCCCCACGCGTCGTCGGGGTCGCGAGCCACCGTCTCACGCAAGGCCTTCCACCCGGCCTCGGAGAAGCCGAGTTCGTCGAGATGGTCGCCCGCGCGCCATTCCCAGACGATCGACCCGTCCGGCGCGACCTCGTACAAGCCCTGGTCGCCGACGACCGCCGGACCCAGCGATGGGACCACTCTCGGAATGGTGACCAGCAGCAAGCGGTTCCCATTGGCGAGCAACTCCCAGTCGTGGTTCTGCCGGGCCGCACCGCCCGGGGCCTGCGCGCCCCACTCCCACACGGTCTCGCCGTCCCAGGTCAGTTGACCCACAGTGCCGTTGGCGTAGATTCCGCCGCGCGGATCACCGCTGAGCGACAGTTGCACGCCCACGTCGCCGAGTCGGCCGCCGGTGCGTGCGGGGTCGAGGATGCGGGGCGGGACGCCGGCGAAGGGCCACTCGTGGCGGACCTCGCCGTCCAGATCGATGAGTCGGGTGACCGAGTCCGCGCCGGTGAACAGGATGTAGCTCGCATGGGCGGATTCGGGTTCGAAGTAGGTGACGCCGGTGTGTCGTACGAAAGCCATGCATTCACTCCATCAGTCGGCTGTTAAGCGATCGGGTCGCGGATGTAACGAATCTAATCGATTTGCGTAGGAGATCCTCGGTGCTCAGACTGTAAGAATCAGAACGATTTCAAGCCTGGGCCCACGGCCCGCGAGCGACGAGAGTGGGACCGACGTGACTGCCAAGCGCACGACCCTCGCCGATGTGGCCCGGCGAGCGGGAACGTCCACCGCCGTCGTCAGTTACGTCCTCAACGACGGCCCCCGTCCGGTCTCCGAGGCCACCCGCGCCCGCGTCACCGCCGCACTCGACGAACTCAACTATCGGCCCGACCGTGCCGCCCGCGCCTTGCGCCGTCCACGCCGCTGGCGCCACCTGGGCTTGCTCATCCCCGACGTCCGCCTGCCCCTGTTCGCCACCCTGGTCGGCCACATCGAGACCGAAGCCCGCCACCGCGACCACCTGACCCTGATCGGCAATACCGCCTACGACCCCGAACGTGAGCTCGAATTCGCCGCCGCCTTCGTCGATTCCGGCATCGAGGGCCTGATCGTGGTCGGCGGCGCGAACGGCCGCGCCACCGCCGAACTGTGCAGGCAGGCTCGGATTCCCATCGTGTGGGTGCACAACAACCGCGACCATGTGGACGCGGGTATGGTCGGCGCCGACCACGTCCAGGCGGGCCGACTGGCCGCGGGTCACCTGCGCGGGGAGCATCAGCGCGAGAACATCGTGTTCGTGGGCGGATTCACCGCCGAGGAGGTCGAGCACGGAGACCGCGAGACCGTCGCACAACGCTACGAGGGCTATCTGTCCATCGTCGGAACCGCCGCGGCGGTAAGGATTCCGACCGACCTCACCGCGTCCGGCGCCTATCGTGCCGTCAGTCGACACCTCGCGGACGGCCCGGCCCCGGACGGCATGGTGGTCGGCACCTACGCCCAGGCCGCCGCCACCCTCCGTGCGATATCCGATGCCGGACTACGCATCCCCGCGGACATCGCGGTCGTCGGCTATGACGCCGACACCGCGAACGCCTACGCCCCGCTCAGGCTCACCACCGTGCAGCAGCCCATCGATGACATCGCCCGCACCGCCCTGTCCCAGGTCCTCGACGCCGCGGGCACCTCGCAACCCGCCGACACCCTCCCGGAGCCGTTCGATGTCCACCTCAGCGTCGGCGAGACCTGCGGCTGCACACCGGACCGGACGGCGTCGGAACCGCGCTGAGGTGGGAGCCGCCGCGGCGGAGCATTGCGGCTGGGACGAGGCCGCTCGGCGTCGCGCGGTAAACCTCACGTTCGAGGGGCTCACGTCTCGCTGAGCGGTGCCCCTGGCGTCGGCGGTAGTGTTTGAACCACTTGCGTGCCGAATCCGACCAGCAGGGCGGTGCCGCCGACGCCGGCATCGCCGAGCCACTCGGGGAACAGTGGCGGCAAGGTGCCCGGCATACATCGAGATATCGCATCGGTGGACAGGCAAATGCGATGCCTGCCAAGGTATTTCGCGATCGGACTATACGGGGTGTAGCTAAGGTACGGCGGAAACCGGCAATAGGCTGAGCGGCCCTCGGGTTTGCAGCGGTCCGGGCGTTGCGAGGAAGGTCGAGGAACGATGCGCTATGCGTCCGGGCCGGTACGGCCGCCGTAGGTGGCGATCTTGTACTCCGTCGCGGCGAGTGACAGGGTCAGCTCGCGGATGCGGCGGCGGATCGTGTCGCGGTGCTCGATCAGCAGGTCGAGCCGTTCCGGCACGGTGTCCTCGCCGGAGTCGACGAGCTCGATGTAGTGCTGGAGATCGCGCATCGGCATGCCGGACAACCGCATCCGGGTCAGGAACACCAACCTCCGCACTGCCTCGGCGTCGTACGCGCGGTAACCGCTGCTGTCGCGGCCGACCTCGACCAGCCCCACACGCTCGTAGTAGCGCAGGGTGTGGGGCGAGATGTCGAGCATGTCCGCGACAGCAGCGATGCTCATCGGCGCCTCGATGTCGGCGGCGTTGGACAGTCGCTGAATCACCTCGACCGAGGCCAGGTCGTCGTCCTCGTCGCCGAGCATCGCCAGCGCCCGTTCCATCAATTCGTCGGTCGCCATGCCATCGAGCCTAGACAGGGCGAACCGCGGAAACGGCGTCGTCGAAATCGGCGCTGCGGGCGATCTCGGCCCAGCGCTCGACCTCTGCCAAGCCACGACGGTAGACGCCGGACAGCCGTTCGACCGCCTCCGATCCGAGTGGCAGGCGCAGCGGGACGTGCTCGCTGTGCGCGAGTCGCACGATGATGCCGGCCGCGCGCACCGGGTCACCTTCCTGCACGCCGTCGGCGCCCGCCATGTCGGCGCGCAGCGGGGCAAGGGTGTCACGGTAGCTGTCCGACACCGCGCTGAACTCGAGTCCCGCGTTGAACGCGGTACGGAACCGGCTGGGCTCGACGAGCAGCACGCGCACCCCGAACGGCGCGACCTCGGCCGCGAGAGATTCCGACCAGCCTTCGAGTGCGAACTTCGATGCGCAGTAGGCCGATACACCGGGAAAGGCCACTCGTCCGCCCTGGCTGCTCATCTGCACGATCGTGCCGCTGCGCCGGCCGCGCATCGCGGGCAGCGCGGCCCGCACGAGCGCCGCCGGGCCGAACAGGTGCAGGTCCATCAGGTCTCGCAACTGTGCGTCGCTGACCTCTTCGACCGCGCCGATCACCGCCCGGCCGGCATTGTTCACGAGCACGTCGAGACGACCGAACCGGTCGAGGGTGGCGCTCACCAATCCGGCTGCCGCGTGCGTATCGCGTGCGTCGAAGCGAGCGACGAGACACGTGTCGGAATACTCGGCCGCCAGGTCGGCCATGCCGTCCGGATTGCGGACCGCCACGACGACATTGTCACCCGCTGCGAGCGCGGCCTCCGCCAGCGCGCGCCCGAAGCCCTTCGAAGCGCCGGTGATGATCCAGGTCTGGGTTGCATCGGTAGTCATGGCGGCGACGATATGGTTTCGAGCGCGCTCGAACGCAAGCCGACGTCGAGATCAAGCCCGTTCGGTCTCGGCGCTGCCGCTGGTCACGGTGGGGTGGCCGGGGTTCAGGGCAGCCAATCCAGTTCGTGCGCCAGGCTTTTGGCGGCGGCACGCACGCGATGGTGCAGCGGTGACTGCTCGCGAGGGAGGACGAGATGGAGGGTCAGGGCGGGCGCGCCGTACAGGGGACGCCAGGTGAGCCCGGCGGGCTGGGCCGTGACGGCGGCCTCACCGGCCGGAGCGAGGGTGAGGCCATCGTGTAGATCCCGCTGTGCGATGTCGAAAGAGATTGCGGGCGTGCGGAATCGGGGCTGCGGTTCGGTGTCGCGAAACAATGCGGCGAGTTGGTCGTGAACGACCGGGTTGGCCGCCCGGTCGGGCAGTCGCAGTGGATAGCCCGCGGCATCGGCGATCTCGATCTCCGCGCATTCGGCCAGCGGATGATTCCGCGCCAGCTGCACCCCGATCCGCTGGCTCCGCAGCAGGAACCGGCGCACCCCACGTCCGGGCTGTTCACCGCGGGTGATCCCGGCGTCGATGCGGCCCGCGGCGACAGCGGGCGTGATCTCCGGTGTCGCCATCGGCACCGCGCGGACCTCGAGCCCCGGATTTGCCTGAATCAGCCTGTCCACCAGCGCGGGAGCGGTCCCGGCCCCGGCGCTGAGGCTGTATCCGATCCGCAGCGCGCCCAGCTCCCCGGCCCCCGCCCGCCGTGCGGTCTCCCATGCCCGGTCCAGCGCCGCCAATGCCGCCGGCGCGGCTTCGGCCAAAGCGGCACCGGCCGTGGTCAATTCGACGCTGCGCGTGCTCCGCACCAGCAGCGCCGCGCCCAGTTCCGCCTCCAGCCGCCGGATCCGGGCACTGAGACCCGGCTGCGCGATACCGATCCGCTCCGCCGCCCGGGTGAAGTTCAACTCCTCCGCGAGCACCAGGAAGTACCGCAGGCTGAGGGTGTCCGGAGTCAAGGCTCTTCCCGTCGATTGATAACGATCCGTTCTGAGCCTATCCCGTCCCGGTCTTTCCCTCGACCGCTGTCACGGCTCTAACGTGCGTATATGGCGATTCAACTGACCGCGATACTGGATATCATCCCCAGTCGCACAGCCGATTTCGAGTCATCCCTCACCGCCCTCGCGAGGGACGCGGCCACCGAACCCGGCGTCCTGGACTACGGCTTCTGGCGCGACCCGTCCCGCCCCGGCCGCTACCTCCTCCGTGAGCTGTACGCGGACCAGACCGCGGTCGACACCCACATGGCCCTCCCCGCGGTTGCGGCCTTCGTCGCCGATCTTCCCGGCTGGCTGGCCGACGACACCCACGCGGATCTCGAATCCACCGCCGCCCTCACCCGAATCCCGCTGTCGCGCAGTGTCATGGTCTCGTCTCTGGACGGAGGTCGTCATGCATAGGTTGCTGGTCCTGTATCCCAAGCCTGCCGACCCTGACCACTTCCGCGACTACTACGTGACCAACCACATTCCATTGGTCATGAATTGGCCCGGCCTGCTCGCGTGCCGCTACAGCTTCGATGTCGCGGCGACCAACGGAGAAGCGCCGTATTTCGCGGTCTTCGAAGCCGACTTCGCCGACGACGCCGCCCTGGCCGTGGCGCGGTCGTCGCCGCAAGGTCAGCGGGTGTCCGCCGATGTCGTCAACTACGCCACCGGCGGTGTGGTCGTCATCGACTATCCGGTGCAGGACGGCATCGGCTGAGGCGGGACCACTGCGAGGCTCACAAACCTATGTATATTAGGAAGTAACCTAATACTCATAGGAAGGATGGAGTCATGTCGCCCCGGGTGGGTCTGAACGCCGAGCGGATCACGCAGGCGGCCGCGGAGATGGCCGATGACATCGGGATCGACAACGTGACGCTGGCCGCGGTGGCCAAGCGGTTCGGAGTCAAGGATCCGAGTCTCTACACGCATGTGCGGAATCTGGAGGATCTGCGCACGCGCGTCGCGCTGCAGGGGGCGCTCGAGATGACCGATCGGATCGGTGTCGCGGTCGCCGGCCGGGCCGGTAAGGACGCGCTGGTCGCGTTCGCGAACGCGTATCGCGACTATGCCCGCGAGCATCCGGGCAGGTATGCGGCCACACAGCGCAAGCTCGACATCGAAGCCATCGCGGACGCGCCCGGCGCGGTCCGCAGTGTGCAGTTGACCGAGGCGCTGTTGCGCGGCTACGACCTCGACGGCACCGAGCTGATCGATGCCGGTCGCCTGTTGCGCAGCACCTTTCACGGGTACGCGACGCTCGAGACCGGCGGTGGCTTCAACCATTCCCGCGAGACCGACGGGTCCTGGGCGCGCATCCTCGACGCCCTGCATCTGCTGCTGACGCAGTGGCCGACATCGAAACAGGAGACACCGCAATGAGATCCGAGATGCTCCGGGTGCCCGGCGCGACGTTGTACTACGAGGTGCGCGGCAGCGGGCCGCTGGTGTTGTTCCTGCCGGGCGGCGGGGGCGACGCGGCATCGGTCGATCCGATCGCCGAGGTGCTGCAGGACCGGTTCACGGTGGCCTCGCTGGACCCGCGCGGGTATTCGCGCAGTGTGCTCGACGGTCCGCAGCAGACGCAGCGGGTCGAGGTGCAGAGCGATGACGCGTTCCGCCTGCTGAGTCATCTCACCGACGAGCCCGCGTTCGTCGTCGGCGGCAGCGCCGGGGCGGTTGTCGGATTGGATCTGCTGGCGCGGCATCCGGAGCGGGTGGCGCTGCTGGTGGCGCATGAACCGCCGTGCTTCGGTGTGCTTCCCGATGCCGTCGAGCAGCGCGCCATGATCGAGGAGGTGTACACGCTGTTCCGCGCCGACGGTCCCGCCGCCGCGGGCGCACGCTTCCTCGCCGGAATCGGCAATGCGATGAAGCCGTCTCCGATGCCGGACGAGTTGCCGCCGCGGGCCGCGGAGATGTGGGCGCGGCTCGCCGCCAACGGCCCGCTGATGCTCGAACACGAGCTGCGGGAGTTCACCTCCTATGTTCCCGATTTCGCGGCGCTGGCCCCGCTGAAGGATCGGCTGGTCATGGCGGCCGGGCAGGAGACCCGGGGCTGCCTGCCGTACCGGCCGGCCGCTGAGATCGCCCGCAAGCTCGGTATCGAGCTCACCGAGTTCCCCGGCGCCCACAACGGCATGCGCACCGAAGCGCCCGAATTCGCCGGCCGACTGGCCGACATCCTGACCACTCACCTGCGCGTCGAAGGCGCGGGTCGCTGTTAGCGTCAGCACATGATCACCGGTGCGCACACCATCCTGTACGCCGAGGACGCCGAGGCGGCACGGGCCTTCTTCCGTGACGTCCTCGGCCTGGCCTACGTCGACGCGAACGACGGCTGGCTGATCTTCAAGTCGCCGCCCGCCGAACTCGCCGTCCACCCGGCGGACGTCCCCGACAGTGGCAAGGCCGAGCTGTACCTCATGTGCGACGACCTGGAAGCGACCGTCGACGAATTGCGGTCCAAGGGAGTCGAGTTCACCTCGGAGGTGATCAATGCGGGGTGGGGGTTGCTCACCATGCTGAAGGTGCCCGGCGCGGGCCAGATCGGCATGTACCAGCCCCGCCACGCCACGGCCTACGACCTGCCCTGAACCCGCTGCCGCAGCGGCGTATTCAGGCCCTCCGCCAGGCGGGAACCGACAGGTATGTCGCGGCGCGCAGCAGCCACTCCACCGGACCATACGGATGCTGCCGCAGCCACCACGCGCTCACCCGCAACTGCGCGAGATAGGTCGCGACCGCGAGCAGCACGACCCCGGCGGGCGGCACACGATCCGCCAGTGCCAGGCCATATCCGGTGTAGATGAGCATCATCACCACCGACTGCCCGATGTAGTTGGTGGCCGCCATGCGCCCGGCGGGCGCCAGCCACCCCACCGCGCCCGCCCAGCGATACCGCGCCAGCCACACGATTCCGGCCGCATAACCGAGCGTCAACAGCGGATTCGCGAATTCCTGCAACCCGGACCAGAACGACGGCAGCTTCCCGTGCACGGTCATCAACGCCACTGTGACGACCGAAACCGGCAGCCCCACACCGAAACCCACCGCCAGCGCCCGCGGCAACCACCGGCTGATCCACTCCGCGTCCTCGAGCACCCGCCGCTTACCGGCTGCCAGTCCGACCAGGAACATCCCCAGCGCCGGAATGCCCTGCTCGAGCCAGGTGAACACCATGAACTTCGGACCGAAGGACAGCTGAGCCCGCAGAGTGTCACCGAACGTGCCGGTGAAGCCGTCATGCATCCGCTGCACGTCGAAGACGTCCCCCAACCCGGCCAGTCCACCGTCGCCCGGTACGAACGCCAGTGAGGCGAACCCGAAGTACAACGCCAGTCCGGCGATGAGCGCCGGCCGCGGCCGAATCCAACGGAGCGCCACCAGCATCAGGCCCAGCGCCGCGTAGAGCGTGAGAATGTCGCTGATCCACAGCAGCAGCACATGCGCCAGCCCGATCAGAAACAGCGCCAAGCACCGCCGCAACAATCTCGGTACCGGCGCAACCCCGGCGCGTTCGGCCGCGGCGATCTGCAAGGTGAACGAGTACCCGAACAGAAACGCGAACAGCAGATAGAACTTCCCGAGGAAGAACCCTTCGACCACGCCGTACACGAACAGATCAGCGGTGCTCTCGAACATCGGCCGCGGATCACCGTCCGCCCCCTGCGACGACCAGAACATGGTCGCCACCACGGTATTGGTCACGAGAATCCCGAACAGCGCGAACCCGCGCAAACTGTCGACCACTCCGATGCGACGATCTCGCCGCACGTCGGTCACCTGGGTTTCGAGCTGCTCGGACATGCCTTCACGCTATGTTCGCCCGCCCGGTGCCACATCCATCGTGACCCCGGATTCCACATCCGACCTCAGCGGTATTGACAGCTGCTCGAAGTCATCCCACGGCGCGACTTCTGAGCAGGTCGATGAGCTTCGTTTCGGAGAGATCGCCATGTCCGGCCGCCACCAGGCGCTCGAAGATCTGCTCGGCAGTGTGACCGAGGGCCGCAGGGGTTCCAAGCGCATCAGCCAGCTCGACACCGATCCGGGTGTCCTTGAGCCGCAGGGCCGCAGTGAAGGCGATGTCGCGGTCGTGGCCGCCGGCGAGCATCTCGGTGCACATGCGAATCACCGTGGGGCTGGCCGCACCACCGCGGGAAAGGGTGTCGGCGACGACAGCGAGATCCAATCCCGCGAGTTCCGCGGTCCGCAGCGCCTCCGCGGTGGCGGCGATCTGAACAGAGCCCAGGAGGTTCTGTATGAGTTTGTAGCTCGCGCCCGCTCCCACATCGCCGAAGTGGACAATGTTGGAGCACAGGGGTTCCAGGAGTGGCCGGGCGGCCTCGAGATCGGCGATGTCCGCGCCGACGAACAGGGTCAGCTGCCCTGCCGCCGCCGCATCGGGGAGTCCGGTCACTGGCGAGTCGAGGTAGCGAAGACCATGCGCCGCAGCGTGCTTCGACAGCTCGTCCACCCAAGGCCGTGAGATGGTGGAGAACTCCACCGCGAACGCGCCGGGTGCGTACTCCCCTGCCAACGCACCGTCGGCGCCCAGCCAAGCGGCCCGCGAGGCCTCGTCATCGGCCACCATCGCGAAGATCGCCTCGGCGTCCTTCGCGGCCGCGCGCGGTGTCTCCGCGAACGCGGCCCCGGCAGAGACGACTTCAGCCGCCTTCTCCGGCGTCCTGTTGTACACGGTCACCTCGTGCCCAGCGGCCACCATCCGCGCCGCCATGCCCGCACCCATCCGGCCCAACCCCAGAAACGCGATCCTCGCCACCCGCCGAACCCTACCGACCCCGGATCCGCCCCGCGAAGCGGTTTTCCGCGCGCTCGAGCGAGAGCACCTCTCCGAGTGCATCGATCATGGCGGCGCGCGGGTCGGTGGGCCGTTCGATCATTCGCCAGGCGACCACGTGATCGGGGCGCACCAGGACCGCACCGTCCGCATGTATGCCGACACTGCCGGTCCAGCCGATGTCCACCAGCGCAATTCGATGGACGGTCAGCGGAATCGAGAGGGCGTGCGCCGCGTCACGCGCCGCCTGGGCCCACTCAGCGTCGCCGGTCAGGACAGCGAGTTCGCGACCGACGAGATCCAAGGTCGACATCCGACCTTCGTGGTGATGCACCCACCGATGCGGCAGACGAGAGCCGGGCGTGCCGTCCAGGACCAGTGAGATGTCCTCGGTCGAGGGCAGTTCCGGATTCGAGCCGATGACGGCAGACGATTCGTAGCGGTAGCCCGCATGTACGACAGGAGCGTTGAGCACACCGGCCTCCTGACGGGCAGCGACGATCTCAGGAGACGTCTCCCAGTGCAGGCGTGGATCAGGCAGCCGAAGCACGGCTTGTTCCAGTGTCGTCGCGGCGACCGGCCGCCGCTCGTCCTCGTAGCTGGCCAGCAGCCCCGCGCCGGCCCAGCCGTGGTGTACGGCTGCGATCTTCCACGCGAGGTTGTGCGCGTCCGCGACACCGGTATTGAGCCCGAAAGCGCCCAGCGGAGGCACGGTGTGGGCCGCGTCGCCGACGAGGAAGACACGGCCGTCCCGGAACTGTTCGGCCAGCTGGCCACGTGGACGCCACGGCAGCACACTGACCACCTCGACCTCGACGGTCGAGTCGCCGACGGCCGCACGGATCAACGCCGTGCAGCGGGCGGCGGTGAATCCCTCGCCCGAATCATCGGATGGCACATGCAGAATCCATTCGCGCACGCCGTCCACCGTGACCAGCAGTCCGGAGACCTCCGGATTGTCGATGGTGCACGTCGCGAAGGTCCGGCCGCCGGTATAGGGCGTCAGGTCGGCGCGGAACAGCATGCCGATCATCGGCGTCCCCAGCGGCCCGGGTCCGCTGATGGCGATATCCAACGCGCCACGAACCTCACTGCGCGCCCCGTCGGCCGCGATCAGGTAGTCGGCGTGCACGACCGAGCCATCGGACAGCACCGCGCGCACGCCGGAGCCGTCCTGGATGAACGACTCCAGCCGTGTCGAATGCCGCACCACCGCACCGCGTTCCCGGGCCGCGGGCAGCAGCACCGAGTCGAGCCGATGTTGCGGGCAGGTGCCGCGCACCAGCGCCGGACTGGTTTCGTCCAGGCGCGCGGCGGCGGCCGCCGCGGGATTCGGTGCGGTGAAGTCGGTCTCGGCCAGGGTGCGGGCGTAGACCTTGCCGAGCCCGGCCACCATGTCGATGCTCACCGCATTGACGGCAGCCTCGAGGCCTTCGGCGCGCAGCATCTCCATGGTTCGCCGCGAGATGCCGGTGGCTCGCGGATGCGGTGAGGGTCCGGGTTGCGTCTCCAGCACCAGGGTCTGGACGCCGTATCCGGACAGGAACAAAGCGGTGGCCAAACCGACCGTGCCTCCTCCGGCAATCAGGACGGGAACTCGCTGGTCAGTCATCGCCGAACTCCTTATGGAAACACCGTAGCCGTTGTGGTTACACCGTAACCACAGTGTTAGGCTCAGTGCAATGGCGCCGTGAGGCGCGAAGATCCGGACGGGAGCCCGATGACGAACGACAACCCGATGCTCGTGTGGAGCAGGGATCGCCGGGAGCCCGCACGCCGGGCGCCGGGCGTCGACCGCATCGTCGGGACCGCCCTCGCCCTGGCCGATGCCGAGGGCTTGGATGCGGTGTCCATGCGTCGCATCGCCACCGAACTCGCTTCCGGCACCGCCTCGCTCTACCGCTACGTCGCCGACCGCGGCGAACTGCTGGACCTGATGATCGACGCCGCCCAGGCCGAGATCGCACCGCCTGCCCTCACCGGCGACGCCCGCACCGACCTGGCGGCGGTCGCCCATCACTTCCGTGACCTACTGCTCCGTCACCGGTGGCTCGGCCCGGAACTGTCCGGTCGCCCCGCCCTCGGCCCGAATGCCCTGCGCCGCTTCGATATCGCCATGGCCGCGGCCCTGCAATCGACCGATGACATCACCCTCGCCGCCAATATCGTCGACACCGTGCTCGCCTATGTCGCCGGCGCCGTCGTCCAGGAACTGGCGGAGCTTCGCGCCCAGCGCCGCACCGGCCTCACCGAAGAACAGTGGCGCGCCGCGGTCGGCCCCTACCTCCGCTCCGCCATCGCCACCGGCGACTATCCGCACTTCGCCCGCCGCATCCGCGACGCCGAAGATCTCACCCCCGCCCAGACTTTCACCTTCGGCCTGTCCTGCGTCCTCGAAGGAGTCCTCGCGACAGCACAGCGGCGGGCCTGATCCCCCCCGAATCAGGCCCGGCGCCGTTTCCGTTAGTGCCCGACCGGTTCCCAGCCGCGCCGGGGCTTGGACTTGCCGGGGTTCAGGTTGTCCCGGCTGCGGTAGACCACGTACGGGCGGCTCAGGTAGCCGACGGGGGCGGAGAAGACGTGGACCAGGCGGCTGAAGGGCCAGAAGGCGAATAGGACCCAGGCGGACAAGGCGTGGAGTTGGAAGCCGGTGGGGGCGTTGACCATCAGCTCCGGCTTGGGCTGGAAGTAGAAGATGGACCGGAACCACGGGGCGATGTCCTCGCGGTAGTTGTGCGGGTGGCCGGTCAGGTTGCCGTACAGGGTCGCGCCGAGGCCGAGGGCCAGGGTGAGGCCCAGCAGGATGTACATGATCTTGTCGTTGCGGGTGGTGGCCGAGAAGACCGGGCCCACCGTGCGACGGCGGTAGATCAGGATCAGCAGGCCGACGACCGTCGCGATGCCCGCGATCGCGCCCAGACTGAACGAGGCCGCGTGGTACATGCTTTCGCTGATGCCGACCGCCTCGGTCCACGATTCCGGGATCACCAGGCCGATCACGTGGCCCAGGAACACGAACACGATGCCGTAGTGGAACAGCGGCGAACCCAGTCGCAGCAGCCGGGGACCGGATCTCCGGTGCGCGCCTTGGCTTCCCGGTACAGCTCGAGCAGCACGCCGCGCACGTAGGGGTAGCGCACGCGGGTCGGCGAGTAGGTGTACCAGCTGAACGCGGCGCCGCGCGGGCAGCCACGGGGCTCGTACTCGGGCCGGTCCGGGCCGGTGCTGGGGTAGTCGGTGGCCTGGGTCTCCCAGGTGATGATGCCGTCCTTGACGTACACCTTCCACGAGCAGGAGCCGGTGCAGTTGACCCCGTAGGTGGAGCGCACCACCTTGTCGTGGGACCAGCGGTCGCGGTAGAAGTCGTCGGACTGTCGTCCGCCGCGCAGGTATTCGCTGCGCAGGTCCGGCGACATCTCGGCGCGGGTGAAGAACCTCCGGGAGCGGATCAACGCCTCGGTGAGTTCGCTGTCGACCACCCCGCCGCCGTTGTTTCGCGCCATCTACCCCTGCCTCTCACCATGACGCGGCGGCATGCGTCGCGCGAAGGAGTTCCCGAGCACACGAACACACCGAACCTACTGGCAAATTTGGGGCAACCAGCGAATATCAAGCTGGTTAGTTACCCGGGAGCAATCCGGCCGTCGAGCTGGCCTATCTGTCAGATGGATTCGACGGCACGCGGCTCGAGGCGCAACCCGAGCGCGATCTCGGAGACACCGAGGGCGACGGTCAGCAATCCGACCGCGATCGCCAGCGCGGGCAACGTCTCGAACGACGCGACCGCGATTCCCACCCCGGCGGCGACCGTGGCCAGTCCGACGAACTCCAGCCGGCCCGCGCCCGCGTACTGCTCCGACCACACCCCCACGATCGCCTGCACGATCCCGCGCAGCACCCAGCCGATCGCGATCCACAAGGACAGCAAGGAGACCCACGCGCCGCCGTCGAGCGTCCAGAACGCGAGCAGCAGCGCGACGGCCGCGCTCACGACCTCCAGCCACTTGAGCGGGGTGGACATCCGGGCCCCGAACGCCATCACCAACTGGAAGGCCGCCGACGCCAGCAGCACCAGTCCGAACAGAATGTCGGCCACAGTCCACGATTTGTCCGGCCGGACGGCCAGCACCACCCCCAGCACCACCGAACAGCCGCCGGTCACCACCAGCGACTGCCAAGCCCAGTCGGCGAAAACCTCGCTTCGCCCCTCTATCCGATTGGCGGGCACGAGGTAATGATATGACCCATTAATCGAGCTAACTGGACGTCTGCACATTCCCCGGCGAGTCGGCGGGGCTCGGTGCGCGAGATCAGGGCGCGCTCAGGAAGATCCCGCGCGGCGCGGTGCCGTCCGGGGCGGACCACGGCGCGTCGAGATGACTGCGGTCGCGTTCGAAGGACTGACCGGCGGCCAGGCGGCGGTGAACCCGGATCAATTCCGCGCCCGCGTTGGTGGAACGGTCGGAATCGAAGGCGATGTCGGTGTGCGCGTCGGTGTCGATGACCGTGGGATGGAAACCCGGTGCGGGCGTGAGAATGTCACCGGGCACCACGTGGACGCTCAGATCCGGGGTATCGCTGGTGTTCTGATCCTGAGCGGTCGCCTTGCCGGTCAGCAGCAGCGCGGCCTGCTCGATGAAGACCGGATCGTGCGCGGCGTCGTAGAGCCAGCGCAAGCCCAGGACCCCATGTTCGGACGTGCCGATCAGGGCGTGGTCGAGACCCTCGACGCGTGCGCCCCGATAGGTCATCGGAACCAGGTAGGCCACCGGCACCGGGCCCGCGAGGTCGGTGACGACCAGCAGTTCGATCCCGACCTCACCCGCGGGATCGTCGAGGCGGAAGCCACCCGACTTCACCAGCGCGGGTGCCCCGGAACCGGCATGCCAGTGCCGGGTCGGCAGCCACGCCGTCAGCAATTCCAGCTTGGCGGGTCGCATGGTCGTCTCGTGGATCTCGGCCATACCGCCATCCTGCCAGAGTTCGGCCGGATCGCAGCCGAACCCGTTGCGGCGGACCGTTATTCGCGCGTGTCAGCGCAACTTTCGGAAAAAGTCACGCAGATCGGCGGTCAGCAGATCGGGGGTCTCCATCGACGCGAAGTGGCCACCACGATCGAATTCCGACCAGTGCACCACCGTGTGCTGCCGCTCGGCGAGACCGCGAATGGTGCCGCTACCGGGGAACACCGCCACACCCGTCGGCACGCCCGAGTTCGTCAACTCCGCGCCCCAGTGCTGCGATTCCTTGTACAGGCGCATGGACGAGCCCGCGGTATCGGTGAACCACAGCACCGAGAGGTTCGTCAGCAGCAGGTCCCGATCGATGGCGGCGTCGGGGGTCGCGCGAGAGGGATCGGTGAAGGTGTTCACCACGTCGAGCACCCACGCCAGCAGGCCCGCGGGAGAATCGGCCATCGCCGGGGCCAGGGTCTGCGGACGGGTGGAATGGATGCCCGCGTAGCCGGATGTCTCACTGCTGCTCCAGTCCTTGAGGCGAGCCAGCTTCTGTTGATCGCTATCGCTGTAGCCGGCGCCGTCGTCATCCCAGGAGGGAATGGTGATGGGGTCGTTCAGGTGCACACCCGCCACCCGATCGGGGGCGAGGCGGCCCAGGTCGGGGGCGATGAACGATCCGGCGTCGCCGCCGTGCGCGCCGTAGCGGGCGTAGCCCAGTTCGGTCATGAGCTTCGCGATCAATTCCGCGGCGCGCTCGGTCGCGGCGTCCCCGGCGCGGAGGGTCGGGCCCGAAAAGCCGAATCCGGGCAGGGTCGGGATGACGACGTGGAAGGCGTCGGCCGGATCACCGCCGTGCGCGCGCGGATCGGTGAGCGGGCCGATCAGATCCGTGAAGTCCTCGAACGGCCAGCCGTGCACCAGCACCAGGGGCAGCGCGTCGGGTTCGGGTGAGCGGACGTGCGTGAAATGCAGCCGCTGACCGTCGATTTCGGTGACGAACTGCGGATGGCGGTTGCGTTCGGCCTCGTGGACGCGCCAGTCGTAGCCGCTCCCCCAGTACTCGCACAGTTCGCGCACGTACGCGGTCGGGATGCCGTAGGTCCAGCCCACCCCGGGCAGGTCCGCGGGCCAGCGGGTGCGGGCCAGGCGGGTCTTCAGGTCGTCGATGTCGGAGGCTGGAACGTCGATTCGGAAGGGCTCGAAAACCGTCATGTCTCCACGGTAGGAACGAACTAGGTCAGATGCGGTCCTAGTGCCTCCACCGATACCGCATCCGCCGGTCGCGTTCTAGGCTGGTACGCAAGCGTTTCAGCCGCGGCGAGGCGGCCGACCGGAGGGACTCGCACCGTGACCACCACCTTTCCACCCGGACCGGCCATACCCCGGATCGTGCAGACCGCCATCTACCTCAAGTCACGCGCCGCGCTGCTGAAGCTGGCTGCCCGCCGTCACGGTGACACCTTCACCCTGCACCTGGCCGCGCCCTACGCCGAGAACCTGGTCGTGTTCACCCGGCCCGAGCACATTCGCGAGATCTTCGCCGGCGACCCCGCTGATCTACATGCCGGTGAGGGCAATCGGGTACTGGCGCAGATCCTGGGCGAGCACTCGCTGCTGATCACCGACGAGGACGAGCACGCCCGCGCCCGCCGACTGCTCATGCCGGCGTTCGTCGGATCCTCGCTGCGCGGCTATCGCGCCCTCGTCGACGACATCGCGAAAACCCATGTCGACCGGTGGGTTCCGGGCACGACCGTGCACACCCTGGACCGCATGAACGAGCTGACACTCGATGTGATCATGCAGGTGGTGTTCGGCATGGCCGATGCGGACCGCCGGGCCGCGCTGGTGCCGCGGCTGCGCGAAGTCGTGAACGTCAGCCCGATCATCATGTTCGGCTGGAAGTATCCGTTCCTCGCGAACCGCGGCATGTGGAAACGGTTCCGCGCCACCCAGTCCGCCATCGACGAACTGCTGTACCGCGAGATCGCCGAGCGCCGGGCACAACCCGGCCTCGACGCCCGCGACGACGTGCTGTCCCGGCTGCTGGCCGCCGGATCCGGCGAGAACCCCGCGGACGCGCCGCTGTCCGATGTCGAACTGCGCGACCAGCTGATCACCCTGCTGCTGGCCGGGCACGAGACCACCGCCTCCGCCCTGTCCTGGACCTGCCACGAGCTGGCCGCCAACCCCGAGATCCAGGCGGAGGCCCGCCGCGCGGCGCACGACGGGGACGAGAAGTACCTCGAAGCGATATTGAAGGAGGCCATGCGCCTGCACACGGTCATCGCGGGCACGGGCCGGAAACTCACCCGCGACCTGACCATCGGCGGCTACGACCTGCCCGCGGGCACCGTGATCGCCACCTCGATCATCCTGGCCCACCAGCGCCCCGAGGCCTTCCCCGACGCCTACACCTTCCGGCCCGACCGCTTCCTCGACGGCTCGGTCGAACCCAACACCTGGTTGCCGTTCGGTGGTGGCGTGCGCCGGTGCATCGGGGCCGGATTCTCCCTCATGGAGGGCACGGCGGTACTGCGGGAAATCCTGACCCGCTACCGGCTTGCGCTGCCGGAGGGCAAGACCGGCGAGGCCACCCGGATCCGCAACATCACCCACGTGCCCGCCCACGGTGCGCCGGTAGTGGTCACCGCCGACGCCACGGTGCGGGTGTAGGCGCCGGATCGCCTAGTCGCGGTCCGGGAAATCCGGTGATCGGCGCGCCTGCGCCACATAGGTCGAGCACTCGGGGCATTCGCTGATGACCGAATGGCTGCAGGTGAGCAGGTGCTCGAGGAATCGGTCGGTGGCCTCGAGCAGCGCGATGCGCGCCCGCACCTCGGCGCGGCGGTCGCCGATGATGGCCCGCCGATCGGTGTGGTCGCTGAGCCCGAGCTGCCGGATCTGGCTCAGCGACAAGCCCGTTCGTTGCAAGGTCAGGATCGCGCGGGCGTAGTCGAGGATGTGCTCGTTGTAGCTGCGGTGACCGGACGGGCTGCGCGGCGGGGCGAGCAGGCCGACCGACTCCCAGTGCCGCAGCACGTGTGTCTCCACGCCGAGTGCGGCCGCGGCGTCACCGATTCTCATGTCCTGCGCTGTGGTCACGATTCACCCCTTTACTTCATGTCGACCTTAAGTATTAGCGTTCCAGCATGTCCGATCCAGTGCGCAAGACCACGATCATGCAATGCTGCGGCGCCGCAGTCAGTTCCGTCCACGGCGCGGTCCGGCCGCGGCCGGTCGACGAACGATTCCTGCGCTCCATCACCGATGCGGGCCTGCCGCGCGCCGAGCGCACGGTCACGGTGACGGCGCTGCCCCAGTTTCCGCGTTCCGTGCCCACCTCGGCGATCGTGGAGGGCGCCTTCACGCCCCGCCGCATCAACAGTTCGCTGACCTCCTTCGTCGTCCAGCACCCGCAGGCCACCTTCATCGTCGACCCCAGTTACTGCATCGACGCCGAGCATCGCGCCATCGCGCAACTGCCCGCGATCCTCCGTCCGGTCGTGCGGCCGCCCGCCGAGACGATCCCGACCATCACCGGATTGCAATCCGAACCGGGACTGCCCGCGCTGGATTTCGCGCTGCCCACCCACGCCCACTGGGACCACGTCTGCGGCTTGCTCGACTTCCCGGACCTGCCGGTTCACCTGCACAGCACCGAGCGGGAGTGGGTCATGACCGGACCCGTGGCCCCCGTCGGTGGTGTGCGTGACGCACTGGTCGATCGCCCCGTACACGAATACGAACTCGATGGCCCCCCGGTGCTCACCTTCACCCGCAGCCACGACCTGTTCGGTGACGGCAGCGTCGTCCTGGTCGATCTCGCCGGCCATACACCGGGCAGTGTCGGCCTGCTCACCCACACCGCCCACGGATGGAAGCTCCTCGCAGGCGATGCCGCCTGGCACTCGCTGCAGATCGAGCGAGTTCGTCAGAAGTCCGGCTTCCCAGGCCTTTTCGTCGACGAGAACCGTGACTTGACCTTCAAGACGTTGCACCGCCTCCACCTGGCCCAACGCCTCGTCCCGATCATCCCCACCCACGACCACGACGCCGCCCTGCTGCTGGCAGCACCCGAAACGGAGGTGACCGAACCGCTACGGTGAACCCATGGGGATCACCGTACGCCCGGCCCAGCTATCCGATATTCCCGAGTTGGCGCGAGTGCTCGGCATCGCTTTCTCCGACGATCCAGTCACCTCCTGGCTCATCCGCGACGACGCCACCCGCGCACGCCGCGCCGCCACGCTGTTCGCCACGATGGCCCGCCACCACTTCATCCCCCTGGGCGGAGTGGAGGTGGCCTGCAATGGCGCCAATTCCATCGTGGGCGCGGCACTCTGGGCGCCGCCGGGACACTGGCACGTCCCCGAGGCCGCGTCCCGGCGCCAGCTGCCGGGCCTGGCCGTCGCCTTCCGGCACCGGCTGCTGACGGCGGGCCGGCTGGCCGAGACCATGGCGCGCGAGCATTCTCGCGAACCGCACTGGTATCTCGCCGTCATCGGAACCCTGCCCGGAGTTCGCGGACAGGGATTCGGGCAGGCCTTGCTCAATTCGCGTCTGGATCGCTGTGACGCGGAGGGCCTGCCCGCCTACCTGGAATCCAGCAAGCCGGACAATGTGCCGTACTACGAGAGGTTCGGCTTCGACGTCACCGGCACGCTGGATGCCACCCGTGGCGGCCCGCCACTGTGGCCTATGTTGCGCGCACCCCGCTGACAACGCCGGTCGTAGTTCACCGAATCTCGGTGCCCCACACGGACATCAGCCACACCTGCCGGACGGCGGCCATTCTGCGGTCGGCGGCCGCGGCGTCGCCGCCCACGGTCTCCTCGCGCACGACCGCGACCGTCATCGCGACGAGCACGCTGATCAAGGCGGGCAGGTCGGTGGTGGCCGGGTTCATGTGGCGGGCGTCGACCTGGGTCTGGGCGAAGGTCGCGAGCTTGGTCTCCAGATTGCCGATGAACGCGTCCCACATCGTGCGCAATTGGGCGTCGGTGTCGCGCGATTGGGCGCAGGCGTTCAGCAGGTGGGCGTGGCGTCGCCAGACCGCGACCGCGCTGTCGATCATGCGGATGGAGAAGTCCGCCGGCGGCTCCTGGTTGTCGTAGGAGGTCAATTCGCTGGTCTCCTGGTCTATTTCGGTCCAGACCTCCTCGAGGGCGGCGGCGACCACCGAGTACTTGGACTCGAAATAGAAGTAGAACGCGGGGCGGGAGACGCCGGCGTGCTTGGCGATCCGCAGCACCGACATGTCCGTGATGGAGACCGTGCGCAGCAGGTCGGTGACCGCGTCGATGATCAGGGCGCGTTGCTGGTCGCCCCGGCTGGGCGGGCGGCGGTCCCCGGCCACCGTGCGTGCGGCTGCCTGTGTCATCGACTGCACCTCCGAATCCTGGGTTTCCCCGCCCAGTCTACCCACTATTGACACAGTGTCAGTCAACCTGACAGTGTGTCAGGTATGGGTTGCTGTATTGCCGTGGCTTATCTGATCGCACTCGCCGGATTCGGATGGCGGTTGCTGACCCGCCGCGGCGGAGCACCGTCGACCTCGGCGCCGCCGCCCGCCCGGCGGAACGCGCCGACCCGCACGCCGGGCAGTCCCGCATGACGACCGGCGCGCTGTACCCACCGAGCAGCCGGACCCGGCAGGTCCGGGCTCCGCTGCCCGACGGGCTCGGCCGGATCGGCGCGACGACACGGCGAAAGCTATTACGCGCCATGGCCTGCTGGGGAGTGGTGTGGCTGGCCGCCGCCACGGCCGTGGTCGCCGATCTCTCGCATGCGGTCACGGCCTTCGCTCTCGGGATGGTCGTGCCGGGCGGCGGACTGCTCTACAGCGGCCATCCGCTGCTCATGGCGTTCACCTGGCTGGGCTGTCTGGCAGCGCTGTTCGCGTGGTGGGCCTTCGGGCCGGTGGTGCTCCCGCCGCTGCTCTGGGTCGCGACCGCGCTACTCGGCGCCCTGGTGAGTGGGCACGCGGTGTGGGCGTGGGCGGCAGCGCTGGTCCTCACGACGCCCTTGGCGGTGGTACCGGCCGCGTTCGGGATATTCCTGGTCCGGCGTTCGTCCCAGCGCGGACGTGGCCGAGAGGTGAACGCGCGCTTGGCATCCCACGCGTTCACCATCACGGGCGCACCGGCCGCGCCGCCGGTGGCCGAGCATTCGGAGGAAGACCTCGCCGCGCTGCGCTACGCCCTCGATCTCGCGCTGCAACCGCTCGACCGGTTCGACGGCTTCACCAGGATCGATCAGTTCCGTGAAGCAGCCCTGCGCTACCAGCTCAACGAACTGAGCTACGCACTGGCGACGGCCCAATACACGCGCACCCCCGCGTTCACCGGCTATCTCGCCGAGGCACAGCGCAATGCCATCGAGAAGATGCTGGACCGGCGGGTCTGGGGTTACTGGGCGCTGGAGAACCTCTGGGGCAACCTGCGCTGGAATCCGGACCCGGCCGACCGGGAGAACATCATGCTCACCGGCTACCTGGGCCAGATGGTGGGCATGTACGAGACCCTCAACGACGACCGGTTCTCCGCCCCCGATGCGCTCTCCTTCCGTTGGAACGATCGCCGTGTCTACCCGAACAGCTTCGGCACCATCGCGGAATCGGTGCACCGCAACATGATCGCCGGGGACTACACCCTGTATCCGTGTGAACCGAACTGGATCTACACGGTGTGCAACACCTTCGGGCTCAACACCCTGCTCACCCACGACCGCCTGCACGGCACCGCGATGACCGCCGATGTCATCGACCGCCTGCACCGCGGCTATGAATCGGAGTTCCTGCGCCCCGACGGCCGGATCATCGGAGTCCGCAGTGCCCGGCTGGGCGCATCCTGGAACTTCTGGGCGGGCCCGGCTATTCAGCTCACCACCGCGCTGTGGCTACACGCCGGGCTGCCGGAATACGCGCAACGGGCCTGGTGGTTGGTGCGGGACCAAGAGATTCGGGCCGACGGCGACCGGGTCGGGTTTCCGCTGCGGGCGAGCTCGCGTGTCGATCCCGGCAACTATCGGCTCGGCGGCGCCTACGGGCAGGTCATGATCGCTTCGGCCGCCCGGGAGATGGGCGACGAGGAGGTCGCGCGTACGGCGCTGGCGGGGATCGAGGAGTTCGGTGATCCGTTGAGCGCCAACGGCGTTCGCTACTACGCGGGACTGTCCGGACTGGGCAACATGTACGCGCTCCAGTTCCGGTTCAACCGAGCCTCCGGACTCCGCGACCAGATCGCGTTCGGCGCTCCGCCGCACTGGCGGACCGGGCCGGTGCTGGCCGACGCGGCCTATCCGGAGGTGCAGGTGGCGCGCGCGGTCACCGACGGCCGTGCCCTCGAACTGGTATTGCGGCCGGGCAACGGCCTGTGTCGCACCACCGTACGGATCGCCCGGTTGGAACCCGGCCGCGCCTACCGCGTGGCCGGAGGGCGGGAGGCGGAGTTCACCGCGTCGCTCACCGGCGACGCCCTCATCGACATCGATCTCGGAGGTCGTCATGAAGTACACATCGCCCCGCGGTAAGGGAGAACTGATCTCCGGCCGCGCGCTCACCCGCCGGCTGGCGGCCCTCGACCCGGCGCGCGACAACGAGGAAGCCACCCGGCTCAGCATCGAGGTCCGGTACGGCGACGCCATTTTCGTGCACGCCGCCTACACGGTCGCCTTCGCGCGGCAGGTCGCGATTCCGTCCATCTCCCGGGTCGTGTACCGCCGGGGCACCGGCGACATGATGCACGACGTGCGCCGCCGCAACGACGACACACTGGTGTTCTTCGGCGAAATGCTGAGGCACGGACACAGCAGTGCGAGCGGACGTGCGGCCATCGATCGGATGGAGGCCATCCACAGCCGATTCGGGATCAGCGATCAGGACAAGCTCTACACCCTCGCCTCGCTCGCCTTCGAAGCGGACCGGATCCTCGATCACCTCGGTCTGTCGTTGTTCAGCGACGCGGATCGGCTGGCACGGTTTCACTTCTGGCGCGGTGTCGGCGAGCGCATGGGGCTCGAGGTCCCCGCCACTCGCACCGAACTGCTGGCCTGGACGCTCGATTACGAGAACGCTCACTACGCGTATACCGAGGGAGGCCGCGCCCTCGTCGATCAGCTCTTCGACGACTGGCGGCAACGCTGGTTCCCGGGGCCGCTACGCCCGCTGGCCGACAACGCGCTGCTGCTGGTCCTGGACGACCGGCTGCGCGCGACCCACCGGCTCCCGGACCCGCCCGCCGCCGCGCAGCGCATCGCGCCGCCGATCATCAACTCGTACATGATGTTCCAGGCCGCGCGGCCGCACCGGCTCGCTCGTTCCTGGGTCGACCACTTCCGCCGGGACCACGCCGGACCCGTCGACCTCGAACAGATCGGCTACCGGCCGGGCCGCTACGGAGTCGGGCGCCTCGACTGATCGGTCAGGGTTTGCGGGCCATACCGCCGACTACCAACTGTTCCCACACCGTCAGTTCGGGCTCGTGACCGTCGGCGTCCTCCGCGCGCCACTGGACGCAGGGACGCAGGCCGTCCTCGTCGGGAGCCAGCGTGCCGAAGCAGGCGAGGATCTCGTCGTCGGTGCGGAAGCGACCCCGGCCGAAGGCCTCGAGGATCCTGCTCGCGTCGCCATCGCCTCGCGCGAGGTTCCGGTTCGGAAGTACGTCACCCGGGTTGGTCCGCCGCTGTGGCCGATGTGGCGCTCGCCCCGCTGACCCCGCTGACCCCGCCGGCGCGCGGCGTCCGAAATGCGTCACACCTTTCCGTAGCCACGAAGCAGCGGTCGCAGGTGGTCGAACAGTTCGTCGGGTCGATCGAGGAAGAAATGATCACCGGGCAGGATGCGCACCTCACTGCCGGAGGTGGTGCATTCCTGCCATGCGGTCAGGTCGAGTTCGTCGACCAGCGCATCCGCATCACCGCCGAAGATGTGGATCGGGCACGGCAGCGGAGGCTGCACGTCCTCGCGATCGTCCGCGAACACGCGCAAGTCGTCCCGGATCACCGGCAGCATGCCTGACACCAGCGCCGGGAACTCCAGAATCGGCGCGGGCAACCCGCCCAGTCCGGTGAGTAACCGGATCAACGCCGAGTCGTCGAGAGTGTCGACCGAGGGCAGCGGCGGCGGCAGGTGCGGGGCCGTGCAGCTCGAAACGATCAGCGCCACGGGCAGTGTCGCGCCGCGTGCGTGCCTGCGGCATGCCAGGCGGTAGGCGAGCAGTGCTCCCATGCTGTGGCCGAAGAAGGCGTACGGCTCGGTGGCGTGCTCGTCCAACTGAGCATCCATATCGGCGATCAACGGGCCGAGTTCTTGGAAGCGCGCTTCCCCACGTCGGCGCTCGCGGCCTGGCAGTAGCACCGGCCACACCGATGTGTGCGGACCCAGTGCGCGCTGCCAGGTGCGGTAGCCCGACGCGCCGCCGCCCGCGTGGTGGAAACAGAACAGCCGCAACGACGCCGAGTCCGCGCCTGCCGCCGCGGGTTCGAGGTAGCCGGTCACCCGGCCGTCCGTAGCAGGGCCAGTTCCTCGGCGAGGATCTTCACCGTCGATCGGATCTGTTCCTCGGTGTGGCAGGTGGTGATGAAGAACCGCAGCCGGGTCTTGTCCTCCGGGACGGCCGGATACAGGATCGGGTTGGCGTTGATTCTCCTGCGCAGCAAGGTATTCGACAGTGCCAGCGTTGTCATCGAGTCGCCGACGATGCACGGAATAACGGGGGTGTCGTGGCTGTCGCCGGTGTCGATGCCCGCCTCCTTGGCCAGGGTCAGGAACAATCGGGACGATTCCCGCAATTGCGAGAGCAACGCGGGTTCGGCGCGCAGCTCACGTAGTGCGGCCAGGGAGGCGGCGGCGTTGGCCGGGGTGATGCCGACGCTGTAGACGAATCCGGGGGTGGTGTATTTCAGGAAACGGACCAGTTCGGTGCTGCCTGCGACGTATCCGCCGCATCCGGCCAGTGCCTTGGACATTGTCCCGGACCACAGTTCGACCTCGGCGCGGTCGACACCGAAGTATTCGCCGATGCCGCCGCCGGTCGCACCGAGCACGCCGATGCTGTGTGCTTCGTCGATCATCAGCAGTGCCTGGTGTCGCTTCTTCACCTCGATCAGTGTGGGCAGGTCGGGGATGTCGCCGTCCTGGCTGTAGACGCCCTCGATCACGACCAGCACCCGCCGATAGAGGTGGCGGATATCGGCAAGCATGCGGTCGAGTGCGGTGAAGTCGTTGTGCGGGAAGGGGCGTCGGGTGGCGCCGGAGAGTTTGCAGCCTTGCAGGATGCTGTCGTGGGCGAGGCTGTCGTGGACGATCAGGTCGCCGGGGCCGACGATGTGGCCGATCACGGTGACGTTGGTGGCGTGGCCGCTGGTGAAGGTGATCGCGTCCTCGGTGCCGAGCAGGGCGGCCAGTTCACGCTCCAACTCGGCGTGAATCGTCTTCTCACCCGAGAGCAGGCGGCTAGCCGAGACCGAACTGCCGTACCGTGCCACGGCGTCCTGCACGGCGGCGGTGACGGCCGGGTGCCCGGACATCCCGAGGTAGTTGTAACTCGAGAAGTTGAGCACGTCCGCTCCGCCGATCACCGAGGTGTCGCGGGTGACTCCGTCGTTGACCAGGAAGTAGGGGTTGCTCACCCCGAACTTCTCGGCCATCTCGATCCGGTCGAAAATCGCCCGCACCTCCGGAAGATCCGCGATGCGAAACTCCGGTCGTACGTTCGCGCGCGGCGGTGATTCAGGAGCCGCCGCCACCGTGGAAGGCGAGGCGACGAGCCCGATGACATCGCCGAGGGTGGTCGTGTGCGTGAACCAATCCGGCGCGATGACGAAGCCCGGTAGCCGACGGGACAGACCACCGAACAGATCGGTGATCATGATCGAGTCGAATCCCAGTTCACCGCTGATGGATTGGTCGTCGCTGAGCTTGCTGAGCGGAAACCCGCTGACCCGTGCGGCCTCCGCGCGGACGACGGCCGCGATGTCGGGGCTCGTGCCTCCCCCGTCGAGTTCAGCGATGGCGTGGTGTCGGATCGGCTGCCCTGCCGGTTCGGGGACCTTCCCGGCAGCCGCCAGCAAGGCCGTCTGCTCTCGGAACAGTGCGATCAGTTGGTCCACGGTGGTGTCCTCGATGGTTTGCTCGGGGATGGTTCGATCAGGGGAAAGTTGTTCTGGGGGTGTGGGTTGCTCGAGTGAGGCCGGCGCGAGCCGAAGCCAGAAGCGATTGCTCGTGTCGAACTCGTAGCCGCCGACGCGCTGCCGAATCCGGTCGCCCGGTTCGTACATCGCATCCCAATGGGGGTCAAGTCCATCGCGGTAGAGGCCCGCGACGGTCTCTGTCAGCTCATCACCGGTCGCATGCGGTCCGGGACACGGCACGTACGTCGGGGTCTCCAGGCCTGGATGGACCCTGGCGAGTATGGAGGCGAGCACGCGTTTGGGACCGATCTCGATCAGGTGTGTCGGCTCGGTGGCCAGTGCGGCGGCCGCTGCGTCGGCGAATCGCACGGTGGCCCCGATGTGTTCGACCCAATAGGCAGTGTCCATCGGCTCGCCGGGCTCCAGCAGGCGGCCACGCAATGTCGAGTAGAGCGGAATGTTCGGCGCGTGATAGACGCACTCCTGCGCAATCCTGGCGAACTCGTCCTGCGCGGCCGTCATCAGCGGCGAGTGGAAGGCGTGTGAGACGGTGAGCCGCCGCACCGTCACGCCGCGCTCGGTCAGAATCGCGCCGAGACGGTCGATGGTGTCCACCGCCCCGGAAACCACCACGTCGCGTGGGCCGTTGATCGCGGCGAGCGCGACGTCGGGCTCGCCGGCGATCAGCTCGGCGACCGCGTCGGGCGTGTCACGCACCGCCATCATCGCCCCGTCGCCCGGCAGCCCCTGCATGAGTCGGCCGCGCGCGGCGATCAGCCGGCAGGCGTCGTCGAGGGAAAACACGCCGGCCATAGCAGCCGCTGCGAATTCACCGACACTGTGGCCGAGCAGCCAGGCCGGTTCCACACCGAGTTCGACGAGTGTCCTGGCCAGCGCGTATTCGATCGCGAACAGCGCGGGCTGCGCGAACTCGGTGCGGTGCACGGCCTCGTCGTCGCCGAGCAGCAGTTCGGCCACGGAGCAGTGCAGATGTGTGCGCATAAGCTCGTCGACCTCGGTGAGTGATCGCCGGTACAGCGCGGAGGTCGAGTACAGCGCACGCGACATTCCGGGGTACTGCGCACCTTGCCCGCCGAACATCCAGCCGATCGACAGGCGCTGCGCGACACCGGAATTCGCTTCCAGGACGGCGCCGTCGCCGCGAGAACACTCACGTAGCTCGGTGACCGCGGCGTCCCGATCGCGCACCGCGAGAGACAGCCGGTGTCGGCCGGAGGACTTCACCTGATTGGTCACCCAGCACACCCCGCTCAGCGCACCGGTCGTTGTGGCGAGATATTCGGCCAGCCGAGCGGCATTGCGCCGCAAGCCTTCCCCGCTATTGGACGACAGCGTGAGCACCCCGCCAGAGCCTGCCGCAGGGGCCTGCGGCGACGGTGGAGCGCTCGCCAGCAGCATGTGCGCATTAGTGCCGCCCATGCCGAAGCTCGACACCGCCCCGTGAATCCGGCCCGGCGGCAACGCCATCGGTTCGGCGAGCAGCCGCAGCCCATGCTCGGCCATACGCAGCCGTGCGTTCTCGTCGGCCGTATAGCGTGTGGGCGGAACCACCCGGTGGTGCAGACTCAACGCCACCTTGATCACACCCGCGATCCCGGCCGCCCCCTCGGTGTGGCCGAGGTTGCCCTTGATCGAACCGATCGCGCACCGTTGCTCACGCCGCGCCGCATGCACCGCGCCCAGCGCCTTGACCTCGATCATGTCGCCGAGCACCGTCCCAGTGCCATGCGCCTCGAGGAACGCGACCTGATCGGCAGTCACGCCGGCTCGCTGGCACGCCGTTGCGACAACCTGCTGCTGGGCCCACCGATTCGGCGCGGTGATCCCGTTGCTGCGGCCGTCATTGTTCACCGCACTGCCGGTAATCACCGCGTAGATCGGCAGTCCTTCGGCCCGAGCGTCGGCGAGCCTGCGCAGGACCACCACCGCGACGCCCTCGCCGCGGCCGATGCCGTCGGCCTTGCCGCTGAAGGGCTTACAACGCCCGTCCGGCGCCGAGAGCCCGGCCTGTGTGTAGAAGACATTGAGCGCAGGAGTCACCGCGATATTGACACCCGCGGCGAGCGCCTGATCGCACTCACCTGCGCGCAACGCGGCACACGCCTGATGGACCGCGACCAGCGACGACGAGCACGCGGTGTCGACCGCCATGCTCGGACCCCTCAGATCCAGCTGATAGCTGAGCCGATTAGCGGTCATGAAATACCCATTGCCCGAACCGATTTGCGGAGTGATCCGCGCGTAATCACGCATCTGCACGGCGGCCCATTCGTTGGCCATCACACCGACCCACACACCGGTGTTCGAGCCCGCCTGTCCTCGCGGATCGAGCGTGGCGTCCTCGAACGCCCGCCACGCGGACTGCAACAACAGTCGCTGTTGCGGATCCATCGCCTCCGCCTCACGCGGGGCGATACCGAAGAACTCGTTGTCGAAAGCGTCGACGTCGGTGAGGAATCCGCCGGTGCGGTTGTTGACCTTGCCCGGCCCGCCTGACGGATCGTGGAAGTCATCGGCACTCCAGCGGCGTGCGGGCACCTCGGTGATCGCGTCCTCGCCCGCCATCAGTAACGCCCAAAGCGCCTCGGTGTTCGGGGCCTTCGGAAAGCGGCAGTCGATGCCGACAATGGCGATCTCGCTGTCCGAACTCGGTGTATGGCAGGCGCGAGAGGCCCCGACCGGGCCGTCAAGACGGCTCATGGCGCCATCCCGATCCGGTCGGTGATGTACTGGCCCAGTTCCAGAATGGTCGGGTAGTCGAACACGATCGTCGGATCCACGTCGATGTCCCACTCGAATTCGATTTCGCCACACAGGTTCACCGCCGCCACCGAATCGATGCCCAGTTCGGCGAGCGGGAGGCAGGGGTCGACGTCGAGCGGGGCGCAGCCGAGGTAACCGGCGATCTGCGCGGTGAGCCAGTCCCCGACAACGGAGACATGCCGGGTTGATGCGTACGGTCTCATCTGTGAAATCTCCTGATCGTCTCGATCGCTGAGCCGGTCAATCGGCGATCAGAGCATGGGCGCGTAGCCGCTGGACCGATGTTTCGATCTCCTCGTGCAATACGCCGTCGACGGTGTTGGTCAGAAACGCGGACCGCATCGAATTCCGTTGCACCTTCCCGCTGGTGGTGCGATGGACCGCGCGATGCTCGACGAGCACCACGTTCGGAGCGGGAAGGTCGAAACCGCGCGAAACGGTGGCCTTGATGCGGGCGGATAGATCGGCTATCGGCAGCTCGCCCAGCTGGGCGGTGCGCACACCCTGCACCACCAGCAGGCGCTCCTGACTGTCGGTGTCGATCGACAGCACGATCCCCGGCGCGTCGGCCACCGCATCGTGGGTCGCCCGCACCGCCTCCTCGATGTCGTGTGGATAGAGGTTGCGGCCGTTCACGATGATCAGGTCCTTGAGCCGCCCGGTGATGAACAGTTCGCCGTCGCGGAGCGCTCCGAGATCGCCGGTCCGGAGATACGGTCCCGTGCCCTCGGTCCGCGCGGCGAACGTATCGCGAGTATCGTCCGGCCGATTCCAATAGCCTTGCGTGACACTGGGTCCGCCGATCCAGATCTCGCCGACGTGACCATCGGGCAGCGTCCGCAGCGAGGTCGGATCGACGATCCGGACATCGAGGCCGGTGACCGCCGCGCCGCAGCCCACCAAGCGGATGCCGTTCTCCGCGGCGACGAGCCGGTTGCGCTCCAGCGCTTCACCATCGACGTCGAGGTAGACCATCGGCCCGCCGGGGCGCGCCGCCGTCGCCATCAGAGTGACTTCCGCCATTCCATAGGCCGGGAAGAACGCGTCGGTGGCGAACCCCGCCGGGGCCAACCGCTCGATCACCGCGTCCAGGGTGCTGGCGCGGATCGGTTCGGCACCGGTCAGCGCCAGCCGCAGCGAGGACAGATCGAGTCCCGCCAGCTGTGCATCGCTCACCCGACGGGCGAGCAGGTCATAGGCGAAATTCGGCGCCATCGTGATGGTCGCGCGGTAGCGATCCAGTGCTTCCAGCAGCCGAACGGGGCGCTTCAGGAACGTGATCGGTGACATGTAGACCAGGCTCGCGCCCGCATACAGCGGCTGGAGCAGCATCCCGATCAATCCCATGTCGTGAAAATGCGGCAGCCACCCGACGACGACGTCGGTGTCGCCGACGGCGGCCCGGTCCGCGATGGCCGCCTCGTTGTGCACGAGGTTGGCGTGGGACACCGTCACCCCCTTGGGCTCACTGGTGGAACCCGAGGTGTACTGCAGGAACGCGACAGTCTCACCGGTGATCTCGGGCATGCCCCAGGCATCCGGATCGCCGAGCGGTTCGGCATCGGTCGCCCGCACCTCGACGACATCCGAGCCGCCCAGCCACGCCGCCACGGGCTCGCGGAGTGCGGTTGTGGTGAGAACCAGCCGGGCATCAGCGTCGGCGAGCATTCCGCCGACGCGCTGCATACTGCGCGCGTCGGTCGGCACCGGCGCGGGGACAGCGATGACCCCGGCATACAAGCAGCCGAGAAAGGCGCGCAAGAACTCCGGCCCCGGCGGGTAGAGCAACAACACCGGCCGCCCGGCCGTGGCGTGGCGCGTCAGCCAGTCGGCAAGCGCCCTCGCGTCTCGGTCCAGCTCTCGGTAGCTCGCGACATCCTCGACCAGCTCCCGCCCCGCCTCACGTAGGTAGGTGTATGTCCTTGCGTCGCCGTAGGTTTCGACTTGAGCGCGAACGTATGCAACGAAGTTGGAATCCATCCGGTTGAGCTCCTGACTGGCACGTTTCATTGACCGAGGAAGGCAAGGTCGGGCGGCCCGGGTGCCGGCTCGCCGAGAAGTAGCCGACTCGGTGGGCAACATGGTCGGCGCCGACAGAACGACTCGCGGGATCTTCCGGTCGAGTCGGCGTAACTGGATCGGAGAATGCCCTCCGGGTCAGTGGTGCTGACGCCGACAAACCCTAGGGCAGAAGAAAATCGAGGAGAAACAAACATTTCTTGATAGTTGACAAACTGCGCTTGTTGAGCGCGATCCGGCGGCCCGCGGTGCATGGCAACAGACCTTGCAGCAGAACGAAAGCGCAGTTCAGCGGGGTGTGCGAGGAAACAACCCGCGTTCGCCTCGATCCTCGACAGTTCGAAATATCATCCTGAAGAACGAGACGGATCATCCTCGATGACTAGTCCATACGCGGGGGTGAAACCCGGGTAATCACCGATGCTATTTTCGGTTCTGCCGCCGCTACATTCGGCGCATGCGACACCCGGCATCCGGCTCGCCGGGCCTTGGCGGCGCAGTCCATCCTCGTCGACCCGGCAGCGTGCCGAAGCAGGCGAGGATCACCGCGTCGGCGCGGAATCGACCGCGCCCGAAGGCTTCCAGGATCTTGTTCGCGGTCGCGAGCGCCTCACGCGTGATTCCGGTGCGGAAATGCGAGAGGTAAACCCTGCTGCCGGAAGCGATGCGATCGGCCCAGTACCGCTACGGTGAGCGCGGTCTACGGTCAGTCGAGCAGATCGATGTACTGCCGTGCGAACAGGTACGCATCGCCAGGCCAGCGCGCGGACAAGTAGTTGCCGTCGATCACAGTGAACGCGTGGGTGTCGTCGGTGGCGGTTCCTCGATGGAGCATTTCCGCAGGGCCACGCTCGAATTGGCTGTTGGGCCGAGTCAGCGCGCCGCGTACCTCGTCCTCGACGTAGGCGGGGTAGGTGCGGTAGTAACGACCCCGTCGCCAGGCGGTCAGGTAGTAGGCGCTGCGTTCCATGTACTTGGGAAGGCAGGTGGTGCGGCGGTCGGCCAGCACGCTACGCCCTGTCGCCGCATCCACTGTCCGGGCCAGAACCAACACCCCATGACAGATCGCTCCGACCGGTCGGCCCGTTGACCAGAATCGGCCGACCTGCCGCTGCAGCACCTCGGATCCGAGGTACTGCCGCATGCCGGGTGCGTGGCCGCCCGCCAGCAGCAACCCGTCGAAGTCCGCGGCCTCGAGCTCGGACCACGACACGGTCTCGCGAAACTCGCCGGATTCGGTGAGCTGGCGGTAGAACTCCTTCGGTTCGTCTTCGGCCCCGAGTTGCCCGAACAGAACACCGCTCAGCAACAGCGGGTCTGCCCGCGGGACAACACCTCCGCGCTCGGTGGCGAAAGTGACCTGGTGTCCGGCATCGACGAGCATCCGCCATGGGACCGAGACCTCGGTCACGTCGAAATCGGTGTCGGGCAAGGGCATCAGAATGCGCACGTGAAGACTCTCCCAACGCGATGTCCTCCGCGCCCGTAGGCGCGCCGGGTGTCCGGGGTGCGGTCGGAGCGATCTCGGGTCGCCGTCAGGTTGCGGGGTCGGTCGCCGCGACGGGGTTGTTGCTCGGGCCGCGCAGGGCGGTATGGCCGAGTCGCGCGCCCCAGACACGGCGATGCCTCGGTAGCGGTCGCTACCGAGGCATCGCCGTTGTGGCAGTCAGGGTTTGATGGCCATGCCGCCGACCACCAGCTGTTCCCACACCGTCAGTTCGGGCTGGTTCTCGTCGCCGTTCGCGGTGTGCCATTGGGCGCAGGGACGCAGACCGTCCTCATCGAGCGGGAGTGTGCCGAAGCAGGCGCGGATCTCGTCGTCGGTGCGGAAGCGACCGCGCCCGAAGGCTTCCAGGATCTTGCTCGCGGTCGTCACTGCCTCGCGCGAGGTACCGGTCTGGAAGTGCGAGAGGTAGATTCGGCTGCCGGAGGCGATGCGATCGGCCCAATGCTGGACCACCGAGGTCGGATTCTCTTCGTCATTGACGAAACTCAGCGTCATGGCGAAGAGCAGGCCGACGGGCTCGTCGAAGTCGATCAGCCGCTGCACCTCGGCGTTGGCCTCGATGCCCGCTGGATCGCGAATGTCGGCTTCCAGCACCGCGATTCCGTCGTCCACGGCGAGCAGGGCACGCCCGTGGGCCACAACGAACGGGTCGTCGTCCACGTAGACGACGCGGGCGTCGGGGTGCACCCGGCGCACCACATCGTGCACGTTCTCATCCGTGGGCAGGCCGCAGCCCATATCGATGATCTGCTGGATTCCTGCCTCTGCCATGGCCTTCGCCGCCCTCAGGACGGCGTCGCGGTTGGTGAAGGCCAGCCGCTCGGACCCGGGTAGGTCCTCGATGAAGTAGTCACCGAGATCCTTGTCGACACCGTAACTGTCGCGCCCGCCGAGGACGTAGCTGTATACGCGTGCCACGCTCGGCCGGGACTGCCGTGCTCGCATGGCGTTGATGTTCAAGTGTCACACCCCTCTTTCCTCACCGACGATACCGCTATCCACCAGGAAATCTTGCGCCATATTCGCAAACGGCACCAGGTGTCACACGGGGGCAGTCTCGTGCTATTTCTGGACGGTCGCCGCGGCCGGAGTGGTGGCCGGGTCGGCTGCGGGAGTCGCTGCGACAGTGGTGGTTTGCGGAGCCGTGGTCGCCGCTGCCGTGGTGGTCGGAGCCACCGTGGTAGAGGTGGCGGTGGTCGCCGGATCGGTGGTCGCGGTCGCGGGCGGGGTTGTCGTGGCGGTTGCGGTGGCGGTAATCGGAACCGGGCAGTCGCCACCATGTTGCTCGCCGAGCAGATTGATTTCGGCGTTGCTGCGCGGATCGCCCACATAGTTGATCTTGTCGGTGCATTTGACGTAATGGTCGACGCCACCCTGCACCGGATCGGCCGCGGGCGGCGGCGCGTCACCGGGCGCGGCGTCCTGCGGCTGCTGCGGCGAGTTCGCCCCGGGATTACCGCCGCCGGGGCTGCCGCCACCTTGGTTGCCGCCCGCGGGCTGCCCACCACCCGGACTCCCCACCGGCGCACCGGAACTCGTCGGCATCGGCTTGGTGACACTCACACTGGTCGACGGCTTGGCTGTGGTCGCCGCCGAGGTCTTCGAGTCGCCAGAGGAACATCCCGTCGTCAGCGCGACCGCGGCCGCCACCATCAACACCGCCGCACTCGTACGCTTCCCTAGGCGCACCCGGCCACACCGATCCGCGATCGCGGACATTATTCCTCCCGAATTCACCGCAGCCCCTGCCCCGACACATCCGCTGCGCGACAACACCTCTCGGGGGCGAAGACCCCCGTGCCGACACTAGGAGGCGAATCGACAGATGGCTATCGGCGCAGTGCCCTCAATTTCTCTGCCCCCCGAAACAGGGCTCCGTGGTGTAAGGGCGAGGCGACGTGGAAGCGAGAACTGAATCCGCCGCTCCCTTGGTGGCGGGATGGACGGCTGCCGTCAATCTCGCCACCAAGGGGGGCACGGGGCGCCTATTTGGCAGGCTCGGGCTGCTCGCTTCGGGCGGCGAGGAGAGCATCGAGCTGTTGTTCGGCGCGGGCCGCGCGGGCCAGAGTTTGCGCGCGGGCATCGTCGAGCGCCGCGATGCGGGCCGCCGATTCCTGCTGCGCCTGATCCAGTGCGGCTTTGCCCTCCGCGCGGACCGTGCCGATATCGGCGGCGGCCTGGCGGCGCACTTCGGAGAGTTCGGTCCGGGTGCGGTCGAGGTCGGCACGCGTCTGCTCGAGCACCGCCCAGGTTTCGGTGACCACCTGACTGCGTTCCGCTACTGCGGCTTCCGCGCGTTCGATGGTGCGTTCGGCGTCAGCGGCGCGCTGCACGGCAAGATCACGTTCGGCACTCGCCGCGGTGATCCGCTGCGCCGAATCCCGCCGCACCTGCTCGATCTCGGCCGCCGCCTTCGTCCGCGCCAACTCGATATCCTCGCCGGCCTGCTGTCGAGCCCGTTCGATGTCCTCGCCGGCTTCCCTTCGGACGGTCCGGATCTCGGCCTCCGCCTCGGCGCGCGCCGCGAACACATCGTCGGCCGCCTGCTTGGTCACCCGTGCGACCTCCCCCAACGCGTCATCGCGCGCGGCCATCGCCTCCGCGATCCGCCCCTCGGCTTCCTCCGCCGCGAGCGCCGCGTCCTCGGCCGCGGATTCCGCTGCCGCCCGGGCTTCTTCACTCTCCCGCCGCGCCTGCTCCGCCGCCACCGTGGCCATCTCCGCTTCGGCGATCCGCCGAGCGGCATCCGCCTGCACCGCCTGGACCTGCGCCTCCGCCACCGCCGGATCGGCCAGCGTCGACAACTCCGCCACCGCCGTATTCAACGTCGTCCCCAGCTGTTCGGCGATCGCCCGAAACTGTCCGAGCAGCTCATCTGCCCGCAACCGAGCCACAGTCACCGGCCCCTGTTGCGTCACAGTGACATTGGCGACCGACCCTTCCCCCTCAGCCACCTGCTGCCGCTGCCGCTCCCGCCAAGCCCTCCACCGCGTGTGCTCGGGATGCTCACAGTATTCCGACGGCCGCCCCGGCCCTCCGCCCTTGGTGATCGGTTTCGTACACCCCGGATAGTTGCAAATGCTCGCCACACCGCAAATCGTAGCGTTGGTTTCGTCATTCCCAACGCAACAACACGAAACGAAACCCAAACCGCCCCAAACCAAACCAACTCGCGCTGACCTCCGATAAGTGAACCTTATCGGAGGTCAGGCATCCGCAAACACCTGAAAATCCTTGGATCTATTCCGTTTCCGTTTGGTTGACGCAAACGCTACGAAACGATGACGAATCCCCACAAAAACTGGGCACGCATGTACGCCCGTACCAATCTGGATGTCGGGTCTCACCTAAAGTGGCGGATTCTCAACCAATCTGGCGAAAGCGTGGCGAGTTCTCATCCAACGTCGGGCAGTTCAATGCGACGTACGTGACGGCTGCTGGTGTCGAGCGCCGGGTTCCCTTGGTGTGGCTTCCGGAGGTTCTCGCTTGTCGCGCTCACCACTGTTCGATGCGACAGCACCACCGACAGATCCGCCGTCAGCACCCGCCTCCACATCAGGTGATAGCGCACCGGCAACGTCCCGGCGGACCGTAGGTCAGACGCTCGCTACCCGCCGACCCCGTCAGCACTCAGGCATGATCCCGGACCGGAAGATGCGCGTCGGGATGCCGGCTCGTTGGGCCAAGTCGGCGGTATGGCTGGCACCGGCTGAACCGTCGTGAATGAAGGCCAGACATATGTCGGCACCCAACTTCACCATCTCTGCATTCCGCTGGAAGCCCGCGCGGCGACCGAACCGCTTCCAATCCGCCGGAATCCGTTCAACCTGCCCACCCCAATGAGTCCAGCAGGCCTCACACAGCGCGTCAGCACCGGTCGGACAAGCCCCCGACACGAGAACGGCATCCAGATCCCACACCTCTGCCAACGCATCCCGAATGATGCGCCGATCCCCCCACGACCGCGAGCCGGTCACCAGAACCCGTCTTCCCACGCTGCACAGATCTCCCTCGAACTAGCCGGTTACATTTCGCCGCACACTCTGTCAGCAGGTCCCGACATCCCCCCGCCGGCAACGCCCCGCACCCGAATCCCGGTCCTCGGCTCGTCCGCCGGATCGAAATACTCGCCCACCAGGAAGGCCTCAGTCTCTCCTGCCACCGCTTCGATACACCGAGTTCCGACGCGGGATACAGGAACCACGAACCCAAGCCCTCGATGCCGCTGCCGATCGACATCAGCTCCCGATATTGGGTATCGAAGCGGTCCCCGAGACGAGCTCGAGCCGCGGCCAACTCGGCTTCCGACCGGATCACTCCGCTGCTCTCGTCGTTGAGCAGCAGCACTACAGGGGGTTCCGGTAGTGATCGCCGAAAATCCAACGAGGTTCTCGCAGCTCCTGTAAGGGCGTCGTGATCGATTCGGTGAATGAATTCCTCAGCCCGCTGCGCGCCATTCGTCGGTGACACAGCCTTCCTCGTAGTGCCACCGACCATCCTCCGCGCCTTCAATCACCAACTGCTTCACCGCCTGAATGTCAGCACTGGCCGGCACATGCAGGGCGACCAGGTTGAACCGGGCGAGACCCTCTCCTTCAACCCCCAACGGCGCGAACGCATCCAACACCACTTGTCTCGCCGCAGACTCGCCGCCGCCATCGATCGGAGCGATGCGGATCACGCAGTTGTCGGAGCACTCCACGGCCTCCTTGACCCACAACACACCCTCCTCGTCGGCGGCGACCCGGACAATATCCCCGGATGCGAACCCGCGAACGAAGAACGGAATGTTGTTCAGCTCAACGCAGTCACCGTTGCGTCGGTTCGCCCACATGCTCTCGGTCCTGGCGGGAGGCCACCCGTCCCCGTCTTGCGGCAGCTCGAAAACCACCTTCACCAAATCAACCTCACCGGACACTGACGCCTCCTGACCTGCCATCACCCCGACAGCATGCCAGGGGGTACTCCACAAACTTCACCGACGGATCGCCTGATTGACGAGTGCAGCGAAGCGATCGATACGCACCAGGCCCAACCGTTCTACGCCCGTTGGGCCGACCGGGCTCGCCGAGCGAGCTGCGGTGATCCGTCACCGGCCGACCCGGTTCCGCTGGACCCGGTATTGCCAGACCCGATCGGGAACGCCGCACCCGGAACCGCTGTCGGAATGAATGGGATGGGGGCGTCAGCGCACGACCGAGTAACGCACGCAGGCGAATTCGCCGTTATGAGCGACTTCGGTGGTCTTCAGTTCGAGACGGCGGGGAAGCAGGGGTGCGCCCGCGCCCAGCGTGACGGGGGCGATGGAGACGATGATTTCGTCCAGCAGGCCCTGATCGGCGAATTGGCCGACCAGCTCGCCGCCGCCCATCAGCCAGAGGTCTTTGCCGTCGGCGGCCGCGGCCATCTCCTTGTGTACGACCTCCACCGGCTTCGAGGTCAATCGGACATCGCGGCCGTCGTCGAAGGCCGGGAACTCGCGATGGGTGAACACCCAGGTCGGCATGTTGTAAGGCCAGGGCTCGGTGGAATTCTCATTGATCCATTGATAGGTGCTAGCGCCCATGGCGATCGCGCCCGCACCGGCCGCGAACCGGTTCAGTCCCAGCGGGCCGTCCCAGTCGACCTGCCGAGACAGCAGCCAATCCAGGTTGTGGTCGGGGGTCGCCAGGAAGCCGTCCAGGCTGGTAGCGGTGTGGTAGACGGTCTTGAAGGTCACGTCAATCCTCTCTGGTGTAGCCATTCGATGGGATCGCCGTCTCCGATTTCGGTTCCGGCGATGGATAACTCGGTTCGCAGCCAATGCCGTACGAGATACCTGCGGTGGGTGGAGTAGCTGAGGATGTGGGCGATCACGCTGCCGATGACGAAGCTCTGCGGCGGCTCGCACAGCGCATCGATCAGGGTGTCGTCCCATCCGCCACGCCGGGTGAGATCGCGGATGGTATCCAGCCAACGAACCGCTACGCGCTCATGGCGTTTCACCAATTCCGGGAGAGCGTCGTCGGCGGCCGTCGGGATGTCCTCGCCGTCGATCGCGGCCAGCCACACCTCTTTCGACTCGATGAGATGGGCGAGCACGGTGGCGATGGATTCCTCGGGCCCTCGGAACGACTCCACCAGCAGGCCCGGAAATCGCACCCGCCGGTACTGCGATTCGTCGAGTTGCGTCGCTGTACTGAGGAGTTCGCGGGTGTCGTCGATATCGTGATGGATCAGCAGGGTCGTGGGATCCAGCACGGCCTGTTCTTTCGGCGCACTCGTCACCCACAGCGACATCGGCGGGTGAAAGTGGATGCCATTGCTCGCGGGCAACCACCGTCGGCGTTCGTCCGCGGGAGTCAGGCTCGGCGGATGCCCGAAGGCTGCGCTGAACGCGCGGCTGAAACCCTCCACCGAGTCGTACCCGGCCGCGAACGCGACGTCGGTCACCGACTTACCCGTCGACAGCTCCCATGCCGCCCGCTCCAGCAGCACCCGCCGCTTCAGCGCCACCGGCGGCTCGCCGATACCGCGCGAGAACTGCCGGGTGAAATGGAACGGCGAAACGAAGGCATCAGCCGCCATCGCACCGAGCGTGGTGTTGTTCTCGTCCAACACCGCGTCGAGCAGTTCGCGTAGTCGATCTCGTCCGGTCTTAGCCACGTGACAAGTCTGCCAACGCGGCCCCGAAACCCGCTTGACCGATCTTGCTCAGCCTCCGACTCCACCTCGGCGTGCGGGTCCAGGCCGTACTCACACTGCAAAATGATGCGGTTCCGCCGGGTGCGCCTACAGCTGTTTCGGTCGCGAGGGGAGGGCTCATGGTCGAGGTGGTGGGTCAGCAGCCCGGTTACGGCCTCGTCGACGGCGTTCCAGGGTCCGGCGCGCATAACGGTGCTGTGTGGGTCGAGGGCTTGCCAGCGTCCGCGGCGGCCGGCCGCCGTGAACTGGTGGCGATGCGGCCGAGGCAGTCGCCGCCATCGGCTCTTAAGTCCGGGCCGTCGGGCTACCGACGTAGGTCAACTCGCTTCCAATGGTCGGATCAGGATCGTTTCGACCTCTCGGGGGGCGCCGCCAGCGACATCTACCGAGCACACGGCCTCGAAAGGGTCACCGGAGCGCACTACCGGGTGATCGAGGAACTCCCGCTGCTGACACAACATCGCCGCGCCCGCGGTGCCCAGCGCCGTGCCGCCGGCAAGGATCAGGACGGTTCTCCGCCGGTTGAACGGACTGACGGCGCGGATCACGACTCCGTGATCGGTGCGGATCCGCGCCCCGTCAGCAGTGCGCACCACCGCCCATACCGTGCCAGTCTGTTTGTCGCGAAGGGTCGAACTCCGAGTCGGAGGTTGATCCATACTGCCGTAGCCCACGGTGATCGGGAGGCGTGTCAGCGCGTCCTCGGTCACCGAGTTCGTGCTGGGACCGCCAATCAGGATCAGATCACTACGCCAATCATCGTCGTTCAGCCTGTGTGGTGGCCGCACAACAACTTTCGCAGTGCCCAGCGCACCCGCGGCCTCTTGAAGCGTGATCAGAGCCACCACATCCCCGAGGCCCACCCACTCGCTTCGGTCGATCACCTGAGGATCCCCGGGCCGATGTACTGCCGTGATCACCCGAATCTCACTATTTGCGTATGGTTTCCAGAATCTCCGGGTGCTCCGTGTCCGCCATCGATCGCGGATCTGGCTGGTCGAGAGTCCCACCCCGAACGCGATGATCGCGGCAAGGAGATTGATCCCTAGATCTTGAAGCTGCTGCACGTGTTTCATGGTGGTGCAGCCAGCCACCGAAGTGGCCCGAAATGACCACCGCTCGGATGCCGGCAAGTGGCGGTAATTTCACCGCTTCCAGATGGCGTTGACCGGGGTCAACGGCCAGCGCCACGTACAGCCAGCGGCTACTTGTTCCGCCGCACCCGACCCAGAAGCACAAGGGCCAGGCTCAGAACTACGGCCGCCTGCGCCAAATAGATAGAGGTGTGGTCGACCGAGCTCAGCAAGGCGCTACTGGTCGTCGCCAACCGACCGAGCAATTGTCAAGACCTGTGGATCAAGATCACCTTTTGGGCGTTTCCTCGGTTGTCTGGTCGGGGCGTTCGAGCTTGCTGTTGTCGAACCGTGCGCGGCGCCGCCGCGCACGGTTCGACGACCGAATGTCGAAGACCGTCCGCTGGCTCCGTGGTACCGGCGAAGGAACCATCAACCGAAAGGAACTCTCGTCATGAGTACCTCGATCTCCGACCTAGACTGTCTCGTCGGCACCTGGCGGGTGTCCGGCGGCGCCGACGGCACCACGACGTACGCGTGGCTCGACGGCCGCGCCTTCTTGTCCCAGCGCGTGGACATGGACCACGATGGGCACCACGTCTCCGGACTCGAAGTCATCGGCCACGAACGGCCGTTCGGCGGTGAGGCGAGTGAGGCGGTCACGTCACGCTTCTACTCGAGCGACGGCGAAACGCTCGACTACGAGTACGAACTCGACGGCGACGTGCTGACGATCTGGGGTGGCCGTAAGGGCTCGCCGGCGTACTGCCGGACCACGTTCAGCGCCGACGGCAACATGCTGTCCGGCGCGTGGGTGTGGCCCGGTGGCGGTTACGAGGCGACGATGACGCGCGTCGGTGGATAGCGGGAGGATGGAGCCGTGAAGTACATCCTGCTGGCCTACACCAACACGGCGGACTGGGCGTCGGTCGACTACTCGAGTCCCGAGTTCGCCGCGATGTGCAAGTTCTACGAGGAGCTCGGTGCCGAGCTGACCGAGTCCGGCGAGTTGGTCACGACGATGGGGCTCGCCGATCCGTCGTTGACCTGGACCGTGCGGAAGTCGGCTTCGGGTCCGGTCGCCAGCGACGGGCCGTACGCCGAGGTGAAGGAGGTTCTTGCGAGCTTCTCGGTCGTCGACGTCGACTCCCACGACCGCGCGATGGCAATCGCCGCACGTGTCGCCGACAACACCGGCGACACGGTCGAGGTCCGGCCGCTACCCGACGGACCGCCGGCCGATCTGTGATCGCTCGCGAGATCGAGGACCTGCTGCGCGACCTGGCGCCGCAGGTCCTCGGTGCGCTCGTCCGGCGGTACGGGCACTTCGACCTTGCCGAGGACGCGGTACAGGAGGCATTGCTTGCGGCGACGACACAGTGGCCCCCGTTGCCGGACGAACCACGCACCTGGCTGATCCGGGTGGCCTCGCGGAAATTGATCGACCTGCTGCGCAGCGAGCAGGCCCGCCGTGAGCGGGAGGAAGTGCCGGTTGCACCGTCCGGACCCGTTTCGGCACAGGATGATTCGTTGATACTGCTGTTCATGTGCTGCCATCCCGCGTTGCCGCGCACCGGTCAGATCGCGCTCACCCTGCGCGCGGTCGGCGGCCTCACGACGGGAGAGATCGCCCGCGCGCTGTTCGCGCCCGAAGCGACGATGGGGCAGCGGATCAGCCGCGCCAAGAAGACGATCAAGCAGTCCGGCGTGTCGTTCGCGATGCCGGCCGAGCACGCTGAACGCCTCGACGCCGTGCTGCAGGTGCTGTACCTGATCTTCAACGAGGGCTACACGAGCACCTCGGGGCCGGTGCTTGCGCGGGTCGAATTGTCGACCGAGGCCGTCAGACTCGCCCGGATGCTGCACCGCAGCCTGCCCGGCGACGGCGAAGTTGCCGGCCTGCTCGCGCTGATGCTGCTGACCGACGCCCGCCGTGCCGCGCGGACCGGGCCAGGTGACATGCTGATTCCGATGGCCGAGCAGGACCGGACGTTGTGGGACCGCGCGCAGATCGCCGAAGGAGCTGCGCTGGTAACTGCCGCGATGTCACGAAACAAGCCCGGTCCCTACCAGATTCAGGCAGCGATCGCGGCAGTCCACGACGAGGCGCCGACACCGGACGCGACCGACTGGGAGCAGATTCTCGCGCTCTACACCTTGCTCGACCAGATGTCGGACAATCCGATGGTGACGCTGAATCGTGTTGTCGCCCTGGCGATGGCACGTGGCGTGCCCACCGGGCTCACGTTGCTCGAGCAACTGCGGACCGACCGGATCCTTGCCGAGCATCATCGTTTCGCCGCAGTCGAAGCGCATCTCGCGGAACTCGCAGGCGATCTGGAACTGGCCGCCGAGCAATACCGTTCGGCAGCACACAGGACACTTAGCGAACCCGAGCGGCGCTATCTCGTCACGAAGGCAGCGCGGCTCGAATCATGACCGAATGGATCTGTACCTCGACCCGAGCAGTTCTCAGCCGCGGTCGAGAAAGCGGCGCAGACACGAATTGCGTGATATGCCTGCTGGAGACTTGTCAAATCCTGTGAATGGGTGAGTTTCAGGCGGCCTCCTGCTCGGACGAGTCGGCCGGTCGTTCTTTGAGTTTGCCTCTCTCGAAGGTGGCTCCGGCGCGGACAAGGGCGACCAGGTGTGGGGCGTTGGCTGCGCGCCAGCGGGCCTGAGCGGACTCGATCAGCTTGAACACCATCGTGATGCCGGCGGCCCGCGAGCCCGGCCCCTTGGTGACCTTGCTCCTCAATCGCACTGTCGCGAACGTGGATTCGATCGGATTCGTCGTGCGCAGGTGTACCCAATGGTCGGCCGGGTAGTTGTAGAACTCCAGCAGCACATCGGCGTCGTCGACGACCTTCGCCACGGCTTTGGGGAACTTCGCGCCGTAGTCCTGCTCGAACGCCTTGATCGCCGTGCGGGCCATGTCGGCGTCCTCGGCGTTGAAGATCTCCTTCATCGCCGCGAGCGCGCCCGGATGCGCCGACTTCGGCAGCGCCGCAAGAACATTGCCCTGTTTGTGCCACCAGCAACGCTGCTCCTTCGTGGCGGGGATCACCTCGCGCAGCGCCTTCCAGAACCCCAGCGCGCCGTCGCCGACGGCCAGGACCGGGGCACGCATGCCACGGCGGCGGGCATCGCGCAGCAGATCCGCCCACGACTCACTCGACCCTCGGAACCCGTCGGTCAACGCGACGAGCTCCTTGCGGCCGTCGGCGCGCACCCCGATCATCACCAGTAGGCAGAGTTTCTCCTGCTCCAGGCGTATCTTCAGGTGGATGCCGTCGACCCACAGGTACACGTAGTCCACACTCGACAGATCCCGCTGCCCGAAAGCGCGGGCCTCGTCCTGCCACTGCGCGGTCAACCGGGTGATCGAGGAGGCCGACAGGCCCGCGCCGGTGCTCAGGAACTGCTCGAGCGCGGGCGCGAAGTCACCCGAGGACAATCCGTGCAGGTACAGCAGCGGCAACACCTCGCTCATCTGCGGCGACTTCCGTGCCCACGCCGGCAGGATCGCCGAGGAGAACCGCTTGCGCTCACCGGTTTCGATGTCCGTCCGCTTGTCGTTCACCCGCGGCGCCCTCACCTCGACCGCGCCCGCCCTGGTCACCACGGTCCGCGGCTCGTGGTAACCGTTACGCACCACCAACCGGTGGCCGTTCTCGTCGACCTGGCCGGCGAACTGCTCGACATACGCCGCAACCTCGGCCTGCAACGCCGCCGCCAGCATCTGCCGCGCACCATCACGCACGATCTCATCGAGCAGCGACCGAAACCCGGCCGCACCGCCGTTGGGCTCCTCGCCACCTTGGACTACCTTGAGCATCGGGACGTACCTTCCCACCCGGCGTTGGCGCGCCAGGCTGATCAAAACCGTTGATTTCTAGATCATCCGGGAAGGTACTCCCTCCCCGGTCATCCACAGGTTTTGATCATGGCTCACCGACCAAAGACCAACTGGTGGTGACCAAACTGGACCGGCTCGGCCGCTCTCTCGAGCATCTGATCGAACTGTCCAAGACGCTGCAGGAACGCGGCGTGGACTTGGTGGTCTTCGATCAGGGGATCGATACCTCCACCGCTGTGGGCCGCATGTTCTTCCAAATCCTCGGCGCGATAGCCGAATTCGAGCACGCTCTGATGTCCGAACGCACCCGCGACGGGCTGGCCGCAGCCCGCGCCCGCGGACGCACCGGTGGCCAGAAGCCCAAGTTCGGACCGCGGCAGATGTACGCCGAACTCGACGAACACGGCAAGCGCCGCTACACCGTCGGCCAGATCGCCGCCGAGTTCGGCGTCACGCGACCCACTACCTACCGGCACCTCGACAAGCCAACCTCATAACTTCGCCGCACCGCAGCTGACCAGGCACTACGAGAACTTCGTTGGATTTTCGGCGAATACTACTGGAAGCCTTACAGCGAACCCTTCTGGCCGCCGTCAGTCGGTCTGGACCGGAGTGAGATCGACACCAGCCGGGGGCCGGATGCGACGGAACGTGCCATCGAAGGCGGTGACATACAGGGCCCAGCCGTCACCGTCCGGGCCTATGCGGACCGAGGACGGGCCGGTCCAGCCCCAGGAGATGCCGGTCGCGATCGAACAGGTGGCGCCGGTCGCCGGATCCAGCCGGTCGATCGAACCGCCGATATGCGCTGCTACGTACAGGATTCCGGTCTGGGTCATGGTGAGGTCGTCGTCGCCGGGGGCGATTCCGCCGAGCCGGCCCACGATGGTCCAGTGTCCGGGATCGTCGAGCGGGATGCGGTAGATCTGACCGGTGAACAGGTCGTCGGTGTAGACCGTGGTGCCGTCGGGGCTCAGCGCCAGTCCCTCGGAGCGGGGAAGCGGGCCCCAATTCGGTTGGACCACACCGGTGTCGTGGTGGTAGGCGCTGACGCCGGTCGGCGGACTGTTCTCGGTGCCTATCCAGGTGGTCAGTATGTCCCCGTTCGGCAACCGGAGCAGGCCGTTGCCGCTGAGATCGGTCACGTGGGTCACCGCGCCGGTCGCGGTGTCCAGCGCGTGCACGCCGACGGTGCCATCGGTCATGCCGCCCATGACATACAACGTGCTTCCATCGCGCTGCAACCCGCCCGGTCCGCTGGTGAAATCGTCTCGTACGACAGTGACATTGCCGGCCGAGTCGATGTCGTACAGCTTGTGCTCCAGCGCGGAGACGAAGAACCCGCCGTTCCCGTCGGTTTCGAGATTTTCCGCGTTGCTCAGCCCCTGCGCCAGGGTATCCATCCGCCAGCCGTCGCATTCGGAAGCCGGGGCGGCCTGCGCGACCGTGCTCGACACCATTCCCGCCAGCACCGCAGCCGCCATCCCGGCAGCGCCGAATCCCATGCTCATCGATCGCATACGGCACACGCTAAATGACATTCGTCCTATTCACTTGCGCACGCGGTAACCCAATTCGTGCAGGTGAGAACATCGGACCGTACCCCGGTCCGAAATCCACGCCGCGATGTTGTTACCGCCGTCCTGCCAGCGACGCCACCGCTGGGGCCACCCCGCCCGGCCCGACCGTCGCAGATCTACAGGGTCCTGTTCGGGTTCCTGTTGCTGACGAGGCGAGGGGCGAGCATCGAGCGCGCTCGTCGCCTGCAGCAGGGCCTTCAGGGTGCCGCGCGGAAAGCGCGATTACGAAGGGCGTTCCATGCCTTCACCACCTGAGCCCGGCGTCAGGCGCGGGCCGCACGCTCCGACACGGTGATCGCGGCCGCGACCACGATCGCGCCGGCGGCGATGAGAGTCGTTGCCGCCCAGCCGAACCAGCTCACGGCGGCCGCTCCGAACGCGGTGCCGGCACTGCCGCCGACGAAGTACACCAGCATGTACGCGCTGTTGAAGCGAGCTGTCGCGGCCGGATCGATGGCGAGCACGGCGCTCTGATTGGCGACCTGCGCGGCGAACAGCCCGGCATCGAACAGGCCCAGGCACACCAGTGTGACAACGGTATTCGACAGGCTCGTCGCAAGGATCACGGTCGCGGCGGCCGCGAGCCCGAGCCCGGCCAGGATCACCCGGCGCGCCCCGGCCCGATCGGTCCAGGCCCCAGCGACCCGCGTCGCCACGATGCCGAGCAGTCCGGCGCAGGCGGAAAGCCCGATGCGCTCGGCGGAATACGAGAACGGCGGTTCCGACAGGGCCACCGCCAGTCCGGCCCACACCGCACAGAAGGCGAAGAACCACAACGCACCTCGCCCGGCAGCCAGCCGCAATACCGGGAACCGCGCGTACAGCCCCGGCAGTCCGCGCAGCAGCCCCAGGTAGCTGGTGCCGGCGTCCCCGGTTTCGGCGGGCAGCACCGCGCGCGCCGCGACCGCCACCACCGCGCAGGCCGCCGCCAGCAGAAGCAGCATGCCGCGCCACCCGATGGCATCGGCCAGCCATCCGCCCACGATGCGCCCCAATAGAATTCCCGCCGAGATCCCCGCCGTAACCATGCCCAGCACGGTCGCGCGGCGCGCTGGTTCCGCGAATCGCCCTGCCACCGAACTCAATTGGGCCCCGACCGAGGAGCCGGCCCCGATCACGCCGATGGCGAGGCCCAGCAGCCACGGTGACCCCACCGCCGCCGCCCCGGCCAGCGCGACCCCCAACGCCCAGAACTGCGCCGCCATCACCGTCCGTGGCGGCACCCGATCCACCAGCGGCACCAGCAGCGCGAGCCCGACCATGTACCCCACCGGCCCGCACGCCAACGCTCCCCCGACCTCGGCGAGCGATGCCCCGAACGACCCGGCCACCGCCGCGATGGCCGGCTGCAGCGGATAGATACTGGCAGTCCCCAACGCGGCCGCGACGGCCATGAACCACACCACCGGCGTCCGCAGACCCGTAACCCGTTCAACGACAATCAGTTCCGCTTCCATGCACCCGACGCTACGAACTCCCCACGCGTGCGGCTGGCGAGAATCAGACATCACCGTCGGGGCGAAGCCCATACCGACGGACACCTAATCGCCGGTGGCGGACCGCAGGTCCGGCGCTCACGCTCCGCCAACTTGCTCGAGAACTCACACTCCGGCACCCAGCCGGGAATCCGGTGCTGGGTCAGCGCATGGTCGCGGGCTCGGCCGCCGAAGCGACAGCCGCGATGAGCGCGTCACCGGTATAGGCCACGCCACCGATACCCCACCCGCCGTCGAGCGCGTTGAGGACGTTGACCCAGGTGTTCGCGCGATCGTGGCCCGCGACTGTGAGGGCGTCGACGATATCGGTGGCGGCAGTGACGAACGCGGCCCGGCTGGCGGGGTCGGGCAGGCCGATGTTCGGCAGCTTCAACTCGACCATCACCACCGGCCGGTTGCCGCCACCCGCGTAGATGCGCTCGGGTGCCAGAACATGCACGGTGCCGCCGACGATGGAGGTGAAGAACGCGTTTCCGGTGGCCCCGCTGATATCGATGAGCGCCGTGGTCAGCCGCGGGAGGATTTCGCGCTCGCCGGCGTCAGTGAGCACGCCGCGAGGAGCGGTAACGGTGATGGGCATGATTCTCTCCTACTTTCGGTCTCGCTAGTACGTACGTACTAGCGAGACCGAGTGTGCAGTAGGATGGCCGTACTAGTCAACCTAGGGAGAACACGATGCCGAGCGACACCAAGGCCCGGATGATCGACGCCGCCATCGATGCACTCCAGCGTCGGGGCGTCGCGGGGATGTCCTTCACCGAGATCCTCGATGCCAGCGGGGCTGCGCGCGGGGCGATCTACCACCACTTTCCCGGCGGCAAAGGCGAATTGGTCGCGGAGGCCGCCACCCGCAACGGCCAAGATGTGCGAGCCCACATGGCCGCACTACCGGGAACCACGCCGACAGCGATCGTCGACAACTTCCTCGACGCGGTACGCCCAGTGGTCGCCGCGTCCGCCGGAGGCGGTGGCTGCGCCGTCGCGGCCATCACTGTCGAACCGGACGGCGACGCGTTGCGCGCCATCGCCGATACCGCATTCACCTCCTGGACAACGGCACTGGCCGAGCGGCTCGGCGCCACCGGTGTCGAACCCGCCGAAGCCGCGGACCTCGCCACCGCACTCATCGGCCTGCTCGAAGGCGCCCACATTCTCTGCCGCGCCGCAGGCACCCTGGAACCCTTCGAGCGAACCGCGCGAGCAGCAACCGAACTGATCCGATCCCGCTACCCGCACGAAGAGCAGAGCCGATGACTCCCACTCCGGCGGTTGGAGGTAGGCCTCACCGTTGAAGAATTCGCAGAGGGTTTGGGCTGCGATAGCAGTACTGATTGATCTTCACTGCGGAGATCCCACCGGAGACCTGACAGACCCACGACTCAATTTCCCTCCCCGGAGGCGCCAATCCACTCGACGAGGGTGTCGAAGTCATTGCGCTGCAGTCCTATCCGAGGATCAACGTGATGCAGAAGGGCTCGACCAATCCGCCGGCGCCTGCCTCTCATGAATCACGATGATGCCCCGGCGCTCCTGCGTGAACGCTTCGTCGTTGAAATCGGCATTCGGCAAGCGTGGCCGTACGTGACATTCGCCGATAATCGTGACGGAGCATCTCCGCAGGAAGTCCGCCTCTACATCGACAGCAGCTTTACGGTGGTACCGGGCCCTGCTGTCCTGGACTCCGTGGAGGAGGACGACGAAAAGCTCAGGCTGCTACGCCTGGCCGAAGTGCTCAACCTGACCGTTCACGATGTCACCGTCGATGACGACGGGGGCTTGGTGGTGAGTTTTCACGACAACGTCAACTTGCGTGTGTCTGGGCACAGGCAACTCTGGACTACACACGACGTCTGGTGGTTCGGCTCGTAGCCTGCGGATATCAGCGAAAGACGGCCACCGACCAACTCGATCAGCGCAGTACGCCGGCCTGGCGTGCGGCCTGGATCCAGGAGGGGAACTCGCTGAGCAGCAGGCGGTACAGCTCGGCGTCGGAGAGCTGATCGATGTCGCGCACGGCGAAGAAGCCTGCGTTGTCGACCACCCGGCCATCGAGATCGTCGAGTTTGGACAGTATCCCGAAGTTGTTGGGCCCCAGCCCGATGAACTGCCAGAAGGCGGGCGCCCTCGACGCGGCGCGCATGAGTTGTGTGATCTCGCGGCGCTTGCTGAACCCGCCGTCGGTGAAGAACAGCACCAGCGTCGGCTCACCGGTGGTCTGCAGCGACCCGAGAATCGCCTGCATGATCGGGATCTCGTCATTGACCGCACCGATGTGCCGGTAGTCGATGCCCGCATGCACGCCGTTCAGGTGCAGGAACGTCGCGCACCACCGCTCGGCGTCCTCAACGGTGATGTCGGGCAGCTTCGCGAACTTCTGGCCGTAGAGGAACGGCTCGAGCGCGCCGTTGTCGTCGAGCTGAATGGCGACCGGGATCATCCGCTCCACAACCTGGTGCACGACCTTGCGCTTGTAGAGCCCGGCCATACTCCCGGTCTTGTCGATCACCAGGATCACCCTGGCCCGCACGCCTTGTGCGCCCTTGGTCAGCAACACCTTGGCCACTTCGCGTTTGCGCAGATCCAGAACCTGGCGCTTCTCGAACGACAACTTCGCCTCGCCCGGCATCGACCGGACCGACTCGAACGGCTCGGGCGCAGGCACCGCTGCGGCGGAGTCGATCGTTGGTTGATCAACGACGACACCGTGATCGGTGATCAGATCCGCGAACCCGCCCGCATAACCCTGTCCGACCGCTCGCACCTTCCAGCCCGAACCGCGACGGTACAGTTCGATCGCTACGATCACGGATTCCCTGCCGAGGCCGTCGATCCGATAGTTGTACAACGGCTTTCCGCCCGCATCGGCAAGAGTTGCCGTCGGCGGCGAATAGGCCCCGAAGCACGCGTGCGGGTCGTCGAGGGTGACCACCGCCCGGATCTGCGCGATCGCGGCCGGTACTCGGCTCAGATCCACCCGCAGTGTTCCCGCCGACAGGTGGACACCGGGCGCGGCAGGCTGGTTGTAGAACACGAAGTCGGCGTCCGAGCGCACCTTCCCCGCCGCAGTGACCAGCAGTGCCGAAATGTCCACCGGGGCCGAGGCACTCACGGCGATCACCACCGCGGCAGTACCCAATTCGGCGTTCTGGCCCTTGGTCAGCATCAGTGGAGACTCGGTCATCAGGTCGGCTCTCGATCCAGGTGGACGGTTCCTGTTCACCGTAGCCATTCGCTCATCCGGCTTCTCGGCGAAGGCAACCGTCTGCGGAGGCCGCCGACTTACGGCTGTGACAGCTGGAGCGCGAGCGTATTCGTGAGCCATTGCTCGTACGCCGCGGGCGTCCAGCCGGCGTCGGTGACCAGGCTGTGGTAGACGTCGTCCGTCATCAGCGCGATCGCGACGTCCGTGGCGGTGGCGTCGAGGTCTCTACCGGCTTCGCGAATCTGCACGATGACCGCGTCGATTTCGATGCGGTTGCGGCGCATGGCTTCTGCCCTGGCGTTGGCGATGTCGGCGTCGATGCTGGCGCCGGAGTGCAGCAGAGTGAGGATGTCGCCGCACCGCTCGCGGACCTGCCGACTTCCCTTGGCCAATACCTGGATCAACTCCAGGGGATCGTCGAGGTGCTGGGACTCGGCACGCAGGTCGATCAATCCCGCTTCTTCTTCGAGCAGGTCGATCAGTCCTCGCAGCACTCCGGCCTTGGAGCCGAAGTGCGAGTAGATCGTTTGCGGTGCGACCCCGGCCTCGCGGGCGATGTACCGGATCGACGTGCCCGTGTATCCGCTCTCGGCGAAGAGCCGGCGTGCGGTGGTCAGGATGACCCGCAGCGTCAGTTGCTCACGTCGATCGCGCAAGCGGACCACGCCGGATTGCTCCGCCGACATCTACTCCTCCTGTCAACAACCACATCTGTGGTCAGTCAGCGTATCGAGCCCATCGCGGTCGACGCGCTCGTACTACCCCGAGTCTAGACGACCGTCGGTCCGCTTACTAGAACACTGTTCCATTTAACAATCATCTGTTCTAGAGTGGTCGTCGTCATGATGGCCGACCGGCCGCAAGGATCGGGCAGGGCGCCCCACGGGAAGGCCGGTACCCCGCACTCCGACAAGGAATTCGATGAAACAGCTCTACTACGCGGCGACCCTCTACACCGTGCTCGGACTGTTGTCCGGGCTGTTCTATCGCGATTTCACCAAGTCCCACCATTTCACCGGGAAGACCGAACTCGCGATCACGCACACACACCTGCTGTCGCTCGGCACGCTGTTCCTGCTCATCGTCTTGGCCTTGGACAAGCAGTTCGCACTGTCCTCGCAGCGGCTGTACGGCTGGTTCTTCTGGACGTACAACACCGGTGTCCTCTGGTCGGTGACCTGCATGACCCTGATCGGAATTCGCACCGTGAAGGGCCAATCCGAGAGCGGGTTCCTGGCCCATCTGTCCGGCGGCGGACACATCCTCCTGACGATTGGATTCGTCCTGTTCTTTGTCTGCATGTATCGGCCGGTGACAGCCCGTCAGGAAGTGCTCGCCAGCGTATGACGCACGGGCACAGTAGATTTGAGAATGAAGTCAGAACGAGAGGATGAAGCAATGATCCAATTCCAGGCAGTGGACCCTACGGTCCCGCTCCCCGTTCAGCTGCAGGAGAACACCGGTCCGATCACCGTCATCAACACCTTCGTCGTCCCGGCCGAGCTGGCCGATGACTTCTTGAAGATCTGGGCCGAGGACGCTTCCTTCATGAAGTCACAACCAGGCTTCGTCTCCACCCAGATGCACCGCGGATTCGGCGGCAGCCGGCTGTTCGCCAATATCGCGGTGTGGGAATCCTCCGCAGCCCTACTGGCGGCGCTGTCCAACCCAGAGTTCCATCAGGGCGCGGCCAAGTACCCGGACGGGATCGTCACCTACCCAACGGCATTCCAGAAGGTCGCCGTCGAGGGAATCTGCGGCGCCTGACCACCGCACCCCGATCGCTGGGGCGGCTCGCAACCCTGGCCCGCCCCAACAGCGTCCGCGGCCGAGCGCAACCCGAACCCCGCAACGCGTCATCGGTCCGCAGCCGTCTCGATCCACCTTTCAGGCGCGGTAGGACTGAGCGACTGCGGAGAAGGCCTCCTTCGGTTCCCATGTCATGTCCGGATAGGTGTCGCCATAGTTGCCCTCCAGGACCTTGACGATGCCGAGGCTGGCGAGGTCCAAGTCGTCACGGGGATCGCCGTCGGGACGGTGCGGGTGGCTGTGCAGCGCGAAGAGGAATACGAAGGCGCTGTCGACACCTTCGCTGTCGAAGATCTCCAGCAGTTCGGACAGGTAGGCGGCTTGTCCGGCCTCGTCCCGAACAAAACTGCCGTTCAACCGAACCGGGGCACCGGTGGCGTCGTACTCGACTATCTCGTTGCTGCGCGGCGCGATATCGGCCGCGCCCTTCCAGCCGGCGGTGCCGAAACCGGTGATCGCCAGCGGCTTTCCCTGGGCGACCAGGTCGCTCACCCCGGCCCGGAATTGGTCGGCCACCTCGGCGGAGCGAATGAGTTCGATCGACATGATGTCGAAGGGCGTCCAGTCGATCCGTTCGAATGGGATGGCGCAGTAGGTGAGTTTGCCTCCGAAGTGCTCACGCACCACCGCCACGGCCTCGCCCAGGAATTTGTCGAGACGACCGATGAGCTCGGCCAGTCGCTCACCGCGAGCCTCGGCGTTGCCGAGCACGAATTCGAGCCGCTCCCAGACGGTGTCGCCGGGCAGGAACTCCCGATTCATCAGGCTCAGTTCGACTCCCGTCACGAACACGACCTCGGCCCCGGTCGCCCGCAGCCGCTCTGCCCGTCGCGCACAATCCGCGAACAACGCCAGAATCTCGGCAGCTGTCCGTTCCAGCGGGTACGGCGAGAACCACACCTCGAGGCCCAGTTCCGCGGCGTGCCGCGCCGCCAGTTCCAGCCGGTCGGCATCGCCTCCGACAATCTGAACGGCCGTGCAGTGCAGGTCATCTCGGATGATCGCCAGCTCCCGACGGACGACGTCGGGGTCGAAGTCCTGTCGTGACGTGTGGCCCTTCGCGATGAACCCCGTGTCATAGGTCATTCCCTTGGCGCGCATGTCTGATTCCTTCTGTTGATCCGGAGGTTCGGTCGACGCCAGGCTAGCCACAAAACATGCGCGCACGCAATATTTCGTGCACGCACCTTTGTGTGACAGGATCGGGTCGTGACAACGCGACCGGCAGGATTGCGCGAGCGCAAGAAGCAGGCCACCCGCGAAGCCCTCCGGGAAGCCGCACTACGACTGGCCCTCGAGCAGGGGCCGGACAATGTGCGCGTCGAGGACATCGCCGAGGCGGCCGGCGTCTCACCCCGCACGTACAACAACTACTTCTCGAGCCGCGATCAGGCGATCGTCGCGGCCGTCACCGCCGAGCGGGAGGCGCGGGTCGCCGCAGCCGTCACCGCCCGGGCCCCCGAAGTCCGCCTCGCGGATGCGATCATCGACGCGGTCCTGGCGGAGTACATCGACCCGGGCGAAGCCCGCCGCGACGCACTGCTGTTGATCACCACGCATCAGGCACTCCGTGAGGTCTTTCTCGGAACCACGGACGCGCTCGCGAAACCCCTCGCCGCCGCGATCACCGAACGCCTGAGCGCCATCGACGAATTCACCGCCCCGGTACTCGCGGCCGGAGTCGCGGCCGCCATCCGAGTCGCGCTCGAACAATGGCTACAGCCCGCCTCCGATGCCGCCATCGCAGGCTTCGTCGTGGTATCCCGTCCGCTGTCCGATCTGCTGCGCGCCGCTCTAGCCCCGCTCGTGCCCGCGCTCGATGACGCGGACGTCAGGGCCGGTTCCGCAGCGAATACGCCGCCCGATCGCGCTCCGGGTCACGCTCGCTCCTAGGGGCTTCGGCCGAGATACCTGCCGACCGCGCGAATCTGGTCGGGATCGGCACGGCCGATCGCCGCGGAAATCGCCGGAGTGCGATGGGGCGGAACGCCGAACTCGATGGCTTTGCGGCTGAGGTCGATTCAGATGACCGGGCCGCAGCGGACGTGGAAGCGGTCGCGGAGGGTGTCGAGAGTCTGGCGGTTGTGCTCCTGGTCGCGCCGGTGGGTTCGGATGAAGTGCGCGGTGTCGGTGACGCGGCGGTGGATCGGGTACCAGCGGTCGAAGTCGAGGCCGCAGTGGAGGAAGACCGAGGGGCCGAGGGCGTCGTAGATGAGGCTCAGGTTGTACAGATGCAGGGTCAGCGCGCCGTAGGTGAGGGCGGCGGCCGTCGCTGTCTTCGTCCGCAGGTTGTCGCCGTCGACCGCGTACAGCGGGAGCTCTCGGAGCTTGCCGCGGAACATCAGGTGAGTGAGGAAGTAGCCGGCGAACGACAGGAATCCGAATGTCGCCGAACGGGTCTGGATCGACAGCACCGACCCGGACGGCGAGACGTAGGGTTCGTAGGGGGTGCTCGTGTGCATCAGGTAGCCGGTGCAGTTCACCAGCCAGCTGCCTGCGGTGGTCACGGTGGAATCGCCGCTGCGGAACTGCAATTCAACGGAACCGTCGCGGTCGACCGCGTCCTCCAGGTGATCCACGACCACCGTGTTCAGACCCTCGCGGATGGTCCGCTGTTCCGACTCCGACAACAGGCCCGCGAAGAAGTTGTTCGGGTGCTCAGTCACCGCCAGTCCGGAGGTGCGCAGCAGCCAATCCTGGACCTCGGGCTCGTTGGTGCCGTCGAAATGGCGTGCGATGTCGATGAACAACCGGTTCGGCATGGCGCCGCCCCACCAGCGGCGTGCCCCGCGCGGCAGGATCCGGTCGCGATTGATGAAGACGGTTCCCGGCCCGGCGACCAGGTTCACTTCCCGCCCTGGGCAGGCCGTGATCAGAGCCGCCGCGGTGTCCATCGCGGTCTTGCCGCCGCCGATGATCCACACCGGTGTGTCGCTGGCGGCCATGTCATCGACCCGGACGTCGCAGTAGTTGGGCGACACCGATCGCACCCGTGTGCTCGAAACCCGAAGTGGGTCCAAGGGTGCGACATTCGTGCCGAACGCCTTGATCAGCTTGTCGGCGGTGATCACGAGCGGCGTACCGTCGGGACCCGTGCACGTGATCCGCACGCCGCCGCCGGTCTCCTCGTGCGACTGATAGTCGAAGCCGAAGTACTCCTCGATCTGAAGGCGTTGTCCGATCACCCGCAGGCAGTGCTCGAAATGCTGCAGTACCTCGGTTTTCGTCGCGAGGTAGGAGCGTTCCTTGCCGATCGTCCATTTGATGTCGCCGGCGGTGAACAGTGGATGCGGCTGATGCAATCGAACGTAGGGGTAGGCGTCGACCCACATCCCGCCGGGTCGAGGGTGCCGGTCCACGAGGATGACTTTTTGATCGCGACTCAGGTAGCGGCTCGCGACGTACAGGGCGTTCAGGCCAACAATTCCCGCCCCGATGACACAAACATCGCAGGCCGCGTTGTGCACTGGATTCACATCGGAAGTGTTCACAGGAAACCCCCAGCTACCTCTGATGAGACCACCGGCCGATCAGGATGTCAACGAATGGTCGGCCGTCTTCACGTCCGTGCGCGGTCGTGGGCGAGAACGAGCAACTCCTTGATCGTCGGAGTCGTGGTGTCCGGATTGATGACCGATAGCCAGGCGGCGCCGGCATACACCGGGTGGGCGAACAGGGAATCGGCTGCGGCGGGGTCGAGCGGATGATCTGCGGTTTCGCGCGGGGGGTGGCCCAGCTCAGCAATGAAGGCGTCCCGCCCGACACTGATGTTGAGCCGGAAGATGCCGGGGCGGTTCAGCTGCGAGGTCGCGTCGTCGGGGTAGTCCTTGGTGACGATAGTGGCGAAGGGCTGGGTTCGGGTCGGGACCTGGCCGTCGGGGGCGTAGTAGAAGAACCTGTCGCCCCAGGCTATCTCTGGGTATCCGCTGCCCGGGCCGGGCGCGAGGGTCAGGACGCCGTCCAGGGACTCGATGTACTCGGTGATCTCCTCGATATCCATGAGTTCTATCGTGGACCCGAAGTGCTTGTGGAGACTTGTTCCCGGAAAGCCCAGGTGAATTGAACGAAAGTCGCAACTCCGCTGGTCTGCGGACCGCCGATGTGGCGCGCCGGGCCGGGTACTCGGTGCAGCAGATCCGCAATCTCGAACGTGATGGCGTCCTGCCGCCCGCGGCGCGGACTCCGGCCGGGTATCGCGCCTACGACGCCGTTCATGTCGTGTCGGCTCGGGCCTACCGCGCGCTCGCGGCCGGAACCGGACCCGTGGCGGCCAAGGAGATCGTCCGGGCCGCCCATCACGACTCCCCCACGCGCATGCTCGCCTTGCTCGATGCCGCGCACGCCGGCCTCGACACCGAGCGCCGTGATCTGGAGGCAACCCGGGCCGCCGTCCGCCACATCAGCGAGGAACCCCTCGCCGAGGTCCGCGGATCGGACTCGATGAGCGTCTCCGAGCTGGCCGATGCCCTCGGCATCCGCCCGTCGACCCTGCGGCATTGGGATGCAACAGGATTGGTGACTCCGGGTCGAGCCGTTCATCGAGACGCCCGCGTCTACGCACCCGCCGATGTCCGCGACGCGCGCATCGTGCACCAGCTCCGTCGAGCCGGTTACGGCATCCCGGCGCTGGGCATCCTCATGGCCGAATTCCGGGGCGCTCGCCGTTGGAACGAGGTGCTGGAGCGGCTGGCGGTCCGGGATGCGAGCATCGAATCCCGTTCGCTGTCCTTGCTCGACGGCGCTGCCGAGCTACGAGCGCTGCGGTCTCGGATCTAGCCTTGGAGTGCGGCATCGAGTTCGGCGAGAAGCTTGGTCTTCGATCGTGCGCCGACGAGCGTGCGGAGCAGCTGACCGTCGCGGAAGAGCAGCAGGGTCGGCTGGGACATGATTTTGTAATCCCGCACGGCCGTGGGGTTTTCGTCGGTGTCGATCGTGTGGATGGTCAAGGTGGCGGACCGCTCGTTGGCGATCTGGGCGAGCACCGGCTTGATCATGTGGCAGGGCGGGCACCACTCGGCCGTGAAATCCACCAGGACGGTCCCCTTGCGGGCCAGGACCTGCCGCTCGAACGTCTCGTCGGTGATGTGGGTTATCTCGGTCATGGTCAGGATTCCTTGTCGTGTAGCCAGCGGAGGAGTTCGGCCGCGTGTCGGCCCGGCGGGAAGACCGGGTAGAAGACGTGCTCGATCACGCCGTCCCTGACGACCAGGGTCAGGCGCTTGTAGAGGCGGGTGCCGTCGACGTCGAAGGTGGGCAGCGACAGTGCGTCGGCCAGGCGGAAGTCCGGGTCCGACAGCATCGTGAACGGCAGCCGCAATCGGGTGACGACCTCGTGCTGGTAGTCCGTGGTCTGGCTGGACAGGCCGAAGAGCCGGTCGACGCCCGCGGCCCGTAGCTCGGCGTAGTGGTCTCGCAAGCCGCAGGCCTGGGGTGTGCAACCGCGGGCGCCCGGGATCTCGTTCCAACCAGCGGGAATGTCGGCATCGGGTCGGCCGGTCAGCGGGTAGAGGTAGATGACGGTGCGTCCGGGGCCGAGCGCGGCGAGATCGATTCGCTCGCCGTTGGAGTCGTCGATCGACACCGCGGGCACGCGCACGCCCGGCAGGTGTGCGGCGGCACCGTCGTCGATCGGCGCCACCAGATCAGTCGGTAGCTTCATGAGATCGTCCATGCCCGGAGCCGGGACGACGTCACTGCGCCGATACGCGGCCTCGCGCAGTCGCTGAATCAAACCGTCCCTGCGGGCGGTCAGCACATCGATCTGGGCGTTCAGATCGTCGATGGCCCTGTGATATTCGGCCAGCGACTCCGGGCAGTCGTCACCGTGCTCGCTGCCCGCCACCAGACACTCCAGAAACGGGCGTGTCTCCTCCACCGGAATCCCGAGCCGATTGAGCACCCGGATCTCCCGCACCAGCCGGATCGTGTCGTCGTCGTACTCCCGATAGCCGTTGGCGTGCCTGGTCGGGGCCACCAATCCCAAAGCCTCATACCGCCGGATCGCCTTCGGACTGACCTCCGCCAGCCGCGCGACTTCACCAATCCGCATACCGCCGAATCTAAATGCTGCCCCCAGGGGCAAGGTCAACATCGGGGCCGAATGATCACCGATGCGATAATCACCCCATGGCCGACGCAGAACGGATCAGCTGGGACCACCTCAAAACCAGGCAACCCACCGACGCCGACCGCGCAGCGCTCCGGACAGCCCTGGTCGCCCGCGCCCTCGAAGTCAAACAACACGGCTGGGACCCCTACCGCGACGCCTGGACCGCCGGCGAACTCGCCGACGTCGCCTACCTCCTCCAGGACACGGCAATGCTCGAGGAACTCGAAGAACACGAAGGCTCGGTCCTCACCCGCTACGCCGGCAACCTCTACGGCTTCAACGGCGCCCGCAAAGACATCGCCGCCGGACTCGTCGGCACCCAGGAATGGTTCACCGCCGCCCGCGCGGAATTGGCAGTGCGGGACCAGTAGTCGAGCCACGGCGATCACTAATGCGGCAGACCGACAGTTTCGAGGAGGGTCTCATTCGGGCGCTGTACGGGAAGGTGCTGCGGTGGGGACCTGGATGGTGGATTCACCACTCGGGCGAGGCCCGGAATGACTAGGTCGGACCGGCCGCTGCTGTTCCTCGACGTTGATGGGCCGTTGATTCCGTTCGGTGATTCCCGTTTGGACGGGCTTGCGTCGCCTCCTTCCCCGGCGTGCGGCGGGACGAACCCCTTGGCAGGACGAATCGATCCGGTGCTGGGGCCGCTCCTGTTGGGACTTCGGTGCGAATTGGTATGGGCGACAACCTGGATGCAGGAGGCCAACAGCTACCTGAGCCCCATCCTGGGGTTGCCGGTGCTGCCGGTGATGGAGTGGCCGAAGGACGATGATGAACACATCGACTCTTGGTTCGGATTGCATTGGAAGACTCGGGCTCTGGTTGCGCGCGCGGCGGGGCGCGCGTTCATCTGGGTCGATGATGAGATCTGCGACGGGGACAAGGAGTGGGTCGCGGATAACCACGCTGGTCCTGCTCTGCTTTACCGGGTTGACCACCAGGTCGGACTCAGGTCGAGCGACTTCGATGTAATCGGCGAATGGGCTGCTGCAAACGCGGTCCGATAGGGCATGCGGCGTCCAGTGTCGTGAAAAATCGCGTGCCGAGCTGGTGCGATGCTCACCCCGGACGCAGGTGACGCCACAAATTGTTTGCGGTAATGCGGATCCAGGTCCAGAACCGACCATGCGGAAGGGCTGATCGTGGGACAGGTGCGGGCGCTGCCGATGCGGGCGTGCGATTGAAGGACGCGGCGGATCAGTGCTTGTCGACGATCCCGAGCGCCGGCCGATTTGCTGGTCAGGTCCCGGTCGCGGCTACTTGCATTCGCTGCTTATCACCTCGAGCTGATATTTGTCGATGCGGACTATCCTGGTCGTATGACCGCGAAAGACCCGGCGCTGACAGCTCTCGCGAGTGGGTGGGCAGCCCTGTCCCTGCTGCACGGCAGGATCGACTCGCACATCGAGCGCGCGCTGCAATCCCGGCACGATCTGAGCGTGCGGGAGTACTCGCTGCTCGAGGTGCTCAGTCGCCAGCACGACGGGGATGGCGGGCATCTGCAGATGAAGCAGGTGGCCGACGCGGTCGTGCTCAGCCAGAGCGCCACGACTCGCCTGGTGACCAGGCTCGAAGACCGGGGTTTGCTTGCCCGCTACCTGTGCCCGACCGATCGGCGCGGGATCTACACGAACGTCAGCGAGGCCGGGCTGGCACTGCTGGCCGAGGCTCGGCCGACTCATGACGCGGCCCTGCGGGAAGCGCTGGATCAGGCCGAGCAGCATCCCGAGCTGGCACGGCTCGTGGAGACCGTGCGCGCCTTGGATGGTCCCGCCGACCAGCGGTAACTCCGGTCGCCGATCGACCGTGATCTGCACATCACAGTAGTTGCAGTTGCATATATGCCGCGTCTGCAATTATTGTCGAGGAGCACTAAGGGCTCACTCAAGCAATCACGGAAAGGTCGTGCCCATGCCTCTCGCCATCTTCGCGCTGGCCATCGGCGCATTCGGGATCGGAACCACCGAGTTCGTCATCATGGGCCTGCTGCCCGAGATCGCCGGTGACTACGGGGTCACCATCCCGGCCGCCGGGCTGCTGGTCACCGGGTATGCGCTGGGTGTCGTCGTCGGCGCCCCCGTGATGACCGCGCTCGGCACGCGGGTCGGCCGCAAGCAGATACTCATGCTGCTCATGGGATTGTTCGTGGCCGGGAATCTGATCTCGGCGCTCGCCCCGACCTTCGGGGTGATGCTCACCGGGCGCATCGTCGCCTCGCTGGCGCACGGCGCGTTCTTCGGCATCGGGTCGGTCGTCGCGGCCGACCTGGTCGCCCCGGACAAGAAGGCCGGTGCGATCGCCACCATGTTCACCGGGCTCACCGTCGCCAATATCGTCGGTGTGCCGCTGGGCACCTTCATCGGGCAGGCCATCGGCTGGCGGGCGACCTTCGGCATCGTCGCCGCACTCGGGGTGGCGGGGCTGATCGGCATCGCCAAGCTCGTACCGGACCTACCGCGCCCCGAAAGTGCCCGGTTGGGCCGCGAATTCGCCGCACTCGGCAATGTGCAGGTGGTGCTGGCCATGGCGATGACGGTGCTCGGATTCGGTGGCGTCTTCGCCGCGATCACCTATATCGCACCGATGATGACCCAGGTCACGGGTTTCGCCGACGGCTCGGTCACCTGGCTGCTGGTCCTGTTCGGCATCGGCATGTTCCTCGGCAATCTGCTCGGTGGCCGGTTCGCCGATAGCAAGCTGATGCCGATGCTCTACGCCAGTCTCGGCGGCCTCGCGGTCGTGCTCGCGCTGTTCACAATCACCGCGCACGACAAAACCCTTGCGGCCGTGACGATTCTGCTGGTCGGGGCGCTCGGATTCGCCACCGTTCCGCCTTTGCAGAAGCGGGTGCTCGATCAGGCACACGGCGCTCCCACCCTGGCTTCGGCGGTCAACATCGGCGCGTTCAATCTCGGCAACGCGCTTGCCGCGTGGCTCGGCGGCATCGTCATCGGCGCGGGGTTCGGATACACCGCCCCGAACTGGGTCGGTGCGCTGCTCGCCGCGGCCGCACTCGGTCTCGCGGTCCTCTCGGCGGCGCTCGAACGTCGTGACACCGGGCACGCACCCGCCGCGGCATCCCGTCCACGCGCCCTCCAGCACTGACGGCTGTCCCCCGACCCGTCCATTCATTCAGGAGAAACCCGATGAACGACAACGCAATCCCCTCCATCACGCTGAACGACGGGGTCGAGATTCCCCAGCTCGGCTTCGGCGTCTTCCAAGTTCCCGACGACGAGACCACCGCGGCGGTGAGCACCGCCCTCGAAACCGGCTACCGCAGCATCGACACTGCCGCGATCTACGGCAACGAGGCCGGTGTGGGCCGGGCGCTCGCGGCCTCCGGGCTGCCGCGCGGCGATCTGTTCGTCACGACCAAACTGTGGAACGCCGACCAGGGCTACGAGGCCACGCTGCGTGCCTTCGACGACAGCCTCGCCAAGCTCGGCCTCGACCACGTGGACCTCTACCTCATCCATTGGCCCACTCCCGCAAGGGATCTGTACCTCGACTCCTGGCGCGCCATCGAACGCCTCGCCGCACAGGGCGCAGTCCGGGCCGCAGGCGTCTCCAACTTCCAACCGGCCCATCTGAGCCGACTTCTCGACCACAGTGAACTGGTCCCCGCTGTCAACCAGATCGAACTGCACCCGGCGCTACAGCAGTCCGACCTCCGCGCCTTCCACGCCTTGCACGGCATCGCCACCGAGGCTTGGAGCCCGCTGGCCAAGGGCGAGATCCTCACCCACCCCGCCATTGCCGCGATCGCCGAACGGACCGGAAAGTCCGCCGCTCAGGTCGTGCTCCGCTGGCACCTACAGCTCGGCAATATCGTGATCCCGAAGTCGGTCACCCCCTCCCGAATCCGAGACAACCTGAATGTCTTCGACTTCCAACTCGCCGAACACGACATGGCCGCCATTGCGACGCTGGATCGGAACCTCCGTACCGGGCCGCATCCCGACACGCTCAACTGAGGCGGTCTCGGCCAGAGCGTCGAGACGGGATGCGGGCCGCGGCGCGTGAACCACCGCGCCGTGCTCCTACGGCAGAATCGAGTCGACGTAGCCGCCGTCGACGCGTAGGGCCCCGCCGGTGGTCGCCGAGGCGAACGGCGAGCTGAGATAGACGACCATATTGGCGATTTCGTCCGGCTCGATGAGCCGCTGGATCAACGATTGCGGGCGGTGCGCGCGCATGAACTCGCGCTGCGCCTGGTCCCACGGCAGTGCCCGGTTCACCAGCTGATAGACGAAATCCCCCACTCCGGCGGTGTGGGTCGGCCCGGCGATCACGGCGTTGACCGTGACCCCCGTTCCGGCAGCGTCTTTGGCGAAGCCGCGCGAGAGCGCCAGCAGCGCGGTCTTGGACACCCCGTAGTGGATCATCTCCTCGGGGATGACGATGGCCGAGTCGCTGGCGATCTGGAGGGCGCGTCCCCAGCCCCGGTCGATCATGCCCGGCAGGTAGGTGCGGATGAGACGGGCCGCGGCGAGGACATTGACCTCGAAGTAGGTGCGCCACTGCGCATCGGTGATCTCACGTGCCGGGACCGCTCCGAAGATGCCCAGGTTGTTGACCAGGATGTCCACGGCGGGCAGCACGGTCAGCAGCTGGTCGACACCCTCGGCGGTCGCGACGTCGGCGGTCACCCCGAGCACGTCCCCGCCCGCCGCACGCAGTTCGGCGACCGCGGCGTCGACTCGGTCGGAGGTGCGGCCGTTGACGGCGACCCGGGCGCCGCTGCGGGCCAGGCCGGCGGCGATGGCCAGCCCGATGCCCTGCGTCGAGCCGGTGACGAGCGCGGTCCTGCCCCGCAGATCGATGTTCACGAGCGACACTCCTTCGCCGGGATGATCGTGTGACGCGCGACGTTTGCTGCGGTGGCCGAGTCTATGGAATCGGCGGAAATCCGCCGTGCAACGCGGCGTTCCTCGGCGAGGCGGCATGATCCCACCGTCCCCCGATACGGCCCGACCAGCGGAAACACCGCAATGCGTGACTTTTCATCTCATTGGACCCATATGCCGATAACGCGTTTGCTGGGTGGGGCGATTACTCGATATCAAGGACACCTGACGCTGGCTTGTACAGCCGCCTTGGCGCGAAGTCGATGGACGTCCGCGTGGTGCGGGCGGTCGTAGTGCGCCTATTCTCGGTTTCCCCGGCCAGCACACCACTGCAGAGGGGTCGATCATGGGTAGATCATCGAGGTTCTTGGGTGTGCGCGAATTAGTACGGCTCACGGGTGTTTTCGTGGGGGTTGTGGTTTTGGCTGCTGGGTGCTCGTCGAGCGCTAGTACAGACCGGGCGGGGACATACGAGGGGGCCGGGCAGCAGCTCGGGAATGGCACTATCAGGACCTATGTGGCGGTCGACAGTGATGGTCATCCGACTGAGATCGGGGTTCGGCTCACGAAGGCGGCTCTGGACGGTCTACCGGCCGTGGATCCTGCTCCGGACCAGCCGTTGACGATCGATCTTCCGCTGCCCTCACAGGCCGCGGGAACCGACTTCGACCATGTCACCGTGAACTGGAATGCGCAGGGGCATGCTCCTACGAACTTGTTCGGCGTCCCGCATTTCGACTTCCACTTCTACATGACCGATATGGCCGCGCAGCACGCGATCGACCCGACCGTCGTCGGATATTCCGAGGCCGCGTCCAATGTGCCTGCGCCGCAGTATGTTCCGCAGGATTACCTGATGGTTCCGGATTCCGCATTCCCGATGATGGGTGTGCACTGGGTGGATGGCACCGTGCCGCTGGACCCGAGTCAGTTCCACTTCACGCAGATTCTGATCAACGGTTCGTGGGACGGCAAATACACATTCATCGAGCCGATGATCACCCGCGCGTATCTGCTCAGCGATCCCAGCCTCACCCAGGACCTCAAGCAGCCCCAGGCATTCCAGAAGACGGGATACTTCCCGACCCGGTACAGCGTGCAACACGACGCCGATTTCTATACCGTCGCATTGACCGGAATGGCCCACCACGACGCGGCCTGAGTCAGCGTTCGGATCGCACCGCCGTGGAGATCTGTGCGACCAGTCGCGACGGCCGGTCCATATCGGCCTGGGCCTTGCCGCTGGTCAGGATCGCCCCCGAGAGGCTGCGCGCCGGATCGGCCCAGCCGTACTGGGTGGTCAGACCGCTGCGACCGAAATGGGAGGCGGTGTCGGCGCCGAATTTCGAACGGCGCGCACCCAATTCGTAGCCTGCGACCGACACGCGGCCCGCGACACCCGGGAGCCGCCGGGCCGGGCGAGTGGCTTCCGCGAGGGTGTCGGGTCGCATGATCCGGACGCCGTCGAGCTCACCGCCGCGAGCCAGGATCTCGTAGAAGCGGGACAGCTCGGCGGCGGTGGTGACGAGGTTGCCGGAGGGGAGTTCCGCGGTAAGGAAGGCGCGTGCCGCGGACTCGTCCGTGGGGCCGGACAAGCCGCCGCCCAGGGCGCGGCCGGCGAGGTGACGCCACACCTTGGACGGTCCGGGGCCCACGCGCACACTGGGAACCACACTGTCGACGTCCTCGGGCCGCACTCCGAAGTTGGTCCAGCGGAACCCGAGCGGTTCGAGGACCTGTTCGCGCAAGTGATCGCGCATCGCCTTGCCGGTGGCGCGCTGAACGAGCAGTCGCTGGATCAGGCCACCGGTCATGGCGTGGTAGACGCGGAAACGGTTGGGCCGCCAGCTCGGAACGAGATCGGCGAGGCCGCGTACGGCGAGCTCCTCGTCGAGGACGAGTTCGGAGCCGCGATAGGGCGGGGTGATGAACGGGACGCCCGCGGAATGAGACATGACGTCACCGATGGTGATGCGGTCCTTACCGTGGCTGCTGAACTCGGGGACGTAATCACACACCCGGTCGCCCAAGGCGAAGGCGCCCTGTTCGATGAGCATGAACATCACGGCGGAGGCCACGCCCTTGGCCGTGGAGAATCCGCAGAACGGTGAATCGGGCGTCACGAGGCGCTTGTCGGCGTCGGGCGCGTCCTTGGGTGCGTTGCCCCAGCCGTAGCCGATGGCCCGGTTCAGCACGATGTGGCCGCGGTGGCGCAGGCACACCTGGATGGCGGGCGTGGTCCCCATCCGATACCAGTCCTGCACGGACCGCCAGATCGCCTCGATGTCGGCGCCGGCGAGACCGGCGTCGGCGGGGTCTGATTCGGGTCCGATCGTGGTCACCGCGTCGAGGTCAGGGTCGATCCGCACCAGTGCCGTCATCGGAGGGGTCATGCGACCAGCATAGGGAGATCTTGATTCACAGGAGGCTCCCAGCTCGGGGCCAGGGTGTTCACCGGCTGGCCGGACACACTCCCGCGGTGAGCGTGACCACTGCCGAGCTGGCCCCGTCCGAACCGACCGCCCCGCCGACCGAGACTTCGGACGGCCTGTCCCCCGCCCGCCGCTGGGAACGGCTCGCGCTGGCGCTGCTGCTCCTGGGCACCGCGGCCGCCTACCTGTGGAACATCAGCGTCAATGCGATGGGCAACAGTTTCTACGCGGCGGCGGCCTGGTCCGGGTCACGGGATTGGAAGGCGTTGCTGTTCGGATCGCTGGATCCGGGCAATTTCATCACCGTCGACAAGCCGCCGGTCTCGCAGTGGGTGATGGGCCTGTCCGGGCAGCTGTTCGGATTCAGCAGTGCGAGCATGCTTGCACCGCAGGCAATCATGGCGGTCGGCGCGGTCGCGCTGGTGTACGGCGCGGTGGTGCGCGCGACGGCCAGCCGCGGGGCGGGACTGCTGGCGGGCGTCGTGCTCGCGGTGACTCCCGTGGTGGCGTTGATGTTCCGGTTCAACAACCCCGACGCCGTCATGGTGCTGCTGATGACCGCCGCCGCCTACTGCACGGTGCGCGCGCTGCCGCGGGCGAGCCTGCGGTGGATCGTGCTGGCCGGTGTCGCATTGGGATTCGCGTTCCTGGCCAAGATGCTCGAAGGCCTCATGGTGTTGCCCGCGCTGGGGCTGACCTACCTGATCGTCGCACCGACGACCCTGCGCACCCGGCTCGTGCACTCGCTGGCCGCCCTGGGCGCACTGATCGTGTCCTCCGGCTGGTTCGTGCTGCTCACCATCCTGTGGCCCGCCGATTCCCGCCCGTATCTGGCCGGGTCGAAGGACAACACGTTCATGGATCTGGTGCTGGGCTACAACGGTTTCGCCCGCTACCTGGGCAAGAACCATATAGGCGGCAACAGCAACAATCCCTTCGAACTGCCCGAGGGCTATCAGATTCCGGAGGCGTTGAAGCAGGGCGGCTTCGGTGGCGGCGGATTCGGCTCCGGCCCGGACCGCATGGTCACCGGCGAGATCGGATTCGAGATCTCCTGGCTGCTGCCCGCGGCCTTGGTCGCGTTCGCGCTGGTCCTGCTGTCGCGCGGCCGACGACCGCGCACCGACCTGATCCGTGGTTCCGCGCTGGTGTTCGGTTTGTGGCTGGTCATCGACAGCGGGCTGTTCTCCGGCATGAAGGCGGGCATGCACGCGTACTACACGCTGGCCGTCGCACCTGCCATCGCCGGCTGCCTCGCGATCGGCGCGCACGAGGTGTGGCGCCGCCGCGCCGAAGCTTTCGGCCGGGCCGGTGGCGCGGCCCTGATCCTCTCGGCGGGCATCTGGGGTTTCGTGCTGCTGCAACGCAATTCCGATTGGCAGCCGTGGCTGCGCTGGACCATCCTCGCGACCACGGTGATCGCTGCCGTAGGTCTGCTCGTCGTGGCGCTCCCGCCGGCCGCCCGCTGGGACCGCCACCGGAATCGCGCCACAACCGTCCTACTGATCACCGGGGTCCTCACATCCTTGGCCGGTTCCACCGCCTACGCCGCCGCCACCCTCCCGCAGTCCCACACCGGCGGCAGCCCCACCGTGGGCCCGGCCCGCCCGAAGCCGTCCGGCCCCGCCGACCAGTTCCGCCGTCAGATCTCGATGCTGATGGGCGGCCAGACAGACCCCAACCTGGTGGCTTTGCTCGAGCAGACCGACACCAAGTGGTCGGCGGCCATCGACCGCTCCTCCCCTGCCGCAGCCCTCGAATTGGCCAGCCGCACACCCGTCCTCGCCATCGGCGGCTTCACCTCAGCAGACCCGGCCCCCACCCTCCCGCAGTTCCAAACCATGGTCCGCAACCACGAGATCACTTACTACCTCATCCCCGAGGTCAAACTCCCGGATTCCTGGCGCGTCGACAAGCCCGCCGACCCGTCCACCTCCGCCCAACCGAATGCACCTCAAGGCATCTGGCACCCGGCGGGCAACAAGGAAATCTTCGACTGGGTGACGGCCCACTACACCGCCACTCACCACTTCGGCGATATGGCGGTCTACGACCTGACCGAACAGGCCCACTGATTCGGGTTATCGACCAACCCACCCACCAGACCGCGCGGTATGCGAACATATGTTCGTGTCCGGCGTCGAGCAGAGAAGCGGTGACCGCCCCGAGCGGGCGGCCATTCTGCACGCTGACCTGGACTCCTTCTATGCCTCGGTAGAGCAGCGCGACAACCCGCGGCTGCGCGGGCGGCCGGTGCTGGTCGGGGGTGGAGTCGTGCTGGCGGCCAGCTATGAGGCCAAGGCGTTCGGGGTCAGCACGCCGATGAATGTGCGGCAGGCGCTGAGTCTTTGCCCGCAGGCGATCGTGGTGCCGCCGCGCATGGCGGCGTATTCGCAGGCCAGCAAGGCGGTGTTCGAGATCTTCCGGGACACCACGCCCGAGGTGGAGGGGATCTCCATCGATGAGGCGTTTCTGGATGTGGCCGGGCTGTGGCGGATCGCGGGGAGTCCGGTGGATATCGCGCGGGGACTGCGAGCTCGGGTGCGGGCGGAGGTCGGGCTGCCGATTTCGGTGGGGGTGGCGCGGACGAAGTTCCTGGCGAAGGTGGCCAGTGCGGTATCGAAACCGGATGGACTGCTGGAGGTTCCGCCCGACCAGGAACTGGAGTTTCTGCATCCGCTGCCGGTGGAGCGGTTGTGGGGCGTGGGTGCGGTGACGGCGCGGGAGCTGCACGAACGCGGGATCACCCGGGTCGGGCAGCTCGCTGATATGGGCGAGGGACCGCTCGCGGCGGTGCTGGGCCCGGCCATCGGACGGCATCTGCACGCGCTGTCATGGGCGCGGGATCCACGTCGCGTGGACACCGGACGGCGTCGGCGATCGATCGGTGCGCAGCGGGCCATGGGGCGACGGCATCGGAGCGATGAGGAGCTCGAGGCCTACCTGCACGGGCTGTCCGATCGGCTCGGGCACCGGCTGCGCGCCGCGGGACGGGTGTGCCGAACGGTGGTGCTGCGCATGCGGTTCGACGACTTCACCCGCGCCACCCGATCCCACACCCTGCCGGAGGCGAGCGACAGCGGCACGGCCATCCTGCGGGCCGCGCGCACGCTGCTGGCTTCGGCGATGCCACTGATTCGGGAGCGCGGCGGCCTCACCCTGATCGGATTGACGCTCACCAATCTCGACCGGGCCGACACCATGCAGTTGTCGCTGCCGTTGGAGCAGCGCGCGGAATCGACCTTGGATTCGACGCTGGACGCACTGCGGGACCGGTTCGGAGCGGGCACGGTGACGCGCGCGGCGCTGCTGCGGAAGGGTGAGGGCTTCTCGGTGCCGATCCTTCCCGACTGATCGGTCGGGTTCGATGGCGCGGGTAGCCTGTGACGCATGGCCCTCGACCACGGTGATCCCGGCGACGCTCCCTCGACTCCCCCGCCGCTGACCCCGATCGTGAACACCACCCGACCGACCGCGGCCGACGAGGCCAGAACGGTTGCCGCGGCGACGAATACGGCGACCTTGGCGACGCTTTCCGCTGATGGCGGACCCTGGGCCAGTTTCGTCACGTACGGCCTGCTCGAGGGCCAGCCGGTGCTGTGCGTGTCCCGGATGGCCGAGCACGGCCGCAATCTGGCGGCCGATCCGCGGGCCAGCGTCTCCATCGTCACCCCGGACCTGCCCGAAGATCCGCTCGCGGGAACGCGATTGACGCTGGCGGGCGTCGCCGAGCGGCCCGAGGGCGCGGAGGCCGTCGCGGCCCGCGACGCGCATCTCGCCGCGGTCCCGGCCGCCAAGACCTACATCGATTTCAGCGATTTCACCGTATGGGTCGTGCGCGTGCAGCGCGTCCGCTGGGTCGGCGGCTACGGGCGGATGGATTCGGCGACGGCCGAGGAATATGCCGCCGCCCAGGCCGATCCGATCATTCCCGCCGCGGCGCGGGCGATCGCTCATCTCAACGATGATCACGCGGACGCCCTGCTCGACATGGCGCACGCGCGCGGCGGTTACCCGGATGCGACGGCCGCGATCTGTGAACGTGCCGATCGGTTCGGACTGGATCTGCGGGTCACCACACCGCGTGGCATCGCGGTGACCCGGATCGGTTACCTGGAACCCATCCATGCGATCGCCGAATTGCGTGCGGCGACGGTCGAATTGGCGCGGGCGTCGAAGCCGGAGGCGTGACACCCATCGGCGCAGGTCAATTGCCCGAATCGGGCCGGTTCGCCCGCGGCCGACAACAGCCCCGTAGACGGCGGATGACGTTCCGGCGTTGCGAAGACACACAGACCGCACGACAGCCCGCCACCTTTGGGGGATGATTGGGCCATGTCGGACATGCCGTCTGTGCTCAAGCATCATCGGATGCCCGAGCATGATGCCATGCGCTTGTCCGGCACGGTCGAAGCCATGCTCTGGACCCACCGCAACTGCGTCGAAGGCGACGGCGACACCGAGCAATCCTGCGGACGCCGGCGGCAATTGCTCGAATTGCGCCTCCAGCACGGCTGGGCCTGGCAGCTCCCGAAGCCGGACGCGGCCTGGCGGCTGCAACCCTGACACGCGAAACGGGGTCTGGCGCAACGAGAACGCCCCCTCGATCTAGGGTCGAGGGCATGCCGGAACCGACGGAGATCAGCGAACGCCCGCACCGGGATCAGTCCGCGGTGATCGCGGTGCCCGACGAGGTGCGCGGCGAACTGCGGCGCGGCGTGCGCAGTGTGCTGGTCGACGCGGCGGCGCTGCGGTTGGTGCGCGACCGGTTCGACGAGGTGCAGGCGGAGTCGCTGCGCCGCTATCTGGAGGCTTCGCAGTCGGCGAATACGTTGCGCGCCTATCGGACCGATTGGATCGCGTGGGCGGCGTGGTGCTCGGCCGAGTCGCGGCAGGCGCTGCCGGCCGACGCTCTTGACGTTGCGGTCTATCTGGCCGCGGCCGCCGACGCCCGGCGCGAGAACGGTGAATGGGCGTTCAGTGCCGCCACTCTGGAACGCAAGGCGGCCGCGCTGGCCGCGGTCCACGCGGCCAATGGGCTGCCCTCTCCTACCCGCTCGGACGTGGTGCGTTTGACGCTGCGCGGTATGCGCCGGACCCGGCGCAGCCGTCCGAAGCGGAAGCGGCCCGTGCTGCTGCACACCCTCGATCAGCTGCTGGGCGAGCTGCCAGCCGCCGAATGGCCGACCGAACCGGCACGCCGTCGCGACACCCTGTTGCTGCTGGTTGGATTTGCGGGAGCGTTGCGCCGCAGCGAAATCGCCGCTCTGCGTGTCACCGACGTCAGCGTGGCCACCGACCACGGCACCGGCGAGCCGCTACTGCTCATCCAACTGCCCGCCACCAAGACGGATGCCACCGGCGTCAACGAGCAGCGGGTGGCTCTGCCGCGCGGTCAACGCCCGCACACCTGCCCGGTCTGCGCTTACGCCGACTGGACCCGGCTGCGTGAGGCCCACGCGGGCGGTGATCTGCGCGCCTGGCTCGCCGCCGCCCCTGCCACCGACCTTCGTTTGCACCGGTGCCACGGCTTCACCGGCACCACCCTGACCGACCCGAATCTCCCTCTGTTCCCGTCGATTTCGCGCCACGGCGGTATCGCCGAGACCGCTATGTCCGGGCGTGCGGTCGCCGAACTCGTCAAACGGTATGCCGCCCGTGCCGGGCTCGACCCTGCGTTGTTCTCCGGCCATTCCCTGCGCGCGGGATTCGCTACTCAAGCGGCCCTCGGCGGTGCCAGCGACCGCGAGATCATGCGTCAGGGCCGCTGGTCCAATCCGCGTACAGTGCACGGCTATATCCGAACGGCGAACCCTCTCGAAGACAACGCTGTCACGAAGCTCGGCCTGTAATCACCGACGCTGGACGGTGGTTATAACCTCCACACAAAGTGCAATCCAGAACCTGTGATGCCCGTCTCGTTGGACGAGAAAAGGCCGGTTTCGGAGGGTGCGCTGGATCACCGCGGGTGGACGTCACCGCCCCTGAGCTGCTCTTATAGTTGACGAAGATTCATTTCAGATTGTCTGGGTTCCGGGATCACACCCGGGGCCGCTGCCGTCCGCCGCCGTTGCGTGAATTGTCCGCCACCGGCCAAACAGCAACAGGAATCCATAGTCATGCGTCTGATGTCCGCCCCCTCGGAGGAAACAATTCGTGCCGCGCTGGAAATGGCGCGGGAAGCACCATTGACGAACGGCACACTGCCGTGGCTGTGGTGGCTCGACGGGGCATCGATGCACATTCGGATCGAGGAATCGCAGGGTCCCGAAATCGTGGACCCGGCCGCGCATCGAACGCACATGCTCGGCCAAGGCGCGGCCCTGCATCATCTCCGTACCGCGCTGACCGCTTTCGGCTGGTCCTCTGCGGCAGTGCGGCTGCCTGACCCATTGGACGCGAACTACCTTGCGGTACTGCACCTCGCGCCCTGCACGGCCAACCGGGATCAGATAAGTTTGGCAGGCGCCATCTTCCAGCGGCAGTTCCAGCACAACCGCTTCCGCTCCTGGACCATGCCGCCCAACCTGATCCGCTCGATGAGCGGCAGCACCGCCGGCACCCGCGCGGCGGCCCGCCACGTCCCGGACCGGCTGCGCCGCAATCTGTCCAACGTCTATCGCACCGCCGCCGATCGGAACACCAACTACGGTGACTTCCTCACCGGCGTCGCGGCCCGCATCGACCAGCGGGACCTGACCGCCAAGCCGGAGACTGAAACGTGGGCCTCCGGCCGGTCCCTGCTCACCCCTGCCCCCGACGCCGCTGACCCATTCGCGGACCGCGAGCCGGACGCCGCCGAACTCCTTATCCTCTGCACCCCCGCCGACGATTCGATCTCGCACCTGAACGCAGGCGAAGCAGCCAGCTCCATCCTGCTGACCGCCGCGCGAAACGGCCTGGCCAGCTCACTGCTGACGCAAACCATGAAGGTCGCCGAAGTCCGCTCCGGCCTGCGCGACACCCTCCTGCACGAGTGCGCCTACCCCCACGCCCTCATCCGCCTGGGCCGCCCCGATCAGTCCGAACCGGGCAACCGCTACATCCAGGCCCTCCCCGGCATGAAAGCGGTTGCCTGACGGCATCTTTCGGCGGGCTCTCGCGTCAAGCCACCGGGTCCGGTGACAGTTCGAGAACCTGCGCGGGGGCGGCCCGGAAGGACGGATTGGCGGCGCCGGCTTCGATCATGTGGGGCGTGATGTTGTGGGCCGCCAAGGCTTCGCGGGAAGCCCATTCCTCCAGCAGGACAAAGCGATCCGGGTTGCCGGCGACTCGGTGCAGGTCGTACTGAATGCAGCCGGGCTCGGCGCGCACGGTGGGTGCGAGGCGTTCGAAGGCCTCGACCTGGCGGTGACCGAGGCCGGGCTGGGTTGTGATCATGATCAGAAGTCGCACAGTGGACATCCGCGAAGCCTAGGGGCGGCGGAGCGTCGCGGCGAGCCACCATACCGACAACTCCGATTGTCTTGACAAAATAATTTGTCGGTGCGAAGGTTGAGCCATGCTCGACGTCGCAGTGATCGAAGAACCCGCGGCGGCAGAGGCTTCCCTGGACCCGATCCGGTCTCGGATCCTCGCCGCACTCGCCGAACCCGGGTCGGCGGCCATGCTGGCCGGGCGGCTGGGGCTGCCGAGGCAGAAGATCAACTACCACCTCAAGGAGCTGGCTCGCCACGGGCTGGTGGAGTTGGTGGAGGAACGGCGTAAGGGGAACGTCACCGAGCGCGTGTATCGCGCCACGGCAGCGTCTTACGTGATTTCGCCCAGTGCGCTGGGAGCGGTGAGTCCGGATCCGGCGCGGTCGCCCGATCAGCTGTCGGCGCGGTGGCTGCTGGCGTTGGGGTCGCGGCTCGTGCAGGAGGTCGGCACGCTACTCGGCGGTGCGGCGCGGGCGCAGCGGCGGGTCGCGACCTTCGGCATCGATGCGCAGGTGCGGTTCGCGTCCGCGGCCGACCGGGCAGCGTTCGCCGAGGAGCTGGCAAGCGCGGTGACGACATTGGTCAGCCGCTATCACGACGAGTCCGCCGCGGCGGGACGCAATCATCGGGTGGTGGTCGGGATGCATCAGATTCCCGACGCCGCCGCCGACACAGAACAGGGGAAGTGAACGATGGGCCATCCGTTCGAGATCGAACTGGAAGAGCACCTGCCTGCCACTCCCGAGCAGGTGTGGGAGGCGATCGCCACCGGACCCGGAGTCGACTCCTGGTTCATGGGGCGCAATGAGATCGACGCGCGCGAAGGCGGGGTCTCGGCCATGGACACCGGAGGCCGGCGGGAAGAAGGCGTGATCACGGCGTACGAGCCGGGTAAACGGTTCGCGACGCGCACCGGCACCGACGAGGAAGGCCGGTTCATGGCCTTCGAGTACCTGATCGAGGGGCGTGAGGGCGGCAGCACCGTGCTGCGGGTGGTCCACAGCGGCGTACTGGGTGACGACTGGCAGGACGAATACGACGCGCTGCGTCGCGGCTGGCCGTTCCACCTGAACACGCTGCGTGAGTACCTGCGCTACTTTCCCGGGCGCATCGGGGTTCCCGTATTCGGTTTCGCGACAGGGACTTCCGGGCAGCAGGTGCGGGCCGCGCTCACCCGGGCGCTCGCGCTGCCGACTCCACTCGTCGCGGGCGCACCGATCCACGCCGAACCTGTCGGCCTGCCCCCGCTCTCCGGCCAAGTGGTGTGGGCTGACGACGAGCGCTTCGAGATCCGCACCTCCGACGGCCTCTACACCTTCCACCAGGCCCCCACGGGCCTGGCGCTGATGTTCCATCACCTGTTCGGACCCGACACCGACGGGGCCGAGCTCGCATGGCAGCAGTGGCTCACCGGTCTGCTCGGCTGACCTTCAATCATCAATCTGCACAACGGATATCAAGGAGAACTACATGCGCACCCTGATCAGCTCCGCCTTCGTGTCGCTCGACGGCGTCGTGGAGGGCCCCGGCGGCGAACCCGGCTACCGGAACTCCGGATGGACCTTCAAGGACATCGACTTCGTGCCCGAGGCCTACGAGATCAAGGGCCGCGAGCAGGAGGAATCGGCGGCGATCCTGTTGGGCCGCACCAGCTATGAGGCGTTCAGCCCGGTGTGGCCGGACATGGAGGACTTCGCCGGCTACAAGGTGATGCCGAAGTACGTCGTCTCCACCACCCTCACCGAGGACGACCTGGTGTCGAACTGGGGCGAGACCACCATCCTGCGTTCCATCGACGAGGTCGCCAAGCTCAAGGACACCGACGGCGGCCCGATCATCGTGCACGGCAGCGCCACCCTCAACCGCAGCCTCTCCGACGCGGGCCTGATCGACCGCTACCACCTGCTCGTCTTCCCCGTGCTGCTCGGTGCGGGCAAGCGTTTGTTCTCCCAGACCGACAAGGACGCCCAGAAGCTGAAGCTGGTCGAGTCCGCCACCTACTCCAACGGCATCCAGAAGAACGTCTTCGACGTCGTGCGTTGACCGACCCTCTCGTGCCCGGGCCCGGCGGATTCGATCCGCCGGGCCCGCATTTCGCTCCCAACGCCGATGATCTTTCTCGAGTACGCTGACCTCGTGGGTTCTCCCGAATACTGTCCCGGCGACGTCGTCTACTTCCCAGCCGGACCGTTCACCGGCGTCTGCGCCGTAGTCCGCACCGTGGACCCCGCCCGCGAAGAACTCCGCATCGACTTCACCGAAGGCCTCACCCACCGCGAAGGCAATGTCCTGAGCGAACGCCGCCACACCTTCACCGTTCGCTTCGACGAAGTCGAACTGGTTTAACCGGACCGTCCCGTCCCGTCCTGCCTCAGCCGATGCTGTCCTGCACCGGATAGTCGATGACGACCACACCGCCGGTGGCGTAGTTGACGACATCGGCGGCCGCACGCCGGCCTTGATCCGACGCCCGCGACGCGGCCAAGGCGGCGGCGTCGGCGAAGTCGGCTTCGAAGACCGCGAAATACGGCGCTTCTCCGGTGGTCGCCTTCACATCGAAGCTGTGGCGGTACGCAAGCAGACCGGGCATCTCCCTCACCAGCGGAAGGTGTTTGGTCACGTAGTAGTCGCGGAAGTGGTCAGGGTCGGCGGGCTTGGGATACAGCACCAGCAACCTATGCATGACTGCCTCCTGCATCGTGTATGAGTGCGATGTCCAGTACCGCGGTCGACTGAATCGTCATATGCGCAGGTTAGGGCCTGATGTGTGGTCGAGGGAAAGACCAGGACGGGATCGGCTCAGAACGGATCGTTATCGATCGACCGCGACGTCGAGGATCCAGGTGACGCCGAAACGATCGCGCAGCATCCCGAAACCGGGCGTCCACTGGGCCCCGGCGAATTCCTCGATGACCGTGGCATCTTGGGCGAGGCCCTTCCACAGGGCGCCGACTTCCTCGACGGTGTCGCCGCGCACCGACAGGAAGAACGGTTCCGCGGTAATGGTGGTGCCGTTCTCGCGGCGGGTGGTCGGTACGCCCGCCGCGACCGGTGCATCCGGGCCTGGCACGTCGTAGGCCATGACCCGGAACCCGTTGTCGGCGACGACCTGACCGAACACCACGTTGGTGGCGCCGGGCGCCTCGGCGGGCATTCCGAAGTCACCGTAGGTGGCGATGGTGATCTGGCCACCGAACACCGACTGGTAGAACTCCAGCGCTGCACGAGCCTGCCCGTGGAAGTTCAAGTGGGCGACTGCGTTGACCGACATGATGTCTGGTCCTTTCACAAATGGGTTCGTCGCCGGAGGCGTCCGGCAACAGCGTTGACTCTCGCAACAGTGCAGGACAGGGAATGTCCGCTATTCATGGCAATCTGGCGACCATGCCGGCCGCCACTTCAACAGCCACCTCCCGTCGTCTGCTCTCACTGCTGTCGTTGCTGCAGGTCCGCCGCGACTGGCCGGGCAGCTTGCTCGCCCAGCGGCTCGGAGTCAGTGAACGCACCGTGCGCCGCGACGTCGATCGCCTGCGCGAGCTCGGGTACCTCGTCCACGCGGTCAAAGGACCCGACGGCGGCTACCGGCTCGAGGCGGGCAGCGAACTGCCACCGCTACTCTTCGATGACGAGCAAGCGATCGCCCTGGCCGTGGCGCTGCGGATCGCGGTCGGGGCGGCGGCGGGTATCGAAGAGGCTGCCGCCCGAGCGCTGGCGACCGTACGACAGGTTCTGCCCGCACGACTGCGCCAGCGCATCGACGTCCTCGACATCACTGCGGTCGACTCGGCCGGGCGCGGCGGCGGACCCCGAGTCGACACCGAAGCCCTGCTCGCACTGAGCGCAGCCATTCGAGCCGCCGAGGAGCTGCGATTCGACTACCAGTCGCCGACACCGGCCGCCGACACCGGTCTGCAGCCGCCGCGTCGAGTACAGCCCCACCACTTGGTGATCCGGGGCGGACGCTGGTACCTGATCGGATGGAACCCGCAGCGCGGGAACTGGCGCATCTACCGTGTCGACCGGATGCGGTTGCGGACCCCCAACGGGCCACGCTTCATCCGCCGGCCACTACCCGGCGGTGATGTCGCAGCCTTTGTCTCCTCCCGGTTCAAAGGCTCTGAGGGCGTGAACGATTGGCCGTGCCACGGCGAGGTGATCCTCGATCTCCCCGCCGCTCAGGTGGCACCGTTCGTCGGCGACGGTGTCGTAGAGGAGCTCGGGCCCACCCGCACCCGACTACTGATCGGGTCCTGGTCATGGGCCGGTCTCGCAGCCACGCTGACCCGGTTCGACACCGACATCGACGTCATCGGCCCGCAGGCCCTCCGCGATGCCTTCGCCGATCTGTCCCGCCGCGCCGAGCGCGCCGCACAACACCGCTGACCGTCTGTCACGCCAAGCCGGCCTCGGTGAGCTGGGTGACGGAGGTGGGAACTCGCCGCTTAGCTTCGGCCCGTGAACACTGAGAAGACCGCGCAGCCATCGTGCTGGTGCGACGGTCAGGTGACGGGTTCGCTCTCAGTGCGGGGGTTGAGGTAGCCGAGCTGGATCGGCCGCAGATCGCCGCGCATGAAGCCTCCGCTGGTGACAGGCTCATCGGCGATGATGCGCCGTGCGGAGGCCTCGTCGTCGGCGGTGAAGATCCCCACGCCGGTATTGACCGTGCCCAGAGTAGGCCCGGCCACCAGTAGCACACCGGCGGTGTCCAGGCGCGCCAGCCAGTCCCTGTGCGCCGCGAACGCGGATCTTTCGTCTGCGGTCATGGTGGCGATGAAATTGTCGCGGGGCGGATGCATGAAGAAGATCCACTCGGCCATGTGCCGAGTATATGTTCGCAGCGACAGTTGCTGGGCCATTGCTCGGCGGTCCTCGCCACCGTCCTGGGCCTGCGGGTCATCTTCTTCCGCAAGGCGGTCAGTGACTTTTCGTCTTCGTATCACCGCCCCAGGCCAGCCGCGAACACAATCGTCTTCCGAACGGCTCGAACATCGCCGCCGCGCGTCCACCCGAGTCCGGGATCGGCTGAGCCCCACGGTCTCGGAGTCCGGCGGGGTCGACCGCGCGGCCGAGGCGGGCAGCTTCGGGGCAGTCCACGGCCGCACCAGCGGACCGGTGTTCGTAACCCACCGTCGGCCTGGGCCCGGCAAATACCTCGCCGAGCGCGACATCTGTCCCTTCACGGGCCTGGCGCGACTGTCCTACGATCAGGCCCGCGATCTACCCGACGCCGCCACCGCTTCACACCCCACAGGTGGGCGTTGACCAACATTTCTTGGTCAGCGCGGAAAATGCTGTTGTAGAGCGTCGTGGCGTGCGTCCGCAGCTCGATCCCCTGCGTTGCATGCAAGTACCGGTAGTGGAGCAAGGCGAGACGACACCGGGATTCGATTCCGGACCCGAATTTCTCCTCCTTGCCTCGTTGTTGGACGTTGGCGCCTCGTGGACACCCACGGGACAGGATGTGGCACCGCGCAGCCTGATTGACGACGCTGCCCCTGTTATCAGGCAGTGCTGGCCAACCGCGCGTTTATGGCCGCAGGTTCTAGTACCTCGTCGAGAATCATTGCGGCACAGGCTTGTATGCCGGTCGGTGCGTCGGGGTTGGCGGGTTCGATGTGCAACGCCCGGGTGTTGAGGGCTGAGGAGTGGCGGTAGATCTGTTCGCGTAGGCCGGCGGCCAAGGGCGTGAAGGCGCGGGACAGGTCGCCGCGCACGATGATGGCCGCGGGGTTGAGGAGGTTGACCGCGGCGGCCATTACCTCGCCGATGCTGCGGCCCGCGTCGCGGACCAGCCGGAGCGCGTCGGGATCGCCTGTGGCGGCCAGGTCGGCGAGGGCCGGGAGGCCTGAAGTCGTGCGGCCGAGGGCGGTGAATCGGTCGAGGAGGGCCCAGCCGGCGGCGACGGTCTCGAGGCAGTCGGTGTCGCCGCATCGGCAGGAACGACCGGCGCCTCCGCTGACTTTGATATGGCCGATCTCCCCCGCCGCGCCCCAAGCCCCGCGTTGCAGTCTCCCTCCGGCGATGATTCCCACGCCGAGGCCGGTCGATGCTTTCAGCAGTAGCAGGTCGTTCACTTCGGGGCGGCGCGCGTGCTCCGCCAAGGCGAGGACGTTCACGTCGGTGTCGACTCGCACGGGAGCGTTGAAGCGGTCCCGGAACAAGTGCGAGAAGGCGGTCTCGTCGAGAGCGGCTGGGCTCAGGCCGTGTCCGGAAGCCGTATCGACCGGGCTGGGGACGCCGACACCAACGCCGTATACCGGCGTCGTGGGTCGATCCATCAGGAGCCGGTCCAGGTGATCGGCGGCCGCACCGAGTGCCGCTGATGCGTCGCTGTCGATCGGGACCGGGAATTCGTTCTGCGCCAGTACTTCTCCGGCCAGATCGCATACCGCGACTTGGGTTCGGCTGGCGCCGACCGATGCGGCCAGCACCACGCCTGCGTTCGGGGCGAATCGCAGTCGGCTCGGTGGGCGGCCGCCGGTCGACGCGCCTTCGGCACGCTCGGTCGCCAACCCCAGGGCGAGGAGTTGCTCCACGCGGAGGGTGACCGCGGTTCGTGACAGGCCGGTCTGCCGGGCGATGTCCGACCGGGTCGCGACGGCGTCGGCGCGGATGAGGCCGAGCACGTCACCTACCGAGACGCCGGGTGTCGCCATGGGTCGACCCGTCACCATTCCTCCTTGCCGATGAGCTCCCGACGTGCTCGGTCGCAACACTAACGGCCGGGCCCGGACATCAGGATCGCACAGTTATGTACGTCTAGTACTTAAGCGGTGTTGCAAACGAACCTAAGTATCTCTAGCGTGGCGCGGGTTCGCTCATCACGTACGACCCAAGGAGCCCGCTGTGCCGGCCCGCTCACCCCACCCTGTTCGCGACATCGCCGACTTTCTCGGCGCCGGAGACCTCGCCGCACCGGAACGCGAAAGCCTGTGCCTGGTAGCCGATATCGGCGGCACCAATGCCCGATTCGGGCTGGTTTCCGACAGCCGCGATGAACCACGGGAAGTGCGGAATCTGCGCTGCGCCGACTATCCGGATCTGGTTGCCGCGATCGAGGACTATCTGGGCCGGATTCCCGGGATGCTCCGTCCGCAGGCCGCCTGCGTCGCGGTCGCCGGGCCCGTGCACGGCGACCGGATTCGGCTCACCAATGCGGCCTGGGACTTCTCCGTCGCGGACAGCCGCCGCCGGCTCGGCCTCACCCGGCTCGACCTGATCAACGACTTCAGTGCGCTGGCGCTGGCGGTTCCCCAGCTTCCGCGCGAAGGATTCGTCCGGATCGGCAACGGTGTCCGCCGGTACGACGAACCGATGGCCGTCATCGGACCGGGCACCGGCCTCGGCGTCGCCGGGCTGCTGCGATCGCGGCAGGGCTGGATCCCCATCGCCGGCGAGGGCGGCCATTCCGGACTGCCGGTCGGCACCGAGGCTGAAGCCGCGGTCGCCCGGTTCCTGCGGGCCCAGCACGAAGTGGTCTGCGCCGAGACCGTGTTGTCCGGCCCCGGGCTCGTGCGGCTGCACCGCGCGGTGTGCGCGGTGCGTGGAGTCGCCGCGACATATGAGTGGCCCGAACAGATCTGCGTCGCTGCGCGAGACAAGGGCGAGCCTCTCGCGGTCGCCGCGATGGACATGTTCTTCGGTCTGCTCGGGGCGTTCGCGGGTGGTGTCGCCATGATCTTCGGTGCGCGCGGCGGCGTCCTGCTGGGCGGCGGCATCCTGCCCGAAATGGCGGATCTGCTCGCAGCCAGCGACTTCCGTCGGCGCTTCGTCGAATCGAGTGCCTTGCCGGGCTATCTCGACGACGTGGCCACCGAGATCATCGTGGCGTCCACCCCCGCGCTGCGCGGCGCCGCGTATCGGCTCGCGCAGCGATGAGGTTCGATCAGCCGCAGGCCGGGGACGTTTGATTCACCAAGGACAGCGTGTTGCAGGTCCAGTCCTTCTGGACCTTCCACTTGCCGTCCTCGGCTACGACCGGCACCACGACCTGGTTCGGAGCTCCGCCATTGATCGACACTTGGGCATCGGCCAGGACCGAGCCGTTGCCCGAATCGGTCACCTTGGTGACCGAGATGGTGACATTGCTCTGCTTGAAGGCATCGGCCAGCCGCTGCGGCAGGATCGGATCGGCCTGGATGCCCTGAATCAGGTCCTGCTTCTGCGCGTTGGGGATGGCCGGATCCATGAGCTTCTGCAGCTCGGCATTCAGGTCCGTTGCGCTGGGGACGGGCGGGTAATTGCCCTGGGCCGCAGCCGCTTTCGTGGGGGTCGCCTTGGCCGGGGTGGTTTCGTCCTTGCCGCCGCCGCAGGCGGACAACCCCAGTGCCGTCACTACCGCCAGGGCGGCGATCGCGATGCGGCCGATCTTGGGAAGCATCAACTGACTCTCCTTCAGCTTCGAGATGGTGTGTCGTATGACGTGCCGGAGCGTACCGACTGAACAGTCAGTGTGCTATATATTCGACGAAATTCTTGCTCCGGCCGCAGTCCGGTCCGCACCCCTGCGATCGGGCAGGGTGACTGGACAGTAGGCTGGCTACGGCACAGTGAACGAACGAAACCCGTTCAGCGAGTGAAAGGTCGGAGCAATGGCGCGAACACGCGACGCCGAACAGTCGGGCGCGGCACGCCGCGGCCAGATCCTCGCCGCCGCCATGACCCTGTTCGCCGAGAACGGGTACCGGGGCACATCGCTGGCGGCGGTCGCCACCGCCGCCGGCATCACCCGCTCCGGGGTGCTGCACCACTTCTCCAGCAAGGAAGCGCTGTTGTCGGCCGTGCTGGCCGAACGTGATCAGCAGGCGTTCGACGCGGTCGAGGTCGATCGAGAGTACGAGGGCCCCGCGGTGCATCGGGCCCTGGACATCGTGGACGATCTGGCGGAACGCAATCGGGCCGATCCCGAACTCACCCGGATGAGCCATCTGGCTCTCTTCGGATCCGCCGACGCCCCGGACATGGCGCACGAGTGGTCGAACGAGCGCATCCGCACCTACCGCGACAACCTGGCCGGAGTGTTCGAGCAGAGTGCCGCCGCCGGCGAGATCCGCGCTGACGTGGATGCCGAGGCCGCGGCGCTGCTGCTGGTGGGCGCGCTCACCGGCCTGACCGAACTCTGGCTGCGCGACGACTCGCTGGACATGGTGGCCTCGGTCCGGATGCTCACCGACCTGCTGCGCCGGGATCTGACGCAGCAGGCCGGTGAGTGATTCTGTCTACTGTCCCTGTCCCTGTCCCACAGGGCGATTCAGGTCGGCGTCGATGACCGGGCCACCGACCGTGAGCCATTCCCGCAGGAACTGCTGGGCCGTGGCCTGCCGCTGCGACGCCTCCTGAGCGTGCTCGCCCTGCGGGTCGCGGATGGTGACGACAGTCGTGCCCCCGCGCCGCCAGGCCGCGACCAGATCGTCCGCCTGCGCGACCGGCACTACCTCGTCCGCGTCGGATTGATAGTTGAGGATCGGCATCGCAGGCGCGTGAGCGCCGAGCGAATTCCGTTGCAGCGCTTCGGTCAGCCGGGTGTCGTCACGGTACCTGTCGGCGGTGGCCGCGGCCAGCCGCCAGAACGGGTAGCGAATCAGCAGTTCGATCACACACAGGTCGGCGGCGGCCGCGGTGTCCGCGCGACCTCGCTCGTTGAGGAGCTCGTCGATGCGCGCTTCGGGGAACTCACGCTGATAGGACACGAGCACGCCGACCAGGAAACCCGAGAACATCCCGCCGTCGACATTGGCCATGACCGTGGGCAGGCTCGCGGGCACTCCGCCGATGGCGGCCCCGGCGAAAGCCAGCTCGGGCGCGTAGGTGGGCTGTAGCTCTGCGGCCCAGCCGGTGGCCGCCGCTCCCCCGGAATAGCCGTCCAGCGCCCAGCGGGTATCGCGGCCCAGACCCGCGGGAGTGAACCCACCGGCGGCTCGCACCCCGTCCAGGATGGCGTGCCCGGATTGCGGCCCGGTAAGGAAAGCCGACTTCGGCCCTTCGAAGTCCGGTACCGCCACCGCCCAGCCCTCGGCCAGCATGGCGCCGATCTGGTCCCCGGATTGCAGTGTGCCCGTGCCGATTCCGTAGGACGGCGCACACCGGGTGCCGGTGGAGTCTTCCGGAATCTGCTCGGAGACGGCCGGGCGGGTCCCCGCGCCGGTCCACGGTGCGGTCGGCACGAGCAGCGTGGTGATGCCCAGCTCCGCGTTCCCGTGTGAATCATTGGTGCGGTAGGACACCTGCCAGGCGCGCACCGGGACCGGCAGCGTGGTGTTGATCTCCCGGCCCGCCACCACCTGGCCGTTGCCCAGGGAGTCGAGATCGGGTGGCGGGGCGTAGAACGGATCCTGGTCGGGCACCACGGAAACGGTGACGACCGGGGGCTGTTCGGCGGCGACCGGCCCTGCGGCCGCCGCCGTGGCGACGGCCAGCGCGGAGGCCACCGCTAGACGCGAAATCATGAAATACGTTCTCTCGGTTGATTGTCGAATCGGCGGCGCGCCCCCGGCCGGCCGTCGCTGGCCGGTCAGCTACCGGAACCGCTGCTACTGCCCGATCCGAGGGAGGGGGGCATGCGCAAGACGGCGTCCGGGACTCCGGTGCCGTTGGGGTCGAGCACACCGCCCTGGTGGGCGTACATGCTCTGGCCGGGTTCGGCGTTCACCGTCGAGAGGTAGCGCCACACGCCGTCGGCCACTGCCGCGCCACCGGCGACGAGGGTCCCCAGCAGCCCACCCGCGCCCGCGAAGGTGCCGATGGCGGCAGGTGCGGTCGCCAAGCACGCGGGCCCGACGATCAGGCATGAACCCAGGCCGATGACCGCGCCGACCGCCGCGCCCAAGAACGCGCCGGCAATCGATCCGAGCGGGATCTTGGTCATGTTCGCGGCGAAGTCGTTGACCGCCAGCTGTTCTTCCATCGGCGAGGCGACCGGCTTCAGGCCGAGGTCGGGGGTCAGCGTGAGGGCGCGCCCGGAATCCATGATCCGGTAGCGCATCGGATGCGATGTGCCGTCCATCAGAAACCCGGTCGGCAGGCTCAGGACCGGCTGCCCGTCGAGGGTGCGGATCTCTACGCCCTGTCCGTCCGCGGTGGCGGCGAACAGCGCGTGATCGAGCACGGCCAGTACGGAGTCGCCGACCACACGGGCGGCAACGGTGGGCTCCACCGCCGGGGGTTCGGCAATGGCGGCGCCGGTTCCGGTGGCGACCGTGCACGCCGTCAGGGTCGCGACGGAAAGCGTTGTGCGAAGGTTCATCTCAAAGTTCCTAGGTGCTTTCGGCTCAGTTGGCCTCGGCGGGCGCGGCGGGAAGACCGGGCCGGCCCTGCAGGTCCTTGGCGTAGATGCTCTGTCCCGGAGCGGCATTGAGCGCGGTCACGTACTGATAGACGGCGTAGGCGGCCGCCGGTCCGCCGCCGATGACCAGCCCGGCGAGGCCGCCGACGCCGCCCACCATGGTCACGATGGGCATCACCGCGATCACGCAGCCCAGGCTCAGCACCAGGCAGGACGCGCCCGCCAGGGTGAACCCGACGCCGATGCCGATGACCGCGCCGACGGCGGTGCCGATCAGGCTGCCCACCGAGGTGCCGATGCTGACGGAGTTGATCATGTCGTTCATGGCCAGCTGGTTCTCCAGCGGCGAAGCGACGGAGGTCAACCCACCGGAAACGGGATGCAGCGCCGTGCGGTCCAGGGTCGACGCATCGGGTGTCAGGCGCAGCGTGTGCCCGTCAACGGACAGCTGTTCCCGAATCGAGAGCCGTTGCCCGTCGACGGTGTAGATCAGCGGGAGCGAGTCGAGCACGGCGCCCGCCTCGTCGCGGATGCCGACCGCGTCCCCGGCGGCGGCAGCGAAGGTGCCGTGGTCGAGGGTGACCACGACGGTCCCCTCGGACAGCGCGGCGTGATAGCCGACTGGTGAAACGGATTGTTCAGGTGCGGCGTTCGCGGTGGCGGCGGTGACGGCCATACCGGCGACGGCACACGCCGCGATCAGACCCGCGCGACGATTGTTCATCGATACCTCAGTTGTTGGTGGTGCGTTACCGCGGCAGAGCCTACCGACTGATGAGTCAGTCTGCTATAGATTCGGGGAACAAAAACATCGGCGCACTACGTGCGGAAAGGAATTCCCCAATGCATCGACGCTATGAGGTAACCGGCGAATGAACTCGACGCTGCCCGCTGAATTCCTGTGGGGCGCGGCCACCTCACCGCATCAAATCGAGGGAAACAACATCGCCAGCGATTGGTGGGCGCTGGAGAACGGCGACCATCCGGTCGTCCCCGAACGCAGTGGCGACGGGGTCGACAGCTATCACCGCTACCCCGAGGACATGGCGCTGCTCGCGGGCGCGGGTCTGAACGCGTACCGGTTCGGCATCGAGTGGGCCCGTATCGAGCCTGAACGTGGACAGGTCTCGCGGGCGGCGCTCGCGCACTACCGCCGCATGATCCACACCGCGCTCGAATCAGGTCTGACCCCGGTCCTCACGCTGCACCACTTCACCGGTCCGCGCTGGTTCGCCGGCCTGGGCGGCTGGACCAACATGCACGCGGTGGGTCACTTCGCGCGATTCGTGAGCACCGTGATTCCGATTCTGGGCGACGTGCCCTGGATCTGCACCATCAACGAACCGAACATGGTCGCCACCATGGCGGGCGCGCAACGAGCGGTCCCGGACGCGGAGGCGGTGCGCGCCTTCGCGACCGGTGCGCTTCCGGACCCGGATCCGGAAGCCGCCCGCATCCTCGTCGAAGCCCATCACATCGCCACCGAGATCCTGAAGGCTGAGACCGATGCCGCCGTCGGGTGGAGCGTCGCGCAGCAGTCGTTCGTGGCCGCCCCCGGCTGCGAAGACCAACTGGCCCAGGCGAATCGGCTGTGGGAGGACCCGTATCTCGAGGCCGCCCGCGACGACGACTTCATCGGCACGCAGGCCTACACCAGCCGTTTGGTGGGACCCGATGGCCCTATCCCCCATCCCGAGGACCCCGGCAATACCCTCACCGGCTGGGCCTATCGTCCCGATGCGTTGGGCATCGCCATCCGCCACGCCTGGCAGGTCACCGGCGGCACGCCGATCCTGGTGACCGAGAACGGCATCGCCACCGACGACGACGCGCGCCGGATCGCCTACACCGGTGCGGCGCTCGATCACCTGCGGCAGACCATGGCCGAGGGTATCGACGTGCGCGGATACCTACACTGGTCGGCGCTGGACAACTACGAATGGGGCCACTGGCGGCCCACGTTCGGGCTGATCGGGGTGGACCGCGCCACCTTCGCCCGCTCCCCCAAACCCAGCCTGGCCTGGCTGGGCCAGGTCGCCCGCGCCAACACCCTGCCCACCGCCGAGTACTGGGAGAACCAGCCGTGCTGATCTATCGACTGGGCCGCCGCTACATGCTGCGGACCTCCATCGCCATGCGGGCCTCCCAGTTCGAGCAGCTGCCCGCGCCGACCGGGCGGGTGGTGTTCTTCGGCGACAGCATCACCGAGGGCGGCCTGTGGGATGAGTGGTTCCCCCAGGTCCGTCCGGTCAATCGCGGCATCGGCGGCAATACCGTCGATGATCTGCGCGCCCGGCTGGACACCGCGATCGACGCACCCGCGGCGATCTTCCTGCTCATCGGCACCAACGATCTCGGGCTGGGCGAGACGCCCGGGCAGGTCGCCGAGAAGCTGCGCCTGCTGGTCGAGGAGATTCGCGAGCGAGCCCCGCACGCGCCGCTGCATGTGCAGAGTGTCATGCCGCGGAAGGCGAAATTCGCGGAGCGGATTCGCGAATTGAATTCCGCCGCTTGGCAGATCGCCGCGGAGGCGGATGCGGCGTATATCGATCTGTGGCCCGCGCTGGCCGACTCCAATGGTGCGTTGCAGCCGGAATTCACCCGCGACGGGTTGCATCTGTCGGGCGCCGGCTATGCGGCCTGGATCGACGTACTGCGGCCACACCTCGCCGCCCTGCCCATCGAGCACTGAGCGTCGCTGCCCGCGAATGGCACTGGCCGGAACGGATTCCGTTCCGGCCAGTGCCATATGAGTGCAGGGTCAGCTCGGCTGTGGTGTGATCGCGCGATCGGACATGATCGCCTCGATGCTCACCTGCTCGATGGTGCGCGGCACCAGCAACGCGAACACCAGCCCGGCGACGGCGATGCCCGCGGCGATGAGGAATCCGATCTCCAGCCCCCGCTCGGTGTAGACGATCGCGCCATTGAGCATCCGGGTGATGAACGGTGGCAACTCGGCGACATAGGAGCCGTTCATGACCGAGAAGGCGATGATCGGCCCGATCGCCGGAATCACGGTCTGGGACACGCTCACCAGCGCGGCGGTCGACGCCTGGACACCGGGCGGCACGGCCGCCATCAGCAGGTTCGGCGTCGCCGCGTAGGCCAGCCCGGTGCCGAGCCCGACCAGACCGGCGAACATCAGCACGACGTTCTCGCTGTCGTGGGCGTACGCGGTGAGCGCCGAACCCAGTGCGGTCGAGAACATTCCGAGCGCCAGCAGCCATCCGGGCCGCAGCAGGCGGCGACCCACCAGCACGCCGACCGCGATGCCACCGATCACGCTCGCCAGCCCGATCGGCACCAGATATCGCGCGACACCGGTCGGGGTGACTCCGAATCCGTAGCCCAGCTTCAGCATGGCGGGCGTCCGGATCAGCATCGGCAGCACAATGGTGTACAAACCCGTTGCCGCATAAACGCATCCGGCCGCGATGGCGGTGCACAGCACGGCGCGGCCGCGCCACAACCGGACGTCGAGCAGCGCGTCCCTGGTCCGGGCCGCGGTTACCCGCCAGACGACGAGCAGGGCGACTCCGACGCCGAGCCAGGCGAGGGTAGCCGGCGCGGCCCAACCCCACGCCGGCCCCTGCGACACCCCGACGAGCACGGCGGCCAGGCCGCCGCCCACCAGGAGCGCGCCTCGCACGCCCACCCGAACCGGCAGCCGCACAGGCGATTCCCGGGTGGTGAGCGCCACCGCCACCGCCGAACCGGCCATGGCGAGGCCGAGGAACCCGAAGACCGTACGGTAGCCGTGATCGTCGAGCAGTCGTTCGGTCAGATACGGCGCGGGTATGGCCGCCAGCCCGACCGCCGCGGTGACGATGGACACCGCGAGCGTGACGGACTTGGGCGGGAAGACATCCCGGGCGAGCGAATAGCTCAGGAACAGGCACGGCACCAGAAACCCCAGCAGGCCGCACCCGGCCAGCAGCGTGCCCATACTCGGCGCGAGCGCCGCCAGCAGCGCGCCCACCGACGCGATCGCCAGGCAGCTCAGCAGGATTCGCCGCTTGCCGTGCAGATCGGCCAGCTTGCCGGCCAGCGGTGCGGTGGCCGCGCCGACGATCAGGAACGACATCATGACCCAGCCGGCGGCGGTGGTGTGGAAGCGCGCCGTGATGGCGGGCTCGACCATCGGGATCAGCGGGTAACTGAGCGCGAGCGTCTCGACGACGGCGACGAGGGCGGCCAGCGAACAGACCGTCCGCCAGGACCAGCCGGGTCGCCGCGGGTCGGGTGGTTCCACCCGCTCGGCGGGTTCGGTGGCGTCGAAGGAGGCGTAGGAAGCCATGGCGGATCCGTTCGGGGGTTGCAGTGGAGAGGTGGAGCGGCGTCTCAGCGGACGCTCTTGATCGGCAGCACCGCGAGCGCACCGAGGCCGGAGATCACGGCGGCGGTCGGATACACCGCGCCGTAGCTTCCGGACAGCTGCACGATGCCGGCGGCGATGGCCGGGGCCAGCACGCTGGGCAGCGTGGTGGCGATATTGAGAATGCCGAGGTCCTTGGCGAAATCGTCCTTGGCGGGCAGGACTTCGGAGACCAGCGCGATATCGACCGCGGTGAAGATGCCGAAGCCGATGGTGGTCACCGCGCCGGAGGCGAACAACCCGGCGACGGTCGGGGACGCCAGCGGGATCAGCGTCGACGCCGCGACGAGCAGGCCGCCGACCAGCACCAGGGGTTTGCGGCGGCCGATGCGGTCGGAGTAGGGCCCGGCCACCGCGATCGCCACCAGGAATCCGGGCAGTCCGACGACGCCGATCAGCGGCACCACCTTGGCGGCCTCGGAGGTACTGAGCCCGATGTATCCCTGCGCCAGATAGAGCTGATAGGTCAGCACCATGAAATAGCCGCCGAAGATGAACAACCGCCCGAGGAAGGCCCAGCCGAAATCGGGATGCCGGCGCGGATCCACCCAGAGCGCGGTGAAGAAGGCCCGCACCGAGAATGCGGCTCGCGGGACACCACGATTATCGGGTTCGGGATTCAGCATGAGGAATGCCACGACGATCACCATGATCAAACCGGTCGCGCTGAGATAGCCCAGCGGAATCCGGTCGGCGAACAAGGAGGCCACGACCGGACCGAGAATCGCCGAAGCGATCGAACCCAAGCCCGACAATGTCGAATACCGGCCGCGCAACGGAGTCGGAATCCGGTCGGGCAGAATCGCCGAGAGCGGACCGGCCAGGGTATTGAATCCGAATTGAATGATCATGGCCGCCACCATGAGCAGTGCGATGGTGTTCGCCTGCCCCGCGGTGATCAGCCCTACCGAACCGATCAGCGCGCCGAGCAGGATCCACGGGGACCGGCCCCCTACCCGGGTGCGGGTGCGGTCGGACAGCACGCCGATCAGCGGCTGGGCGATCATGGCGGCCACCGCCCCGGCCGCCTGCACCAGGGCCAGATTGGTGACCTTGGCGTCGGCGTCCACGGCCTGCACCTGCAGTGCGAAGAAGTATCCGGAGAAGGCGAACCCCAATCCCCAAGCGGCGCTGGCGAACGGCACCGAGGCCAGCAGCCGTTTCACTGCTCGGTCGGGAGATGCGGCATGCTCGGGGGTGGTCATGGCGGCGACGGGGGCGAGCTGGTCGTCCATCAGGTCCCGCCCTAGTCGCTTGCGGGGCACGATGTTTCGACCCGATCGGCGAGCGCGTCGTCGGCCATCCGCCACATCTGCTCGACCTGGCCGCGGAAGGTCTCGCGGCTGAATTCGGGGAGCGCGAAGACCAGTGGATCGCCGCGCAATATTCCGTCGACGGCGATCCGCGCTACCTCGTGCGGTTCGATGGCCAGCGGAATTACCCCGGTGCCGAACGGCTCCCGCGCGCGCCGCCCGTAACCCTCGGGCCGATTGCGCTGGGCGTCGAGAATGCGGGTGGCCGCCTGGCCCGGGCACAGCAGCGTCACGCCGATCCCGTCTTCGGCCAGTTCGGGGCGCAATCCGAGGGTGATGCCGACGACCGCGTGCTTGGTGGCGCTGTAGAGCGCGCTGGTGGCGGTGTCGGGCAGGAACGCGTGCGTGGACGCCGTGTTCATCACATGCCGCCACCCGGTGGTCTGGCGCATCCGGGGCAGGAAGGCGTGCAGGCAGTTGAGCATGCCCTCGACGTTCACCGACGACAGCCACCGCCAGTCACCGATCGTCGCGTCGGCCACCTCCCCGAACAACAGCACTCCCGCGTTGTTGCACAGCAATTCGACCGATCCGAACTCCTCGTAGCTGACCGCGGCCAGTTCGGCGACCGATCCCGGGTCCGACACATCCACCCCGTAGCCGAGCGCGCGAATTCCGCGCCCGCACAGCTCCGCGGCGGTCCGCCGTACTCCGATCTCGTCGATGTCGGCCAGCACGACCGACATCCCCCGCGCGCCGAGTTCGGCGGCGAGTGCGGCGCCGATCCCTCCTGCCGCGCCGGTGACTACGGCGGTACGGCCGGTGAACGGGTCTAGTTCAGGCATTGAGGCCCTTCCTCGAACATGCCCGTCCTCACAGAACAGGCAGACTGACTCATAAGTCGGTCAGCCTAGCCTGTTGCCCCGCTCACGTCGAGGGGCCATCTCCGACCCACGTCACAGCGAGGTCTGCGCCAAGCGGGTGGCGAGGAAGGCGAGGATTTCGTCACGCGCCGCCAGCGTGGGGTGACCGGTCGTGTCGACGAGGTGCGCGGTGACCACGCTGTGCGGAGTCCGGACCACCTGGGCGAAGAACGGCGGCGGACTTGGGTTCGCATGCTCGGAACCCAGGACACGGCCGTCGAAGCGGTCGCCGAGGAGATTTCGATACGCGGCGAATCTGGCCGCCCCGCACCATTTGTCGCCTTCGAAGCGGTAGCCCAGGGCTCGCAGATCATCGCGTTCGAACCGGCTCGCGATCGCCGTGGCGTCCTCGGATGAGATTTCCAGTGCGCCGGGGTCATCGAAGGGCAACGACGGATGGTTGACGACCGGGGCGATGACGGACGGCTCGAGCGTCATCGTCAATGCGAAATTCCCTGTCAGGCAGAGACCTATCGCTCCCACTCCGGGACCGCCGCATTCCTGATGGGCGATGCGGGCCAGGCCGCGCAGCCAGCTCACGACGGGGCTGGTGCCGGCGCCGGCGAGCACGCGGAATTCGGCGCTGACGCAGATGCGGTCGTAGATCTGCTTGCCGAGTTCGACTGTGGGGTAGGCGCCGTCGATGCCGAAGAGGGAGGGCATGTAGACGGTGAAGCCGGCTTCGCGGATCCAGCGGGCGAAGCGGGCTACGTCGGGGCTGATGCCGGGCAATTCGGGCATCAGGACTACGGCGGGGCCGGAGCCGGATACGTGCACGATCTTGGTGACGGCGTCGATGGTGATACCGCGTCGGGTGAAGTCTTGCAGGGTGTCGTCGGGCTCCATGGGAAGGAAGGTAGGGCGTTGACGCGGACTGTCACATAGGCTGGATCGCCATGTACGAGGGTGATCTGGCCACAGGGGCGGGTGCGAGCCGGTTGCGGGTCGGTGTGCTGGCATATCCGGGGGCGTTCGGATCGCAGATCTATGCGATTCCGGATCTGCTGACGATCGCCGGGCATGTTGCTCCGGGGGCGCAACCGCCGGAGATCGTCGTGATGTCGCCGCGGCGGCATGTCGTCGCGGCGGGCGGAATCCGGGTGGCGGTGGCACCGCTGCGTGAGGTCGATGTGCTGGTTGTTCCCGGGTTCGACACGGGAGCCACTCCGGAGTTCGCCGGCGTCGCAGCCCGATTGGCGCCGGAGATCGCGGCGATCCGACAGCACCGCGCTCAGGGGGCGAAGGTGGTCTCGATTTGCGTCGGGGCGTTTCTGCTGGCCGAAGCCGGATTGCTCGCGGGGCGGGAGGCGACCACCTCGTGGCTCTACGCACCGGACTTGGCCGAGACGTACCCGGATGTCACCGTTGTCGCCGAGCGCACGGTGGTCGTCGCGGCGGAGGTGATCACCACTGCCGCATTCAGTGCCATGTACGACCTCGCGCTGACGCTGGTGCGTGAACATCACGGCGACCGGGTCGCGCGCACCACGGCGCGCGTGACGCTGCTCGACGACACCCGGACTCGGCAGACGCCCTATGTCGATCCGGGACTGGTCCCGGCTCGCCGCGGTGGTCAGCTCTCGCGGCAGGTCACGCGATACCTCGATCGAAACCTCGACCAGCGCTACGACCTCGACGCGCTGGCCGCGGTCGTCGGGGTCAGTCCGCGCACCCTGCTGCGTCGCTTCGCGCGCGAAACACAGCAGACGCCATTGGAGTACCTCCAGCAGGCGAGGGTGCGGCGGGCCGGTCTGCTCCTCGAAGAAACCGATCACTCGGTGGCCAGGATCAGCCACCTCGTCGGATACCGGGATGCGGCAACCTTCGCCAAACTCTTCCGGCGCCACACCGGCTGCGCGCCCGGCGAGTACCGCACTGCCTTCCAACGCACCACCGCACAGGACCGCTGATCCCCCGAACTTCGGCGTTTACATCACATACGACCGTACGTATAGTTTGAATCGCAGGCCGAAGTGGTTCGGCGACACAATGATTCGAAAGCGGTGCGGACTATGGACACACGGGTCAAGGATGTCGGGGCGGTCGAGACGGACTTCCTGTTCGATCTGGTGGCGGACTTGAATCCCCCGTTGAGCATCGGTGGGCCGCTCGGGCACCGGACGATGTTCGGGGTGGCGGCCGGCAGCTTCGAGGGACCGAAGATTCGCGGGGAGGTACTGCCCGGCGGCGGGGACTGGGCGGTGTTCCGGCCGGACGGCAACATGCATCTCGATGTGCGACTCACGCTGCGGACCGACGACGGCGAGCTGGTGTCCATGAGTTACGGAGGGCGGTGGATCATCCCGTCCGAATTGCGAACTGCGGTCAAGGATCCCGCCGTCAACAGGGCGATCGACCCGGCCCAGTACTACTGGCGCACGTCGGTGCTGTTCGAAACCGGGTCGGAACGCTATTCGTGGTTGAACGACATCGTGGCGGTGGGTTCGGGCTATCTTGTCGAGGGCGGGGTCGCCTACCGGGTTTCCGAGGTTCTGTGAGGGGAAATCGGTAGCAGCACAAGCTGTTCGGCTACCACCGCACCGGCAGTGCGGTGAGCCCGCCGGTGAAGATATCGTCGCGTTCTCGCAGAGTGGCGGGGTCGACGGCGAACGTGAGGGTGGGGAATCGGGCGACCAGCTGACCGAACGCGACCTGGAGTTCGAGGCGGGCCAGGGGTGCGCCGAGGCAGTAGCGGGGGCCGTAGCCGAACAGGAAGTGCGCCGATTCCTGCCGGGTGATGTCGACCCGCTCGGGGTCGGTGAAGGCGGCGCGGTCATGGTTGGCGGAGGCCACCCCGAGCAGGACCAGATCGCCGGCGGCGATGTCGGTGTCGTCGATGGTGAGTTCGTGGCGGGCGTAGCGCGGCAGGCTGCTGGCGTCGCAGGCGCGCAGCAGTTCTTCGGCCGCGGTCGCGACCAGCTCGGGGCGGTCGCGCAGCAGCTGCCATTGGGCGGGGTTCTCGAGCAGCATGCGGACGCCGACGCCGATCTGCACGGCGGAGGTTTCGTGGCCGGCGAACAGCAGAACCATGGCGTGGGTGGCGATTTCGTCGTCGGTGACGCCGTCGACCGCGCACAGGCGGGACACCACGTCGTCACCGGGGTCGCGGCGTTTACGCCCGACCAGGTGCAGGCAGTAGGCGAACAGTTCGGCCACGCCCTGCTCGACCTTGGCGCGGTCGGTGACATGACCGACCGCGTCCACCCAGTCGCGGAAGCGGTTCCGGTCCTCGTACGGGACGCCGAGCAGTTCGCAGATCACCAGCAGCGGCAGCGGCAGCGCGAGCGCGACCTGCAGGTCGGCGGGCGACCCCTGGGCCTCCATGGCGTCGAGCAGTTCGGTGGTGAGTTGCTCGACGCGCGGCCGCAGTTCCCGCATGCGTTTGGGCGAGAAGTGCGGTTGCAGCAGGGTCCGCATGCGCGCGTGATCTTCGAGTTCGGTGTCGAAGTCACCGATCGGGCCGCCGGAGAAGGCCGACTCCCCCAGTCGCGCCGCGGTATCCGGGGTGCGGTGCGACCGCCCCAGACGCGGGTCGGTGAACAGGTCGCGGACCAGGTCGTAGCCGGTGGCCAGCCAGGCCGAGTCGCCGGTGGGGGTGGTCCAGCGGGTGATTCCGGAGCTGATCACGCCGGTGACCGGGCAGACGGAGGGCGTGGCGTCCGGCAGCGCCAGGGCGGGACGGGGTTCGGCGGGCGTGGCTATCATCGGTGAGTCCTCGGCTGATCAGAAGGGGGTGGTGTTGAAGGGTTTCCGCGTGGCGGCGAAGGCGCGGTCGAGCGTGTCGGCGGCGTCCGCGGTGAGCGATCGCACGCGCCCGGCGCGCTCGAGTTCGCCGATGCTGTGGGTGCCGAAGTAGGCGGTGGTGAGCTCGAGCGGGCCGATGCGGACATCGGCGGCCGCGCCCTCGGCGGCGGTCCAGCGGCCGTGCCCGCCGGTGATGTCGAGGGCGTAGGTGCCCGCGCTCAGTCCCCACGGGTCGGCCACCTCGATCACGCCGTGGAAGTCGCCGCGGAACTCGCGCGCGCCGATGGCCTTGGGCAGGTTGAGGATCCAGGTCGACAGGCCCGCGTCGACGCCGGTCACCGCGGCCGCGCGGGCGTCCTCGAGCAGCAGCGGGGTGGGGTCGTCGACGGCGGTGTCGAGCAGGATGCGGGCGTATTCGCCCTGTCCGAGCAGGCAGCGCAGCAGTTCGCGGTGGGCGGGCACGGTGAGCGCGCAGAAGTCGCGCACGTGCACGGTGTCCCCGGCGAGCTCGTAGACCACGTACCCGTCCGGGTGGGTCAAGACGAAGGCACGCGGGTCCAGGGAGCTCGGCCACCAGGACTCGGCGCGATCCAGCGCACCGGGTGTGGCCCGCTGCCAGCGCGCGTAGACACCGCGTAGCTCCGCCATGGAATCGCCGTACAGCGATTCCCGCACCCGCCCCGAATCCGCGTCGGACGCCCGCAGTTTCGCTCGTCCGCGGTCGATACACAGATGCCGGGTGTGGGTGGTGACGCCGACGTAGGCGTAGCTGCCGCCCGGCCCGGGCATGGCGGCGAACACATCGGCTTCGGTTTCCATGGCGATGGCCATCAGCTCGGCCTGCACCTTGGCGTAGATGCCGCGCTTCTGGTGAGTGGTCGCGACCATGCCCTGCGCGCACGCCGCGACGGTGAGCTGGGCGCCGCCGGGCGCGGTGACGGTGGTGCGAATGATGGCCGCGGTGCCCACGATCCGCGGGTCGCCGTCCTCGGTGACGTCCTCCACGACGGCGATGTCCTCGAGCCGGAACTGCTGCTTCCATGCCTCGAAGTCGTGGGTCTTCACGCCTCCGAAGGCGCGGTCGTAGCGTCCGCGCAGCGCTTCCCAGTCGGCGGTGACGGCCCGGCGGGTGCGGATGCCGTCGATGGTGCGGCTCTCCCAGTCGGCCATGAGTTCGGATGTCATGTCAGGCCTTTCGGTTCCGGGTGCGCGGCGAGCTGGTCGGCGTGGGCGCGCACCTTGTCCAGCGCGGTCAGGATGTCCTCGGTGTCGCCGCGCTCGCCCAGGAGCACGCTGTGGTGCATGAGCAGGGTGTGGTCGCGGTAGTGGTCGGCCCCGGTGAAGGTGCGCCCGGTGGCGCGTTCGGCGGCGTCGGACCACCATTGCGCGAAGCGCGGTTTGGTCTGCGGGCGCAGCAGCACGCTGCGGTGCAGCGGATCGCGGGGCGGGTAGACCCGGGTGCCGAGTTCGGCGGTGAGCGCCGCGGCCACCTGATCGACGGTGGCGGCCCCGAAAGTGCCGGGCCGCACCCGGATTCCGTACTCGTAGACCGCGCGCCGATCCACCGGTGCCGGGACCCGGATGGGGGCGAGTCCGGGAATGTCGGGCAGACCGGCTTCGATCTCTTTGGCCCGTTGTTCGCGCATCGTGTGCTGGTCGTCGAGCCGCGCCAGCTGGTCGAGCAACAGGCCGGCGGTGAGTTCGGACATGCAGTAGTTGGCGCCCATCACGGTGCCGTGTTCGACGAGCTCGTACTCCCCCGCACCGGGCGCGTCCTCGGTGTATCCGCGAGAGTCGGCGCGCAGCATGAGCATTCGCTCGTAGAGGTCGTGGCTGTCGGTGATCGCGGCCCCGGCTTCACCGGCGGCCAGGGATTTGGCTGCCCCCAGGCTGAACACCCCGATCGCGCCGAAGGTCCCGACCGAGCGCCCGGCCCAGCGCGTCCCGTGCGCCTGCGAGCAGTCCTCGATCAGCGCGAGCCCCTCCTGGCCGGTGACCGCGACGATGTCGTCGAGTTCGGCTGCGGTACAGGCCAGATGCACCACGATGACCGCCCGCGTCCGCGGCGAGACGACCGCGCGCAGCTCGTCGGCGGTGAGACAGCCGGTGTCGGGGTCGACGTCGGCGAGCACCGGGATCGCACCCACCCGCAGCACCGCCGTGGCCGGGGCGACCCAGGTCATGGCGGGCACGATGACCTCATCGCCGGGACCGATGCCCAGTGCCTCGAGCGCGATGACCAGCGCGCTGGAGCCGTGATCGACGCTGACCCCGTGCGCGGCCCCGTTGTAGCGCGCGAACGCCTCGGCGAACAGTCGTTCCCGGGACTTGCCGCCGCGCGGGCTGTACCAGGTCACCGACCAGCGCGACGAGTGCAGTGCCGCCAGCAGTTCGGCCGCGGTGCGATTGTCGAATTGCGGCCAGCGCGGCCAGGTCCGATGGGCGCGCACCGGGGCGCCGCCGTGGAGTGCGAGCATGCCGCGACTACCCGACCGCGACCGGCGCGGCGGCCGACTGCTGGGCGATGACGTCGAGAGCGGCCCGGATCTCGCGCACCGCCACCGGCACCAGCGGCAGGTCGCCGGTGCGCTCGGGCCGGCCGAGCGACCGCAGCAGCACGAACGGCACTGTGTCCGGTCGCGGCGGCAGATACCCCTTCTTGTTGTCGTCGGCGATCACCGCGAGCACATCGTCGACACCGACCGCGGCGGGCAGCGCGGGCTCCACACCCAATCCGGTGACGATCTCGTAGTGCACGCTGACCTCGTCGTCGGACAGCCATCCGCGGGCATGCGAGATATGCGCGGCCACCAGCATTCCCAGCGCAATCGCGGCGCCGTGCGGAAGTCCGGCCACTCCGCGCGCCCGGTGGTCGCAGATCTCGATGGCGTGCCCGGCGGTGTGCCCGTATTCGAGCACCAGGCCTTCGCGACGTTCGAAGGTGTCGTCGCGGGTGACCGCCGATTTCGCGGCGATGCTCGCATCCAGCAGCCACAGCAGCGATTTCGGGGTGGTCATATCCCCGGCCGCGATGACCTCCCGCAGCCCGGCCAGCGCCGAGGGCTGGATCGCGAGGCAATTCTTCGCCATTTCGCACAGGCCGGAACGCAATTCGCGTCCGGGCAGGGTGGTGAACAGCTCGACATCGGTGAATACGGCTTCGGGCGCGTAATAGGTGCCCAGGTGATTCTTGCCGACCCCGGAATTGATGGCTTGCTTGAGCGAGAGCACCGAATCCATGGCCGCGATGGTCGTGGTCGGCACGTGGACCAGGCGCACGCCCCGGAACAGCAGGTTCGCCATCAACCCGGCTAGATTGCCGGGCACGCCGCCGCCGAAGGACACCACCACCGAGCGGCGCGTGATGCCCGCCCGCAGCGCGGTTTCCAGGTGCGCGGACAGACACGTCAGCGTTTTCATCGATTCGCCGGAGGGATGCGAGAGGATCAGTGCGGGAATCGATCCGGCCAGGGTGTCGAGGTGGTGGCGGTAGCGGGCCGCGACGTCCTCGTCGGTGACGAACACGAGTTTGTCGGGTCGCAGTTCGGCGATCGCCGCGCCGATCTCGGCGACGCAGTCGCGGCCGAAATAGTAGGGGAACGATCGGTCGCCGATCACTATCGTGCGCGACCGCAGACCCGATTCGTCGCGAGACAATGAATTACTGGCCATCTCCGGTGCCGCTCCTCGCTATTGCCGATTCCCCCATCGACTCCCCGACCGGCGTCATTGCCGACCCTCGCAACGCCAATATCGAATGCGCGCTCCCCCGTTGGCAACCGCTGGGATTCCCCAGTCAGGTGCAGGTGAATTCGCGAGTACCACTGTGCGAAACAGGATGTTGCGCCGCTACCACCGGCGGTGGTAGCGCCGGGATCGGCCGCCCCGGGTCGTCGTTGCGTGCCTCGCCGGCCGGTGCGGCCGCCTAGGGTGAGGGGGACGACACTGTGCGCGAAGGGATGCTGTTGGCCGACAACGAATTCGGGTTGCTGACCGCCGAGGAGCTGCGCGCGCCCACGCTGGCCGAGTTCGTGCGCGAACGACGCGCGCGGGCGAGCGCGCGCTATCCGGCGGGACTGACCCGCAAGCAGCTGGCCGAGGCCACCCACGCCAGCCTGGGCTACATCGCCAAGATCGAGCAGGGTGAGGCGCTCAATCCCGGTCCGGCCATTCTGGATTCGCTGGCGACAGTGCTGGAGCTGGACACGGCCGAACGGGTCCACCTCTACCATCTGGCCCAGCAGCGCCCGGCGGCGTCGTCGGTGCGGGCGCTGCGTCACGGTGACGCGGCACAGGCGGCGGTGCGCACGGTGCTCGACGCGCTGCTGCCGCATCTGGCCGCCGCGATCGACGACAGCTGGCAGGTGGTGGCCTGCAACAGCGCTTTCGACGAGGCGCTGCCCGGCCTGGCCCGCCAGGGGCACGTGCTGCGGTGGATGTTCACCGACCCGCGCTCGCGCATCGTGCTCGAGGAGTGGGAGCGTGAGGCCCGGTTGATGGTGGGACGCTTCCGCGCGTACGCGGCCGGCGCGCCGGAGCGCGCGAATCTCGAGCTACTGTTGCGCGAACTCGGCGAACAGCCCGACTTCCGGCGGTTGTGGGGCGAGGGGCACGTCGCGATCGGCCGCCACGATCCGACCTTCACCTTGCGAAATCCACGCACCGCCACGGTGTTCGACGTGCGGGTGCAGCGCTACCGCGCGACCGCGCCCGGCCCCGCGCATCAGCTGTTCATCGGGTTGCTGGGCGCCTGATCACGACGGCAGGGCGTCGAGGAAGTCGCGCAGCAGCACGTTGACCTCGTCGGGGTGGGTCAGGGTGGGGGTCATGGCGGCCGCGGAGATGGTGTGCACCGGGGTCGGATTGCCCAGGGCCGCGGCCAGTTCCTCGACCAGCTCGGCGCTGATCGCCTGATCGGCCAGACCGCGCATGACCAGTGCGGGACAGTGGATGTCGCCCAGCAGTTCCACCACCGAGTCCCGGTTGACCAGGCATTCCCCGGCCAGCCGGATGCGGTCGCGCGGCGCGGCGGCCCACTTCTCCCGCCAAGGTCGCTGGTCGGCGACGGTCGAGCCGATCATCAGCGAGCCGACCATCTTGATGGTGGGTCCCGGTGCGGCACTACTGGTCCACAGGTCGAGAACCTCGCGGTAGCCGGCCCGCCGCTGCGGGGTCATGGCCGTGCCGCCACACCCGACCACGATCAGCCCGGCGACGCGCGGCTGCGCCAACAGGGCCATCCGCACCGCGGTGTAGCCCCCGTGCCCCACACCGCCGACCACGACCCGGTCCAGCCCCAGTTCGTCCACGACAGCCCAGGCGTCGCGGGCGAGATCCCAGTAGCTGAACGGTGTGTCGTCGTCCTCGGTCAGACCGTGTCCGCGGGAATCGATGGCGATGAGGCGGTAGTCGGGCGTCAGCGCGGCGCGCTGCGGCGCGAACATCTCCTGGTCCATGAACAGGCCGTGGCCGAGCACGACCGCAGGCCCCGGCCCGCCGGTATCGGTGTAGTGGATCTTGACGGATCCGCGACTCGCAAACGGCATTCCGAAACTCTTTCAGTTCACCCTGCAGGAATCGCTCACCGTACAGCAGATTCCGCGCCGCATGACCGTCCTTGCGAGATGCGTCACGTGACCCCGCGCGCCAAGCCTCTCACCACGAATGATGTTCTGCCCGTGGAAAATACGGCTAGACGCGCGGCTCCAGCAGATACTCGACCAACGTGATGAGCGACTGCAGGCAGGGATTGCGGTCGCGCGCGTCCAGGCGCATCAGCGGCGTCCACGGATCCAGGTCGAGGGCCTCGCGCACCTCCTCGAGCGGATGGCGCGGCGCTCCGTCGAAGTCGTTGACGGCCACCGCGTACGGCACCCCGCGCTCCTCGAGGATCGACAGCGCCTCGTCGGCCTTGTCCAGGCGGCGCGTGTCGACCAGCACCAGCGCCCCCAGCGCGCCGACGGCCAGGTCCTCCCAGATGGGCACGAACCGGCGCTGGCCGGGCGTGCCGAAAAGGTACAGGGCCAGCTGCGGATTGAGGGTGATGCGGCCGAAGTCCATGGCCACCGTGGTGGTGGTCTTGTCCGGCAGCCCGGCCATGTCGTCGACGCCGACGCTGGCCTCGGTGATGATCTCCTCGGTGCGCAGCGGCCGGATCTCGGACACACTGCCCACGAACGTGGTCTTCCCGACGCCGAAGGGCCCGGCCACCAGCAACTTCACGGTGCGGGTGACGGTCTCCGGCACATAGTCGACGACGCGCTCATGCGGAGAGAGCGCGGAGTCCATGGAGTACCTCTTCCAAGAGAGCTTGTCCCGGCAGCGCTTCCACCGGGGCAGGATGGGTCAGGTGACCGCTGTCGAGCAGGTCCACCACCAGGATCTTGACCACCGAGGGCGGCAGATCCAGGTAGGCCGCCAGTTCGGCGGGGGTCAGCACCCCGCGGCGGGCGATCTGCAGGATGCGGCGGGCGTCCGGGGACGCGCCGGGAGGCGGATCGGCCGCCGCGACAACCAGACTGACCAGATCCAGCGCCCGGCTGGGACGCGATCGGCCGCCGGTGCGCACGTAGGCCCGGACCAGGTCGGGATCGCGCCGCGGCCGGCTCATGAGCGCGGCAGATCCACTCTGGTCCGCGACGTACTGCCGAGCTCGCGCCCGACCCGCCCGGCCAGTTCGTTCATCCGATGCGCGACCAGGCTGACGTCCACGTCCGTGGTGGTCGAGACACCGAGCAGGGCACCGGCTCCGGCGGCGGTGATGAAGATCATCCCGTCGGCGTACTCGGTCATGTTCTGGCGCACCGAATTACCGGCCGAACCGCCGCAGAACTCGGCGAGCGCTTTGCCGAGAGCCCGCAGACCGGACGCCGCGGCGGCGAACCGCTCGGCGTCGTCGATGCTGACACCGCCGGTGTGGGCTATGCGTAGGCCGTCCTCGGACAGCAGCACGGCGAAGCGAACCCCGGGGGCTTCGAGATCGTCGAGCAGCCAGGCCAGCCGGTTGGTATCACTCAGTGCCGTCGCGGGCGTGCCGGTCACGATGTCATCCCTTCGGAGTGCTCGAACGCGGCCGCTCGACCGCGTTGGGAGCCGCTGTACCAGGCAGCGGCGATATCGGGACGCGCGGAAGCGGTGGCATCCGCGGGGTCCGAGCCGACGGTGGCCGCCAGGGACACCGTCGCGGAGCGGCGGCGCCGTCGGGGCAGGCCACCGGAAGTGAGGTCTTGCGGTACCGAATCCATAGCGACCACAGTGGGTTCCGGATCGGGGGCGGGCAACCGGGTGGGCTCCGGCACCGGAGTCGGGACCGGAGCTGGGGCCGGAGCGGGCACGGGCACGGGCACCTGCTGCACGGGGGCGGGTGCGGCCAGCAGGGATTCGGGAATGAACACCATGGCGCGCATGCCGCCGTACATGTTGGGGCCGTCGAGGTAGACCGAGAAACCGTAGCGGCGGGCCAGCGCGGCCACGCCGGGGAAGCCGACGCGCGGGGTCGGGCCCAGCGCGTGGATGTCGACGACCTGATCGCCGGCCAGCACGCGGCGGGTCTCCTCGAGCTGCTCGGGGTTCATCCGTACCCCGGCGTCGTCGATGATCACCGTGACGCCGTGGTGACCCTCCTGGAAACCGATGTCCACGTACGAGGTCGGCGGCGAGTAGCGCAGCGCGTTGTCCAGCAGCGTCGCGATGGTGTGCACCAGCGGCTCCACCACCCGGCTCACCACCGGTCGCTCCAGGTCGCCCGAACGCACCCGGGTGTAGTCGCGCACACGGCCGGTCGCGCCGCCCACCACGTCGGTGAGGGTCTGCTGCGGCCAGCGACGACCGGGCAGACCTCCACAGACGATCACGTAGGACTGGGCCTGGCGGATCATCTGCTGTACGGAATGGTCGATGCGGGTGAGCGTTTCGAAGGTCTCGTCGTTGCGGTGGCGGCGCAGCGCGGCGCTCACCACCTGGCTGACGTCGGCGCCCAAGCTCACCACCGAGGCGCCGAAGGCGCGCACCGCGGCCGAGGTGGCATCACGCGCGGCGCCTTCCACCTGGGTGCGGGCGCCCTCGGCGGCCTCGGCGACCGCGGTGCGGGCGCTCTCACCGGCCTGTGCGACGGCGACCCGGGCGGCCTCCTCGGACTGGGCGATGGCCAGCTGGGCCATCTCCTCGACCTGAGCGATCGCAGTATCACGGGCGGATTCGGCCTGGGCGAGGGCGAGCTGGGTCTCGGTCGCGCCCTCGCGCCGGATCCGGTCGGCGGTCTCGGTGGCCACCTGCTGCAGCTCTTCGCCGCAGCGGGCGGTCCACTGCCACACCAGTTCCGCGATGCGCGACTGTTCCAGCACGATCGGCAGGTTCACCGTCGGGTTGTCCGGATCAGAGCGGCGCACCGCCGCACCGATGGCGGGCACGATGTTCTCGGTCAGATTCGCGATCATCGCCTCGATCGCGGCGTCGCGGTCTCGTTGTTCCTCGCGCACGGCCGCGACCCGCCCGCGTTCGGCCCGCAAGGCCAGCCACAGGAAAATCACCCCTGCCACTGCGAGTACGAGTGTGGCAGCGAGGACCCAGGAAAGCAGCACGGCGTTGTCTTGATTCATCAATTCTCTTGTCGTCCGGCCGATCCTGAAATCGGCGGAGCCACCATAGCAGAATCGTCTGTGTCCCCGAACCTTTCGGTATCTCCGAGCAAACCGCAAGTCGGAGTCCATGCAGCTCACCGCATTTCACCGCACTCTTGCAGACCGAGGACTCACTGCGGGGCCACCCGGTGACCGGGGGCATCTTAGTCCGAGGTCTGCAGCACATCACCTGGACGAACGACCATGACGGTTGCGGCCGCACCCCGGAACCGCGGCCGTCTGGACCAGACCCGGCATTCGCGCCGCCCCACGCCCGCTTTCGCGCCCAGCAACCTCCCCGCTGCCACCCACGGTGCCTAGCGGGGCCGGGCAGCCGGGCGATACAACAGGGTGATCAGGCTGGAACCGGCCAGGCCGCCCAGGATTTGGGCCGCGACGAACGCGGGCACCGAGGAGGGGGCGATGCCGGTCACCGAATCCGACAGCATGCGACCGAGGGTGAGCGCCGGATTGGCGAAGGACCCGGAACTGGTGAACCAGATCGCCGAACCAAGGTACGCGGCCATCGCCGCGGCATTGACCCCGCGTCCGTGGCGGGCCACAGCGAACCCGACCGCCACCAGCCCCGCCGCGGCGAGAACCTCACCGATCAGGTGGCCGCCAGTGACGCGCGCCTGAGTCGCGCTCTGCCACGGGGAACGGTCAAACATCGCGTTGGCCAGCACCGCACCGGTGACCGCGCCCGAGCACTGCGCGGCGACATAGAAGCCGAAGGCGCGCGTAGACAATCCGCCACGGTCACGCCGCCTACCCAGCCAATCCGCGAGCGACACCACCGGATTGAGGTGCGCACCCGAGATCGGGCCGAAAGTCAGGATGAGCACGGCCAACCCCAGCGCACTGGCGGTCGAGTTCTCCAGCAGCCGCAATCCGAGATCGCCGGGCGAGAGCTGCTCAGCGGCGATACCCGACCCGATCACCACGACCGCGAGCGCAGCGGTGCCGGCGAACTCGGCCACCGCCCGACGTCCCAACGGCAATGGGCCGACACCGGCCATGACGCGGACGGGAGCGGGATCGATTACCGGCAGTTCTGGATTCGGCACCCGGTCACAGTGTCAGACCAGGGCTTTCACCAGTCCGAGTCGCGGCAAGATATTTCATATATCAGGGACGGGGTTCCCACGGGTAGATAGATAGCCCTCAAATTGCCCGAGGCCTGGTCAGATTCATCCCGAACCCACCCGGGTTGAGGCTCGATAGCCTTTCTCGCATGACGACGATCGACGACTTGGTTCGCCTGGTGCCACCACCTGCGAATCCCATCCACGCGTTCGGTGACTGGGGGCAGATCGAGGCCACCCTCGCGCTGGAACTTCCCATGGATTTCAAGTTGCTCGTCGAGTTCTACGGCGTGGGCAAGTTCGTGGACTTCATCACGCCGCTGACGCCCTTCGGCCCTCATGATTTCCTGGTCCAATCCGCACAGCAGCTCCTGGACAGCGAGCGCCCGCTCCGTGAGGCGAACCCGGAACAATGCCTCTATCCCTACTATCCGGAGCCCGGCGGACTGCTGGAGTGGGCCGCAACCGACAACGGTGACCGGCTGTGCTGGGTGACCGACGGGGAGCCGGATACCTGGACCGTGGTGGCTTGGAACCCGCGCGCGGGCGACTTCCACGCCCACGACACCGGCGCGGTCGCATTCCTCCACGGCTGGCTGAGTGGACTGGTCAACACCACCGTTTTCCCTGCCTACGACGACACCGCAACGCCATGGTTCGAGCCCGATCGCGAACTACAACACGTCTACATCAAGCTGACCGACGGCCACCGCAGCTACCTCGAGCGCCTTCAGATCTTGCGTGAGGCGTTGTCCCCGACCGCCAACCGAGGCGGCTGGGCACAAGGAGATCAACGCCAGGACCACTTCGCTGCCACAGAGCTTGGTTGGAACCTCACCTACGAGACGGCCTACGGCCATCGGATCCGCATTGCGTTCCCGCCCGAAGACGAACAACAAGTTCGGGTGGCTTTGCTCGACGCGATCCACTGCATGGGCTGCGAAGTGTTGTCCACCACGACACACCTCGGACAACCTGTCTGGGGTTAACCACCTCGAGCACGCTCCGACTCGAGGGATCTCGAGGCAGCAGGGGCGGCGGCGCACACGCGCCGCCCTCGAAGCCATAGAAGCGAATACGGCAACGGCTCCGGAAGCGCAGTTGGCTGATGCAGCGGGACAGCGAGTCTCGGGGTCGATATACGGCTCGACGTTGCAGAGCGCCCAGTTGATTCGCTTGCGCGGTCCTCGAGCTGATCTCCGGCAGCGGACACGAACGCTTCGATTTCACTCTCGGCCTGCTCATGAACAATCTGCGATCCTCAGCGCGGTAGCCAAATTCGAGCACGCCCGGTGTCATCCTGGCGCGGGGCTATTCGACGCCGCCGGTGCCCACCGCGGGCAGGCCTTCGGTGAGGCGCAGGCGGACGGCCATGGCGGTGAGCAGGTTCTGCGATTCCTCGCTCAGGTCGTGGGCGCGCAGGCAGAGGTCGCGCAGGCGGTCGGATTGCAGGCGGGTGAGCAGGTCGTGGTCGGGGCCCAGGGGGGTGAGGTGGTCGCCTGCGGTGAGGTAGCCGGGGCGGACGCGGAAGTAGCGCGCGAGGGCGGCGATCGTTTCCCGGGACGGGTCGAGGCGGGTGCCCTCGCGGAGTTGGCTGATGTAGGGCTTGGAGATCGGGTGGCCCCAGGCGGTGAGCTGGGTGGCGACCGCCGAGTTGGTGTGCGGGCGGGCGCCGGGGGCGGGCATCGCGTCGAAGAGTTTGTTCAGGCGGGCCGCGAAGCCGGCGGAGACGAGGGGGGCCGGGATGGTCTGTGGTGCGGTGGTGGGGCGTGGGAGGCGGGCGTAGAGCCGGTGCAGGGCGGGCTCGTCGAGGGAGGAGCGTTCGAGTAGCTCGGCGATGCGGAGTAACGGGTCGGGGGCGTGGTCTTGGGTCATTCGGCCGCTTCCTCAGCGTCGAGGCCGGTCATCCAGCCGTGGTCGTATCTCAGTTCGGCCCAGCGTTGTTCGACGGCGGTCACCGTCGCGAAGTCGAACAGCTGCTGGATCTCGCGACCGGTGAAACCCATCGCCTTGCCCCACACCAATGCACGGTCACGCTCGCCGAGGCCCGTCAGGCGGCTGCGGAACGCCAGGCGGGAGACGGCCGAATCGGCCACGTCCTCGGTGGCGGCCAGCACCTCGTTCAGGTCGGGGCCGTCTTCGGTGACCACCGACACCGGTGTGGTGGACGGGTGCCGGTAGAGGTCGCCGCCGCGGCGGCTGCGCCGGAACTGTTCGACGAACGCCGCCACGCACGCGCCGAGGAAGTAGCCGCCCAGGCTCGCGCCGGCGTCGGCGTCCCAGCCGTCCCCGTCGCGGGCGCCGCGCCGGAAGCGTTCCAGGGCTCGGGTGATGGTGTCCTGCACGAAGTCCTCCGCGAAGCGGGTCTCCACCAGCAACCGTTCCTGCTCGGTCGGCCGCAGGGGCATCCGGTTGCGTTCGGCGACCGCGAAAATCCACCCGCTGCGCACCCATGGCCCGAGCACCGCCAATGCGTGGCGAACCAGACTGTCCGCCAGCAGATTCCAGCCGGGCCCCTCGAATCCGGCCTTGCGGACCAGTTCGAACAGCTCGTGGTCGGCTGCGCGTCTCTCTGGATCGGTCATGTCGTCGGTGTCCTCACCCAGCACCTCCAGATCGCTGACGAACACGTTATAGGGGCGGCAAACAAAGCGCCTCTCTTTCAGCTAATGCTCAGTATCCAGGGTGTGTAAATCGTTTCTTGACAGCGGCTTTCGCGTAAAGGCAGCATTTACATATGAGTGATTCCCAGCCCCGCGATCCCGCCGACGAGCGCGCGATCCTGGCAAAACTGTTGTCCGCCAATGCCGATTTCGTCGCCGAGGTGCTGCGACCCGCACCGGGAGTGCCCCCGCCGTCGGTGATGGCGGCGCTGCGAGCGGCACGCAGCCTCGACGGCGTCGTCGACGACGTACTGCGCTCGCTGGTGCGGCAGGCCCGCGACGAGGGTCGGACCTGGGCCGAGATCGGCGAAATCTTCGGCACCTCACGTCAAGCCGCGTTTCAGCGCTTCGGCGGACCCGCGGCCGGCATCCAGATTCCCCCGATGCACTCCACGCCGCCGATTCCGCCCGTTCCGCCCCCGCCTCCGATGCCGGGCGTCCCGCCCATGCCATCCATGCCCGAAATGCCGTCCATGCCTGGCATGCCCGATTGGTCGAAGGTGCCGGGGATGCCCAAGGTTCCGGGTTGGCCCTTCGGCGGGCCGCAGCATCCCCCAGGACCCGAGCACCACGATGGTCCCGACACGCGCGGTCCCCACGGCCACGAGCCGCGCCGCGACGAGCCCGGCGCATGAGCGCAGCGGCCGTGGCGGGTAATGCGGCCCCGCGCGCCTACCGCGATCGGGGCCCTCGCCTGCTGGCGGCCGCACGGCAGCGGTACGCGGAGGACCGGCTGGCCGACGCCGTGTCGGCGGGGACGCGCCAGGTGATCGTGTTCGGCAGGGCCCTGGACACTTTCGCCGCGCACAACCCGTATCGGGACGTGCGGCTTTTTCGGGTGACCGACACCGGCACCGGAATCGCGCTGCCCACAGCCGATTCCGATCGGTTCGGTCCGGCTACGCCGTCGCAGGTCTCGGAATTCGCGCGATGTGCGGGCGGATTCGATCCGGAGGCACCCGTTTTCGCGATCCATCTGGGTGACCTGTGTCCGGTGAATGCCGGGGGCACGTCCACCACTCGCCACGCCTCGGCCCGTGCCGAGATCCCCGCCGCAGGCGCGTGCCCTTCGATCGGGCCTGTACTGAGGCTGCTGACCGGCTGCCCCGGCGGCGCGGAGCTGGTCGTGGACGTGCCGCACACCGCGGCCGCCCGCGTGGCGCGGCTGCTGCGTGAGACCGGCTGGGAGACGATGGAGGAGCTCGCGGCCGAGGTGCTGGCCGCCCGCTATCTCGACGCCGCGCCCGAGCGGGACTATTCGGTCGAACCCTGGGTGGTGCGGGCCCGTGTCGCGCAATAATGCTGGTCGGCTGCTCAATTCATGGTTCACCGGATGAGGAGTGTCATGCGAGCACACACCCGACGCCACGCCGCCGCGCTAGCGGTCGCGGTGACCGCACTGCTGGCGAGCACGGCCCCGGCCACCGCACGACCCGCTCCGCAACTCCTTCCGGCCTTGGGCGCGGACTTCCACTGGGGTGTGGCCGCCTCCGGCTTCCAGTCCGAAGGCCATGCGCCCGACAGCAATTGGCGCCGTTACGCCGCCACTCACCCCGACTACGACCCATACGGCGACAGCGTCGACTTCTACGACCGCTACGCCTCCGACATCGCGCTCGCGAAGGGCTTGGGGGTCGACACCTACCGGATCAGCGTGGAGTGGGCGCGAGTACAGCCGCAGCCGGGAGTGTGGGACGAGGCGGGATTCGCCTTCTACGACAAGGTGATCGCGGCGATCCGGGCCGCGGGCATGCGGCCCATGATCACCCTGGATCACTGGGTGTATCCGGGCTGGGAAGCCGACCGCGGCGGCTGGGGCAATCCGGGCATGGTCGAGGACTGGCTGGCGAACATGCGCGCGGTGGTGGACCGCTACGCGGGCGCGGATCCGGTGTGGGTGACGATCAACGAGCCCTTCGCCTACATCATGAACGAGGTCCGCAACGGCGGGCTGCCCGCGACCGAGGCGCTGACCATGCAGGCGCGACTGGCCCAGGCGCACAACAGCATCTACGACCACATCCACGCGCGGCAGCCCGCCGCGATGGTGACCAGCAATCTCGCCTATGTGCCGGCCGCCGATCCGCTGGTCGACGGCGGCATGCTCGACGCCATCGCCGCCAAGCTGGATTTCGTGGGCATCGACTACTACTACGGCCTGTCCCCCGACACCGCCGCGCAGTACAGCGCGTTCGCCGCCTCCCAGTTGTGGAAGCTGCCGCTGCAGGCCGACGGCCTCTACTACGCGCTGCGCCACTTCGCGCGGCTGTTCCCGGGCAAACCGCTCTACATCGTGGAGAACGGCATGCCGACCGAGAACGGCGCGCCCCGCACCGACGGCTATACCCGCGCCGACGACCTGCGCGACACCATCTACTGGCTGCAGCGCGCCGAGGCCGACGGCATCGACGTGATCGGCTGCAACTACTGGAGTCTCACCGACAACTACGAGTGGGGTTCCTACACACCGCGTTTCGGCCTCTACACCGTCGACGTGCAGACCGATCCGTCGCTGACCCGCAAGCCCACCGACGCCGTGGACGCCTATCGCGCGATCACCCACGACGCCGGTGTACCCGGCGGATACCTGCCGACCCGCCCGCCGGCGAGCTGCTCGCTGGTCGACGCCCTCGACAGCTGCGTCGACCCGGTCACGCTGCCGGGCTAGGAACTTTCCGGCAGCCCGCACCGGACTGTGACTCCCCCTCCTGGAACCGCTTGGGCCACAGGCCGGTACGTCTCGAACGGTAGGCGTACATGGACCATGCCCGATCTGTCCGGATCTGTGTGGGCGGATATCGCCGCAGGTCAGCGTCGCGCGCGGGTTTTCCGGACCGGAAATCCGGGCGTTGACGGGCGGGCAGAGAGATCGGGCCCACCGCGCGACACGCGCCCGGCTGCCCCGGAATTCAGTTAATTGGCAGCTACGCTCCGAAAGGGACATTCCGACCAGGCGTCCCGGAGAAGGAGCCCCGATGCGCCGTCGCTTGCACCGACTAGTCCTCGCCGGGCTCGCCGCCGCCGCGACGCTGTTGCCGGTGGCCTCGGCCGCCCACGCCACCCCCGCCCTGCCCTCGCCCCAGGGCGCACACGGCGGGCTGGGCCCGGACTTCCTATGGGGCGTGGCCGCCTCGGGCTTCCAGTCCGAAGGCCACGCGCCCGACAGCAACTGGATGCACTACATCGACGCCAACCCCGGCTGGGACCGCTACCGCAACGCCATCGACTTCCGCTCCCGCTACCAGACCGACATCGCGCTGGCCGCGGGTCTGGGCTCGAAGGTGTTCCGCATCGGCATCGAATGGGCGCGGCTGCAGCCCGAACCCGGGGTGTGGGACGAGGAGGGGTTCGCCTTCTACGACCGCGTCATCGACGACATCGTGGCCAACGGCATGGAACCCATGCTGACGCTGGACCATTGGGTGTACCCGGGCTGGGCGGCCGATCGCGGCGGCTGGCGCGACGAGCACATGGTGGCCGACTGGCTGGCCAACGCGCGCAAGGTGGTCGACCGCTACACCTCGCGCAATCCGGTGTGGGTGACGGTCAACGAGCCGGTCGCCTACATCATGCACGAGGTGCGCCAGAACGACACCGACGCCGACGAGATGCTCGACCGGGTCGCCCAGGTGCACAACGAGATCTACGACTACATCCACAAGGTGCAGCCCAAGGCGCTGGTCACCAGCAACGTGGGCTACGTGGCGGGGGCCGAGTCGCAGGTCAACGGGCCGCTCATGGAGCGCATCGGCGACAAGCTCGACTTCATCGGGGTGGACTACTACTTCGGCTACGAGCCGCCCAAGTCCAACGCGGTCGACCAGCCCGACGGGTCGGTCGCCCAGCCCGCAGGCATGTGGGACCTGCCGATCCGGCCCGAGGGCATCTACTATGCGCTGCAACACTATTCGCGCATGTTCCCCGGCAAGCCGCTGTGGGTGGTGGAGAACGGCATGCCCACCGACAACGGCAAGCCGCGCCCCGACGGCTACACCCGCTCCGACCATCTGCGCGACACCGTGTACTGGCTGCAGCGCGCCAAGGCCGACGGCATGAACCTGATCGGCTACAACTACTGGAGCCTGACCGACAACTACGAGTGGGGTTCGTTCGCACCGCGTTTCGGCCTCTATACCGTCGATGTGCAGACCGATCCGAGCCTGACCCGCAAGCCCACCGACGCGGTGGACACCTACCGGCAGATCATCACCGTCGGCGGCGTGCCCTCGGGCTATGAGCCGGTGCGCTTCCCGTCCGACTGCAAGCTGGTCGATCCTCCGGCCAGCTGCGAGAACCCGGTCACCGTCCCCGCCGCGGTCCCCGCGCCCTGACGCGGGCGCGGCGCGGTTCAGCGCTGACGCACCGCGCGTTCGATCTCCTCGACCAGGGTGGCGCCGCCGACCTCACTGGCCGCGGCGCGGAACCGGTCCCGGAAGCGATCCAGGTCCAGATCGATACCCTCGCCGGTGTACTCCCGGCCCGAGGCCTCCCGGACCACCCGGACCATCTCATCGGCCAAGGTCGCGATGTGGGTGCGGATCAGTTTGCGCAGCACGCCCGACAACGCGATGTCGGTGCCCACGTCGTAGAGGATCAACGCGCCGGTGAGCATGGCCGGTTCGGGCACCCGCCAGCGGGCGCCGAGCGAGACGAGGTAGCCCTCGGCCAGCAGGTCGTCGAGGATCTCGGGTCGGCGATCACCGAGCAACTCGGTCAGGGCGTCGTCGTCGAGGACCGTGCCGGTGTCGATGTCGCCGCTGTAGCGCGGATCGAAGACCTCCCGCCAGTCGCCGTCGCCGGGGACCTCGGCCTCGAACACCTCGCGAATCGCGTCCAGGCGCAGCCCGCGCGCCTGCATCGCGGTGATGGCGCGCAGCCGTTCGAGGTGGTCGGGACCGTAGACCGCTTCCTTGCCGGCGCGGCCGGGCTTGGGCAGCACGCCGACCGAGTGGTAGTAGCGGATGGTGCGGGCGGCCACCCCACTGAGTTCGGCGAGTTGCAGGCGGCTGTATCGGTCCACGCGAACAGCATAGATACCGCAACCCGGTCCGACGTTGACAGTCACAACTGTCCGCATTAGCGTAACCGCCGCCACACTGTCGACGACGACAAGGGAGTCCTCATGACCCAACGCGACACCGACTTCGACGTGCTCATCGTCGGGTCCGGATTCGGCGGCAGTGTGAGCGCACTGCGCCTGACCGAGAAGGGCTATACCGTCGGCGTGCTCGAGGCCGGTCAGCGCTTCACCGACGACCAGCTCCCCGACACCAGCTGGGACCTGCGCAAGTTCCTGTGGGCCCCGAAGCTGGGCTGCTTCGGCATCCAGCGCATCCACCCGCTGCGCGATGTGCTGATCCTGGCCGGCGCGGGCGTGGGCGGCGGCTCGCTCAACTACGCCAACACCCTCTACGTGCCCCCGGCCCCCTTCTTCGCCGACCCGCAGTGGCGCGAGATCACCGACTGGCACGACGAGCTGATGCCCTACTACGAGCAGGCCCGCAAGATGCTCGGCGTGGTCACCAACCCGCACATGACCCCCGCCGACGAGGTGTTCAAGCAGGTCGCCGAGGACATGGGCGTGGGCGACACCTTCGTGCAGACCCCGGTCGGAGTGTTCTTCGGCGAGGCGGGCAAGACCGTGCCCGACCCGTACTTCGGTGGCGCGGGCCCCGAGCGCACCGGCTGCATCGAATGCGGCGAGTGCATGACCGGCTGCCGCCACAACGCCAAGAACACCCTGGTCAAGAACTACCTGTACCTGGCGGAAAAGGGTGGCGCGCAGGTGTTCCCGATGACCACGGTCACCACCGTGCGCCCGCTGCCCGACGGCACCTGGGACGTGGAGACCGAACGCACCGGAGCGTGGTTCCGCAAGCAGCCCAAGACCTACACCGCCAAGCACGTGGTGCTGGCCGCCGGCACCCGCGGCACCCAGCAGCTGCTGTTCGCCATGCGCGACAAGGGCGTGCTGCCGCAGCTGTCGTCGAGGCTGGGCCTGCTGACCCGCACCAACTCCGAATCGATCCTCGGCGCGGCCACCCGCAAGGTGAACCCCGACGTCGATTACACCCGCGGTGTGGCCATCACCTCCTCCATCCACCCGACCCCCGACACCCACATCGAACCGGTCCGCTACGGCAAGGGCTCCAATTCGATGGGCCTGCTGCAGACGCTCATGGTCGACGGCGGCGGCAGCATCCCGCGCTGGCTACGCTTCCTGTGGATCGTGCTCCGGCATCCGCTGATGCTGCTGCAGTTCATGTCGGTGAAGAACTGGAGTGAGCGCACCATCATCTCGCTGGTGATGCAGCATCTGGACAACTCCATCACCACCTACACCAAGCGCGGGCTGTTCGGGCGCAAGCTCACCTCCAAACAGGGCCACGGCGAACCGAATCCGACCTGGATCCCCGCCGGCAACGAGGTCACCCGCAAGGTCGCCGACACCATCGGCGGTGTCGCGGGCGGCACCTGGGGCGAGGTCTTCAACATTCCGCTGACCGCCCACTTCCTGGGCGGCGCGGCGATCGGCGCGGACGCCGAGCACGGTGTCATCGACGCCTACCACCGCGTTTACGGCTACCCGACCATGTCGGTGGTCGACGGCGCGGCGGTCTCGGCGAACCTGGGCGTGAACCCGTCGCTGACCATCACCGCCCAAGCCGAGCGGGCCGCGGCGATGTGGCCCAACAAGGGTCAGGCCGACACCCGCCCGGATCAGAGCGCCGGCTACACCCGCATTGCGCCCGTCGCACCGGTGCAGCCGATGGTTCCCGCGTCCGCTCCGGCGGCGCTGGTGCTGCCGATCGTCGAGATCCGCGGCGGCAAGTCCGAATCCACCCCTGCCTGACATGGTGTGAACAGCGAAGGGCCCCGGTCGATCACGACCGGGGCCCTTCGCATATGCCTCGGATGCCGCATGGCCCTGCCTGCCTGCCGACAACACCTCGGGCCCGGCCTGCGAACGGGCGTAGGAGCCGACAGCGAGGCACGCCGGGCGTGGCGACGGGGATGGGCCGTCAGTGCGCGTGGATGTGGGAGATGCCCATCGGGGAGGTCGGGGGCGGGACGTCGCCGATGGGGGCGCGGAATTCCTGGAGCGCGGCAAGCACATCCACGTGGCGGGCGGCGTAGCAGCGGACCTGGGGCAGCGCGTGCGCGACTTCGCTGCGTTCGAGCGGTTCGGCGTCGATGTAGCCGACCTGGGCCAGGCCCACGCCGAGGGTTTCGGCGATGCGGGTGATGGCGGCGGACTTGCGGCCCCAGCCGACCTCGACGGCGGCGAAACGCTCGGCCACCCCGTGGCGGCGCAGCTGCTCGACCGTCCAGGCCCATTCACCGCGCGAGGCGATCGCGTGCATGACGCCACGCTCGTTGAGGATGCGCAGCGAGCGCGCGGCTTCGGCGCGCAGCGCTCCGGCGGTCGAGTCGCACACCACCCCGTCCCACAGGGTGTTGTCGCACTCCCACACAAGCAGTTTCACGTTCGCGGCGTTCATCTCTCCCCTGCCAGTCAGCAACCATCCGGTACCAAGGGTGCCGGACGGTCCCCTCTTTCACGAACCGCCCCGCGCGTGACATCGTAGGGGCTGTCTGGGCCAATGCACCAGCGCGGGCAAACCGGAGCATCGAAGCCCCGGTCGGCCCCGCACGTCCCGAGTGTGCGGGATACCCGCTGGTAGCGTCGGATCCAGGCCGGACGGATCGGATGAAAGGGGCGTGTGCCCATGCGGCGGCGCTGGAAACTCGCGGGTGGCCCGCCCGCGTTCGCGCTGGCACTGGTACTGACCGGTTGTGGTGCGGCCGAGGATTCGCCACCGGTGGTGGTGAGTTCGCTGGGACCGGTCTCGGCGACCGTGGCGCCCGCGCCCGCGAACGCGGCACCGACCTCGAGTGCGGCGGCGATCGCGACCCCGGCCACTCCGGCGGTGGATCCACTCGCCGATCAACCGCTCATCGACCGCACCGAGTGGACCGACGAGATCGACGGTCGCCGGTTGCGGATCTATCCGACCCCGGCCGGGCGGGCCGACAAGTTCCCCGCGGCCGGGGATCGCGCGTGGCGGGAAGTGCTGACGCTGGCGCCCGACGCCGACACCCCCGGCATGTACGACCAGTTCCGCTGTCACTGGGAGTGGGCGCGCGCGGTGGCGCCGGACAAGACCAGCTGGAACATCGAACCGTGGCGGCCCGCGGTCGGTTACGACGCGACGGTGTCGGCGCTGTGCAATCCGGGTGGCCCCGAACGCTGAGCGTTCCCTGGATCCGGTACCGAAACCGGTTGCCCGCCAGAACCTTCCAGCCGCTCGGCAAATGTGCGTATCGTTGGTGACGTCCAGCGCTCACTCCTGGGAGGGAGGGCAATGGTGCGCGCCTCGGCACACGTGACCGCTACGCCGCCCGACGCCCGGGAACCGGCGCGCCCACCCGTGCGCGCGCTGTTCCCCGCCCTGGCCGATGCCGCCGAGGTCTACCTCGATTCCGCTTCCACCACGCAGAAACCGCGCCCGGTGATCGATGCGGTGCACCGCTATCACAGCGAGCGCACCGCCAACGCCGGGCGCGGCACCTATCCGTGGGCCGGGGAACAGACCCGGCGTGTGGAGTCGGTGCGCGCGGCGATGGCCGAATTCATCGGGGCCGCACCGGATGAGGTGGTGTTCACCGGCGGGGCCACGGCCGGGCTGAACGCGGTGGCGTTGTCGTGGGGGCTGGCGAATCTGCGCGAGGGCGACGAGATCCTCTACAGTCCACGCGATCACGCCTCGAACGTGTATCCGTGGCAGCATCTGCGCGGGCTGCTGGCGCGGTTCGGGCGCCGCATCGAGCTGGTGCCCTATCGGGTCACCGCACTGGGTGAGGCCGACCTCGAGGATGTGGCGGCGCGGATCTCACCGCGCACCCGATTGATCGCGGTGTCGCATCTGCATCACGTGTTCGGCGGGCTGACCACGTTGGAAGAGCTGCGCGGGCGCATCGATCCGGCGATCGCGCTGTGTTTCGACTGCAGCCAGTCCGGTGGGCATCTGCCGGTGCGGATGCGGGAGCTGGGCGCGGATTTCGCGGTGTTCGCCGCGCACAAGATGTTCGGGGCGCCGGGGACGGGCGTGCTGTATTGCCACCGCCGCCGCCACAGTGAACTGACACCGTTTCTGCCGGGCGGCAATTCGGGGGTGTCACTGGAGGATTCGGGACTGGTGGCCGGGGCGATGCCGCAGCTGCTCGAGGGCGGCACCCACAACCTGCCCGGCATTCTCGCCCTCGGCGCGGCCCTCGAGGTGCTCGACGAGATCGGGCTGCACGCGATCACCGCCCACAATCGGGCCCTGACACAGGCGCTGATCGCGGGGCTGCGCCCGATCCGCGGTGTGGAGTTCACCCCCGGCCCGGCCTATGCGCCGTGCGAAACCGGATACGGGATCGTGTCTTTCACCGTGGCCGGGATCAGCGCCACCGATCTGGGTTTCGTGCTCAGCGAGCTGGGGTTCCTGGTGCGCACCGGCGCCCACTGCGTACCCGCGAACCGAACACCGGCCGACGAGGATTCGGTGCGTGTGAGCACCCACGTCTACACCACCTCCGACGAGATCGACCGGTTCACCGAGTGTGTCGCCACGATTGCCGAGGAGGTCTCGTGACCAGGACAGGCCCCGAACCCCGCTACGACCGCCGTGCCGCCTCCCGGGTGCTGGCGGGGCTGGCCCGGCCCGGGCTGGGCGCGGCCCCCGTGCCGCCGCCGGCGCGGCGCGTCGAATACACGTGCACGGCCTTGAGTTCGGAGCCGGGCTCGCATCTGACGCTGTCGCAGCGGCTGTATCTGGAACGGTTCATGCGCCCCTGCCGCGCCGATCAGGTGACCAGTGCGACCCATCGCATCGCCTGGACCGACAGCGACGGCATCCCCAACACCGGGCATGTGCGAAGCGGCGGGCTGGGCGCGATCGTGCCGATCGCCATGCGCGAGACGGTGCTGTCGCTGTGGCACGCCCTCGACGCCGACACCGCGCTGGCGCAGCGGATGTCGACGCTGGGCCCGCGCGAGCAGGCGGTGCTCGAGGGCACCACCACCGATCACGAGCCGCACGAGATCTTCCGGGTCGGTATCGAGGCGGCGGGGCGGGCGCTGGCCCAGCACGCGCTGCTGGCCCGGTGGACGCCGTACCGCAGCCCGGCCGAATTCGCGGTCGGCATGCGCGATTCGGGGATCTATTCGGCGGTGGCGACGCGCTGGTTCTGGGAGTTGCAGGCGTCGAGCTATCGGCGCGGCATGATCGCGGTCGCCCTCACCACCCAACCCGATGGGACCGTGCGGTATTCGGCGGAGACGGTGGCGACGCTGCGCGCCATGAAGGACATGACCATCGAGGACGCCCACCGCGTCATGCGCCGCGCCACCAACGTCGAGGGGTTGAGTGTGGCCGAGGCGATCGCCAAGTATCACGACGAGCTGGATCTGATCTCGCGCCAGTACGCGCTGCTGCCGCCGGGCACCCGCCCGGCGTGCCTGGCCGCCATGCCGCATCAGCTCGACGGTGCGCACTACAGCATTCTGCCGCTGGTGATCGACCGGTTCACCGATCTGTTCGTGCGGATCGTCGACCAGGTCACGGCGGCGGAGGTGGCGGCCGAAACCGGGTCGGACACCGGTGAACTGGCGCCTGAGGATCACGTGTTCTATGTCCCGGACATGACCTGCAAGCATTGCGTGCGCACCATCGGCGGGGTGCTCGACGCGATGGGCATCGGGGTGGGCAACATCGATCTGGTCAGCAAGCGGGTGGTCGCGGAGTTCCGCAGCCCCCGCAACCGGCATCGGGCGTTCGAGGCGTTACGCGACAGCGGCTACAACCCGACCCTGATCACCCCCGCGCCCGCGACCAGCGAACCCGCGGTATGACCGCTGCTGCGGCGCCGGGACTGCCGGCGAAGATGCATGCGCTGGTGTCGGAGTTCCTGGCCACGCCGGGCGCGGTGGCGGACGCGGTCGCCGAGTTCGGGTCGCCGGCGCATCTGGTGTTTCCGCAGGTGTTCGCCGAGAACCTGGAGCGGCTGCGGGCCGAGTTGGCGGCGCGGGTGGGCGGGTTCCGGATCTGCTACGCGCACAAGGTGAATCAGTCGCGCGCGTTCGTGGCCGCGGCGCGGGCGGCGGGGATCGGGATCGATGTGGCCTCGGAGGCGGAGCTGGCCGCGGCGTTGAAGGCGGGGTTCGAACCCGAACACATCGAGGTGACCGGACCCAAGGGTGAGGGGTTGCTGCGGGGTTTGGTGGGCAGCGGGGTGACGATCAATGTCGACAATCTGTGGGAGCTGGAACGTGTTGCCGCACTGGCGGACACACCCGTGCCCGTATTGGTGCGAATGTGTGGATTCGTGGGGACGCCGGTGAGCCGGTTCGGGGTGCCCTTGGCCGAGATCGACCAGGTACTCGCGATGCTGGTGGAGCAGCGCGACCGGATCGAGTTCCGCGGGTTCGCCTTTCACCTCGATTCGGGCGAACCGGCCGAAAGGGTACGGGCGGTGGAGAGTTGCCTGGAGTTGACCGAGCGCGCGTACGGGTACGGGCTGACACCGTCGGTGCTCGATATCGGCGGCGGATTCCGGCAGGTGTTCACCGCCGACGCCGGTGCATTCGATGCGTATGTGCACGCGCTGCGTGAATCGCTGGTCGGTCGCGGAGAGCAGATGGCGTGGGGCGGCAACACTTTCGGGTTCCACGTCGAGGACGGCGCGGTGCACGGGACACCAGTTTTTCACAAATACGCCAACATTGTGGATGCCCCGCGGATGCTCGCAGATCTCCTGGATACGGGCCTGGAATCCCACGGCGGCCGCAGTTTTGCACAGGTGGCTGGGGAGAACCTCCTCGACATCTGGCTGGAGCCGGGCAAAGCGCTGGTCGACCACGCCGGAATCACCGTGGCACGGGTGGAATTCGTCAAGCGCACCGCCGACGGCTCGACCCTGGTGAACCTCGATCTCAGTCGCGACACCGTCACCCCGGCCGATCAGGAGGTGATGGTGGATCCGATCCTGATCCCCGCCGAAACCCGCCCCGACGGGCACGATCCCGCTCACGCGCACCCGAATTCCGGTGCGGCGGGAGTGTTTCTGGCCGGGCGGCTGTGCCTGGAGCGCGATCTGATCACCAACCACAAAGTGTGGCTAGAGCGGTATCCACAATCGGGTGATTTCGTGGTGTTCCCCAATACCGCCGCCTACCACATGGATCTGTCGGCCGCGCGCGCCTCGATGCATCCAGTGCCGCCGAAACTGGCGGTGGCGCGCGAGTCCGGAGTCTTCCGGGTGTGCCGCGACCTCGACTGGCACGAGGTGCACTGAATGCGCTACGACCACATCACCGAACTCATCGGCAACACCCCACTGCTGCGGCTGGATCCGGCCGTGCACGGACTCACCCACGTCGAGCTCTACGCGAAACTCGAGTTCTACAACCCGTTCGGGTCGGTGAAGGATCGGGTGGCGTGGGGCATGATCCGCGACGACCTCGACGCGATCATCGCCGGGAAGCAGACGTTGATCGAAGCGTCGAGCGGCAATACCGCCAAGGCGCTGCGCGTGCTGGCCGCGCTGCACGGGATCGGCTTGCGGGCGGTGACCAATCGGATCAAGGTCGCCGAAGTGCGAGAGCTGTTGCAGCTGTTGGGTACCGACATCGAAGAATTGCCGGGTTTGTCGGAATGCCCGGATCCGACGGCGCCCAACGACGTCTACACCGTCATCGAATCGACCATGGCCCGCGCCCCGGGAGCCTGGTATCACCCCTCGCAGTACACCAGCGAGAAGAACATCGAGGCCCACCATCACGGGACCGGGCGCGAGATTCACGAGGATCTGGCGCGCGACGGCATCACCCGCGTCGACTATCTGATCGGCGGGCTGGGCACCACCGGCTCGACCCGGGGCACGGCGACGTTTCTGCGCAAACACAATCCGGAGTTGAAAACCGTCGCGGTGGTCTCCGAGCGCGGGGATTTCATTCCCGGGATCCGTTCGGAGACCGAGATGTGGGATGTGGGGTTGTTCCAGCCCGAGTTCTACGACCGCATCATGACGGTCGAGGCCGGGCGCGCGGTCGACGCCACCCTGGCCCTGGCCACCGGGCACGGGGTGCTGGCCGGGCCCACCAGCGGCGCGACCTACGCCGCGGCGCTGGAATTCCTGGGGTCGGTGGAACCGCCTGCGGCCCACCTGGATCCGCTGGTGGCGGTGATCATCGTGTGCGACCGGCTCGAACCGTATCTGTCCTACATCCGCAAGCGCCGCCCAGAACTGTTCGGCAAGCCCGGGCGCGCACCGGCGCCGAGCGCAGCGGAACTGTCGGCCACCCCGATCCTGTCCCCCGACGAGCTCGAGCAGCTCGACCGCACCGCGCGCCCGACGATCGTCGACACCCGCGGTGCGATGGCGTATCGGATCGCCCATGTGCCCGGGGCGTTGAACATTCGCGACGATCAGCTCGACGACATGCTCACCCAGGGGGTTCCGTTCTCGCGTTCGCGTCCGGTGGTCTTCGTGTGCCCGGTCGGTGAGGTGTCGCTGCGTTTCGCGGCGGTGGCACGCCGAGCCGGGTACGACGCGCGCAGCCTGGCCGGTGGCATCACCGCCTGGCGTGACGCGGGCAAACCGATGGAATCCGCACCTCGGCCCGCCTGAGGCCAAACTGTCACAGCCCCAGCGATTTACGTCGTGGAACCCCCTGGCGGAGCGATAGAATTCGGTGGGGTCGGGTGAGCAGCAAAACAGGGGGCGGTCGTGTTCGAACGGTTCATTTCGCCATTCCTGGACGCGGTGATGGGCAAGCTGATCGCGCCACTGTTGGAACGAATTCCGAAGTGGGCGTTGGTCACTTTGGCGGCGACGGTGGTCGCGGCCGCGGTATTCGCCATCGGATTCGCCGTCGGCGGCCATCGCGCCGAGCCCGCCTCCGCATCCGGATCGCCGGCGTCCACCTCGATCGGCGGACTCGACCTGCAGCAATACTGCGTGTCCTATGGTTACGACCACGTCGAGGGCCAGTCCTGCCAGGCCGCCATCGATCTCGGCAAGGCCTGCGACTGGCAGTACAAGCAGTCCGGGCTGCATTTGACGTTCTCGATGAACGACCCTTACAGCGGAATGTGTTTCACCCCCGAGCAGAACGCCAAAGGCGGCATACGGGACATGCTCGGCTACTGCCGGGTTACGTTCCCGACGAGCAACGAGGTCCGCCCGGCGGTGGTCGACCGGATGACCTGGGTGTGCCAAGCCCCGATCGACATGCAAATCGCCTGCATATGGCAATACCAGTCGCCGAAGATGGAAGCCCGCGAAGAGGGCGGGACCTGGATCTGCGTGAAGTAGCCCGGCAGAGTTGCCGCGAATCCTGTTGAGTCCCAGAGCAACCGGGCGGCTATCGGCGGACTGTCGGAGGGTTGGGCGGTGGACTCGGCGGTTCAGGGTTCGGGGCGCTAAGGTGCAGCGGGTCGAATTCAACAGTGTTGCCAGGAGTTTCACCATCAGCATCGAGCGCGCCGCGGGTCCGGACACCGACCTGCGCATCACCTTGACCGTTTGCCATGCCACCACCGTGCTGTGCTTCTCGGCGGGTGTCGTCTCCATCCTGGTCGGTTCCTATACCGGTGGGGGGCCGGTGTTCAACATGGTGGGTGTGGTGTTGTGGCTGGTCGCGCTGGCCGCCCGGATCGGGGTCTTCGCGATCACTCGATCGCGCTCCGGGCACGCCGACTGAGGCTGCCACGCCGCTGAGCGCCGCGCGCCGGCACCGCCCAGGTGGGCCCGGTCGTGTGGCCGGGGCGAGCCGATGCCCTGATCGGGCAGACCGGCTGGCACGATGATCACGTGGAGTGGGCGTTCGGACTCGTAGTGCTGGTGTCGGTCGCGGTCGCACTGGCGGCCGGTGCGCGCCGGTTGGGGTTGGGTGAGCCGTTCGTGCTCACCATCGCCGGGGTGATCGCGTCGTATCTGCCGTTCGTGCCGGAGTTCGACATCGAACCCGAACTGGTGCTGCTGGGGCTGTTGCCCCCGCTGCTGTACACGACCGCGATCCGCACCTCCCTGGTGGATTTCCGGCCCAAGAAGACCTCGATCACGCTGCTGTCGGTGGGGTTGGTGTTGTTCACCGCGTTCGCGGTGGGCGCGGTGGTGTATTGGCTGCTGCCCGTGCCGTTCTCCGCGGCGGTGGCGATCGGGGCGATCGTGGCCCCGCCCGACGCGGTCGCGGCCACCGCGGTCGCGCGCCGGGTCGGGATGCCGCGCCGCATCGTGACCCTGCTCGAAGGCGAGTCGCTGTTCAACGACGCGACCGCGCTGGTCACCCTGCGCACCGCGGTCGCCGCGATGGCGGGCAGCGTGACCCTGTGGCAGGCCGGGGCGAGTTTCATCGGCGCGGCCGGCGGTGGCGCGCTGTTCGGTGTGGCCGCGGCGATGATCCTGGCGTTCCTGCGCCGGCGCATCAACGATCCGGTGCTCGACACCAGCGTGTCGCTGCTGGCGCCGTGGATCGCGTATCTGCCCGCCGAGGCCGTGCACGCCTCGGGGGTGATCGCGGTGGTGACCTGCGGGCTGATCCTGGGTCACGGTGCGCCGCAGTGGCAGAGCGCGGCCTCGCGCATCGCCGAGCACACCAACTGGCGCACCATCGCCTTCATCCTCGAGAGCGCGGTGTTCCTGCTGATCGGGTTGCAGGTGCGCCACATCGTCGAGGCCGCCTGGCACAGCGATCTGCCGCATACGACGCTGCTGGCCACGTGCGCGGTGGTGCTGGTGACGGTGATCGTGGTGCGGCCGGTGTGGGTGTTCCCGGCGACGTACGCGGCCTGGCAGATCGAGGGGCGGCGGCAGGGAAAACCCAAGCCGGAGTGGACCGGACCGGCGGTGGTGGCGTGGGCGGGCATGCGCGGGGTGGTGACGCTGGCCGCGGCACTGCTGCTGCCGGCCGACACCCCGGAGCTGGACACGCTACGGCTGCTGGCGGTCGTAGTGGTGGGTGGAACGCTGCTGCTGCAAGGACTCTCGCTGCCGTGGCTGGTGCGACTGTTGCGGTTGCGCGGGCCCAGCCGCGCCGAGGACCTGTTGCAGGAGGCGAACCTGCTGCAACAGGCGACCACGGCGGGGTTGAAGGCGCTGGAAGAGAACATCGCGCCCGAAACGCCCCCGGATGTGGTGGACGCGCTGCGCAATCGGGTGGTGGTGCGAGCCCAGTCGGCGTGGGAGCTGTTGGGCCGCTCCGAATCCCAGCGGGTGACCCCCAGCGGCGAGTACCGCCGGTTGCGGCTGGCGATGCTGGCCGCCGAACGCGACACCGTGCTGCGGATCCGGGATTCGGGGCTGGTGGATCAGGAAGTGCTGCAGGCGGTGATGGCCACCCTCGACATCGAGGAGTCGACCATCGATCGCGTCGCCGAGGCCGACGAGGACGACGGAACCCCGCTGCGGGTGCCGATGCCGCCGGGAGCGTGTGAGCATCTGCGGGAGGCGCCGTGCGTGCGGGTGCCCGACACCCCGGAGGCGTGCGGGGAATGCCTCGACGAGGGTCTGGTGTGGGTGCATCTGCGGATGTGCCTCGAGTGCGGGCATGTGGCGTGCTGTGACTCCTCGCCCGGCAATCACGCGACCAACCATTTCAACAACACCGGGCACCCGGTGATGCGCAGTGTGGAGCCGGGCGAGTCGTGGCGCTGGTGCTACCTGGATGAGCTGCTGGGCTGAAACGGCCACACCCTTGACTTTCCTACCGGGAAAGTGGAGTCTTACTTTCCAAGTAGGAAAGTGAGGGGTCATCATGGACGGCATCACTCCGGATCAGGCCCGCGCCGCGCTGGATGCGGCCGGGCAGGCGCGGCGGCAGATGGCCCGCGAGGTCGGGCTGCCGCGCGGATACTGGTGGGGAATGGCCTGCGGCTGGCTGGTTTTGGGTGTGCTCGGCGATCTGGGACCCGGTTGGCTGGTCGCGGCGGCCACCCTGGCGTTCGGGGCCGGGCACGCGACCCTGGCCTCGCGGCTGCTCGGCGGGCGTCATCGCACCGGCGGGGTCCAGCTCAGCGCCGATGTCGCGGGGCGTCGCACCCCGCTGGTGGTGATCGGCATGCTGGTGGCGCTGGTCGGGGTCACGGTGGTCGCGGCCATCGCCCTGGACGCGGACGGTGCCGGGCATCCGGGCAGCTGGTCGGCGCTGCTGGTCGCCGCGGTGATCGGTTTCGGCGGTCCGGAGCTGCTGCGGGTGCTGCGCCGGTGGGTGCGCGCGTGAGTATCGCCCGCTTCGACGAATTGATCCATCCCAGTACCCGGCTGACGCTGGTGGCGACGCTGGCCGCGGCCGATTGGGCGGAGTTCGCGTTCCTCAAAGACCGCCTGGGACTGTCGGATTCGGCGTTGTCCAAGCAGTTGGCGACCCTGGAGGAGGCCGGTTATGTCAGCACCGAGCGTCGCCTCGAGGGCAGTCGCCGCAAGGTGCGGGCGCGCCTGACCGCGGCGGGGCGCGCCGCGTTCGACGGGCACATCGCGGCGCTGCGCGACATCGTCGCCGGCGCAACGGCTCCCGGGGAGCCCGGGGTCTAGGTCCGCGCGGGGCGGCGGGCCGGTTGTTCGCCTCGCGCCGGGCGGCGGGCGGGCTGTTCGCCGCGGATCGGGCGCTGCGGGGATTGTTCACCGCGCGCGGGGCGTGGCGGATTCTGCTCGGTGCGCGCGGGCCGGCGGGGTGGCTGCTCGGTGGTGCGCCATTCGTGGCGGTCGGGGGCGCGCTGCGGTTCGGGCGGGTAGTGGTGCTCGGGCGCGGTGTTGCGGTCGGCCATGGCGCGCGCCGACCAGCGGATGGCGTAGCCGATCACGAAGCAGGGCAGTGAGACCGCCACGAAAACGAGGACCGCGGCGATGACGCCGCTGCCGATTCCCAGTACCAGCAACTCCCAGCCGGGGTAGCAGGTGGTGCCGGTCGAGCAGTCGCCGTAGGTGCGTTGCCCGTACTGCCAGGCGAGCAGTCCCAGGCCCGCTCCGAGGGCCAGCGCGAGCAGCGTATTGGCGATGTACCAGCAGCGCAGCAGTTTCCGCAGGAAGATCAGGGTGCCCAGTTGTCCGGCGTCGAGGCTGTCGGCGATGTCGTCGCCGACGCCCAGATGCCGCCCCCATCCGGATGGTTCGACGGCCTCGGCAACGGCGGGGCTATTGGCGTACCGGCTTGCGGTCATACTGGTCGATCCTTCTGCACCTCGAACAGTCCACGAGCACAGGTTGATTCGCAATGCCGCCCCGAACTGAATCCAAACTGGGTCGATCATTGCAGCGTCGGGCGATCCGCGCTCACCTTGTGGCGGAATCGGTCCTGGATGCGCGGCGGCGGCGCCGGGCCGGGATCGGGGGTCGGCCCGGCGCCGCCGGGATCGCGGCGCCCGCTGCGCGGCGGGGACGCGGGGTGACGAGTCTCGGGGAAGAGGACTCGCCGTCGTCGTGTACCGCTGGGTGTCTGCGCTTTTTCACCCGGGCACTTCGGACAAACAGAACGTTAGCGATGCAGTTGCTGAAATGCGATGTGAGCGTGGGAATTAGGGGATCATTAGGGGCTGTTGACGTTTCGCGACCAGGGTGGTGCAGCGAAAGGGTTGCCGGAGATCATCTTCCGGGCGCGCGAACCGACGGGTCGGCAACGACTGGTCCGATACGGGCGTATCGGGGGTGCGCAACGCCGACACTGCATGTATGCGCCAATGGCGTCGCAGTTTTCATTCACCCGTTCATCTGGGGAGATGATCGACAATGATTCGGTCACGCAAGTCGGCTCTGGCCGCGTTCACCACCGCTACCGCCGCGGCCGCGGCGCTCGTCCTGGCCGCGCCCGACGCGGCCGCCTACGTCAGCAGCGTGAACATCGCCACCGGAACCAGCATCGGCGGCGGCTACGGCACCAACTGCGCCTACACCGTCACCGTCAACGGCAGTCCGAACGAGTACGTGTGGCTCTACGACAGCAATGCGGCAAGCTTCAATCCACAGCAGTTCAGCCTGGGCACCGGCGGTACCGCCACCTCGAGCTGGACACCGACCTCGACCGGGACGCACTACGTGCAGGCCTGGACCTACAACGGCTCCCAGTGGGCGACGGTGACGGTCAATACCGGCATCAATCTGGGCAGCGCCTGCGTGGTCACCAAGTGAGCGCGGCGGGTTCACCCGCGCATTCTCGGGTCGCCCGCCGGTGAGCCGAGCCGGCCGATGGGTTCGCGTATCGGCCGGTCCGGGGCCGGGTGTGCGCTCACACCCGGGCCCGGGCATTACTCTTGACCCGGTGCAGACCGAGCAGCCTCCCTCCGAGGAGCCCCGCATCTGGGGTGGAACGACCCTCACCGAACGCCGTGAGGCGCGCCGCACCGCCTTGCTCGAGGCCGCACTGGATCTGATCGGCGAGTCCGGGGCGGGCGCGGTCACCATGCGCGCGGTGTGCCGGCGCGCGACACTGACCGACCGCTATTTCTACGAATCCTTCGCCAGCCGCGACGAGCTGCTCGATGTGCTCTATCGCCAGATCGCCGACGAGTTCCTCGATCCGATGACCGCGTTCGCCGTCGCCGACTCTCCCGACCGCGATCGGGCGCTGTCGGAAACGTTGGTGGACAAGGTGCTTCAGGATCCGCGCAAGTCGCGGCTGTTTCTGGTGGAGCCGTATTCCTCGACCGGGCTGGGACAGACCACGATCGCGGTGATGCCCGCCTTCACCCGGTTGATCCAGGATCATCTGTTCGCCCACATCGACGATCCGGTGCGGCGGCGGCTGGCCGCGGTCACCATGGCCAGCGGCAATGCGGGCATGTTCTCGGCGTGGCTCAACGGCACGCTGCGCGCTACCCGCGAGCAGATCGTCGATCATCTGGTGCAGACCATCGACGCCTACCGCGGGATGTATCGCGGCTGACACCGGCCCGGGTTGCCGGGCGGGTGCGGGGCGACGGCGGTCACATCGGGTTGCCGATCGGCGCGTACGGGTGTTTACTCGCTGACGCAAGGTGCCGTCGTTAGCTGAGGCTCCTTCACGGATACAGGCCGGCGATCCCGAACGTCGAGAGACGCCCCGGATCAGGACAGGCTTCCCCGAGCTAAGGGGACGCCCCGACCGGCTCCCGCCCAGGTGGCGGGTTACGCCGTGGAGTGCTGAAGGTCTTACGAGGGGTGGTACCGCACCGGCGAATCCCCGCCGGTCCCACTCCCCCGGCATGCACGCGACGCTGTGGCGTCGCGTTGTCGATATGTGCCGAGGAGGTGGTGGGCGTGCCCGATGGACCGGGACCGAGTTCCGTTAGCCAATCGTTCACTAGGCGACACTCCACTTATTCCTCGGCGGTTACCCCGTTCCCGGTAGCGTCCGATTCCTGAGTGCGCCGTCATCTGCTGGGAGATCGAGATGACCACCTGGGAAATGCTGCTCCGCCTGGCCACCGGTGTCGGGTTGGGCGCGATCATCGGATTCGAGCGTCAGTTCCGTGCCCGCATGGCCGGTCTGCGCACCAACGCGCTGGTCTCGGCCGGTGCGACGCTGTTCGTGCTGTTGTCGGCGCACGGCTTCAACGGCGCCACCGCCGACCCGACCCGCGTTGCCGCGCAGATCGTTTCGGGTATCGGCTTCCTGGGCGCGGGTGTGATCCTGCGTGACGGGTTCAATATCCGCGGCCTCAATACCGCTGCCACCCTGTGGTGTTCGGCCGCGGTCGGTGCGCTCGCCGGTGCCGGCATGTACTCGACGGCCGCGGCGGGCACGGTCGCGGTGGTGGTGGTCAATACCGCGCTGCGCACCGTGGCCCGGTCGGTGGACCGCCCGATCGCCGACGGCACCGACGCCCAGGACGCGTTGTATGCCTTCCACGCCGATACCGACGACGCCCACGAGGCGCAGGTGCGGGCGCTGCTGGTGCAGTCGTTGACGCGCACCGACTTGCGGCTGGTGTCGATCTCGAGTCATGACACGTCCCCGGGCCGCGTGCAGGTGCGGGCCGAACTCACCGGCGATCGTCGTGACGATCGTCAGATGGAGTCCGCGGTGAGCCGGTTGAGCTTGGAGCCTTCGGTGACCAGTGTCGGCTGGCGCACCGTGCCGCGGCCGGTGGAAACCGAGCAGTGAGCACGGTTCAGACCATGGCGGAGGGGACGAGGGTGGTCAGGCCGCCGTCGACGAGCAGGTCGATGCCGGTGATGTAGGAGGCGTCGGACGAGGCCAGGAACGCAACAGCGGCCGCAACCTCGTCGGATGTTCCGATGCGTCCGGTGGCGACGAGGGATCCGGCGGCGGCTTGGGCTTGCGGGGAGGCTTCGGCGCGGAAGGCGGGGGTGTCGATGTAGCCGGGGCTGATCGAGTTGACGCGAATTCCCTTGGGGGCCAGCTCTGCTGCGACGGTGCGGGCCACGTTGTGGACGGCGGCCTTGGTGGCGCTGTAAAGGGCCGCGCCGGGGGCGCCGCGGTAGAGGGCGAAGGAGGCGTTGACGACGATGGCGCTGCCGGGGCCGAGCAGCGGCACGGTGGCCTGGATGGTGAAGAAGGCCGCCTTGACGTTGATGGCGACGACGCGGTCGAATTCCTCGGCGGTGACGGCGGTCAGGGGTTGGAAGGCTCCGATACCGGCATTGACGAACACCACGTCGAGGCGACCGAATTGTTCGGTGATGGTGCGGGTCAGTGCGGCGAGGTCGTCGGGGTCGGTGATGTCGCCGGCGATCGCGGTGGCGCGCGGGCCCAGGGCGGTGGCGGCGTCATCGAGGCGGGCTTTGTCGCGACCGGTGATGATGACGTGCGCGCCTTCGTCGATGAGGCGCTGCGCGGTGGCCAGGCCCATGCCGCTGCTGCCGCCGGTGATGAGGGCGATCTTGTGGTCGAAGCGGGATGCGTTGTGCGTCATGGCTTCAGCGTGCCGGGGCCGGCGCGGGGCAAACAGTGCGTGTTTATCGTGGGTGTGACACCACCACCTTCACGCTGGCGTCTCCCCTGTTCACGCCGCCGTGATTGTCAGGCGGGTGGGGCCAGGCGCAGGCGGTGCAGGCGGTCGAGGGCTTCGGCGGTGCCGGTGTCGGGGCGCGGGTTGTAGAGCACCACGTGCTGATCGGGCCGGTCGGCCAGGGTGAGCGTGGTGGTGTCGAAGTGCAGCTCGCCGGCGTGGGGGTGGTGCAGTGCGTTGACCGCTTGGGCGGCGGCACCGACATCGTGGCGCGCCCACAGGGTCGCGAATTCGGGGCTGCGCTTCGCGAGTTCGGTGACGACGGCCTCGAATCCGGGATCGCCGGGGCAGGTGGCGGAGTCGGCGCGGTAGGCGGCCACGACCGCGGGTGCGCCGTGGGCCCACACCTGTTTCATGGCGAGGTAGCGGGGGTTGGTGAAGTAGGTGATCAGGCAGTTGTGGCCGGGGCCGTCGTAGTCGAAGACGGCGCGGGCGGCGTCGTTGTAGGCCAGCACGCTCCAATAGCGGTCGCGCAGCACCGCGGGCCGGGTTCCCCAGGCGTCGAGCAGGTTGCGGGTTTCGGCGGTGACGTCGGTGCCGGAGTCTCCGGCGCGGCACGGCGGGTTGAGTCCGGCCAGGACGTAGAGGTGGCCGCGTTCGGTGGCGTCGAGGCGCAGGGCGGCGGCCACGGCGTCGAGGACGTCGCCCGAGACGGTGATGTCGCGGCCTTGTTCGAGCCAGGTGTACCAGGAGACGCCGACTCCGGCGAGGACGGCGACCTCTTCGCGGCGCAGGCCCGGGGTGCGGCGGCGCCCGGCGGCGGGCAGTCCGACCTGGTCGGGGGTGATGCGGGCGCGTCTGCCGCGCAGGAACTCTCGCAGTTGTTCGCGGCGCACGCCCACTGGGTCCATACCTCACGCTAACAATCGCGGGGCCCGTTCGGTTCCGGCGACGGTTAGCATGTGACCGGATTTCGGGTTGGAAGGGGGGCCGGATGCGGCAGATTCTGGTGGCGGCGCTGGTGGCACTGGTGGTGTCGATCACGGTGACGCCGTTGCTGATTCGATTGTTCACCCGGCGCCGGCTCGGGCAGGCGATCCGCTCCGACGGTCCGGCCAGTCATCTGGCCAAGCACGGGACCCCGACGATGGGCGGGGTGGCGATCCTGGTCGCGCTGTGGTGCGGGTACGGGGCGGCGACGCTGGTGGGCCGGCATTTCGAGGGGCGCGGGCCCTCGGCGTCGGGGCTGTTGGTGCTGGGGTTGGCGACGGCGTTGGGTGCGGTGGGGTTCGTCGATGACGCGGTCAAGTTATCGCAACAGCGCAGTCTGGGGTTGACCGCGTCGGGCAAGATCGTCGGACAGTTGTGCGCGGCGGTGGTTTTCGGGGTGCTGGCGTTGCAGTTCCGGGGCGGGTCGGGGCTGACGCCGGGCAGCAAGCAGATCTCGATCGTGCGCGACATCTCGACGGTGTCGCTGGCGGTGGCGGGGTTCTTGCTGGTGGTGTGCCTGATCGTGGTGGCGTGGTCGAACGCGGTCAACATCACCGACGGTCTCGACGGTCTGGCGGCGGGGTCGATGGGGTTGGCGCTGGGTTCCTATCTGCTGATCACGTTCTGGCAGTATGCGCACGCGTGCGCGACCAAGGCGGTGCCGGGCTGCTACACGGTGCGTGATCCGCTGGATCTGTCGGTGGTGTGCGCGGCGGGCGCGGCGGCGTGTGTGGGATTCCTGTGGTGGAACGCGGCGCCGGCGAAGATCTTCATGGGTGACACCGGGTCGCTGGCGTTGGGCGGGCTGCTGGCGGGGTTGTCGATCACCACGCGCACCGAGTTGCTGATGGTGGCGGTGGGGGCGTTGTTCGTGGCCGAGATCGTGTCGGTGGCCTTGCAGATCGTCATGTTCCGCACCACCCGCACCCGGGTGTTCAAGATGGCGCCGTTCCATCATCATTTCGAGCTGACCGGCTGGCCCGAGACGACGGTCATCATCCGGTTCTGGCTGCTGGCAGCGATTTCGGCGGCGACGGGGTTGTTGTTCTTCTACGCCGAGCATCTGGCGAGCACCGGGCCCCGGCACTGAGTAATACGAAAGGCCCACCCGGATCGCATGTTCCGGGTGGGCCTTTCGGTGACGCGATTGCTCAGTGCACGACCGCGGGTGCGTCGACCGCGGCGGGTGCGGCGGGTTTGGTGCGGGGCAGGAAGAACGCCGGGATCAGCGTGGCCAGCAGCAGCACGGTGGCCACGACGAAGGTGTGGGCGAAGGCTTGGGCGGCTTGGTCGAAGCCCTGGGCCAGCACCGGCGCCGGCACCTGCTGCGCCACCCGCGGATCGTAGTTGGACGCGATGGCCATCTTCGCTTCCGGGCGGTGGTTGAGCAGGGTGGTCAGCACCACGGAAATGGTTGCGGTGCCGATGGATCCGGCGGTCTGGTTGACGATGTTCATCAGCGTCGAGCCGCGCGCGACCTCACCGTGGGTGAGGGTCTGGATGGCGGCGGTCATGGTGGGCATCATGGTGCAGCCCATGCCCAGACCCATCACGAACAGCACTCCGCACAGCAGCGGATACGGGGTGTCGGCCTTGACCTGGGTCAGTGCGGCCATCGACACCGTCATGATGCTGATGCCGGTGAGCACGATCTTGCCGGGCCCGATCTTGTCGACCAGCCGGCCGGCGATGGGCATGGTGAGCATGGCGCCCAGGCCTTGCGGGGCGATGAGCAGACCGGCGGCCAGGGTGGATTCGCCGCGCACCTGCTGCAGATACGAGGGCAGCAGCAGCCCGGATCCGAAGAACGCCATGGCGAACAGGGTCATGGTCATCACCGCGTAGCGCAGCGATTTGTTCTTGAACAGTCGCAGTTCGATCAGCGGGTGTTCGGTGCGCAGGGCGTGGAAGACGAATGCGATCAGCAGTGCCAGGCCGATGACGGCGGGGATGAGGACCTTGGCCGATTTGATGGTGCCTTCCCCGGGGATGGAGGACACGCCGAACAGGAAGGCGGCCAGACCGGGTGAGGCGAGCAGCATGCCCAGGAAGTCGAAGCTCTGCGAGGGTTCGGGATTGTCGCGCGGGAAGATCGTGTAGGCCAGGATCAGCGCGATGATGCCGATGGGCAGGTTGATCAGGAAGATCCAGTGCCAGCTGAAGGAGTCGATGAGCCAGCCGCCCAGGATGGGGCCGCCGATGGGGCCCAGCAGCATGGGCACGCCGAGCACGGCCATGACGCGTCCGATGCGGGTGGGGCCCGCGGCGTGGGTCATGATCGTCATACCGAGTGGCATGAGCATGCCGCCGCCGAGGCCCTGGATGACGCGGAAGGCGATGAGGGACTCGATGTTCCAGGCCGTCGAGCACAGCACCGAGCCGATCACGAAGAACACCAGCGCCATCATGTAGAGGCGTTTGGTGCCGAATCGGTCGGCGGCCCAGCCGGTCAGGGGGATGACGGTGGCCAGCGCGAGGGTGTAGCCGGTCATGGACCAGGCGGCGATGGCGTAGGTGGTGTTGAAGTCGTGCTGGAAGGTAGGGATGGCGACGGTGACGACGGTGACGTCGAGGATCGACATGATGGCGCCGAGCACCACGACACCGGCGATCTTGAAGACGCCGATGTCCAGCTTGTCGTCGGCGGCGTCGGCCGCCTCGGTATCCGGAGGGGTGGTCACCGCTTCAGCCTGCCAGCCGGTCGGTCGTGAAACCAGCACATTTTTCTCTCGATGGCCATGCGCAGGTCCTCTCTAGCGCGGACGGGTCGCTTCGGAGTCGGATCACCAAAGCATATCGAGCAGTAGCAAACCTGGAGCGATTTCGTGACGGCCCCGCGACGTCGGGCCCCGCGCGTACGCTGGCGATCTCGAGCGGTGCGCCGGTGAGGAGAACACACGCGATGACCGACCCGGTAGTGGGCTTGACCGGTACGCTGACCTCGCCGATCCGGGGCGCGGACGCTCTCGGTGAGGTCCAGGTCGCCATCCGAGGGGGAACCGAGCTCTATATCGCGCGTGCCCGCGAGCCGCTGCCCGCCGGCGCCTCGGTGCTGGTGGTGGCCGCCCATCCCGGTCGTCTCGTCGATGTTGTTGCGTGGGTCCCGCTTCCGGGCGATCGATTACTCGGAATGCTTTGAAAGAACCACAAGGGGAGTCACACGATGCTGGGTTATCACGTTCCCGATCCCGATGAGGCGATGCTGGTCAGCGGTGGCCGCCACGGCAAGGACGGCGGCGCGCCGTTCCGGGTGATCATCGGTCACGGCGCCTGGGTGGTGCCGTTGTTCCGCAAGGTGCGGTATCTGTCGCTGGCGATGTTCGAGGCCGAGATCGGCGAGCGCTGCGTCACCAAGCAGGCCATCCAGCTCGATGTGCGGGCGGTGATCGCGTTCAAGGTCGCCAACGACACCCAGTCGATCGTCAATGCCGCGCAACGGTTCCTGTCCGAGCAGGAGAAGGAGATGAGTGTGCTGACCGGGCGCATCTTCTCCGGTCATCTGCGCTCGATCGTGGGCTCGATGACGGTGGAGGAGATCATCCGTGAGCGCCAGAAGCTGGCCGACGAGGTGCTGGTGGCCTCGAAGGTGGAGATGAGCAATATCGGGTTGTGGGTGGACTCGTTCCAGATCCAGCACATCGACGACGGCAATCTGGGCTACATCGCCGCGCTGGCCGCCCCGCACAATGCCGCCGTGCAGCGGGACGCGCAGATCGCGCAGGCCTCCGCCGCACAGCTCGCGGCCCAGGCCGAGCAGGAGTCCCAGCGCAAGCAGGCCGAGTATCAGCGTGAGACCGCGATCCTCAAGGCGCAGTATCAGCGCGATATCGACAAGGCCAATGCCGAAGCCGCCCAGGCCGGTCCGCTCGCCCAGGCCACCGCCATGCAGGAGGTGCTCGCCGCCCAGGCCGAGCAGGCGCGCAAGCAGGCCGAGTTGCGTGAGCAGCAGTTGCAGGCCGAGGTGGTCAAACCCGCTCGCGCCGAAGCCGATCGGGTGCGCATCCTGGCCGAGGCCGAGGCCGATCGCACGCGTATCCAGGCCGAGGCGGCGGCGTCGAACAATCGGATCGCGCTCGATCAGCTGCTGATCGAGCAGTTGCCCGAGATCGTGAAGCAGGCCGCGGGCGGGTTGTCGAACGCGAATCTGACGGTGCTCAATGGTCCCGACGGGGTGTCGGAGCTCGTCAACGGCATGGTGGGTCAGGGGTTGACGGTCTTCAATTCGTTGCAAAAGGCACTTTCTTCCAACAATGATCAGCCTGCGGACTAAAGTGACCGCGAGAGGGACGCGGCGACGAGGAGCGGGTGTTCAGGTGTCCATCGGGAAATTGGTGTCGTTCGACAGTTCCAGGGGTTTCGGGTTCATACGCCCGGAAGATGGCGGGCCGGATGTGTTCGTGCATGTCAACGACATCGGGCTGGATGAGGACGAGCTGCGGCAGGGGCGGGTTTTCGAATTCGATGTGACCGAGGGTGATCGGGGTCCCAAGGCGATCAATCTGGCGGTGGTGCCGGGTCAGACGGCGGCGCCGGTGCGGCACAAGGGTAAGGAGCATCGCGGGTCGGGGCAGATGAGCGCGGCCGAGCATCGCCGGTTGATCACCGAACTGTTGCTCGATGCCTCCCCGCAGTTGACCGCGGCGGAGATCATCACCATTCGTGACCGGCTCACCGCGTTCGCCGATGCGCACGGGTGGCTCGAAAACTGACCGGTTCGCATTACGATCGGTCTCGGATCCGTCGCGAACCGAGGAGGCCGTGTGCTGTTGCCCGTCATGCCACCGGTGAAACCGATGCTGGCCAAATCGGTCTCGGACTTGCCCCGGGATCCGGGGCTGGTGTTCGAACCGAAATGGGACGGCTTCCGCTGCATCGTCTTCCGCGATGGACCCGAGATCGAACTGGGTTCCCGCAATGATCGACCGCTGACCCGGTATTTCCCCGAGCTGGTGGAACTACTGGGTAAAGCGCTGCCGCCGCGCTGTGTGGTGGACGGGGAGATCGTGGTCGTCACCGAGAACGGCCTGGACTTCGACACCTTGCAGCAGCGGCTGCATCCGGCCGCGTCGCGGGTGAACAAGCTGGCGGTGGAGACTCCGGCCAGTTTCGTGGGCTTCGATCTGCTGGCGCTCGGCGACGAGGATCTGACCGGGCGGCCCTTCGCCGAGCGGCGTGCGCTGCTGGAATCGGTGCTCGACGGCTCGCACGCGGGCACGCATCTGACCCCGATCACCGCCGACCCGGAGGTGGCGCAGGACTGGTTCACCCGGTTCGAGGGCGCCGGGTTCGACGGGGTGATGGCCAAGGCGTCGGATCTGGCGTATCTGCAGGACAAGCGGGTGATGCTCAAGATCAAACATGAGCGCACCGCCGACTGTGTGGTGGCCGGATTCCGCTGGCACAAGGACGGTCAGGGGGTGGGGTCGCTGCTGCTGGGCCTGTTCGACGACGAGGGCAATCTGCATCATGTGGGGGTGGCGTCCTCGTTCACCGCGGCGCGGCGCACGGAACTGGTCGAGGAGCTGGCCCCGTTGCGGGAGAACGCGCTCGAGAATCATCCGTGGCGTTCCTGGGCCGATGCGGCCGCCCAGGCCAAGGCCGATGGCAAGATGCCCGGCGGGGTGAGCCGCTGGACCGGCGGCAAGGATCTGTCGTGGGAGGCGTTGCGCCCGGAGCTGGTGGCCGAGGTGCGCTATGAGCATGTGATGGCGGGGCGGTTCCGGCACGGCGGGCGACTGGTGCGTTTCCGCAGCGACCGCACTCCCGCCTCGTGTACGTACGCTCAGCTCGACGAGGTCGCGCCCGCGGAGCTGGCCGATATCTTCGCCGAGGCCAGACAGTCGAAAGGGACCGCGCGGTGAGTGATTCGGTGCAGGTGGAGGTGGCCGGGCGCACGCTGTCGGTGTCCAATCCGGGCAAGGTGTATTTCTCCAAACGCGGTGACACCAAGCTGGATCTGGTGAATTACTATCTGGCCGTTGCCGATCCGATCATGCGCACCATCGGTGGGCGGCCGGTGCTGCTGGAACGCTACCCCGACGGGGCGTCGGGCAAGTCGTGGTTCCAGAAGCGGGTGCCGTCCTCGGCGCCGGACTGGCTGCAGACCACCGTCGTCTCCACCCCCAACGGCACCACCAGCGACGCGCTGGTGGCGGTGGACATGGCGCATATCGTGTGGGCGGTCAACTTGGGCTGCTTGGGTTTTCACGTGTGGCCCACCCATGCCGGCGCGGAAGCCGCGTCGACGTTCCCGCCGGTTCTCGACGCCGCCGGTACCGTGCTGCCGCCGACCGGGGTGACCGATGAACTGCGCATCGACCTCGATCCCTCCCCCGGTATCGGTTTCGACGATCTGCGCGCCGCGGCGTTCGCCACGCGCGAGTTGTGCACGGAGCTGGGTATCGATGTGCGGGTGAAGACCTCGGGCTCGCGGGGCCTGCACCTGTACGCGATGCTCGAGCCGCAGTGGGACGGCTATCAGGTACGCGCGGCGGCGGTGGCCTTGGCCCGTGAGCTCGAACGCCGCCACCCCGACGACATCACCGCGGCCTGGTGGAAAGAGGAACGCGGGTCGCGGGTGTTCGTCGACTTCAACCAGAACGCCCCCCACAAAACGGTTTTCGGCGCCTGGTGTGCGCGCCCGAAGGTCGGCGCGCAGGTCTCCACCCCGATCTCCTGGGACGAGCTGGCCACCATCGTGCCCGACGAGCTGACCATTGCCACGGTCCCGGCCCGGGTCGCCGAGTTGGGCGATCCGTGGGCCGACCGCACCCCGCAGTCCTTGACTCCCCTGCTGGAGATGTCGGACAAGGACATGGCCGCGGGCTTGATGGACGCCCCCTGGCCCCCGGTCTATCCGAAGATGCCCAACGAGCCTCCGCGTGTGCAGCCGAGCAAGGCCCGCAAGGACAGTGGCGACTAGGTTCGGTTCGCCTCAGTCCGTGATCGGTTGTGCGGGAGCATGTTCGGCGCCCCCGCACCAGATCTTGCGGATGGCGCGGGTGGCGGTGATGTCGGCGAGGGGGTCGGCGTCGAGCAGGACGAGGTCGGCGCGCAGGCCGGGGGTGATGGTGCCGCGGTCGGTGAGGCCGAAGTGGCGGGCCGGGATGGCGGTGGCGGCGTTGAGGGCATCGGCCGGGGTGAGGCCGGCGTGGACGAGCAGTTCGAGTTCGTGGTGCAGGCTGGCGCCGTGGGCAGGGTGGAACGGGATGCCGGGCATGTCGTTGGCGTCGGTGCCGGCCATGATGGGGATCCCGGCGGCATGCAGGGCGGCGACGGTGGCCAGGGTGGCCGCGAAATGGGCACTGACGCCGTAGATCTCGGCGACGCCTTCCATCATGGTCAGGGTGGGGACGACCTGATGTGCGCCGGTGGCCAGGCGTTCGATGTCGGCGGCGGGGATGCGCAGGCCGATGGGGACGTGGGTGAGGATGTCGGCGCCGGCGTCGATGGCCATCGCGTAGGCGCCGGGGGTGGAGGCGTGGGCGATGACGCGCAGGTTGCGGGCGTGGGCGGCGGTGACGACGGCTTTGGCGGTGTCGGCGTCGGGGCCGCCTTCGCCGGGGGCTTCCAGGATCACCTTGATGTAGTCGCTGCCGGCCGAAACACGCTGGGCCACCATGGTTTCGGCATGCTCGGGACCGGCGATGATGCCGACCTCGGCGATACCGGGGACCTGGGCGTGCACGCCCGCCGAGCCGATGATCGGGGCGCCGGCGCTGCGCACGGTGGTGGTGGCGGTCCGGGCGCGCAGCGCCGCGATCAGTGCGGTGTCGACCGATCCCATGTCCAGGGCGGTCGTGACGCCGTGGGCGGCATAGTGATCGAGCGCCTCGGGGCTGTCCAGGTGCACGTGGGCGTCGATGAGGCCGGGGATGAGGATGGCGCCCTGGGCGTCGAGGATCTGCGCACCCTCGGGGTCGGTGCCGATCCGGTCGCCGTCGATCACCACGGTCGTCGGTTCACCGATCTCCCGGCCGTCGAAGACACGGACATTGCGGATGGCAAGCTTGTTCTCGGATTCTCCCCACATGCCCCCCAATCTAGAACCGGTTTCAGACTGGGGACAAGATCGAATCGCGGGGCGGCCGCGCGGTTTCCGACACCGACGGCCGCCCTCGGCGTGGGTCAGGCGGCTCCGGCGGTGCGCTGGTCGGCGAAGGCCGCGGGTTGGCGGGCGCCGCGCATGATCAGGTGCAGCAGGCCCACGAACAGGGTTTGGTCGAGTGGGCTCCAGCCCAGTGACATGCGGTTGTGGACGAATCCGACGGCGATGCCGGAGTCGGGGTCGGCCCAGCCCATCGACCCGAACAGGCCCATGTGCCCGTAGCCGCGCGGCGCGTGCGGGGACGGGAAGCTGTGGTAGCCGACGTGCCAGAACGGGATCACCAGGGCGCGGTCGAGCTGGTAGGTGCGGATGCGTTGCAGCCCGCGCACGGTCTCGGCCGACAGGTAGGGGCGGCCGTCGACGTAGCCGTCGCAGGCCAGGGCGCTGTACATCTTGGCCAGGGCGGGCGCGGTGCACACGGCGTTGCCGGCGGGCAGCGCGGTGTCGAGGATGGCGGGGCGGTCGCCACGGAAGATCGATTCCAGGCCCGGCACATAGATCGAGGAGATCGGGGAGCGCAGCAGTCGCGGCAGTTGCGGCACCGCGGTGGCGACCGGCCCCGGAATCGTGCGTTCGGCAAGGGTTTTCAGGGAGCCGACCAGGTCGGCGGGCCGGGTGCGGGCCCCGGCCGGCGGGCGGCCCAGGTGGATGCCGTCGACGCCGAGGGGTTCGGCGACCTCGCTGCGGTAGAGGCGGGTCATGTCGTGGCCGGTGATGGCGCGCGCGAGACCGTTCATCAGCCAGCCGATGGTGAGCGCGTGGTAGATCGGTTTGCCCAGCAGGTGATCGGGTTTCGCGGCGGCCAGGCGCGCCTCCATCAGTTCGTGGTCGAGCACCTCGCCGGGGGTGGTGGCCGGTAGCGCGGACAGGCCCGCGCGGTGGCTGAGCAGTTCGGTGACGGTGATGGAACCTTTGCCGTGCGCGGCGAATTCGGGCCAGTATTCGGCGACAGGGGCGTTGTAGTCGAGCAGGCCGCGGTCGGCCAGGCGCGCGAGCACGGTGGCCGAGACACCTTTGGACGCGGAGTACACCATGGCGCCGGTGTCGGCGGTCCAGGCGGTGCCGTGCGCGTCGGCGGACCCGGCGTGGACATCGACGACCGGTTGCCCGTGCTCGTAGACCGCCAGGGCGCCGCCGTTGCCGCGGCGGCCCGCCAGGACCCGGGCGAATGTCTTGACAGCGGAATCGAATCGGGGGTCGGCGGTGCCGTGCACCCCGGTGGGCAGTCCGGCAGCGGCGGCGGAGCGCGAGGTCGTCATCGATCCACGGTAGCGGCGGCACCACAACCCCCACAAGGTGTGTCTGGGACAATTTTCGGAGTGGGGCTCGAGGTTTCGGCGCCCGCGCTACGGGAACGCTGACGTCTCTGCCGTTCCCAGCGCGGTGCGCAGGGTGTCGCGCAGCCAGCGTTGGGCGGGGTCGGCGTCGAGGCGGGCGTGCCAGAGCAGGCGGATGTCGACCTCGGGCAGGGCTGCGGGAATGGGAAACCAGCGCAGCCCCAAGGTGTCCGCGTACTGTTCGGCCAGCCGTTGCGGGACCAGCCCGACATTGGGGGTCGCCGAAACCAGTAGCGCGGCAAGGGCGGAGGTGGGGACGACCGCGGCGACGTGGCGGTGCAGGCCCGCGGCGGCGAGCGCCTCGTCGAGGGGGCCGTGGGCGCGCCCGCGTCGCGAGGCCGACACGTGCGGGTGGCGGCACAGTTGCGCGAGGGTGGGGCGGCGGTGCCTACCCAGGGGATGGTCGGCGCGCACGATGCCGACGAGGCGTTCACGGTAGAGCACGGCCGACCGGATGTCGGGGGCGGTGGTGGTGTCGGCGCCGATGTCGAGATCGACCGAGCCGTCCCGCAAGGCTTCGAGGCTTTCGTTGCCTTCGGGGACGAAGCGCAGGACCACTCCGGGGGCATGAGCGGCGGTCGCTTCGACGGCCGCGGTGACCAGGGTCGCGGCGACACCGTCGTTGATGCGGATCGCGAAAGTGCGCTTCAGAGAGGCGATATCGATCGCGCGATCGGCGCTGATCAGCGCCGAGGCTTCCTCGAGCAGGGATCTCACTCGGGGCGCGGTACGCAGCGCGAATGGGGTCGGCGCCATCGCGCGCCCGGCACGCACCAGGATCGGGTCACCCATGGCCCGCCGCAACCGGCCCAGCGCACGGCTGGTCGCCGGGATCGACAGGTGCAGGCGCTCGGCCGCGGCGGTGACACTGCTGTCCTGCAGCAGCGCGTCGAACACGCGCAGCAGGTTCAGGTCGAGCTGCTCGGTCATTGTTGCATCCTATGCAATCCAAGGTTGCCGAAGTTGCGTGGCACAGATATATGACTGGTCAATAGCGTGCAGTGCATGCAAATGAACCTCGTGAACCGCGATACCGCGGTCTTGCCGAGTCCGGTGAGGCGCGGGCTGGTGGCGGTGATGTGCGCCTGTGTGGTGCTGGTGGTCGGGATGGTCGCCGCGATCAACCTGGCCGTCCCGATGCTGGCCGCCAGCCCCTTACATCCCTCGGCGTCGGCGCTGGTGTGGATCGTGGACTCCTATGTGATCGTGTTCGCCTGCCTGGTGATCCCCGGTGGCGCGGCCGGCGACCGTTTCGGCCGCAAGGGCGTGCTGCTGGGCGGGCTGGTGGTGTTCGCGGTGGGCGCGCTGGCGTCGGCGGCGGCCCCGAATGTGGCTGTGCTGCTGGCGGGTCGCGCGATCACCGGCGCCGGGGCCGCGGCCGTGCTGCCGAACACGCTGGCGGTGCTGTTGCACGCCGTGCCCGCCCAACGCAAGGCCGCGACGATCGCGACATGGGCGTCGATGACCGGGATCGGTGGCGTGCTGGGCAATGTCGGTGGCGGGGCGGTGCTCTCGGGCGGCTCGTGGCGATGGCTGTTCGTGGCCGGGGCGCCGATCGCGTTGGGGCTGGCCGCACTGGCGGGGTGGGTCGCGCCGGTGTCGGCGCGCCATGATCGCCGCCTGGATCCGATCGGGACGCTGCTGTTGGTGGCGGCGTCGGTGGCGCTGCTGGTCGGCATCGTCGAGGGGCCGGTGGCGGGTTGGGGTAGCGTCTTGGTTGTCGCCGGGTTCGTCAGTGCTGCTGTGCTTTTCGTGGCGTGGACGGTGGTGGAGTTGCGGGTCGAGCATCCGCTGCTGGATCCGCGACTGTTCGCTTCGCCCGGTTTGCGTAGTGCGTGCTTGGGGATGACGACGGTGTTCTTCGGCATGTTCGCGTTGTTCTATGTGAATGCGTCGTTTCTGCAGTACGTCAAGGGATTCGGGGTGCTGCGCACCGGGCTGGGCGTGATTCCGCTGACCGTGCCGGTGATCGTCGGTGCACGGCAGGTGGGGCGGCTGGTCGGGCGGATCGGTTTGGACGCGACGATCGCGGTGGCGTTCGGTTTCGTGGGCGGTGGACTGCTGGGCCTGTCGACCTGCGGCTCCCACACCCCCTATGCGGTGTATGCGGGGTGGCTACTGGTCACCGGTGTCGGTGTGACGCTGGCGCTTCCGACGCTGTCGGGGGCGATCACCGGATCGCTTCCGCAAGCGCTGGCCGGGGTGGGCGCAGGATTGCAGGCCACCACACGCGAGTTCGGCAGCGCACTGGGTGTCGCGGTGATCGGCACCGTCGCCACGGCCCGTTTCGCATCCGCCCTGCCCGAGGATCTGCGGGCCGGTGGCACGCACACCGTCGCCCAAGCTTTGGCGGCCGCACCCGGGCGGGCCGATGACGTGGTCGCGGCGTTCGTGTGCGGCGCCGATGCCGGACTGCGGGCGGTCGGTGTGGCGGTGCTGGTCCTGGGCGGGCTGGTCGTGCTGCAAGCGCTCCTGTCGCGGCGCGCAACCCGATAACTCTCACCTCTGCATCAAAGGAGTACATCATGTTCGACGACATCCGATCCGGCGCTTACGGCCACGCGTGACCAAGAAATTGTCCTGACACCACTGCTGATGGCGTCGTCGGTGTCGGTGCTTGCTGTCACAGTGACGGTCATGGATTCGGTGACCTTCCGCGACGCGGACGCCTTCGATGCCTGGCTCGCGGTCAATCATGAGCGGCCCGACGGGGTGTGGATTCGGATGGCGAAGAAGGGGTCGGGGATCGCGTCGCTGACCGAGGACGAGGCGGTCGATGTCGGGTTGTGCTGGGGCTGGATCTCCGGGCAGCGCACCGCCCTGGATGCCGAGTTCTATCTGCAGAAATATGTGCCGCGGCGGCCGGGCAGTTTCTGGTCGCAGGTCAACGTGGACAAGGTGGCCGTATTGACCGAGGCGGGGCGGATGCGGGGGCCGGGGCTGGCGCAGGTGGCTGCGGCGCGGGCGGATGGACGTTGGGCGGCGGCCTATCCGTCGCAGGCGAACTTCACGCTGCCACCGGATTTGGCTGCCGCACTGGCGGATCGGCCGCGCGCGCTGGCGGCCTATGAGGCGTTGGACCGGACGCGGCAGTACGCGATCGTGTTGGAGGTGCTGCGCACGAAAACACCGAAAACGCGGGCTTCGCGGGTGTCGAAAACCGTCGATGCCCTCGATCACGACTGAGAGCAGTCGATTCCGGGCGGCAGGAGAACTCCCCTGCCGCCCGGATTCCTCATTTCAGGTGTTCGCTCAGCAGCGGGGCCAGGGTGCGCAGGGTGGCGAGGGCGTCGTCGTCGAGGACTTGCAGGGCGACGTGGTCGGCGCCGGCGCGTCGATGCTCGGCGAGGCGGTCGATGATCTGCGCCGCGCTGCCGTGCGCGACGACCGCGTCGATGTAGCGGTCCCCGCCGGGCGCGGTCAGGTCGGTGTCGTCGAAACCGAAGCGGCGCAGATTGTTCACGTAGTTGGTCAGGCCGAGATAGAAGCCCGCCCGCTCCCGGCCGCGGGCGCGCGCCCGTTCGGCGTCGGTGTCGAGAACGACTTTGTGTTCGACGGCGACCAGCGCGTCGGGGCCGAGGATCTCGCGCAGTTGCGCGGTGTGCTCGGGCACCGTCAGATACGGCAGGGCGCCGGCGGTGCGGTCGCGGGCCAGGCGCGCCACGCGCGGACCCAGCGCGGCCAGGGCGCGGCCGTGGCGGGGGACGCCGCGGGCGTCGAGCACGTCAAGGTAGTCGACCAGGGCGTCATAGGGTTTGGTGTAGTCGGTGGTCTGCTCGCGGTGCCCGGCGCCGATACCGAGCAGGAAGCGGCCGGGGAATTTGTCGTCGAGCCGCAAGTAGGTGTCGGCGGCGGCTTCGGGGGCACTGGCCCACACGTTCACGATGCTGGTGGCGACCACCAGCGATTCGGTGGCGGCCAGCAACTGTTCGTAGCCGTCCCAGTCCACCGGTGGCGAGCCGCCGAGCCAGATCGTGCCGAAGCCCAATTCTTCGAGTTCCCGCGCCGAGTGCGGGGTGAACTGCGGATGGGGCTGCCACACACCGAATGTTCCCAAGCCGTCGAATGCCATATCGGCCACCAACAGCGCGCAACCGGCCCGCATTCCCGGCCGGCGTCTAAGCGGCTGCGGGGCGTCGGTGGGTGCGGAATCGTCCCGGCGCTACCCCGTATTCGCGTTTGAACGCTTTGGCGAACGCGTATTCCGAGGTGTATCCGGACCTTTCCGCGACGACCCGCACCAGCAGGTCGGTCTCGCGCAGCAGTTTCGCCGCGCACGTCATGCGCCACCACGTCAGGTAGGTCAGGGGCCCGATGCCCAGGGTGGCGGTGAACCGTTGTGCGAACACCGAGCGTGACACCGTCGCGCGCGCGGCTAGCGATTGCACCGTCCACGGCACGCCCGGTTCGGCGTGGATGGCTTGCAGGGCGGCGTGCACGACCGGATCACGCAGAGCGGCAACCCATCCGGTGTCGGCGGCATGAGCCTGGTGCCAGGCGCGCACCATGAACAGCAGCAGCACTTCCAGCAGCGGCGCGATCGCCCCGGATCGGTCGTCGGTGTCGAGTTCGTGGCCGAGCAGGTCGATCGCGGCCCGCAACGGACTGTGCTGCCCGACGCGGGCGGGCAGATGGACCACATCGGGCAACTCCGCCAGTGCGGGGTGGGCGCGCGAATCGTCGAGAGCGTAAGCGCCACACAGCAATACGGTCTGGGCGCCGGAATCGGCGACACCGGACCGATGCTCACCACCGGGACTGTCGGCAATCGCGTGGCCGCGGCTGCGCGGCAGGAACGCCACGTCGCCGACCTGCAGGTGGATCGGGTCGCCGTCGTCGGGCAGTAACCAGCACGAACCTTGCAGCACGACATGGAAGCCGGCGCTGTTGCCGGCGGCCGGGAAGTGGGTGTGCCAGCGGCCGCGGCGAACGGTGCGGTTGGAATGCGGTGTGCCCAGGCGCATCGCGGCGACGGCGTCGCTGAGAATGTCCACGACTCCCACGGTACCGGCGATGCACACGCACCCGGACGATCGGACATCTGAATCGGACTTTTGAGCATGGATCGTCCGAATGTGGCTGCTTAGCGTGGGTTGCGAGCCGATACGCGGCTCATCCCCCTCGATTCGACGGAGTTGTCCCCCATGCGTATTGCAGTGCACGGCGCGAGCGGTTTCACCGGTTCCCTCGTCGTCACCGAACTCGTTCGCCGCGGCTTCACCCCGGTGCTGGTCGGGCGCGACGAGACCCGGCTGCGCGCGGTGGCCGCCCGCGCGGCGATCCCCGACCCGCAGATCCGTGTGGCGCGTCTCGATGACATCGATGCGCTCGCGGCCGTGTTCGCCGACACCGACGCGGTGATCAACACGGCCGGACCCTTCACCCGCTGGGGTGAACCGGTGGTGCGGGCCGCGATCGCCGCGGGCCGCCACTACCTCGACACCACCGGCGAACCCGCCTACCTGCAGCACATTCTGACCACCTACGACGAGCCCGCGAAAGCGGCCGGGATAGCGGTGATCCCGGCCGTCACCGACGACGGCGTGCCCGGCGACCTCATCGCCGCGCTGACCGCGGCCCGCCTCGACGCACCGCCCGCGCAGATCGTGATCGCCGACCTGCGCCGGCCCGGGGCGGCCTCGCGTGGCACGGCCCGCTCGATGGCCGCGATCATGGTCGACGAACAGATCGAATACCGCGACCGCGCATGGGTATCGGTGCACGAACCCGACACCACCGTGCACGAGCCGGGCGAGACCACACCGGTGGACGTGAGCGCCTTGGCGCTGCCAGGGGTGTACACGATCCCCCGTCACCTGGACGTGCCGGTGGTGCGCGGGGTCATGCGCACCGAAGTCGGGGTGTTGTTCGCGGCGTTGAATGCCGAAGTCGCCGAGACCCTTCCGGAGGCTCCCGACGCGGCCGAGCGCGCCGCATCGCGCTGGTGCATGCTCGCCGAGGCCACCGACGTGAACGGCGCCCGCGTGCGCGGCTGGGCCGGAGGCGTGGACGCCTACGCCTCGACCGCGGTGATCGCGGTGGAGGCCGCGCGCCGGCTGGTGGCCGAGGGCGCACCGGCGGGAACCCTCGCCCCGGCACAGGCCTTCGACGCAGCGAGCTTCCTCACCTACCTGGCCACCACGGGAATGACCTGGCAGGTCGAGGAAGTCGCCACCGTGTGACCGGTCAGCTGTTGGCGTCGACCTTGGCGAAGGTTTCGGCGACCAGCGTGGTCAGCGCGTCCGCGAGCAGGTGGTGCACCTGTTCGCGGGTCAGGCTGCCGCGCACGATCCATTCGCGCCCGGCGGCCTTGACCAGACCGCCGTAACAGCGCACCAGGGCCCGCAATTCGGCCGAATGCAACGAGTCGGCCAGGCCCATCATCGCGACCATGCGGTCGGCGGCGGCGTAGTCGGCCTCGTCGAGGATGCGCTGCACCTCCGGGTCGTCGCCGACACCTTCGTGACCGGTGACCTTGACCCAGGTGCTGCCGTGCTCGCCGATGGTGTCGAGCAGCCAGGACACGCTGGCGTCGACGCGATCGCGCAGCGGGCCGGCGGGCACGCTCATCTTCTCCGGGCGCGGCAGGGTCACCATGCGGCGCACCACCGCCAGGTACAGGTCGCGCTTGTTGCCGAAGTAGTGGTTGATCAGCCCGCGCGCCACCCCGGCCCGCTGGGCCAGCTCCGCGGTGGACACCGCCGCGTACGGGCGCTCGCCGAACATGTCGATCGCGCAGGACAGGATCTGCGCGCGACGTTCGTCGGGTTCGAGCCGGCGACGGCGCGACGGAGCGTCCGCCGCGTCGTCGACCGTCGCGCCGGTGTCGTTACCACCGCCGGGCCGCGCGGGCGCGGGGGTGTCAGCGTTACCGCCGGGCCGTGGCGGCGCGGGGGTGTCAGAGTGAGCGGGCAATGAGATCCTTCATCACCTCGTTGGCTCCTGCGAGGATTCGCAGGACCCGAGCGCCGGTGTACAGCTGCGAGATCGGGTATTCGGTCATGTATCCGTAGCCGCCGAAGAACTGCAGGCAGCGATCCACCACATTACCGAGTTGATCGGTCAACCAGTATTTGGACATGGCGGCGGTGGGGATATCGAGCTCCCCGCGCAGGTGCTTGCTGATGCAGTCGTCGAGGAATACGCGCCCGACCTTGGCGATGGTCGCGCACTCGGCCAGCTCGAAGCGGGTGTTCTGCATGGCGAACAGCGGCTTGCCGAACGCTTCGCGGCCCTTGGTGTAGTCGACAGTCAGCTGGACCGCCTTCTCGGTCATGGCGACCGCGAGGATGGCGGTCACCAGCCGTTCCTGGGCCAGCATCTGCATCATCTGATAGAAGCCGCGGCCCTCGGCCTCACCGAGCAGGTTCGACGCGGGCACGCGCAGGCCGTCGAAGAACAGCTCGGCGGTGTCCTGGGCCTTGCCGCCGATCTTGGACAGGATCCGGCCGCGCTTGAAGCCGGGGGTGTCGTCGGAAACCTCGGCGAAGATCAGCGAGACCCCGGACGCGCCCTGGGTGGGGTCGGTCTTGCAGGCGATGATGATGCCGTCGCACAGCCAGCCGTTGGAGATGAAGATCTTCGAGCCGGTGATGACGTATTCGTCGCCCTCGCGCACCGCGCGGGTCTTGATGTTCTGCAGATCCGAGCCGGTGCCCGGTTCGGTCATGCCGATCGAGAGCACCATCTCACCGCTGGCCGCCTTGGGCAGCACCCGCTGCTTGAGGTCCTCGGACCCGAACTCGTGCACGTAGGGCGCGATGATCGAGGAGTGCACCGACATGCCCAGGGAGCCGTCCCCGGCGTGGGCCTGGGCCTCGATGATGGCGGCCTCGTGGGCGAAAGTGCCGCCGCCACCGCCGTATTCGGTGGGGATGGCCGCGCACAGCAGGCCCAGTTCGCCGGCCCGGTTGTAGAGGGCGCGGTCGGGGTGGCCCTGCTCGATGAATTTGTCGGTGTGCGGAATCACCTCCTTCTCGAAGAAGGTGGTCGCCAGCGTCCGTACCGCCTCGACCTCGTCGTCGCTCCATGCGGGGCGTGCCATCGCAGAGTCCTTCGCTTGCCTCAGTGGTGCGCAGAAGCGCCTCGCCCCTCAGCGTGCACGGCTATTGGCGTTGTGTCAACAACTGTCAATTATCGGCCGAACGGGACTGATTCACCTCGGCGAACGTCGAGAAGATCGGCACGTCGGGATCCGCGACAACACCTTGGCGCCGCAGAAAACTGTCGATCAAACCCCACACCAGCTCGGCCGCCTGCTCCACGAACTCCGCGGTCTGCTCCGCGCTCGGCGTATCCGAATCCGACAACCACAGATCGGTGATCGACACCAACGCGCCCGTCACCGCCCGTGACAGGTAATCCAGCCCCACCGTGTCCAGCGGCACCGCCTCGGCCACCGAACGCGACACCCGCTCCAACCGCAGCGCCGCCTCCCGCCCCAGATCCAACTGCAACACACCCGCCCCCGCCTGCTGCACCACCGGCGCCTGACCCAGATACCGGAAAACGTTGGGATGCTCCAGAATTCCCTGCGCGTACTCGGTGAACACCCGCCGCAACGCCTGCCGCGGCGGATGCAGCATCAACGTCATATCCGTGCCCGCCGCCGCGAACGCCCGCCGCGACATCCGCGCCGCGATCTCGGTGAACAAATCCCCCTTGTCCGCGAACTGCCGATACAACCGCGGCTTGGTGATCTGGGCCTCGCGAGCGATGTCATCCATGCTCGGGCGCGGACCGGCCCGATCGATCACCCGGATCGCGGCGTCCACGATCTCCTCACGCGACACCATCCGAATCCCCCCGGCGTTGCTACGAACCACCCGCGCAGCATACCCGTACCACCGGTACGAACAGATGTGGCGGTCATCCCACTTGATCCAGAACAGAACGTACTGCCAGTATCGATTGCCGTACCGGCAGTACGCACAACCGGAGAGACACCGATGTCAGACCCAGCCCGCCACCTCGGCGACACCCTGCAGGCCCCGCTGCCCGAAGCCTTCCACCAGCTCCCGGACACCGACCTCACCGAACTCCACCGCCTCCTCGAAGCCGCCAAGACCCGACGCCGCGCCACCCTCGACGCCGCCATCGGCTCCTCCCTCGACTTCGTCCCGCGCCTCATGCGCCCCGCCGTCAAGAAAGCACTGGGTCTATGAGCGAACACCTCGCCGCCGTCGCCGAAACCACCAAACTCGCACGCGTACTCGGCATCTCCGACCCCACCGAACTCGACTTCCTCGTCGACCTCCCCCCGGCCGCACTCCGCCAATACCGCGAACGCGTCACCGACCTGCTCTTCGACCGCGACGCCAAACGCATGAAGGCCATCGCCGCCGCCAGCAAAATCGTCCCCGTCGCCATCAGCTCCAAAATCGCCGAACGCGCCTTCGGACCCGTCCTGTGCGCGGCCGTCGCCGGCGCCGTCGAACCCCAACGCGCCGTCGACATCGCCAAGAACCTCACCGCGGACTTCCTCGCCGAAACCGCCGTCCTGCTCGACCCCCGCCGCACCGCCGCCATCATCGCCGCCGTCCCCGCCACAATGGTCACCGACGTTGCACGCGAACTACTCTCCCGCGGCGACCACATCACCATGGGACGCTTCGTCCACGTCGTCCCCGAACCCGCCCTGCGCGCCGCCGCCCCCGTCATGAGCGACCCCGACCTACTGCGCATCGGCTTCCTCCTCGAAGACAAAACCGCCATCGACCGCGTCCTGCACATCGTCGCCGACCGCGTCCCCGGCGTCATCCGCGCCGCCCACGAACAAGACATGTGGGCCGAAGGCATCGACCTGCTCGACAACATCGCACCCCACAACCGCGCCTGGATCGGCGACATCACCGCCGCCCTCGGCGACGACGTCCTCGACGCCCTCATCACCGCCGTCGCCCGACTCGACGCCTGGGCCACCCTGCTCCCCATCACCAGCGCCATGAGCCCCGACAGCCTGCGCCTGTTCGCCCAACGCCCCAGCGTCCACGACGAAACCATCCTCACCGCCATCATCACCACCGCCGCCGACCACGACCTCTGGTCACAGGCCCTGCCCCTCATCGACGCCGCCCTCACCACCGACACCCCGGACACGGTGTGGCAGACCCTCATCCACCAGCGCGACCGCATCCCCGCACCCCTTCTCACCGAGCTCGCCGCACACGCCCGCGCACTCGGACACGACCAGTACGGCGACCAACTCCAACCCCTCGGCACCGCCACCCACTGAACCCCGCACCACCCCCGACGCCCGGCCCCCACCACGGCCGGGCGTCCCGCACATCCGGCGCTCTGGGAGAATGACTCGGTCAACCGCCCCGCACACGAAGGATCACCGCAGCTCCGATGGCCGAGCAGACCACACCGACCGACGCCCCGGCCATCGACCCCGACGAACTGGCCACCTGCCTGCGCGTCCTCGACCAAGCCGGGCAACTCGACAAAGACCACCCCGACTCCGTCACCGTGCAGCGCGCCGTCGGAGCCATGTTCAAGACCTTCAAGCGCAACAAGCGCATCGCCACCCGCGACGCCATCTCCGCCGCCGACAAGGAAGTCGTGGCCGCCACCGCCACCGGCTCACCCAACCGCATCGACGACGAAACCGCCGGCATCCCGATCAGCTCGGCCACCAGCGACGGCAGCGCCGGCACCCTACTCCGGCCGCGCCCCTGTTACATATGCAAACAGCGCTATACGCGCGTGGACGCCTTCTACCACCAGCTCTGCCCCGACTGCGCCGCCAAGAGCCACGCCAAACGCGACGCCGGCACCGACCTCACCGGCAAACGCGCCCTGCTCACCGGCGGCCGCGCCAAGATCGGCATGTACATCGCGCTGCGGCTGCTCCGCGACGGCGCCCACACCACCATCACCACTCGCTTCCCCAACGACGCCATCCGCCGCTTCGCCGCCCAGCCCGACAGCGCCGACTGGCTGCACCGGCTCCGCATCATCGGCATCGACCTACGCGACCCAGCCCAGGTCGTCGCCCTCGCCGATGACGTTGCCGCACAAGGCCCCCTCGACATCCTCATCAACAACGCCGCCCAGACCGTCCGCCGCTCCGTCGGCGCCTACAGCGCCCTCGTCGAAGCCGAGACCGGACCACTGCCCGCCGGCCAGCTGCCCGACGTGATCAGCTTCGGCAAGACCATGCAGGCGCACCCCACCGCGCTCACCGCATCCCTCACCCCGAACCTGACCGCCGCCGACATCACCGACCTCGCCCTCGTCGCGGGATCGGCCACCCCCGAACGCATCTCGCAGGGCGTCGCCATCGACGCCGGCGGCCTGGTCCCCGACCTCGCGCACACCAACAGCTGGGTGCAGAACGTCGGCGAGGTCGAGGCCACCGAACTGCTCGAAGTACAGCTGTGCAACTCGGTCGCACCGTTCATCCTCATCTCGCGCCTGCGCCCGGCCATGGCCGCCGCGCCCGCCCGCCGCAAGTACGTCGTCAACGTCTCCGCCATGGAAGGCGTGTTCGCCCGCGGCTACAAGGGCGCCGGCCACCCGCACACCAATATGGCCAAGGCCGCGCTGAACATGCTGACCCGCACCAGCGCCCGCGAGATGTTCGAGTCCGACAAGATCCTCATGACCGCCGTCGACACCGGCTGGATCACCGACGAACGCCCGCACTACACCAAGATCCGCCTCGCCGAGGAAGGCTTCCACGCCCCCCTCGACCTCGTAGACGGCGCCGCCCGCGTGTACGACCCGATCGTCCGCGGCGAAGCAGGCGACGACCTGTACGGCTGCTTCCTCAAGGACTACGAACCCTCCAACTGGTAACCAATCCCCCACCGGCGACCCCTCTCCTCCTGGCTGTTTTTTTAGAAGGTGAGGGGGTTCTTTCCGGACCTTTTGTTGCAGGCGAGGATTCATGTTTAGATGCGCATATTTCCATGTTCCCATGTGTGATCTACCGGATTCTGTGTGAGTCGATGCTCGAGGGTCGCCAGTATTAGACGAGGGCTTCCTTCCCGGACAGTTTCCCGCCGCTCAGTTCGCGGGGTCCCTTACCCCGCGCCGATCGGTGGGGTCATAGCCGATGCACTCCCCTACCAGGACGGGTGATCTCATGACCGCTAAGTCTGTGGTTGCGACACTGAGGGATCGGTTGCCGTTCCTGCGTTGGTCGGTGATTCGATTCGCTGTGGGTGGGCCGACTTTCGCGCGCACGGGTCAGGTCGGTGACGGTCGGGAGGAGGCGGCTCGGGAGTATGTGCTGGCCAATTCCACCGCCGGCGAGCCGCTCAGCGTGCTCGCCGCGTACGACCGGTTCGCGCGCACGCGCAGTGTGCTGGTGAACGTCGGCGATGAGAAGGGGCTGATCCTGGACGCTGCGGTGAGTCGGGCCGCACCCGTGCTGGCCCTCGAACTGGGTGGGTATTGCGGGTACAGCGCGATTCGGATCGGGCGGGCGCTCGCGCCGGGCGCACGGCTGGTGTCGGTGGAGTTCAGTGTCGACAATGCGGGGATCGCCCGGACGCTGATCGCTCACGCGGGGCTCGCGGAGCAGGTGACGGTGGTGGTGGGCACCATCGGCGACGGTGGCGTGACCGTGAAGCGTCTGGTGGACGAGCACGGCTTCGGAACCGGCGTACTCGATTTCGTCTTCCTCGATCACGACAAGAAGGCGTATCTGCCGGATCTGGAGACGATTCTCGACGCCGGCTGGCTGCATCCGGGCAGTCTCGCGGTCGCCGACAACGTGCGTATCCCGGGCGCACCGGACTACCTGCGGTACATGCGTGAGTCCGAGGGCAAGTCCTGGCGCACCGTTGAGCACGACACCCACGTCGAGTACCAGTCGCTGCTCAAAGATCTTGTCCTGGAGTCGGAGTACCTGGGCTGAGGCCACCTATCCTGGGGTCATGGTGTACCGGCTGCTGGCCGATGCGACCGCGGTCGTGCATTTCGCATTCGTGGCCTACGTGGTGGTGGGCGGATTCCTGGCCTGGCGGTGGCCGCGCACGATCTGGCTCCATCTGCTGGCCTTCGGCTGGGGTTTCGGTACCGTGCTGTTCTCGGTCGATTGTCCGCTGACGAATCTGGAGAACTGGGCACGGCATCGGGCGGGCGAGGCGGGTCTGCCGCCGAGCGGATTCATCGACCACTACATCACCGGCGTGCTCTACCCGCGTAGTGCGCTGACCGAGGTGCGGGTGCTCGTGGTGATCTGTGTCGTCGTGTCCTGGACCGGCCTGGTGTGGTTCTCGCGCCGCCGCGGCGCGAGAACCACGGCGACGCACTGACACGTTGACGCAGTTGGTGACATCATTCGGTCCCCTTGCCGGCTGAGGGCGCCAGCCCGATGGGCGGTGATCCGGAGTTTCGGATCACCGCCAGCAAACTCTGCATGCCCTTCCTGGCCAAACTCCAGGCCTGAGTCCCATTCACAGCGTGCCTGCCAGCGTGGCGCATTCCGAAGGCCCAATGGACCAATATTGAGCTCGACGGGAAGCAATCACGCCTGGGCGTCGACTTCCCGCCTGCTCCGCACGGGTTCAAGTCCCGCCTCGCGCACACAACCGTGGTATGGGTGACACATCCGAGAAATGCGTGTTCGAGTGCGCTCGCACACGCGGAGGATGACCATGACGAATGGCTCTGACCTGCAACGAAGTCTGGCATACGTGCCCCGAACGTCCACTGCCAGCAGATCTCGTCTACGTACGCTCCGCGGCCCTGGCCTGGTCCGCAGGCGATCGCTTGAGCCTGCGAGTCGACGGCGCGGTCCTGGTGACCGAGCCCATTGTCGACGCTGTGCCGGATGCTCTCATGGTTGTCCGGACTGGCTTCGTGCGGCTTCCATATCGTTGGCGCCGGCGAGTGAATCTGTTCCTCGGCGATCGGGTCCTGTTGCTCGCCAACCCATCCCGCAACTGACTGGCTATCTGCACGCCGTTGGCGATCGCCGAGATGTTCAGGCCCGTCCTGGACAGGCTGGCCCGATGAGGACGGCCGACGGCACCATGGCCTCGGAGGAGGCGGTCGCGGCCGTGCGGCTGCTGCTGTCGCAGATGCGCATCTCCCCCGCCGATCTGGTCACTGGGTCCACCGCACCGACTTTCGCCGAGGTCGTGCCGAACCCATACCACCGCCGCCGGCCGTAGCGCCATCGCACAGCCTAGCGGGTCACTCTAGCTCTCACGACGTCTCGCGTCCTGCATTTACCGGAGAGGGTTGCACTAAATCTGAATAGGTACCCGTTCGGGTTTCAGTCGCCCTGAACGGCACCGCCAGACGTCCTGCGACACCGCAACGGCCCTGTTAGCGAACACTTTGCCGTCGAATCGATCTCGCCTCAGTGTCGAGGGGAGGTCGTGCCGCCGTTCGGTAGCTCCGCATCCGACACGGCCTGAACAGCAGTGTGTGTTCCGTGAGATTAAGAGGATCCAGATCATGTCAAATTGCGAGACAGTTGCCACATGCTGTGCCTATCATCTATCGGCGACTGCTGGGCCGCCATGTCGTGCCGCTGTACCGATCGAGTGCTTCGAGACTCCGCGGGCGCCTGTGAAGCCGGCGGCAGCCGCGCGAGTGAGCCTCACGAGAATTCCAAGAAGCATGTGAGCAGATTTGGGACGGATTGATGACTTCACCGGAAGTGCCCGAGCACCTCGCAACCCTGGTATCCGCCAAAGGGATAGACGTGGAGTTCAGCGGAGTTGTCCTTTTTCTCTCGTCGGCCCCTGCCGGTCGGACGACGACGTTGTCCGGCGACGAGCGCGAACAGCTTCTGATGGAGTGCCTCGTGAGTCTGACTCGGAGCAGTCCCGCCGCTGTTGTGCTGCGCGGCACCACAACAGCGTTCGTCGCGATTCCAGCGAGGCGCCCGTTCCGCCTGATCGGCCGCCGAGTGACGAACGACGTCGGCGGACCCTTCCCGGCGTTCGCCGCGCACGCCCGTCAGCTGATCAAGGTCAAAGTCGGCGCTCTGGGTGAGGTCACCGCCCGCCTGATCGACACTGACGGGCCGAAGAGGCCGAAACTCGTGACACTGCCGTAGCATTCGGTCAGCGTCTGCCTGCTGCTCACTTCGATACATCTGCTTTCGACAGTTCGAAGGATGCGTCTTGACCAACAATGCGATGACAGCCACATCGGACGGACGCGTGAACAGGAAGCGCGTCCTCCGTGTCCGGAGCGGTGTTTCGATCGAGCACGGCGGCATCGGACGCATTACGACGACAGCGACGGTCGCGATCGCTGCCCTCCTCGTCACAGCTTGTTCGACGCCCGAAACCACAACGGCCACGGATTCCGCATCTCCCATCTCCGTTGTTCGGACAGCAACTCCCCCTTCGACGCAGTCGACCGCGCCGGCCGTAGGACCAATTCCATCGCCGCGCAATGGATCTCAACCCGTCGCCCCGGGCACGAACTGCACCGAGACTGCGGGCGGCCTCGTCGTCACTGTTGTTTCAGGCAGTATCACTTGCGATGAGGCCTTCGCGGTGATCAAGAGATATCGCGACCTGCCTGCGAGCACGAGTGCCGGGACTACCAACACGCGGACATTCGGCGCCTGGACTTGTGTGACACCCATCCCTGCCGCGGCGCGACAACTCCACTACAGCGCGAGTTGCCAGAACCCGTTCGACGGAACCCACTTGACCACGCCGCTGAGTGACCGCTGAGGACCGTAAGCGTTCCCAAGTGCAGGCCTTCTCGAGTTCGGCGAAGAGACGGTCGCCGCTGTGCTCAGAGTTTCCCTTGGCGATCTCACGCAGTGCGTCATTCTCTGAATTGGCGGCGTCGCTGCTCAGCCGTGATGATCTTTCTTCCTTTCAGGACCCCATCGCGGCCAACAGGACGCTAATGCAGATCTGTCCCATTCGCTGGCGCACCGCCAGCCCAGATGCAGCTGTCTCATAGTAACAATATTGAACCGCCGATCTTGTATCGCATTCGACGCCAGGCCGTGGGTTCAACTGCGGAAATATAGCCCCATAGCATCCATTTTGCCCGTTATAGGTCGGTCATGAAATGAACAAATCGGAATTTCTTTCGGTCAATAAAAGATCGGTGGTCGGCCTTGCGTGCTCGCCGGCTCATGGAAGAGCGTGTACGAAGTCTTTTGATCGCCAACGACCCGTGAGGTGCGAATGGCGAGACGCAAAGTGATTATTCCCTTGGCTGCGAGCTGTCCGCATTCACAACGACTGCTACCGCGATTCATCTTGGAGGTCGATGCTTGGCAACTACAGAATTTGTCGTCCCTTTTCAGCATTTGGACGATGCTGTCATTTATTATCGGATGGGCCTTGATGGGGGGCGGCGCTGACTTCAACCCGAGGAGGATACGGTGGACCGGGATAGCAGGACCATCGGAGCCGCGCATTCACGTCGGCTCTCCGAGTTCATTGCCCATCGTCGGTTGCCGCGTGAATGCGAGCACCGGGACGCAGCTTGTTCAGCGGCGCATCAGGGCCTCTAATGTATCCGACTTCCGATCCGCGGTGGTCGGACACATTGCGTCCACCCACCTTCAGCGAGTTCCTTCGGCATCTGCGTGATGAACGTTGCATCTCCCGCGAGCGCCTGGCCTTGTACTCGGGCGTGTGATCACGGCGTCACACCTGAACGGGTTGAAAGCGATTCGAGTGCGCGATCTCCGGACAGGCAGCCAATATTGTCTGGAACTGCATGTCTACGCTATGGATCTCGTTCGATACCCAGGGTGGGTCCGAATGTTCTGGGCCGCCACAGCGGCTGCGCACACAGACGTCGGATACGTGATCAGGCCTGCGGTACACGGATCTGTAGTAGTATCCAGACATATGTCCGAACTCGCGTCTACCGGTGTCGAGGCGACACGCCGGCGCCTGACTGAGAAGCAGGCCGACACCGTCGAACGCCTGACCGCGGCCGCCGTCGACGTGCTGGCCCGCGAAGGCTATTCCGGCACCACGATACGGCTGGTCGCCGCGGCCGCAGGTGTCGGCACGGCGACGGCGTACACCTACTTCTCATCCAAGGAGCATCTGATCTCCGAGGTGTACTGGCGCCGCCTGGTCGCCAATCCGCCGGAGCCGATCGATGATTCGGATCCGGCGACCCGGGTGGCGGCGGTGCTTCGCCAGGTCTCGATGCTCGTCGCGGGTGAGCCCGCGCTGGCGGGCGCGGTCAGCACCGCCCTGCTCGGCGACGACCCCGACGTCAAACACCTGCGGGTGCGCATCGGGATGGAGATCCGCGGACGGCTCAGCGCAGCCCTGGGCTCGAGCGACCCCGAACGACTGGCCATGCTCGAGCTGCTGTACTCCGGCGCGATGCTGCAGGGCGGCATGGGACTGCTGTCCTATTCGGAGGTCGCCGACCTGCTCGAAAACTGCGTCCGGCGCGTCCTGGCCGACCCTCTCCCCCGGACCTGAGGCCGGCCTCACCTCGGAATTGACACGCCGGGCCCCAATGGAGACCGGTGTCGTCATCGACTCTGCGCACAGAGCCGTCTCCGCCTGCGCGCCCATCGAAATCCAATGTCTGCGAACACGAGTCTTGTAGCACGCTGCAGTCCGTAGTACTGTCCGGACACATGTCCATCACGTGTCTGGACAGATATTCCGGGAAGGATTTCCAATGACGCTCGTCAAGCCGCAGCGTGTGTCCGGGGGCCAGGACGAACACGGGCACCTGAAAGAGTTCCGCACCGATCCGATCGCGCTGATGCGCCGCGTTCGCGCCGAGTGCGGCGATGTCGGCTCCTTCGAGCTCGCCGGGCGTGATGTGATCCTGCTGTCGGGTCCCGAGGCCAACGAGTTCTTCTTCCGTGCCAGCGACGAGGATCTCGACCAGGGCGCCGCCTACCCGTTCATGAAGCCGATCTTCGGCGAGGGCGTGGTCTTCGACGCACCCCCGGAACGCCGTAAGGAGATGCTGCACAACCAGGCACTGCGCGCCGACCACATGCGCGGCCACGCGGCGACCATCGCGAGCGAGGTCGACCAGATGCTCGCCCGTTGGGGCGACGAAGGCGTGATCGATCTGCTCGACTTCTTCGCCGAGCTGACGATCTACACCTCCTCGGCCTGCCTGATCGGCGTGAAGTTCCGCAACCAGCTCGATGGGCGCTTCGCGCACCTCTACCACGAGCTCGAGCAGGGCACCGACGCGTTGGCCTACGTCGATCCTTACGCCCCGATCGAGAGCTTCCGACGTCGCGACGAAGCCCGCGCCGAACTGGTCGAATTGGTGCAGTCGATCATGGATCAACGCGAGGCGAATCCGCCCACTGGCAAAGACGACCGCGACATGCTCGACGTGCTGATCTCGGTGAAGGACGAGAACGGTGTCTCGAGGTTCTCCGCCAGCGAGATCACCGGCATCTTCATCTCGATGATGTTCGCCGGCCACCACACCACTTCGGGCACCGCGGCCTGGACGATCATCGAACTGCTGCGCCACCCCGAGACTTTGGCCGCCGTGGTCGCCGAGCTCGACGAGCTCTATGCCGACGGCTCCGAGGTCAGCCACAACGCGCTGCGCCAGATCCCCAATCTGGAGGCGACACTCAAGGAAACGCTGCGCCTGCATCCGCCGCTGATCGTTCTGATGCGCATCGCACGAGGCGAATTCGACGTGTGCGGCAATCGGATCGCGCCCGGCGACATGGTCGCGGCCACTCCCGCCATCTCCAACCGCATTCCGGAGGACTTCCCGGATCCGGATGCCTTCGATCCCAGCCGCTATCTCGATCCGCGGCAGGAGGACATCGTCAACCGCTGGACCTGGATTCCCTTCGGTGCGGGCCGCCACCGTTGCGTCGGTGCTCCGTTCGCGCTCATGCAGCTCAAGGCGATCTTCTCGATTCTGTTGCGGGACTGGGAATTCGAGCTGGCACAGCCGTCGGATTCCTACCACAACGACCACTCCAAGATGGTGGTGCAGCTGCAGCAGCCCTGCCGTGTCCGCTACCGCCGTCGTCAGCGCTAGTCCCCACATCCACGGTCCCAAGGTTGCCGGACTTTCAGGAGGAAGCTGTGCCAGCGCCGTCCATTCCCGCAGGATTCGACTTCACCGACCCCGCGCTGTGGGGATCCAGAAACCCGGTCGAGGAATTCGCCGAGCTCCGCCGCACCGCACCGGTATGGTGGAATGCCCAATCCGATGAGACATCGGGCGGATTCCGCGACGGCGGCTACTGGGTTGTCACCAAACATGGAGACATCAAGGAGATCTCGCGCAAGCACGAGCTGTTCTCCGCCCAGCAGAAGGGCGCCGTCATCCGGTTGCCCGGTCAGATCACGATCGACCAGATCGAGCTCACCAGCGCCCTGCTGCTGAACATGGATCCACCCAAGCACACCAAACTGCGCCGCATCGTCTCGAAGGGTTTCACCCCGCGAGCGGTGGAAAGCCTGCGCGACGCCCTGGCCGAGCGAGCCGCGGCCATCGTGCACGCCGCCAAGCGGGAAGGCAGCGGAGACTTCGTCGAGCAGGTGGCGTGCGAACTGCCGTTGCAGGCGATCGCCGAACTGATCGGCGTCCCTCAGGAGGACCGCCGCAAGCTCTTCGACTGGTCCAACCAAATGCTCAACTACGACGACCCGGAATACGGTGACGCCACCACCACCAATGCCTCGACCAACGCCTCGGTGGAGATCCTGGGCTACTCGTGGAACCTGGCCGAGCAGCGTCGCGCCAACCCGCTCGACGACATCGTCAGCCAGCTCGTGCACGCTGGAGTCGACGAGGATGCCTTGGGCTCAGACGAATTCGGCTTCTTCGTGATCCTGCTGGCGGTGGCCGGCAACGAGACCACTCGCAACGCGATCACGCACGGGATGAAGGCGTTCGTCGACCATCCGGACCAATGGGAGCTGTACAAGCAGCAGCGTCCCCGCACCGCCCCCGACGAGATCGTGCGGTGGGCGAGCCCGGTGACCGCGTTCCAGCGCACCGCGACCGAGGACACCGAACTCGGCGGACAGCTGATCCGCAAGGGTCAGCGGGTCGGATTGTTCTACAGCTCAGCAAATTTCGATGAGGACGCCTTCGAGGAACCGTTCACCTTCGACGTCCTGCGCGACCCCAATCCGCATCTCGGGTTCGGCGGCACCGGTGCGCACTACTGCGTCGGCGCGAACCTCGCCCGTTTGGAGATCGATCTGATGTTCAACGCCATCGCCGACGCCATGCCGGACCTGTCGCAGGTGGCCGAACCGGAGCGCCTGCGCAACGGGTGGATCAACGGCATCAAGCACTGGCGCGTCCGATACGAGTAGCACACAGCACGGTCAGAAGAGCAAGGTAGGCAACCGAAATCATGAGTGAAGCCGACTACGTCGTCATCGGCGCAGGCAGCGCGGGCGCGGTCATCGCGAGTCGACTGGCGGACTCGGGCGCCGGTGTCCGGAACGGCTTGCGCTACAGCTCTTCCCGCGCATACCTTGCGGACAGGCCGAACCCGGGACTGCAGGTTCTCACGCGTGTGCACGTGGTCCGGGTCGTCATCGAGAAGAACCGGGCGACCGGCCTCGAGATCGCAGAAGCCGATGGTTCACGCCGAATGATCTGTGCCGCAATGGAAGTGATCGTCTCCGCAGGTGTCATCGGCCGCGCCGTCGCTCATGATCGGCGAGAAGTGCGCGGAACTCGTCCGCGCGTCGAGCTCATAGCAGCCACCCCGTGAAGGGGCAGAGAGGCAAGACCATGACCGAAGCCGACCACACTGCGGTGGCCGCGCGCGATGTCCGCGACCTATTCGGAGCGACCCGATGCGTATAGCACTACTGTCCTATCGCAGCAAAGCCCATTGCGGGGGCCAAGGGGTCTACGTCCGATATCTGAGTCAGGGGCTGGCGGAGCTCGGCCACGAGGTCGAAGTGTTCTCCGGCCAGCCCTATCCGGAAAACCTCGATCCGCGGGTACGTCTCACGGCGGTGCCGAGTCTGGACCTCTATCGCGACGACGACCCCTTCCGCACTCCGCACCCTCGTGAGATCCGTGACGGCATCGATCTGCTCGAAGTCGCCACCATGTGGACCGCCGGGTTCCCTGAACCGCGGACGTTCAGCATGCGTGTCGCCAAGCTGTTGCGCTCGCGCACGAACGATTTCGATGTCGTCCACGACAATCAGTGCCTCGGCTACGGCCTGCTCGACATCGCCCGGCAGCTGCCCGTCGTCGCGACGATCCACCACCCGATCACCCGCGACCGCGCCGTGGATCTGGCCGCCGCACCGTGGCGTCGCAAGCCGTTCGTACACCGCTGGTACGGATTCCTAGACATGCAGCAACGGGTGGCCCGGCGAATTCCAAAGCTGATCACCGTGTCATCGGCATCGGCCGCGGACATCGTCGACGACTTCGGTGTCTCGCCGGATCAACTCCACACCGTGCCGCTGGGTGTGGATACTACGCTGTTCCGCCCCCGCGACGCGCCGCGGATCCGCGGCCGGATCGTCGCGGTCGCCAGCGCCGACAAGCCGCTCAAGGGCATCGCACACCTACTGAAAGCTGTTGCGCGACTGCGGCTCACCCACGATGTCGAAGTGCGGCTCGTCGCCAAGCTCGAACCCAATGGTCCGACCGAGAAGCTCATCGCCGAACTCGGGCTGGCCGACATCGTCACGGCGGTCAGCGGGTTGAGCGACGAACTGCTCGCCGGACTGCTCGCCTCCGCGGAGATCGCCTGCATACCGTCGATGTACGAAGGCTTCTCACTCCCCGCCGTGGAGGCGATGGCCAGCGGAACACCACTGGTGGCCAGCCGCGCCGGCGCGCTGCCCGAGGTCGTCGGCGACTGCGCGGAACTGGTCGAACCAGGCAACGTGGAAGACCTCGTACACGTCCTCGGCGACCTGCTCCACGACCGGCAGCGGATGCGCCGCATGAGCATCGCCGGCCGCGCCCGCGCGCTCGAGACCTTCAGCTGGCCCGCTGTCGGCGCCCGAACGGCGGCCGTCTACCAGCAGGCCATCGAGCGACACGGCCGCCCCTCCCCCACCGCGGCCGCTGCCCGGCCGTGATCCACCCCATTCGCGAACACACGCAGGAGACCAGATGCTGACCGTCGACTTCGAACTGCTGGGCATCGGGCCCGGGGCCCGTGTCATCGACGTCGGCTGCGGCGCGGGCCGGCACTCCTTCGAGGCCTACCGGCGCGGCGCCGACGTCGTCGCCTTCGATCAGAACGCCGCCGACCTCGCCGACGTGGACGTCATGTTCCAGGCCATAGCTGAGGCCGGGGAAGCGCCCGACTACGCCAAAGCCGAGACCGTCCGCGGCGATGCCCTCGACCTGCCCTACGGTGCAGGCGAATTCGACGTCGTCATCGCATCGGAGATCCTCGAGCACGTCCTCCACGACACGCAGGCCATCGCCGAGCTGGTCCGCGTGCTCAGGCCCGGCGGGGTACTGGCTGTCACCGTTCCCCGCTGGCTGCCCGAACGCATCTGCTGGGCGCTGTCGGACGAATACCACGCCAACGAAGGCGGCCACGTCCGCATCTACCGCGCCGACGAGCTACGAAACAAGATCACCGCCAAGGGTGTCCGCTACATCCATCAGGAGTTCACGCACGCGCTGCACTCCCCCTTCTGGTGGCTCAAATGCGCGGTCGGCGTCTCCAGGGACCAGCATCCGCTGGTGCGGGCATATCACCGAATGCTGGTGTGGGACATGTTCTCCGCGCCGCCCCTGACACGCGTGATCGAACGGCTGCTCAACCCGCTGGTGGGAAAGTCGGTAGTCCTGTACTTCGCGAAGCCGGTCGGTGGTCGGTGACCGGCGCCGACCTTCCGGTCGTCCCCGGAGTCCTGACCCGCCGCGATATCGAGCGAACCGCTGAATCCATCGCGGCCACACAGGAATCCGATGGTGCGATCCCCTGGTTCACCGGCGGCCACACCGACCCCTGGGACCACATCGAGTCGGCCATGGCACTGACGGTCGCGGGACACCGGGCCGAAGCCCGCGACGCCTACATCTGGTCGGCCAAGAACCAGCGCGACGACGGCTCCTGGCCCATGCAGTTCCGCCGGGGCGTCATCGAGAACTACGACGCCGACACCAACTTCTGCGCCTACCTGGCAACCGGAGTCCTGCACTACCTCACCAGCACCGAGGACGCCGGCTTCGCCGCCGAACTGTGGCCCACCGTGCGCGCCGCCATCAACTTCGTGCTCACCCTGCAACTGGGCGAGCACGGCGAGATCCATTGGTCCGCCACAGATTCCGGCACCTCGGGCGAGGCGTTGCTGACCGGCTGCGCGAGCATCTTCCACAGCCTCGGCTGCGCGATCACCCTCGCCGAGCGGATCGGGGATCCCCAGCCGAGGTGGCAACACGCGCGCACCCGACTGGGTGACGCCTTGCGCGATCACCCCGAGGCCTTCCTCGACAAGAGCCGCTACTCCATGGACTGGTACTACCCGATCCTCGGCGGCGCGCTCCGAGGCCCGACCGCCCACGCCCGCATCGTCCGCCACTGGAACGATTTCGTCGTCCCCGACCTGGGCATCCGCTGCGTCTCCGACGCCCCCTGGGTCACCGGCGCCGAAACCTGCGAACTGGTCCTGGCCCTCGAGGCCATCGGCGACACCTCTACCGCGGCAACACTGTTCAGCGATATGCAACATCTGCGCGATCCCGACGGCTCCTATTGGACAGGCCTGGTCTTCACCGACGGCAAACGCTGGCCCGAGGAGAGAACGACCTGGACGGCGGGTGCCGTCATCCTCGCCGCCGATGCCCTCACCCGAACCAGCCCGGCCAACGGCATCTTCCGCGACGTCAGCGCCGACTAGAAGGGTGGCAGCTCACGAACTGAGGTCCTTGTCGACCTGTGCGGCAAACGCTACGAAGCCGAAAACCTCTGCGCCGAACCGGCCGATCCTGCTGCGGCCGGTCAGCGCACTGTAATAGCGCGGACGCAACCACTGGTGATCCGACCACAAGCAGTCACCACGGCTTGTGACAGGGTCCTCGACCCCTACGGAATCAGCACTGTTGGCTGTACTGGAAATTGGGCGCGGAGTCGCTGGGCGGGGGTTTGTACCCCTCGGGCCACACCGTCTTGTCGTCGTAGGTCAGATGGTCGGTGCTCAGGAGTTGGTGGAGATCAGCATCCGCAAGGTTGGCTCCTTCCAGATGAGCGTAACTGAGGTCCGCCATAAAGAAGTTGGCGCGCGACAGGTTCGCGCCCCGAAACGACGTCGCGTGCAGATCTGTATGCGCCAAGCTCGCACCTCTGCCGTCCAGCGCCGATAAGTTCACACCGTCCAACCTCGAGTGGGACAGGTTCGCAAACTCGAGGTTGGCGCCGGAAAGATCTGCACCCTGCAGGTTTGCAAAATCCACTCGCGCGCCCTGCAAGTTGGTGCCATCCAGTTTGGCAGCGCAGAGCTTGGACCATGTCAACCACGCACGCATGAAGACCGTATGGCTGAAACGCTTGCCGGACAGATCGATCATGACCAGGCAGGTCTTCCGGAGATCGAGCTGGTGGTCCTGGAACAGTGTGTACGTGTGACTGATGGCGGCCGCGGCGGCCCACAGGTCGGCCGGTGCCGGTTCCGCAACCGGGGAAGTGTCTACCGGCAGCTCGACATCCGGGCAATTGGTCAATTCTCGCGCCCGCAGAAACGCGCTGAGTACTTCGACCACCGTTTGCGAGTCGGCCGCGGAATCTCGCGCAATGCGCTCCAGTGCGTAAACTCCGCCTACTCGGACAGTCTGCTGGTCGGAACCGAGATGCTCGACGGACTTACCGAAACGATCGGTGACTTCCACTTGCTGGGATAGGCCGTACTGGTGCCGCGTCTCACGCAAATTCAAACCCGTGAACACCAGCGCCCCGACGGCCGCCGAAGCGGTGGCGATGGCCGCAACTGCGGTCCACAAGTCCTTGTTGGCCCAGCCGCGCACTCTACCGGCCGCGGTCCGCGGCGGCCGCTGGACTCCCGATGCTTTCGGCGCTTCCGACGACGTCGGCTCACTCGAGGTCACCACGGCATAATGACGCCGGACATAAGACAGCGAACGACACCACGCCGTACGTGACCAGCATCGACGCAATGCGCCCGACTTGCCGGCCCCGACTGCGGTATTGGATGGCGATGCCGCACCAGGCGGCGAACCCACCAACGCTGTCGGTTCTGCGCGCGTCTTTCCGGGCGGCGACACAGCCGTGATCCCAACTTCAACCCCGATCTCTCGGCATAGGGTCTCGGTATGACTGGGTCGTCGCCGACATCTGCGCCAGGGGATCCGTACTACACACTGCCCAACGAGTGGGATTTCGCCGGTGAGCGCCTTGCGTTGCTGGGCGAAGCCTACGACCCGGACAGCATCGCGCTCGCGCAGCGACTGGGTGTGGGCGCGGGATGGCGGTGCCTGGAGGCCGGTGCCGGCGGTGGGTCGTTCGCGCGATGGCTGTGCGGTGCCGCGTTGCCGGGTGGTCGGGTGCTCGCGGTGGACGCCGATCCACGCCACCTGATGGATCTGCCCGACCGCGGCGGCGAAGTTGCACAGCTGGACCTCGTCGCCGACGAACTGCCCGAAGGCGCATTCGATTTCGTTCACACGCGATTCGTGCTGTTGCACATCGCCCGACGACACCTCGTGTTGGAGCGGCTGGCCCGGGCGCTGGCGCCAGGCGGGTTCCTCGTGCTCGAAGAAGGCGACGGGCTCGGCGTTCTCGATGAGATGCCGGGCGCATTCGGGGAGGTCTGGCGAGCCTTCGCACGCTCGACCGAGGCCGCGGGCGCGAACCAGTCCTGGGCTCGGAACCTGCCCACGGAGCTGGAGGCGCTCGGGCTCGTCGACGTCCACGCCGAGGCGCAGATCCCGATGTTTCGCGGCGGTTCGCCGATGGCGCGCATGTGGAGCCTGACCTGGGATCAGGTCCACGACAGCCTAGTGGCGCATGGGGTCTCCCACGCGGTCATTGCCACCGCGCAGGCCGAGCTGGGCGATGAGCAGCAATGGTTTTACGTTCCGCCCGCGGTCCGTGCATGGGCCCGAGCCCCCCGGGTGCCGATCACGCAATGACTCGTCGGGTCCGGAACCATCGGCCGTGAATCTATGTGCGCTGCAAGATGCGCAGTGAACCAGTGACCGAAAGCTCGTGGAACATTCCGGAGTCCAGGGCGCGCCGGTAGATGTGGTACGGAGGGCGGCCACCGTCGGCGGGGTCGGGGAAGACGTCGTGGATGGCCAGGATCCCGCCCGGCGCGACTCGGTGAGCCCAGCCGTCGTAGTCGCGCTGTGCCGCTTCCTCGGAGTGGCCGCCGTCGATGAACAACATGCTCAGCGGGATGCCCCAGATCCGGGATGCGGACGCCGAGGAGCTGATGATGCCGATCACGATGTCGGTCAGCCCGGCCCGGACGATGCTGCGCCGGAAGGCGGTCACGGTGTCGAAGGCGCCCGTTTCCGGGTCCACCAGCGAAGCGTCGTGGTATTCCCAGCCGGGCTGATGCTCTTCGGAACCGCTGTGGTGGTCCACGGTGAAGACCATCGCACCGGTCTCCCGGGCAGCCGCACCCAGATAGATCGCGGATTTGCCGCAGTAGGTGCCTATTTCGAGGATCGTGCCCGCGCCGGCGTGCGTTCGCGCGGCCGTGTAGAGCGCGCGACCCTCATCCGGGGGCATGAACCCCGGAACCTGTTCGGCGAATGCGAACAATTCATCGGTCCTGGTGAACAGCTGCGTCACAGCACGACCACCGATCGCAGCACCAGTCCGGACTTCATGGTGGCGAACGCCTTCTCGACCTGATCGAGGCCGATGCCCGCCGCCTCGTGCCCGAGCAGGAACGGGTACTGGTCGTTGATCCCGCCTTCCCGATAGGTCAGGTCGGTGTGGCACACCCCGCACGCCAGCACCCGCACGACAACATCGTGGGGTCCCGGGTCAGGAATGGTGATCTGAGCCAGCTCGACGGGGCTGCCCATCTCGCGTGCGATGACACCACGCACTATCTCGGACATCGTCACCAGCCTTCCGGCATCGTCGTGAAATCGGGTTCGCTTCTTCGCACTCGGAGCCGGGTCAGGAAGTCTTGTGCGGAACCGCCGCCACCAGACCGCCGTCCACGACGAACTCCGAACCCGTCGCATACGACGATTCGTCGCTGGCCAGGAAGAGCACGAAGGTGGCGACCTCGGACGACTGCGCGGGCCGGCCCAGCGGGATGGTGACCAGATCATCGGGAATGCCCGCCGTCATCGGCGTGCGAATCAGCCCCGGGTGCAACGAGTTCACGCGAATGTTGTGCGGTGCGAGCTCGAGCGCGGCGGACTTGGCCAACCCGCGCACGCCCCATTTCGATGCCACATAGCCGTGCGCCCAGGGCGCTCCGCGCAGTCCCTCGATCGAGGAGACATTGATGATCGAACCACTCCCCGCGGCGATCATCGGCTCGACGGCGGCCCGGATGCCCAGGAAGGTACCGGTCAGATTGATATCGATGATCTGACGCCACTTGCCGATATCGAATTTCTGCAGGGGTCCGCCGTTGACGATCCCGGCATTGTTCACCAGGACGTTCAGCTTCCCGAACTCGCTCACCGCGGTGTTGACGGCGGTCTCCCAGTCGGCGGCCTCGGACACATCGAGGTGGACGAAACGTGCTGCGTCACCGAGTGACTCGGCCAGCGCCTTGCCCTCATCGTCGAGGATGTCGCCGATGACGACCTGAGCCCCCTCGGTAACCAGTAATTCGGTATGGGCGGCGCCCATCCCGCGTGCACCGCCACTGATGAGTGCAACTTTGCCGTCTACACGTCCCATGCCGGCCACGCTAACATACCGACTGGACCCATATCCAGACTAGTGTCCAGAAAGCTGGTCAGACGTCTGGACAGTCCATTGGGTCAGATCCAAACCTGCTATACACCAGGAGATTTCATGCCCATACGCGTCGCTCACGTCGGCACCGGAAACGTCGGCCGCCTGGCCCTGGCCGGACTGATCGACAGCCCTCCGTATGAGCTGACCGGGGTGTGCGTCTCGTCGCCCGGCAAGGTCGGCAAGGACGCCGGCGAGCTGGCGGGACTCGATATCAGCACCAGCATCACGGCGGTCGGTGACCTCGACGACCTGCTCGCCACCGAACCTGAAGTTGTCGTGTACTGCGCGATGGGAGACACCCGGCTGCGGGACGCGCTCGAGGACTGCCGCCGGATCCTCGCCGCCGGCGTTGACATCGTCGGTACGGCGCCCGGATTGCTGCAGTACCCCTGGCAGACCCTGCCCGACAAATACATCGCGCCCATCGAAGAGGCGGCGCGCCGAGGCGGCTCGAGCATCTTCATCACCGGTATCGACCCCGGATTCGCCAATGACCTGCTGCCGTTCACCCTGGCCGGGACCTGCCAGATCGTCGAGCGGATCCGCTGTACGGAGATCGCCGACTATGCCACCTACGACGGCGCGACCGTCATGTTCGACGTCATGGGTTTCGGCAAGCCGCTCGACGAGGTCCCGATGCTGCTCCAGCCCGGCGTCCTGAGTCTCGCGTGGGGACCCGCCATCCGGCAGCTGGCCGCCGGACTCGACGTCGAAATCGAGAAGATCACCGAAGACTACGAGCGGATTCCCGCGCCTGAGGCGTTCGAGATCGCCGCGGGGCACATCCCCGCGGGCGGTCTGGCCGCCCTCCGATTCGAGATCCGCGGGATCGTCGACGGACACCCCGCCATCGTCGCCGCGGCCGGCCGCATCGTGAACGCCATCCCCGCGGTCGTGGCTGCGCTGCCCGGAATCCGCACGACGCTCGACCTTCCCCTGGTGACCGCTCCCGGGCGCTTTCTCGCAGCAGCCCCACTGTGACAGCTATTGCGGACGGCCAGCCACTGGAATAGCATTCGGACACATGTCCGATCTCTTGTCTAGCGAAGGGCTCTCGCCGGATCATCGCCCACGCGAGACCGGCAGACTCGACCTGATTCTCGACTCCGCCCGCGCCCTTGTCGCCGCCCGCGGCTTCGAACGCCTCAGCGTGCGCGACGCCGCCGCAGCGGCAGGGGTGACCGCGTCGTCCGCCTACGTCTACTTCGGATCCACCGCCCAACTCCTCTCGGAGTTGTTGTGGCGCGGGCTGATCACGTTGCCGACCACGCGTTCGGCGGCCCGCCGGCGCAGGTCGAAGTCCAAAGCCGACCTGCGCACCGAGACCTTCGAAGTCCTCGGCCTGCGGTCGCGAACCGCCCGCGCCGTCCGTCACCGAATCCACGCCGCCCTCGGCCCCGACGCCGACAGCGCCGTCGTCCAACACCTCGAGGCGCTCTACACAGCCGCCCTGTTCGACGCCGGAGCCGGTTATGCCGCAGACTCATTCGGCGCACGTTCCCCCGAACAGGTAGTGCTCCGGATACTCGGCAGCATTGACCGAACCGACCAGAGACCGTCATGAAGGAGACCCCCATGAAGACCCGCCTCAACTGCCCCTGCGGCGAGTACATCCGTGGAACCGACGAAGACGACCTGGTGGGGAAGACCCAAGCCCACCTGGCCGCGAACCACCCCGATCACGACTACACCCGCGACGAGATCCTCTTCATCGCATACTGATTCACCAAGGGCGCCTCCACAGCTTCCGCCCCGCCGACATGGCGGGGCATCCCGGCGTGCGGGGTGCAGCGGCTACTTCGTGGGCAGCGCGTTCTGCAAGCCGCCCACCTCGGTGATCTTCCAGTCCGAATTGCTGTCGATGGCAAGGGAATAGGTGACGGTGGTCTGGGCGCCGTCGGGGGTCTGAGCGCTGGTCGATGCCACTGTGACGTAGGCGTTGACCTTGTAGATTCCGCCGGATTCGGACACCACCGCCGAGGACAGCGGGGTTGCCTTCGATGTCCATTGCAGTGGTAGCAGGATCTGCTCCAGTTGCGGGCCGGTGGCGTCGAACTTCGCCGAAAGTTGTGGTGAGGTGGAGGTTTTGAGGCGGCCGAGCCAGGCTTTGACGTCACGGTAGTCGATCGTCGATGCGCCGAGTGCGTAGTCCGACGCGATCTGCTCCGCGTGGCGGTTGTCGGTGGCCTTGGCGTCCCGGTCGGCGATCGTGGATCTGGCCGAGGAGTACAGGCTCGCGAAGGTCACCGTCGATGCGACCAGGGCGATCGCGGCGGCAGCGGTGAGCACGGTCGACAGCCTGATCGACAACGTGCGCGGGTCCTCGCCGCGGCGCTCCCGCACGATGCCGCGCGACCCGGCTTCTTCGGTGCCGGTGTCCGTTTGTGTCGTGTTCTCGTCTGTAGCGGTGGTCATTTCCTGTCCTTTCGCCGGATCTGCCTTCCGGGTCCGCTGCGCGGCTACTACTTCATGCCGATTCGGAAATGCAGTGCGCCGTCGGTTCCGGCGCCTTGGAGTGCTTGATCGATGAGAGCGCTGATGTCGAGAACAGGTGCTCGCTGGTCGATACCGGCGGTCAGCGGCGCCAGTGCCGGTCCGAGCGGAGCGAGATCGGGGCCGATCCGGTTCAGCAAGGCGGTCAGGTTGCCAAGGAACGGGACCAGGCCGTCGCCGGTGAAATAGGTTGTCACCGGGCGACTCTCGGCCAGGGTGGACCCTTGTTCGACGATCGCGCTGAGCGTGACACCGAAGTCGCCGAACCGTGGCCCGGCGGCGTCGAGTGAAGGTCCCAGCCAGTCCATGTTGCCGCCCAGCGCCTGGATGTCGCTGAACAGCTGGCGGATCGAGGCGGTGCGGCTGAGGAGGGCGGCCGCGAGCAGCGTCGTCGACCGCTGCAATGTCTGCATGGTGGCGTCGGTGCCGCTCAGCGCATGGTCGAAGGTTTCGACCAGACGTGAGATCGCCTCTGGATGAACCTGATTCAGCAGCTCGACCAGCTTCGCCGCCAGCGTCGAAATGGTCATCGGCATCTGAATCCGGCTCGTCGGAACCGTCTGTCCGTTCGCGATGTAAGGTCCACCGCCCGCCTTGGGGGCGAATTCGATGTAGGGCTCGCCGAGCGCCGACAGCTGCTCGATGCGCACGTCGCTGGCCACGGGAATGCGATACCGGTTGTCGATTCTGAGCCGGACGAGGACGCCGGTAGCCTCTTTGCTCACCGACTGGGTGCGGCCGACCTGCACGCCCGCCAGCAGTACGGGAGAGTTCGGGGCCAGTCCGCCCGAGTTGTCGAGGTGCATGTCGGCGGTGATGTAAGTGCGCCGCGGATCCAGGTGCAGCACGCCGACGGTCATGTAGACGACGCCGAGCACCAATACCGTCACGATGGCCGACAGTGACACGGCCGCACGGATGTTCACCGCACCACCCCGATCATCCGGAGCGTGTCGATGACGCGGCCGGTCTGCTCCTCTGCTGACATCGCCGGGGCCGCGCCGGGGGAGGTCACGCCGACATCCACCACGTTGACCTTGGGACCTCGATCGACGAACGGAATGATCTTGTTCTGAATCAGATCGACCAGCTTCTTCAGGTTCGACGGGGAATCGGTGTCGAGGGGGTGAGCGCCGAACAGCACCGGCACCAGCGACCGGGTCGCGCCGTCGAGCGATTTCAGCAGCGGCCCCAGCCATTCGGCGGCGGGCGCGACCGGGCCCAGCGCGGTCAGTACGAAGATGACGCCGATCTGAGCATTGACCGAGTCGGTCGTGTGTTGCACGCCCTCGTCGGTCAGCAGATCGTCGAGGATCGGCACATTCTTCTTCAGACCGTCGTCCACGGTGGCCTGCAGACCGTCGAGCAGGGAGTCGACGGAGTTCAGATGATCGCCCAGATCGGACAGATCCGCACCGAGGACGCCGGCGATGCGGGCCGTGTCCCGTGGGTCCTGGGGCAGAACAGCATTCATCTTGCGGACGATGCTCTGCATATCGGATATCGCGCCGCCGCCGACGAACGTGGCCAGCCCGGCCAGGATGTCCTCGATCGGCGGCGATTGGGTGGTGTCCGCGAGGGGGATGGTCCCGCCCGGCGCCAGTTCGGCGGCGGCAGCCTTCGCGGGTTCGGTGAGCGCGATATGGACATCGCCCAGCGGAGTCTCCTGACGCAGCTCCGCGGTCGTGCCCACCGGCAATCGAACGGAATCTCGGATAGCGACGTCGGCGATCACAAATCCTCTGTGCACCAACTGATTCGAAGTGCCGATTCCGGGGTCGACGACGGTGACTCCGGTCAGCTGCCCCACCCGGACCCCATCGGCTATCACCTTGGCGCCCTGCGGGAGGTTGAGGACATTGGTGAACTCGATCCGCAGGTGATAGGTCGGACCGCCGACACCGGAGCCGGGCACCGGCAGATCGGCGGGTTGGAGATCGCACCCGCCGACAGCCAGAACCACGGCGGAGATCAGCAGAGCGCGCAGGCCGATTCGGCCGGCCGGCCGGGAACGTCGTGTCATCGTGCGCTCACCGCCGCCAGCAGCATCGGTAGCGCCGGCACTGCCACGGCCCCGCCGTCGGACTTCTGGCATGAGCTCCCGGCCAGACTCTGCAATGCCGCGCAGATCTGGGTCGTATCCTGCTCGGCGAGAGCGAGTTTCGGCGGTGCGTAGCCGATGGTCAGCTGCTTGGACACCGGGTCGATCGCACCGGCGAATCCGGTCGCGACGGCCGGCGCCATGCGGATGACATCCGAGAGCGATCCGACGCCGGCGGCGATCAGATGCGACAGGTCGGCCGTCGAATCCAGCGCTCGCAGCGCGGGCGAACCGAACATCATGATGACGTCGTTGAGCTGCGGCAGCACTTCGGCGAGGGCTCCGACGAGCTGGACGATCGGCGGAAACGCGATCGTATCGATGTCGCCGAAGGTCTGCGGCAGCCCGGTGACGGATTCCTGCACCTGCGGCCATCCGTCGCGGGCCCGGTGGGCGAGCGCCGCCAGCGCGTCGAGAAGCTGCCCGAGATGACCGATCGCCGCGTCGGGCGCGGTGAGGGCCTTGCCGAGTTGCGTGATGAGAGCGTTGATCTGGCCACCGGATCCGGAGGTGGCGCGGTCGAGCGCATCGAGCCCGTCGCCGAGCGCGCTGTGCTGCCCCGGCTCCCCCGCACCGTTGAGCCGGTCGGCCAGGGTGGAGAGAGCGTCGAAGGTCTGCGTCAGGCTCTTGGGTGTCAGGGTCTTGCTGATGCACTGGCCCGCTTCCCATCCGGGGCCGGTCGGTTCAGCACCGATGAGGGCCAGCTTCCGATCGGCGACCAGCGTGTCGCTGACTGTCACCGCGCCGACGTCCGGGGGGAGCTTACGGTCCGCCCGCACGGTGAATCGGACCCGCGCCGACGTGCCCTCGGGCTGGATATCGGTGACCCGCCCGACCTCCACACCCATGATGGTGACCGCGCTGCCTGCGTACAGGCCGATACTGTCGGGCATTTCGGCGCAGTATCCGCGCAGTTGCGGGCTGGGCTTGCTCAATTTCAGTCCGATGGCCGCCCCGAGAACGAGCGTCACGACCACCGCCGCCGACATCGCTCCGCGCGATCCCAGAATCGATTTCAGCATCAACATCCTCCTCCCGGAACCGGAACGCACACCGCGGGAAGCGGGATCGTCGCGGCGGAGTGATCGACGCTCACCCCGCCGCCGGTCGGCAGCAGCGGAAGCAGTCTCTGCTCGAAACCGCGCAATGCATCGAGCAGTGTGCCCAGGCGTCCGCCGAGCTCCTGCAGCCGCGGTATCGCGTCTGCCAGCGGCTGTGCGCGGTCCTTCAGCGATGCGTCCCAGGCGCGCCCCAGTGGCGAGAGATCGTGCAGCACGGCCGCCAGATCGTTGAGGGACTGCGCGACCTGCGTCTTGTTGTTCTGCACGATCGTCTCGAGTGTTCCGAGATTGGTCAGCAACTTCGCCAGTACATCGGAGTTCGCCTGCAGCGCCGTCAGATACTCGTCGGCGATCGACAGGGTCCGCGACACGTCGCTGTTCTGCTTGTCGAGGATTCCGACGAGGTCACCGGCCGCCTTCACCGCGGTGCGGACAGCGTCGGGACTCTTGTCGATCGAGGTGGACAGCGCCGCGAGATCCTGGCGCAGGGTGTCGCCGCTGATCCGGCGAACCGGTTGGACGGCATCCTGGAATGCCTGAGTCAGGTTGTAGGGCAGGACGACTCGCTCTTGCGGGATCACCGTCGCACCGAGTGGCTTCGTTCCGGCCGGCTCGACGGCGACGTAGTAGCCGCCGACAACGGTAAGCATGCGGACGTCGAGCGTGGTCTGGTCGCCGACGAACGTGTTCCCGGCGACGGTGAAGGTCATTCGGACCCGGTCGGGAAGCAAGGTCAGTGACTTCACCTGCCCGACCGGTATTCCCGCGATGCGGACGTCGTCGCCGGTCCGAACAGCTCCGGCCTGCGCCAAGTCCGCGAAATACGTGCTCTCGGAGGATGTTCCGGAAACGTAGACCACACCGATGGCGATCGTGATGACCACCGCGGCGAGTATCCCCGCGATCCCCCAGCGCATGTCGTTCACCGAGGGGTTCGGGAAGACTCGCGCGCCTCTGCTCCCGCCCCGGGGGCGCCGGAGTCCTACGAGTGACATAAGACGATCCCCTGTCCGCCGATCAGCAGTCGGAGCGGCTCCGGCGCCGGTGCGGCGCCGTGCGAGCAGGTCAGTTTTGCGCCGGGACCGGTCTGCGGGACCGCGGCCGTCATCGCCTGGATCAGGCCCGGCAGTCGGTCGAATACCGCCACGGCCGCGTGCGGGTCCGGGAAGGCCTGGCGCAGTATGGCGTCCAGGTCGTGATCCCGGTCGCCGGTCACGCCGATGACGGCCAGCATGCTCCGAAGAGGCTGCAGCACCGGGGGAATCCGATTGGCGAAGTCGACCAGCCCGGGCAGCTTCTCGGTGATGGTGGTGAACAGATTCGTCAGGTTCGTCAGCAGCTTCATCGCGTTGCCGGACTTGCCGCCGAGGTGATCGGAGATCTGGGCGAGATTGCCGACCAGCATCGACAGCACGGCTTGCTGGTCGGACGCGTAGCGGCTCAGCTTGTCGATGGCGTCCAGCGCCGGGCCCAGACCTGTTCCGTCGCCCTGGATCACCGCGAGCATGCTGCTCGCGAACTGATTCAGATCATCGGGCGAGAGCTGTGCGAGCACCGGTTGCAGGCCTTTGAACAGGGTCGTGATGTCGAATGCCGGCACTGTCTCGGTCACGCCGAAGACGGACTTCGGATCGCGGCGCTCACCCGGCTGCTCCGCCTGCCCGATATCGAGATACCGGAAGCCGGTGAGGTTCTGATATCGGATGGCGATCGTGGAGTTGACGAACACCGGCCGGGTCCGGGTCACGGTGAAGCGGACACGCGCGAGCGTGCCGACCAATTCGACGTCGCGGACCTTGCCGACGCCGACCCCGTACATGCGCACGTCGTCGCCGAGTCGGAGCCCATTGGCGTCGGTGAACATCGCGGTGTACGTGGTGGTGTCGCCGCGGACGGGTCGCTCGACCAACCGGAAGACGCCGACGAGTACGAAGCTCATCAGTACGACCGCGATGCCTACACGCAGGAGAAGTGCACGGATCGCCATCAACGCCCTCCCGTCACCGGGCGCTGCCCCAGCAGTGCCGCGAGCGGCGCGGCGAGCCCCGGCACCACCTCGAGATCGACGCGAGCATCGAGCACGGGCCCGGCAGGTGTGTCGTGAAACGCGGCGCCGAGCCGGGTCAGGAGTTCGCTCAGCTGCTCCGCCGAACGCTCCGGCGTGCCGATCGACGCCGACACCTGGTCGAGAATGGCGCTGAGCACGGGCAGTGTTCCGGCGAAGTACTGCTGCGCGGTGCTGAGAGTCTGCGTGGCCACCGGCAGCAATTGGTTCTGCACGTCGGTCCACAGCCGACCGAATCGCTGAAGATGTTCCGGCGACTTCAGATACTGGTTCGTGTAATCCGCCTGCAGCACGGCCAGTCCGCCGGTCAGCATCGGCGGCAGCCCGGTCAGGGTCGAACCGAACTGGTCCAGCAGTACCGACGGCGGCAGCTGCTGCGTTTCGGCGAATGCGCGCGCCGTCGCTCCCAGCGCCTGCAGCAGCGGCGTGAAGGCGCTCAGGTCGCGCGAGGCCTTGCTCAGCAACTCGACGAGTTTCGGTGTGAGCACCCTGTCGGTGAGCTGACCCGTCGATTTCAGCAGAGCCGCCAGCGTCGCGTCCTGGACGCGGCCGGAATCGCGGTCGGTCAGATCGACGATCGATCCGTCGGCGAGCGCCGGACCGCCGGCGCCGGACCGCAGATCCAGCGCACTGATTCCGAAAAGATTGCCCGGCGCGTAGTCGACGCTCAGCGCGGATGTCAATCCGAACAGCTGAGATCCACGCAGTACCAACCGAATTCGCTCCCGACCGGACCCGATCACATCGATCGCGCCGACCGAACCGACGCGGACACCATCGAGGCGGACATCGGTTCCCGGTGCGATTCCTTCGCCGATCCGGTCGACGAGCAATGCGACGCGCATCTCGTCGGCCGGTCGGTTCTCCGGCATGACGCGCCAGCCGATGAGGCCGGCCACCGCGAGTAGAACGGCGGCGGCGCCGAGGATTCGTGCGCGCCGGGGTCCGACTTCGGTTCCCGGCAAAGCGTAAGGAGGCATGGTTTCACCCGGTGAAGGAAATGGGGGACTGAAATCCCCACAGCACGATGGTGGCGAGCATGTCGAGGGCGATGATCGACACCAAGCTCGCGCGTATCGCGCGCCCGGACCCGACTCCGACCCCTTCCGGGCCGCCGGTGGCGAAATACCCTTGGTAGCAATGGATCAGGACGACAGCGATGGCGAACACGATCACTTTGACGGTCGCCGCGATCACGTCCCAGCCGACGACGAACTGATCGAAATAGTGGTTGTAGGTTCCCGAAGGTGTCCCGTGGACGGTCGTGACGATCAGCGCGCAGGAGAAGTAGCTCAGTACCAGCGCGACGACGAATGCCGGCCCCACCGCGACGATTCCGGCGATGACCCGGGTGGTCACGACGAACGGCACCGACCGGATGCCCAGCGACTCGAGCGCGTCGATCTCCTCGGAGATCCGCATCGATCCGATCTCCGCGGTCATGCGGCAACCGGCCTGGGCGGCGAATCCGACGCCCGCGGCGATGGGTGCGAGTTCGCGGGTGACGCCGAATGCCGAGATGAGTCCGGTGAGCTGCCCGAGCGACAGCAGATTCAGCGCGCTGAACGCCTCGATGCCGATCGACGCGCCCATGGCCGCGCCCATCAACAGCATCAGCGGCACCACGCCACCACCGATGATCACCGACCCGCGACCCCAGGTCATGTCCGTGATCACCGAAATCGTCTGTCGGCGATAGTGCACCAGCGTGTACGGCACCGACGCCAGCACCTGCCAGACGAATCCGATCACGAATCCGATCGACTCGATCGGGCGCAGTGGATCCGCGTGGTGGCGCATCCGGCGTGCCCAGCGCAATCCGGCCGGGATGTAGGGGGCGGCCGCCATCATGCGATCCGTACCGGGAGGAACATGGCGACCACCTGGGTGATGACCGTGTTCAGCACGGTGACGGCCGCGACCGACATCACGACCGCGGCGTTCACGCCGTCCGCGACTCCGCGCGGACCGCCTTTGGCTTCCAGACCGCGCTGACAGGCGATCACGACGACGAGGAAACCGAAGATGATCGATTTCACCAACGACACCCAGATGTCGATCGGGGTCGTGAAGGAACCGAACGACTGCCAGTAGCTCCCCGGCGTGACATCCAGGGCGGACACCGCGACAGCGAAACCCGATGCGATACCGATGAAGATGATCAGAACGTTGAGCAAGGGCGCGACCAGCATCATCGCCGCGATGCGCGGCACGACCAGCCGCTGGATCGGATCGACGCCCATGACCCGCATCGCGTCGACTTCTTCACGGATCGTGCGTGCCCCGAGGTCGGCGGCGATCGCGGCGGCACCGGCGCCGCCGAGCAGCATCGCCGTCGCCAACGGTGCACCCTGTTTGATGACGCCCAGGCCGCCGGCGGCGCCGATCATCGAATCCGCACCCAACTGCGACACGATATTGCCGACCTGCGCTGACACGATCACACCGAACGGAATCGCCATCAGCACACTCGGTACCGCGGTGACTCTGATCAAAAACCAAGCCTGGCTGAGGGTTTCGTGGATCTGGAAGCGCAGCCGAAGCGCATCGTCGATGCCCGTGTAGGCCGCGTCGGCGCCCATGCGCAGGGCTCGCCCGAAAGTCGCCAGACTCGACAGGACGGTATCGGCGAAGTTCCTGCGCAGAATCTCTCCCGCGCCTGCCTCGCCATCCCCCGGCCGGGTCGAATTGTCGTCAATCGCCATCGAATCGCGTTGTTCGTCGTCCATGTCATCGCGTTCGGGGGTGTGCTGGGTCGCCGTCACAGGCGCTCCCTCCGCTCCGCACGGTCGCCTTCCGGCCGTGCCCCGCGGGGGACGCTACCATATGACATGGACCACATTCCAGACACCATTCCAGAAAGTTGCTCAGTTCTGCGGGACACGCTGAAATGGTGCACCGTCGCGACTCGGCGGTGCGCTGACAAGGCTCGGATTACCCTCTGTAGCAGTGCAATTCAGAAACTCATGGTGGTCAGAGTTTGAATCGTCCCGCGAAACTGCGCAGAGGTAGGTCGGCGCTGGTGATGATGCCCGGACGTGCCGCGACGACCGAGCGGAGTGCGTTGAGGACCGGCAGCCCGGTGACGGTCATGCCGATCGACGCGAAGTTCTCCGGCCGGGACATGTCGAACCCCTTCGGGGGAAAGATCATGTGTTTGCTGTAGACGCTCGGGTCGCCGGTGATCTGGTCGCCGGTCGTCGCGTCGCCGGTGATCTGGGTGATTTGACGTCCTCTCGGTCGCGGACGGCCGGGATTCCTCCTGAACCTCGCGGTTCTGCGGTGGGTTCCTGTTTCACAGGGACGTGCCTTCCGCTAAGCGGCTGGACTTACCGTCCCTCCGCAGGCGTTTATCCTCTCCGCCCGTCCGGCGGCGAGGATATTGTGTGCCGCGTTCAGATCGCGGTCGTGGATGGTTCCACAAGCGCACGTCCATTCCCGAACGTGCAAGGGTTTCTTCTCGCTCACAGCCCCGCACACCGAGCACATGCGGGTGGACGGGAAGAACCGGTCCACTTTCACGAACGTGCGCCTGTATCGGGCAGCCTTCTCTTCGAGCATGCGAGTGAACATGCTCCACCCGGCGTCATGCGCGGATTTGGCCAACCGGGTACGCGCGAGACCTTTCACGCACAAGTCCTCCACATACACCGCTTGGTTGTCGCGGATGATCCGTGTCGAATGCTTGTGCGCCCAGTCCCGGCGCTTATCGGTCACTTCGGCGTGTGCCTTGGCTACCTTGATCCGGGCCTTGGCCCGGTTGGCGGAACCTTTCTCCTTGCGGGACAACGCTTGCTGCGCCTTGCGCAAGCGGCGTTCGGCCTGCCGCAGGAACTTCGGGGAGGCGATCGTTGTGCCATCGGACAGGACGGCGAAGGTCGCCAACCCAAGGTCGATACCGACCTCGGTGTCGGTCTGCGGCAACGGCCGGTCGTCGACCGCCACGACGAACGACGCGAAGTACCGGCCCGACGCGTCCTTGACGATCGTCACCGACGACGGCTGCGAGGGCAGCTCCCGCGACCACACGACCTTCATGTCACCGATCTTCGGCAAACGCAGCTTCCCACCCGCCGTCACGGCGAAACGTGCGTTCTTCGTGAACCGGATCGTTTGCCGAGGGTCCTTGCGTGACCGGAAACGCGGCCGACCGACTCGGGCACCCTTGCGTTTGCTGGTGATCGAGGCGAAGAAGTTGCGGTAAGCGGTGCTCAAGTCAGCCAGAGCCTGTTGCAGCACCACCGAGGACACCTCACCGAGCCACTCCCGGCCGGGGTTCTTCTTCGCTGCCGTCAACGCCTTCGACAGCTGGCTGTCGCTCACGTAGGGCAATCCGGTCGCACGCGCAGCTTCTCGCGCCGCGAGCCCGTCGTTGTACACCACCCGAGCACAACCGAACGCCTTCGCCAGCGCGATCTGCTGGCCGGGCGTCGGATAGACGCGGAAGTTGTACCGCAGCTGCACACGATCGACCGTACCTAATGGTTTATGGCAGAGCACAACAATTTTCGTACTGGCAGACACGGTGTTTTCATCCGTCATGCTCACTACATGCGGGTGAACTCCGGCACGAACGGCGTCTTGTGCACGAACTTGAAGTGGGCGAAGTCGACACCGTTCTCCAGGACATACTGCGGATGCAGTTCCAGGTTCGGGCGGTAGAGGGTCGCCACCGGGACCGGCGGGTAGTAGTCGGCGGCGGTCTTGCCGTCGCCGAACGCGGCGAACAGATCCGGGACCTCGAAGTGCGGCCCCCGGCCCTCGACGTCGAACCAGATCCACACCGCCTCGTTGCGTTCCACCACCGGGTAGCTGCGGATGCGGCGGCCCTTGTTCGGGTGACTCTCGTAGGGAATGCACACATTTCGGCCCTCGCGGTTCCACTCCCAGCCGTGGAACGGGCACACCAGGTTCTCGCCCTCGACGTGGCCGCCGAAGCCGAGATGCGCGCCCAGATGCTCACAGTAGGCGTCGAATACCGAGATTCGCCCCGACGCCGAACGCCACGCCACCATCTCGCGTCCGAAGTACTTCATCGTGTGCACCGCCCCGACCGGGATCTCGGTACACCAGGCCACCTGGAACCAGCCGGTCGGCTCCATCGACAGGGGTGGTTTCGCCATCTCGATCCTCCATCTCCCCCAGGGGCGAGCTCAGGAGAGCAAGCGACGCAGCAGCCGGTTGCCGAACCCGTAGCGCAGCAGCCCGTCGAGGTCTCGAATCGTCTTCTCCGAGTATGGGTACCAGATGCTTTCGCGTGTGGGCTGCCAGCGGTCCAGCAGGATCGGCTGCGCGTGCGCGAACCCCCGCAGGGCATCGGTCCCGTTGACGTGACCCACCCCGCTTTCCTTCCGGCCGCCGAACGGGGCCTCGGGGACGCCGTAGATCACCGCGGCGTCGTTGTGGACGACCGAGCCCGTGGTGAGCCGGGCGGCGATGCGTCGCGCCTTGGCAGCATCCTTGGTGAAGACCGATCCGCTGAGGCCGTAACGGGAGTCGTTGGCCAGGCGGATGGCCTCCTCCTCGTCGCGAACACGCATGATGGCCGCGACCGGGCCGAAGGTCTCCTCGGTCATCAGGTCCATGCCGTGGTCGGCGTTGACGACCACGGTCGGCTGGAAGAACAACCCCTCCCCGGTGCCGGCGGCGCCACCCACGGGAATCTCGGCGCCTTTCGACTTCGCGTCGTCGACGTGCCGGGCGACGATGTCGAGTTGGCGATCCCAGAACAGCGGGCCCAGATCGGTATCGCCGGGACCGTAGCGGACCTCGGCGGCCTTGCGGGTGACCAGCGCGATGAACTCGTCGGCGACCGCGTCGACCACGTAGATCCGTTCGACGCTCATGCACACCTGACCGGTGTTGAACATCGACAGGTACACCGCACCGGCGGCGGCCCGTTCGAGATCGGCGTCCGCGCAGACGATCATGGCGTCCTTGCCGCCGAGTTCCAGCGTGCACGGCAGCAACCGCTCCGCGCAGGCAGTGGCGATCTTGCGGCCGGTACCGACGCTGCCGGTGAAGCACACCTTGTCGATCCGGGAATTCACCAGGGCGGCACCGGTTTCCCCATCACCCCGCAGCGCCTGCACCACATCCTCGGGCACTCCCGCTTCGTGCAAGACGCGAGCGACCCACGCGCCGGATTCGGGAGTCACCTCGGAGGGCTTGAACACGACGCTGTTTCCCGCGAGCAGTGCCTGCACCACCGGATTGAGCGTGAGGACGAACGGGGCGTTCCACGGCGTGATGACGCCGACCACGCCCAGGGGCTGGTAGTGGATATAGAGCTTCTTCGTCGGACGCAGGTAGCCATGCAGCCGTTGCCGATGCGGGCGCAGGGAGCGGCGGGCCCGCGTCGTCCAGTAGTTGAGAAAGTCGCAGGCGGGAACGATTTCCACACCGAGCGCCTCGACCAGTGGCTTGCCGGTCTCGGCGCGCACGGTTTCGGCGATCTCCGAACGACGGGCGACGATCACTTCGATCGCGGCGCGCAGGATCGCAGCGCGCTCACCGACATCACGAGCGGCCCACCCGGACTGGGCGGCCCGAGCACGGGCCACGGCTATCTCCACCTGCGCCGCTCCATCGACCTCGAACTCGCCGATCGGGTTGCGGTTCTCCGGACTTTCGAGTGCCAGCCGACGTCGTCCGGCCTTGGTGTCCGGGAGTGCGCGAACGATGGCCATGTCTATCTCCTACATCGCGATTCGGCGCCGGCGGCATTGCCGGCCGCCGCCTTCAAGCTCGCTCGGTGCCCGCCCCGGGCTGCGGAGCGTAGTACGTGCGAATGGCGTGCTGCAGCCAGCGTTCCCGCGAGCGGGCGGCGCGGCGGCTCACCTCGGCGGTGGGGACGATGCGGTCGAAGCCGTGCCAGCAGCCGGGGTAGATCTCGAACTCGACCGGCACACCAGAGGATCGGAGCCGCTCGACGTACTGGATCGTCTCGTCGCGGAATGGTTCGAGATCGCCGACATAGGTGAATGCCGGTGGCAATCCACGCAGGTCGCTGGCCCGCGCGGGTGCGGCGTACGCGGGCACGCGGTCGGTGCCGTACCGATCGCCGAGGTAGAGCTTCCACGCCGAGATGAGTGATGTGGTGTCCAGCAGGGGCGCGTCGTTGTCGCGGGCCGAGTCGGTCGCGATCCGGTCGTCGATCATCGGATAGATCGGCATCTGGAACGCGATATTCACCTGTCCCCGGTCGCGCGCCACGAGAGTCAGCGCGGCGGTGAGTCCGCCGCCCGCGCTCTCGCCGGCGACCGCGAGCTGGTCATCACGGATGCCCAGTCGAATCGCATTGTCGCGCAACCAGAGCAGCGCGAGATAGCCGTCATCGAGTGCCGCGGGATACGGCCGGTCCGTACTGAGCCGGTAGTCGGGTGCGACGATGACGCATCCGGTTCGCGCGACCAGTCGCCGATACACGGCGACGTCCTGCTCCGGGCGTCCGATCGCGTATCCGCCCCCGTGCAGCCAGAGCAGGCCGGGGGCGGCGGCGGTCGGTTCGACCGGACTGTAGGTCATCAGCCGCAGGCTGGTGCCGTCGCCTCGATGAACACGAAACTCGTTGATGCGCAGGCTCTTCGGCCGCCTTCTGGCAGGCACTCGCATCGCGAGGTCCAGGATCCGGCTACCGGCGCGCAGTCGCTTCTCCGAATGCCCCGAGAGCAGGCGTCGGATCCACAGGCCGGGACGCCGCAGCTGACTGTCGATCATGTCGCCACTGACGTTCATCACACCCCTTCCGGAGTCGAGGCGAACGTATCACAGAGATGGAATCCATTCCAGACACTAGTCCAGATTGGGTCGGTATTGATTCGATCGCATACCTGGAATACTATCCGGACACGTGTCTAGCGGATGGCTCTTCTGAGATCGTCGCCGAAACCGCACCCCCTGCTTGCCATCCCGAGAGGACGTGTCATGGCCTATGTCATCACCCAGCGATGCTGCAATGACGCCAGCTGCGTCACCGAATGCCCGGTCGACTGCATCCGGCCCCGCCCCGACGATCCCGGCTTCGCCACCGCCGAAATGCTGCACATCGACCCCGCCACCTGCATCGACTGCGGAGCGTGCGTCGAAGCCTGCCCGGTGGACGCGATCTACGCCGACGACGAACTCCCGCCACAGCTGGCCCGTTACGCCGACATCAACGCGGCCTGGTTCCAGCACCATCCGCTCGATATCGGGATAACCCCCGCCCCGGCCATCCAGCGCCTGCCCCGCGACCGCGGCCCGCTGCGCGTGGCCATCGTCGGTGCGGGCCCCTCCGCGTGCTACGCGGCCGAACAGCTGATCGCCCGTGGTGATGTCGAGGTCGAGATGTTCGATCGGTTGCCCACCCCGTGGGGACTGGCCCGGTACGGCGTCGCCCCCGATCATCCCGAAACGCGCGGAGTCACCGAGATGTTCGGGGCTGCGTTCAAACGCGATGCCGTGCGCTTCCACCTGAACGTCGATGTCGGACGCGATATTTCGCATCGCGAGCTGCTCGACTACTGCCACGCGGTCATCTACGCCGTTGGCGCCTCCGGTGACCGCCGATTGAACATCCCCGGTGAGGACCTCGCCGGAAGTCTGTCCGCTACCGAGTTCGTCGCGTGGTACAACGGGCACCCCGACTACGCGGACCTGCGGCCGGACCTGTCCGGAGAACGCGCGGTCATCGTCGGCAACGGCAATGTGGCGCTGGACGTGGCCCGCATCTTGACCGCCGACCCGGACATGTTGGCCCGCACCGACATAGCCGACCACGCGTTGGAGGCGCTGCGCCACAGCGGTATCCGAGAGGTCGTGATCCTCGGCCGCCGCGGCCTGGCACAGGCTGCCTACACCGGGCCCGAATTCCTCGCGCTCGGCCGGCTACTCGACACCGATATCGTCCTCGACCCCGCAGACCTGGATGCGGCCGTGCGTGAGGCGCTGTCGGCTCCGAGCACCGACCCGTCGACCCGATTGAAGCTGACCGTCGCCGAGGAATACGCCGCACGCGCACAGACCGGCGCCGCCAAGCGCATAGTCTTCCGGTTCCTCGCCTCACCCACGGCGCTCGACGGCCACACACAGGTGGAGACCGTGCGCGTGGTCCGCAACGAGCTCCGCGACACCGCGGATGGCGTCATCGCCGCAGCGACCACCGACAGCGAAACGATCGACGCCACACTCGTTCTGCGCGCCGTCGGCTATCGCGGCGCCCCCGTCCCCGACATCCCCTTCGACCCCGCCGCCGCAGTCATCCCGAACGATCGCGGCCGCGTGACCGACGCTGCCGGTCGCACGCTGCCGGGCGTCTACGCCACCGGCTGGATCAAACGCGGCCCCCGAGGCGTGATCGGCACCAACCGGCGCGACGCCGAAGACACCGTCACCGCGCTCGTCGAGGACTTCACCGCCGGACACCTCGACCACCCGAACCACGACCGGGAAGCCTTGGCGGCCCTCCTGCGACATCGCTGCCCGAACCTGGTCGATCGCACCGGTTGGTCGATGATCGACACCGCCGAACGAGCCAACGGAGCGAAGTCGCAGCGTCCCCGGCAGAAATTCACCCGCACGGACCAGATGGTCACGGTTGCCCGCGGCACATAGCTCGCACAGCTGTCGACACCGGTGGAAGGATCAGGACTGCCATGCCGGTCACATCGTGCATCCCGGTGGCACGCTGCCAGCACCTCCACCGGGTGGCGGACCTGCTGGCAGCGTGGGGAGCCGACACCGACGTGCAGTACGCCGCGGACTGTGTCATGCCCTGTACGGGACCGACGGGTTCAAACAGCCACCGGTCGAGCTCTTCGACCGGCCGAGAGCATGCTGCGGGCGTTCGTGGAGATCACCGCCGCGAACGAACTCGACGTCATGATCCACAACGCCGAACTCGCCGCGCAGCACTCGATGGCGCTCTAGCAGCTGTTGGATCGCGCGAAAGACCTACTCTCGCAGCCGGCGTGGCAAGCCTGGCGGAAGCTGGTGGATGGGGATCGTGTGCGGTGACCGTCAGGGGTTGGCGGTGTCTCGGCGGCCGATCATGGCGGCCAGCTCCTCGACCGACCAGGGTTCTTCCTTGGCGTGATCGCGGTAGCCCAGCGGCGACATTGCCGGGCGCAGGAACTTTCCGATGAATCCGCCCGCGGCGATGAAGATTTCGCCGGTGACCTCGCGGGCGGCGTCGGAGGCCAGGTACAGGTAGAGCGCGGCGGCGTGCTCCGGGGGTGGGGCGTCGAGTGACCCGTGCATGGTCGCTGTGTCGAGCAGGCCGCGGCGGTGGAGTTCACGGATGTGGGACTCGTAGTCCGGGCCGGTGGACAGGCGGGTTTTCGCGCCGGGGCACACGGTATTCACGCGGACGCCGGTTTCTCGGAGTTCGGCGGCCAGGGCCAAGGTCAGGCTGGCGACCGCGCCCTTGCCGGCCGGGTAGCCGGTGCCGCCGTAATCGCCGAGGTAGGCGAAGGAACCGGTGTTGATGATGGAACCCGTGCCACGGGCGGCCATCAGGGGCGCGGCGGCGCGGCAGGTGTTGAAGACCGTGGTGAGGTGGGAGTCGAGTTGTCGTCTCCAGTCGGCGGTGCTCACGTTGAGGATGGACGACCCGACCGGCTCGGCGATTCCGGCGCAGTTGATCAGGATGTCGACAGTGCCGAAAGTTGTCGCGCACGTGTCCATCAGGCGATCGGCGATCGTCTCGTCCGCGGCGGTGCCGGGTACGCCGACAGCCTTTCCGCCGGCGCGCACGATCGACTCGGTCGCCTGAGCGACCGAGCCCTCGTCGCGCGAGTTGACCACGACACCGGCGCCGTTGGCGGACAGCAGGTGTGCGACCGCCAGGCCGACTCCGCTGCCGCCACCGACGACGACGGCTCCGCGACCGGCCAGAATCTGTTCGTTGGACATGCCCGGCTCCTCGTTGGCGCTCGCTACCCGCACGGTGGTGAGATTGTCACGGCCATTGCAGATCGGAGAGCTTTCGGCGCAACCGATCGAGATAGTGCAGGACGTCGTCGGTGGATCGATCCGGCAGCCCGTACAGCACGTCGGTGACCCCTGCGGCCTTCCAGCGCACGAGCTTTTCGGGATCCGGTTTGAAATCCAGTGCCACCACGCGTGGGGTCCCGGGGCGTCCCGCGTCGGACCAGACCTTGTGCAGCAGCGCGAGTCTGGCGGTGATATCGGTTTCGGTCGGTGTAGTGATCCAGCCGTCGCCGGTTCGCGCGATCCACTGGAAGGTCTTCTCGGTGCCCGCGGCGCCGATGAGGACCGGGATGTGGGGCTGCGCCGGTTTGGGCCACGCCCAGCTGGGACCGAACTTCACGTGGTCGCCGCTGTAGCCGGCTTCCTCCTCGGTCCACAGCGCCCGCATCGCCTCCACGTACTCGCGCAACACCGTGCGGCGCTTGTTCGGCGGCACGCCGTGATCGGTGAGTTCGTCGGTGTTCCAGCCGAATCCCGCACCCAGAGTGACGCGGCCGCCGGAGAGGTGGTCGAGCGTTGCGATGGTCTTGGCCAGCGTGATCGGGTCGTGTTCGACGGGCAGGGCCACAGCGGTGGACAGTTCGATGCGCTCGGTTACCGCGGCGGCCATCGCCAGCGCCACCCACGGGTCGAGGGTGCGGGTGTAGCGGTCGTCGGGCAGGGAGGCGTCTCCGGTCGACGGATGGGCGGCTTCGCGTTTGACCGGAATGTGGGTGTGCTCCGGCACGAAGAACGACTGGAAGCCGCGATCCTCAGTGGCTTTGGCCGCCGTCGCCGGTGCGATGCCGCGGTCGCTGGTGAACAGTACGATTCCGAATCGCATTCGGGTGCTACCTCTTTCATATCTGTGGGCTCAGCTCAGCGCCGCGGCCCGGCCCGCTCGACGGCCGTAGAAGCTGCTGTCGCCCAGCGAGGCGCCGCTGGCGTAGCCGCCGGTGCAGATGCCGGCGGTACAACGACCCGCCGCGTACAGTCCGTGAATCGGCTTGCGGGTCGAGGCCAGAACGCGCCCGTCGAGGTCGGTTCGCAAGCCGCCCAACGGGAATCCGGCCGTGAATCCGCGCATGTCGAATGCCGCGACAGGCGAGCCGATCGGTTTCAGGAATTCGGGCTTCTTGCCCAGCAGCGGATCCGCTCCGGCGGCGGCATGCTCGTTGTAATACGAGACCGTCTGCTGCAGAGAGCTTTCCGGCAGCCCCATCTCGCCTTCGAGTTCGGCGACCGACTCGGCGACCCAGGTGGGCTGGGCGCGAAAGAACGGCGTCGACGTCACGGTCTTTCGCGCCGCTTCGTTGCTGTCGTCGTCGATGATCAGGAACGCCTGGTTGTCCTGCTCGATCAACGTCGCCTGCCCGATCCGACCCGGGTAGGTGTCCTCGGTGATGTACCGCTGCCCGCGACCGTTGACCACGATGCCCCGAGCCAGCATCTGCGGATCGCCGAAGAAGGCGACTTCGGTGGCGTCCATGGCGTCCACCTGCGCGCCGACCGCCTGTGCGACGCGGATGCCGATGCCGTCGTGCTCTTCGATCGCCGCCGCCGGGCGCCCGATCAGACGAGGCGCGTGGGCGGCGACCATCTCCTCGTTGTAGGCGAAACTTCCAGTGGCCAGCACGATCCCGCGGCGCGCGCGGACCGCCATCTCCTCGCCGTAGCGCCGGGCCGCCACCCCGACCACCCGGCCGGTGTCATCGAGGATCAGACGCTGGATGCGGGTGTCGTATTCGACTCGGACACCGAGCTTCTCGGCGGTCTCGACCAGCGGCTTCATCAGCATGTAGCCGCCGCCCTTCTCGCCGGTGCGCTTGTTCTGCATCTGCGGAACATGACCGCGTGGCGCGGGAGTCGCGATCGTGTTGAACGGGGCGGCGTTCTCGCCGCCGGAGTACATCAACCCCTCGTCGTGGGGAGGCTCCCAGCCGGGCTCGCCCCAGAACTCCTGTTTGAACTGGACACCGCAGTCGACCAGCCACCGATAGTGTTCGACGCTGCCGTGGGAATAGTCGGCGATCTTGGCGTGGTCGGCGTTCGGTCCCACGGCGGCCAGCAGAAACGCCTCCATGTTCTCGGGGGTGTCGTCGAAACCGAGCGCCTGCTGCAGTGGTGTGCCGCCGCCGAGGTAGACGAAGCCTCCGGCGAGGGCCGCGGCGCCGCCCCAGCCTCCGGTGCGCTCGAGGATGAGCACGTCGGCACCCGCGCGTGCGGCTTCGATCGCCGCACACACCCCGGCGATTCCGTAGCCGGCGATGACGACGTCCGCCTCAGCGTTCCATTCGGAAACGTCCGCCGCTCGTCCCGGCGCTACGTCTTGCACGTCGACCATGGTCAGTTGCCGCCTTCTCGCTGCTTGCGCCGCTCCTGGGCCAGCACGGTGCCGACGGCGGTGTCGAGCTTGGTTCCGGCCGCCCATCCGATGTAGTGGCACAGGAAGATCGCGACCTCGCGCAGCTGCTCCTCGGACAGCTCGGCGTTGCGTAGCGCAGCGCCGAGCTGGATCTCGGCGACGTCGATGTGGCCCTGCGCGGACAGCGCTCCGAGCAGTAGCAGTCGCCGATCGCGAATGGTCAGCCCGGGCCGCGACCAGATGTCGGCGAACAGGTGATCGGCGGTGATGCCGAAATGGTCGCCGGGGCCGTCGGAGAATTCCCAGCCGTAGACCTCGCTCATCTTCGCGAGCCCGCGGGTACGCGTGCTGTCGTCGGCGGTCGTGTTGTCGGTCGCGGTCATGATGCCTCCTTGTCGAACAGTTGCCGGCCCACACCCAGCCCGTCCCCGAGATGGGTCAGTGCGAGGCCGGCCAGCGGCAGCGGCAGGCCGAGCCGCTCGCCCAGTTCGAGAGCGAGCGAGAGATCCTTCTCGCCGAGATTTCGGACATGGGTGAGAATCGGCAACCAGAAGTCGCCCGCTGGGATCGCTGCGGTGGTCTCACGCAGCATGATCGCGCCGGGGCCACCGGTCACCGCATCGGAATGCCTGACGACCTTGCCCAACTCGGTGATGCTCAGCCCCGCAGCCTCGGCCAGTCGTTGCGCCTCGGTGGCCGCGGTGAACGCGACGAAGTGGAGCAGGTTGCGCGCCAGCTTCATTCGCGTGCCCGCGCCGACCGGGCCGGCGTGCACGATCAGATCCGAGAAGCATCCGAACGGCCCGCGGACGCTTTCGAGCGCGGCGTCGCTGCCGCCGACCATGACCGCGAGGGTGCCGCGGGACGCGGCGGGCGCACCGCCGCTGACGGGCGCGTCGACGAATTCGACACCCCGATCTGCACACACAGCGGCGAGGTTCTCCGCAGTCCGGTCACTGATCGTGGAGTGCACCGCGATGACCGTGCCCGGCGCGGCGGTGCTCAGAATGCCCGCCGGGCCGGTGACGACGTCGATGACCTGTGCGTCGTCGATCACGGTGACGCAGATGACCCGTGCGTGCTCGGCCAGCCCGGCCGGGCTGGCGGCCGAACCCGCGCCGGCCTCGGTGAACGGCAACGCTGCTTCGGCGCGGACATCGCAGACCACCAGACCGCCTGGCCATTCCAGCAAGCGGCGCGCCATCGGCGCGCCCATGTTGCCCAAGCCGATGAATCCGACAGGGGCGGGGCCGGTTTCGGTCATCGGATGATCTGCCCGCCGTCGACATTGAGGACCTGGCCGGTCACCCAGCCCGCGTCATCGGAAAGCAGGTAGAGGCAGGCGCCCACCAGATCCTCGGGGGTGCCCATGCGCTTGATCGGGATGCGCGACACCATGTCCTTCACGATGTTTCCCGGGGTGACGGTCTGGGTGGCCTCGGTGTCGATCGGTCCCGGCGCGATGGCGTTGATCCGGATCTTCGAGCCGCCGAGCTCGGTGGCCAGCTGCTGGGTGAGGCCGTTGATGCCGACCTTGGCCAGGCCGTAGAAACCCGAGTACACCCAGGCGGCGGTGGAGGACTGGTTGACGATCGAGCCGCTGCCCGCGGCCAGCATGGGCTTCCACACCGCACGGGTGACATTGAGCGCGCCGTCGAGGTTCACGCTCATGAACTTCTTGTAGTAGTCCCAGGGCACGGTGAGCAGCAGGTCCAGCTTCATGTCGCCGTAGATGGCGGCGTTGTTGACCAGATGGTTGATGGCGCCGAACTCGGCGACGGTGAATTCGGCCAGGGCCTCGGCGGATTCGGGGTCGGAGACGTCGACCCGGTGGAAGGCCGCGGTGCCGCCGTCGGCGGTGATCTGCTTGGCCACCTCCTCGCCGCGCTCGGTGTTGAGGTCGGCGACGACGACATTGGCGCCTTCGGCGGCAAGGGCTTTCGCATACGCCGCGCCGATGCCCTGTGCGGCGCCGGTGACGATCGCGGTGCGCCCGTTGAAACGTGTCATGGTGTGTTCAGCTCCTCGTGGTGGATGTCGTGAGTTCAGGCGGGGGTGGCGATCAACTTGGTTTCGAGGTACTCCTCGAAGCCGGCGACACCCATTTCCCGTCCGATGCCGGATTGCTTGTAGCCGCCGAACGGCGCGTCGGCGTGGTACCAGAGCCCGCCGTTCACGCTCAGCGTTCCGGTGCGGACCCCCGAAACCACCCGTTCGACGCGTTCGGTATCGACGCCCCACACCGAACCCGAAAGGCCGTAGGGGGATTCGTTGGCGAGCCGGATCGCATCGGCGTCGCCGTCGTGTGGAATCACGACGAGCACCGGGCCGAAGATCTCCTCCTGGGCGACCGTCGCGGTGTTCGCGACTCCGGTGATGAGCGTCGGTTCGATGAAGTAGCCGCGTTCGGCATTCGCCGGGCGCGTGCCGCCCATCTCGATGTGGCCGCCCTCGGCGCGCGCGATCTCGAGATAGCGTTCGACCCGTTCGCGTTGACGCGCGGAGATCAAAGGCCCGCAAACGGTTCCAGGGTTGGTGGGGTCCCCTGCCTTCATGCCGGCGAGCGTTTTGGCCGCGACCGCGACCGCATCGTCGTACGAATCCCTCGGTACCAATAGCCGGGTGGTGAGCGCGCACCCCTGTCCGGCGTGCACCGCGACCGAGAACGCGGTGTAGCTCACGGCCATGGCGATGTCGGCGTCATCGAGAACGATGGCGGCGGACTTGCCGCCGAGTTCCAGGAACGTGCGCTTGAGGGTGGCCGAGGCGGCGGCCATGACCGCTCGCCCGGTCTGGGTCGATCCGGTGAACGTGATCATGTCGACCCGAGGGTCCTCGACCAGCCGTGCGCCCAGGCTGTGGTCGTCGGAGGTGATGATGTTGACGACGCCGGCCGGGATGTCGGTGTGCTCGGCGATGAGCGGGCCGAGAACTGCTGCGCACCAAGGAGTATCGGGCGCGGGCTTCAACACGACGGTGTTACCGGCGGCGAGCGCGGGGCCCAGCTTCGCCAGGTTGATCTGGTGCGGGAAGTTCCAGGGCGTGATGGCCCCGACGACACCGACCGCCTCACGGCGGATCACGCGCCGGCTCGAGATGCCCATCTGCACCGCGCTGCCGAGATCGGTTTCCCACGTATAGGTTTCGGCCAGCTCGGCGGCGAAGGACAGATCAGTGATCGGCCCCTCCAACTGCGGTCCGCTGGTCAGCATCACCGGAGCGCCCACTTCGGCGACCGTGATCGCGCGCAGTTCCTCCACGTGTTCGCGCATGGCGTCGCGCAGCTGGCGCAGGCAGCGCGCGCGTAAGGCCGGATCGCGTGACCAGTCGGTCTCGTCGAACGCGGCGCGCGCCGCGGCGATGGCGGCGTCCATGTCCTCGGCAGAGGCATTGGCCGCGTAACCGAGGACCTCCTCGGTAGCCGGATTGATCGTCGCGAAGACACCCGAGCCGCCGGGCACCAACTTGCCACCGATCAGCAGAGGTGTGCCCTCTGGAGGGACGAGGCCATTCATCAGCAGACTCCGATACATGTCTGGACAGGTGTTCGGAATATAGTTCGGAAACCAGATCAAGCGCAAGACCGCCGGGAGGTGGACGGTGTTCTCCCGCTGACGGGCGCGACCCGTTTCCCGTTGTCGCCCGGTGTCATTCAGAGTTGCCGTTGTGGTGGACACAAGTCGGTGATACCGTCCAGACACATGTCCAGCTATGTGTCTTCCCGGCAGGCTCGAGCGGCCTGGTCACGGAAGTGCGCGCGACCGAAAGCGAGGTATGCGTGATGACTTCGGCCTCACTGGAACCGGTCACGTTCGACCCCTACGACTACGGATTCCACGACGACCCGTACCCCACCTACCAGCGGCTGCGCGCCGATGCTCCGCTTTTCCACAACCCGGAAGTCGGCTTCTGGGCGCTGTCCCGCCACGCCGACGTCATCGCCGGCTTCCGCGACAGCGTGCGGCTGTCCAGCGCCAACGGTGTGTCGCTGGACCCGGCGGCCTGGGGTCCGCACGCCCATCGGACCATGTCCTTCCTGGCGATGGACGATCCCCGCCACATGCGGATGCGCCGGCTGGTCTACAAGGGCTTCACGCCGCGGCGGGTCACCGAGATGGACAACCGCATCCAGGAGCTGACCCTCGAGCATCTCGAACCTGCCCTTGCACGCGGGACCTTCGATTGGATCGAGGACTTCGCCGGCAAACTGCCGATGGACGTGATCTCCGAACTCATGGGCGTGCCGGGTCCTGATCGCGCCGAGGTGCGGCGATTGGCCGACCTCGTCGTGCACCGGGAGGAGGGCGTGCTCGATGTGCCGATGCCCGCCATCGAGGCGGCGCTGCAACTGATCACCTACTACAGCGACATGGTCGCCGACCGGCGGCGCAACCCGACCGAAGACCTCACCTCCGCACTGCTGGACGCCGAGATCGACGGTGACCGGCTCACCGACGAAGAGATCATCGGCTTCATGTTCCTGATGGTGGTCGCCGGTAACGAGACCACCACCAAACTCCTCGGCAACGCCCTGTACTGGGCGGCACGCAACCCGGCGGAGTACGCCAAGGTCGTCGCCGATCCGGAGCTGGTCCCCGACTGGGTCGAAGAGACCTTGCGCTACGACACCTCCAGCCAGATCGTCGCGCGCAGCGCCGCGACCGATATCGACATGCACGGCGCGACGATTCCGGCCGGAGCGAAGGTACTGCTGCTGATCGGCTCGGCCAATCGCGATTCGGACGTGTTCGAGGACGGCGACAGCTACCGGATCGACCGCGCCGACAAGGGCAACCTGGCCAGCTTCGGGGCCGGTGTGCACTTCTGCCTCGGCGCCCACCTCGCTCGGCTCGAGACGACGATCGCGTTGCGCGCGTTCGTTTCTCGCGTCCGCGCGTACAGCCTGGTCGAGACCGGCATCGAAAGGGTGCACTCGACCAATGTCCGCGGCTTCGCCGCACTCCCCATCACCGTTGAGGTCCGCTGATGCCACGATTCGAACCGCACCCCGACCGCCGTCCCGTCCTGATCGCCGGCGCCTCCTCCGGAATCGGCGCGGCCACCGCGGAAGCCCTCTCCGAACTCGGCCATCCCGTGGCGTTGGGGGCCCGGCGGGTCGAGCAGTGCGAAGCACTGGCCTCGAAGATCGTGAGCAACGGCGGGGAGGCGTTCGCGCACCACCTCGATGTCGCCGACACCGGCTCGGTCGACGCCTTCGTCACCGCGGCCGAAACCGCCTTGGGCGCAGCCGAAATCGTGGTCTCCGGTGCGGGGGACCTGTCGTTCTCGCAGATCCACGAGATGGACCCCGATCATTTCCTGCGGCAGGTCGACGTCCATCTCGTCGGGGTCCAACGCCTGGTCCACCGTGTCATTCCCGGCATGATCGCGCGGCAGCGCGGCGATTTCGTCATCATCAGCTCCGACACCGCCGGCAATCCCCGGCCCCGGATGGGCGCCTACCCCGCCGCCAAATCCGCGGTGGAGACCATGGCCCAGCAGATGTGGATGGAACTGGAAGGCACCGGGGTTCGCGCCTCGTTGGTGCGGCCCGGGCCGACGATGACCGGCATGGGCCTGGACACGACCGCCGAGGTCATCGGCCCGGTCCTCGAAGACTGGTCGAAGTGGGGATTCGCGCGCCACCCCGAGATGCTGCGCGCGGCCAACCTGGCCAGCGCCATCGTGGCAGTCGTCTCCGCACCCCGTGGCGCGCACATCGCGGTCACCGAAGTGCAACCCGAGGCCCGCGTTCAGGCAACGGCCGCGGGGAGCAACCGATGAAGATCATCGCCGATCTCGATCTGTGCCAAGGCCACGCCGCGTGCCAGGCCGAGGCGCCGGAGGTCTTCACCGTGCCCAAGCACGGCCACGTCGAGATTCTCGACCCGAATCCGAGCCCCGACGCCCGCGCCGCCATCGAGCTGGCCGTCCGCTACTGCCCCACCCGAGCGCTGTCGGTCACCGACGGCGACGACTGACCACACACTGCGATACGAAGACCGAAAGGACACTGCCATGGCCGATTTCGACCGCGCCGAACTCGACGAGATGGTGCGCCGCTGGCTGCAGGCCAACAAGGACTGCGAAGCCGCTGGTAACTGGCGCCCCCTCGCGGAGTTCTACACCGAAGACGCCACCTACGGCTGGAACTACGGACCCACCCAAGAGTTCATGGCCGTCGGACGCGACGAGATCCGCGATATCGCCATCGGCTCGGAGATGGACGGGCTCGAGGGCTGGACCTACCCCTATCAGGACTGGGTCATCGACGAGCGCACCGGCAACCTCATCGGACTGTGGAAGCAGGTCTGCGAGACCAAACGCGCCGACGGCCGCAACTACTCGCCGGAGGGCATCGGCGGCAGCTGGTTCCGCTACGGCGGCAACTTCCAATGGTCCTGGCAGCGTGACTTCTTCGACTTCGGCAATGTCAGCTCGCTGTTCATGGAGATGATCACCGGCAATGCACTCTCCGACGGCATGAACAAGCGGATCCAGCGCGCCGCCTCGGGTGAGAAGCTGCCCGGCTGGTACCGCATCGGCGAAGCGCCGGTGCCACTGTGGTGAGTCCGATTTCGCCGTGGCCCAGCGGTTTCGAAGACCTCACCCGCGACGAGCTCGCGGTCCTGGTGCCCGAACTGCTGCTCAGCGGACACCTGATCGACCGGTCCGGGATGGCCTACAGCATCGCCGCCTTCGGCCGGGAAGGCATGGCCGCCGTCGCCATCGAGGAGTGGCAGGTGGCCAGCCCCGTCTACACCCGGCGGATGCAGCGCGCCCTCGGCTTCACCGGCGACAGCGTCGAGACGATCTTCAAAGGGCTGCAACTCGATATCGGCGCACCACCGCAGTTCATGGACTTCCGCTACCGGGTCCACGACCACGACCGCGGGGAATTCTGGCTCGACCACTGCGGCGCGCTGGCCGACGTCGAGCCGATGGGCGAAGACTTCGTGCGATCGATGTGCCACGACATCGAGGACCCGACCTTCGACGCCACCGCACTCGCCACCAACCCGCACGCGCAGGTTCGCCCGATCCACCGGCCACCGCGAGTACCGGCCGACCGGGTTCCGGTGTGTGCGTGGACGGTGACGATCGACGCCGCCCACGTTCCGCCGCCCACCCCCCCGAACTTCGAGATCGCGGCGAATTCCCGTGCCGCACAGCTCGAACTCGACTCGATCGACCCGCTCGACCCGGGGTTGGCCGACTACACCGGTCCCCTGCTGAGTGATCTGCGGTTCGCGGACTTCTCCCGGTCGGCACTGGTCCGCATGGCCGACGAGGTGTGCCTGCAACACCATCTCCTGACACTCGGGTTCCTCATCGCGGTGAACAGCCGCACCGAGCCCGCCGCGGCGATCGAGATCGGCCGCAAACAGTTCACCGGTATCGCGGGCCTGACCTCCGAACGCATCCGCAAAGCTCTCGATCTCGGCGATGACGACACCGCCCTGGCCCGGGTGATCGGACTGCACCCGGCGTGGAACCCGTTGCGCTACACCGGTGCTCGCATCGAGGTCGGCGAAGCCGGTGTCCAGCTGCGCATCCCGAAGCGCAGCGACGCCGTCGTGGATGGAACGTGGCCGGCGCTCATCGACGCGACGCACCTCGCACCGCTCGACGCCATGGCGCGCGGAGTGAACCCGCGCTACGCGGCGCAAGTTGTCGCCGACGACGAGAATGAGCTGACGATCGGTTTCGTGCGCGCCGCTGAGCCTTTCGCCGAAGCCGGCGAAGTCGCGATCACCCGATTCAGCACCGGCGCCGATTTCCGCTTCACCGACCGCGGCATTCCGCTGCCGCTGACCGTGGTCTGACCCTGGAGAGACGAACTGCTATGGCCTGCACCTTCGCTGACCTGTTCGAGCATGCCGCCGACGCCATGCCCGAGCGCATCGCGTTGATTCACGGTGACCGCCGCATCACCTACGCCGAACTCGACGCCCGAGCGAACCGGTTCGCCGATCACCTCGCCGGCCACGGTGTCGAGGCCGGAACCCATGTCGGGTTCCAGATGCACAACAGCATCGAGACCATGGAAACCCTCATCGCCTGCTTCAAACTGCGGGCGGTACCGATCAACATCAACTACCGCTACGGCGTCGAGGAACTGCGCTACCTATACAACAACGCCGATCTCGCGGTCCTGGTGTATCACCGCAGCTATGAGCCGAGCGCAAGGTCGGCGCTGGCGCTGGCACCCCAGGTGCGGCACGCGGTCGTCGTCGACGACGATCTGGGCAGCGGGCATCTCGACAGCGACGCGCAACCCTACGAAGCCGCGCTGGCCGAGGGCTCGCCCGCCCGGCAGCCGGTCGAACGCAGCGGTGACGACTGCTTCATGATGTACACCGGCGGCACGACCGGCATGCCCAAGGGCGTGATGTGGCGCCAGGAAGACATGTGGCGGGTACTCGGCGGGGGCGTCGACTTCTACACCGGCGAGCCGGTTGCCAATGAATTCCAGCAATCCCGGGTCGGCGCACAGAACCAGCCCAGCCCCTGGCTGCTGTTGCCACCACTCATCCACGCCGCGGGCATGATGCCCACCTTCACCGCACTGTGGACCGGCAATACGGTGGTGTTCGAATCGAAGTTCGACCCGCGGCAGATCTGGCGGACGGTGGAACGTGAACGCCCACAGGTCATGGTCATCACCGGAGACGCCATGGCCCGGCCGCTGCTCGACGCCTACCTCGAGGCCCCGGTGGACGCGTCGTCGCTGATGGCCATCGCCTCTGGCGCGGCACTGCTGTCCCAGCCGGTGAAGAACGCTCTCCTCGAATGTTTCCCGTCCTCGGTCGTCTCCGACTCCATCGGTTCATCCGAAACCGGTTTCGGTGGAATCGGTTTCGCGACCAAGGATGACGATCTCGCACGCGGTCCGCGTGTGCAGACCGGCCGCGGCGCGGTCGTCGTCGACGAATCCGGGCGGCCCGTCGCCCCTGGCGAAGAGGGCTGGCTGGCGAAAACCGGCTCGGTCCCCATCGGTTACTACAAGGACCCCGAAAAGACCGAGCGCCTGTTCAAATCCGTCGACGGCAAGCGAATGGTCGTCACCGACGACCGTGCCCGCGTCGAGCACGACGGTTCGATCACCCTCATCGGCCGCGGGAACATGGTGATCAACACCGGCGGCGAGAAGGTCTTCGTGGAGGAGGTGGAAGGCGTCCTGAAATCCCACGACTCCGTCTTCGACGCCGTCGTCATCGGCATCGCCCACGAACGCTGGGGCCAGCAGGTTGCCGCCGTCATCTCCGGAACAGGCGACACCGCACTCGATTTCGACGCCATGACCTCCCACGTCCGCCGTCACCTCGCCGGCTACAAGGTCCCCCGCACCATCTGGGTCGCCGACACCATCGTCCGCTCCCCCAGCGGCAAACCCGACTACCGATGGGCCAAACACTTCACCTCGACCCGCGAACCTGATCATCAGGTCACCGCGTCCAGCTGATTCGACACACCGTGCGTCGCGTAGGGAAGGAGTTCCCAACGCGACGTGGGCTCCTGGTGGCCGTTATGTCGCAAGCCGCCGCAAATAGCCTGTTCAGCGCTGTCTTGGCAACTTCTTGGCAAGATGGAGACCGTATCTGAGCTCGCCGAACAGAGACTCCATCGCGAGTTCACTCGTCTGCCCCAACCACCGAATGGTTGGGTTGAATCTGTACAAGCCCCGCAGCCCACGGTCGGCAAGCCAAGCCGAGTGCCAAGCGAGCAGTACCGGGCGAGGAGCCGACGCTGGGGCCCGTGGTGCCGCCACAGGCGCCGTTACAGGAGTTACTCCATGGCCCGATGACCGCACCGCCGTCTCCCCCGGTGCGTCCCTCGGACCTGGTCTACGGGCTCTCGACGGTCGGCGACGGCGGCCGGATTGTGGATCGGCAGGTTTTCGCCGCCCTGGCCTGGTCCGCAGGCGATCGCCTGAGCCTGCGAGTCGACGGCGCGGCCCTGGTAGCCGAGCCCACTACGGAGGCGAAAGCTTTTCTACCACCACCAGCGGCATGCTCCGGGTCGAAGAGCCGGCCATGTGCACTATTCGGCCCGCGGCCGGGGGAAGCGATCTGCGCCAGGGACTGAAAGCGGCGCTGACCCGGCCGCTAGCTTGACTCTGCCGGTGATCTTGTGAATTTCCAGTTCAGCTGCTGACTGCGCGCCAGGACCGCAGCCGGGGAATTCCCTACGGGTCCAGGTGGTTTTGGAAGGCCGTTGGTGGCAGGGCCGGGACGTAGCGCTCAGCAGTAACAGGATCTTCTGTTCTCACCCCAAACCGATTTTCGAGTTGCGCCATCGGGCGAACCGTCCACGGCGCATACCCGCCCCCGGCGCCACTACCCGGCGGCGATCACTATCGCCCAGTAGCGGTTTCGTCCATGTTTCGTAGCGAGGGAGGCACTGGTCGCGGCGATTAACAGAACACCGAAAAGCCCAGGACGACGATTACACCGCATCGACTTCGCACCCACCCAGGTAGGCCGCGAGACGCCAGATGCGCAACTAATTATGTTGTGCCACAGTATGATTCGTGAGCCGATCCGCACACGTGCGTGGTGAACACCCGGAAACGTCAAATTTTTCCGCAGGCGACCAACCGGAAACACACCGAGCGTGAACTTGGTCCATCGGTGACCACCCGGACACCAACGGGCGCACTGCCGATCACCGAATTCACACCGACCACGCCCAGGAGACGAACCATGTCGGCACCCACCACATCGACCTCCGAGATCGACAAAGCGATCGAGGAGAACATCGTGAAATCGCTCGCCGAAATCCCGCACCCGGCCCTGCCGAAGGGCACCAGTATCTACGGCGGCACCAAGATCTTTCCCGACTATCAGGCGGAGGCGGGTGAAACCTATTTCACGCTGGTTCACGGTATCGCCCATGAATCGTCGGTGAGTTTCGTGGCCATCCTGCAGGCGACGCGCGCACTTCGCAAAGGTTTCGAGTCCGCCATCTACTTCTACGGTCCCGGCGCGATCAACTGCCTTGCCACCCGCGGCTTTCCGACCACCGGCGACAGCGGGTTCCCCGGCGAGCAGAACATCAACGAGGCCCTCGCCACCTTCATCAAGGAGGGCGGGAAGGTGTTCGCCTGCCGGTTCGGTCTCGCCCTGCACGGTGCACGCGAGGAGGACCTCATCGAAGGTGTGATCCCGGCGCATCCCCTGGACGTGCAGGACGCGCTGATCCACTACGCCCGCAAGGGCGCCATCATCAACTCCACCTACCAGCTGTAGGCCGACCGTCATGACCGAGGTATCCACGCGAGTAGATCTCGCACTCTTGGGCATCCGCGTCGATGTGCCGGTGCAGCGCCGTTCCGGTGCCGGCCCCAGCGACGACGGTCATGTGCTGTTCGGGGGTGCCGGCGCTGCCATCCCCCTCCGCCCTGAGAGCCCATACACGATTCGTGCCGATCGGCTGCTCTACGAGGGCACCGATCTCGGCGTGACCGTCGAGCCGGTGCGCCGACCCCGTTTCTACGACCTGCGCACGGCCGACGGCCTGACGTACGAGCAGATCGCCAGGCTGCACGGCAAGGACGTGCTGGCGACCACGGTGGTGCAGACCTGCATCCGCTACGGCGAAGACCAACGGTGCCGGTTCTGTTCCATCGAGGCATCTCTCGCGGCCGGCAGCACGATCGCCGTCAAGCGACCCGATCAGATCGCCGAGGTGGCCGCGGCGGCGGTGCGGCTCGACGGTATCCGGCAGCTGGTGATGACCACCGGCACGTCGGCCGGAAAGGACCGTGGCGCAAGGCATCTCGCCCGCTGCGTGCGGGCTGTGAAGCAGGCGGTGCCGACCCTCCCGATCCAGGTGCAGTGCGAGCCGCCCGGCGATCTGGCGACGCTGACCGAGCTGCGTGACGCGGGAGCCGACGCGATCGGCATCCACGTCGAGTCACTCGACGATCGAGTGCGGGCTCGTTGGATGCCGGGAAAGTCCACCGTGCCGCTGTCGGAGTACCGGGCGGCCTGGGCCGAGGCGGTGCGGGTGTTCGGCCGTAACCAGGTCTCCACCTATCTGCTGGTCGGCCTGGGCGAGGACCCGGACGAATTGGTCTCGGGTGCGGCGGAACTCATCGCCATGGGCGTGTACCCGTTCGTGGTGCCGTTCCGGCCGCTCGCGGGAACCCTGGCCGTCGATGTCGACGGTGCGAGCCCACCGTCCGCGGCGCTGCTCGAGGACGTGACCCGCCGAGTGGCGGCGGAACTGCGCCGGGCCGGCATGCTCGGCACGGACCAGAAGGCCGGGTGCGCGGCCTGCGGGGCGTGCAGTGTGCTGCAAACCGCGGGAGGCTGAGATGACGACCACCGAATCCACTGCCGCACCCCGATCCTGGCTCGACGAACTGTCCGGGGCGCGTGCCACATCGCCGGATTACTGTGTCCTGTCCGGACATACGGCCCCGGCCGAGCCCGAGGACGGATTCCTCATCCGGCTCGCCGAGTTCCGGCAGGTCGCCGCATATCACGCCTTGCGTAGGAAGAATTTCGTCGTCGAGCAGGGCTTGTTCGCCGGCAGCGACACCGACGACATCGACGATGATCCCCGGACCCGGATCCTGGTCGCGATCGCACCAGACGGTGCCGTGCTGGGCGGAGTCCGCCTGGCACCCGCCACCGCCGAGGATCTCGGGTGGTGGACCGGCAGTCGATTGGTGGTGGACTGCGGGCGTCGCACCCGTGGTGTGGGCGGCGCACTCGTGCGAGCGGCGTGCGCTTATGCCGAAACCCATAACGTGCTTCGGTTCGAGGCCACGGTGCAGACCCGCTACGAGTTGCTGTTCACCCATCTCGGGTGGGTCGCGCTCGCCGAGACCAACGTGGCCGGTGCGCCGCATGTGCGGATGCGCTGGCCGATCGACCGCATCGAGCGGCTGGCGCGCTCCACCAAGGCGATGCTCGGGCAGACGCTGTCGGAGTTGGGCGATACACCGATGACGCTGGGAGGCAACGGGTTCCGGGGTGATGACGGCGCACCGGTACCGGGCTCGGACCTGGTCGCCGCGTGCGACGCGATCCTGCCGTCCATGGTCGAACGGGACCCGGAATGGGCCGGATGGTGTGCGGCCCTCGTCAACCTCAACGATCTCGCCGCGATGGGCGCAGAACCGATCGGCCTTCTCGACGCGGTCGCCGCGCCCACCCGGTCGCTGCTGACCCGGGTGCTCCGGGGCCTGGGTGCGGCCAGCCGCATCTGGGAGGTGCCGGTGCTGGGTGGCCACACCCAGTTGGGTGTCCCGGCGGCGCTGTCGGTCACCGCGCTCGGCCGTACCGACCGGCCGGTGCCCGGAGGAGGTGGCGAGGTCGGCGACGAGCTCCGGCTCACGGCTGATCTGGGCGGCGGCTGGCGGCCCGGATATACCGGGCGACAATGGGATTCGTCGTCACACCGCAGCGGCGCGGAATTGCGGGCACTGGGCCGGTTCGTCTCGGACACCGGTCCGAAGGCCGCGAAGGATGTCAGCATGGCCGGCGTCGCCGGGACCGCGGGCATGCTCGCCGAGGCCAGCGGTGTCGGGGTCGAACTGGATGTGGCGCGCATCCCGCGCCCGCCGGGCGTCGAGTTGGCCGACTGGATCACCTGCTTCCCCGGCTTCGCGATGCTCACCGCCGATCGCCCCGGCACCCCCGTCAACCCCGTAGGCCCGGCGACGACCGCCGTGTGCGGCGTGCTCAGCGCGACTCCCGGCGTGCGGCTGCGCTGGCCTGACGGAGAAGTCACTCACGCGCTCGACAGCGCGGTAACCGGATTGGGACACTCATGACCGAACTATCGATCTCTGTGGCCGCCGCCGAATTCGGCCGCGACATGGAGGCGTGCTACGCCACCATCGGCTCGCTGATCGAACAGGCGCGCGAACGCGGTAGCCGACTGCTGGTGCTGCCCGAGGCCTGCCTGGGCGGCTATCTGCCCAGCCTGGGCGGCGGTGGGGAGAGCGAGGAGGCCAAGCAGCGTCGTCTGCGCAGTCTGCCGCCGGCTCTCGCCCTCGACGGCCCGGAACTGCGCCGTATCGCGGCGATGGCAGGTGAACTCGTCGTCACACTCGGATTCTGTGAAGCCGATGGCGATCTCCGCTACAACGCCGCCGCGACCGTCACCGGCGACGGGGTGCTCGGCTCCTACCGCAAGGTGCATCAGCCCCTCGGCGAAAACCTTTGCTACGCTGCCGGATCCGAATACCGCGCCTTCGACACCCCGGTCGGCCGCATGGGCATGCAGATCTGCTACGACAAGGCATTCCCCGAAGCCGCGCGAGCGCTGGCACTGGACGGCGCGCAGATCATCACCTCGCTCTCGGCCTGGCCCACCGCCCGCACCGCCACCACCGAACGACTCGAGGACGACCGCTGGACCCAGCGCTTCGATATCTTCGACCGCGCTCGCGCAGTCGAGAACCAGGTGGTGTGGGTCGCGTCGAACCAGGCCGGGACGTTCGGCTCGTTGCGCTTCGTGTGCAGCGCCAAGATCGTCGGCCCCGGCGGCGACGTGCTCGCCACCACCGGTACCGAACCCGGTCTCGCCACCGCGACCCTCGACGTCGATCACGCACTCGAATTGGCGCGCGGCGGCGGCATGTACAACCTGCGCGACCGACGCCCCGAGCTCTACGGCAGCGTCGTCGCCCGCCACGGCGTGGTCGGGCAGTCCGCGGTGCCCGAAGAGCTGGAGGCGATCCATGCCTGAGATGACATTCGACATCCGCTGGCCGGACGGCAATGTCCAGTCCTGCTATTCGCCCTCGCTGGTGATCCATGATCATCTGGCCACCGGCGTCGACTATCCGATCGACGACTTCCTGACCCGTGTCTCGAGCGCTTTGAACATCGCGGCCGAGCGGGTGCGCGAGAAGTTCGGCTTCTACTGCACCTCCGCCATGCAGACCCTGGACGCCATCCAAGCAAGCGCAGCACAGGCCCGGACATCACCGGGCACGGTACGCGTGCTGTCGATGACTCCGCCGTCGGTCGAGGCGGCAACCACCGGAGGAAAACCATGACCCCCCAGGCAGACTCGGGTACCGCCGTGGAACACCGCGACGTCGTCGTGATCGGCGCAGGACAGGCCGGGCTCTCGATCAGCTGGCATCTGACCGCACGCGGCATCGACCACGTCGTCCTCGAGCGCGACACCATCGCCCACGAGTGGCGCGACACCCGCTGGGACAACTTCACTCTCGTCACCCCCAACTGGCAGTGCGTGCTGCCCGGATACAGCTACAACGGACCGGACCCGCACGGCTTCATGAAACGCGACGAGGTCTACGCATGGGTCCGCGCCTACGCCGACACCTTCGATCCGCCGGTTCGCGAACACGTCGCCGTCACCGCGGTCACGGTAGCGGTCGACGGCGGCTTCGACATCCAGACAACATCGGGCCCATTGCATTCCGATCAGGTGGTGGTCGCAGTAGGCGGGTATCACACGCCGAGCGTGCCCCGCTTCGCCGAGCGGTTGCCGAGCTCGATCCGGCAACTCCACTCCGCCGAATACCGTAGCTCCGCGGACCTGCCCGACGGCGCCGTCCTCATCGTCGGTACCGGCCAATCGGGAGCACAGATCGCCGAGGACCTCCAATTGGAAGGTCGGCAGGTGCACCTCGCGGTCGGGACCGCGCCCCGCGTCGCCCGTTTCTATCGGGGCCGCGATTGCGTCGCGTGGCTCGAGGACATGGGCCACTACGACATCCCGATCGAAGATCAGCCGGGTGGGCTGGGCAAGCGGGAGAACACCAACCACTACGTCACCGGTCGAGACGGCGGCCGCGATATCGACCTGCGCCAATTCGCGGTCGAGGGTATGGCGCTCTACGGCCGGATGGTCGATGTCGCCGACGGCACAGCGCATTTCGAGCCGTCGCTGGAGCGGGACCTCGATGCCGCCGACGCCGTCGCCGAGAGCATCAAGGACTCCATCGACGCCTATATCGCCCGTGCGGGGATCGACGCGCCCACCGAACCGCGCTACCGCCCGGTGTGGCGTCCCGAGCACGAGATCACCGAAATCGATTTGTCGGCAAGCGGTATCACGTCGATAGTGTGGTCGATCGGGTTCCGCACAGACTACCGGTGGGTGCGCGTCGGCGTCTTCGACGGTGAGGGCCACCCGTGCCACAACCGCGGCGTCACGACCACGCCCGGGCTGTACTTCCTCGGGCTGCCCTGGCTGCACACCTGGGGCTCGGGCCGCTTCGCCGCCATCGCCCGCGACGCCGAGCACCTCGCCGGGCAGATCACCGCCATCTCCCGCACCACCGCGGCGGCCTGAGGCGCAACCCATGGCCGTCACCCGAATAGCCGCCGTCGCAGCACATTTCGGCGCAGACATCGCCCGCGCCCTGGACAAGATCGCCGGGATCGTCGACCGGCTCACCCACGACGGCGTCGACCTGCTCGTGCTGCCCGATGCGAGCCTCGGCGGCTACATCGGAGACCTCCGCAACCCGGACCCCGCCGCCGGGCCCGAGGCCATCGACCCCGATGGACCCGAATTCCGGCTGCTGCGCCGGTTGGCCGGGGACATGACGATCTGCGTCGGCTACGCCGAACACGCCGACGGTGCCCGCTACAACGCCGCAGTGTGCCTCACCGGCGACGGGGTGCTCGGCCGCCACCGCAAAGTACACCAGCCGGCCGGGGAGCACCTGGCGTACGCAGCCGGAGATCGCTTCGCGGCCTTCGACACCCCGGTCGGCCGGATCGGCATGCTCATCGACTACGACAAGACGTTCCCGGAATCCGCGCGCGCTCTCGCTCTCGACGGTGCCCGCACCATCGCGGCGCTGTCGGCCTGGCCCGCCAGCGTCACCGATCGCGCCTCCCGAATGCCCAACGACCGGCAATCCCGTCTCTTCGACCTGTACGACCAGGCCCGCGCCGCCGAGAACCAGGTGGTGCTCGCCTCGTCCAATCAAACCGGAATCACCGGCAACCTGCGTTTCCTCGGCCAGGCCAAAGTGGTCGGCCCCGGCGGTGACATCCTCGCCAAAACCTGGTCCAAGGGCGGCCTCGCGGTGGCGGAGCTCGACATCGATGCCGAGGTCGAGCGAGCCCGGCGCGTCCTGCGGCACCTGGAGGAACGCCGCGTCGACGCCTACCACAACCTGATGACCGAAAAGAGCGGCTACTGATGCGGATCGCACTCCTCACCTACTCCACCAAACCCCGTGGCGGGGTGGTGCATACGCTCAATCTCGCCGAAGCGCTCGCCCGGCTCGGCGCCGATGTCACCGTCTGGACGCTCGGACGTGGCGGTGATGCCGCCTTCTTCCGCCCCGTCGATTCCTCTGTGACAGTTCGCGTCGTTCCCTTCACCAGTGCCGACGGCGAGCAGGTCGGGACGCGAATCATGCGCTCAATAGACGCATTGCGGCAGGCGTTCACTCCCGAGGACTACGACATCGTGCACGCCCAGGACTGCATCAGCGCCAACGCCGTCGACCGTCGCATCCGCACCATTCACCACCTCGACAACTTCACCACCCCCGAACTCGCCCGCTGCCATGAGCGCGCCATCGTCGAGCCCTACGCACACATCTGCGTGTCGAATGCTGTCGCGGCCGAGGTCCAGGCCGGTTGGGGCCTGCGCCCCACCGTGATTTCCAATGGTGTCGAATACGACCGCTTCGCGGCCGCCGCAGACGACTCTCCCGACGCCACGCGTGCTCGCGCCGCCTGGCGACGCCGACTCGGACGGTACATCGTCGCCGTCGGCGGCATCGAACCCCGCAAAGGCAGCATCGACCTGCTCCAGGCGTTCGCCCTGCTACGGCGCGATCATCCCGACCTGCACCTCGTCTTCGCCGGCGGCGAAACACTCTTCGACTACCGCGACTACCGCGCCCAGTTCGATGCTCGCGCAACCGAACTCGATATCCGCCCCACCATCCTCGGCACCGTCCCTCACACCGAACTCCCCGCACTCGTGGCGGCGTCGGCCCTCCTCCCGTTCTTCTCCGCCAAAGAGGGATTCGGGCTGGCCGCCATGGAAGCCCTTGCCACCGGAATCCCCGTCGTAGCACGCGATCTCCCGGTGCTGCGCGAGGTATTCGGCGACACCGTCAGCTACGCGGCCACTCCCGCCGAGCTGGCCACGGAACTCGCGCGAGCATTGGTTCCCGACCCGCGCCGCACCGAGCAGGGCAAAGCCCTCGCCGCGCAGTTCAGCTGGGACCGAACGGCCAGAGCCCACCTCGAATTCTACCGCACCCATTCCACAGCAGTACCGCCCCGAATGCTCACCACACACCACTGAACCGCAGAGAACACGGAAAACCTCCACCAACGTCGCGCACATCCAGTCGGTCGACTCGGCCAGAATCCCCAGGGGCGCACTGCTCGTCGAACAGACCGGCGCGAAAATACCTGTCAAACCCCTCTTCTCCGATCCCGACACCGAGATGTCCGTACATATCATCGGATTCACGAACATATGGCAGTCCCATCCCTGCGGCCACGGAATGCACGTCCTCGACGAGGACCTGAAAACAAAGGAAAGTCAATCGATTTGGTTTCGGAATTTTGCCGAAATCCGGCGCCCCGAGGCCCGGATTCCATGAGCCCGCCCGCCGCCGGGAACGTTAACCGCACAGGGCTATGCGGGATCGGGGCATTCGAGTACCTTCAGCCAACCGATCGGCTCCCAGTAGACCCGAAATGCGCTCGCTCACCCACCTGATTCGCGACCGGGAAATCCGGTCCGGATCAAGACCCGCTGGGCGCTGGGGCGCCGGGGCGACGGCGACCGCTGTTGTCGACCACGGCACTCAGGTAGTCGATGCCCGTCAGGTAACTGGGCTCGAACCTGTCGGGTTCCTTCTCCATCAGAGCCGGCTTCCAGGTGCCGTTGGGGTTCCTCGACGGCGTGCCGAGTCTGTAGCCGCCGGACACCCAATGGCCGGTGCACCCGACCTGCAGCTGTTCGGTGGTGCGGCTGTTCACCCAAACCGACGTCTCGTACCCGTCACCAAAGCCCAAGCAGTGCACCCGCACCTGGATGCGATAGATGTCGTCGGTGTCGTTGCGGCAGCTGCGATCACTGCACGAAACCCCCTCGGCCAGATCCGTCGCGAACGCCGCCGGGGCCAGTGCGCAAGCCGCGGCGGTGATCAGGGCCGCAGCACCCAGACCGACCGGCAACCGTTGAGACATGTGTGAATCAACTCCTATCGACTATGACCCGACCCGAGATTCAGCTTGCCGCACAGGAGGTTTCACGCATATCGGGGTAAACCCGGAATTCGCTCGCTCAGGCACCCTGATTCGTGGCAAGTGCCGCGGCGAAGATTTGGAATGCCTCGTCGCCGAAGAGGATGAACCGCACCTCCCCCATATGGCGTTCTGCAAGTCGATGATGACCAGCTCGCCAACGCTCCTACGGTCCCCTACACCGGCTCCGAGGTCGCGGCCCGGGCAATCGAGCTGGCCTCGGTGCGGGAATCGGTCCACTCACGCTGCTAGCCTGGCCAAACTGAATGGCGGGTTCATCGAAGCGGGGCAGAAGGATCTTCGCTAGCCGGACCTCGCCGCGACCAGCGGAGTCCGTCGTCGCCTAATGGCCATCACCGTGGGCCGGTTTACAATGGACATCGTTCTGCCCGACGGCATTCCGGTCACCGCGCCCGGCCAAAGCACCGCCCGAGACCGCCGACGCACGATCAACCTGCCCCAAGGCTGGGAAATATCCAGGATTGACGCGAGACAGCCCGGCCCCTGGCAGCAGCTCGCCCGTGGTTGGGCAAGGAGGGCCGATGAGACCGGAGACGTACATGCGAAGCTGATCGGGCGGAACGGCGGGCATGAGATCCCGCGCGCCAGGCACAAGGCCGTTCTTCCGATGCAGCGCGACGCTTTCCGAGACAGACACGGATCAAGATCGCGGTGCCAGACAAGAATCGGGTACCACCGAGCGCGCGCACTCAGTACGTCCAGACCCGCAGAAACCAGATGAATCAGGCCATCCCGACCAGTTAGGACGCCCCTTTGCTGCAAACTGCCTTGATCGTCGGCGATCTCCAGCGAGGGATCACCGCCAACTATCCATTCGCCAGAAGCCCCCTGGCGCCGCTGACCGAACTACTCCCCCGCGCCCGCGCGGCCGGCGCGTTGATCGTGTTCGTGCGCTTCGCATTCCGGGCCAGCGGGACCGACTGTCCGCCACACAACAAACTGCTCAGGACGTTCTACGAAGACGGGCAGACCTTCCACGAGGACTCAGCCGCAACGGAAATCGATCTACCGACCATCAGCACGGATGTCACCGTACTCAAACGACGTGCCAGTGCCTTCGAAGGCACCGATCTCGACCTCGTCCTCCGCGCTCGCGGCGTCAGCGCCCTCACGATCGCCGGTGTCGCCACCTCCGCGATGGTAGCCGCGACCTGCTATGCAGCGGCGGACCGAGACTATGACGTCACCGTGCTGCGTGATGGCTGCGCCGACGCCGACCCGGAAATACACGACTTCTTCATGGACTCGGTGTTTCCCAGCCGAGGGTTCGACGTGGTGTCATGTGCCGATTGGTGTGGCTGAAGGCGCTGCCTGCCACGACACGGCATGTGGGGTCCAGTTGAACGGAAACTGGCGTTAGCGAGTGCTCGGTTCGGGAATGGGAGCCGTTCGCGTGGAAGGGTTTTCGGTGCCTGCCCAATTTCGTGGAAACTGGCGTTAAGCACCTACCGCGCATAGCGACGTACTATGTGCGGGCTGCTGCGGTTCCAGGCCGACAGCGGCCCGGCCGCCCGCCGCCGGCCGGGCCGCTGAACGGTTCGGCCAGAGCGTGCGCGGCCAATGCGGTGTCCAGGCTCGCCAAGGCTGTCGACCTCTTCTTGAAGATTGTCTATCCCGCGTCAACGGAAGAGAGTCGGGACACGTCAACGGAAGGCCGTGGCGTTCTCCGCAACCCACTGACCAAACGGTCTGGCAGGGGAGTCGGTGATCCGCGAGGCCGTGTCGCGCACCTCGAGCAGTTCATCGTTGACATCCCCGCCCGTCACATCCAGTACCGCATCCGCGGCCTCTTCGCCGAAGGCGGCCACCATATTCGAACGCGCCTGTTCCCGGCTGATCTCGGCGAATTCGATCTCCCGGCCCAACTCAGCGGCGAGCATCGCAACCTGCTGACGCGCTGTCACCTGTTCGGGACCGGTCGGGGCATATCTCTGGCCGCGGTGACCTGGCTCGGTGAGGGCAACACGCTCCACCGACGCGATGTCCGCAGGATGGATCGTGGGAAGCCCGATGTCGGCGAAGGGGGCTTGGACGGGCTGGTTCCCACGGATCGCTGCCGCCCACAACAGGGGGTTTGAGGCGAACTGGGTCGGTCGCAGAATTGTCCAATCCATACCGCTGGTTTCGAGCAACTGCTCGACGGCCAAGTTTTCTGCAGCAGGTCCGAGGTGAGGATGCGTCTGGACGGTAATCGATGACACCAGCACCACATGCTCGACACCTGTTTGGTGGGCGGCATGGAGAACGTCGACATCCGGGCCCAGCCGCGACACGAGAAACATCGAGCCCACCCCGTCCAGCGCTTGCTTCAGCGAAGCGGCATCGGCGAAGTCGCCCTCGGCGGCCTCGACCCCGTCAGGGAACGAGACCCGGGTACGGTCGCGAGTCAAAGCTCTCAACGGTCCGGCGCCAAACGCATGCAGCTCCTCAGTAGAGCGCTTCCGACGTTCCCGGTGGCCCCTCCACACCTGCCGCAACAACAGCGACGATATCTATCGCGTGCAGATCCGGGTGCACTGCTCGAATCCCGGGTCCCCGTACGAGATGTCGGTCTGGGTGAACAGCCACTCGACCGAGGAAGTCCAGGTGGGGTGCAACGGCCGGTGGGAGCAGGACCCGACTCGGCTGGGAACGCCGAGCAGGTATGTGCCCAGCTCCGTGACCGGCATCGACTACCTCAGCGCCTCGGTCGACAACAGCGGTCGGCGCCGCCCGGGCCCGGCGCCCAGCGGTTCCTGATGCCAGTTCGGGACTTGCGTCATGAGCCCTTCGCGTAGGGGATCGGCCTGGACGAGGAGGTTACGGAGGCGGCAGGGGTGACCGGCCCGGCTGTCAGAACCTGCAGGCCGCGATCGACGGACGCCACCGCCGGAGATCCGGGCGGGCCGATCAACATGTCATCGGTAGTGACATACAGTGCAGTGCGAGGGCGTCGATGTCATCGTTCACACCCTTGATCTACGGCGCTCTCACCTCGGTAGTCACGCTGGAACGCCTCTCACTCGTACCCGGCCCGACGCCGATAGCCGACGAACTAACCGAGCGGATCCGCGCGAACGGCTGGGACCACACCCTGAGGTGGGTAGATGCAAAGGCTGAACAGCACCGTCGACGACACCTCAAAGCGGTGGAATAGGGCCACCTCGAACAGCAGCCCGAAAACCGTCGCCGAGCGGTGGGCGACGCCCGCGTGCGCAACGCAGTGATGCCCCGGGCCGCTAGATCGGCGAAGGCACGTTCCGGTCCGCACTGTGGGCAAACGGACCGCAGTCGAAGGACCTGTGCTCCTGCACCGTCTCGAACTCGACATCCAGCACAAGCCGCAGCAGGAGGTCGGCGTGCCGCATGCTGTCGCTGACGTTTGAGATTGCAAGTGCAACAACAGTTTTCGTTGTCGCTAACCGGGTGTTGTTGTCGGACGGTGGTGACATGCTGGCGAGATACCCGCGTGCAGGGGCGGGGGTTCGCTAGCAGGGAGGATCGAGTGACCGACGTCGACGGGGACACTGCGTGGGTGCGGCAGGGGGCGCGCTGGAGCGCGTACGACTACCGCGTGATGGTCGCGGGAATCATGGCGGGAAACGGGTGGGACGAGATCGCCGACGACATCGGCCGCAGCGTGAAAACGGTCAAGGGCCGCGCGAACTTCCTGCTCACCTGGTGGATGCAGGTTATCCGGTTCTGGAACGCTGGTCGAGGTGTGAGCAGTGTGTTTGACAGCTGTGGTTCTTCCGGGCTCACCCGGCCCTTTCCCTTCATCGACCACGACCGACACGAGGAGGGCAGAGCAATGAGCAGCACCGCGACCTTCGCCCCGGCAGGCAGCGACTTCGACCGCGCCGAACAGAACCTTCCCGTCGGCGACAGTGACCGCGACATCGGCCTGGACGCCGCCGCGCTGCACCCGCTGGCCGAACGGGTGCGCGCCGCTTTCGACGCAGCCACGATCGCCGACCGTTTCGACCAAGCCTGGATCACCCCACTCGACCGCGATGACGACTATGACCACGACCGCGCCAACACCGACTGACCGCAACCCCGCTACCGCAGCCGATACCACCCGCTACGACCCACACACGCGCGGCAAGGGAGAACCGCGCTGGCAGCACGGCCAGTGCGCCTGGTTCAACACCGAGAAAGGTTTCGGGTTCCTGACCCCCGATACCGGTCCCGCGGTGTTCGTCGACTACCAGGTGATCGACGTCCCCAGGTTCAAAACCCTGCGCGCCGGACAGTCGGTGGTGTTCACCGCCGCCGACACCGGCCGCGGCCCCGAAGCCACCCGAGTCGTGCCCTACACCCGCGCCCACACCACCGCACCCATCCCGTCATACCGCCCGCACCGCGCGCGACAACATCGGTCGCGCTGCCGCCACCACACGCCATAACCCTGGTCCCGCGGCCACAACCCGACAGGCCCTTGCCACCCGCCCCCGATCCGACACCCGCGAGCAGCACGCGCGCCAAGCACACCAGCACGAGGATCATCATGGCTCCCCGAGCACATCCGCACGCCTCGCCGAACATTGTCTCGTGGGCCACATGCTCACCACCGCAACAGATTCCGGCAACTCACCGGTGGTGCACTGGCCCGAACCCAGCCCCCTGCGATCCTGGTGGAGCACCATCATGGCTCCCACCCAGCCGCCGGATGCGACACTGAGGCCATGATCGAGGACGACGATGGCACTGGTGAGGTGCTGGCCTCGGTGGAGAAGGTGCTCGGTGCCGGCAACGCACTGGCGGCGGGCTGGTTCCGGTTCCAGTTCGCCGACCAACGCTGGGAGTGGTCCGACGAGGTGGCCCGCATGCACGGCTACACGCCCGGCGAAGTGACCCCGACCACCGAACTGCTTCTGTCGCACAAACATCCCGATGACCGCGACCGGGTGGAAGCGGCACTGGTCACCTCGGTGCACGACCACGCCCCGTTCTCCAGCCGCCACCGCATCATCGACACCCACGGCATCGAGCACCATGTCGTGGTGGTGTCGGACTCGGTCACCGACGACGCCGGCACCGTGGTCGGCACCGAGGGCTACTACATCGACCTGACCGACCGCGACCCCGCACAAACCCACGCGATCCTCGACGACCTGCTGCCGCAGATACTCCAACATCGGGTGGTGATCGAGCAGGCCAAGGGAGCGCTGATGCTCGTCTACGGCATCAGCGCCGAGCAAGCATTCCGGGTACTGGTATGGCGGTCACAGGAAACCAACATCCGCCTGCGTGAACTGGCCGCCCGGCTGATCGGCGAAATCGCGACCATCCAAATGTCACCGGCGACACGCTCGCAATTCGATCACCTGCTGCTGACCCTGCACCACCACGCCCCTCGCCAGCCCGTCGAACAGAGCCTTGAACCCTGAAACTCCGCCCCGCACGGCGGTGTCCCGTAAGCCGAACCGCCAATCGAACAGCTTCGGCGATACTGCGCGGTCTCTGATGTACCTCAATGGCACCCCTGGCTGGCCGCGCCGGCGCTGGTGATCACCGGGCCGGTCGACGAGACCGGGCGCACCATCCCCTCGACGGTTCCAGGAACGAAGTCTGCGCCCGGGTTTGTCCGCGGTCAGTCTGAATTCGGCCGCAGCACCGCGGCGCCGTACCAGTGGCAGATCAGCAGCGCCAGCTCGACGTCCAACCGGTCGTCGGTGATCGGCCGCCCGCGTCGCGCAACTGCCCGCCCGACCCGGTATTTCACCGAATTGGCATGGAGATCGAGCTCCGCGGCGGCCGCCTTGTAGCTGCATCCGGTGCGCAGGAACACCCGCAGCGTCTCGCGTAGCCGGGCATCGTTGTCGTTGTCGGCAGCCAATTCGCCGAGCATCTCGCTCACCCATTCGCCGACCTCGGCGCCGGCGCCGAGCAGCGCCGCGGTCGTCAGCCCCGGATCGCTCGCGGCGATGATCCTCGGTTCGACGTCGGTGCGCGCGAGCGCGACCGAGCGCGCGCGCAGCGCCTGCCGATGGGACCGGCGGAACCCTGATATCCCCTGGCCCAGGATGCCGATCGCCAAACGCGGCGCGTCCAGCCGCATACTCGCGAAATCACGGACCTTGGCCACCGCATCGGGCTGCTCGGATCGATATGGCAGCCAGGCCCATGCGCTCGTCCGGTCCGCGGCCCCGAACAGCGGCGCGGCCTCGGTGCCGACCGCCTCGGCCAGCTCACGGGCGAAGCGTTGCAACCGGGTCAGCTCGTCGCTGCTGGCGCTGGTGTCGGGATACCAGAGGATCAGCGCCAGGTGATGCCAACTCAGCGGGTAGCGGATGGATTCGGTCGCGGCATCGATATCGACCGGCTTACTCCCGGACAGCACCTCACGCACGAGCAGCGCGCGGGTGCTGTTGCGGCTCTCCAGCCACTGCTCGCGCTCGGTCTCGTACACCGCGACGACCTGCATGGTGATCCAGTCGACGTACTCGAACGTCGCGGTGGTGATCGCCTCAGCGACAGCGACACCGTCGGCGGGCGCGATAGCGCCGGCCCGCAATTCCGCGAAGACCAACTCGGTCATCCGCCGATGCCCGACCCGATAGGCACGCACCAGGGCCTCGACCGGAACTCCGTGCTGGGCAAGGCGTCTGGCGTATTCGATGGCCGCGGTGGGAGCGTTGATCCGTGCAACTGGTATGTCGTGCTGCAGCGCGTGCAGGATAGTGTCGACATTGCCTTCGACGCTGGCACCAAGCAGTTCGATGGTGCGGGGGTCACCCCGCAATTCGGGGATCTCGTCCTCGAGACCGCGCCGCACGATCGCGGCGATATCCGTCACCCGCTTGTTCATGCGGGCGGCGATCTCCGCGACAGAGCGGCTCACTTCGACATCACCGCCGCGACGAAAAGTCGTCACTCCCCAACGGTAGTACTGCGCCATTGCCGCGCGCGAAATCGCGGGCTTGTTCTGCGGGGCAGCGGTCCGAATCAGCTAGCTGGCCTGGCGGGAGTATTCCGGCGGTGTCCATCGTGCGGGTGACGGTGCGCGGCGTGCTCGCACCGGAACTTCGGAGACATAGCCGTCGATAATCGGAATTCCGTAGCGGCGTTGGAATTCGGTCAGCAGTTCGGCGTTTGCCGGGGCCGCGCCGCAGATGGCGAACCGCACAGATGAGGTGTTCGGCCGGATGTGGGCGGGCAGGTCCGTCAGCAGTGCATACGTGGCCGGGACAGCGCAGATGCATGTGGCACGGCTGCGCTCGATCCGGTCGAAGAAAGTCTTCGGGCTCGAGGCCACGGTGGCGCGCCCACCGGCGAGCAGCGGCGACACAGTGCCGACAACGATGCTGTTGACGTGGAACAACGGCAGATGCAGCAGGCTGTGGTCGGCTGCGGTGAGTTCGAATGCCTCGATTGCCACCGAGCACATGGCGTTGAGGTTGGCGTGGTCGACCGTCACGCTGTGGGATCTGCCCGTGCCGTGGGTGCGGAACAGCAGCGCCAGTGTGTCGTTGCGGGGCCGTGCGGGTTCGGCGACATCAGGGTCAGCGGCGGTGAGATCGTCGGCGGGAATGACGACGTGGACCGCCGCGTCGGAGGTGGGCCGCTGCGCGGTGATCAGGACCTTGGCGCCGGTATCGGTCAGCTGACAGTCGGCTTCTGCGGAGGTCAGTGACGGGTCGATTGGGCTGACCGTGGCACCCACACGCCAGGTAGCGAACAGGGATACGACATAGGCGGCAGTGTTGGGCAACATGATCGCGACCACGTCGCCGCTCGATACTCCCGCGGCGCGCAGGGTAGCGGCGGCACGCCGCACAGCGTCCAGGAATCCTGCATTGTTCAGGTCAGTGCTGTCGTCGGCGACGGCGGCCGCGTCCGGTGCGGCAGCCGCACGACGGTCCGGCAGAGTCGAGAAAGGGTTCATCAGCGGTCCTCAGAATGGGTACAGGGAATGACGACAACAGTAGAAATCACGCCGCCGCCAGACACCGTCGTGCATCAACAAAATTCGCCGCGGGCATTGTCACCGCAGGCCAATTCCGACCTCACATACGCCGTTGTGGTAACCGGGATGTAACCATCGCCTCCGCCGCTTCCTCGCTTCCCCAGAGACCGATTGCGGGTTGACACAGTGTTGAAGCACGTCGATCGCGGTACCGCCATCGAGAGCGCAGGATCGCCTCCACTCAGCTCCGATAGGCTGCGGATTCGACGGTCGGGGACCCATCTGCCAAGGATCCATCATGAGCCAATTCCCGCGCTCTGCAACAGAATTCACACCGCCGCAGACCCCCGCGACAGCGCCCGATAGGGTCCTTGTCGTCGAGAGCAACCCGGTGATGGCAGAAATCGCGATCGACTCTGCTCAACTGAAAGTCGTTGAGTGCGTCGACATCACATTCGGAGCGAAGATGTCGGGGTGGCTTGGCATGGATCCACATCCAGGCATACAGCCCCACCGTCTGCTGTGCGATGCTTCCCGCAAAAGAACCTTGCAGTCCTCCGACTGCTTCCCAGGCACTCAGATATAAGGATTCGCCATTGTTCCGGCGGATTCCCGGGTTGAAGGTGGCCTCTGGGCCTCGGGTTCGTGCTGCTCGAGCGTTGTCCCGTGTGCGGCGCTCCAGTGGAGGTCGACCATGTCGGTGCACAGCTGTGTCAGCTTGCTTCCGGTTCGCTGGATGGTCCCATCCGGACGGACCAGGGCGGCGGTGGTGCGCGCATCGCGAAGCCAGCGGTGCAATTCGCCGCCGTGCTCGGCGGTGAGCAGAATTCCGCCGCGTTGTTCGATGCACTCACCTTGCGCGGCTGTCGGCGCGGCGGTGGTGATGACCGCGTAGCGACCGGCGATGACGTCGTCGACACGGCGACCATCGGCGAGCCGACAATTCGGGACGAGTCGGCCGGCCAGACCACGCCGGAGCAAGGGCGCCGTAACCAGGCCGCCGCGACGCAGCGGTGGTGTTTCGCCGCTGGTGATCTGTGCGGTGAGGCCGGGAATGCGGTGCAGATGCGGGGCAAGCACGCCGCGCAGTCGATTGCCCAGCTCACCGCCGTCGGTCATGATCATGCCGATCAGTTTGGCGAGGCGGATCATGCTGCGCGCGTGTGGTTTTCGCTCAGCCTCGTAGGTATCGAGCAGGTCTGCGGGCAGGTTGCCGGCCAGGACCGCCGCCAGCTTCCAGGTGAGGTTCGCCGCGTCGCGCAGTCCAGCGCACAATCCCTGCCCGATGAACGGCGGGGTAAGGTGGGCAGCATCGCCGAGGATGAAGACTCGTCCGCGCTGCCAGCGGTCGGCCGCCTGGGCGCGGAAGGTGTATTCGGCGACCCGGACCAGGTCCAATTCCTCGGCGGGGGTGTCTGCGGTCCAGGGGCGAATCAGTGGGTGCAGTCGGCTGATATCAGGGTAGTCGTCGGCGGTTTCGCCGGGCCGCAGGCGGAATTCCCAGCGGTGGCGGGTTTTCCCGATGCGCATGTAGGTGGCGGCGCGTTCGGGGTCGCAGACTTGGTGGACCCCCTCCCATTGGTCCAGTTCGGCGGTGGTGGCGACATCGACGACCAGCCAGCGTTGTTCGAATCTCATGTCCTGCATGTGTGCGCCGATGGCGGCGCGGATCAGGCTGTTGGCGCCGTCGCAGCCGAGCAGGTATCTTGCGCGCACGGTTCCCGCTGATCCGGTGAGGCGGTCGGTGTAATCGATTCGCACGCAGTCGGTTTCGGCGGTGATAGCGGTGACTTCGGCGTTGCCGTGCACGGTGACGGATCGGTGGTGTTCGAGGTTGGCGCGCAGCAGCGCTTCCAGTTCGGGCTGGTCGAACAGGTTCGCTTCGGGGTAGCCGTTGCGCCCGCCCGCCGGGTCGCGGTCGATCTGGCCGAGCACGCGTTGATCGCGGTCGAGCAGGCGCAGTCCCAGCGCGGGACGGGTGATGGCGTCGAAGGCAGTCCCGATTCCGAGTTTGGCCAGGATGCGGCGTATTTCGCCGTCGAGGTGCACCGCGCGGGGCTGCGGGAAGACACCGTCCCAGCGTTCCAGCACGAGGACCTCGATGCCGTACTGAGCCAGCAGGGTGGCCGCGGTGAGCCCGGTCGGGCCCGCGCCGACGATTACCACCGGAACGATCGAGCTGTTCATCGGTTGGCTCCGATCAATGTGGCGAGGTAAGCCGCGCAGATCAGCCCGGCGACCACGGCCGGTGCCAGCTGCGGCAGTGGGTCACCGGTGCGCGCGTGCACGATGGCGGCGCCGGCCATGAGCAGGATCAGACCAGCCGCGGCGGCCACACCGAGCGGCCACCACACCAGTGCGGCCAGCACGCCCAGCGCAGCGGCGAGTTCGAGCACACCGATGGCCCGATACGCGGCGACCGAGAAGCCGACATGGGCGGCCCGCTCGCGCATGGCCGGTACCGCGAGCACCTTGGCAGCTCCGGCGGAAACGAAACACAACACGAGCACACAGGCGAGTGCGATCGCCGCGATCTTCATTGATCAACCTGGACTTTCCATGAAATTGCGTATCGACCGAGCACTGCTTCCACGGCCGCGGCGTCCGCGCTCGCAGCGAGTACGACCGTGGCCAGCACCGATCCGTCCTCGATCGACACCGACACGGCACCGATTCCAGCGGTCGTGTCGAGCGCGTCGAGCACCTCGCGGCGGGTGGCGTCAGCACGCAGCGCGAGCTTGTAGGGTTTGCCGACGTCGGTAGTCGGCAGCGAGTCGAGCACGATGATCGATTTCGGTGCGGCGGCCCGCTCAGGGACCCGCTCGCCGGCCCAGGCGAGCAGATCGGTCTCGGTCACTTCGGCGCCCGCGGCCAGCGTGACATAGGCGACGGGCACCTCTCCTGAGTGGGGGTCGGGCCGACCGACCGCGCCGGCACCGGTGACCTGTGGATGAGCCAACAGGGCGTCCTCGATGGTGGCGGGGTCGATATTGTGGCCGCCGCGGATGATCAAATCCTTGGCACGGCCCTGTAAATAGATGTAGCCGTCGTGGTCGACGCGGGCGAGATCACCGGTGTCGAGCCAGCCGTCGACCAGTTTGCCCGACCCGTCGAGCAGATGACCGTGTTCGCCACGCCCGCTCACATAGCCGGCGAACAACGTGGGACCGGCGACCGCCAGCACTCCGAGATGATTGCGCGGCAGGTCGTTCCAGCTGCCGTCGGGCCCGATGCGGATGACCTTGACCTGTTGGTAGGGCATGCGCTGGCCGACCGCACCCGGCCGGGGCGCGCTGGGGAAGGTGCGGGCGCTGGCGCAGGTCGCCTCGGTCAGGCCGTAGCCTTCGATGAGCGTGATTCCGGTGTGGGCCTGGAAATTCTCGCGGACGGCCGTAGGCAGCGGCGAGGCGCCGACCATGGCGTATCGCAGGCTGGAGATGTCGGCGGTGACCGGGCATTGCGCCAGCGCCGCGTACACGGTCGGCACGGCGCTCATCGTGGCGATCCGGTAGTGCTCGACCAGCTTCCAGAACTGGCCGTACAGTGCGGGGTCGCGGTAGCCGAGCGGCCCGGCCCAGACCACCGGCTGTCCCTTGAACAACGGTGCCAGCAGCGTGACCACCAGGGCGTTGACATGGAACAGCGGCAGCCCCGCGAACACCACCGAATTCGTGTCCAGCAGGGAGTTCGCGGCGATCATCCACGCATTGGCGACCTCACCGGAGTGGGTGTGCGCGGCCAGTTTCGGTATGCCGGTGGTGCCGCCGGTGTGGAAGAGCGCCGCCAGATCCGTGGCGGCTGGCGGCCGGCCGGCGAAACCGGTCGAATCCTGGTCGGCGGCAAGGTCGGTGAGGTATCCCACCTCGATCCCGTCCAGGCGCGGGAGCGGGTCCGCGGCGGCGTCCGACGCGGTCGGGCGCAGCACCAGCAGCGCCTCGATGTGGCCTCCCAGCACGGATTCCCTTGTCGAGCACCAGGTTTCGGCGGCGAGTTCGGGACCGGCGGTGATCACGATCCGCGCGCCGGAGCGGCGCAGTAGTTCGGCGATGTGCCGCGGGGACAGAGCGCCGTTGATCGGCGTGGCGATTCCGGCGAGTTGGGCGGCCAGGGTCGCCGGAATCAGCTCAGCGCAGTTGGGGGCGATGAGCGCGACCGCGTCACCGCGCCGCACGCCCAGCCGGTGCAGCAGATTCGCGTAGCGGTGGACATCGGCCAGCAGTTCGGAGAAGGTGCGGCACACCGGTTCTCGCCATCGGGTCGCCTCCGGCAGCACGGTCAGCGCGGTGCGGTCGGGCCACAGCCGCGCCGCCCGAGTCAGCAGCGCGTAGGTCGATTCCGGCAGCCCGCGTGCGGCCAGCGGGACGGATTCGATCTCGGCCAGGTCGGCCGGCGACTCGTACCGTGGCCACATCCGGTCCGCGTCGACGGGAGAGGCGGGTATCGTGCCGGTCATCGTGCGTATCTGACGACGGTGCGCTGGCGTCCCAGATCGAGTGCGCCGTCGTCGGTGCCGATGGCCGCTTCGACGACGTCCCCGTCCTGCAGGTACTTCGGGTTCTTGGCCTGGCCGGCGAAGAACAGCTTCCATTTCACCGCCGGTGGCAGCAGGTTGGTGATCAGCGCGACCGGCTTCGGCGGGGCGCTGATGGCGGTGCCGATCGGGGTGCCGGTGAGCAGCAGGTCCCCGGCGTCCATGCGCTGGAAGCGGGTCAGCTCCCGCAGCGCCTCCACCGGCCGGTAGATCATGTCGGCGACCGTCATGTTCTGGCGGAGTTCGCCGTTGACCCACAGCCGCAGCCGCAGATCGGTGAACCGCTTCAGTTCATCGGCGTCCAGCAGCACCAGCGCCGGCCCGACCGGAGTGAACGTCGGATACGACTTCGCCTCGTAGAATTGGGTTTTCGGCAACTGCACATCCCGGGCGGACACGTCATTGGTGACGACCAGGCCGGTGATGTAGTCGGCGAGGTTGTCGGCGGTGATCTCGGAGCCGACAGGCATCGGTTTGCCGAAGACCAGGCCGATCTCCACTTCGTAGTCCAGCAGCCCCACGTGGGCGGGCCGGATCACGTCGTCGTAGGGCCCGCTGATCGATCCGGAGGTCTTGCGGAAGAAGGTGAGTGGCACCGTCTTCGGATCACCGCCCGAATCCCGCACGTGGGAGGCGAAATTCGTCATTTGCGCCACTACCCGGCAGGGCGCGGTCACCGGTGAGCACAGGGTCAGCTCGGTCACCGGCGTGGTGTCGCGGCTCGCGGCCGCGGCGGTGAGGGCCGCGCGATCGGCCAGCAGTTCACCGGTGGTCGTGGCAGTGGTGTCCACGCGGGCGGCCCCGGTGGCGGTTTGCACCCACCAGGCGTCGGCGGTGCGGAGTACGGACATGCTCATGAGCGGGCTACTTTCATCATGCCGCGCAGGCGGCCGAGGTCGAATTCGTTGTCTTCGCGCAGCGCGCAGGCCATCGCGCGCAGTTCGCGCAGCGCTTCGCGGCCGGGCGCGATGCCGAGGAAGTCCTTGGTCGCGGGAGGGCCCCATTGCGCGAGCCCGGACGCCGACATCGGCGCCCAGCCTGGTTCGAGGGTGTTGTCGAACAGGTCTCCGTCACTGAAGTGCTCGACGATGAACCCGTCGGGGTCACGCCAGTAGTCGAAGATCTGGCTGCCCTGGATGTGGCGGCCGATCCCCCATGAGCGCTGATATCCCTGCTCGCGCAGGTATTCCCCGCCCGCGGCGAGCGCGTCGAGGTCGGCGACCTGGTAGGCCGAGTGCACATAGCGGTTGGACGGTCCGAGCATCAGTGCCAGGGTGTGGTGGTCGGTCGGGATCGAGCCCTGGTCGCAGCGAATGAAACTCATAGCCGGTCCGCGCTCACGGTGGCCGGGGTGGTACAGGAAATCGCTGACGATCAAGCCCAGATGCTCCAGATACCAGTCCAGGGTCTGCCGGCATCGGGTCGTCTGGAAGACCACGTGCCCCAGCCGCTGTACCCGAGTCGGTTCGCGGGGCGGGCGCTGGGTGCTGTTGGTCCGGGCCGTGCTGTGCCCGAAGTTGAACGTGTGCGGTTGCTGAGCGGGCAGCGCGCCGAACACCTCCATACCCGCGGTGACGCGCACTCGCAGCCCGTTCGGGTCGGCGAGATCGACGACGAGCCCACCGAGACTCTCCGGCAGCGGAGCCACCCGAGACCCGGTGCGGTCCGCGAGCCGCGCCAGATCGGCGGCCTCGGTGGCCCGGAATGCCGGGCCGAGAAAACTCGATCGCGGTCCGCGGCGGATCAGCACGCACGGCGCGCCGGAATCGGTTCCGCGCAGCCACAATTCGTCCGCCGACCGTGCGGCGGTGGCGAATCCGAAGGCGTGCGCGAAGGTTTCGGCCTTGCGCAGGTCCGGCTTCTCGAATTCCAGCCACGCCAGGTCCGCGACCTTGATCACCGGATTGCGGGCCCGTCCGGGATGTTCACCGGGCAATGCCCCTTGCTCACTGTGGAGACCGACGTGGACGTCGTGATGGTCGTTCATCGATCACTCCCTTCAACTTGCTGACGATATCGTCACTTACGCCGCTACCCTCAGTCAAGGGCTTCTGAAGAATTCGTCAGTATTGACATTCTGGGTTACCATGGCCGGAAATTGGCGCGAGAGGGGACGGCAATGGCCACCTGGACCGGTTCGGAACCCACCCGCCTCGAGCGCCGCAAGGCGCGTACCCGCGCCGCACTGGTGACCGCGGCGCAGGCGTTCATGGCCGAGGGGAAGTTGAGCCCGCCGATCCTGGAGATCACCCAGGCCGCCGACGTCGGAATGGGGTCGTTCTACAACCACTTCGCCAGCCGCGACGAGCTGTTCCGGGCGGCAGTCGAGGACGCGTTGGATCGGCTCGGGGCGGCCTTGGACGTGCTGACCGGCGGGCTCGGCGATCCCGCGCAGGCCTTCGCGCAGAGCTTCCGGCTCGTCGGCCGCCTGCATCGTCGCGCGCCGACGCTCAGCAAGAGCCTGCTCACGAACGGGCTCGGTCTCACCGAGGCGAGCACAGGCATCACCCCCCGCGCCCGCCGCGATATCGGGGCAGCCGTCGAGGCCGGACGATTTCAGATCCAGGACCTCGACCTGACCATGACCATCGTCACCGGCGCGGCCCTGTGCCTCGGGCAACTGCTGCACGATCACCCCGACCGCGACGATGCCGAGGCCGCCGACCAGGTGACCGAGGACCTACTGCGCATGCTGGGCCTGCCCGCCGACGAGGCGACGCGGATCGCCCGGTCCCCGCTGCCCGGACTCGACTCGCTGCCGCGGGAAGCGGCACTCGGCTGAATCACGCGCCGATACCGGCGCCGAACCCGTCGACGGCGAGAATCCGCTCGAGGGCCGAGGACAGCTCCGCCAGCGGATCTTCGACGGCGCCGACGGCCCGAAATCCCACGAAACGATCGGGTCGCACCAAAACCGCACCCGCACGCGAGATTTCGCGCTTGCACAGCCAGGCGAAGCGCACGTCGGCCAGCTCGGCGTCGTCCGCGCCGACGGTCACCGCGACCAGGCGGATGCCGGTGCTGTCGGCCAGTTTGCGTGCCGCGTCCACCCAGGCCGTCCCGTCCTCGCCGGCGATCAGGACGAACGCGCCGCCGTAGGTGAGCTCCTGCAGCGGGAACCTCACGCCCGCACGGGAAACGAATGCGTGCGGCAGCGGGTGACCGGGCCTGGTGCTCGGCTCGTACAACCGGACGGCATCGATCGGCAAGGGCGCCGGGCTGCCATCGTCGACGACCGCCATCGACGAGTAGGTGAACCCGAATTCCAGTCCATGATGGCGGAATTCGCCCGACTGGGCGGCCAGCGCGTTGTTGAGCTGATCACGCCGTTCGGCGTAGTCCGGATGCGACGGATCCCAGATGACCTCGATGGCCCGCCAGTTGTCCTCGGCAGATTTGTCCATCGAGATGCCCAGCGCCGCGTCGAGCCGGAACCGGTCCATCGCGCACTTGACCGAGTTGGCGATATTGCGCTGCACCACCGGGCGGCGCTCGGCCTCGTAGGTGTCGAGCAGGCCGTCGCCGGCCTGCCCGGCCAACACCTGGGCCAGCTTCCAGCACAGGTTGTGCACGTCGTGGACCGCCGAATTCAATCCGAGCCCGCTGGTGGGCGGATGCCGGTGGGCGGCATCACCGGCCACGAAGACTCGGCCGACTCGGAACCTGTCGGCCAGGATGCCCTCCATCGTCCACTTCGACACGGCGTGGACCTCGGCGTCCAGATCGGGCAGACCCAGCACCGCCTTCATCCGTGCGACGACCTTGTCGCGGTCACCGGCATCGGAGTCGCCGTACGGGTAGCCGATATGGAAGACCCATTCCTCCGACTTCGTGCCCCAATGATCCGGGCCCATCGGACACAGCGTTCCCCCGGTCATCGTGCCGCCGAAGTCGGGATTGGCCAGCCACCGCAACAACACCCCGTCATCGGAGAGCACCTCGGACAGATCGGCAGTCATATGCACCGATGCGACATCCATGATGTTGCGGTCGCCCTGCAGCTCGATGCCCACCAATTTGCCGACGGTGCGGCCGCCGTCGGCGGCGATCACGTACCGGGAGCGGACCCGGTACTGCTCACCGCTGGCCTTGTCGCGGATGGTGCTGGTGACGCCGTCGGCGTCTTGTTCGAGAGCGATCAGCTCGTGATTGAATCGAATCCCGCCGGGATCGAGTTGCTCCGCACGGGCTTTCAACACGGGTTCGAGCCGGATCTGCGGAAGGTTGGTCGTCGGGCACGGACTGGCGTCGATGTACTCCGGATCTCGATTCCCGGCGCCCCAGATCTCGAGCTTGCCGATCTCGCGGCCGGTGTTCGGGTTCGCACCGCGCACACCGGCGTAGAAGCCGGTCTCGACGAGATTCTCCTGCGGGGTCCCGCGCTCGTAGATCGCCTGGGCCACACCGACTTCGGTGAATATCTCCATGGTGCGCTGCCCCAGCACGTGCGCCTTGGGCAGGACCGATGTCCCGGGCAGGGCGCTGACGAGCAGGGATTCGACCCCGAGCGTGGACAGGATCATCGACGCGGACAACCCCGCGCCGCCTCCGCCGACGATCAGAACGGGAACCGTGGTGGTCATGTGGTGATCAACCTCCTGAGCGCGATACCGGTCGCGCATGTCAGTGACGAGCACCACAAGTTCTACGCGTAGGATTTCGACATTGCAAGAGAATTTCGAAATTCTCTCGAATGACGTCATTCCTTCGGGATCGCGATACCATGCGAGGGTGCCGACCCGTACCGTCAAGCAGACCCGGGCCGAGGTCGTCTACGACGCGATCCGATCCGAAGTCCTCTCCGCCCGCGTCCCCCCGGGCACGAAGATGAAGCTCGCCGACTACAGCGAACGCTTCGACGTCAGCCTGTCCGTCGTACGCGAGGCCATGAGCCGGCTCGCCGAACAAGGCCTGCTGCAAGCCAATCCACAGCGCGGCTTCGCAACTCTGCCGCTGTCCGCAACCGACCTGCGCGAACTGACCCGAGCCCGCGTCTTGATCGAGACCGCCACCCTGCGCGAGTCCATCACCAACGGAGACTTGATGTGGGAGGCGCAGGTCGTCGCCGCCCACCACCGACTGGCCGCCACGCCGATGTTCCTCGAAGATGCCGTCCCCAACCTGGATTTCGTGGACGTCCACCGCGCCTTCCATGTGGCCCTGCTTGCCGGCAGCGGCAATGGCCACCTCGAATCGATCGCCACCTCGCTACGGGTACGCGCCGAGCTCTACCTCGCATGGTCTCGCTTCCTCGGCGACGACCCGAACCGCGACACCGCCAGTGAACACCGCGAACTGGCCGAACTGACCGTCGCCCGCCGGGCCGACGAGGCCACCGACGCCCTGGCACGGCACATTCAACGCACTGCCGATTCCCTCGCCGACTACGCCCGAACCGTGGGCAATGGCGAGTAGAACAGTGTCAAAGCGATGTTCGAAGACAGGTCTGGAATCAATGACCCCTAACCCTGTGAATACGACTATCGGTGGCCGCCCGGCATAGGTATGTCGCGCAGCCGGACAGTGACATCCACTCGCCGAAGACACTTCGAACATCAACGAAGAGGCGTTCAAAACTTGACCATGACCCCAATCTGCCGCGCCCGGGTGTTCCGTTAGGCAATCGGTGAACGGAACACCCCGCCGCGCGGGCCGGAGCCCAGGTCACGAGTGTTCCGTAGAGGTGTTCCGAAAACCTTCCCGATCAACCCCCACTATCCGGAACAATTCGACCATGGGTGAGCCATTCCGGGTGGGGTACTGCCGCTGCTCCACCGACGAACAGGATGTCGAGATCCAGACCGATCAGGTTCTCGCACTCGCAGTACCGCGCGAACGGATCTTCATCGACAAAGGCTTCTCCGGCACGACGCGCAAGAACCGCATCGGGCTCGATAACGCGCTCGCCGCAGTCACCTCGGCCGCCGCGGCGATCACCGGGCGTCAGGTGGTGCTGACGACAACGAAATTCGACCGGTTCGCGCGGAACATGGCCGAAGCCGGGGAGATTCTGACCAGTCTGCGTGAGCGCGACGTGCTGTTCGGGCTCGGCGCCTCGATCTACGATTGGCACGACCCGTTCGGCAGGCTCTTCCTGCAAACCCTCGCCATGGTCGCCGAGTTCGAGGCGAACCTGAATCACCTGCGCACCCGCGAGGGCACGGCCAAGGCCCGCGCGAAAGGCCGACTCAAAGGCAACAGCCGAAACTGCCTCTCGCAGCACGCAAAACGATCCACCGCCGCTACCACGACCCCGCCGACGACGCGAGTCTGGCCGACCTCGCCGAGGAATACAGCGTCGGCCGGTCCACCATCCACCGCATCATCAGCGGCACCGTGCCACGGGCATAGCGCCTGCGGCGTTCACGTACCGGGCGCTCCACACCCCAAACCACCCGATATCCCGCTGGTCAAACCATTGTCGTTGTATTCCGCACGATTACTACCGGAACCCCTCGCTGGCGGGCGGTGCGTGATTGCGTGCGCAGGTTGCTGGCCACGCCGGACGACACCAGCCGCTGGAACTCCGATCGGGCGGGACGCCCGGTTCCTGACCGGCGCATACGCCACAAGCGGGGCTAGCGAGGCCGCCCTTCAACGCAACGAACGTTTGGCGGAGCTGAGGCATGCGAAGCCTGTCGGCGGGCATTCGATCACGAGACCGAACCGTGGCTGACGAACCAGGTCTGTCTGCGGGTACTGGAGCGTTTTTCGGATCGGTCGACGGGATGCTGGTCACGGCAACGCTGGCGGCGCGGCCATCATCGGTGACGCCGCCTCGGGTCTCGAACCCCGCGATGTCGCCGCCGTGGCCCCAGTAGACGCCGCCGCACGACAGCGTCCTGCTGGCGAGCCCGAGTCCAGCCCGCGAGCATCGCGGTTGCCGCAGATCGGCGAATCCAGCCGGGGCCGCGACATCATGGTCACGCGAGCCACCGCTGCGGAGTCCATGCGACTCCGGCGACGCTTCCGACTCCGGGAACTCATGTCAAAGGCAACAGCAACCAGTTCTTCCCCCGACCTAACCTCCCCACCAGGTTCGGTCGTTGTCTACGATGCCAGTAATGGCCGCGGATCCATCGACGCCATCGGATGACGCATGAGTTCGTTGATCGGTCTGGTCCAGCTGATGGATCCGTAGGGCCGGACCGGTATTCGCGGTCGGGTCACGCTCGCCTGCGACAACACGTACCAGCGTTGAGATGCTACGTGCCAGGTTGCCGCGCACGGCACAGGAAGATTCCCGAAGCGGGTAGCCGATCCTAAGCTGCGGGCTACCGTTGTCGAAAGGTTGTCATGGCTGCTCCAGAGCGTGGGGGTGATTGTCGCATGACGGCGATGGGCCGTAACCCGGACTCCGAATTCTTCGGATTCATCCAAACCTCCGACGGCGAATGGCTCGCCATCGACCACAACGGCACACCCGTGCCGATCGAGGACGCCGACGCGTGGGCATATGAAGTCGCCTCCGAGCGCGCCGCGCTCGAAGCTGCGCGCAACACGCAACTGGAGGCGCCAGTGCTGGATGTGGAGCCGCTCTCGGTGCGCGATAGCGAACAGTCCTGACAGTCATCGTGGTCGACACACCACAGCAAGCCGTCGACGCATTCCTGGGCGCCACGAAACTCGCTGGCAGTTCGCCTCGCCGGTGACTGCCGATGCGCTGGTGGGCATGCGGGTAACGTCGATTCGGGCTCCACCAGTACCGGAAGGATCTGCATTCCATGACGTTTGACGAGTTCCGCACCCTGATCGCTGGCAGCGCCCCCCGCCGATTGGCGGGTGTCCTCTGAGGGGCCGACCTACCGGCGGTCGTTCGAGGCGTCCACCGGCCCCGCCAGCGGTGTCGACCTCGACGTAAACCAAGCATCACACCACCGCGGTCTAAACCCCCCGATATCGACATCACCGTGGCGTTCGGTCTGCCCTACGACTTCGAATCCGTCACCGGCCGCGGCCGCGGCCGCGAACGCACCTTCGCCTGGTCGGAGGCGTTCACCGACTCAGCGACTGACTTGCGGCTGGCGGACTTCTTCTACCGGGGTTCGCCGGTCGATCGCGTCGTCTATGTGTCGGTCGACGGCGGCCGCGCGTCCCTGCCGTGGGCACTGGAATACGACGGGCTGAAGGCAGACCTCTACGACACGGCGGTGGCGCGTCTGGTCAACACCCTCGGAGGGCGATGGAGAACTTCGACGCCTACTTCGAGCGGGCCGGCTTCGTCCTCAAGTAGTGCGTCCCGTCCCATCGCAACAGCAAGGCCGGGAACCGCTTTCGGCTCCCAGCCTTGCGCGGCCCGGCCCGGTCGAGGGGGCTCGTCGTCTGCGCCACCTGACCATTCCCCGGTCGCACGCCGGAACCTGTTGACCGCCAACAGGTTCCGGCGTCGGCTAGCATTCCCCGGCAATTGATCACCACCGTCGGTGATCGCCGCACCCAGGAGGACACTTGCCATGACCAGACCCGTGCTCTTCACCGCCGCCAGCCTATTCGCCGTGCTCGCTCTCACCGCCTGCTCCGGCACGTCCACCACCGCCTCATCCCCCGTGCCGACGACCAGCGCGGCCACGCCCGGTGCACCGGTCCCAACGACGAGCGCAGCCCAGCCAACCGCGGTGACGTCCGCCGCCCAGTGGCCGGCCGACGCGGTGGCGTTGCGCGCCGAAACCTGCCGGGACTGGGTGGAGTCGTTCAAGGCCGCCCGCGAACTGAACCCGGCATGGTCGGCCGATAGGGATGTGCAAGCGACGCTCGCAGCAATTCAGACGATGCCCGAGTGGGCGTCGTGGACCGCAGCGCAGAAAACCGCAGTCGCACAAGGGGTCAAGGACGCCGCAGGCGGCTCCTGCTGACCGGAGGCTCACTGCGGGGTGGGGAGCCAGCCGGGGTGCGCGTCGGTGACATGGTCGACGACCGCCTCCTCCAGCGAGTCGACCCGCCCCACGATGATCTGCTGCCGGTGGCTCCACGTGAAGCGCAGACAGTAGAAAAGGTAGTCGGCCCCCGCGCACAGCCGCCCTGGTGCCCGTCGCGGATCCCGATAGTGAAGGTGTGCCAGGAATGACCCCCGAGGCGTCCTTCGCTCGATCTTTCGGCGGTGTCGTCTCCCACCCACCTACTCGACCACACGATGCCCGATTTGTAGCAATCTACGTACCATGCAGCCGCTAGCTTTTCGCCGAATCGATGGCTGGATACGCACGTCGCATAGCGAGCGCCCGTGAAACGGGTCCGGGCCGGCGGGCGGTGTGGTTCGGCCCGGATCCGTTCGTCGCTCAGTCGGTTTCGAATGCTCTGGCCGCGTCCCGCTGCAGGTCGCTGCAGGACTCCTTGCCGACACTCACGATGACGCGGTAAACGGTGCCGCCGGTGAACGTCCCCGGGTGCCGGTACTGCTGGGAGACGTTGTCCCCGCTGTCGTACCCGACGCAGAGCCCGTCGCCGGTCAGGGTGAAGGTGCCGATCTGGGCGCGCATCGGTCCGGTCGCGACCGGCTTGTCGTCGACGTAGAGCGTTGTGGTGCCCAAGGATTCGCCGTACTGGCCGGCCTTGTCACGCACGAATTCCATGCCCACGGTGTGTTTGCCCGTCGGCAGTGGTGGTGAGACGAAATCCTGCTCGGGCGGGATGCCGAGGAAGTTGTAGACGTAGTGCAGCACACCGTCCTTGACGAACAGCACATGCCCACCGAACCGGGAACCGTGCGCGAAGATCACCCCTTCGGACTGCGGGGTGAGATCGACATCGGCGACGATCTTGTATGACTTGCCGCGGATATTCACCGCGATGGCCTCGGGCACGGGCGCGGCATCGGGGTAGTAGACGTAGGTGTCGTGGGGCAGCTCCGGATTCGGCCGCTCGACAGCTAGGAGTTCGTTCGCGGTGCGATCGTCGAGGGGCAGCACGAAGTTGTCCTTGGCCTCCTCGTCCCAGGCCGCGATCAGCTCCTTCAGCTTGTCCGGATGCTGATCGGCGAGGTTCTTCGATTCCGAGCGGTCCTCGTCGACGTGGTACAGCTCCCACTTGTCCTGGTCAAAGTGCCCCTTGTCGCTGATCGGCGCGTGCAGTGCCGAGGCCCGCCAGCCGTTCTCCCAGATACCGCGGGTGCCCAGCATCTCGTAGTACTGGCGCTTTCGGGTGGCGGGTGCGTCGGCCTTGTCGAAGGTGTATCGCATCGAGACACCGTTGAGCGGGTACTGCTTGACACCGCGGTATTCCTTCGGCATCTCCAGCCCAATGACATCCAGGATCGTGGGCGTGATGTCGATCGCGTGATGATATTGGTGCCGGATCTGCCCCTTGGCCTTGATTCCTTTGGGCCAGTGGATGATCAGTGGGTCGCAGGTGCCGCCGGAGTACTCCGAATAGCGCTTGAACATCTTGAACGGGGCGGAGAACGCCACCGCCCAGCCGGTCGGGTAGTGGTTGTAGGTGGCCGGGGTGCCCAGCTGGTCGAGCAGCGCCATGTTCTCGGCGAGATCATCGGGATAGCCGTTGAAGAACTTGTTCTCGTTTACCGAGCCGTTTGGCGAGCCCTCGCCGGAAGCGCCGTTGTCAGCGCAGTAGAAGATGAGGGTGTTGTCCATCTGGCCGGTCTGCTCCAGATAGTCGATGATGCGCCCGATCTGCATGTCGGTGTATTCGGAGAATCCGGCGAAAACTTCGGCCATGCAGGAGAACAGACGCTTCTCGTCGGCATTGAGGGTATTCCACGGCCGCATCGCGTCCGCAGGCACCGCCACGTCCTCGGGTAACGGGTTGATCGGGGTCATCGCCGTGCCCTTGGGCATGATGCCCTTGTCGATCATCCGGGCCAGCACCCAGTCGCGGTAGGCGTCGTAGCCATCGTCGAACTTGCCCTTGTACTTGTCGGCCCATTCGGTACGAACTTGGTGCGGCGCATGATTCGCGCCCGGGCAGAACCACATGTACCAGGGCTTCGACGGATTGGTCGACCGCTGGTCGCGCAGCATCCGGAGCGCGTTGTCGGCGAGGTCCTTCGACAGGTGATAGCCCTGCTCGGGGCTGTAGGGCTGGTCGATGAACCGGTTGTCCTCGACCAGGTCCGGGTACCACTGGTTAGTCTCGCCGCCGAGGAAGCCGTAGAACCGGTCGTACCCTTTCTGCAGCGGCCATTCCGATTTACTGCCACCGCTGGAGACGTCTTCCACGGGCACGTTGTGTTCCTTGCCGGGCCAGAAGGTGCTGTGGCCGTTGTCCTGCAGGACCTGCCCGATCGTGGCGCATGGGCTTGCCAGCGATGCCAGGAGGCCTCGGAGATCTCGAGGTGTTTGCACACCTCCTCGATCGAGAACTTCTCACCGAGCAGCTTCTCGCCCTCGCGGAGCTTGCGGATGATCTGCTCGGGGGTGTGTCGTCGTCGCGCCATGTCGTGAACCGTCCTCCTGCACCCATTCTGGTGCATCAGAATTCTCACAACCGCTGGACCTGCTCAAAGGGCTCCAGTCACCCGCTACATCACCCGCACCATCCGCCGCTTCGGCGACTGGGTCCTCAACCTCACCCCACCCGAAACGATCCCGATCACCCACCTCGACCTGGAACCGCGTGCCCTGTTCCGCCCCGACTGATCCTGCGCGCGGGCCCCTTGTTCACGGCTCCTCGACGCGTGAGCATGTAAAAAAACAGCGCCACCGACGGGAGGGCTGGTCTCGGTCGGCGTGGGCGTCGATTGCAGACCTGATTGGTATCGGACTGCTCGAGATCGCGAATTGCATCGAGCGCTATTGACTGCTGCGCCCCGCCGCGCCGACGGCCGTTATGCGCGATTCCGGGCTGGGTGACGACCGGGATCTGGGAGCGGATGCCGTGGGACGACAAGGAACAGCGCTGGCAAGCCATGGCCGAGAAGCTGCCCGCCCGGCGGCTGGGGACGCCGGAAGACATTGCGGTGGCGGTGGTTTCACTGCTGAAGAGCGCCTTCGTCACCGGCACGGTCATGCACGTGGACGGCGGCCACCGGCTCGTCTGATCTTCTCCCCACTTCAACGTGTACCGCGCACGGAGCCTTGCCGCAAGCCCCCGTCGGCGATCCACAATCGCTGGTCCGAGCACACCGCGCATGCCGACCACGCCCACGTTCACGGCGAAGGCTGCGGGCACATCGCGGTCCCCCACGGCGATCACGTTGACTACATCCACGCCGGACATCGCCACGCGAGTCACGACAGACACTACGACGACCACTGACCGGTTCACGGTCCCGCAGTACCGATTCGGCGGCGACCAGCTCGCGCAGGTCCACCACGTCGTCCTGGTCGCCGAGCGGGTCGCGGCCGGGCCGCGTCTGTATCAAGTCAGTAGTCCGACGGCCGGGCGGCGTAGACCTCGTGCAGTTCGGTCCCGGCCAAGGACGGGTCTTGCCTGTTGTGCGGGGACAGTCCGTGCCGGCTCAACAACTCGCAAAACTGGGCCAAACGGCCGTCGGTGTCGTGTACCTCGGCCACGACGGCACGAATACGGGGCCAATCCGTTTCGGAAATGCCGCGCAAGACGTCCATTTCTGCCCGCTCCACATCCACTTTGAGCAGCCCGATCTGAGCGTCGGGGGCGTGTTCGGCCAGCACCGCCGACACCGTGGTCACGTCCACGTCGATCTGCTCGCCATCGTGCAGGCCGGCAGTGATGTATCCGATTGATTCATCGTCCAGGCCGCTGTTGCGCAGAAAGATCCTGGTGTTTCGATCGTCTCGTTCGCGGTCGGCATACAGACTGGAATTGGCCGACGCCTGCGGGTACCAGGTGAACGGCGAAGTCCCGGGCACGGCGCCGACCGCAACCCGCAACGACACCCCGTGCGGCACATGAGCGGCCATGTTGCGCTCGAGACAGTGAAAGATCATCGGTACCGGCTCGGCGGCGATGACCCCGATTCCGGGGCACTTCTCCGCGAACATCATCGTGGCAAGTCCGATGTTCGCGCCGATGTCCAAGACGATCTCGTCGGGTCGCAGGCGGGCCGCGGCGTGCTGGTAGAGGCCGTCCGCCGCCATCGTCTCGCGCCACAACATGCGCGCCTGGGCCGGACTCGTGCAGGTCACGGTTCTGTCATCGTCGAGTCGAAACTGCTGAGGAGTAGTCAACACAGGTTCACAAACCTTTCCAGGACCGAGCCGACAACGGCCATTGCGTGCGGATGACTGAACTCGAGGTGACGTGCGTCGACAACCGTGTTGTGTATCTTGCCGGTCACGTACGGGCGCCACGCCTGCGCGAGAGCGTCCTCTTCCGCGCGGTCTTTGCCGGCAGTGAAGAAGAGGAGATCTCCGTCGAAAACTGCGGGCCGGTAGCCGGCGGCCAGGTCGCTCGCGGTCTCGAAACTCTCCATCACCCGATCCGTCTGTTCGGCGGTGAACAGCCCGGTTCCGACCACTTGGCTGCGGATGACCGCCCATGCTTGCTCATGGGTGTGCGCCCGTACCACATCGCCGAGGTCGAACAATTCCCGCCAGCCGCCGAGGAGGTCCGCCATCAAGTGTCCTGGCGCGGACTCGTCCGCAGTGGCGATCATCGAATCAGCAGACAAATCGGGTGCGGAATCCAACAGGGTCAGGGTTCCGACGAGTTCACCGTCGCGCTGCAACTCGACCGCGATCGCGTGCGCGATTTGCCCACCCAAAGACCATCCGAGCAGGTGATACGGACCGTGCGGCTGCACTCTACGAATCTCCGCCACATACCGCTCGGCCAATTCGTTCACCGATTTCGCGCCTGGTTCGCCCGCGACCACATGCGGATCCTGCAGGCCGTATACGGGTCGTTCCTTGTCCACATGCTCGACCACTCCGCCGTAGAACCATGCCAATCCTCCGGCGGGGTGTACGGCGAATATCGCAGGCTTCGATCCGCTCGCACGAAGCGGAAGCAACACCTCGAGACCGGAGCCGCCCGTGGCTTCGTCGGCCCTGCGCGCCAACGCTTCCGGTGACGCATCGTCGAACATCCAGGGCAGGGCGATCGTCACGCCTCGAGCGCACAACTCGGCCACCGCCATTGTGGCCAGCAGCGAATTGCCGCCCAGATCGAAGAACCCCTCCGACACCCCGACCCGCTCCAGGCCCAGGACCTGTGCGTAGACGTCAGCGATCGTTTTCTCGGAATGAGTTCGCGGCGTGACGAACTCGGTCACCGACGCATCGAAATCGGGAAGGGGCAAAGCCTTTCGATCGAGTTTGCCATTGACCGTCAATGGCAGATCTGTCAGCACCATCACCGCCGAGGGGACCATGTACGTGGTCAGTACACGGGCGGCGGCCTCCCGGACCTCGCCCGGATCGATCTGCTGGCCGTCGGCCCCCACCACGTAGCCGATCAGCTGATCGACGCCGAGCATATGGCGATGCACCGCAGCGGCGGCGCGCACCACATGCGGATGCCGGAGCAATGCGGATTCCACCTCACCCAGTTCGATGCGGTAACCACGCAGCTGTACCTGCGCATCCGCTCGACCGGCGTAGGTCAATTCGAGCCGGCCCGCGGACTTGTTCCACCGGCCGAGATCTCCGGATCGATACAACCGCGAACCATGCGAGTCGAAGCGATTCGCGACGAATCGTCCTGCGGTCAAAGCCTGGGCGCGCAGGTAGCCTCGCGACAGTTGCCCGCCGGCCACATAGATCTCGCCGGTGACGCCGATCGGCACCGGCCGCAAACGGTCGTCGAGCACATACACCCGCAACCCTGGCAACGGTGATCCGATCCCGGCCACCTCCATGCCCTCGATCGCGCGGAACGTGACATGCACCGTCGTCTCGGTGATCCCGTACATGTTGACCAAGCACGGTGATTTTCGATCGTGATCCGCGAACCAATTGGTCAAGCGGGACACATCCAGCGGCTCGCCACCGAATACAACGTAACGTAGAGCGAGTTGACCTGCGGTGCAACCAGATTCGCGATACACACGCTCTGCTTCGGCGAAGCCGTAGAACGCCGACGGAGTCTGGCTCAATACCGTCACACGCTCGCGCGCCACGAGATCGACGAACTCCTTCGGCGACCTGGATGTGTCGTAGTCGACCACAACCAGCCTGCCGCCGGACAGCAGCGCACCCCACATTTCCCATACCGCGAAATCGAAGGCGTACGAATGGAACAGCGTCCACACGTCGTCTGGGCTGACATCGAGACGTTCGGCCGTGCTGGTGAACAACGTGACCGCTTCGCGGTGACTGATCGGCACTCCCTTGGGACGGCCCGTCGATCCGGAGGTGTAGATCACGTACGCGACATTGTCCAGCCGCAAGTTCGGCATCGCCGCGTCGGCGGTGTCCGCTGTGTCCGCACAATCCTCGACCAGCACCATCGGTGCCGCGTACTCGGGCAGGGCCGTAGCCGTTTCGGCGGAGGCCAGCACCGCCGCTGGACGCGCATCGTCGAGCATGAACCGCAATCTTTCGTGCGGATACGCCACGTCGAGTGGCAGATACCCGGCGCCTGCCCGAATCACTGCGACCAGGCCCACGACCAGTTCGATCGAACGCGGCAACGCTACGGCCACAAGCGATTCCGGCTCCACGCCTTGTTCGATCAGCCGCGCCGCGACCTGGGCGGACCGTTGATCCAGTTCCGCGTAGGTCAGCTGCGAGACGCCATCGGTGACCGCGACAGTATCCGGCTGGTCCAGCGCTCGGGCAGCGAACAAGTCTGCGAGTGTCGCATCGGGGACCGCGGCGCCGTCTTCCCCTGCCGCGTCCAGCAATTCGCGTCGCTGTATCGGATCGACGATGTCGATATCGCCGACCGGCACCGCGGGATTCGCGGTGACGTACTCCAGAATCCGGACGTAAGCGTGCGCGAATCGAGTCATCGTCTCGTTCACGAAGAGATCGGTAGCGAAGGTGAGTCGTCCCACCATGCCGTCTGGGTGGCCTCCCTGACCGAATCGCTCGGCCAACTTCACATTCAGGTCGGCCTGCGCCTGCTCGAAACCGTTTTCCATCAGCTCGATACCGAGTTCCGGCAGCTGCAATGCGGCCTTGCTCAGGTTCTGGACATCGAGCGTTACCTGATAAAGCGGAAGATGCGCGGTCGACCGGGGCGGATTCAGCGCTTCCACGACTTGTTCGAAAGGCACATCCGCGTGCGCGAACGCGGCCAGATCCGTCTCACGGGTCGAGGCGAGCAGTTCGGCGAACGGCTGCCGCATCGACACCCATGACCGCAGCACAAGGGTATTGACGAACATGCCGATCAGATCGTCGAGGTCACGCTCTCCACGTCCGGCTATCGGGGCGCCGATCGCGATATCGTCGACGCCGGCCAGCCTCGACAGCAGCACGGCCAGTGCGGCATGCAGGACCATGAAGACCGTCGCGTTCGCCTCGCGCGCGACGCCCGCGATTCGCTCGTGCAGATCGGCGGAAAGTTCGAACTCGACCGCGCACCCGTCCATCGATGCGACCGGCGGCCGTGGAAAGTCGGTCGGCAGCTCGAGCAGGTCGGGCAGCCCGTCAAGGGTGTCCTTCCAGAATCGCAACTGCTGGGAGATGACCGAGTCCGGGTCGGCCGCCGAGCCGAGCATCTCGTGCTGCCACAGCGCATAGTCGACGTACTGGACCGGAAGTGCCGGCCACGTGGGCTCTTTCCCATGTCTGCTCGCCTCATACGCCATCGCCACATCCCGCGCAAGCGGGATCATCGACTGGCCGTCCGTGCAGATATGGTGCACACAGATGACCAGAACGTGGTCCTGGTCGTCGACAGCGAGCAATTCCATCCGCAACGGGGGCGCTTGCGTCACATCGAAACCCGCCGACACCACGGCGATCACGCGATCCATCACCTGATGTTCGCCGACCTGAACCGGAACCAGCGCGGGTACGACCTCGTCGACAGCGACGGCAACCTGACAGGGCCGGCCATGGATCATCGGGAACTTCGTACGCAGCGATTCGTGCCGTTCGACGACCAGTTCACACGCGTGCCGGAGCGCATCGGTGTCGAGTTCTCCGCGCAGCCGGACCACCAGCGGGATGTTGTACGTGCCGACGGCGGTATCGAACTGGTTGAGGAACCACATTCGCTGCTGCGCCGGTGAGAGCAGTACCTGCGCGGGCCGGGGGCGCGCCGTCAACGGCACCCGGGAGTCGCGGTCGAGAGTCGCCAGCCGAGCGGCGAGGTCGGCCACCACGGGCGCCTGGAAAAGGTCGCGGACCCCCAGATGTACTCCTGCCGCCGTACTCAACTGTGCAGCCACCCGAGTGGCCGACAGCGAATCGCCGCCCAGGTCGAAGAAGCTGTCCGTCGCCCCGGCACCGTTGATGCCCAGTACGTTCTCGAACACGGCGGCGACACGTCGTTCGGCGTCCGTGCGGGGAGCGAGCCGTTCTCGGCCGACCGCGAATTCCGGAGTGGGAAGCGCCGAGCGGTCGAGTTTGCCAGTCGTGGTGAGAGGAAGTTCGGCCAGCACCGTGAACGCCTCGGGCACCATGTGCGCGGGCAGCCGCAACCGGGTAGCGGCACGAACATCTTCCGGATCCAGTTCCTCGTCAGTGACGAGATAGCCGACGAGCCGGTCGATGCCGAGGTGATCCTTCCGCCGCAGAACCACCGCTTGGGAGATCCCGGGATGCCCAGCCAGAACAGTCTCGATTTCACCGAGTTCGATGCGCTGGCCACGGATCTTGACCTGGAAATCGCGGCGTCCGAGATGTTCCAGAGTGTGCTCGGGTGTCCAGCGAACTAGGTCGCCGGTGCGGTACATGCGCGAACCTGCCGCACCGATCGGATTCGCCACGAACGCGCCTGCGGTGGCCGAGGCTCGGCCCGCATAGCCGCGCGCCAATTGCACCCCCGCGAGGTACAACTCACCTACCACCCCGACGGGCACCGGCCGCAACCACGCATCGAGCACGACAGCCTCGACACCACGGATCGGCCCGCCGATGGTCACCGCGTCACCCGGGTGCAGCGCAGCGCTGATGGCGGCGAGAATCGTCGTTTCGGTCGGGCCGTAACCGTTCAGCAGAGTTCGGCCCGGCGCCCATATCTCGACCGTTTCCGGCGTCACCGCCTCGCCCCCCGCCACCAGCACCCGCAGCGAATCCATCCCGGCCGGCGACATCGTCGCCAACACGCTGGGAGTGAGGAAGGCATGCGAGACCTGCTGTGCGCGCACCAGTTCCATCAACTCGTGCCCAGCGAACACTACTGGGGGCGCAGCCACCAGGACAGCACCGCTGGTGTGAGCCAGCAGCACCTCGAGGACCATCGCGTCGAAGCCGGGAGCAGCGACCTGCAGCACTCGCGATCCCGTGTCGACACCGAACCGATCCCGCTGCGCGGCAGCGAAATTCGCAAGCCCCTCATGGGTGACCGCGACACCCTTCGGCATTCCGGTCGAGCCTGAGGTGTAGAGAACGTATGCCACATCCTGTATGTGCGGCATCCGCACGAGTTCTCCAGCTGTGACGCGCGCGGGCGATTGCGCGATGACCGACCGCTCGATGTCCGGATCGTCCAGTACCAACGGGAATACCATGCCGGGCAACAGATCTCGCGTCTCCTCGACCGTGACCGCCAGCTGAATGCCGGCATCCGCCACCATGAGCGCGATGCGCTCGGCCGGATTCCGAGTATCAACGGGCACGAACGCCGCGCCCGCTTTGGTCACCGCCCACAGGCCGATCACGAATTCGACCGATCGCGGCATCGCCAGCGCGACGTGATCACCCGGTCCTGTGCCCCATGCGATCAACTGCCGAGCCAGCTGGTTGGACCGGGCATCCAGCTCCGCGTAGGACAACGTGTCCTGACCGGACAGGACCGCTGCCGCATGGGGATTCACCGTCACGCCCGCTACCAGCAACTCCGGCATCAGGCTGGGTGCCACGGCCTCTCCGCCCGATGCGGGCACCAGCGTGCGCCGCTCGTCCTCGGTCAGCAGATCGATCGCACCGAGCACCGTATCCGGATCGCCGGCCAGCGTCCGTAGCACGGTTTCCAGACGGCCGGCGAGACGGGCCGCCATCACCTCGTCGACGCGGGCTCGTTGGTAGCGGACTCGGACGTGCAACTCGTCGGTTTGGTGCGCTTGCACGGTGATGGGGTAATGCGCCGCGTCGCGGCCGTCCGCCGCGACCACACGCATACCGTCGATGTCCGCGTCGCCCAGGCCACTGCTGTCGACCGGATACGACTCGAAGACGACCAGGGTATCGAACAACTGGCTGTTGCCGGTGGCCGCCATGATTTGTGACAGTTCGAGGTAGTGGTGGTCGAGCAGACGGGTGTTGTCCGCTTGCAGTCGGCGCAGAGCGTCCTCGATGGTCAGATCCCGCCGCACCTCGGCGACGACCGGAATCGTATTGATGAACAGACCGATCATCGACTCGACATCGGGCAATTCGGCGGGGCGGCCGGATACCGTGCTGCCGAATGCCACGCGTTCGACACCGAGCAGGTTGCCCAGCACCACGGCCCAGGCGAACTGCACGATCGTCGCCATCGTTACGCCCCGCGCCCGCGCGAATGTCACCAATTCCGCTGTAGCGGAACGATCTACAACGATTGGCACATCGATCGGAATGTCCGCCGTCGCCGCCGTGCGTGGATCGGCGACCAGCGTCGGCTCACCGATATCCCGGAGCGCGTCCCGCCACACATCGATACTTGCGTCGCGATCGCGTCGGTCCAGCCATTCCAGGTACTGCCGATACGAGGCCGCCGGCGGAAGCAGCTCCGGCTGGGCGGCAACGGCATACAAACCGATGAGCTCGCGCCACAGCAGCGGCAGCGACCAGCCGTCCAGGAGCAGATGGTGCGCCGTCAACACCAGCCGCAACTCGTTCTGTCCGAGGGCAACAAGTAGGAATCGCAGCAGTGGCGGGTCGGCGGGATCGAATACGACCGCCCGCTCGGTTTCGATCAGCGCCGCTACGCGGCTCGTGTCGCCGGAGCAATCGACCTTGTGCCAGGGCACGGTGGTGCCGACCGGAACGACCTGTGCGGGAACGCCATCGACCGTTCGTGTGAAGGCAGCCCGCAGGTTCGGATACCGCTCGAGCAGAGCTTGCGCGGCACCCTCGAGCCGGTTCTCGTCGACCGCGCCCGCGAGGGTGAGGACCGACTGCGCGGTGTAGACGTCGAGTTCGCCTGCCGCGAGTTCGGTGTGGAACAGCAGGCCCTCCTGTAGCGGTGCCAATGACCACACGTCGCTCAGTGGACCGTACCGGTCTGCGAACGCATTCAGATCGTGCTGCGTGACGTCGACCAGCGGAACATCTGCCCGGGACAATCCCCACTTGTCGTCGGCGCGAGCGAGAGTGGCGATCTCGGTCACGGCGTCGACCCATCCGGCGACAAGTTCGGCCACATCGTCGTGCTCGAGCAGCCGTGACGCGTAGCCGACATGCGCGGACAGTTCAGGTCCGGTCTCGGTGTCCACGATATCGACGTCGATCGTGATCACCGCTGCGGCGGGCATATCCGGATCGAAGGCGGATCGGCGGTCGAACTGCTCATCGGTCGGGACCCACGCGAGATCCGACAGGGCGGTGAGGTTCACACCGGCCCGGCCGAGATTGTTGAAACTGATCTGCGGCTGGGGCGCCTTCGCGAGCACGTCGGCGGTGTCGGTGTTCAGATAGCGCAGCAAGCCGTATCCGATGCCCTTGTCGGGTATCTCGCGCAGCTGGTCCTTGACGGACTTCACTGCCGAACGCAGGTCCGCGTCGTCGATTCCGCTCAGGTCGAGGGCCACGGGGTACGCGCTGGTGAACCAGCCGACGGTGCGTGACACATCCGCTCCCGGGGCGATTTGCTCCTCGCGGCCGTGTCCTTCCAGCAGGACTTTCATGCCCGGGTGCGGAAGGCCGCGCCGTGCGCGCCAACGGGTCAGGGCCACGGTCAGCCCGGCCAGCAGCGCGTCGTCGACGTTGCCGCGCACGGCCGTCGGTATCGAGTCCAGCAATGCCGAGGTCACCGCGGCCGGAATGGACGCTGTCAGGTACCGCACCGTCGCGTGAGTATCGACGGCGGGATCGAATTCCGCCGTCCCGAGCAGCGGATCGGCGGCGGTACTCATCCGCTGCCACAGCTCGAACTCGCTGCCCCGGCCGGCTACGGCAGCGGTCAGCGCGTGTGCCCATCGCCGCATCGACGTACCCGGTGCCGGCAACTCGACCGTGCGTCCCTGCCCGATCTGCTGCCACGCGGTGACGAAGTCGGGCAACAGGATTCGCCACGACACCCCGTCGACAGCCAGGTGGTGAATCACGATGAGGGCCCGAGCATCGGCCTCGACGCCTGATTCCGGAAGCAGGCACGCGACCTGCATCATCCGGCCCGCCGCGGGATCGAGACGATCCGACGCCTCGGTCAGCGCCGCTTCCACCACAGCCGTGAAACCGTCGCTGCCCGGCGCCTCGTGCGCCCGGAAGGTTCGCACGAATACCGCGCCGGTCGCATCGGCGGCGTGAGCGGGCAGCGCATCCATGCACTGTTCGCGCATCCGCGACCGCAACATGTCGTGCTGTTCGAGCACTGCCCGCACGGTCGCGATCACCTCGTCGACGCGCGCGTCCCGCGGCAGACGAACCAGCATCGACTGTGCGAACCGATCGGCTGTCCCGACCCGGTCGACGAACCAGGACACGATCGGCGTGAAGGGAATGTCTCCCACGCCACCGCCCGGCAGCTCCGCGAGGAACACCCGGTCCGCAGCCACGGCCACCTGCGCCAGCCCGCGAACGGTCTTGTGCTCGAAGACATCCCGCGCGGTCACGACCACACCCGCCGTCTTCAGCCGCGAGACCAGCTGGATCGACATGATGGAGTCACCGCCGAGCGTGAAGAACGAGGTCGTCACACCGACCGACGCGACGCCGAGCACATCCACGAAAGCGGCGGCGATCGTGCGCTCCAACTCGTTTGCCGCGACCACGTCCTTGTCGCCGCCGGTGTCGAAAACTGGTTCGGGCAACAGTTTTCGATCCACCTTGCCCGTCGAGGCGAGCGGCATGTGGTCGAGCACGGTGATCGTCGACGGCACCATGTGGGCGGGCAGCACCGCAGCGAGGTGGTCGAGCACGGCATCGGGTTCAACGGCCGCCGCGGGCTCGGCCACGACGTACGCGGCGAGCACGGGCTGCCCGCCGGGTCCCGAGCGGCTCACGGTGACGGCGGTGGCAACCTGCGGGTGTGCCTGCAGCACAGCATCGATCTCCCCGAGTTCGATGCGCTGGCCACGAATCTTGACCTGGAAGTCGACGCGGCCGATGTACTCCAGCACACCACTCGCGGTCCAGCGGACGATGTCGCCGGTGCGATACATCCTCGATCCCGGCGCACCGTAGGGGTTCGCCACGAACGCACCGGCGGTCGTAGCGCGGCGGTTCAGGTAGCCACGCGCCAATGCACCGCCGGAAAAGTACAACTCCCCGGGCACACCGACGGGCACCGGACGCAGCCGGGCGTCCAGCACCACCGCCGCGACGCCGCGGATCGGACCACCGATATTGATCGGGTCGGACGGCTGGACCGGATCGCTGATCGTGACCACGATCGTCGTCTCGGTCGGACCGTAGATGTTGTGCAATTGCCGCCCCGGCGCCCAGGTGGCGATCAGGTCCGCGGACACCATCTCGCCGCCGACCGCCAGTTCCCGCACCGATGCGAAGTCCTCGGGCGACATCGTCGCCAGCACACTGGGTGTCAGGAACGTGTGGGTCACCTGATGGGTGCGGATCAGTGCGGCCAGATCAGGGCCGCCGAAAACCTCCGGTGGCGACACGACCAGGCAAGCGCCGGCCGCGCACGCCATGAACGCCTCGAGCAGCACCGCGTCGAAGGCAGGCGCCGCCACTTGCAGGACACGCGACGTGGCGTCCACCCGATAGCGGACCCGCTGCTCGGCCGCGAAGCCGGCCAATCCCTCGTGGCTGACCACCACACCCTTCGGTGTTCCGGTCGACCCCGACGTGTAGATCACATACGCGGCCTCCCGAATCCGCACGGCCCGGCCACGAGCCGCATCCGTGATGGCCCGGCCGGTCTGCGCGGCGATCTCGGCGGCTGCATCCGGTTCGTCGAGCACCAGCCATCGGACATCGTCGGGAAGCGACGCGCGCGCGGAAGCGACCGTGATCCCCGCGGTGACACCGGAATCATTCACCATGTGCGCGATCCGCTCCGCGGGATAGCGCAGATCCACCGGTACGAACGTGGCGCCGGTCTTCGCGATCGCCCACATGGCGACGTGGTAGTCGACCGAACGCGGCACGGCCAGTGCGGTGAGCGTGCCCGGCCCGGCTCCTCGGGCGAGCAGGTATGCGCTGAGCTGATTGGACCGGCGGTCGAGTTCGGCGTAGGTGAGGGTTTCGGTTTCGCCGATCACGGCGGTCGCGGTCGGATCCGCTGCCACCGCCGCGGCGAGTAGATCGGGCAGCAGACACGGCGCCGGGCTCTCGCCACCTCGCGCCGGGACCAGTCGCTCGGCCTCCGATGTGTCGAGCAGATCGATGCCGCCCACCGTCCGGGCCGGGTCGGACACGACCGACTCCAGGACCCGGAGGAATCGCTCCGCGAGCGATTCGGCCGTGGACGCCACGAAAAGGTCTGTGGCGTAGATGATCTCGCCGTCGATTCCGGCCGGTCGGCCGCGGTCGCCGCGTTCGGTCATCAGCACGGTGAGATCGGTTTTCGCCTGCGCGATACCGGGGTCGAGCAGTTCGACATCCACGCCGGGGAGCTCGAACCGGGCCGCACGCATGTTCTGCAGACCGAACATCACTTGATAGAGCGGTGTGTACGCGGTGGATCGGGCACGGTCGAGGATGTCGACGAGCCGCTCGTAGGGCACATCGGCGTGGGCGAGCGCTTCCAGGTCGACATCGCGTACTTCGGCCAGGAGTTCGCGGAACGACAGATCGTCCCGGACTCGCGTGCGCAGCACGACGGTGTTGACGAACATGCCGACCATATCGTCCAGTTCCCGGCCGCCTCGGCCGGCAACCGGAGAACCGATCGAGATGTCCGCGCTGTGCGCGGTGCGCGCCAACAGGATCGCCAGTGCGGCATGCAGCACGACGAACACCGTGACACCCTCGCGTTGGGACAGCCGCGCTATCTCGTCGTGCAGCCGCGCCGAGAGCGCGAAGCGAACACTGCCGCCGGCCATCGACATGGTGGCGGGCCGGGGTCGGTCCGTCGGCAGGTCCAGCAGCTCCGGAGCATCGTCGAGGACCTCGCTCCAATGTGCGATCTGCCGCGCGATCGGCGACTCCGGATCGCCCTCGGCACCGAGCGTTTCGGCCTGCCACAGCGCGTAGTCCGCGTACTGGACCTCGAGCGGTTCCCACTGCGGTGCTTCGCCGTTCACACGCGCGGCGTAGGCGGCGAAGATATCGCGGCCCAGCGGTGCCATCGAGGAACCGTCGGCCGCGATGTGATGGACCACGAGCACGATCACATGCTCGTCGTTCCCTGTGCGGTATACCCGTGCTCGCACCGGCACCGAATCCACGACATCGAAACCTGTTTCGACGACCTGCCGGATCCGGTCGGTCAGCTCCGCCTCGTCGGCGACAGACTCCGGATCCAGCGTCAGCTCCGCGGACGCGGCCGCGACCTGACGCACTACCTGGCACGGTTCGCCGTCGACGGCGGGATACACCGTGCGCAGTGGCTCGTGCCGCTCCACGACGTCGAGTAGCGCCGCCTGTAGCGCCTCGAGATCCAGCCGGCCTGTCAGCCGGGCCGCAAAGCAGATGTTGTATGCCGCCGAGGCGGTGTCGAATTGATTGAGGAACCACATCCGCCGTTGTGCCGCCGCCAACGGGACCGCTTCCGGGCGCGGCCTGGCGGTGAGCGGAACCACCGCGTGTCCGGCTCTCGTGCGCAGGCGCTCGGCCAATCCGGCAATCGTCGGTTCGATGAAGATGTCGCGAATGCCGACCTCGATGCCGAGCTCCGCGGTGGCCCGGGCTGCGATGCGGGCGGCCGAGAGTGAGTTGACCCCGATCTCGAAGAGGTTGGCCGTCACGGTCACCCGATCGCGATCGGTGATCTCCGCGACGATTGCCGCAAGGGCCGCTTCGCGTTCGGTGCGGGGTGGCACGAATTCCTCGGTGTCGTCGAACACCGGCTGCGCCAAGGCAGCTCGGTCGAGCTTGCCGTTCGGTGTCGACGGGATCGCCTCGAGGACTTGAACGGCGGCCGGAATCAGGTAGGACGGCAATGCGTGGGTGAGCCGGTCGCGAATCGAGCGCCCATCGGTGCGCGCACCGGGAGCGAGTGTCACGTATGCGACGATTCGATCCGTCGTGGCTACGGCCACAGCGCGTGCGACGTCCGGGAGCGCGGACAGCGCCGCTTCGACGTCACCCGGCTCGACCCGCTGGCCGCGGACCTTGACCTGGAGATCGCTGCGGCCCAGGTATTCCAGCTCGCCGGTTTTCACCCATCGGACTAGGTCGCCGGTGCGGTACAGTCGCTCACCGGGCATGCCGAACGGGTGCGCGACAAAGGCGCCGCAGGTGAGGTCGGGACGGGCGTGGTAACCGCGCGCCAGCTGGACACCCGAGACGTAGAGGTCGCCGACGACACCGATCGGCACCGGTCGCAGCCCTGGGTCCAGGACGTAGACCCGCATGCCGGCCACCGGCGTACCGAGGGGGGCCATCGAACGGTTCGCTATCCCCGGCAGGCAACGCGCAGCCGTCACGACTTCCGCCTCGGCCGGGCCGTACCAGTTCACCACCTCGGCATGCGCGAATACCCGCGAGGCGGCGTCGACGGTGCGCTGCGCCAGCGCCTCACCGGCGACGAAGACCCGTCGTATCGACGGCAGTGGTGTACCCGCGGTGGTTTCGACGAGAACCTCGAGCATCGATGGCACGAAGTGCACGGTGCTGACCTGATGGTTCGCAATGATGGTTGCGATGTATCCGGGATCGCGATGCCCATCGGGTTCGGCGACCACGATCTGCGCACCGGTCTGCAACGGCCAGAACAGCTCCCATACGGCGATGTCGAAGGTGATCGGGGTCTTGTACAGCACGGTGTCGGACGCGTCGTGCGGCCATTGCCGCTGTGCCCACGCCAATTGGCTCACGGTCGCGGCGTGGGTCAGCGCGACGCCCTTGGGGACTCCCGTGGAGCCGGAGGTGAACAGGATGTAGGCGACATTGTCCGGCCGCAGCGGCGTACGACGCTCGGCGTCGGTGATCGGGACATCCGGAAGACCGGCCACGTCGACTCGATCGATGCACGAGATCTCGAACCCACGCGGCAGTACGTCGCCATCCGCTGAGGTGGTGAGTACCAGCAGCGGCTGCGCCGCGTTCAGCACATCAGCGATCCGGGCGGCCGGATGATCCAGATCGATCGGCAGGAACGCGGCGCCCGCCTTGACTACCGCGTACAGCGCGGTGATGAGGTCGATCGATCGCCGGATGCCCACCGCGACAACAATTTCCGGCCCGGCACCACGGGCGATGAGCCATCGGGCCAGGCGATTGACGCGGGTGTCGAACTCCCGGTAGGTCATCCCGATGCCGCTCGGAAGACAGATCGCCGGAGCATCCGGGGTTCGGGCGACCTGTTCGTCGACAGCGTCGACCAGCGTCCGGCCGGTCGCCGCGGGGCCGGCGGTGTCGTTCCATCGTTGCAGCACCAGGTGGCGCTCCGCGGCATCGAGCAACTCGATACCGCCGACCGCCGTATCGGCATCGGTCGCGGCGGCGTCGAGCACACGCACGAATTGTTCCGCGAAGCGCAGCGCTGAGTCATCGTCGAAAAGGTCAGTGGCATACGTCAGCCGCAACGTCATGCCGGTCGGCTCACGGTGAGCGCCGTGTCCCTCCGTGATCATCAGCAGCAGGTCGTAGATCGCGGCGCTGTCCTCCGGATCGAGGCTCTCCACGGTGAGACCCGGAAATTCGACCCGCGCCTGTGCCATGTTCTGATAGGCGAGCATGACCTGGAACAACGGCGTATGCGACGTCGATCGCGCCGGGTTCAGTGCCTCCACCAACTGCTCGAACGGAACGGTGGCATGGTCGAAAGCCTCGGTGGCCGTGCGCCGCACCTGGTTCAGCAGACTGGTGAACGATTGATCCCGCCTGCACCGGCTGCGCATCACCAGGGTGTTGACGAACATCCCGATCAGGTTGTCCAGCGATCGATGGCCGCGGCCGGCATGTGGCACACCGATGGTGATGTCGTCACTGCCGGAAAGTCTCGACAGCAACACCGCCAAAGCGGTGTGCACGACCATGAATGTCGTCGCCCCGGCGCGCCGCGCCAGCGCCTCCAACCGGGCGTGCAGCTCGCTCGGGATCATGGCATGGACGACCGCGCCGCGTTGTGTCTGCACGAGCGGCCGTGGCCGGTCGGTCGGCACTTCGATCACATCGGGGATACCCGCGAGTTGTGCTCTCCAGTAGGCGAGGTCGTGGGCCAGGTACGAGTTCGGGTCCTCCGCCGAGCCGAGCACCTCGCGCTGCCAGAGGGCGTAATCAGCGAACTGTACGGACAGCGGCGCCCAGTCCGGCGGATTGCCGCCGGACCGTGCACGGTAGGCCGTGACGATGTCGGCGGCCAGCGGTGCAACCGACGAACCGTCGCAACTGATGTGGTGGACTGCCAGCGCGATCACCCAGGTCTCGTCGGACAGTCGATACAGGGCAACGCGCAGTGGCACGCCCTTCGACACATCGAATCCGGTGCCGAAGAACTCGGTCAATCGGGCCGGCAACTCGTGCTCACCGACCGGTTGCGGCCCGAGATCCCAGTTTCCGACGACGTCGGCCGCGTCGAGCGCGACCTGCGTTGGCGTGCCATCGACCGCTGGATACATGGTGCGCAGACTCTCGTGCCGCTCGATGACGTCACCGACCGCCGCTGCGAGCGCATCGAGATCGACGCTACCGTCGAGCCGCATCGCCAGCGGCACAACATATCCGGGCGAACTCGGATCGAACTGATTGAGGAACCACATCCGGGCCTGTGCCAGTGACAGCGGGATACGATCCGGGCGCGGGGTGCGAGTTGGCGCGGGCAGGTTCGGCACCGCGCGCAGCTGCCCGATTCGTTCGGACAGCTCTGCGACAGTGGGTGCTTCGAAGATCACCCGCACCGGCACGGTGACGCCTGCGATGTCGCCTATCCGGCTCAGCGCACGCGTTGCGAGAAGCGAGTTTCCGCCGAGGTCGAAGAAGTTGTCGTCCGCGCCGACCTCTGGAAGGTCGAGCAGTTCGCCGACTACCCCGGCGACGGTCTGCTCGATGAGGCCTTGCGGCGCACGGTATCCCGCTTCGTAGTCTCGCACATCCGGTGCCGGCAATGCCCGGTAGTCGACCTTGCCATTGACGGTGAGCGGGACAGCATCGATTCGGACCATCGAGGACGGCACCATGTACGCCGGCAGCCGCTGCATCAGGAACGCCCGGACCTGCCGGAGGTCCAGTGCCTCCGCGGCAACCAGGTACGCGACCAGGCGCTGTTCGCCGCGCTCGGTACGCATCTGCACGACGGCCGCGGCAACCTGCTCGTGCGCGACCAACGCGGCTTCGATGTCACCGAGTTCGATGCGGAGACCGCGCACCTTCACCTGGGTGTCGGCACGGCCGACATAACGCAGGTTGGCATCCGAGCCCCAGCAAGCCAGGTCACCCGTGCGGTACAGCCGGGCACCGCTTGTGCTGCCGAAGGGGTCGGCGATGAAGCTCGCTGCCGTCAAGCCAGGGCGTTCGTGATAGCCGCGAGCGGGCTGGATTCCACCCAGGTACAGCTCTCCGGTCACCCCGACAGGAACCTGACGAAGTCGCGAATCGAGCACGCGCACAACCACATTCGCCTCGGGTATGCCGATAGGCACGGTGACGTCGTCGAGCGCGTCGATGCGGTGAGCGGTGACGCTCACCGCGGCCTCCGTCGGCCCGTACAGATTGTCGATGCGCGCTGGGCTGAGTTGCCGGAAGCGACGGACGGTCTCGGCCGGCAGTGCCTCACCGATGCACAGCACCCGCCGCAGATCAGGGAACTTCCGCGCGTCGGCCGCATCGAGGAATGCCGACAGCGAGGACGGCACGAAGTCCACGGTCGTAATCCGGTGTTCGGCGAGCAGCCCGGCTGCGGTTCCGGGGTCGAGGTGCGCGTCGCGGCCGGCGACAACCACCGACGCGCCGCAGGTGAGTGCGGAAAACAGCTCCCAGACCGAGAGATCGAATGTGGTCGGCGTCCGCAACAGCATGATGTCCTCGGCCCCGAGCCCGTAGTGATCCCGCAGCCAGCGAAGTTGGTTGACCACCGCGGCATGCGGTACGGCCACCCCCTTGGGCACGCCGGTCGAGCCGGAGGTGTAGATGACATACGCCAGATCATCCGGGTGCAGCGACCGGGGCCGATCGGCGTCTGTCAGCGTCGACGTATCCGCGCGCTCGCCATCGAGCTGCTCGAATGCCCACACCGGTACGTTTTCGGGCACATTCGCCCGGTCGACCGGCCGGGTGATGACGGCACTCGGCCTCGCGTCGGTGACGACGGCACGCACCCGGTCGACTGGATGATCCGGATCCAGCGGCAGGTAGGCCGCGCCGGCCGCATGAATTGCGTACAGCGTGGTCAGCAGATCGACACAGCGGCGCATCGCGACAGCGACGACGGTTCCCGGGCCAACTCCGCGTCCGATCAGCACCCGGGCCAGCGAATTCACCCGCGCCGCGAATTCCCCGTAGCCGAGCCGGCCGCCACCCTCGGCGTCGACAATCGCGATCCTGTTCGGGTTCGCGGCAGCCTGCGCGGCAAACAGGGACGCGATCGTCTCGGACGGGGGACTCGTCAACTCACCGCTCGACCACGCCGCCAGCTCGCGCGCCTCGTTCGCGGTCAGCAGCTCGATATCGCCCACGACACAGGTGGGCTCGGCCACGATCGCCTGCAGCAACAGCAGGTAGCGGTCGAACATCGCAGCGACCGTCTTCTCATCGAAAATATCTGTCGCATAACTGAATTCGACCGCCATGTCGCCCATGTCGCCATCCGACGCCGGTGAGTCGACAAGGTTCAGATGCAGGTCGTACTTGGCCACGCTCGGATCGACCATCCGGGCCGAAACTGTCAGGTCCGCGAACTCCACGGTCGGGATCTCGATGTTCTGGAACGAGAATCCAACCTGAGTCAAGGGCGAATGTGCGGTCGAGCGAGGCGGATTCAGCACCTCGACAAGCCGTTCGAACGGAATGTCGGCGGTCTCGAATGCGCCCAGATCGGCGGACCGGACCAGATCGAGAATTTTCAGAAACGACGAGCCAGGGTCGATGCGGGTCCGCAATACCAGTGTATTGACGAACATTCCGATCAGATTGTCCAGTCCGGGCTCGCCGCGGCCGGCGATCGGTGTGCCCACCGCGATGTCGCCGGTTCCCGAAAGCCTTGCCAGCAGAGCGGCGTACGCCGCGTGCATCACCATGAAGACCGTCGCGTCGAGTCGCCGGGCCAACGCGATCACATCACGATGGAGGTCTGCGGGAACCACCGTCGATATGGCCGCACCCCGGAACGACTGTTTGGCCGGTCGTGGACGATCGGTCGGCAGGTCGAGCACCTCGGGCAGGTCGGCGAGGGTCGCGCGCCAATACTCAAGCTGGGCGGCGGTCAGGCTGTTCGGGTCATTTTCGGTACCGAGTAGGTGTTGTTGCCACACAGCGTAATCCGCGTATTGCACGGGCAGCGGCGTCCACTGCGGGGACTGGTGTCCGACGCGGGCCTGGTAGGCGGTCGCGAGGTCTGCGGCCAGCGGTGCCAGCGACGACCCGTCGAAGCTGATGTGGTGGACGACGAGAATCAGAGTGTGCTCGTCGGGTGCACTGCGCAGCAGGGTGATCCGAAACGGAACCTCGGAGGTGACATCGAACCCGGCGGTCACCTCCGCGCCGATGCGCGCCTCGACCTCGCTTTCCAGAACCGGCACCGGCTCCAAGGAAGGCCGTGCCGTCGCGACCGGCACAATCACCTGATGCGGTCCACTGTCGCTGTCCGGGTAGATGGTTCGCAGAGATTCGTGCCGGTCGATCACATCGGCGATCGCCGCGTGCATGGCGGCCACGTCGAGGTTGCCCGACATGTGGACGACCATCGGAACGTTGTATATCGGCGAGGCGGTATCGAACTGATTGAGGAACCACATGCGGGTCTGCGCGGGCGAGAGCGGGATCCGGTCCGGGCGCTCTTGCGGGCCCAGCGGTTCCCGTCCGGCCGCGTCGCTGGTCCGAATGCTCTCCGCCAGCGCGGCGACGGTCGGCGCTTCGAAGAGCGTGCGCAACGAGACATCGGTGTCGAACGCGGCGCTCAGCTGCGCTGCTGCCCTGGTCGCGGACAGCGAGTTGCCGCCCAGATCGAAGAAGCTGTCGAACACACCGACCCGCTCGATTCCCAGCACGGCGGCACACACATCGGCGACCAGCTGCTCGGCCGCGTCGCGCGGTGCGACGTATTCGATTGTGCCGGTGGCGAAAACCGGCTCGGGCAACGCCAGACGGTCGATCTTGCCCACTGCCGACAGCGGCAGCGTGTCGAGCACCATCACCGTGTCCGGGACCATGTGGGACGGCAGGCGCCGTTCGGCGTAACCGAGCAGATCCGCGGTGTCGACGGCGCCGTTGGCCGACACGACGTAGGCCACCAGTCGCGACCCGCCGGCGGTCGCCGCGCCCACCGTCACCGCTGCTGCCACGGCGGGGTGCGCGGCGAGAACGGCCTCGATTTCGCCGAGTTCGATGCGCTGTCCCCGGATCTTGACCTGGAAGTCGGCGCGACCGAGATATTCGAGGGTTTTCTCGGATGTCCACCGGACCAGATCACCGGTGCGGTACATGCGGGTGCCCGGGGGGCCGTACGGATCGGCCACGAAGGTGGTGGCTGTCGCGGCCGGTCGCTTCAGGTATCCGCGGGCCAGCTGCACTCCGGAGACATACAGCTGTCCCGATACTCCGACAGGCACCGGCTGCAGGCCTGCGTCCAGCACTACCGCCTCGACGCCACGAATCGGGCCGCCGATGGTGACGCGGTCCCCGGCGCACAGCGGGTCGCTGATCGCCACCATGATCGTGGTCTCGGTGGGTCCGTAACCGTTGAACAGCTGTCGGCCCGGTGCCCATACCGCGACCATTTCCGCCGACACCGCCTCCCCACCGGCGACCAGTACCCGCAGCGAATCCAGACCGGCCGGCGACATTGTCGCAAGGACGCTCGGAGTCACGAATGCGTGCGATACCCGCTGCTTCCCAATCAATTCCGCCAACTCGCGGCCCGCGAACACGTCGGGAGGCGATACCACCAACGCCGCGCCGCTCGCATGAGCCATCAGCAACTCCAGCATAACCGCGTCGAAACCCGGTGCTGCCAACTGCAACACCCGCGACGAACTGTCGACCCGATAGCGATGCCGCTGCTCGGCAGCGAAATTCGCCAGTCCCGAGTGTGTGACCGCGACACCTTTCGGCGCCCCCGTCGACCCCGAGGTGTAGAGCACATAGGCCACGTCCGAGACATGGCAGGACCGCAGCCGGTCTGCATCCGTCACCGCGGTCGAGGACCGAGCCGCGATGTGCGCCTGTGCGTCAGGTGCATCGAGCACCAGCCGTTGAACCCGGTCCGGCAGCAGGTCCTGTGACGCCTCGACGGTGAGACCCACCCGCACGTCGGCATCGGCCACCATGAGGGCGACGCGGTCGACCGGATTGCGCGGATCCACCGGCACGAACGCCGCGCCCGCCTTGGTCACCGCCCACATCCCGACCACGAGCTCCACCGACCGGGCCATCGCCAACGCGACCTGGTCACCCGGGCCGACACCCCATGCGATCAATTGCCGGGCAACACGATTCGACTGTTCATCGAGCTGTCCGTAGGACATCGTGTGTTCACCCGAAACCACAGCCACCGCATCGGGATCCGCGACCGACAACAACTCCGCCAAGACCCGCGGCGCCACGGCAGGGCCCCCCGACGCGGGCACCAACCCGGCCTGCTCGCTCCCCGACAGCACATTCACGCGACCCACCGGCAGGTCGGGACTCGACACCACCGCATCGAGGACCCAATTCAGCCGCACGGCCCATTCCTCGACAGTCTCCCGATCGAACAGATCTGTGGCGTAGTTGATCCGGAGGGAGACATCGCCTCCCGCAGAAGCGTTTTCGGCGACGGTGACGATAACGTCCACCTTCGCCGGTTGCGGCCCCGGATCCAGGATCTCGACCGTGAGTTCGGGCAGCTCCAGCCGTGGACGGTCCATGTTCTCGAAAACGAGGTACACCTGGCACAGCGGTGCGTGCGCGACCGATCGCCTGGGATCTATTTCATCGACAATCCGTTCGTACGGAAGGTCGCTGTTGGCAAACGCATCGACGTCGATGTCCTTGACCCGCCACAGAAACTCGAGGAGCGATTCATCGGAACGCACTTCGGTACGTAGCGGCACCGTATTGACGAACATGCCGACGAGCGGTTCCAGCGCACGCTCCCCTCGGCCCGCGACCGGTGTCCCGATGGTGATATCCCCCGAGCCCGACAGCCGGGCCAGCAGCACCGCCAGCGCGGCATGGATGACCATGAAGGTGGTGACGCCGGACGTGCGGGCCAGATACTGGATCGCAGCAAAGGTTTCGGCTGGGATCACGCTCTCGGCGATGTCGCCGCGCATGGATTGGCGAGCAGGACGCGGACGGTCCGCAGGCAGCTCTAGCAACGGCGGCATTCCCGCCAGTTGTGTCACCCAGTAACGCAACTGGCGTGCCGCCAACGACTCGGGGTCGTCCTCGTCGCCGAGCATCTCGTGGCGCCAGATGCTGTAATCGGCGTATTGCACGGTCAGGGGCTGCCAGTCCGGGGTTCTTCCCTGCGACCTTGCTTCATAGGCCGTCGCGATATCGACCGCGAGCGGTGGAAGCGACGAACCGTCACAGCAAATATGGTGCAAAACCACGACCAGGACGTGCCGACGCCGTTCGCTGGACTCGAGCAGCGCGACTCGGATCGGTGGACTTGTTCGGACGTCGAAACCGGTCGAAGTCAGCTCACCGATGCGATGCGCGATGTCGGCGCAATCGATCTTCTCCGGTATCAGGCCGACACCGTGCCCGGGTGCCAGAACAACTTGCCTCCCTTCCCCTTTTGTGTCCGGATAGACGGTCCGCAGGGATTCGTGCCGATCGATCACATCCATCAGAGCCAGGCGCAACGCAGTGACATCGAGTCGGCCGGTCAGCTGCACCACCAGCGGAATGTTGTATGCCGTGGAGGCCGGGTCGGCCTGATTGATCAGCCACATCCGATTCTGCGCCGGCGACAACGGAATCGGCTCGACGCGCGGTTCCGCGCGCAGCACGAGCGCTCTGTGGTGGTGTTCGATGTCGATATGCGCGGCGAGTTCGGCGACGGTCGGCTTGCTGAACAGATCGCGGACCGACACAGCGGATCCGGTCAGCTCGGCGATTCTCGCGGCGGCATTGGTCGCGGTGAGCGAATTGCCGCCCAGTTCGAAGAAGTGGTCCAGCACGCCTATTCGCTCGAGGTCCAGCACCTCGGCGAAGATGGCCGCGATCGCCTCCTCGACCGCCGAACTCGGCGCCACATAGGCCGCGGACGAATCGAAGATCGGCTCCGGCAGCGCCCGATAGTCCACCTTGCCGTTCACCGTCAGCGGCAGCTCGGGCACCACCACGACAACGGCGGGCACCATGTACTCCGGCAGCAATGTCGCGACATACGTGCGCAGAGTGTCGGCCGTACAGGCATCTCCACCGGTCGGCACAACATAGGCCACGAGCCTGGCCGCCGCCGTGCCCGGGCGATGGACGATGACAACCGCCGCCGAGACCGCGCTATGGGTCGACAACGCGGTGCGAATTTCATCCAACTCGATGCGAAACCCACGCAGTTGCACCTGCTGATCGGCACGGCCACGGTATTCCAGCTCACCCTGGTGATTCCAGCGTGCGACATCGCCGCTGCGATAGAGCCGCTCGCCTGGTCGGCCGAACGGGCTGGCAACAAATCGGGCGGAAGTCAGCGATGAGCGGTTGAGATAACCGCGGGCGAGTTGCGTTCCGGCAACGTAGATCTCGCCCCAGGCGCCCAACGGCGCCGGCCGCAGTTGTTCATCGAGAACATAGGTGCGCAGACCAGGCAGTGCCGGACCGATCGTACTCGGGGCGTCCGCGGTCGCGATGCTCCGTGTCATGCCGAAATAGGTCACGAACACCGTGGTTTCGGTAATGCCATAGCTGTTCGCCAGCACCGGGAGCTCCGGATTGTGCTCATACCAGTCCGCCAGCACAGCCGGGTCGAGTCGTTCGCCGGAGAGTACGACCAGTCGCAGCGAAAGCTCACCGTCAGGCTCACCCGCATCTTCGTACCGAAGGTACGCGGCACCGAACTGTTGGAACGCAAACGGTGTCTGGTTGAAGACGGTCACCTTCTCGCGTGCCGCCACGCGCACGACATCGTCTGGCGACCGGGTGGTGGGGGTGTCCACGACTACCAGGCAGCCACCACTGGCCAACGCGCCGAAGATCTCCCACACCGAGTAGTCGAACGCGAAGGAGTGGAACAACATCCACACGTCGCCGGGCTGCACGCCGATCTCGGCGCACGCGTTCACCAGGTACGTCGCCACGGCGCGATGGGCAATGGCCACGCCCTTGGGCCGACCGGTCGACCCCGAGGTGTAGATGACGTAGGCGATGTTGTCGGGGCGCAGCGGGCTGGTCCGGTCGGCGTCGGTGACAGGTGTCGCAGCCTCGTCGCCGGCGACCTCGTCGAACAGCACCACGTGGCCCGGGTCTCCGGGCACAAGCTCGCGCATGTCGCCGGTCGTGACTACGGCGATCGGATCGGCGTCGTTCAGCACGTATTCCAGCCGATCGGCCGGATGCGCGATATCCAGCGGCAGGTATCCGGCGCCTGACTTCAGCACGGCCAGCGTGACGATGATGAGATCGGCATCCCGTGGCATCGCGATCGCCACCAGCGAGTCCGGGCCCGCTCCGAGCGCGATGAGGGTGCGTGCGAACCGATTGGAACGCTCGTCCAGCTCCCGATAGGTGAGAGGGGCCCCCTCCGATGTGACGGCAACTGCCGATGGAGTCGCATCGGCCTGTCGCGTCAGCAAATCCACGAGCGTTGCCGAACTCGTTGCCCCGTCGCGGCCGGCCAGCTCCCCGGCGATCTGTGCCTCTTCAGCAGGGTCAACGAGCGGAACAGCGATCAGGGCTGTTTCGACGGGCGCTTCGATCAGTCGTTGCAGGAAGGCGATGAATCGGTGGGCGTGCGCATCGAGTTCATCCTGGCCATAGAGATTCGCGTTGCCGTGCAGTTCGATCAACAGTGGCGCGTCTACCCCGGAACGGTAGAGATTCAGCTGGAGATCGTCCAATGTGCCCGAGGTCAGCGCGCGATAGCGGCCGACAGCAGACCCGAGACGAATTTCGGAGTCGAAGAAGAGGATATTGACGATCGGACCGAACGAGTTCGCAGACGCATCCAATGCATTCGAATCGCGGCGCAGGTCCTCGAACCGGTAGAGCTGATGCCGCATCGCGGAGACGAGTTCGGACACTGACGCATGGACCAGTTCCTCCACGGTGGTCGTTCTATCCATCGTGAATCGGATCGGCACCATGTTCGCCAACATCGCGGCAGCATTGCGCAAGCCCTTCGTCACGCGCCCGCTCACCGGCATCGACAACACCACATCGTTGCCACCGGTCATCCGTGCGAGGAATGCGGCGAAGGCCGCCACGACGACCTGCGCAGGCGATGCTTGCAGGTTGCCGGAGAAACGGTCGAGCAGGTCGAACAACTGCGGCGGAAGCTCGATGCCGGAAACACGATCGACCTTGCTCGGGCGGGCGGTGCGACCGGACAGACTCGTCGGCGTCGGAAGGTCGGCAATCCTGCCGAGCCAGTATTGCCTGTCGTTCTCGAACCGAGAGCTCGCCCGATACGCTTGCTCCGCCTCGATGATGTCGCGCAACGCGTCCGCTTCCCGAGGCGCCGGCGGCCGGCCCTCGAGCAATGCGTTGTAGTGCTCGGCCAGCCGGGTCAACACGTTGAATGCACCGTAGCCATCGATGACGAGATGATGGGCACGCGCGTACCACAGATACCGATCTTCGGCGATTCGGATCAACCGTGTCTCGGCGAGCCGGTCACGGCTCATATCCTCGGCTCTGGCTTCGAAATCGCGCCGCATCCATTGCATTGCCGCCGCGAACGGATCACTCTCCCCGCTGACGTCCAGCACAGACTCGTCGTAAGTCATATTGCGGTCGACGAATTGATAGGGAACGCCGTCGAACTCGACCACCCGGACGACCAGAGATTCGGATTCGTGGCCGGCAACGTTCACCGCCTCGATGAAGGCTTCGACGTCGATCGGGCCCTCGATCTCGACGTACTGTGCGATGTTCATCGCCTGCCCGCCGGGCAGGTTGTCCGCCAGCCACATCCCGTATTGCGCCCTCGACAGCGGAATCAATTCCGCCTGGCGGTCAGCAGGTTCGGTTGACCTCAGATTCATCTGGACCCCTTCACTGGTCGGCCTTTGGAATCCAACTCGAACTCCGCGCCGCAGTGCGACAACTCCCCCCGCACCCGTCCGTCAACGTTTCTTGGTATCTCAAAGCCTGAAGAGTCGGACATTTCCAACATCTGGCAAAGAACGCGGGCTCACAACATGCCCGGCGTACAGCTTTCGAGCCGCGTTCCCGAACGGCATGCTGCTATGCGGTCACCGACCACAGGAGGGAATGCCGATCAAGTCGCGAAATCCACTACCACCCAGGGAAATCGGTCAGAACAAGGTTCAACGATCTGGCGAGCACGAGCTTAACATGCCTCGATCCGGATCGAGCAACATTGGCACATGGTTCTCGGCCTGGAGCCCGCAACGCGCGGGACTTTCTCCGGGCGGCACACTTGCGCCGAGTCATCCGAACGCCGGTCGGGAGGATCTCAATAGCGGGCGTTGTCTCAGCGTTCACGGCACGGGCGGACGTCATCGGCAACACGAGGCGTCGCATCCGGTTTCCTGGCTCCAGCGCGATTACCCTCATACTCTCACTCACCGATCCGGATCTAGCTGCCAGGAAAGCCAATCCGCGGGAAGGATCGAATATGTGAGGAGCGAAAGCTCGTCTGCGCCTCTGCTTTGACCGGAGTGCTCGTAGCGTGCAGCGCGGCGGTTTCTGTGCAACCCGCCGCGGCGGAGCCGGCCACCGACGCGGCAGCGGCGGATTTCTATATTCCCATCCATGCCCCTGACCGGCGGCGCGGGCGACATCGTCCACAGCGAGTCGGCGTCACTGGCGCTGTCGGCCCCGGCCGGCCCAGGATCATTCCGGCCACCTCGACGCGCATCATGTATGTCAGCAGCGACGCCGATGGCGCGCCGACCGCTGTGGTGGGCACCTATCTGCAACCGACACAGCCGTGGATCGGCCCGGGTGAACGGCCGCTGGTCGCGGATGCGGGCGGCACGAAGGGACAGGGCAAGCAGTGCGCTCCCTCGAAACTGCTGTCACAGGTCGTGCAGTATCAGCCGCCGGTCGACGCGATTTTCGAATAGGACCTCTTGGCGCTGTACACGCTGCTCTCGCGCGGCATGGCCGTGGTGATAACCGATTATCACGGCCTGGGCACGCCGGACACCCACGACTACCTCAACCGGAAGGCCCAAGGCTACGCGGTGCTCGACTCCGCCCGTGCCGCGACCAGGTTGCCCGGCAACGGGCTCGGCGCTCACCCGCCGGTTGTCCTCTACAGGTATTCGCAGGGCGGAATGGCCTCGGCCGCCGCAGCCGAGCTGCAGCCGGATTACGCTCCCGACCTCAGCGTACGCACTGAATCGCCCCGGGGTGTCGGGAGACTTCAACCTCTGTGAAGGATGGAGTCGTGTCGAGTTCGAAGAAGTACCCGCAAGAGATGCGTGAGCGGGCCGTGCGGATGTTCGCCGAGATCAAGGGCGAGCACGAGTCGGAGTGGGCGGCGATGAAAGCGGTCGCCGATCTGCTCGGGATCGGGACGCCGGAGACGGTCCGTAAGTGGGTGCGCCAAGGCCAGGTCGACACCGGGGCCCGTGCCGGGGTCGCGTCGGATGAGTTGGCGAAGTTGAAGGGGTTGCGGCGGGAGAACGCAGAACTCAAGCGCGCCAACGCAATTCTCAAGGCCGCGTCGGCTTTCTTCGCCGCCGAGATCGACCGGCCCCAGCGCTGATCGTTCGGTTCATCACCGAACACCAAGGCCGCTGCGAGATCGGCGGCCTTGCCTGGGGTGTCGAGTCGATCTGCGCCGCGCTCACCGAGCTCGGCGTCAAAGTCGCCCCATCAACCTATTATGAGCAGCGCAAACGCGTCCCGTCGAAACGGGAGCGGCGCGATGAGGACCTGAAGGCGGAAATCGCGAGAGTTCACCGCGAGAACTTCGCCGTCCATGGCGCGAGAAAGATGTGGCTGCAACTGAATCGGGAAGGCCACCCGGTTGCCCGATGCACCGTCGAGCGCCTGATGCGTGAGCTCGGGCTGCGCGGGGCCGTTCGCGGCCGGGTCAAGCGCACCACCTTCCCGGATCCGGCCGCGCCGCGGCCGGCGGATCCGGTGCAACGGAAGTTCGCGCCGCCGGCGCCAAACCGGTTGTGGGTGGCCGACATGACCTATGTCTCGACGTGGTCGGGCTGGGTCTATGTGGCCTTCGTGATCGATGCCTACGCCCGCCGGATCATCGGCTGGCGCACCGGCACGTCGATGGTGACCTCGCTGGTCCTCGATGCCATCGAGCATGCGATCTGGACCCGTGAACGCTCCAGGTGGGATGTGAAAGATGGTGTGCAACATACCGATAGGGGATCTCAATACACCTCCATCGCCTATACCGAGCGGCTCGCCGAGTCCGGAATCCAGCCGTCGGTCGGCGCGGTCGGCTCGTCATATGACAACGCGCTCGCCGAGACGATCAACGGCCTGTTCAAGACCGAACTGATCAAGCCTCGTGGCCCGTGGCGCAGCGTCGACCACGTCGAATTCGCCACCGCCGAATGGGTCGACTGGTTCAACCACCGCCGCCTCTACCAATACTGCGGGGACATCCCACCCGCCGAGATGGAGGCGGCCTACTACGCTCAACAATCAGCCCAGCAACCCGCCGGGCTGTCACACCAATAGGTCTCCGGACTCACCGGAGCGATTCAGTCGTCTAAGAACCAGGCGTGAGGGAGTACCTGCTCGGAGCCGCACCTCCAACACGCCGACCAACCTCATCGGCAGCCAAGCCAAGCACCAATCACGATGCACCGCAGGACAAACGAGGAGTGCGCCATCTCAGCTGGTCAAGCCATTGTCGTTGTTTTTCGTCCGGTTACTACCGGGACCCCGCCAAGCTCGGCGCGGTGGTTCTGGACCCACCACCGCCGTCGCCCGTGGAAACACGGCGGGCATCGACTCCGTTTGACGCCCTAATGCAGCTGCGGGGCAATCCGGCAGCTACTTCTTCTGAACGGGCACCCTCGACATGATGGACGGGCGCGGCAAGTTGCGGCGACCGTTGCGCTTAGCGGTTTTCGCGCTCATCCACCAGACCAATTCAGACCACTTGAATACGAGCCCTTACCAGTCACTACCCCCGAGCACCTTCGCCCCCCCAAATCACGGCCGGTGGGGGGACAGTCGCGTGTTCGTATCCGCTGCAATTGGCGGCAGTTGGACCGGTGACACGAAAGTCACGCTGGCCGCGCATGGACATCGATTTCCCAAGCGCTGCAACAGTGCTGCGGCGGCCGAGTCGGAATCTCCTCCATTCGACCGGGAAGGCCGTGGAACAACGGCTATATCGAATCGTTCGACCGGCGACCGCGCGATGCCTCAACCGTAGTCACCGGACGAGCCTGCTCGAAGCCCGAGCGGTCATCGGCGACTTCAAGACCGAAAATGATCTGCGGCACCGCCACTCGGCCCGGGGCCGCCTGACCTCGGCCGAGTACGCAGCCCGCTGCGGCCACACCCATCACCTCGTGGCCTGCCCAATCACATGAAACTGAATCGGAAACAACCCGGACTCAAAAACCGGATGGTCCCGTTATCGGGACCGGACAACGGGATAGCCGCAACTGGATCCTCGCCACGCTCCACGATCAGATCACCAGCCCCGCATATTACTGAGTTTCTGTGCTGGAGTGTTCCGAATACCGTGCCGGTGGCACGAATTGAGAGTGTCCAGGCACGGAAGGTCTCAGATATCTCCGAATTGGCTGCGTGATCGAGTCACTGTCATGCGGAATGCCGGACAGAACCATCGTGGTGACGGCGCTCGGGCGCAGGAACGGGTGGTGGTTGAATACCGACCGGAATCCTTGAAATACCGACCGGCTGTGCGAATCTGATAACGAATTAAAGCGAACTCTTCAGGTCGGTCGGCGGTGTGTTGATACTGGAAGTAGCGGGCCGCCATGGGAACTCGGGCAAACCACGCTCGGGTTCAACTGAGGAATTTCCACAAGCATTAAGGAGGCGACCATCATGCCTACCATCACGTCTCTCTCTCCGACGTCCGGGCCCGTGACAGGGGGAACCAGCGTCACGATCACCGGTACCGGGTTCACCGGGCCGATCACTGTGCGGTTCGGCACTACCGCAACGATTTTCACCCTGGATTCTCCGACGCAGATCACCGCGATCGCCCCCGCCGGCTCGGTCGGTACCGTGCAGGTCACCGTCACCACTTCGGCGGGCACCAGCAACGGGGTGTCCTACACCTATCTCGCGGTGCCCGCGTTGATCAGCATCAGTCCCAGCCAAGGAACGACCGCGGGCGGGACGACAGTGACACTCACCGGGTCGGGTCTCACCGGCGTCACTGCGGTGAGTTTCGGTGGGGCACCGGCGACCTCGTTCACAGTCGACTCCAATACCCAGATCACCGCCGTCACCCCCGCGGGCACCGGGATCGTGTCTGTCACCGTCACCGGACCGGGCGGCACCAGCAATCCGGTTGTCTACGTCTACGTCGTCGTTCCGACCATAACCTCCATCTCCCCGACCGCCGGACCGACTGCGGGCGGGAACAACGTGACGATCACGGGTACCGGGTTCATCGGCCCGTTGACCGTCCGATTCGGTTCGACCGCAACGATATTCACCGTGAACTCCGCCACCCAGATCACCGCCATCGCCCCCGCCCATACGGCCGGGACGGTGCAGGTGACCGTCACCGGGTCGGGCGGAGCCAGTAACGGTGTCTCCTACACCTATGCCGCGGTGCCGACCCTGACCAGTATCGCCCCGTTTCAGGATCGGTGACGGGCGGAACCACCGTCGTGCTCACCGGGACGAACCTGACCGGCGCGACGGCGGTGAGTTTCGGTGGCACACCAGCGACCTCGTTCACCGTCAACTCCGCCACCC
>NZ_BAAGUM010000016.1:0-148552 GCF_054781395.1 Nocardia tengchongensis
ACCTTGGCGGCCGCGCTACCCTGTCGAGTCGAACGATGCACTGACCAGTTGAGACCAAGATGGTTTTTCGAACGCCGGGGTGATCCCACTTCGGCCCTCATGTGCCACTTAACCGGGGTTGAACCCGCCGATATGGCAGTAGGAGTAGTTGTCGCCCTGGATCCAGGTGCCACCCTCCATCTTGCAGAGGATCTGACCGATCCCGCTCATCACAGCCGACCCTGTCATCAGCTTGCTGGAGCCAGCGGTGGTGATCGCCTCTGCCAGATCGAGAGCCGCCGAGCCCGTCGGGATCGGGACCACAAGGTCGGCGATCGGGGCCGAATCGGTGGGCGTCGCCACGGGATCGAGGGTGAGCGGTGCCGCGGTGGCGGTGCCGGTGGCGAGGGTGGCGGTGGCCAGGGTGGTGGCCAGGATTGTCGAGACTCGATGTGTCAGGGTGGATTTCATCGGCCGGGCTCCTTGATGGTTCTACGTCGGCAAATTCTAAAAGGAACGTGTTTCAGAACTGTGCCGTGAATTCTGGGGGCATGGGCCGGGTGAAAGGTGTGTTCAATCGCCGGGTTCGACCCTAACGATCGGCCACCGTCTGTTTGGGGTACACCCCATGCCGACATCTGTTCGGACAACGATCAGTGATCACCCGGGGCATCGTCGGTGACTGCGACTCGGGCCCGCGCAGCGCGCAAGGCAGAGGACAGCAACGCTTCATGTACCAGGTGACAGGATTCTTACTGGAACCCCTTACGGCCAGCCGTGTGTGTTGGCGGTGCAACCGGTAGGCGAGAGCATGCACAGCAGGAGGGCGAGGGCGCCGTTGAGGATCCCGACCGATCCGCTGGAGGAGCCGGTCTCCGCGACCGGGGCGACTGGAGCGTCGGCGACGGCCAGCGGCGCGGCCACCGCCTGTCCGGTTCCGACGGTCAGCGCGGTGGCAATGCCGACTGCCGCAATGAGAGTGCGCATGCGGGAGAACCCTTCGATCGAGCGTGGGGCAGAACCGCTCGGCCCCACCGCCGAAGAGTTAATCATTTCCATTTCAAAATATCTGACGGATTCCGCGCACACGGTGGCCCCGAATTCCATGGGGTTGAGCGACGGCTTGCCGGTGGTCGAGCTGTTCGGAAAACGATGGTCTGACGAAGGCGGACACCCCGATCTGATCGCCCGCGCTTGCCCATGTACCAGTGTTCGGAAGTCCGTTCGTCAACCAGGTCGTCTCAAGGTTGATCGTCGCGCAGAATCTTGTCCATGTCCGGGCGGGTGCGCAAAGCCAGTGTGCAGGCGAAGAGTTCGATGTCGTGGGTGGGGCGGTGGGCAGGCCGGGCTCGGTTGTTCACTGCGGTCATGTGGGCGCTGGTGATCGGTGTCGGCATCGCGGCGCTCGCGTACGCGGTACTGAAGCTGGAGATCAAGACCAACGACAATCTGGCCGCGCCGATCGACATCACGAAGCTGGCGTTGACGGTCGTGGGTGGTGTCGGTGGCGCGGTCGCGCTGGTGGTGGCTTACCGGCGCCAGCGTGATCTCGAGCAGAACCGGTTCGTCGAACGGTTCGGCGCGGCGGCCGCTCAACTGGGTTCGGCCTCGGTCGCGGTCCGGATCGCCGGGGTGTACGCGATGGCCGGCGTGGCCGACGAGTCGACCGGGTCCAATCGTCAGCAGTGCATTGATGTGTTGTGCGGGTACCTGCGGCTGCCCTACGACCCCGCCCACGGCGGGTCTGGACGTACCAAGCGAGTGACCAAGACCGTGGTTCAACGCGATGTGGTCAGCCGCGATGTCGAGGTCGAGCAGGAAGAACACGCCGAGTATCGGCAGGACGACCGGGAGGTGAGACAGACCATCATCCGGGTCATTGCCGACCACCTACGCGCCGACGCTACGCACAGCTGGAGCGAGAACGCATTCGACTTCCGCACCGCTCGTTTGGAATCCGCAGACTTCAGCGGTGCCCGGTTCATGGGGATCGGGCGCTTTGCAGCAGCAGTATTCTCCAGCAACACGGACTTCGCGAAGGTGGTCTTCTCTGGCGACACAGATTTCGCAGGCGCGACCTTCTCCGGCAACACCTCGTTTGAGGGAGCGACCTTCTCCGGCAACACCTCGTTTGAGGGAGCGATCTTCTCTGGCACCGAAGGCTTCATGAGGGCGACTTTCTCCGGCACCACCTCCTTCATCGTCACGGTCTTCGCCGGTGCCACCTATTTCACAGGGGCCAACTTCGCTGGCGATACCCACTTCGCGACGGCGATCTTCGCCGGCGACGCGAACTTCATGGGAGCGACTTTCGCCGGTGCCACCCACTTCGCGGGGGCCGACTTTGCCGGCGACACGGGCTTCACGAATGCGACGTTCTCCGGCATCACGGACTTCACGAATGCGACGTTCTCCGACACCAGCGAGGTGTCGTTCGTGCTACCCGAGCAGTGGGATCCAGCGCCTGTCTTCGATTGGGACGGCGACAGCACACAGAAGCCTGACAATGTGTGGCCGCGGGACTGGCCGCCGACTGTTTGGGCGGCCAGTCCCGCTACAGCTTGAGTGTTGAGAATCGGTCGACTTACAACACCCGCGACGCCTCGGTGCGGTGCGGTTCGCAGTCCCAGGTCGCCCGAATCGGGCATGTGTCTAGAAAACGTGTCGAAAAGTATTGGTGTCCAACAAGTCTTGTCGGCCCTTTAGGGGGTAGGGCTCATCCGCTAGAAATCCGGCGGTAGTGCCGCTGCACCCGGCCCGGGGGCTCTGCGAGGCGGTGCCGGCCACCGGCCGAGGGCGCCACCGCGGCCGGGCGCTCGACGGTGGGTGTGTCCAGCAGGACGTGCAGGCGGGCGATGAAGGCGTCGATGCTGCCGTAGCGCGCGAGGATCTGCGCGAGCAGTTCGTGTGCGGTCAATCCCATCAGAGCGGTCATTTCACCCCGTGAAGGTTCACCGACCGGTTGGGCCGGGTCTGATCGGCATTTTGCACGACAATCTCGATCACTTAGCTAATTCCGAGATATCGGTGACCTTCCGTGCCTGGACACTCTCGATTCGTGCCATCAGCGCGGTATTCGGGCCGCTCCAGCGCCAGATCTCGATACGGTGCGGTGCGGGTGAGCTGATCGTGGAGCGTGGCGGGAATCAGGGTGCGGTTATCGCGCCGCATTCTCACGTCGGATCACCCCGGCCGGGGTCAACCGTGGACGACTCCGGAATCGATGCCCGCTTCACCGACTCCGAGCGGCGCATCGTGCTCGACGGCTGGGTGGATCCTCCCGCAGATCTCTTCGGTCCACCCGGCCTGAGCAGCAATCGGATCGTCACGGTGGAAATGGTCGTGTCATGAGCAGGTATGGATGCGCGCCCCGCGGCAAGGCCGCCGGGCACTGGTGGTGGTGAGGGCATGTACCGTCTCGCCGACCTGCACGTACTGTGTGCCCAGATCCATCGGTGGCAGTCCATGGCCGCCATCGGTGATGAGCTGTACGACCGCTACCCGCAACTGTTGCCGCTGCTGACCGTCCTCGACGGTGCCGCCGATCTCGTCCAGGCCGACATCCAGATCCGCCGCCGACTCCTCGACGCCGACATCTACAGTCGCACCGCCGATTTCACCACCATCCCCGATCGGATCCGTCGGCGCTGGCGCGCCACCGCCGACGACCTGCTCCCGCGCGCCTACCTGCGCTATCAGTGCGCCGCGATCGCCGCGGCCCACACCGGTCACACAGATCGTGTCCAGTGCTGAGCTGCGGCAGCGAGCACTCGGATCGCATGGCCGCTATCGGCGGTGTGGCCGGACTGCTCGGTCGATGATCCGGGTCGAGCAATCCGCGACCGCCCGCGGCGTCGAACTATCGAACGGTGACGAGATCGGTCTAGGGGGAGTGCCCGAGTGCAGATGTTCATCAGCGGCCGGGTCAGCCGCTGCGGTAGCGAGGCCCACGTCGTCATCGGTGCACCGTGCCCGGTCGCCGGGTCCGCCCGCGGTGACCAGGTCTGCCACGTCGAAATCCGCTGGAAGGACACCATTGTCCGGCTGCGCCCCCAGCCGGGATCCACGCGGGCGGCGCTGGACAACGCGCTGGTGAGGTCACCGAGCATCTGGGCATCGACCTGACGGGGTTGCTCGCGCACGTCGCGATTGGGCCCGCGGTGCACGAGCCCCAGGCCTGGTAGGGGTCACCGTAGTATTCGCCGAATTTCGGGCGGATATGGCGTAGCTCCGGGGTGTCTTCGCGGTTCGGCATGCGGCGCAGGATGGTTGGTGATTGGCTTGGCGGCCGATGAGATCAGGACGCCGTCCACGATGAGGTCGGCATCAGCCGAGCAGAGTTGCGAGGCGGCGAACGTCGGCCCCGGTGCCAGCGCCGCCGTTGGGTCGGGCAGGAATTCGGCCAGTTCGGTGAGAGCGAGTAGATACAGCGACCGCATCTCGGTGAGAGCGTCGCCGGGAGCCAGCGCGAGCAAGGCCTCGGTGGTGAACCGGTCGCTGCGAATTGGTTCGGCCAGTGGCGAATTGGGGAGGACCGACGGGTTGCGGTACAGCTCCGTACACAGCGCCAACGCCCAGCTTTCGCGGTGACCAGTTTGCTGCATGATTTCTGCCGGGTCGTCATCTCGGAGTCGTGACTGGACCATGAAGCCGAGTCGTAGCGAGCGTCCGGTGAGTCGATGTTCGCTGAGACCGGCGAGATCGGCTCGTCGTCGGGTTATCAATCTTACTGATTGGGCGGTAAGGGCTTTTCCACTGAGGTAGCCGTGTTTGGAAGCAATCCGCGCCCTCAAACGACGACTCTCGAACGTCATCTACGTTCGGATGCTCACCGATCAACGACACCGCGAATGGGCAGGCCCGGGAGGGCAATCGAGAACGACTCTTGACTCCAGCGCGACCGGTTCCAACCCGCACACCGATCCTTCGGACAAGCCACATCCCAGACCCAACAAACAGGCTAACCCCGCACCCTCACCAACGTCTTGACATAGAGGGGAGCCATAACAGCGCATTCGCGAGGCGCTTGCAGCTGCCCGCAATGCGTTGTGCCGCTACGCGGCATCCGAGAGCAACTGAAAACGCGACACGGGACCAGAGTGCCAGCCAGAACGCTCAACCTTCGCCAGACACGCCCTAGGGATCCGGCCAACGGCTTCGAGTCAGGTCCGTTTGCGGCTCGCGATCTCGTCAGAGAGCTGCTGCATGTGGGCGGGGTCCGCGTCCCGGGCAAGGGCGACGTAGTGGTCCATGACGGCCGGACGGTAGCGCACGGGCAACGTCTGTCCTGGGGCGAGTCGGGTGAGCTCGGTGATCGTGAGGCCTTCGTCTGCGATACCGCGGAACGAGATGCCATCGGCGGTCTCCACGTCGAGCATCAGGACCACGCGTGGATTGCTGTTGACCTCCCGCCAGTCGACGAGAACGCCGAGCGCAAGCGCCCCCGTACGCAGTTCCGCATTGCGCTTGCGTGCATCACTGCTCATGAGCGGGTTCGGGGCGACGCCCGGGAAGTCAGGCCCGACGCCGAGCGATTCCCGACTCAGGTCAGGCCTGAGCTTCGCCATCACCTGGTCGAGCGTCATCTTCGAATCGTTGCGCTTCTTCTTCCAACCGAACATCCTGGCCCCTCCCTCACACCGGTGCCGGAATCTCGGCCTGGCGCTTCGCGCTCACTGCGATGGTACGGCGCGGCCATTCCCGACCTCCGTCGCATCGCCCCGTCCCGATGGGGTCGCCATCTGCGGTCGTGGACGGGCCCGGTCGGTGCACCTGTCCGGGGCATCGGAGAGCAACTGAAACCGCGACACGCCTCAAGCAACCCACCTGAACCCTGCCCAGTTGGGAGACACGCCCTAGGGCGAAGAAGCGTCTCAATCTTCAGGTTCGGGGACGACTTCTGCTTGATCGCGGAACCACTTGAGCGATGCGTCAAGATACGCCTCACCATCGAGTGCCACCAACGAGATCTGGTCGGGGTCATGCACGTAGGAGATCACCTGACCGACCTCGCCCCCCGGGCCCGGGTCGCAGTCGGCGAACAGGACGATCGTGCTCCCTCCAAAGGCTGCGAATGGCACCCACGTGTCGAGGAACCAGCCCGCGCGGATCCGACCATCGCGAGGTACCGACTCCTGCCAGCCCGCGAAGTTCCCCGCAATATCACGCAGGCGATTGCGCAACGCAAGGGACTGCGACACGGACAGGAAGTCCGCACCGGTGAAGAAATCTGGCCGTGTGAACACCGGACTGCAGACTGGCCCGCCGTCGGCGACTCGCCACAGATCGACGAGCCAGTCCACCACCCCGTATCCCAGCGACGCGAGCATCGCGTCACGACTCGTGTCCGCCAGCGGGGCTCGCAAATCCAGAGAAGCATCAAGTTCCGTGTATATCTGCGCAACAGCGCCGAGATAGGCGCGAGGTGTCGTCATGCGCTTAACCTTTCACTCCCAAGGCACGTGGGTGCCGGCGCTAGTAGCACCCCCGGGCCAGCTTCCGGATTCCAGGGCCGCTCGGGGGGCTCACACGCCGTTGCTGGAGAAGTCGTTGCTGCCGGGCGTGGTCTTCGCGGGGTACGTGACACGACCTTCGCGACGCAGCCGCCGCATCCTGCGGCCGAGCAGGAAGAAGACCAGCGTGAACACGACCAGGCCGCCGGCGGGGATCGCGACCGCCAGGAGCAGGCCTGCGTGTGCGCTCATGGGGACCATCCTGCCTGTCGATGCTCGCACCGGCCGCTGAGCGGCGGTGACGTTTCCAGATCGTCTGCCACGGCCCGAATTCGGCAGGCACAGCACGGCACACCGACCCCGTACCGGTAGACGATGCCATCGACGACCCAGTGGTTGTTGCGGAACGGACGTCCACCCTGTTCGCTGACAGACGGCAGCAGGGGCGATAAACGCCCACTGGGCGTCGGACAGGTACTCGGTACGTGACACGCGAGGCCAGTGAGTGACAGGATGCTTATCTTCCTACCTCCGGTCGCCACCCCACCCTGCCGCCAGGTGCACTCCTGCACTCGAAGATGGCCCATGCCGCAAGATATTGACGTAGCTCCAGATCCGGGAGCTGGCCGCGGTGGTGTTGGTGACGAACGCGGTCAACCGGAGCCCGTCGCGGTCGGTGAACCGCAGTTGGGCGCCGGGATACGGTCTCTCCTTTCTGATGACCAGGCGCATGCCGGGCGGCCAGCCCGACAAGTCAGTGAGACCGGTGGCTTCGGCGACCCAGGCTCCGTCGCGGACTTCGCCGTCGGCGTCGTAGGCGGGGTCCAATCGGCAGTGCTCAGGTGAGCGTCGAGGGCCTCGAGATGTCGTCGGTGAGGGTCACGGTGATTTCTCGATGCCGCCAGGTCACTGGTGTTTCCGGCAACACCGACACCACCGTGATACCAACGGTTCTGGGAAACCACGGCGTGACAGGATCCGTCGGGCTTTTCAGAAGGTGAACTGGTCGCCGTAGGCGGTGGTCTGCGTCATCCCTCGGGCGGTGGTCACGGTGGCGGTGACGAAAGGGACCGCCGATACCGGAGAGGCGCATTGGACGACGGTGAGCGAGGTGTCGCTGAACCTGATGTGAAACGGGAAGGTCGTGTGCGCGTCCAGTCTGGCCGTCGCCGTCGTCGCTTTGGTGATCTGGCCGGGTCCCAAGTCTCCGGCCAGGACTTCGGACAAGCCCAGTATTCCGCCGATTGTGGGGTCGAGATCGATGCTCACGCTGGGCGGGCTGGCCGAGGTGGGCACGCCGGAGACGCTCGGCGGGCTGACCGAGGCGCTGGGAGAGCTGATCGAGGGGGACATACTGCCGACCAGCCCTTGATGGGGGTCGATCCCGACGGTGACGCCGCCGTCCACGCTGATCCCGCAGCCCAGGATGAATCCCGCGACGGCCTGACCGGAGGTGATTTGGCCACCATCCACGGTGACAGAGTAATCGCCCGACATCTGCGCGGCATGCGAGAACGTCATGAGGAAATTCGGTGTCCGATCACCGGGCGGGTTCGCCCCGACGCTGTCAACCGACGCCGTCAGATGAACTCCCCCGCCAGAGATATCCCCGCCGGGCGGCTGGGCGCGGCCGAGTTCGGCGCCACTGGCCTTGGCTCAGCATGGCCGGCCTTGTCGCGACCGTAGCGGCGGCCACGGCGACGGTGAACGAACGTCGCATGCCTTGAGCCTTCCGGTCCGCGACGATCACAAGAACAAACCCACACGGGATACCGCTTGGCAAGCGTAAACGGTGGCACCGGCCAGGCGTCGCCACAGCAAGGCGTGTCCAAAAGCGCATCCGCGTCGGCCCCGACGGACATCGACACCGACCCGCGGCGACCGGAGAACAGGCTTCGCGGTTCGGGCCGTCTTCAGGATTGCGGGTTCTCCACGCTGGGCATCAGGCATCCTCACTACGGCAGGTAGGAGCTCGGCGACCTGACCACGAACCCGACAGATCGGGCCAGGGTGAGGTCGGACTGTGCCGGTCCTGGTCTCGTGGGGCAAGCAGTCTCGTGGGGCAAGCATCGGGGCCGGTGCCCATGCCGAAGTCGGTCGCCGTCGACCTCGACCGACGAGAACGGTCGCGGTGGGAGCGACCCAGTCCCACGCCATCACCAGATTCCGCCCGCCGCGGGATCGGTCCGGTTCTGGGCTGCTCGTTCTCAGCGTCGCCACAGCGGGTGCTCGCTACGGTGGTCTGCCGTGACGGATATGACGACATCCCGGGTGGGCGAGACCAGGCGCATGCTGAGCAAGGTGCCCGAGGTCACGGTGTGGTTCTGGGCCATCAAGATCCTGTGCACCACGGTGGGTGAGAGCTTCGCCGACTGGATCAACACCACCCTCGGCGTCGGCCTGAACCTCACCGCTGCGCTGTTCACGGTGGTGCTGGCGGCGGTGCTGGCCTGGCAGGTGCGGCTGGACCGGTATGTGCCGGTCGTCTACTGGCTCACCGTGGTCGTGCTCAGCGTCACCGGCACCCTGTACACCGACATCCTCACCGACAATCTCGGCGTCCCGCTGGCGTTGAGCACTTCTGTGTTCGCCGCGCTGCTGGCGGTCGTGTTCGGAGTCTGGTTCGCTCGCGAGAAGACGCTGTCGATCCACAGCATCGTCACCGTGGGGCGCGAAATGTTCTATTGGCTCGCCGTCCTGGTCACCTTCGCCCTCGGAACCGCCGCCGGTGATTGGACGCTGGACGCCACCGGATGGGGACCGGGGACATCGGTGCTGCTGCCGGCCGGGCTCATCGCCGCGATCGCCGTCGGCTGGCGGCTGGGCGCGAACGCCGTGTTGTCGTTCTGGCTCGCCTACATCCTGACCCGGCCGCTGGGCGCGAACCTGGGCGACTGGTTCGCCTCCCCGCGCGTCGATCACGGCCTCGGCGTCGGCACCGCCGGCACCAGCGTCATCTTCCTGGCCGCCATCCTCGCGACCGTCGTCTTCCTCACCCGGACCCGCGCCGATGTCATCGACGCCGACCAGCGGCCGCGCACGACGGCCCCGACCGGCAATCCCGTGCGGGAACGAATCATGCTCGGCTACTACGCGATCGTCGCGATTCTCGCAGGCGCGCTGTTGGTGTGGGCAGCCGGGCAGCCACATGCCGCGTCCGCCAACGAGGAGGACGGATCGCCCACACCGGCCACCGCCGCCCCGGGCCAGGTGAGCGCGCACTTCCCGCTGGTGGAAGTCGCGAAGTTCCGCACGATCACCCAGGACACGCAGGCCCTGGTGCAGGCCGGCAAGCAGGCCGAGGCCAAGGCCCGGATCACCGACCTCGAAACCGCGTGGGATCGCGACGAGGCGGGCTTGAAGCCCCTCGACGGGTCCGCGTGGAAGCTGCTCGACAGCCAGATCGACGAGGTGCTCCACGCGGTCCGCGCCCCCCACCCCGACCCCGCGACCGAGACCCGGTCCCTGGCCACCCTGCTGGCCACACTCGGCTGACACAACGACAACCGGCTCGCTGGTTCGGTCAGCCGATGGTGCACGGCATCACCAGGCCAGAGTCCTCTGACGAACCTGAACGCGCCGCCGGACCCGGCTGGCGTGGAGTAGCGCCCGGAACACTCGACATACCGCATTACGGTCGAGCGCGGCGGATGCCGTGCTCGGGTGGTGTCGAGATTCACCGATACCGCTGGACGGTCTGCACGGCCGTGGTGGTGTCGAAATTCGCCGATGAGTGATCTCAGAATTCACCCTTACGGCCAGCCGTGTGTGTTGGCGGTGCAACCGGTAGGCGAGAGCATGCACAGCAGGAGGGCGAGGGCGCCGTTGAGGATCCCGACCGATCCGCTGGAGGAGCCGGTCTCCGCGACCGGGGCGACTGGAGCGTCGGCGACGGCCAGCGGCGCGGCCACCGCCTGTCCGGTTCCGACGGTCAGCGCGGTGGCAATGCCGACTGCCGCAATGAGAGTGCGCATGCAGGAGAACCCTTCGATCGAGCGTGGGGCCGAACCTCTCGACCCACCACCGCAGAGTTAATCATTTCCATTTCAAAACATCTGGCGGATTCAGTGCGCCGAGAGCCCCGAATTCCATGGGGTTGGGCGGCGATTTGTGGAGGTACCCGCGCCCCTTCCGATGACGGTCGGGCTGTTCGGAAAACGATAGGGCGATCGGTCAACTGACCAACTGTGCCGTAGGGATGTCACTCCGTGCCGCTTCCTACGGTGGCCGGACTGTTCGGAAAACGATGGTGGGATCTCCAAGCCACAAGTGACGCATACGGTTTGCCCCGCCTGCGACTGCCTCTCGGTAGCCCGACCCTCAGGTTTCAACCACTCGGGCGAGGTGGGGCTGCGGTAGTCATCGGCCTTCTGCGCGTGGGCTCGGCGAGCCGGTGCCGGCCACCGGCCGCGGGGCACCACCGCGACGGGACGCTCGACGGTGGGTGTGTCCAGCAGAGCGTGCAGACGGGCGATGAAGACGTCGATGCTGCCGTAGCGCGCGAGGACCACCATGGCTTACTCCTGTTCTTCGGGCTGATGGTCAGGACGCAAGGCGCTGATCGACCGGCCCGGACGTGGTTACGAGCGGGCGCTCGCCATGCCTACGGCGAATGTCAAGGTGCCCACGATGACCCCGCAGCCGGTCACCAGGAGGAGCAGCCCCGAAGGCGTGTGTCCGATGACACCGCCGAGCAGATAGAAAAGCGTGGCACGCACGGCCACTGCGGCCGGAATTCCCAGGGCGGCGGCGGTCACGGCGGCGCGGACAGCGCGACCTTTCCGGTTCAGCGGCGAGGCTGGGGTGATGAAGACGATGAGGTGGTTGACGAGCATTGCCATCCCGAAGAATCCGCTGGTGGCGACGACTACTGCGAAGAGGACCAGCGTCGGGTCGGTCCACTTCTCGCCGTGAGCTTGCAGGCCGGCGATCGCTGTTCCCGCGGCCATGGCCGCCGCCGCCGGAACGGCGATGTCGTGACGGCGGATGAATGCGGTGATCGACCGGTAGCAGACGGGACCAACAACGGCCCGGCCGCCCCAGAGCCTTGTGGCGAGCGGTTCGATGTCATCGAGCCAGTCGCCGTCGTGCGATCGATCGGGCAGCAGCTGCCGTACCGCTTTTCGCTGGACCATCAGCCCGGCAGCGGTGGCGGCCGTGAGGACCGCGAGTGCGCCGATCAGCACCGGTGTGGTCGGCTTGGTCCAGACCGCATGATTCGCGCCGACCACGACCGCGATCCAGTCGGACGCCACGGTCACCGCCACGAGCCCCGTGGTCGCTGTCGCCGCCCGGACCAGCTGTGCCGCTCGGAAGGCCGGCTGTGACCGGTGGCGGCCGGTACGCCACAACAGCATCCGCAGCGCCATCAGCAACAACATCGCCGGAACCACGAATTCGGTGAACGACACCACCACGTCGTACGGGTCGGTTTGCCACGGGCTCGCCGAACGCACACTCTTGGCCTGCGTCGTGGTCCAGGTCAAGGCGACGAAGCACACCCCCGCCACGAAGGAGCCGGTCAGCGCCGCATTCACCGCCCTGGCGGCCTCGCTCTCGACCGATTCCACCTGTACACCCATATCGCTACCACTCCTTTCGACCAGGCAGGGCTGGTCATCACCCGCATAGTACATTTCGCGTACTACGCGGCGTGTACTACGCAGCGTGTACTAGTCTGCGATGAGGGTCGAACGAGGAGGTTGTGATGCTCGCCAACGACGCACAGATATTGGTCCTGTGCGCACTCGCGGAGGGTCCGTTGCACGGCTACGCGATCAACGCCGCGATCGAGCAATTCGCTGGTGAGCGGCTGGGACCGGGCAGTCTGTACGGGGCTTTGGCACGACTGGAGGCCAAAAGGCTGATCGAGGCGATGGACGGTGTCGGGCGGCAGCGCCCGGTGCGCCTGACTCCTCAGGGCGCCGCGTTGCTGGAACGGGAACTGCGGGCCATGGCCGAGGTGTCGAGGACAGGGCTGCGACGGCTGGGGGTGAGCCCAGCGTGATCACCTGCACGCGCGTTCTCGTGCGGATGTTGTATCCGCGCCCCTACCGTGACCGGTGGGGCGAGGATCTGTGCGAGGCGGCGCAGGCCGAAGGGTGGCGATCCTGGCCGAATCTGGTGGCGAGCGCGGTCACCATCTGGCTGCAGCCGGCGATCTGGCCGTCTGGCCATCGCGGGCAACGGTCCGCTCGTACGGCGGCGATGGTGCTCGCGGTCGCCGGGTGTGGATGGTTCCTCGCGAATCTCATCACCGAAGACGCCGACCCCTCCCTCAGATGCGTGCTGCAAGTCTGCTCGGTGGGCCTGCTGGCGGGATGTGCCCTGGTGACACCGGTGCCACACCCGAACCCGGCCGCGCTGGCGGCGGTGGTGCGACGGTCCATCCGGTACTTCGCCGTTCCGGCGGTGCTGATCGCGGCCGTGGTGTTAATTGTTCACGGCGGAGTGCTGCCCGCAATCCCGCCGCTGCCGATCCGGCCCGCCATCGTGGGATTGTGGTGGGCCGGCTGGCTACTGGCGGTCGGCGCCGGCTCACGAGCCCTGGCCAACCTCGGGCCGGAATCCGCCGTCGCACCGGGTGGCTGCCGAGCGGGCGTGGGTTGCGTGATCCTGGCTGGCGTGGCGGTGGCCGCCGGTGCGGTCATGGTGACCGCCGCGTTCTCCGGCGCCGGAGTAGATCCGTTCGCGGCCGTCTGCGGCACGTTCACGCTGACGTTCGCGTTTGCGGGAGCTGCGGCACTGTGCGAGCTCCCGGCCCTCGCCGACGACTGACCGCCCCCGAGCACCCGAAATCACCCTTCCCACAACAGAACAGGACATACCGGCATGCGAATCACCGACCCGGGGCGTATGTCGAACATCGTTGGATTTTCAGCGAGTTCTACTGGAACCCCGAATAGCCAGCATGGGCGGCGGCAATAGCCGCCGCCCATCGGGGACGAGACTTGTTGTAGTTCAGCACTGCTGTTGTAGACCGATCCTGGCAATCAGTACCCTCGATACTGGCCGGTGGTCGAACCCGGCACAGGGGGAATGATGAGCGCGCGATTGCTCGGGGCCGCGGCGCTGACAACGTTCGTCGGCGCGGCGCTGCTGGACACGGCTTTTGTCTGGTCCCCGGAGCCTTGGCTCGTCTGGCCGGGAGCGGTGCTGTTCGTGGCAGGAATACTGGGGATGTTCGTTCTTGCCCCATGAACTGACTCCACCGCAAACCCGGTCGAGTCAGTAGGTACGGGGTCCGCGCTTTTCCACCATGTCGGCGATCTCGGCGAAACCTGGTGGGGGCCACGGGTGGGCGAGGTTGTCGCGGGCGCCGTCGAGGGTGAGGACGGTGCCGGAGAGGTAGTCGCCGGCTGGGGAGGCGAGATAGGTGATGAGCCAGGCGAATTCCGATTCGGTGCCGTAGCGGCCGAGGGGGATGGTGGTGAGGGCCGCTTCTGCTACGCCGGGCGGATATTTGCCGCGGAGGGCGCTGGTGTCCATGTGGCCGGTGGCCACGGCGCACAGGCGGACTCCGAAGCGGGCCCATTCGACCGACAGGGTGCGGGTCAGGTTCTCGACCGCGGCGCGGGCGGCGGCGGAGTGAGCCAGGCCCGGGAAGCCGTGGTGGGGGGAGAGCGTGACGTTGAGGACCTTGCCGGAGGACTGGGGGATCATGGCTTTCGTGACCGCGGCGTGGGTCATCAGCCAGGTGCCCATGATGTTCAGGTCGAGGACGGTGCGGAAACCCTTGGGGGTGATGCGTTCCGCGGGGCACATGAATTGGCCGCCGGCATTGTTGACCAGAGTGTCGACGCGGCCGTGGCGTTCGACGACCGTGTCGAAGAAGTCGTCCACGGCGTACTCGTCGCGGATATCGAGGGGGTATGCGGCGGCTGTGCCGCCGAGCGCGGCGATGGCGGCGGCGGTGTCGATGATCGGTTCGGGGCGGCGGCCGCACACCACGACGGTGGCGCCGCAGCGCGCCAGTTCGAGCGCTGCGGCGCGGCCCAGTCCGGTGCCCGCGCCGGTCACGACACAGACCTGACCGGCCAGGACCTCTGGAGCGAAGATCCGGGAAGTCACGCGAAGCCGTCCATACTCGACAGCACGCGCATCATCACCTCGTCGGCGCCGCCGCCGATGGACAGCAGCCGGCTGTCGCGGAAGAAGCGGGCGGTCCAGGTTTCCTCGATGTAGCCGATGCCTCCGTGCACCTGGACACACCAGTCGGCGACCTGGCGGGACAGGCGGCCCGCCTCGAGTTTGGCGATGGTCGCCATGCGGGTGACGTTGCCGCCGTCCATGAACTGCTCGGCGATGGCATGGTTGTAGACCCGCAGCATGTCGACCCGGGCCGCGAATTCGGCGTACTGGTAGGCGAGATACTGCTGGGAGCTGAGCGGCTGCCCGAATATCTTGCGCTGCTTGGCGTAGTCGCGAGTGCGTTCGAGGGCGATCGTCATCGTGGTCGGCACCGAGTAGCAGCCCCACATGCGCTCCATGACGAACTGCTCCATCTGCTGCTGGAAGCCGCGGCCGACGGAGCCGATGGTGTTTGCGACCGGGACGCGCACGTCGTCGAAGGACAGCACCCCGGTGTCGGAAGCGCGCATGCCGAGCTTGTCCAGTTTCTTGGCCACCGTGAAGCCGGGGCTGATCGTCGGCACGATGATCTGGCTCATGCCGCGGTAGCCGCCCTCGTCGGAGGTGCGGACCAGCACACACAACCAGTCGGCCTGAACGGCGTTGGTGATGAAGATCTTCGAACCGTTGATGATCCAGTCGTCGCCGTCGCGGCGGGCGTGGGTGCGCAGTCCCGCCACGTCGGAACCGGCGTCCGGCTCGGTGATGGCGACGGCCGCGATCATCTCCCCGCGCATGGCCGGCGCCAGATAAGCCTGCTTGAGTTCGTGGGTGCCGTACTTGTGCAGTGACGGGGTGGCCATCGCGTTGTGCACGCCGAATGCCATGGGGAACGAGCCGTTCTCGACGCGGCCCAGCTCCTCAGCGAGCACCAGTGTGAACAGGTGGTCGGCGCCCTGGCCCCCGTAGACCGGGTCGTAGTCCAGACCGACGAAGCCCAATTTCGCCATCTCGGAGATCAACTCGTGCAGCGGCATGATGCCCGCCGCTTCCCACTCGTCGATGTGCGGGTTGATCCGCTGTTCGACGAATCGGCGGACGGAGTCGCGGAACTGGTCGTGCTCGGGAGTGAAGACAGGCATGGGTCACCTATTCGTTCGAAGTGAGTTCGGCAGAAGCCAATTGGAGAAACTGCGCCGCGGGAATGTGCACCGGCATATCCAGCAGCTGCTGCGCGGCCGCCTTGCCCTGCGGATCCACGCGCAGGGAGAGCGTTCCGCCCGCGCCGAGCCCTTGGCGCAGTAGGAAATTGACGCCGTGGATGCCGGGCAGGGCGTACCGCTCCACCCGGGCAGCGCCGAAATGCGCCAGCCACTGCGCCACGCGGGCGGCGGTGACCTGGCGGTGAATGATCGGCTCGAGTGCCGGATCACGGGCGATGATGCCGATGTTCACGTCGGCGCCCTTGTCGCCGCTGCGCCCGTGGGCGATCGCGATCAGCGGGACTTCGACGGTCTCCCCGTCGAATTCGGAGCCTTCCCAGTCATTCGGGGTGGTTTCCGGTGCATCGGCCCCCCGCGGCCGCTCGATCGCACGACACAGCCCGGCCGGGACGTCGCGCGGATCGATCGACCGGCCATCGACCAGGACCGACGCGGTCACAGTGTCGCGGGGCACGAGGAAGCTGTCGAGGCGCAGCACCGGCGACGGCTTCGGCAGCGCGCCACCACCACCCATGCCCGGAGGCCCGGACAATCCCATACAGGGGAACTCGCGAATGAACGCGCTGAGAGCGGCGGGGTCGTCATGGTGCACCGCGACGCGGATCATGACCTCGCGCGCGGTCGGCCGGGCGGCGTGCGGGCCGTAGGTGTCCTCGGCCCCGATGATATCGATGTGCTCGGCCCGGAAGTCCGCGAAACCGCGCGCGGACAACAACTTCCGGCCCCGGACGAGCAGGTCGGTGGCGACCCGGCGGGCCTTGGGCACGGCATCGCGGCCGCCGAGGAAGATGAGGATCTGGGTGCGCGACCCGTCGGGCACCTGGGCGCAGGCCTTCAGCGTCGGGGTCGGGGGCAGTCCGCGCGCGCCACTCACCCGGACACGATTCGGGCCGGTCTCCTCGACCCGCACCTGCGTCCAGTCGCACACGACATCGGGCAGCAGGTAGGCGGTCGGGTCGCCGATCTCGTACACCAGCTGCTCGGTGACGGTCCGGCGGTCGACGAGTCCGTCGGTGCCCTCCGGCGTGGTGACGGTGAAGGCGCCGTCGGCGGTCACCTCGGCGATCGGGTAGCCGCTGGTGGCCCAGCTGGTCGTGGACTGCCAGTCGGTCAGCAGACCGCCCGTGGACTGCGGGCCGCATTCGAGCAGATGACCGGCCAGGCTGCCCTGCGAAAGCCGGTCGAAATCATCGACAGCCCAGTCGAATTCGTGGATGAGTGGGCCGAGGACCAGTGCACTGTCGGCGCAGCGTCCGGTGATGACGATATCCGCGCCCGCGTCCAGCGCGGCGGCGATGGGCCGCGCGCCCAGATAGGCGTTGAAACTGACCGGATTATCCGGGACTGCTGTGCCCCTACTCATTTCGAGAAGCTTGGACGAGCGGAGGGTATCCAGGGCGGGCATCAGGTCATCGCCGGTGACCGTCGCGATCGAGACATCGACGCCGGCCCGGGCGGCCGCCGCGTACAGCACAGCGGCGGCGGCTTCCGGATTGATGCCGCCGGCATTGGTGATCACCCGGATACCCCGGGACCGGAATTCGGCCAGGTTCGCGGCTATGATCGCGATGATGTCGCGGGCATACCCCTGATCGGGATCCTTCATCCGCGCCTTTGTCAGCACCGCCATAGTGATCTCGGCGAGCCCCTCGTAGATGAGATAGTCGCACCGCCCGTCGGCCAGCAACTGCGGTGTGGCGAGGTAAGAGTCGCCCCACATGCCCGCCGCGCCGCCGATGGTGACGACCTTCCCAGCGGCTACGCCGGTTGTTCGCTCGCTGCGCTCGCTCATGCGGTGTACCCGAACATCTTCGCGGCCCAGTCGGCGAGCGGCTCGCTGGCACCGCCCCCGATGCGGAAGATCCGCGCATCCCGATAGTGACGTTCGACTTCCGTTTCGCGCATGAACCCCATGCTTCCGTGTAGTTGGGAGGCCTGGTCGACGACATACGAGCAGGCATCGGCCGCGGCGATCTTGGCCAGGCAGGTCTCGGCGACGAGCTGCTCGCCGGCGTCGTAGCGGGCCGCGATCGCGCGGGCGTAGGTGCGGGCCAGTTCGATGCGCTGGCGCATCTCGACCAGCTTGTGCTGAACCACCTGCCGGCTGATCAGCGGCCGCTCGAACGTGATCCGCGACTTCGTGTGCGCCACCGTCAGATCCAGACAGCGCTGAGCCACCCCGCACGCCTGGATGGCCAGCGACAGGCGCTCCGACATCAACTGGTGCATGAGCAGCACGAATCCGCCGTTCTCCGGCCCGACGAGGTTCTCGACCGGCACTCGGCAGTCCTGGAAGGCGAGTTCGGCGGTATCCGAACAACGCCAGCCCAGTTTGTCGAGCTTGCGTGAGACCGTGAATCCCGGTGTGCCGGACTCGATGACGAGAATCGACAATCCGCCCGGACCGGTTGCACCGGTGCGGACCAGGGTGGTCACGAAATCCGCGCGAGTGCCGGAGGTGATGAACATCTTGCTGCCGTTGACTACGAAGTCCGAGCCGTCGCGGCGGGCGGTGGTTCGGGTGGCGGCCAGATCGGACCCGATATCGGCCTCCGTGACACCGAGCGAGCCGATCTTCTCACCGCGCAGCGCGGGCTTCACGAATCGTTCGATCTGATCCGGAGTCCCGAGCCTGAGCATGTGCGGCACCGCCACCGAGTGGGTGAACAGCGAGGCCAGCACACCGCTGGACGCCCCGCCCGCCACCATGCCCTCGGCCAGTACCAGGCTGTCGACCAGCGAACCGCCTTCGCCGCCTACGTCCTCCGGGTAACCGACGCCGAGCAGCCCGGCGGCGGCCGCCTTCTTCGCAAGCTCGCGCGGCACCAGGCCGTCTCGCTCCCAGTCGTCGAGGTGGGGGGCGATCTCGCGCGCGGCGAATCCGCGCCCGGATTCCCGCAACGCCTGTCGCTCTTCGGTTTCGAACGGATCGCTCACTGTTCCTCCTCCTTCGCGATGATGCGCACCAGCACCTCGTCCGCGGCGACCTGCTGTCCGGCATCGGTGATCTCGGCGATCACGCCTGAGATGTCCGCGGTGACGGGACGTTCCATCTTCATGGCCTCCAGGACCAGTAGCGCCGACCCGGCGGCGACTTCGTCGCCGACCGCCGCGAAGACGGCCGTCACCGTGCCGTGCATGGGCGCGGCCAACACTCCGCTGCCACCCGACTGCCCGGCATCCGGTGGGGTGAGCAGGGTGTCGCGCAGATCGAGATCCCGATCCGGCAGTGCGAGCAGCACATGGCCCGGTTCCGGCTGCCGCCCGCCGACGCCGACGGCGACACCGTCCAGGACGAGCGGATCGCCCAGCCGAGCATGGTGGGAGTGGCCGTCGACCATGACCTGCAAGCCGTCCTCGGTGCGCTCGAGCCGAATCTGGTTGTCGCCGAACCTGATGACCGACGACCGGACCGCAGCATTGCTCCACCCGGACAGCCCCGGGGAGCGTTCCTCGGCGGCGCGTTCCCGTTCGCGCTGTAGCCAGGCCGCCGCGATCGCGAGGTGACGAGACGAAACGGACTGGGCCGCGGTGAGATCGACCTCGTCGAGGAAAGCGGTTGTGGCCCCGCCGGCGGCGAATTCGGGATGCCGCAGGACGGCGGCGAGGAAACTCCGATTCGTCGTCGGGCCCAGTACGACGGTCTGCTCGAGCGCGGCGATCAGCCTCCGGACAGCTTCGTCGCGATCGGAGCCGTGGGCGATGATCTTGGCCAGCATCGGGTCGTAGTGGCTGCCGACCACGCTGCCGGTGGCGATGCCGGAGTCGACCCGCACTCCGGCGCCGGTGGGTGGCCGCCATGCGACGATCTCCCCGGTGGCGGGCAGATATTCGTTGGCCGGGTCCTCGGCGTAGAGGCGCACCTCGATGGCGTGCCCGGTCGCGCGAACCTCGTCCTGACCGATGGTGAGCCGTTCGCCCTGCGCCACCCGCAGTTGCCAGTCGACCAGGTCGAGCCCGGTCACCAGTTCGGTTACCGGATGCTCGACCTGCAGGCGGGTGTTCATCTCCAGGAACGAGAACTCGCCGTCGGTGCCGAGCAGGAACTCCACCGTGCCCGCGCCGACGTAATCGATGCTGCGGGCCGCCGTGACCGCGGCCGCGTACATGCGTTTCCGCAGTTCGGGATCCACTGCGGGACTGGGTGATTCCTCCACCACCTTCTGATGGCGACGCTGCACCGAGCAATCCCGTTCGCCCAAGGCGATGACGTTGCCGTGCTCGTCGCCGAGCACCTGGATCTCCACATGCCGGGGCCGCAGCAGCGCCCGCTCCAGCAACAGGACATCCGATCCGAAGGCGGACAACGCTTCCCGGCGTGCCGCGGCGATCGCGGCGGGGAGATCCACAAGATCGGTGACCAGCCGCATGCCCTTGCCGCCGCCGCCCGCCGAAGCCTTCACCATGAGCGGGCAGCCGATCCGCGCGCCCTCGGCGACCAGCGTCTCCTCGGACTGGTCCTCGCCCTGATATCCGGGCAGCATCGGCACGCCGGCCGCGGCCATCAGCCGCTTCGACGCGGCCTTGTCACCCATGGCGCGAATCGCGTCCGGGCGTGGGCCGATGAACACGATGCCCGCGTCGGCGCACGCCTGCGCGAATTCGGCGCGCTCGGAGAGGAAGCCGTATCCCGGGTGAACAGCCTGTGCCCCGGTGGTTTTGGCCGCGTCGAGCAGCCGGTCGGCGTCGAGGTAGGACTCCCGGGCCGGACTCGGGCCGATGCGGACCGCAATATCGGCGGCCTGCACATGCGGCGCACCCGCGTCGGCGTCGGAATATACCGCGACGGTGCGATAGCCCTGGGCCCGCGCGGTGCGGATGACACGGACCGCGATCTCACCGCGGTTGGCGACCAGTACCGTATCGAATCTCATTGCGGCACCGCCCAGGACGGATCCCGCTTGGCCAGGAATGCCGCCACGCCCTCGCGCGCCTCGGCGCCGAGCATGGTCGCGGCGAACCGGGCCGCCGCGAGGTCGAGGAGCGCTTCGCGCGGCAGGTCGAACGCCGCGTGCGCGAGTTCCTTGGTGAGAGCGTTCGCGCCCGGCGCGCAGCGCAGCACCTGCCGCACCGCGCGACCGACGGCTTCATCCAATTCCGCACTGTCGGCGACGATTTCGTCGACCAACGTCAGCCGGTGCGCCTCCTGCGCATCGATCACCGCGGAGGTCAGCATGAGCCGCCGTGCATGGTGCGCGCCGATGCGCGCGATGACGAACGGCGAGATCTGTGCCGGGGTGAGCCCGAGCTTGGTCTCGGTGAGGGCGAATCGGGTCCGGGCCGTGGCGATGACGATGTCGGCGATGGACACCAGCCCCATGCCGCCCGCCATGGCAGCCCCCTCGACCGCGGCGATCACCGCGACCGGCAGCCGATCCCACGCCGCGAGCGCGGTGCCGTAGCCGCGGTTGACCGCGGCGATCTGCCCGGGATCGGGGGCATCGCCCTGGAAGGTGTCACGGAACGACTTCAAGTCGCCACCGGCGCAGAAAACGCCGCCCGCGCCGCGCAGCACCACCGCACGCGCGCCGGAGCGGGGTACGTAGTCGGCGATGCGGCTGAGGCCGTCGAGTGCGGCCGCGGTGAGCGGATTGCGCTGCTCCGGACGATTCAACGTGACGTACAGGACGTCGCCGCGGTCGTCGAGCGTGATGTCCTCGAGATCGGGAAGTGCGGTTGTCATCTCACATCCTCGCTACGCCGAAGGTGACCGGCCGGGTGGTGTGCTGTGCGGCCTCGTCGGTGGTGGCCAAGAGGAAGGCCAGGACGCGACGGGTGTCGCGGGGGTCGATCACGCCGTCGTCGATGCCGCGGCCGGAGGCGTAGAACGCGTCGGACTGGGATTCGATCAGGTCGCTCACCTCCCGCTCCCGCGCGGCGAAGGTCTTCTCGGAGACCGTGAGCCCGCGGCGTTGCGCGGCGGCCTCGGCCACGATGCGCATGGTCGTGCCGGCCTGCTCGGGACCCATCAACCCGATGGTGGCATTCGGCCAGCCGAACAGGAACCGGGGGTCGTAGCCGCGGCCGCACATGCCGTAGTTCCCGGCGCCGAAGCTCGCGCCGATCATGAAGGTGAACTGCGGGACGGTCGCATTCGCCACGGCCTGGATCATTTTCGAGCCGTGCTTGATCATGCCGCCGCGCTCGTGGGCAGTGCCGACCATGAAGCCGGTGGTGTTCTGCAGGTAGGTGATCGGCGTGCCCACCTGGCTGCAATGCTGGATGAAATGCGCCGCCTTGGTCGCGCCGTCATTGTCGATCGGCCCGTTGTTGCCGATGAATGCGACCGGGCGGCCATGGATCTCGGCCTCGATACACACCGTCGCGGCGCCGTAGCGGCCCTTGAAGTCGGTCAGGTCGGAGCCGTCCGCGAGCCGTGCGACGACCTCGCGGACATCGTAGGGGCGGCGGTAGTCCAGCGGCACGACCCCGGCTAGCTCATCGGGATCGTAGGCGGGCGCGGCGAAAACCGCCGGGCCGCACCGCGAGGTCCGCGCGGCCCAGCCGGTGCGTGCGACCGCCTCGCGCACCAGCCGGATCGCGTCGTTGTCGTCCTCGGCCAGATACTCGACCAGCCCCGAGACCTCGGCATGCATGCGAGCGCCACCCAGGTCCTCGTCCGTGGCGATCTCACCGGTGGCGGCCTTCAACAGTGGCGGACCGGCGAGAAACGCTCTGCCCCTGCCCTGCACGCCCACCACGACATCCGATAGCCCGGGCATGTATGCACCGCCTGCGGTCGAGGAGCCGTGCAACACCGTGATCACCGGGATGCCCGCGCTGGACAGCCGGGTCAGATTCGCGAACATCTCGCCGCCGCGGATCCAGCCCTCGACCCGGTAGGTCGGAATGCTGGCGCCCGCGCTCTCGACCAGATGCACGAACGGCAGCCGGTTCGCCATCGAAATCTCCTGGCAGCGCATGACCTTCGAGATGCCGGCGGCGGTGTACGCGCCGGCGTTGATGCCGGAGTCGGTGACCAGGACGACGCAGCGCACGCCCGCGACGAAGCCGATGCCCGCCAGCTGGCTGCCGCCCGGCACCGTGGTCGCGCGGTCGGTGTCGGCGTGTCCGTTGTCCGACATCGCGTAGCCGATCATGTTCTGCAGCTCCAGGAACGGTGCGCCCTGATCGAGGACCCGGGCCAGCCGCTCCCGCGGCAGGAGCTGGCCGCGCGCGGCGAACCGGCCCGCCGAGGTCTCCGACGCGGCCCGGGCGCGATCCTCGAGGGCGCGCAGCTGCTCGACCAGCGTGAGCATGCTGGCGCGATTACTGCGGAACTCGTCGCCGGTTGTGGTCACCCGGCTGCGAAACAGCGCCACGGCATCACCCACCTTTCTGAGTGTCACTCATTTTTATGTCTCGACTGTAGGTGGGCGACGCTCAGGTCGTCAACGGTGGATCGATCGGCCGATGTCATCACGTCCGATGGTCCTGTGAGTAATGCTCAGGTGTCGGCGGCTATTCGGCCGAGTCTCCGGATCGCCGCATGGCATACTTCGCGGTATGAGTGAGACTCAGCTGGATGCGCAGACCAAGGGTGAGCGGACCCGCGACGCCATCCGCGCGGCGGCCGACGCATGCTTCCGGGAATTCGGGTTCGCCGCCACCAGCGCCGAGATCGCACGCCGGGCGGGCGTGGTGGAGGGCACCGTGTTCCTGCACTATCGCAACAAGATGGGCCTGCTCACCGCGGTCACCAAAGACTTCTACGATCTGCTGCAGGCCGAGGCCGAGGATACGCTCGCCGTCGCCGGCGACCCCATCACCCGGCTGCGCCGCCTGGTCGATGGCTGGGCGGCCCGCATCGAATCTGATTGGGACCTCATCTCGGTCTTCGTCCAACGCTCCCAGGTCGAGCCGGACTCCGAACTCGCGCGGACCATGACGACGCTCAATCGGCGCTACACCCGGCTCTTCACTCAGTTGATCGACCAGCTCAAGGAGGTGGGCAGCCTTGCTGCCGACACGCCCACCCCGTTGGTGCGGGACATCCTCTTCGGCACGCTCGAGCACACCGCTCGCGGGGAAGTGGTGGCCGGTAAGGAGATCCGGGTCCGGACAGTGGCTCAGCAGACTGTCGATCTGCTGGTCCGTCCGGATGTCCCCGCCCCGGATGACCGCCTGGCCAGGATCGAGGAGAAACTCGACCGGATCCTCGACCGGCGGTCTTGATCGGGTGCACGGTCCGGTTCGCGTCCGCTTCAGCCGCGACCTCGACACCGTCTTCCGGCGTTCACTGTCCGCGCTTCGCCGACCGGGGATGATCACCAGATCGCGACGACCGTCGCGTGCTCGGGGTGTGTAACGACTGCGACTCAGATCGGGGGCTCGTCGCGGATACCGGCGATACGCTGGGCGGTAGACGGAAGGTAAGCGTGTTGTGCACGTCGTTCGTGCACCGCCTAGTGAATCGAGCGTCGCTGATGGTCGACGATGATCCCCAGCAGGCCCGCCGTGACATGCAGATGCCCGTCGTGGCGGAGTTGAGCGCATTCGGTTTCGAGGATGCGGAGGAGATCGGTCACGGCGGCTTCGGTGCGGTGTACACGGCGGCTTCGGTGCGGTGTATCGGTGTCGGCAGGTGGCGCTGGACCGAACAAAGCGGCCAGCCGTGGCTCATTACGATGGGCTGTCCCGACCCGTTGTCGGTGTAGGAGATCTCGGTCCCGTCCGATACGGTCACAATGGGCATTGCGTCCTCCAGAGTATTCGGGGAACGGCGAGGCCAGCGATCCCGGCGACCTGCCGAGAGACATCGCACGAGCATATTCGAGCGAGATCGCGGCCCGGGCGGCTGCCGCCGATCGTGTCACGATCGAGAGCGAAGGTTGCTGAACGTCCCGCGCTGGCATTTGTTCGCCGGTGGTGTGACCGTGCGCTATCGAGGCGAAGCTTCAGCTCTTGGTGCTGCCGCGCTCGGCAAGCTACCACCGCTGGCGTAGACGACAGCCGGCCTGCCGCCTGGTTCGGCGGTCATGAGATTAATGAAGGCCGCCCAAGCCTTCCACTTGCCTCTCAGCGGGTCAGGCTGCCTGGACTGTTCTCAGCTGGGGTTGGGTGTCAGCGGTGGCAACGTTGCGATGGCAGACCGTAGCGAGCTGGCGATCGGGTCATTGGCAATAAATCCGTTGATGTTGTCGATGATGCGGTCGCAGTGTGTGAGTGGATCATCAAGCGGTGGTGGCGCTTCCTGCGCGGGAGTGCTGACTTCGATCAGGGGTGGAGGAGACGCCGGTTCGGGTATGTCCACGGCTGCGCCGAGTGCGCCAACGGCCGCACCGCCGATAACCGCTCCGGCCGTCGCGCCGATCCCGATCCCAGACACTGCGGCCGTTGCCAGTCCGGCCAAGCATCCGGCCCCGGCCCCGACCCCGGCTCCGAATGGCAAGCCGATTCCAGCTGCGGCTCCACCGAGTGCTCCTCCCGCGATCCCGCCCACGACAGACCCGATCCCACAGCCTGCGAATGCTGCTGGTACCGAGACCATTTCGGCGCCTGCTACTCCGCCGACCAGGGCGCCGGTCAACGTTGAGGCGGCGCGGCGATCGGATTCGTCGTGGCTGAATCCGATGGTGTCGTATCCGGCAGCGACCTGCCATTCGATGTAGTCGAGGTATGCCTGGGCTTTTAGGCGGGTCCTGCTGTCGATCTGGTCTGGTATCGGCATTGTGGTGTTACCGACGCGCAGTATGTGCGGGTCTGCGAGCACGATTTCCGGTGAAGTGACGGCGGGCTCTTCCTCGTTGGGTTCCGGTTGCGCAGGCAGGGCGTTGAAAGGTGGGTTGAGTTGCTGCTGCGGGCGGGGCCGCGCGGGCGGGGCCGGCGGGTCAGGAACGTTATCGGCCAGACTTGGTGGTGATGGCGGTGGCGGCGTGGTGCTCAGCCCCGGTTGCCCATCCCCGGGCACCGCCAGACCGGGCTGGCCCGGAGCGGCCGCGGCGATCCCGTGCCCTGCGGCGGTGATGATCGGTAAGACGGCCAGTGTTGCGAGTGTGCGTGTCGTGGTCATGTGCTCATTGCCTCGATCCGACCGGCGAAATCTCGGGCCGGTCCCTCGGAGGCGGAACCGACATCTTCGGTGATCACGCTGTCTGGAACCCTACTCGGAACCGGCTGTGCGACAACCGGGCTGAACAACCTGGCACGCACGGTCGCATGTCTGGCATCGCGATGGAAAACCGAGTATTTGCCGAGAGGAGGGGTGGGGCGCGTCAACAAAGACGGGCAGGCCCCCGCCTGCCCGGCACCTTGCCCGCCTCGGCGTCGCAGAGGCTCCCGGCCGAGGAGGAATTTCCGATTTTCGGACCGCCACGATCGCATCGAACCGCAGCGGGAAATTCGTCCTCGGGCGCGGAGGGGCGACGCCGTTAAAATCGCGCGCCCCACCTCGCCCCGGACGTGACAGGCATTCGCGGCGGAACCAGATACCGATGTCGGCCAATGCGGCTGACTACCGGAATCGTCCTACTGGTCAACATGATTCGGGATGCCATACCCATGCAGTAGTGACGTGAAGTGCGGTCACCTGGGATACGAAAGTCGCGTCCTTCTCGCCATGTCAGGGACAAACGTGCGCTAAATGTGGACAGATCGGTCCCCTAGTTTGACCAGGGTTTTGCACCCCCCGACACGCAGACTGACCTGCGGTGATGGTTGCTCCCCTCGAAAGGATCACCAAGTACCCACATCAATGTGTACTTGGTGATCCTTTCGAGGGGAGCAGGTAAGTGAAGAGAGAAGCGTGTCGGGAGTAATAGTTAAGTAGGTAAAGGGTTTTGGTGGGTAGGTGGTAGTGGTCGTGTTGGTTACCGAGCGTGGCGGTTGGGTAGATGGTGGCGTTCGGTGACGTGGGGTGCGCACGTGACGGTGGCGTAGGCGGTGACGCCCGGAGCGCTGACGCGGGGGTGAAGTCCGGTGCTTGGTGTCGCGTCGAGGTGCCGTGTCCGGCAGGATTAGATGCGTTTGCCAGTCCGGTGCTAGGTGCGGCCGGAAGGTCCAGTGTGGCTGATGGATTCCCTGGGTGCGCGCCGCATGGTAGCCGCGCCGCCCCTCCGCGTCCTAGGACGATTTTCCACCCGGCGGGCCGGTAGGCCGGCGGCGGTGTGGTGATCGGAAATTCGTCCTAGGTCGGGAGCCTCTGCGGCACGGCGGGCAGGCGGTGGGGGCAGGCCGCGGGGCCTGCCCCGTCGAGAGCGCGGCGTGCGCCCAGGGAATCCACGCTCTCGACGGGCTTCCAATCCTGTTGACACGTACGTGTCAAAACCGTTGGGCCGCCGGTTGACACGTACGTGTCAAGCTCTCGGAAGGACCCGCAGATCATGACGGACTCCGACACCATCACCGGCCTGCTCGTCACCGCATTGGAAAGCACCTGGGTGGCGATTCGATCCCACCACCCCGACGTGCCCGAGGTTGTGCTGACCGTCGGGGCCGGCTCGACTGGGGGTAGTGACTTGACGCTTGGTCATTTCGCGCCGAATCGATGGATCCGCGGCGAGTACGAGATCCATGAATTGTTCGTCGGTGGGGAGGGGCTCCGGCGCGGTTCGGTTGATGTCCTGGGTACCTTGCTACACGAGGCTGCCCACGGACTCGCGGTTGTGCGCGGAATCAAGGACACCAGCCGTCAGGGCCGTTGGCACAACGAGCGATACCGCGCTCTGGGCGAAGAACTCGGACTTGTGCTCGCGCAGCATCCGAAGATCGGATGGTCGGTCACCACGGTGCCGGACCAGACCTGCCATCAGTACCGCAACGTCCTGGACGAGCTCGCATTCGCGTTGGTTGCCTACCGCCGGCGCGAGCCCGAACGCCGCGGCGGCCGCAAGTCCAACAACAACGGTTTGACCGGCGAATGCGCTGCGGTCGGAAGATTCGGGTTTCACGTGGTGCCTATGACGCCGGACCGATCATGTGTGGTCTTTGTGATGGCATCTTCTTGGCAGCAGACATGTAGCAGCAGGCGGCTCGGGTGTAGCAAAACATGTTGCAGACAGGTGTCCAAACAAGGGTTCCCGAGTCCATGCCTGTCCGATGCACGAAGTCGTCATACGGCCTGAGCAGCGCTGAATGGATGCTTAGAACTGGCAGATCAGAGCAATGGGCGGGCCAGATCCGTAAGACTGGTTTTACACACCAGCGGTCCGCGGTTCGATCCCGCGTGCGCCCACGTTTGAAAACACAGGTCATGGCCTGTTTTTCGGGGGGCAGATTCAGAACCTGCCCCACGTCATGGGGCAAACATGGGGCAGTTGCCGTTAGCCGAGTACTAGCCGCACGAGCGCCCATTGGTTATCGCCGTGAGGCATCGCCCACGGGATTCGAGTATCTTCCGGCCGATCTAATTCTGGATGCTGTGTCCAAATTCGTTCGCGGTGTCCATTATGTTTACGATTGTGTGCAGGTTGCCAGTGGCGGAAGGGGATGCGGTGGCGGAGGACCGTCGGAAGCGGCGAAGTCGTCAACAGCTCCGCGAGGCGTTTCTGTCGTTGGTGCTCGAACGTGGGTACGCGGCGGTCACGGTGGAGGACATCACCGAACGTGCCGATCTTGGACGTGCGACCTTTTACACGCACTATGCCGACAAGGATGCGCTGCTCGATCACATCGTCAACGAGCTGATCGACGAGATGCAGCGGCGGCTCGACCCTGTATTCGGCGTGACGGAGAAGGGATTCACGGGAAAGGCCGTGCTGGAGTTGTTCCGTCATGCGGCGGAAGAACGGAACGCTTATCGGGTAGTGCTCCGCGGTGAGGGTGATGGCCGGGCCTTGCGCCGGTTCATCGAGAACCGCAGTGCGGCAGCGACGCGTGCCTTCACCGTCCGATCAGCCGCACAAGGAGTCGTGCCTCGGATCGATGTCGGGATCTTGGCGCGGGCGTGGGTCGGGGAGTTGCTCACAACGCTGTCATGGTGGCTGGAATCGGATTTCTCGATGAGCGTGGAAGAGGTTACCGGCCAGCTGTTCGATTTCTCGGCGCGCGGCCGCTACTGGGCCTCTGGATTCGACGGGGAACCTCCCGCTCGCTTTTGACCTGGAGTGCTCGGTGTTGCCGGATTCCGCGGCGGGACAGCGGCTAGGTACGGGTATTGCGGCGCACCCACGCCCAGGTGGCAGCGATCGCCACCACCAGCGCCGGTTTGTTGAGAATCAGCGCGAGGGTGCCGAGCGCGATCACGTTTCCGGTGAGGTACACCGGCCCCATGATCACCACATGGGTCGCGCAGAACAGGGCCCACGCGGCGGTGAGCCTGCGGTGCAATCGGATTCGCGCCGCTGGGTCCGGGAGCCCGGCGGGTTCGAATCGGATGCGGCGGCAGATCGGCAGGGTCAGCGGTGTGCCGGTGAGCAGGCTCGCACCGAATACGACGGCCAGCGCGGTGTACAGGATCAGCGGGAGCAGGAAGAAGTCACGACCCTCACCGGTGACCGCGGCTATGCCGGACAGCGCCACGACCAGCGCTGTCGAGGCCGCCACGACTTGCAGTCGGTCGCCGTGCCGCAGTCGCAGCGCGGCGACCAGCACCGCGGCGAGCAGGGCCGCGCTGATACCCGCGAGGGTGCCGGCGATCGCATAGCCGACGAGGTATCCGAGGATCGGTGCGGCACCGTCGATGAGGTGGCGGGTACCGCCGAGGTCGCGGACCTTCGAGACCACGTCGGCAACCCCGTGCCGGCGACCTGCGCTACCGGGCATGGGCTGCGGATTGTTCACTGATGCAACACCTTTGACATTGCGGCCTGGTTCTCCAGCGGCGGCGGTGGGGTCTCGCCCGGTGTGCCGATGGCCGCGGCGGCGGCAGGGCCGCCGAATCGGTCGACCAGTTCCGCCTGATCGGCCTTGGCCTGTTTGTCGACCGCGACCGGATCGCACAGGGCAGCGAGTTCGGCTTCGAGGTCGGCGAGCACGTTCGCGTACGCGGGGTTTCCTGCGAGGTCGGTCGTCTGGTCCGGATCGGCGGCGAGATCGAACAGTTCGGAGTCGAATCCGACATAGTGGTGCAGCACGTACGGGCCCCTGCGAATCATGAACGCGCCGCTGGTCGCCCCCATGGCGTGGTACTCGGTGAATACCACTCGATCGGAATCGGTTGCGCCCGAAGCGATATCGAGCAGAGAACGGCCGGGACGCGGCATCCCGGTCGGGGTCACTCCGGCTGCGGCCAGGATGGTCGGGTAGAGGTCCACCAGGCTGGCGGGGGTGTGGCACACGCTGTTCGCGGCGATGCCCGGCCCCGCCATGATCAGTGGTACTCCCGCGGATTCGGTGTACAGCAGGGATTTGCCCCACAATCCGCGGCTGCCGACCATGTCACCGTGGTCGCTGGTGTAGACGACGAGGGTGTTGTCTGCCTGTCCGCTCGCGGCCAGTGCGCCGAGGATACGGCCGAGATTGTGGTCGAGGTAGCTCACCAGCCCGTAGTAGGCGGCCGCGGCGCGGCGGCGTTCCTCCTCGGTGTTCGAGCCGTCCAGGCCCGGCAGCACGCCCGCGAATGCCTCGACCCAGGGGTGGCGCGCGTGACCGTGCTCGGGACGCATGGTGGGAGTAGGCATGTCGCTCGGGTCGTACATGTCGAAGTACTCCGGCGGCGCGAGGTAGGGGAAATGCGGCGCGAGCAGGCCTGTGTAGAGAACCCAGGGCTCGCGGTGGTTGTCCTCATCGGTGAGCCAGGCGCAGGTGCTGTCGGTGACCGCGGCATCGTAGCGGGTGTAATCGCTCTCCGCGCTACCGGAAATGGTGACCATGAGCGGTGCGTTGTCACGGCGCGGTAGCGGATCGCGGACCGAACCCCACACCTGTCCGATGCCGTCCTTCAGGTGCATGGGCAGATGCTGAACGTCGAATCCGGTGGGGTCCTCGGCATTTCGGTAGTGCAGTTTGCCGATCGACTCGACTCGCCGCCCAGCGCGCTGCAATTCGTGTCCCCAGCTCTCCGCCGCGCCGTCATAGCCCATGGCGTTGTCCCAATAGCCGGTCTGGTGCGGGTAGAGACCGGTGGCGAAGGAGGCACGGGAGGGCACGCAGATCGGGCTGGCGCAGTAGGCGGACTCGAAACGCGTGCCGCGCGCGGCGAGCGCGTCCATGTTCGGGGTCCGCACCACGGGGTTGCCCGCGGCGCCGAGGATCTTCGGATTGTGCTGATCGGACATGATCACCAGCACGTTCATGGGTTGTTCGCTCACGATGGTGTTCCCTTTCTGTATGGCCTTATCGGCGCGGCGACGCGGAATCCCGTATTGCCGCTGGTGGATTCGGGGGTGTTGTGGGTGCGGGCAGCGACGCGGTAGCGGTTGCAGTAGCTGTCGTGGCACAGGTAAGAGCCGCCTCGCATAACCCTGGCCGCGCCCTCGGCCGGGCCACGCGGATCGACCCGCAGGTTCGGGTTGTGCTGGGTGTGCCATCGGTCCGCGCACCATTCCCACACGTTGCCCGCCATGTTGTGCAGTCCGAAACCGTTGGGCGCGAACGCATGCACGGGAGCGGTGCCGCGATAGCCGTCCTCGGCGGTGTTGTGGGCGGGAAACCGACCCCGCCAGATATTGCAGCGGTGCTCACCGCCTGGAGCGAGCTCGTCGCCCCAGGGGTAGCGGGCGCGCTCGAGACCGCCGCGCGCGGCATACTCCCATTCGGCTTCGCTGGGCAGCCGTGCCCCGGCCCACGCGCAGTACGCCTGCGCGTCATGCCAGGACACGTGCACGACCGGATGGTCCGAGCGTCCGCCGATTTCACTGCCAGGCCCTTCTGGAGCGTTCCAGATCGCGCCAGGGATCACACACCACCAGGGCGTCGCCTCGGGTCGGCGAGCCCCGCGACGCAGGCCGGCAGGGAGGAATCCTGCGAAGACATACGACCAGCCGTAGCGCTCGGCATCGGTGAGATACCCAGTGGTGGAGATGAATTCGGCGAATTCGACATTGGTCACCGCGTACGGTGCGATGGCGAAAGCTCCGACACGGACCGGGCGCACTGGGCCCTCACCATCCCCGGCGACGGCGTCCGGGTCGTCACCGCCCATGAGGAATTCACCGCCCGGCACGTCGACCAACCTCGGGGATACGCCCGGAGCCTGGTGCGGGGTCAGCGACTCCGGGACTGCCGCTGCGCCTGCGCGTCGCGGAGCACAACAACCGCCTGGCGTGATCATCGCAGCGGTTTCCGGGGAGCCGGCGTCAGGCGAGGCAGGGGTACACATCCGCGCTCCTTTCGACGGTGAGATGAACAGGTCAGTGGGCCAATCCGATCGCGATCACGACCCCGGACAGGGCAAGCGCGCCCGACACGGTGGCCTTCACCCGCGCGGTCCGATCCGGGCGTCGAGCCCGCAGGGCGCCGGCGCGCCGATAACACGCCCCGGTGACCACACCCATGGAGACCAGTGCGGCGATCCCGCCGGCCGTGGCCATGACGGTCGCCGTGGTGGTCGCGTAGTGACCGAACAACGCCGAAGTCGACAGCGCCGACAGTGCCGTACGCCGCCAAGCCAGCGCTGTGCGCTCCGCTGCCAGTCCGGAATCGGGTTCCCATCGGTTGCTCACGCGACCAGCACCGCGATCCCCGCGGCCAGCGCGATCGCGCCCACGCCGGTGGCCAGAACCGGCACGAGCATCGAGCTCGGAAGCTCCACTCCCTGATGCATCGCCGTCTCGACACGCTTCCACTGCCGGTATGCGGCCGCGGCGATCACCACGGCCAGCCCGGCGCACACCACCGCGATCGCCCGGCGAAACCCCCACGTGGAGAAGCTTTCCGCGAGTGTCTGCACCGCGACCCCACCGGCGAGCAACCCGAGCGCGGTGCGGATCCACGCCAGAAAGGTGCGCTCGTTGGCGAGGCTGAAGCGGTAATCCAGCGGTTCGGAAACCCGCCGCTCGACGGCCGTCTCGGCTGGTGGATCCGCGATCTTCTCGCTCGACACTGTCGACCTCCTGTCGAGTCGCGATAGCAACCAATAGTGGACATTATGACCAATAATAGACTTGATGTCTATGAACGTACCACTGGGCCGCTGCGGAGCGCGCGCTCCGGCGTCTAGTGGGTGAATGTGCCGCCGGTGGCCGGGGTGCGGCCGTGTTTCATGACCAGTGCGATCGCGAGGGCGCAGGCGGCCGCCGCCGCGCCGAACCAGAAGCTGAGTTCGTATCCCTTATCGGCGAAGACATTGGGCAGTGTGCTGTCCTGCGGGGGTCGTCCGGCGATGCTGACACTGGTGGTGATGGGGTTGGCGCTGACGAACGCGGTGGTAACTGCCGTTCCGATCGCCGCGCTCAGGCTCTGGGTAGCGCCGAGCATGCCGCCGCTGATGCCCTGCTGCTCGGGGGGTACCGCCTCCACCATGAGGATTGGCATACAGGCGTAGTAGAGACCCAGAGCAGCACCGAATCCCAAACTGCAAAGAGCGAAAACCTGCCAGGTGTGGGGCAATACGGCCAACGTGACCGTGGTGATGACGAAGAGCGCCAATGCCGCCAGGAGTGGCAGGCGAGCGCCCACCCGCCGGGCCAGAAGTCCGGCGGCGACTCCGAACAGCATCGCGACCAGCCCTTGGCCCAACCCGATTCGCAGCGCGAACTGCATGAGTGACAGGCCGTCGCCATAGTGGTAGCCCGGTGTGAGGACTACCTGCACCAGTTCCGGCGGGAGGAGCCGTCCAGTCGACTGGGCGACCCGGTCCAGTGTGCGCGACACGATCGTCGTCTCGAGTTCGGATTGCGGAGGAGTCTGCACCATGTAGGCGACCGCGTAGCTGTGCACGCCGACCAGGCAGGCGGCGAACACCGCAGTGAGCAACACCAGGCCGACTCGCGGCGAGAACAACAAGCGCATATCCATCAGCGGTGTGCGCGTCCGTAATTCCACGACCACGAAGAGCGCGAGTGCCGCGATGCCTCCGATCAACCACGTCAGGGTGGTGGGCTTGCTCCAACCCCAATCGTTGCCCTTGGACACGTACAGCAGCGTCATTGCCATGCCTCCGGACAGCAGCACGGCTCCGGTGAGGTCCACGCCGCCGTGCGCCCGCAGCTTCGACTCGGGGACCACGAACGCCACCAGTGGCGTCATGACGGCCACGAATGCAAACAGCACCCAGAACATCGCCCGCCAGCTGTGCTGATCGACCAGATATCCGGCCACGATCGGAGCCACGGCGGCGGAGAACCCCAGACCTGTGGCCGAGATGCCGAGTCCGATCGGAACGTACTTGTGCGGCAACAGATCCCGGATCAACCCGTAGGCGACGATCGTCATTCCGGCGGCCGTGGCCTGCAGGCACCGGCCGGTCAGGAATACTGCCCAATTGTCGGTGGTCGCGGACAGTAGACACCCGGCGGCGAACATCACGCCGGCGATGAGGAGGATCCGCTTCTTGCCCCAGATGTCGCTGAGTTTGCCGATGACGGGTGATGCCGAGGCCCCGATCAAGCCGAACACGATCAGCGACCAGGTGATGTTGGGCCCCGCCTGTGGGAACGACGGTGCGATCTTCTGCAGGGCGGCCGACACCATGGTGAATTGGATGGGCGCGACCTCGGTGTAGAGGACGATGGTCGCCAGCACTGCGACGATCCGCAGCCGCGAGGACTCGTCGAGCCGGCCGGTGTCGGAGCCCGGCTTATCGGCGGAGTCGACGGTGGAAGTTGTTGACATTGCACCTTCTTCGTCAGAGGCGTTAGAGGCTCCGCCAGGGTGCACGCGAATTCCGCTGCTTCAGCTCCGGTTTCGGTGAGTGGAACGGTTATGGGGTGCCGCTGATCTCCGGCTCGGGCCGCGGCGCGGTCGGGTGCCACTCACCGACATCGTGGTGCGAATCCTGCTCACGGCTCGCTAACTTCCGTTCGGTCGAAGTGACCGCTCTCACATCCCATTGGCTGATCGAATGATTCGGCTTCAGAGGAACACCATGAATTCACGCAGGACGACGTCCGCTTTCGCCGCCTTCACCTCCGCCGCCGTCATCGGCGGCGGCCTGGTGACTTCCGTCAGCGCCTCCGCGGCGCCCCCGGCCGCCGCTCCGACACCGGCGGTGTCGTATTTCGCTGAGCCGACCGGGGATTCGGTCACCACCACCCTCGATGGCGGGACCTTCGCGTTGTCGCCGGACAGGACCTCGGTGCTCGTAAGAGACGTCGCTGGGCAGATCCTGGATTCGCTGCCATCGGCGGTGCGGTTGGACGGGCGGCAGATCGGGGTCGATCAGCGGATCTCCGCCGACGGCCGGTCGCTGGTCTCCACGCCGGACTGGGATGCGGTGCGCCAGCAGGACATCAGGCCCGTCGCGGCCCCGCTCGAGAATCAGCTGGCGATGAACGACCTCATCAATTCGGTGAGCATCGGCACCTCGATCGGCAGCATGATCGGTACTGCGATCGGCGCGGTGGTCGGGGTGGGCGTCGGATTCGCGGTCGCCGGCGCCTCCTGCGTGGTCCTGACTCTCGGGTGCGCGTTGGTGGTGCTGCCGGTCGTCACCCTCGTCGGTGGTGTCGGCGGACTGGTCGGGTTGGTGGTCGGTGGCGGCCCCACCGCGGCAGCGGCCCTGTTCGATTACTTCACAGTACTGCGGGCCAATCCGGGCGAGAGCAAATACGCGCCCTACCTGCCCAACCGCTCCCAGCCTGCCCCGAGCGCACCCGAGGAGACCCGATGACCGCCCGGCACAACGGAATCGCGTCGCTCAGCGTGGCGGGACTTGCCGCACTCCTGGGTGCCAGTGGCGTGGTGGCGGCCGGGCCCGGGCGCGCCGACGTCGGCCCGCCGGTCCACTACACGGTCAGCGTCGTCGGCGATTCTGTCCGGACCGTCCTGGACGGCGGAAGCTTTGCCGTGGCAGCCGACAGGCAGTCGATCGAGGTGCACGACAACGCGGGACTGGTGGTCGACGCGATTCCGCTGACCGTGTTCCTCGGCGATGGGCGTGTGCCCGTGACCCAGCGCATCGACGACGGAAACCGGACGCTCACAGTGGCTCCCGACCTCAGCGGTGTTCCGGCTGCGACGTTGCAGCCGATCGGGTCACCGATCGAGAATCAGCTCGCGCTCACCGATCTGGCCAATAGCCTCAGCCGGGGGCCGCTGATCGGCACCGCCATCGGGATGGCAGTAGGCGCGGTGATCGGCGGCGTGCTGGGGTTGAGCACCTGCGTGGTGGTGGGCCCGGCCTGCGTGGCGACGGTACCGGCCGCGGTGCTGGTGTTCTCCGGAGCGGGCGGGCTGGCGGGAACTCTGGTGGGCGGTGGCGCGGGGCTCGTCGACGGGGTGCGCAAGTATCTGATCACCTTGCAATCCGCGCCGGGCGAAAGTCCATACGCGCATAACGGATTGGTCGATCCGGACGGAACCGGCGTCCCCGATGCGATCCTGCGGCTTCCCAGCGGATCGTCCAATGGGCTGCGAAGCGGATCCTCGGGCGGGTCCTCCCACCGCTGACCGGTTCACAGCAGAGCGTCGTCGTCGAGCAGCGCCAGCACCCGCGTGACCAGCGCGTCGGCCGGCATCGATGACGACGCCTCGGTGCCGTCCGGGTCGAGCCGCGACGACACCCGCCGGGCCGCCTCGACGACCAGCGGGGCGAATCGTTCGACGGTGGTTGCGGTGCCGGGAGCGCTCACCCCGAGCGCGCCGCGGATGCCGTCGGTGCCGCGGATAACCATTGCGACGCCGTAGATTCCGGGCAAATGCTCACGACTTTCGAACGCCAGCCCGTTGCGGGCGCGGATGCGGCGCAGCTCGGCGTACAGCACCGGCAGGCTGGTGATGGTGGCGGGCGTGCACGGTCGCAGTCGCCCGGCGAGCGTCGTCTCGGCCTCCTCCGGGTCGATACCCGCGAGCAGCGCCTTGCCCAGCGCGGTCGCATGGGCGGGCGCACGGTGCCCGACACCCACGACCGTGGCCGACGGAAGGCGGGTAACCCGGTCGAGGAATACGACCTCGTCGAAGTCGAGGACGCCGAGATACGCTGTCGCGCCGGTGGATGCGTGCAGGTCCTCGAGTGCGGGCAGCGCCGCGACGCGCAGATCGGCGTTGGTGTCGTGGCCGCCGCCCAGCCGCAGCGCGCGCGGCCCCAGACCATACCCGCCGGGACGCTGGCGCAGCCAGTCCAGCATGGCCAACTGCTCGAGGATGCGGTAGCAGCTCGACCGCGGTAGTCCGGTGTGCGCGACGACTTCGTCGAGCCGCATGCGCATCGACCGATCGTCGAACAGATCCAGGATGAGGGTCATGCGTTCGAGCATCGACTGCGGCGGGCCTTCGGTTCTCGGGTTCATACGATCACCATGTCGTCGCCGACTACGAGTCCGAATGCCCATCGGCCGTAGAGCCTCAAGGCCGGTTCGGGCTGATTGACCAGGTGGGCCGCGGCGGTGCTGACATCTCGCCAGACGCGTTCGATACCCGCGCCCTCGCGTATGGCCTCTGCCCCCGCCACCCGCCGCAAGGATTCGAGCGCGGCCAGTGCGCGCTCGATGGCCCGTACCTGGTCACGCCGCGTGCGCAGCCTCAGTTCCGTGGTGAGCACGTTGCCGGCGGCGACCGCGACGGTCGCTTCACGCGCGTCCCGTTCCAATTGCAGGATCGCCGCGTCGATTTCGGCCAATCCGCGCGCGATGGTCACCTGGACCGCCGGATCGGTGACCGATCGCGCACCCGCCAGGCTGAACGCCGCGCGCTGACCGGCACGGTCCAAGTACTGCTCGAACGCGCCCTGAACCGCTCCGATCACCGGTATGCACGCGGCCAGGCTGTAGATGATCGCGAGTGGGTAATGGCCGGGGGGAGGCTCGGAGCCGATCATGTCAGCACTCGTGGGTTGCGCAGAGGTATGGACCAGATGCGCGGGGACGAACACCCGCTGTGCCATCACCGACCTGCTGCCCGTACCGCGCAGGCCGATGGTGTTCCAATAGTCGCCAAGGGTGAGTTCCGCACGCGGCACGACAGCGGTCGCGAGGCCGACCGGACCTCCGTCGGGCCCGGTTGTCAAACCGGCCAGCGCGGCCCACCCGCAATGCTCGATCGCGGGCACGTTCGGCCACTGACCATCCAGTAGGTACCCGCCCACCGTTGAGGTCAGCCGCCCGGCGGGCGCATGCGACGCGGTCACCAGCGTATTCGGGGCCGATCCCCACACCTCCTGTCGCGCATGCGGTTCCAGCAACGCGACATGGCAGGATGCGGCACCCAGCATCGCGGCCACCCAGCCGGTCGACGGGCAGGCCGCCGCAAGGGTGCGCACGGCGTCGAAAAACCCGACCGGGTCCACGGAACCGTGCTCGGCGGACGAGTACAGCAGTGTGAACAGCCCGGTCTCGACCAGCGCCGCGATCACCACCGGATGCGCGACGCGATCGTGTTCGGCGTGTTCGGCATGCTCGCGCACCATCGGCGTCAGCGCCGCGATGGCGGCCGATACCGCCTCGCGGGTATCACTGACTGCGGCCGCCGCCGAACGCGTCCGAGATCGAGACTCGGTGGCGGCGCCCCGCACGCTGGATGGGTGCGCCACCGGTGTCGTTCCGCTCAACGAAATCGCCTGCCTTCCATCGGTTTCCCGCCCCTACCTTCGGCTGTGTCCCGCGGCGGTGATGCCGCATCCCCCAGAGAGGAGTTCATCGCATGACCCAGGCACAGCCGGTTCCGGAGCACACAACAGCCACCGGTGAGACGGCATTCATCGGATTCGCGGTGGAACAGATGACCCACCTGTTCTCTCGTGGCCACGGTCCCGCCGGTGAAGCGGAGATCATCCAGGCCGCGCCACGGACCTACTACATTCGGCCCGGGGTGGCCAATATCGCGGTGTTCGAGACCGACGAGGGCCTCCTCATGGTCGACACCGGACTCGCGGGCGATGGACCGGAACTGCTCCGGGCAGTGCGGTCGATCTCCGACAAGCCGCTGCACACCATCGTCTACACCCACGGGCACGTTGATCACGCATTCGGCCACTGGGCCTTCCTCGAGGCCGGTGAGACACCGCGGATCATCGCGCACGAGAACCTGATCGGGCACTTCGATCGTTACATGAAGACGCCGGGCCTCAACGCGGTGATCAACAAACAGCAGTCCGGTACCGAGGACAAGGCCTGGCCCGCCGAACGCGCCGATTTCCTCTGGCCCACCGAAACCTATCGCGACACAATGGAACTCGCCCTGGGCGGGGAACGATTCGTGATCCGGCACGGCAAGGGGGAAACCGATGACTGCTCGTGGGTATGGGCACCCGAGCGCGGCGTCATCGCCGCCGGTGATCTCGTCACCGGGTACCTGCCCAACGCGGGCAATCCCCGCAAGGTACAGCGCTATGCCGAGGAATGGGCCGACGCCGCCGCCGAAATGGCGGCCCTGCAACCCGAAGTGATCATTCCCGGCCATGGCACCCTGGTCATCGGCGCCGCCGCCATCCAGGACGAATTGCAGGCCATCACCGCGTATCTGCGCCACATCGTCGACCACGCGCTGGCCGGGCTGAACGCGGGCGTCCTGCACGACGAGATTGTCGAGACGCTGAAGATCCCCGACCACCTGGCCTCCCACCCGCGTCTCCCGGCCATCTACGACAAGCCGGAATTCATCTGCCGCAACGTGATTCGCCGCTACAGCGGCTGGTGGGACGGCCACCTGGCCAACCTGCTGCCGGCACCCGAGCGCGACCAGGCCCTCGAATACGCAGCTCTGGCCGGTGGAGCGGACCGGCTTGCCGCTCGGGCCCGGGAGCTTTCCACGTCCAGTATCCGGATGGCCTGCCATCTGGTCGAGACGGCGTTCCATGCCGATCCCGACGACCCCGCCATCCAGTCCGCCTACGTCGAGATCTTCGCTCGCCGTGCCGAAATCGAGCCGGCACTGATGGCCAAGGTGATCTTCAGCGAGGTGTACCTGCGGGTCGAGGCGCGGAGGCAATAGCCCGCCACCGAGGGCGCGCCCGTGCCGCCGCCACCTCGGCCGGCGGTGGCGGCACGGGCGTGTGTTCGGAATATACTGCGTCGTCATTGGGTGTCACTCGTGTGCTGTGGCCGCGATTGCTGGATCCGCAACCAGGACACTGCCGCCAGTACGACCGCCGCGGGCTTGCCCAGCAACATCGCCGCCAAGCTGAGAGCGGCGACGTTGTTCGCCAGATACAGCGGCACGAGCACCAGCACGTGCACGAGCCAGTTCGCGAACCACATGCCGGTGATACGCCGATGCAGCCGCAGCCGGTTCGCGGTCATCTCACCGGCCGGTTCGAAACCCGCCTTGCGGCAGATCCACCAACTGGTGGGCCGGCGGCCGACCAGACTGATCCCGAAGACGACGGCGAGCGCCACGTAGCGGATCACCGTGGTCAGGAAGAAGTCTCGGCCCTCACCGGTGAGCTGGACGATCAGCGAGTGGATCAATACCGCGATCATCGACGCGGTGACCACCTTGACCGAATCGCCCCGCACCAGGCGTACCAGGGCCAGTACGGCCGCCGCGATGATCGCGGCGGCGATACCGGCGTCCGCACCGGCGAGCTGGTATCCGAGGAGAAACGCCACCGCTGGGGCGAAGGCGTCGAGGCTGCGTTGGAATCCGTTGAGCTGCTTGATTTTCGCGAGAATCTGCGCAGCGGCCGAGCTCGTTCGACCGGCATGGTCGACATCGGGTCTTCCGGTCGATGACGGCTCATCGGTGCGGGCGAGGCTCATCGGTGCGGGCGGGTTCCGGCGATAGACGCACGTTCCATCACCCGGATAGCGGGCCAGTAGTCGCTGGAGGCGTAGTGCTGGACCGCGCGGTTGTCCCAGAACGCCACGGTGTGCGGCTCCCAGTGCAGCCGGACCTGGTGCTCGGGGTAATCGGCCTGGCGGCACAGCCGGTCGAGCAGAGCGGCCCCTTCCTCGCGGTCCATACCGTCGATCTGGTCGACGAAGACCCGGTTGACGTACAGGTGACGCTTGCCGGTCTCGGGGTGTGCCGCCACAATCGGGTGCGCGACCTGCGGATGTGCGGCGCGCATGGCGTCGCGCTTGTCCTCGGGCAGCGAGTGCCCGAACGCCCGGCTGAAGTCGTGAACGGCATCGCGCCCGTCGACGAGGGTGCGCGTCTCCTCGTCGAGCGAGTCGTAGGCGGCGTGCATATCCGAGAACAAGGTGTCGCCACCGAGGGCAGGAACCTCGAGGGCGTGCAGGATGGCGCCCGCCGACGGCTGCTCACGCCAGGTGACGTCGTGGTGCCAGCTGTTTTCGAATCCGCTGACCTGAGCGCTCTTCTGGAAGCGGACCAGTTCGGGGTAATCGGTATTGGACGGGATGAACGGGTGGATCTCGAGCTCGCCGAAACGCTTCGCGAATTGCACGTGTTGGGCGGAAGTCATGGGCTGCTCGCGGAAGAAGAGCACCTTGTAGTCGCGCAGCGCCTGCCGGAGCTCGGCGATCACCTCATCGGAGAGGTCGGTGGTGAGATCGACCCCCGAAATCTCTGCGCCCAGTGTGGATCCCACCTGAACGGCGTCGAAATTCTGCCACCGGAGCCTGGCCAGCCGGTCTCGTTCAGCGGCGAGGTGGGTGAACGGGCCGGCGATCAAGGGCGAGCCCGGCATCCGCACCGGGCGGACGTCGAGCGCGGCAGCGGGTTCCTTGTCGGCGACCACGATGGTTTCGGTCATGAGAGATTCCTCCTGGATGAGCTGCGTGAACCCGTGCTGTAGTCAGTCGACTACGCTGGGGTGTGCGCTAGTGTAGTCACGTGACTACGAAAGCGGCAAGCAAGTCGTTGACCGAGGCGGGCCCGGTCGGACGTGACGAGGTGATAGCGGCGGTGTTGACCAGCGCTGCCGACCTGTTCGCCGAGCGCGGCCCGGCGGCTACGAGCATCCGCGACATCGCCGAGCGCGCGGGGGTCAACCACGGGCTGGTCTTCCGGCACTTCGGTGCCAAGGACAAACTGGTGGCCGCGGTGCTCAACCACCTGGGATCCGAACTGATGTCGCTCGATGCCGACCAGCCGCTGACCGCGGCGGACCCGCGCTGGCAGCGCCACTGGATCGTGTTGGTGCGCTGCATCCTCGACGGCTTCGACGTCGGCTCGCTGCAGGAGCAATTTCCCGTCATGTCGCTACTGCTCGACCAGGCGCGACACCATCATCCCGATGAGCGGTCGGCCGCGCTGGCGGCCGCGAATGTCGCTGCGCTCGAACTCGGTTGGCGATTGTTCGGATCGTTCCTGCGCGCGTCCACCGGCTTGGGCGACGTATCCGAGGCCGAGTTGCAGCCGTTCATCGACAGCGAGGCCATCCGGATGCTGCGCGGCGAGCGCGCATGACGGACCGCAATCGGCAGTTCTCGTCTGTGCTGGGACGACGGGCCTTCCGGGGCGCGGCGGCTGCCGCTGCGACCGCGGCGTTGTCTCCCGGTTTCGCCCGCGCCGAGGACGGGCCACGCCCAAACACCCTGTGCCTGGTCAGTGAGGATTGCGGTGCGCAGCATCTGGGATCCCATGGCGGCATCGCGCGTACGCCGACACTGGACAGGCTTGCGGCAGAAGGCATCCGGTGGAGCAACTGTTTCTCCGCGGCGCCGTGGCCTGGCCAGTTCAGTCAGCGCCGTATGCGGCTAGTAGGGTGCGCTAGGTGCGGCCTTCTCGAGGTGTATCGGGACGCCGGGAATGGTTGGTGATCCGCGGCTTTGGTCGCGCAGCAGGGTTCAGCATGCGGACCGGGATCCTCCACCCCCTACACCCAGATCTCACCGATGGGCGTGAGTTGCGCCGGCGCCGGGGCCGGTGTCGGCGGCCGGGTGCGCGAGAACCGGGGCGCGGGTGCAGGTTGCAGCATGCCGTCGACCTCGATGAGCGAGCCGCGGGCTCGCAGGTGTTCGTCCTGCGCGGCCTCGGTCCAGGTCCGGATGGGGGTGACGCAAGCGTCGACGCCGTCGAAGAGCTCGGTCCATTCCGCCTGGGTCCTGGCGGCGAACTTCTCGGTGAAGACCTTGCGCAGCACATCCTGTCCGGCCGGATCCATTTGGTGCGGAAGTGATTCGGAGTCCAGATCGAGCACGCGCAGCAGTTCGGCGTAGAACTGCGGCTCGTACGCACCGACCGCCACGAACTTGCCATCGGCCGTCTGATACGTGTCGTACCAGGCCATTCCGGTATCGAGCATGTTGGTGCCGCGCTCGTCGGACCAACGGCCGCCCTGGTGCAGGGCCCAGATCGAGTGCGCCAGTGTCAGCACGCCGTCCACCATGGCCGCGTCCACGACCTGCCCCTGCCCCGAGCGTTCCCGCTCGTAGAGCGCGGTAATGATGCCAAGCACCAGGAAGACCGACCCGCCGCCGTAGTCACCGAGCAGATTGATGGGTGGAAGTGGCCGTTCGCCCTTGCGCCCGATGCCGTTGAGCGCGCCGGTGAGCCCGATGTAGTTGATGTCGTGCCCGGCCCGATCGGCGCGTGGCCCGTCCTGACCCCATCCGGTCATGCGGCCGTAGATCAGCCGCGGATTGCGTTCCAGGGCCTGCTCGGGTCCGAGCCCGAGCCGTTCCATCACGCCTGGCCGGTAGCCCTCGATCACCACGTCGGCCCGGTCGATCAGGTCCCGGACCGCGGCAATGTCATCGGGGTCCTTGAAGTTCGCCTGCACGATGGTCCGCCCGCGCAGTTGTGCCCGCATGGGCCCGACCGCGGTCCCGTCGCCGGGCCGCTGCACCCGCACCACGTCCGCGCCCAGATCGGCCAGCATCATGCCCGCGTGCGGTCCGGGCCCGATGCTCGCCAACTCGACGGCACGCACACCCGCCAATGGTCCCTTGGTCACATTTACCCGCAATCCCCTGAGATTCCTACGAATACGAAGAAAGTAGAACACGTTCTACATGGGTGCGTCACCTGCCCTCTCTGGAATTTCTCCTGCAGCACACCGACATTGAAACCGTCGAAAATGCAGCGGACCAGCACGATCCAATGACGCTGCCAGCGCGGATCCCAAGCCGACAGCGGATGGTCGAAATCCTGGGCCGCCGACTCGGTGCCCAGATAGTTCAGCACCGCCGACACCAGCACTGCCGACGGGATGCGTTGACGTGCATCAGTTCGTCGAGGTTAGTGATGGAATCGGCGTAGCGGGCGTCGTCGATGCCGTTGACAGCGACTGTCCGGCGAACTTGTGCCGTCCCGCTCAGCGAGACAGAGTCAGAACCGAAGATCTCTCGGCAACCCCTTCCGAAGCTGAGGAACGACACCGACGACGAACTTTGCCACCGCCCAGGGGATCTCGGCCGCCGCACCGAGGGGTGCCCGACGACATCGCGGCACGGCCGCTGTAATACCGGTCGCCCGTCAACATTGACGACAACGGGGCTGGTGCCTCTGGCGCAAGCCCCGGGCCGCGTCGGGGTGGTGGGACTCGAGGCCAGCCCAATGGGCTGTTCGCAGCTGTGGGAGAAGAACCTTCGGGATCATCCACCAGAAGCCCGACGGTGGAGATCGCCGACGCCCTCAACAGCATAAGCACGCACGGTGACGGCATCACACCGCTGATCCGCGGGAGAACCTGGTCGGTGCGACCACCTAGCTGTCCCGGTGAGCGAAACGGTCACGTGATCTGTACTCGTAGCCGCTAGCGTCCGGCCCCATGAAGCGCTCCATCGCCGTCCTGGCCGCCGGACTCACCGTCGGCCTCGCCGCTCCGCTCCCGCTCGCCCTCGCCGACAGCGGATCCGCCTCCGGATCGGGCACGGGATCCCTGTCGGGCTCCGGCGGCAGCAAGGCCGACCTTCCGCCGTACAGCCAGTGGATCAGTGACGTCACCACCGTCGCCAACGCCGCCCAGGCCTACCTGACCACCGCGCTGCCGGGCGCCACCAAGCCCGCCATCGTCCTCGACATCGACAACACCTCGCTGGAGACCAGCTACCACGCCGCCCCCATCACCCCGGCCATCCCGCCGATGCTGGCGCTGGCCAAATGGGCGAAAAGCCAAGGCGCGTCGATCATCTTCGTGACCGCCCGCCCCTCGGTGATGAACATCTACAGCCAGATCAACCTGACCTCGGTCGGCTACCCGGTCGACGGCCTCTACGGTGGTGGCCTCACCACCGGCTCCGCGGGCGCGGGCGCGCTCGCCGACTACAAGACCGCCACCCGCGCCTCGATCGAGGCCCAGGGCTACACCATCGTCGCCAATATCGGCAACAGCGCCTCGGACCTGTCCGGCGGCCACGCCCTGCAGACCTTCAAGCTGCCCGACTACAACGGCGCGCTGAACTGATCCGACACCCGGACCTCGATCGAGCCTCAGAAGAAACGACGGCCCTTACGCCGGCCCAGCGCGCTTCCCAAATCGCCGAACGGTAAGCGCAGGTCCGAGCTCGCCGCCCCGGGCCAGATCGACCCGCCTGTCCCCTTTTCGACCGCTGGTCACGGGGTCTGGTCTTGTGGACCGACGGCTGCGTTCCCAGATGTGCCTATCTGATGCAGCAATCGTCCGCCCCACCGGTTGACGCCGCACCCATTTCCGCCCCACCAACGGGCATGCCTTCCGAAGGAATCGAGTAGTTGCCCATGACAACACCCAATTTTGATCGTCGAGAGTTCCTCCGCGTAGCGACGATCGCATCAGGTGCTGCCACAATCGCCGCTGTGTCGGTGCCGTCGCAAGCCCGAGCGGACGACTCTGCTTCACCGGACGGTAAAGGCGACCCTCGGGCGGTCTTTCAGCACGGGGTCGCGTCCGGCGACCCGCTGCCCGACGGCATCGTGCTGTGGACCCGCGTCACCCCAAGCGACGATGCACAGCCGGGATCGGGACTCGGTCGCCCTGCGGCCGTGCAATGGGAAATCGACACCAGCGCCGAATTCCGGTCCCCGATCCAAAAGGGGGTAGCCCACACTGGGCCCGAACGGGACCACACGGTTCAGGTCGATGTGCGCGGACTCGAACCTGGCAAGCGATACTTCTACCGCTTCCGCCTGGGCTCAACTTCGTCCCTGGTCGGGAGGACCAAGACTGCACCACACACGTCCGCGGCACTGCCTGGGCTCAGGTTCGGTGTGGTCTCGTGCGCAAACTACGAGTTCGGCTACTTCGGTGCATATCGGCACCTGGCCAAGCGCGACGATCTCGACGCAATCCTTCACCTCGGCGATTACATCTACGAGTTCGCGTCCAAGGTCAACACCTCAGACGCGAAGCTTGTGGTCCGGCCGCATGCCCCCGCCAACGAATGCCACACGCTCGCGGATTACCGAACTCGCTACGGCCAGTACCACTCCGATCCCGACCTGCAGGCTCTGCATGCTTCCGCGCCACTGATCGCTACCTGGGACGATCATGAGATTGCGGGAAATGATTGGTCAGGCGGTTCCGAGGATCACGATCCCGCCACCGACGGACCTTGGGAAACCCGAGTAGCCGCCGCGAAGCAGGCGTACTTCGAGTGGATCCCGATCCGCACGAGTTTCGCCGGTACGACCCGACGTCGGCTGATCTTCGGCCAGCTGGCCGAGCTGAACATGCTCGACCTACGCAGTTTCCGTTCCAAGCAGGTCACCGCAGACCAACTGGATCTCATCAATGACCCCTCGCGCACCATCACCGGCCGGGCCCAGATGGATTGGCTCAAAGCCAATTTGGCCGAGAAGACAGCGACGTGGAACTTCATCGGAAGCTCCGTTATGGCTATGCCTTGGAAGGTCCCGAACGGAAAGCCCACGCCCGGAGTCAACACCGACCAATGGGACGGATACGGTGCCGATCAGCACGAGTTGTTCAGCTACCTGCAGGATCGGGATCGCCGCAACACAGTCTTCCTGAGTGGCGACATCCATTCGTCCTGGGCCGGCACGATCACATCCTCGGGTGACAGTCTCCCCATCGCAACTCAACTCGTAGTCCCTGCGGTCACGTCAAATGCGCTCGGGGCCTTTATTCCTCAATCGCAGGCCTTCCTCAGTGGGATCCTCAAGCTCAACCCGGCGATCAAGTGGGGTGAGATCGTGTCCAACGGATGCGGACTCCTCGACATCACGCCGAGCCGGGTACAAATGGACTGGTATCGCGTCGACAAGACTGTCGCCAATTCGGGTGCCACCTGGATGAACTCGATGACTGTCGACGCCACCACACTGAACCTCGGGAACATAGCTACCCCGATTTAGGCTTCCAGGGAGCGAGACGGTTTGTCGTCAGGCAGCAACGGTGGTAGTTGGCCCATCGTGCCCTCAGGCCGGCTGGTCGGGTGCAGTTCCTGATCGATCGCCTGTGGACCATGGCGGTATTTGCTGGAGGCGAGCGGGGTCCGCGCGCACGGTCACGTTGTCCGCCAGGAAGGGCGAACCACATACCCCACACGCGATGAGTCCGGCCTCGTAGACGCTGCGAGAGAGCCTGATCTTGCGGTGACAGTCACACTCGGCGACCACGCCGTTGTTGTTGGACTTCAGCCCGCCCCGGCGCTCCGGCTCTCGCCGACGATAGGCCACGTGTCCACACGTGGGTTTTCGAGTCCGACCGTGTCCGCCGGGTCCTTTCCGGAAACCCGCTGATCTGCGGCGATGACCTGCCGACTATCGGCAGGTCATCGCCTTGGGCCGGTCTGCTTGGTCAGACTGTTTTTACACACCAGCGGTCGGCGGTTCGACCCCGTCTGCGCCCACGTCTGAACAAACAGGTCATGACCTGTTTTTCATGGGGCAAGTTTTGAGCTTGCCCCACGTCATGGGGCAAACGTGGGGCAGTGGCCGTTAGCCGAGTACTAGCCGGACGAGTGCCCATTGGCTGTCGCCCGAACTTGCGTATCGCTGTGTGGTCCGGATTGATGCATGACCCAGTAGCTTCCGGACTTGTTGAAGTGGGATTCCTGCGCGACCGAGGCGGTCGGCGTAGGTGTGCCGAAGATCGTGGGGGCGAACCTTCCCGAGCCGACGCTTTTCGTCTCCACCCCCGACTCACGCAACCCGGGTGGCTGCGTCGAAGCGCTTCTTGAAGTTGTCTTGGTCGAAAGGGCGGCCGTCGACATGTGCCAGCAGCAGGCCGCTGCGCACCTTTCGGCCGTCGTCGACGAACGGGACGGGGGGAGGCGTCGCCGAGGCCGTCTCGCTTGATTGCAGCGGCAAGTTCGGTCGTCAGCGATTCGCCGATGGGGATCACACGCCGCTCGAAGTCCTTGGGAGGCTTCAGCCGTCGGCCGGCCTTGTCCCACGCCCACTCGACACTGAGCGCTCGGCGCCTGAGATCGATGTGCTCCTTATGCAGTCCCTGAACCTCGCCCAGTTGCATGCCGGTGCCCAGGGGGACGTCGACGATCAGCCTGTCCGAGTCGTCGAGAGGTGCTCGGAGCGCGAGGATTTCATCGTCCTCGAGATGGCGCTCAGGCGATGGTCCAGCCTTCGGCAACACGATTCCCGCGCAGGGGTTTTCCTTGCGGGATCATGCACCAGAACGGTACCGGCGTGCCTGATGCGGTGCTGCGCATGCCGCAGATGGGCTCCGGCAGTTCCAGTGGATCATCCAGCGGCGGCGGCCAATAACCTTCGCCTGAGCCCGTAGTCGAGCCCGGAAGGCACTCCGTACGGAGCCGCCTTCCGGGCTCGTCGAAAGCCGTTATCTTGCACAATATTTGAGTTGGACCCGCTGGACCGCGGTCGGATCGACCGGTGTGGCCAGCGGGGCCAACGTGGTGCCGGCGGGGCGGCTCAAGCCTGGGCCGACACCAGCCTTTGGGTGAATTTGCATGATTCGAAACCGCTTCGGATGCGCCCCTACTCGCATCATTATGGCTACACCCCCACCCGCGAAACTGACCCCCGACCCACTGCTGGTGGGCTGAACGAGCCCGAAATCGGCAGCGATGCCTGGGATTTGACCGCTGGCGCGGGGTCCGGCGCCGGCGCGCCGATCCGACCGACGATGACGCGCCGGCATCACGCTCAAAGACGTGATCGCGCGGCTGCTTCCTGATAGCGGGCGAGCAACTCCGGGGACGGATCCGCAACAAACGTACGGACTTCGGCCCGTGCCCACACGGGCGGCTGCGGAGCCGACGACAGCACCCAGGCGGCTTGGCGGGCAGCCCCGGCGGCCACGTATTCGCCGATCGCCGGAACATCGACGGGAACTCCGAACACCGCCGGTGCTATCGCGCAAACCGCTGCCGAACGGGCACCGCCACCGACCAGAGTGATTCGATCGATCGGCACGGAACCGCGCCGCACATGCTCGGCGGCAGCGGCGGTCAGGCACAACAGTGACTCCACCGCCGCCCGGGCGATATTCTCCCGGGTCATCGACTCGACGGTCATGCCGTACAGGCAGCCGGTCGCGTGGGGAAGATTCGGTGTCCGTTCGCCTTGCAGGTAGGGCACCTGAATCAACCCCGCAGCGCCGGATGGAGCCGCGAGAGCGAGCGCCGACAACTCGTCGAGATCGACTCCGAGGACCGCGGCTGTCGTATCGAGGATCCTGGTGGCGTTGAGGGTGCAGACCAACGGAAGAAATCCACCCGTCGCGTCGGCGAAGCCCGCCACCGCGCCGGATGGGTCGCGGACCGGCGCGGCCGCGGGAGCGGCGATCACGCCCGAGGTGCCCAGCGAGAGCATCACCTCGCCGGTCCGCAGCCCCAGGCCGAGCGCCGCGCCGGCGTTATCGCCACACCCGGGCCCGACCACCATCTCCGGTCGGCCCAGCGCGGGGTCGCAGGTGCCCGTGGGCGCCGCGGGGTCGGAAACCGTCGGCAACACGATCTCGCGTGCGTGAGCTTCGCTGCACCGCAATGCCATTGCCAGCAGGTCGCGCCGGTAGGCGCCCGCCACCGGATCGAAGTAGCCGGTTCCGGACGCTTCGCTCCGATCGGTGACGAGGTCGTCCAGCGACCGGGCACCGCGCAACCGCCAGCTGAGCCAATCGTGCGGCAACGCGATCGCGGCAATGCGGGCGGCCGCCGCGGGCTCGTGGTCTGCGAGCCAACGCAGTTTCGTGATCGTCAGCGACGCCACCGGGGCGGAACCGACCGCGTCGGTCCAGCGTCGAATACCTGTGGCGTGATCGCCGCCACCCATTTCGTCAACCAGGTCGCGTGCGGCTCCGGCGGAGCGGGTGTCGTTCCAGAGCAGCGCCGGACGGATGACCGCGCCGCGGGCGTCCAGGCAGATCAGTCCGTGCTGTTGCCCGCCGACCGAAATCGCGGTTACGTCGTCGAGGCCGCCGGCGTCCCGGATTGCCGATTGCAGTGCCTGCCACCAGTATTCGGGATCGATCTCGGTTCCGGGCGGGTGCGGGGCGGAACCGGAGCGGAGAAGTCTGCCGCTGTCGGCGTCGCAGATGGCGATCTTGCAGGATTGGGTCGAGGAATCGACCCCGGCTACCAATGTCATCGCGTCATCCGATCAAATGCTCGACGGCGAGCTGCTGCAGGCGCACGAAGCCATAGTCGCGCAGGGCGGCCGTATCGGGGTTGAAAGAGGGATCATTCCCTGCCGCGAACGCCATGATGGATTCGCCGTCGCCCAGCGTCGGCTGGGCGAGATCGAAGACGCCGGCACCGGTCATGGCCTCCTGCACGCGCGCATCGGCCCGGAATGCCCGGGCCTTCTCGGCCAGCATCAAGTATGTCGACATGTTCGCGCGCGCGGATTCCCAGACGCCGGGCATGTGTTCCGTTCGCGAAGGTTTGTAGTCGAAGTGCCGGGCCCCGGTGTATCGAGGGCCGTCCGGGTAGCCCGGGAAACCATTCTCGAGCAGGTCGACCGTGAAGAATGCCGACATCAGGTCGCCGTGGCCGAAGACCAGGTCCTGATCGTATTTCGCGCCGCGCTGGCCATTGAGGTCGATATGGAACAACTTGCCGGACCACAACGCCTGCGCGATCGCGTGGGTGTAGTTGAGCCCCGCCATCTGCTCATGACCGGTCTCCGGATTGACGCCCACGATCTCGGCATGGTCGAGCTCCGCGATCAGCGCGAGGGCATGTCCGACGGTTGGCAGCAGAATGTCTCCGCGTGGTTCGTTGGGTTTGGGCTCCAGCGCGATACGCAGGTCGTACTCCTGCGCCTTGATGTACGCGGCGACTGTGTCGATGCCTTCCTTGTACCGTTCGAGCGCGGCGTAGACGTCCTTGGACCCGTCGTATTCACTGCCTTCACGTCCGCCCCACATGACGAAGGTGCCGGCATCGACTTGTCCGGCCAGATCGACCGCATTCAGGATCTTCCGCAAGGCGAAGCGACGGACCGCCCGGTCATTGGCGCACAGCCCACCGTCTTTGAACACCGGGTGGGTGAAGGTGTTGGTGGTGACCATTTCGATTCGCAAGCCCGCACGATCGGCCGCGTCCTTCAGTCGGCCGACCCGCCGCCGCTGAACGTCCTCATCGGCGCCGAACGGGTAGATGTCGTTGTCGTGGAAGCTGATTGCCGAGGCGCCGAGCTGGGCCAGCCCGTCGACGTAGTCCCACGGAGCGAGGGTCGGACGGGTCGCGGCTCCGAACGGGTCGGCACCGTTCCAGCCTACGGTCCACAGGCCGAACGAGAAGTTGTCCTCCGGGGAGGGGTGGCGGGGCATCGCGTTATCCCTTCATTTGATTTGCCGCAGAAACTGGTCTGGTCGACGATTACATTTCGCTCGGTGAATCAGCGATCGCGGTCCGACCCACAGGTGCGAGGGTGAAGGAATGGAAATCGATCGTATCCGTTCCTCGATACCGGAAGTACAGAGCCATCCTGGGATTAAGCGCATCGATGCGGGCCTCTGCACAGCTCACATCGGGGCCAACCGGGACTGTCGCGATGGGAGGACCGGCGAGCGAGTCGCTGACCTCGACCCTGCCTCGGCCCGATCCGCGAGTTTCCAGTGTCAGCGTGGTCGGCTCGGATATGTCGAAGTACTTGAAGCCGGCAACCGCGCCGTCTCTCATATCGGCGATGAATTGATCGCCGTCGCCTTCGCGATCGCAGCCCGTCTGGGTGAGGAACGGCTCGCGCCACAAGCGACTGAACCGACTCCTGCGAAATGGCATCGGCTTCGCGCCGTCACGACCCCGCAGGACACAGGCGATGTGTGACCGATAGGTTCCGGCACCCGGGAGTGGCCCACCGTGTAGACCTCCGCTGGACATTTCCACCTGCGTGAAGCGTCCGTCGGGTCCGAGTTCGATCGGCTCGGCGCAGCCCTGCCTGCTTACCTGGCACCGATTGGTGTGCCGATGGTAGAAGACATACCAGCGCCCATCGATCTGTGCGAGGCCACCGTGGTTGTTCGCGGTGTAGTTCACCGCATCGCGGCGAGTTCGGCCCTCGAAACCGATGTCGCCATTGCTGACCAGCGTGCCCTCGAAACTGAAGCCGCCGTCCGGGGAATCGCTGGTGGCGTAACAGAGTTCGTCACCGCTTATCGACGAGTAGACGAAGTAGTAGCGGTCGTCGATCTTTCGGATCGATGCCGCTTCGTAGAATTCGTGGCCCTCGAACCCTGAACCCGCACTATGTCCCGCTCTCGGGATGATGAGCCGAGGGCCTGTCTTCACAGTGCGCATGTCGGGCTCGAGCTCGAACACATATGCGCCATCCTGAAGCAGGCCGTGCAGCATGGCAGGACGTCGTAGTCTCCTCGCCACAGGTGCGAAACCGATGTAGAGGAAGACCCTGCCATCGTCGTCGACCAGGACCGCGGGATCGAACGGGAAGACGTCGCCGCTCGACGCACCGAGGAGACCACCGGCGGCCGATCGCAGGTGGGTGAAGAACTCGAAAGGCCCTGCGGGACAATCACTCACCGCGATCGACACACGAGGATGATTGCTCAGGCAATAGAATAGATAGTAGCGGCCATCGCCACCCTGTACGACATCGGGTGCCCACAGCTCACGCCGTCCCCGCTTATTGGCGGGATCCTGCGTCTTGCTGTAAACCACACCGTGGCATGTCCATTGCGATAGATTCGCCAGTGGTGTGGACCATCCCACGTAATCATTCTGGCAGTACTCGGTTCCACCAAATCTGTCGTGCGAACCGTACACAAAGAGCCGGTCCCCGAACACCCGGGGCTCAGCGTCCGGAATGTATTCCCAGCTAGGGAGATACGGGTTGAACACCTGGTCGCTCATGACCCATCCCAACGATCGATGATCCAATTTCTGCGTTGCCACTGAGTCCTGCGAGCCCAGGCGCCGTGGCGGCAAATCCGATGCGGAGCGCGCGATTTCGCCGGCCGCTCGTGCTCCACTGCCTGTCAGCGGGGGAGGGACTGCGAAGGGCCGCTTCGGACCAGACGCTGGAAGAACGCGCCCGCTCCTCGGCGGCTGCCCGTGCAGGTCCGATCAGCTGCGGGCCGGGGAAGTCTGGTTGACCAGCGACAGCGTGGTACAGGTCCACTCCTTCTGGACCTTCCACTTCCCGTATTCAGCCACGACCGGAACCACCACCGCGTTCGGCGCTCCGCCGTTGATCGTCCCGTGGGCGTCAGCGTTCGATCGCGTCCGCCGACTCCCCTGTCCGGGGGAGCCGGTCGGCGTGCGTGGCCAGCGCATCGTCGGCAATCCGCCACAGCTGCTCGACCTGGGAGCGGAACTGGTCCTGGCTGTGGCCGGGTAGTGCGAAGACGATCTCGTCCTGGCGCGCGATGCCCGCGATGGCGGCCCGAGCGACCTCCTCCGGCTCGATCGCCATCGGGATGACCCCGGTTCCGAAGGGCTCGGCGGCACGCTTGCCGAAGGAGTCCGGCCGGCTGCGCTGGGAGTCCATGATCCGGGTAGCCGCCTGCCCTGGGCAAAGGGTCGTGACGCCGATGCCATCGACGGCCAACTCGGTGCGGAGTCCCAGGGAAAGGCCGAGAATGGCGTGCTTTGTCGCGCTGTACACGGCCGTGTGGCCCGTATCGGGCAGGAAGGCGTGCGTGGACGACGTGTTCATGATGTGTCGCCACCCCTTTGCGCGGCGCATAGCTGGAAGGAAGGCATGCAGACAGTTCAATGTGCCCTCCACATTCACCGACGACAGCCATCGCCAATCACCGATTGTGGAGTCCGCGACCGCGCCGAACAGGAGTACTCCCGCGTTGTTGCACAACAGCTCCACGGACCCGAACTCCGCGTAGGCGGCCTCCGCCAGCGCCGCGACCGACACCGGATCGGACACGTCCACCCCAACACCGATGGCGCGCGCCCCCTGCGAGCGGAGCTCGGCAGCGGACCACTGTGCGCCGGCCTCGTCGATGTCAGCGAGGACGACCGCCATGCCGCAGGAGGCCAGTCCGGACGCGAGCGCCGCCCCGATTCCGCTTGCGGCACCGGTGACTACCGCAGTACGACCTGCGAAAGGCTCTGATTCGGACATGAAACTCCTGTGCGTTGCTCATTGTCGTGGAAGCCAACAGACTGACTGCTAAGTCAGTGAGCGTAGCGGCGAGTGCCGATCATGTCGAGGGGATGGTGCAAGTCCGGGTCGAGACGTGTCGATAGTGGTCGCCGAGCCCTCGGCCGACCACAGTCGCAACATCGTCGTGCAGCAGGCCCGCGTCGAGTAGTTCCTAATGAGATATGGCACGCCGCCCGCTGCGTGAAATGCGTTGATGTCGGTGGTTGGACAAACTCGGTGTCGAACGCCGCACCCCGGCCGCGGTCCTGGCTGCCGAACTCCACAGCGACCGGACCGGATGAGTAGCTATGGTCGTCGGAGGTTCAGCCGGCGGCGTGTCCGCAGCGAGGGCAGAACTTCTCCCCTGGGTGGTGTTCGAATCCGCAATTGGAGCAGTAGTGCGTCTCGGTATCCGGGTCGTCAGTCCTCGACGGCTCGTGGTCCTGAGCGGGAATCGGTTCGGCCGACCCGACGGTGACCGGCGCCGGATGCGACATCGGCTGTGCGTGAGTTGTCTCCGGTCCGCCAACCGGGTCGTCTCGGAGACCGGCAGCAGAAACCCCACCCGCGGCGGCAGCTTCGCCGGCCGGTGCAGGAGCCGCCACAGCGGTCCTCCGGCGCCGGAACAACAGCGCCGCAGTCGCGCCGGCAATGACGAAAGCGGCCACTACCACTCCAGCGATCACGGGAAGGACCGGGAAGCTGCTCTTCGACGCGGATTGAGCGAGCGGTACGTCGTGTGAATCCAGGAAGGTCCGCAGATCCTTGGTTTCGGTGATGAAGTTCGTGCCGGCCATCTCCGCGCCGGTACTGGGATTCAGGACGCCGAAGCTGTTGATTCCCACGACCTGACCATCACTGTTGACGGTCGGGCCGCCCGACATGCCGCCGGACATGTCGGTACTCACCTCGAGGACCGATACTCCCTGAGGCGAAACCTGCTGGCTCGACACCGTGCCGGACTTGAACGACGCGTGGGGGATCCGGCTGGGATCTGCGAAGTTCAACACGCTACCGGGGAACCCGATCGAGGTCAGCTGGCCGCCCACCTGCGGAGTCACGTCGGCGATCGACAGTGCCGGTGTGTCCTTCGACAAGCCCGACGCCTTCAGCAAGGCCAGATCCCCTTGCTCGAACGACCGGAAGTCGACGATCTGAACGGTGGTGGCGGTCGTGAGCACGGCGTCGTTCACCGCTGACGGCTGAATCGCCTTCACCGTGCGGTCCACCGGCGCCCCTTGCGTGGTCCCCTCCACCTTCCAATTCATGATGGCGGTTTCCAGCAGGTCGGATCTGCCCTTGGATGAGAGAAAATGCTGCAACAGGGCTCTCTTGCCCTCCGCCGGATCGACACAGTGACCAGCCGTCATCATCTGGCCGGACTTGCCGACGAACCAGCCGGTGCAAGTCGAATCCGCTGTCACTTCCTTCGTGAATCCCGCGCCATCCTGATCGTATTTGGGCGGCACGAATATATATCCGTCCCAGCTCGTTTCGAGCAGGACGATCGATCTCTCCAGATCGGGTCCGCTGGGCGCACCCGCCGCACTCGCTGCACAGCCGATCACCAACGTGCCGGACAGTAGAATCACGCCCAGTGGTTTGAGCGATTTATCGACGAACATGATCCGGATCCCTCCAATTGTGAGGTGGTCACTGCGGTCGGCCGAGGGTGGGGCCTTGCATGGTCACCGCCACGTTTACCCGACGTCATGGTGGTTATTTTCTGCAGACTCGCTGGTCCTGTTCCGTAAGGACGTTGGTCGTCGTATACCCATTATGGCGATCGGCGTCTGATGGAATATGTGTATCGGGGTCTCTGAACGGTCTTGGGAGGCTACAAGATTATGAAGAAGAACCAGCCATTTCCACGGATTGCTGCTGAATAGCCACATTTTGGATTCATTTTGAGTGATTTTTGATGAACTCCAGGAGGTCATATCGATCCAGAACTAAACGGTTGAGGCGTAGATGGTGTGTGGACCTTGGAAGTAGTCGCGGACATGACCGGGCAGCTTCTGGGCACGCCGGAAGAACGACCGCATCGCCAGTTCCATCGACGGTGACGCGAGAGTCGGCCCGGATGGTGAGCTATGAGCCGGCCGATCAGGCGATCGGCCGGTCCCGGGGCGGGCTGACCACGAAAGCGCATCTGGCCACCGACGGCAACGGTCGTGGTCTCGCGGTGCTGCTGATCGCGGGCCAAGCCGGTGATTCGCCGATGATGCCCGCAGTGCTCGACGCAATCGCGGTGCCGCGGCTGACCGGTGGCCTCGACGTCGGCGATGCGTCAGAACGGATCCCTATTCACGAATGATGCTGTGTCAGAGTGGCAACTATGAATGGGAGCATCCGCGGGGTGTCGGGTCTGCTGCGTCGGCTGCGGGATGGCGGGCAGGACCTCGCGGCCATACATGCCACGGCTGAAGGCTTCTTGGACTTGCATTATGACGTGCCCTACGAATTGTGCCTGGTCCTAGCGGTATTGGTCGAGTGCTCGGCGGATCTGCTGACTGCGGAGGACATTCGGGATGCGATCACGAGCGATCCTCGGTGGGGCAATGCGGCGGAGCGGAGTCGACTGGTGACACAGCTTCGCGAACTCGCCTCGGATGTGTACTCATCCACGCGGGAGGACGCACTCGCGATCCTGAGTGCTCTCGGAACTCCGGGTTGACCCCCTGACTCTGGACTCTTCGTCGTGACATACGACAACGCAGGCCAGAGTGAGACGCCGCCGGGTGATGGATTGGTTGTTTTGGGCGACTGCGGCGCGGCTAGTGATGGCGGAACGGTCCATCGAGGGCGGCCCATTGCAGGAGCATGATTGTTTTGGCGTCGGCGATTTCGCCGGTGCGGATCATGGCGAGGGCTCGGGTGAAAGGGATTTCCACGGTGCTGATGTCTTCGCCTTCCGCGGCGACTCCGTGGCCGGCCGCGGGTGGGACGGCTCGGTCGTAGGGGGCGGCGAAGAAGTGGAGGCGCTCGGTGACGGAGCCGGGGCTCATATAGACCTGGAAGACCGGTTGGACGGTGCCGATGTGGTGGCCGGTTTCTTCCTGGACTTCGCGGCGGATCGCCGCTTCGGGTGTGTCGCCGTCGAGGAGTCCGGCCGCGGTCTCGAGCAGCATGCCGTCCGGATGCCCGTTGACGTAGGCGGGCAGGCGGAATTGGCATGTGAGCAGGACGGTTCCGTGGGTGGTGTCGTAGAGCAGGATGGTGGCGCCATTGCCCCGGTCGTAGGTTTCGCGTTGTTCCCGGGTCCACTGGCCGTCGCTGTGCTGGTAGTCGAAGGTGGTGTTGCGCAGGATGTACCAGTTGCAGGACAGCACTTCGACATCGTGGATCCGGACCCGCGGGTTTCCGGTCAGGTCGCGGCCGTGCCGGTCCAAGCCGGTGCGCCCGCGAGGATCCGGGGTGTCGACGCCGGCCGTCATCGGAGGGCCTCGGTCGTGGTGTGCCCGAACGCGTTCAGGTTCTCGGACAGGAAGGACTCCAGTGTGCGCGGGGGCCTGCCGAGGATGGTGGAGACGGTGTCGGTCGGGTGCTCCGGTTGGTTGATGGCCATCCGCTGAATCTCGGTGATGTGGTCGGCCAGCCAGTCGGGCATGCCGGATTGCCGGATGAGTTGTTCGCGGAAGTCGGCGGGCGGCAGATCGACGTAGCGGATCGGAACGTCGAGCATTCTGCTCATCATGGCGGCGAGCCGAGGGTAGCTGTAGGTCTGCGATCCGGTGAGAGTGTAGGTGCCGCCCGCGATCTCGGATCGCAGCAGGGCGGCGGCCGCGACGTCGGCGATATCGCGGCAGTCGATGTAGTTGCAGGCAGCCTCGCCCATGGTTCCGACTATCAGGCCGCGCGCCGCGACCTGGGGAGCGAGCTGGAGCAGTTTCTGCATGAACGCGTAGGGGCGCAGAATGGTGTGCGTCATGCCGGTTCCCCGCAGCACTTCCTCGATCGCGTAGTGCCATCGTGCGATTCGCACCGGCGAGTCCGGGCCCGCTGTCGGCGCGGACAGTTTGACAACGTGTCCGATACCGCGGTCGGCGGCGATTCTGATCGCGCGAGTTTCGAGTTCGACCTGGTCCGTTCGGTTGACCATGGTCAGGAACAGTTGACTGGCACCGTCGAAGGCTGCGCGCAGCGTTTCCGGGTCCGTCGCGTCGGCGTACCGGACTTCGACCGCGGCCTGCGCACTCACGCCGGCGCGCAGCCGATCCGGATCTCGGGTCAGCGCCCGGACCGGCACGTCGGCGGCGGCCAGCCGATTCACCAAGGCACATCCGGTCGCGCCGGTGGCTCCCATGACGACGATCATCGTTCTTCCTTCCGTTGGGTCGAGCACCAGCGCAACGTGATGATCACGGCGGCAATCGAGGCTGCGATCGGGACATCGACGCGAATGCGGTCGGGCAACGCGGGTACGGCGGCGAGTAGTTGGGTGAGTGATACGGCGACCACCGCGGTACCGGCGCCGAACGCCGCCGCGAGCAGTGCGGGCGACGAAGATCGCAGTCTGTCGTGGCGGAATCCCCTGTGTTGCAGCCATATTCCGATGATCAATGCGACTGCCGCTGAGGTTCCCGCGATCGATGTAACCGCGGCGAGCATCAGATCCGGCCGGCCGGTCGCGAGCCCACCGACGCCGGCGCAGACAGCCGGTGCCAGATAAGCGAACAGGACCTCTCGCCACAGGATGAATCGGGTGGGCGGGGATGCAATAGCCATCTACTTAGGTTCCTAACTATATGTTCGCCGTAAGGCGCTGGCAGCGGTCATCGTCGGTTCAGTCGGTGAGTGCGTTGATGCCCTCGCTGACGCGTTCGAGTAGTTCGAGGAATACGGTGCGCTCCTCGGGGGTGAGTCCGCCGACCATGGCCTGTAGGCGCCCGAAATGTTCGGGCGCCACATCGCGTAGCTGCTGTGCGCCGCGGGCGGTCAGGACCGCGACCGTCGCGCGCCCATCCTCGGCCGAGGCCCGTCGGCAAACCAGGCCCTGCTTCTCCAGGCCGTCTATCAAGCCGGTCACTGTTGCCCTCGTGACGCCGAGTACGGCCGCCAGATGCGACGGAGAGAGCTCGCCGTCGCTGTCCTCGAGTGCGGCCAGGAGCCGATACCGCCCGGTGGATAGTCCGAATCGAGCGAAATGAGCCTCGGCCGCCTGGCCCAGTCGCGCGCCGGCCGCCAGCAGGCGCACGGCGACGAGCACCGCCTGGGGGTCGACATCCGCTTCCAGTCCGTAGCGCCGGATCTGCTTGCTTGCCTGTGTGAGGCTGGGGGATTCGGTTAGCTGCCGGCCGGTCTCCATGTATTTAATATGGCACCTAACTATCTCGCGGTCAACGAGACTGCGATGAAGATCTCCTGGTCTTACGTATGAGGTGGTGGCTGGTGGAGCGGGCGCGGCGGGGGTGGGTAGTACGTAGGGTGGCGGGTATGTCGAGGAATCCGTTCTTTGAGCGCAGCGTGCTGCCGTATGAGCTTCCGGTGTTCGCGGAGATCGCGGACGAGGACTATCTGCCCGCGTTCGAGCGGGGGATGGCGGAGCAGCTGGCGGAGGTTGCGGGGATTACGGCGGGGGAGGGGGAGGTTACGTTCGCGAATACCGTTGAGGCGCTGGAGCTGTCGGGGCAGCTGTTGGGGCGGGTTTCGCGAGTGTTCTTCAATGTGGCTTCGTCGGATTCGACGGAACGGACCGAGGCGATCGAGGCGGAGATGTCGCCTCGGCTGGCGGCGCATGAGGATTCGATTCTGCTGGACGGGGAGCTCTTTCGGCGGGTCGAGGGGTTGTATGAGCGGCGGGGGGAACTCGGGCTGGACGCGGAGCAGGTGCGGCTGCTGGAGCGGTACCGGCTGCGGTTCGTGCGGGCGGGGGCGCGGCTGGATACGGGGGAGCAGGCTCGGTTGCGGGAACTGAATGCCGAACTTGCCTCGGCGGCAACGTTGTTCAAGAAGAACAATTTGGCGAACACCAATGCTGCGGCGCTGATTCTGGACGGGGAAGAGCAGGTGGCGGGGCTTGCGGACGCCGCGGTGGTGGCGGCGGCCGAGAACGCGGCGGCGCTCGGGCATGCCGGGGCGTGGGCCTTGAGTTTGCAGAACGTCTCCAACCAGCCGGTGCTGGCCGAGTTGACCGATCGCGCGGTGCGGGAGCGCATGATGGCGGTGTCGCTGGGTCGCGGGTTCGCCGATGGCGGGGCCAATGCCGAACTGGCGGTTCGGATGGCGGCCTTGCGGGCCGAGCGGGCGGCGCTACTGGGGTACTCGGATCATGCGGCATACGTGGTCGAGGATCAGACCGCGAAGACCGTGGACGCGGTGGAAGAGATGCTGGCACAGCTGGTTCCGCCGGCGGTGGCCAATGCCGAGCGGGAGGCGGGCGAACTCGCCGCAGCCATGCGTGCCGCCGGCGACCAAGGCGAACTGCGTTCGTGGGATTGGCAGTTCTGGTCGGAAAGGGTTCGCGCGGAACAGTTCTCGGTCGATACCGAGGCGCTGCGCCCCTATTTCGAGCTCGAGCGTGTGCTGTGGGACGGCGTCTTCTTCGCGGCCGGTGAGGTTTACGGCGTCACCTTCCAGGAACGCACGGATCTGCGCGGCTATCACCCAGAGGTCCGGGTCTTCGAGGTGTTCGACGCCGATGGCTCCGGCCTGGGATTGTTCCTCGGCGACTTCTTCGCCCGCCCGTCCAAGCGCGGCGGCGCGTGGATGAACAGCCTGGTCGGCCAGTCGACGCTGCTCGGCACGCGCCCGGTGGTGGTCAACAACCTCAATATCGTGAAGCCGCCGGAAGGTGAACCGGCCCTGCTCACCTGGGACAACGTGCGCACCCTGTTCCACGAGTTCGGCCACGCGCTGCACGGGCTGTTCTCGAATGTGCGGTACCCGTTCTTCTCCGGCACGGCGGTCCCTCGCGACTTCGTCGAGTTCCCGTCCCAGGTGAACGAGATGTGGATGGCCCGCCCGGAGGTCCTGGCCAACTACGCCAAGCATGTCGACACCGGTGAGCCGATGCCCGCCGAGTTGGTCGACCGTATGCTCGAGGCCGGACAGTTCGGCGAAGGCTTCAGGACGGTCGAGTACCTGGCCGCCGCACTACTGGACTGGGCCTGGCATCGCCTGCCCGCCGGTGCCGCGGCAGGCGTCGATGCCGAAGCCTTCGAGGCGGAAGCCCTGAGCAAAGCGGGCGTCGCCCTGGCCGCGATCCCGCCGCGCTACCGAACCGCCTACTTCTCGCACATCTTCGCGGGTGGTTATGCGGCCGGCTACTACTCCTACATCTGGAGTGAGGTGCTGGACGCGGACACCGTCACCTGGTTCGAGGACGATTCCGCGTCCATTCGCGACAAGGGCGAGTCCTTCCGCCGCGAGTTGCTCTCCCGAGGCGGCTCGGTCGACCCCCTCACGGCCTTCGAATCTTTCCGAGGCCGCGCGCCGATCATAGAACCCCTGCTGACCCGGCGCGGCCTGACCGCCTGATCTCATCAGGTGGGTTCGCAAATAGTTCTGCCACAACACGATCCAGTGCAGCTGCGGCCTCAACTGCGAACTCATCACCGGCTACCGGTACCAAACACCGGAATCCCAATTGCCGTAGTCCCAGACATTGAAGTCGTAGCGCTCGTGGGCTCCTGCGGTTACGTAGCCCCACCAACCGGCGGAGATGTCGCAGATCGGGTCGTCGTGGTTGCAGACGGTGAGGACCGGGACGGTGCCGAACCAATCGTCGACACCGGCCAGTGGGTAGCCGACCAGCCGATTGCCCGGAATGGAGGACACCCCGCCGCTGCCGGGGCCGGGGGCGCGTTTGGGGTCCGATAGGAGTATGGCGTTGGTGTTGGCGACGTTCTGGTTGGCGGTGATCCAGGCGTGCAGGATGGCCGCGCCTTCGCTGTGCCCGATCAGCCGGATGTGGTCGAACGGGCATTCGCTGCGGTGCAGCCGGAAGAGCCGGTCGATTTCGTCCAATGCCGATATCGGATCGAGGGGGTTGTATCCGACGGGCTGATCGACAGCGGGCGAGAATATCGACGGCGTGTTATCGCCCGATCCGCCTATTCCGATCGACCAGGTGCCCGAACAGGCGTCGGCTCGGGCTGTTGGGTGCGTCGAGCAGAGGATGGCCAACAGGAAGGCGGCGAAGAGCGTCGTTGCCCTGCGCATGATCGTACTTTCTACCTATGCCGCCGGATGACCAGCACGGCGGGTCCGCTTTCAGCGTACGCGTTTTCGGAAAGGAGCCTCCGCGTCCGATCGATAGGCTGGGGCGATGAAACCGAGCCTGTTCCTGCTGGTCCTGTACGTGGAGGACATCGAAGCGGGCCGGGAATTCTATGCCGCGCTGGGGTTGGATTTGGTGCGATCGAGGCTGTGCGGCAATTGAATTCGGATATTCGAGCGCACGATGATTCATCGGCGATTGTCGTCGATCCGGATGGCAGTTCGATCGAACTGCGCGACTGACTGGCCCCCGTCACCGTCCGGGGCGAGATCCCGTCAGTAGTCGAGTGCGTGTTCGGGTTGGCAGACGTCCATCGGGGACGGGAGGTAGCGGACGATGGCGTCCAGCAGCGGCGCGATGTCGTTGCTGCGGGAGGCTGCGCCGCACAGGATGGGGACGATGTCGCCGATGCGGGTGAGGGCTCGGATGCGGTGGTGCAGGGCGTCGAGGGGGATGTCGCGTAGGGACGGGGCCGAGTCGCCGGAGGTTTGCGGCATCAGGGTTTTCACGAGGAGGTCGAAGCCGCGTTCGGCGGATTGCCAGTGGGGGCCGTAGATTTCGGCGGCCAGTGGTTCCAGGGCCCACATGGGGAGGAGGTCGATGACGCCTTCGAAGGTGGGGCCGGTGCCGAGGGGGAGTTGGAGGGTGAGGGGGGCCGCGCCGCGGATGTCGGCGATGGTGCGCAGGCAGCGGGGGAAGTTGGCGGCGGGGTGGTCGAGGCCCTCGATGAGGCACAGGCGGGCGACCTGGTGGTCGTCGGCTATTTGGAGGATGGTTTCCAGGCGCGGGGCGTTGGCTCCGGCGGCGTCGACGACCGTGATGACGCTGTCGGCGACCCGGATGGCGCGTTGCAGTGCCGGGATGGGGGCGTGGCTGGACAGTTCGGCGACGCGGATCGTGTGATCGGCGCGGTCGGTGGACCAGTGCAGCTGGGGGCCGGGGTGGCCGGTGCCGTGGTGCAGGCGGTGCAGCAGTCGGGTGGTGTCGGCGGGGTCGCCGATCAGGGTGACGTTGCGGATCGACTGCGGGTCAATAGCTTTGGTGGCCATCGCGGTGGGTTACTCCTCAATCCGGGTTCACCGTACCTCCGGGGGTGGATGCCTCGTGGGGAATTCGGCCCCAAAGTAGAACGTGTTCCTATACCGTCGGGTTTGTGCAGAAAGAACAACGCCCCGCCGTGGCCGACTGGTTCACTGCGGATGACGGTGTGGCGCGGCTCAAGGGCAGCCGGTGCAAGGAGTGCGGCACACCGTATTTCCCGAAGAACACCCTCGCCTGCCGTAACCCCCGATGTGCCGGCCCGAAGGACGGCTCCGAGCTGGAGGACTACCTGTTCTCCACCCGCGGCCGGATCTGGTCCTACGCGGACGCGCGGTACAAGCCGCCCGCCCCGTACGTCTCGGGCGACCCGTTCGAGCCGTACGTGATCGCGGCGGTGGAGCTCGAGGTCGAGAAGATGGTGATCCTCGGGCAGGTCGTGCGCGGGTTCACCGTCGACGACCTGGCCGTGGGCATGCCGGTCGAACTGGCCGTGGGCACGCTGTACGAGGACGACGAGGCGGAGCACACGGTGTGGAAGTGGAGGCCGGTCAATGACTGACACGAATCGCGATATCGCCGTCCTCGGCGCGGGCATGCACCCGTGGGGCAAGTGGGGACGCAACTTCGTCGAGTACGGACTGGTCGCCGCGCGCGCCGCGCTGGCCGATGCCGGCGTGAGTCACGAGGACGTCGGCTACATCGCCGGCGCCGACACCATCCGCAACGGCTACCCGGGCTTCGTCGCGGGCGCGACCTTCGCGCAGGCGCTGGGCTGGTCCGGCGCCCGGATCTCGAGCAGCTACGCCGCGTGCGCCTCCGGCGCGCAGGCCATCGCCAACGCGCGCGCCCAGATCCTGGCCGGTCTGACCGACGTGGCCCTGGTGATCGGCGCGGACACCACCCCGAAGGGCTTCTTCCAGCCGGTCGGCGGCGAACGCCGCGACGATCCGGACTGGCTGCGCTTCCATCTGCTCGGCGCGACCAACCCGATCTACTTCGCGCTGTACGCCCGCCGCCGCATGGCGTTGCACGGCGCCACCCTCGACGACTTCGCCGCGGTCAAGGTGAAGAACGCCAAGCACGGCCTGAACAACCCGTACGCGCGCTACCGCAAGGAAGTCTCGGTCGAGGAGATCGCCGCCTCGGCCATCGTCTCGGATCCGCTGCGGCTGCTGGACATCTGCGCGACCAGTGACGGCGGCGCGGCCCTGGTGCTGACGTCGATGGACTACGCGCGCAAGCACGGCATCGCCGACCCGGTCCGGATCAGTGCGCTCTCGACGGTCACCCCGACCTTCCCGAAGACCGTGCTCGATCTCCCGGATTTCGCGACCGATTCCGCGGTGGCCGTCGAGCCGCAGCCGCACACCTTCCGGTCCTCCCTGGCGCTGGCCGCCTACGAGGAAGCCGGTATCGGCCCGGAGGATCTCTCGCTCGCGGAGGTCTACGACCTGTCCACGGCTCTGGAGCTGGACTGGTACGAGGACATCGGCCTCTGTGAGGTCGGTGGCGCGGAAGCGCTGCTGCGCAGCGGCGCAACCACTTTGGGTGGCCGGGTCCCGGTGAACCCCAGTGGCGGCCTGGCCTGTTTCGGTGAGGCGATCCCCGCCCAGGCCATCGCTCAGATCTGCGAGCTCACCTGGCAGCTGCGCGGTCAGGCCGACGGCCGTCAGGTCGAGAACGCCCGCGCCGGTATCGCGGTGAATCAGGGTCTGTTCGGCCATGGTTCGGCGACCATCGTGACGCGCTGAATCTGATCGACCGAGTCGAATCCAACCGAGAACCCGGGCTTGTGCCCGGGTTCTCGGCGTTTGGTGCACGGGTTGCGCTCGGCAATGTTCGTCCGATATCAATAGCGCGGTAGAAAAAGACAATTCGGACATGGGCAATTGTCCAGTACGCTTGTTTCTGTCGGGAAATATTCTGTGCAGAATGAAATTCCCGGACCGACTGTCTGCTGTTATGTGGATCCTCTGTCGCGATTCCGATCGAATCAACATCCGCCATTCACCGCGCAACCTCCGCTATTCGCCGGGATTTCCGAAATCGGCTCGCCGGCCGCCACCCGGGGGCGTTAGCAATGACGCCGCGGCGCAAGAGGTTTGCGCTGCTGATGAGGAGGACCCGTGTCCCGCAAGAGTATTCGGCTTGCCGCGGCGGTCGGCGCAGTCGCGCTGGCCTGCACCGCGACCGGAATTGCCATGGCCACCCCCGGCGACAACGGCCAGGGCCAGAACGACAACGGCCAGGGCCACAACGGCAAGGACGGCAAGCATGTGCTGCTGATCTCGGTCGACGGCCTGCACCAGGCGGACCTGGCCTGGTACGTCGAGCAGCACCCGAATTCGGCGCTGGCGAACCTGGCCGGCAACGGCGAGCAGTACACGAACGCGCAGACCACGAACCCGTCGGATTCGTTCCCGGGCATGGTCGCTCAGCTCACCGGCGCGACGGCCGGCCAGTCGGGCGTCTACTACGACGACACCTTCAACCACGACCTGCTGCCCGCCGGCACCACCGACTGCGCGCACACCCCCAAGGGCGCGGAGGTCTCGATGACCGAGGCCATGGACCGCAACCAGAGCGCCCTCGACGCCGGTCAGGGCCTGGCGGGCCTGCCCGACAGCATCCTGGGCATGACGGGAAACCCGGCCACCCTGCTGAATCCGGCCGCCATGCCGGTCGACCCGGCCACCTGCAAGCCCGTGTACCCGAACCAGTATCTGCAGGTCAACTCGGTCTTCGACGTGCTGCACGCGGCCGGCAAGGTGACCGCCTGGTCGGACAAGCACCCGGCGTACTCGATCCTCGAGGGCAAGTCCGGCAACGCCATCGACGACCTGTTCACCCCGGAGATCAACTCCGATTCCCCGGTCGCGGGCAAGGACTGGACCAAGGACAACAAGGCCACCCAGCAGTACGACGGCTACAAGGTGCAAGCCGTGATCAACGAGATCGACGGCTACGACCACGGTCGCACCAAGAAGGTCGGTGAGCCGGCCATCTTCGGCATGAACTTCCAGGCCGTCTCCACCGCGCAGAAGCTGCCGACCTCCAACGGCATGACCGGCGGCTACCAGGCCGACGGCGTGACCCCCGGCCCGCTGCTGTCGGGCGCGCTGGATTACGTCGACGGACAGCTCGGGCGCCTGCTCGGCGAGTTGAAGTCCACCGGCGCGGACAAGGACACCACGGTCATCGTCTCCGCCAAGCACGGTCAGTCGCCGACCAAGCCGGGCGATCTGACCCGCATCGACGACGCTCCGATCCTGACGGCCCTCAATGCCGCGTGGAAGGCCAAGCACCCCGAGGCCACCCAGGATCTGGTCGCGTTCAGCGTGGACGACGACGCCATGCTGCTGTGGCTGAGCGACCGTTCGCAGGCCGCCGCCGATTTCGCCAAGCAGTTCCTGCTGGCGAACAACGGCACCGGTAACGACATCGGCGGAAACCCGAAGGCCTACACCAAGTCCGGTCTGACCGAGGTGCACGCCGGCGCCGACGCGGCCGCGTACCTGGGCGCCCCGGCCAACGATCCGCGCCACCCCGACCTGGTCGGTGTCGCGCAGGTCGGCACGGTGTACACCGGCGGCAAGAGCAAGATCGCCGAGCATGGTGGCGCGAACCCGGCGGACCGCCATGTGCCGCTGGTGGTCTTCGGTCCGGGCGCGAAGAAGGCGGTCGTGCACGAGGCCGTGCTGACCACCCAGATCGCGCCGACCATCCTGAAGCTGACGGGCGAGAACCCGCAGAAGCTGGATGCCGCGAAGGGCAATGGCGTGAACGTGCTGCCGAACCTGGGCTGATGTCCCAATGAGGCCGAAACGGCCCGCCGGTTCTCCGGCGGGCCGTTTTCCGTGTGCCCGGCCCGAATTGGACGGCAGGGCAAAGACTCCGCTTCCGGGTTGCGGGGTTCGAAGCATGTGCTTCGCGGATTGGATGGTGGCCGCGTGCTTCTCGGCGATTTATTCGCTAATCGGGCGGGTTCACGGCCGGTGTGCGGGACCGGCGGTGGCATCGAAACCAAACGGTCCAAAACGGTCGTGTGAATTAGCGATATTTCATATGCTCTGGCCCGCGGAGTGGATCGACCGCGCCCGCTCCGACAACCTGGATAAGAGGGACAGTTTATGAAACGAACGATTCTTGTGGGTATCGCGTCCTGCGCTCTGCTCGGGGCCGGCATCGGAACCGCTGCGGCGGACGGGATTCCGCTCACCACCCCCGTGGATCTGCCCGTCAGCTCCGGTTCGGCCTCGGAACTGGGCAACGCGATCGGCACGGGGTCGGTGGATCTCACCGCTCTGGGCGCGGGGCTCGGCAGCGCGTTCGGCGGCGGGTACGCCAACGGCGTCCTCAGCACCCTCTCGGCCGGAATTTCCTCGCACTAGCGGCGGAACCCATGACGGCGGTCGCCGGGCGGACCCCCGCCCGGAGGCCGCCGTCGCATGTCGTTCGTTGCTCTCGAGAACGCGACGTGGATCTCACATGCGGGTAGCCGAGGATTGTGCGACTTCGGGGCTGGATAGCATCGAGGGCACGTGCAGATCGAGGAAACCCCGAGGACTTGTGTTGACTACCGACCATCTTGACCGCTGGAACGCTCACGAGGCTGCGGCGGAGGCGATGATTCCGATCATCGGCAGCTTGTATCGGGACAAGGGGGTGACGATTCTGCTGCACAGCCGGTCGCTGGTGAACAAGTCGGTGATCAGCATCCTGCGGACCCACCGGTTCGCGCGGCAGATCGAGGGCGAGGAACTGTCGATCGACGAGACGCTGCCCTTCCTGGAGGCGCTGCGCTCGCTCGACCTGGGCCCCAGCAAGATCGACCTGGGCCGCCTGGTGATGGCCTACCGCGCCGACGAGCGTGGCCTGTCGGTCCCCGAGTTCACCGCCGACGTGCTCGCCGACGTGATCGCCGGCAACAAGGCCGCGGCGCAGGGCCCGCGCGATGTCGTGCTGTACGGCTTCGGCCGCATCGGCCGGCTGGTGTCGCGACTGCTCATCGAGAAGGTCGGCTCCGGCAACGGACTCGTGCTGCGGGCCGTCGTGGTCCGCAAGGGCGGCGAGGACGACCTGGTCAAGCGGGCGGCGCTGCTGCGCCGCGACTCGGTGCACGGCCAGTTCAACGGCACCATCAAGGTCGATGCCGAGAACAGCACGATCATCGCCAACGGCAATGCCATCAAGTTCATCTACAGCAATGACCCGACCTCGATCGACTACACCGAGTACGGGATCGACAACGCGATTCTGATCGACAACACCGGTAAGTGGCGTGACCGTGCGGGTCTCGAGCAGCACCTGCGCCCGGGCATCTCGAAGGTCGTGCTGACCGCGCCCGGCAAGGGCGACGTCCCGAACATCGTGCACGGCGTCAACCACCGCGAACTGGACCTGTCGCAGACGATCTACTCCTGCGCGTCCTGCACCACCAACGCGATCGTCCCGCCGCTGAAGGCGATGGAGGACGAGTTCGGCATCGTGCGTGGGCATGTGGAGACGGTGCACTCGTTCACCAATGACCAGAACCTGCTGGACAACTACCACAGTGCCGATCGCCGTGGCCGTTCCGCGCCGTTCAACCTGGTGCTGACCGAGACCGGCGCGCAGTCCGCGGTCAAGAAGGCCATGCCGGACTTCCAGGCCAAGATCACCGGCAGCTCGATTCGCGTTCCCACCCCGGATGTTTCGGTCGCGATCCTGAACCTGCAGCTCAAGCGCGCGACCTCCAAGGACGAGGTGCTCGAGTACCTGCGCGAGATGTCGCTGTCGGGTCCGTTGAGCCGCAACCTCGATTTCACTGCGGCCACCGACGTGGTCTCGAGTGACTTCATCGGTTCGCGGGCCGCGTCGATCGTGGACGCCAACGCCACCATCGTCGACGGCGACACCGCGATCCTCTACCTGTGGTACGACAACGAGTTCGGTTACTCGTGCCAGGTCGTGCGGACCGTGCAGTACATCTCGGGTATCGAGTACCCGACCTACCCGCGCCTGGGTGCGGAGAGCCCCGCGGTGGCGGCGGTTTAGTCCTCCCGATGTGAACGAAGGGCCCCGGCAGTGTGACTGCCGGGGCCCTTCGCTGTCAGTTGGATGCTAGCCGGCGGGTGCGGCGACCGGCTGCCAGCACACCACGCGGGGAGGCTGCGGCGTGACGACCGCGCCGTCGGGCATCGCGCACTGGTTGGCGTCGGTGCTGCCCTCGAAGCGGGCGGCGATCTGAGCGACGACGGCCGTGGCGGTGCTCTTGGTGGCACAGTCGGCGGGCGCGATCTGATTGACGCCGGGCTGCATGGCGTAGCAGTTGCCGACCTTGACGTTGGGGGCGAAGCACAGCGAGGAGTTGCCGTTGGTCAACACGAAGTAGTTGGCGTCGCGCAGCTTCCCGTCGGGGCAGGTGGCGCCGTTCTTCGGCGCGGCGGCCAGTTCGTAGACCGCGGCGGTGTCATCGCAGGCGGTCGGCTTGATCTTGCCGACCTGAGCGCCACGGTAGTCGGTGGCACTGACGCAATTGCCCACGGCCAGTTCGGGATCCTTGGTGGTGATCGTCCCGGACTTGGTGAGGCCCGCGACCAGTCCGAGCGCCAGGACCAGCACGCCGGCGACGGCGACGATGGTGCCCGTGTGCTTGGGCAGCCCGGAGGTGGGAGCCTCGGTGGCGATCTTGTCCGAGTCCGCGGTCGCGGCGGGGGCCGTCTTCGACCGATTGCGCAGGACGAGCCCCACGATCAGCAGCACGACGCCGGCCGCCGGGATCAGGAGACTGCCGGCGGAGAAGCCGGAGGAGTCGGCCGAGTCTCCGGCCGCAAGGATCGCGGTCGACCCGATTTGCCCAATGAACACTGTGTTTCAATCCTTCCGGTCCGGTGACGGACTCGGCAGGAAAGTACCTCGAGTGGGGTACCGGCCGGGCTGTTTTTAAACGAAGTTGTTTCCGATTTTTTCGGAGTGCGCTCACTCCGGAGTCGATGTGTCCGAAGCGCCGGTGCGGGACCGCCCGGTGGCGGCCCCGCGTCCACGTCGTCAGTGGCAGTCGTGCTTGAACGGCAGCCGCTCCGACCAGCGCTGCGAGTTCGGGTCGTAGGCCTGGATGTAGGAGTCGTCGCCCCCGGTGCAGGCCTCGTGGAAGCCGGACTTCGGATCCCACATATTGGTCTGGTAGCCGAAGGAGGCACCCGCGTAGCCGTTGTGCGGTCCGGCCTTCACCGAGTAGGTCGCCAGCCGGGTCCCGTTGTTGCGATTCACGATCAACGTGACGGTGCCATTGTTGAAATGATCGCCATTGATCTTGAACTGGGCGCCCGCGTCGGACACCGCTGTGCACACGTCCCCGGTGCACTTGTTGCCCGCGGTGTAGGTGGTCAGCCAGATGTCGAGCGAGGCCTTGCGCGCGGCCGCCGCGGCATTGTCGTCCTTGGCCTGCTGCCGCACCGCGGTGGTCACGCACGCGACGTCCCCGGTGTAGGCCTCACGCCAAACGAAGCCGTTGACACAGGTATTGGGTCCGTACGCGCCGCCACCCGCGCGCCGGGAAGCAGCGGCGGCATTGTCGGCGCGCGCCTGATCCCGGGTGCCCGGGCTGACGCAGACGTGGTCGGCGGCGTTGGCCTCACGCCATACGTAACCTTCCTGGCAGGTGTCGGGCCCGTAGTCGCCGCCCGCATTGGCGACGGTCAGGCTGCCGAACAGTCCGAAACTGGCGGTACCGACGACGGCCGCCGCGAGCGCGGCGCGTGCGGCGATACGGGCGTGGGTGGCGATCATCGGTGCGAATTCCTTCGAATCAGGGGGATCGGGTGCACCGAGCATGAGGTTCGCCACTAATCAACGACCAACGAGAAACTCACCGCCGAAAAGAGCGGCGCCGCACAGCGATTGCTGTGCGGCGCCGCTCGCGCGATCGATATCCGCGGTCCGGGTCGGGGCTATCCGCCGGAACCGCTGTGTATCAGGGGGTTTCGCCCGCCGTGTCCGCGAGCCAGTTCCGCAGCCAGACGGTGGCGGTGGTCCCGTTGCTGTCGACGACGTAGCGCGGATAGGACTGGTGGACGCCCGAGGCCAGAAAGTCCTGCACCTGCTTCATCCACTGCTTGCTCGCCGGATTGTCGCCGGGTGCGGACAGGATGGCGGTGCCGCCCTGGACCAGGGCCTCGTTGAGGATCGACTGGAAGGTCAGCGCGTAGCTGGGGATCTGCACCGGATCCTGCGCGGTGAGCTGGGTCAGCAGTCCGGCCGAGCGGCCCGCCAGGTCGTCCATCGGGACCGAGCAGTAGAGGTCGCCGGCCGCGCAGAAGGTGCGGACCCTGGGGCTGAGCCAGCCGAAGCCGCCCGCGCGCGCTCCGCCCGCGCCGGTGCCGGCGACGTGCGGACCGACCAGGGCGTCGGTGGGGGAGCGGCGCGGGTCGGAGACCAGGCCGACGGCGGCCATGCGGTCGGGCGGGATCACGCCGAGCCCGGTGCCGATCTCCGAGGCCAGATCGCCCGCGGCGTCGGCGCCCTGGCTGTAGCCGATCAGGGCGAAACGTGTTGCGCCGCAGCGGGCGGCCATGCCGGAGATCAGACCCCGGGCGGCGGTGACCGCTTCGTGCTTGGAGCGTCCGTAGACCTCGCCGTCCCAGGGGAAGGCGGTGGCCGGGTAGCTCACGTAGTCAGTGCGCACGTTGCCGGGCAGGCCGCGGGTGACCTGCGCGAGCATGCCCTGTTTCGGGTCGTCGACGGAGGTTTCCCAGGTGCCGGGTACGGCGATGATATTGAGGTTCGGGCAGTCCGCGGGCGCTGCCTGTGCGCCGGGTAGGCCGGTGGCCGTGAGGATTCCGGCCGCGGCCGCAACCACCGCGAGCGCGCTGCTCGCCGTTCGGAAGGTTCGCATTGTTCGAAAAGACAAGGTCCAACCCCTTGTTCGGATCGTTCGGACGACTTCACCACCGCAGGGCCGTGCCGGGGGCCGGCACGTCGAGCAGAACATACCAAAGGGAGGGGCTCGTTTTGATACGGATTGTGCTTGAAACGCCGAGAATCGGACGTATCGGATATTCGGCCCAGTTCTCGTCGTCGAGTGATAGGCGCGAGTGAAAGATGTGAATTCCATTGCGCCGCGCGGACTCCGATCATGACAATTCGCGGTGCGGTAGCTGATTCGCCATTGCTATCAATCGACGCGCCGTCCCGCCAACGGGACTCGGGCCATATTATGTGGGAGTATCCCTACTCGGGAGTAGTACTGGCGGCGATCGCGGATGCAGAGCCGACGATTCGCTGCCGGGTCAGAAGGGAACCGGCGGATATGAGTATCCGGGTGACGAATATCGGGGAACATCACGACATCGCGCTGCCCGCATTCGGTGATGTGTTGCGGCGGCTGCGCGAGGAACGAAGACTATCCCGGGAACGGCTCGCGTTCTCGGCCGGCGTCAGCGCCAGTTATGTGACGCAGTTGGAGAAGGGCGGGAAAGGCAAACCCACCCAGGCGGTCGTCGACGCCCTCATGCGGTGCATGAACCAGCGGGATCCGTTGTCGGACACCGAGCGCAGATATCTCTACGATTTGGCCGGTCTGACGGGCAGTGGATATCCGACGGTCGACGAGCTGAAGAAGTCGATCAGCGCCGATGTGCTGCGCATGCTCGTCATGTATCGGCCGCGGATGGCGGCGCTGTATGACACCCGCGGCAATGTGCTGGCCGGGAACGTCGAATGGGCGCAGGCGTTTCCGGGGTTGTCCGAGAGTGGGAATCTGTATCGGTGGATGTTCGCCGATCCCGTCGCCCGGCAAGTGATGCCGGATTGGGAAATCGATGTCCGGCAGTCGGTTTCGTGGTTGCGCGGAGTCGTGGGATCGCTCGCGGATCCCACCGTGTTCGGCGCGCTGATGCGGGAGCTCGGCGAATTCGAGGAATTCCGGCGGCTCTGGGCGACCGGCGACGTCGGGTACGCGCCGCCCGTGCGCACCATGCGGCTGCGGGATCGGGACACGGGCGAGCTGAAGACGTACCGGATTCAGGTGGGCATGCTGGATTCGGCCAGCTACCCGGGCCACATCGTGGCGACGGTCGGGCTGCCTAGCTGACCGGGCTCAGGACGACGACCGGGATCTCCCGCTCGGTCCAGGCCTGATAGGTGTCGAAGTCGGCGTAGGCCTCGACCAGTCGCGGCCACAGCCGGGCCCGCTGCTGCGCGTCGGCGGTGACGGCGTGCACCGGGAACCGGTCCCGGCCGATCTGGATGTGGGTGTCGGGGCCCGCGCACAGATTGCGGTACCACTGCGGGTGTTTGGGCAGCCCGCCCTGCGACGCCACCACGATGGTGTCGGCTCCGTCGCTGATGTACAGCAGCGGGACGGTGTAGACCGTCCCGCTCTTGCGGCCGCGGTGTTCGAGCAGCAGCGTCGGCACCGGCTTGCGGAAGCCCGCGCCGATGCGCCACTTGCCGCCGATCCGGCCGCCGGTGCGCCGGTAGACCCAGACCTGGGCGCGGCCGGTGTATTTGAAGATCTTGGGCAGGACGGGGGAGTCGAGTTGCGGGGGCCGCGGCGGGATCGTGGTCATGGGGTTCCTTTCAGATGGCTCGACCATACAGTCATGACCAGGTGTATGGTCAAGGTGTGCGCACGCATGGATGGTCCGGGTCCGCTCCCGGCGATGACGCGGAAGCCGTCGAACGCATCGTGGCCGCCGCCCGGCGCGCCATCGATCGCTCCGGCGACGAGTTCAGCATCGCCGAGGTGGCCCGCGACCTCGGCGTCACCCGTCAGACGGTGTACCGCTATTTCCCCAGCGCCGAAACACTTCTGACGGCGACGGCCATCGCGCAGACGGGGCATTTCCTGGATGTGCTGGCCGAGCGGCTCGGTGATATCAAGGATCCGGCGACCGCGGTGGTGGAGGGCATCGCGTACACGCTGGAACAACTGCCGGAGGAGAAATACCTCGGCCTGTTGTTGCGACCGGGACGAGCCAGCGCCTTCTCGGCGGGCGTAACGTCCGACACGGCAAAGTCTTTCGGCCGTTCACTGCTGGAACGCTTCTCGGTGGATTGGGCTGCGGCCGGGATCTCCGATTCCGCCCTGGACGAACTCGTCGAGCACATGCTGCGCATCGTGCAGTCGTTCGTCATCGATCCGGGCCGGCCGCCGCGGCGGGGCGCGGAACTTCGTGACTATCTCTCGACGTGGGTCGCGCCCGCACTGACATAGGGAAACCCCGGGGCCTAGCCTGCCCCGGGGTTTCGGTGTCCGCCCAATTGCGGCACGCCGACACGTTTAAGAACGGGTTCAGTCTCGATTAACGTGACGCTCTGCGATTGAGCTACAGCCCATTGGTGGCTGGGCCGGCAGGAGTTGAACCCGCAACCTTCACGCTGACAATCCGTTCCTTCGATTCGGCGTTCGGCGGAGAATACTGAAACTGGAGCGATAGTGTGAGTTTGAAGGCGCGGTGCCTCTGCCGGTTGGGCTATCCCGCCAGGTATGGCGGGAGGAGGATTCGAACCTCCACTGGGCCGCTGTGTGCCTGTCACAGTTGAACTTCTGTTTCAGCTTGCGCTCTTTGCGCACTGCCGACTCTAGCCGCTGACGCGGGCCTCAGCCAAACAAATATCCGAATACGTTCTCGCCCAGCTTGCGCTGGGTGACTTCGGCGTTGTTGGCCTCCTCGCGCGCGAATTTCACTGCCTGCTGCAGCTTTTCGACGCGCTCGGTGAGCTCGTTGACGCGCTTGGCGGGCAGCGCGCCGGAGAAACGGATGGTCCGCCAGTATCCGACCACCACGTCCTCGTGATACACCTCGACCTGCGCCGGATGCTTGTCCGTCGCTTCGGCTTTCACGTGGTTGCGCGGAATCTTCTTGGTGCGCACCGTCTGTACCGGCTCGGTGGCGTAGCAGTCCGCGGCCGCGTCGTATTCCCACGACTCGGCGGCATCCAGCACCGGCAGTTTGCGCACGAAGGTGTGCAGGTCGGTGAGCTGCTTCTCCAGGAACAGCAGGTAGGTGATGGGCGCGTTCTCGACCAGGGTGCGGCCGTCGACCACCACGCTCGCGGTGGCGGTGCAGTTCGCCCAGTCCTTGGTGGCGACCACGTCGAACAGTTTGGTCAGGATTTCCGCCGTGGTGTGCAGGACTTCCTCGGATCTCACCTGGACGCGCGTCGACTCGGGCGGCAGCTGCTCGCCCTCCTCGTCCTTGGGACGGTAGGTGCGCGAAATACCGCGCAGCAGCGGGTTTTTGGCCAGTTTGTGATGGGCCTCGGTGAGCTCGGAGAAGGTGCGGGACTTGATCCCTTTCTCGACGGCGACAATCTGATTCAAACGTGTCATTGCGGCACTGTATCGGGGGAGCGGTGTTGGCGGCCAGGTGTTTTCGGCGCTTGCGTCGATGGTGGTGGCTGGTGCTCGCGGTTGTTGTGAACCCGGTGCGCGTTGCCGCGCTGTTGTGACGTCGCCTTCGGTCCTGATCCTGCGAGCCGCTACCCGATCCGGGTCCGGCTGCCGAGCCCGACCGCACTCGTGACGTTGCGGTGGCGCGTGAGCGGCGGAGGGCGTGATCGGGTTGCCGCGGTGCGGGCGGGTCGGCCGCGCGGCTCGGCCGGGTCGCATGCCGCGCAGCCGCGGTCAGCTCACAATCGGGCGTGCGGTAGAAAAGGTATGGCGTCGTGGACGCATCCGCTGATGCCGCCGCCGAGGGACTTCGTGCGGTCATCGACATCTGAACGGAGAGGCTGTTTCATGGCGACCTCGGAAGCGCGCGCCCAGATCGGCGTGACCGGCCTGGCGGTCATGGGTAGCAACATCGCCCGCAACTTCGCACGGCACGGCTACACCGTGGCCCTGCACAACCGCAGCATCGGCAAGACCGACGCCCTGCTCGCCGAGCACGGCGGCGACGGCGACTTCGTGCGCACCGAGACCGTCGAGGAGTTCGTGGCCGCGCTGGAGAAGCCGCGCCGCGTGCTGATCATGGTGAAGGCCGGCGACGCCACCGACGCCGTCATCGAGGAGCTGGCCGCGGCCATGGAGCCCGGCGACATCATCATCGACGGCGGCAACGCCCTCTACACCGACACCATCCGCCGCGAGGCGGCGATGAAGGCGCGCGGCCTGAACTTCGTCGGCGCCGGCATCTCCGGTGGCGAGGAGGGCGCCCTGAACGGCCCCGCCATCATGCCGGGCGGCCCGAAGGAGTCCTACGAGTCGCTGGGCCCTCTGCTGGAATCGATTGCCGCCCAGGTCGACGGCACCCCTTGCTGCACCCACATCGGCCCCGACGGTTCCGGCCACTTCGTGAAGATGGTGCACAACGGCATCGAGTACGCCGACATGCAGCTCATCGGCGAGGCCTACAACCTGTTCCGGGACGCGCTGGGCTTCGACGCCAAGCAGATCGCCGACGTCTTCACCCAGTGGAACTCCGGCGACCTGGAGAGCTACCTGGTCGAGATCACCGCCGAGGTGCTCAACCAGGTCGACGCCAAGACCGGCCAGCCCCTGGTCGACGTGATCGTCGACGCCGCCGAGCAGAAGGGCACCGGCCGCTGGACCGTCAAGTCCGCCCTCGACCTCGGCATCCCCGTGACCGGAATCGCCGAGGCCGTCTTCGCCCGCGCCCTGTCCGGCTCCCGCACCCAGCGCGCCGCCGCCAAGGGCCTCGCCTCCGGCGTCCTCGGCGACAAGCCCACCGACGTAGCCGAATTCACCGAGGCGATCCGCCAGGCCCTCTACGCCTCCAAGATCGTCGCCTACGCCCAGGGCTTCGACCAGATCGCCGCCGGCTCCGCCGAATACAACTGGGACCTGCACCCCGGCGACCTGGCCACCATCTGGCGCGGCGGCTGCATCATCCGCGCCCGCTTCCTCAACCGCATCAAGGAAGCCTACGAAGCCGACCCCGCCCTGCCGTCCCTGATCCTGGCCCCGTACTTCCGCGAGGCCATCGAGACGGCCATCGACAGCTGGCGCCGCGTGGTTGTCGTAGCCACTCAGCTCGGCATCCCGGTCCCGGCCTTCGCGTCGTCGCTGTCCTACTACGACGGCCTCCGCGCCGAGCGCCTCCCGGCCGCCCTCACCCAGGGCCAGCGCGACTTCTTCGGCGCCCACACCTACGAGCGCATCGACGCCGAAGGCAAGTACCACACGCTGTGGAGCGGCGACCGCAGCGAAGTCCAGGCGTAACCTACTGCCGGACAGTATTTCCCCCGAGAGGGCGGAGGCCCGCGCACCCCGCGGAACTCCGCCCTCTCGCTATTTCCGGATGGCGTTCAACGGCACAGTGATTCAGGGATGTCTGCTCCCAGAAGGCGATATCTGTTCAATGCCTTGGCATTTCGAGAGTGCAAGGGCCACCGCGGTTATGAGTTGCGCGGCAATGAATTTGGGTAACCGCGCCGGTGGTTGCGAGTCAGAGGGGCAGGCAGAGGAGGAGGATTATTCGTTCGGGGTAGGTTTCGCTTTGGATGGGGCCGGCTTGGACGTTGTATTCGTGGGTGGCGCCGGAGTTGGGGTTGCGGAGGCGGAGGTTGCGGACGGGTGGGGTGAATTCGACGGTGTTGTCGGTCCAGTAATGGCGGAAGTGGGGGTAGCAGGCGAGGTCGGATACCAGGGCGTTGAGGGCGGGGTCTTCGGGGGTGCGGCCGAGGGTCATGCGGAGCCAGAGGACGTAGAGGCGGGCCTCGGATTGCCAGTCGGCTTCTACGAGTTTCGCGACCGGGTTGCCGAACAGCCAGTGGAAGACGTTGCGTTCCTCGCGGAGGCCGGGGAGGGCTGCGTACCAAGCGTCGTTGGCGTCCAGGACGTTGCCGCAGACGTCGAGGTAGGCGGCGAGGGTGGGGTGGAACAGGTGCAGGGCGTCGCGTTCGTCGGGGGTGAGGGAGGCGAGGAGATCGTCGGGGGTCGGGCTGTCCTCGAAGCGGAGACCGGCCAGGTCGAACAGGTGCCTGCGGTCGGTGGCGGTCAACGGGGTCATGGTGTCCAGGCAACGCAGCAGAGCTTCGACCACCGATCTGGTGGGATTGCCGCGTTCGCCCTTCTCCAGGAGCGTGACGTAGCTGGCGCTGACGCCGGCCGAGTATGCCAAATGTTCGCGGGAGAAGCCGCGTTCGTCGCGCAGCCGGCGCAGGGCCTGGCCGAAGGTCGGAACAGCGATTTCATCCGCAACTGTGCGGCTTTCGCCGTCTCCGGTCACCGGGACCTGCCTTCCCAACGTGTGCTTGTCGCTGAATCCCGCTCGTAGTCACCGACGAGCAACCTATGACGGATGGTGCCATATTTGTTCGGTACGCGGCGATGATGCGTTAGATCCTCTTTGTGTTGCTTCCAGTCCTTGTGGCGGGCAGTGCAGTCGTGTTACTCGCGCGGAAAACCCGCTTACCACAGCGCCGTTGGATCGGGAACTGGGAGTGTGCTGGGTATCGCCATGGAGTCGGCGCAGAATCGGCTTCCGGGTCTCGTCGGGAGCTACTGAGCCGCACTACTTTTCGAGGCGTTGTGGAAATTCGCTCTCGAAAGGTTCGGAATATGATGGCACTGGTTCTCGCCGCGGTCGGTCTGATGACGGGAAGCGCGGTCGCCGCCGGCGTCGCGGGTCTGGCGGGCTCACTGGCCGGGAACGTCTGACCGGTTATTGCTGCGGGTCCGCGGCGATCGCGTCGCGGACCGTACTCTCCTGCGGGCCACGGAAAGTCGGCTCCGGGCGGAACAGGATCGAATAGACGGCCTTGGTGTCGGCCAATTGCTCGCGCAGCCAGTTCTCGCGGTAGACGGTGTTGTGCGGCATGGTGTCGTCGCCGACCGCGACGGTGTCGATGCCCGCCGCCCGGCACAGGGCGATGGTGCGGGGGAGCGAGAAATCCTGGGTGACCGCGATGGCGGAGCGGACGCCGAAGATATCGTGGGCGCGCACACAGGACTCATAGGTGCTGAAGCCCGCGTAATCCAGTGCGATCTTGGCCGCCGGGACGCCGTGCCCGACCAGGTAGTCGCGCATGCGGGTGGGCTCGTCGTAGGAGGCGCGGCCGTTGTCGCCGGTGAGCAGCAGCGCCTTCACCTTCCCGGCCTCGAGCAGTTGCCGGCCCAGATCCAGGCGGGCCTTCAGATAGTCCGACGGCCTCCCGTCCGGCTTCACCTCCGCGCCCAGCACGATCGCGACATCGGCGGACGGCGCACTCTCGACGCTGTACTCGTACTTTCGATGCGCCATCCGGATCCACAGATCCGACCCGATCAGCACAGCGAGACCCACCACCGCGAGCGCCACGCAGATCTTCACCACGCGCCGCCTCGGGAACCACGCGGCGACCCGGGTGCGGGTGGAACGAACGGCGGCGCGCAACTTCATGCCTGCCAGTCTGCCGCAAGCCGGAAAATTGTCCGAGCCGGTTTCGGCCGTGCCGGATCCCCGCTCAGACCGTCCGCACGCCGATCATCGGCAGCACCGTGCGCCGCGCGAATTCCCGCGCGGCCGCCTCGTCGGTGAGCGGAATCAGCCCGTCGGGCGTCAACACCAGCGACTGCCCCAGCCGCGCGAACACCTCCGCCACCAGATCCGCGTCGAACTCGGGCAGGTCACCGGAAGCCTGTAGCGCGCGCAGCTTCTCGGCCAGATAGGTGCGTCCGACCGCGAGGACCGGCCCGGCCTCGGTGGTCAGGCGCGGCAGGATGGTGTCCGGTTCGGTGCGCAGCAGCCGGCGCAGCAGCTTGTTGTTGGCCAGCTGGATGATGAACGCCGCGAACACCTCGACCAGCTGCGCGTCCCCGGACTTGCCGACGGCTGCGGCCTGCACTCGCTCGTCGATCGAGGCGATGAACAGCTGCGCCTCGCGCACTCCGACCGCGGCGACCAGATCGTTCTTGGATTCGAACCGACGGTAGAGGGTGGCCGGGCTGATGCCGGCGCGGCGCGCGATCTCCCCCATGCTGGTTCGCTTGATCCCGAAGTCCAGGAACGCCGACAGCGCGCTTTCCAATAGCTGTTCGCCTTCGGCCCGCGGCTTCTCGAGAATGCGTTGCAGGATGGTGGGAACGGACGGCATCGAGTCTCCAAGTCGATCGGGTGGACGACCCCGCGACAACGCGGTGAACGGCCGAGGCGCGGTAGCGCACAGGCCGATCCGAAAGTATCGCATCGCCTCGGGGCGCCGACTCGTGCCCCGTCCGATCAGTGAACGCCCGGTCCGATCAGCGGACGTCGAGGGCAGCCATTTCGCTCTCTATCGCATTGGCCGCGAAATCGATTCCGCTGGAACGCAGTTCGTGGACGCGGCGCTGGAGCGCTTCGAATCCCCCTGGCTGCGCGGCGATGTCGGCCACGCTGATGCGCTGTCGGTGCATACCGTCGTGCTTGTACGACACCGTGAAACCTCCTGCTAGCCCCGAGCGCGCACCCGGCTAGCGGCTGCACAGCGCGGGCCGCCGGGAACGCATCCGCCGATGCTAGCAGCGGACTGACTGGTCACTTGATCAGTGTGGGGATTCTCACACGCCCCTTTCAGTCACACCTCTTGACCCTGGCGATGTAGCGCCGAGTTGTGCAGGTATGCGGCCGCATTCAGGCGAATGTGATCGCGCTCGGCCTCGCTCAGCTCCCGGCGCACCTTGCCCGGGACGCCCGCCACCAGCGACCCCGGCGGAATCTGCGCGCCCTCCGGCACCAGCGCGTTGGCCGCGATCAGACTGCCCTCGCCGATCACCGCGCCGTTGAGCACCGTCGCGCCCATCCCGATCAGCACGTCATCGCCGACGGTGCAGCCGTGCAGAATCGCGTTGTGCCCGACCGAGACACCCTCGCCGACGGTGCACGGGAAGCCGGGATCGGCGTGCAGCACGCAGCCGTCCTGGATATTGCTGCGCGCGCCCACGGTGATCTGGTCCATGTCCCCGCGCAGCACCGCCGAATACCAGACGCTCACTTCGCCTTCCAGCCGCACCCGGCCGGCCACGGTGGCGTTGGGCGCGATCCACGCGGTCTCGTCGATCTGCGGCGCATGCTCACCCAGCTGAATCCTCATGGGCCGAACTTAGCGGCGGAACAGGGCGCGATGGGCCGCGGGGGTGGTACCCAGCAGGCGGTGGAAGTGGTGGCGCAGATTGACCCCGGTGCCCAGCCCGGAATCGGCGGCGATGCGATCCATGGTGTCCTCGGTCGATTCCAGCAGCAGGCGAGCGTGATCCACACGCTGCTGCAGCAGCCACTGCTGCGGGCTCGCGCCGGTGCGGTCGCGGAAACGACGGGTGAAGGTGCGCCGCGACATGAGCGCCGTGCGGGCCCAGCCGTCCAGGTCCACCGGCTCGTCGAGATGCGTTCTGGCCCAGACCATGGCGTGCTCGATCGGATCCTGATCGGTCGACTCCGGCACCGCGATCGGGATGTACTGCGCCTGCGAGCCACTGCGGTGCGGGGCCAGCACCAGCACGCGAGCCAGCGCGGCGGCCACCCGGCTGCCGTGGTCGGCGCGCACCAGATGCAGGCAGCAGTCCAGGGCGGCCGCGGTGCCCGCGGAGGTGATCAGATCGCCGTCATCGGACCACAACCGGTCGGCGCGCACCCGCACCGCCGGAAAGGCGCGGGCCAGCTCCGCGGCCGCCGACCAGTGTGTGGTGATCTCGCGGCCGTCGGCCAGACCGCTCGCCGCCACCGCCCACGAGCCCAGGCACAGGCCGACGATTCGCGCGCCGCGCGCGTGCGCCCGATGCAGGGCGTCCCGAACCGGCTCGGGCAGTGGGCGATCGAGCTCCCAGCTGGGGATTACGACGGTATCGGCGGTCTTGGTCGCCTCCAGGCCGTGACCGACCACGATGTCGAAACCCGCGGCGGTGGCGATGGTTCCGGGCTGCTCGGCACACACCACCACCCGGTACGGACTGCCGTCCGGGCCGCCCGCGCCGATCCGGCCGAACACCAGCGTCGGGACGGACAGGTGGAACGGGCTGACCCCGTCGTAGATCAGCACGGCGACGGTGTGCTGCGGTTCGGGCCGGGTGAGCGGGGCGATACTCATGGCCCGATTTTATCGATACAGGGCCTGCGGGCCACTGTCGGCGCGGATCGTTCGCCACGAAACTCGAAGGCATGACGAACACGATCAACACCGCGACCGGCGCCACCACCGTCGAACTGCTCCACATCGGCGGCCCCACAGTGCGATTCGCCTACGGCGACCTGGTTTGGCTGACCGACCCCACCTTCGACGGCCCGAGCGAGCACCAGGGCCGGGTCACCCTTATCAAGCTGACCGGTCCCGCCGTGCCCGCCGCCGAGATCGGGCCGGTGGACGTCGTGCTGCTCTCGCACGACCAGCACGCCGACAACCTCGACGTGTCCGGGCGGGAATTCCTGGCGAGCGTGGAGACAGTGCTGTCCACTCCGGACGCGGCCGGACGCATCGAAGGTGTTCGCGGGCTGGCGAACTGGGAATCGGTGCAGATCGGCGCGGTGACGGTGACCGGGGTGCCCGCGCTGCACGGGCCGGAAGGGTGCGAGCCGATCACGGGCGTGGTCACCGGATTCGTGCTGCAGGCCGACGGGCTGCCGACGGTGTACGTCTCGGGCGACAACGCCTCGGTCGAGTACGTGGAGCGGATCGCCGAACGCTTCGGACGCATCGATCTCGCGATCCTGAATGTCGGTGGCGCGAATGTCGGCGCGTTCGGCGACCACGATCTGACCCTCAACGGCCGCACCGCCGCCCAGGCGTCGATCGCGCTCGGCGACGCGCTGATCGTCCCCGTGCACGCGGAGGGCTGGGCGCACTTCTCCGAGCACCTCGACTACCTGGCGCACCGGTTCGCGCTCGCCGACCGCGGCCACCTGCTGCGCATTCCGACGCCCGGCGAGGTGCTCGCGCTCGCGGCAGCGTGAACGGGCGACCGACACCCGCGATAGGCGATAACCGGCCGATTGCCCCGAACTGAAATCGGGCCGTGGCGCTGATGGCGGCGCGGCCCCGGCCGGGGAACTATGACGGTATGAGAATCGGGGTTCCACGCGAGGTCAAGGAACAGGAATACCGCGTCGCCCTCACCCCGGCCGGCGCCGGGGAACTGGTGCGGCACGGACACGAGGTGCTGATCGAGGCCGGAGCGGGCATCGGTTCCGGATTCCCCGACGCCGCCTACCTCGAGGCGGGAGCCCGCACCGCGCCACACGCCGACGACGTGTGGGGCGCCGCCGAACTGGTGCTGAAGGTGAAAGAGCCCATCGCCGAGGAGTATCCGCGCATGCGGGAGGGGCAGGTGCTGTTCACCTTCCTGCACCTGGCCGCCTCGCGGGACTGCACCGACGCCATCCTGCGCTCCGGCATCACCGCCATCGCCTACGAGACCGTGCGCGCCGCCGACGGCAGCCTGCCGCTGCTCGCCCCCATGAGCGAGGTGGCGGGCAAGCTCGGCAGCATGGTCGGGGCGTATCACCTGATGTCACCGCAAGGCGGGTCCGGTGTGCTGCTCGGCGGGGTGCCGGGCGTGCCGCCTGCGGACGCGGTGGTGCTGGGCGGGGGAGTGGCGGGCAGCAACGCGGCCAACGTTGCGGTCGGGATGGGGGCGCGAGTCACGGTGCTGGACACCAATATCGCGCGGTTGCGGGAACTCGACGCCCGGTTCGGAGGGCGCGTCATCACCATCGGATCCAATGCGGCCGAGGTCGAGAAGGCCGTGCTCGCAGCGGATCTGGTGATCGGGTCGGTGCTGGTGCCGGGTGCGCGCGCTCCGAAACTGGTGCCCGACAGTCTGGTTGCCCGCATGCGGCCGGGCGCGGTGCTGGTCGACATCGCCATCGATCAGGGCGGGTGCTTCGAGAGCTCGCATCCCACCACCCATGCGAAACCGACATTCCAGGTAGCGGACACGCTGTTCTACTGCGTGGCCAACATGCCGGGTGCGGTGCCGCACACGTCCACCGTGGCGCTCACCAATGTGACGCTGCCGTATGCCCGCGCCATCGCGGAGCTGGGCTGGTCCGGTGCGTGCGCCGCGGATCCCGGCCTGGCTCAGGGTTTGACGGCCGACGCCGGGCGGCTCTACACGCCGGAGGTCGCTGCGGCGCACGGGCTGCGGCCCGCGGTCCGCGTCGGCTCCTGAACCGGCAGCGGGCCCGCAACCGGGTGAATCCGGTTGCGGGCCCGCCGTTTCCGTCGGTCAGTTGTCGGTCGAGCCGAGCGCCCAGTCCGGGCCCGCGCCGTCGGCCGGGATGTCGTGCAGCTTGTCCGGGTTGCGCACCACGTCGATCTTGGTGATCCGGCCCTCGTCGATGGTGAACGAGAAGACGCCGGTGTTCTTGCCGTCGAACACCACCAGTCCGGGACGCCCGTTGACCAGCACCGGACGGCCCCACGCGCCACCCACCTCGGACGCGAACTTCAGGAACCCGAGCAGCGTCTTGGCCACCTTGTCCGCACCGTGCATCGGATGCAGGAACGCCTGCACCTTGCCGCCGCCGTCGGAGGTGAAGGTGACATTGGAATCCAGCACGCCCAGCAGTGCGCTCAGGTCACCGGACCGCCACGCCACCGCGAACGCCGACACCACCTTCTCGTGCTCGTCGGCGCTGGCCGGGAAGCGGGGCGTGCCCTCCTCCACGTGTTTGCGGGCCCGAGAAGCCAACTGGCGCACCGCCGCCGGGGTGCGGCCCACCACTTCCGCTACCTCGGGACCGGTCATGCCGAAGACGTCCTGGAGCACGAACGCGGTCCGTTCGGCGGGCGAGAGTGATTCCAGCACCACCAGCAGCGCCGTGGTGACCCGCTCGTCCTGCGAGATGCGGTCGGCCGGGTCGTCCCAGGTGGTGATCTCCGGCTCCGGAAGCCATTCGCCCACATACTGTTCGCGCCGGGCGCGCGCCGATCCGAGGTAGTCCAGGGCCAGGCGGCCGGTGACCGTGGTCAGCCAGGCGCGCAGATTCTCGATATCCGCACCCTCCGGACTGGTCTCGTAGTACCGGACCAGCCGCAGCCACGCCTCCTGCACCACATCGTCGGCGTCGCTGAGACTGCCGAGCGTGCTGTACGCGACCCGCCGCAAATATCCGCGATGCTCCTCGAACCGCCGCGCCAGCTCGGCCTGATCGGGCCCGTTCCGCCGTTCGTCACCACTCATCGCACACCCTCGCCTTCGCTCACGCCCGCCCGCCGGGCGAACCGTCTACAGCACCGACGAAACAGTTCGGCGGACTGTGACATTCACCTGACGAACATAGTCAATCCGACCGGCCGGTTCAGGAATGACGAACCCGAAACCACCGGGACCACTGCGCTGCCGCGAGGATCCACACTGCCGTGGGAGCGAAGTCGTCACCGCCCGCGCGACCCGCGCCGCGCCGCAAGATTTACCGCGTACTCACGGGGTCGCCGAGGGCTGATCGCCGGCGTCGGTGAGTCAGCGCCGCCGGAGGTAGGCGGCGGTCGCGGCCGCCAGCGCGGTGGCGACCTGCACCGCCTCCGAGAGTCGCACCGCGCGGCGGAGGTCGTGGACGCGGGGGACCGGTCCATCGCCCAGGGTCGGGCGCATCTCGATGCCGTGCCGGTATTCGGTGCGGCCGCCCAGGGTCACGCCCAGCGCGCCAGCCATGGAGGCCTCGGCCACACCGGCATTCGGGCTCGGATGCTTGCCGGCATCACGCCGCCAAGCTCGCCACGCAGTGGCCGGGCGGCCGCCGATCACCGGTGCGAGGGCGGTGGTGAGCAGGCCGCTGACGCGGGCGGGCGCGAGATTGGCGACATCGTCGGTGCGCGCGGCTGCCCAGCCGAACCGCTCGTAGCGCTCGTTGCGGTAGCCGACCATCGCGTCGAGGGTGTTGATCGCCCGATACGCCAGCAGGCCCGGAACTCCCGCCACCGCGCCCCAGAACAGCGGCGCCACAGTCGCATCCGACGTGTTCTCGGCAATCGATTCCAGCGCGGCCCGCGCCAGCCCGTCCGCGTCGAGCGACTCGGGATCGCGGCCGCACAACGACGGCAGCAAAGCCCGCGCGCCCTCGATATCGCCGGACTCGAGCCGGTCCGCCATCTCCCGCCCGGTCTTCGCCAGGGTGGTCCCGCCGAGCACGGTCCAGGTTGCGGCGGCGGTCACGGCAACCTCCCCGAGCGCCCGCGCCACGGTGACATCGCCACGCCGCCGCCCGTTCCGCCCGGATACCGCTCGCCGCACCGCGACACCCAACCCCGTGACAGCTCCGACCAGCACAACTTCGTGCACCACCCCGGCCGCCCGGCTGTCGCGATAGGTGACCCGCTCGACCCGCATTGCCGCCGAACCGAACCCGGCCACCGGATGCCCGCGCCGAGGATCGCCCAGCACCCGATCCAGTCCGAACCCGAGCAGCAGCCCGGCCGCAGTAGCAGTCCCCATACGCACCCGGCGAGGTTAGCGGAGGCCGGTACTCCGACCGGAGTCAGCGGCGGGTGCCGCCGTAGCGGTCGGCGAGACGGGCCTCGTTGGTGGCGGGTTTCGGCTTCGGTGCCGGGTCGTTCGGCTTCGCCGTCTTCGTCGGAGCGGGCGTTTCCGCCGCGAGGTTCTCGGTCGTCGCGGTGTTCGTCGCCTGAGTTGCGGTGGCCGGTTGGGCGGCCGCTTCGGACTTCTCGCGGCGGCGGGCACGGATCTCGGACCAGACGAAGTAGCCGAGGCCCAAGGGGGCCATGACGCCGAAGGCCAGCCATTGCAGGCCGTAGGAGAGGTACGGGCCTGCGTCGAGTTGGGGGAGGGCGTCGGGGGTGAAGGCGCCCGGCTGGCCCGCGTCGAGCTGGAGGTAGCCGCCGAGGCCGTTGGTGGGGATCGGGGTGAGGGGGAGGCCCAGGACCGCGGCTTCCTGCTGGGTGTCGGTCGAATAGACCTGGCGGTAGCCGTCTTCCGTGGTCGGGGGCTTCTTCTCGATGATGCCCTCGGAGGCGCGGACGCGGGCTTCGAGGTGTTGCGGACCGGTCGGCGGGGCGGCGATCACCGGGGGACGGGTGCCGCCCTGGGCCGCCGCGATCTGGCCGCGATCGACCAGCAGGGTGCGGCCGTCGTCGAGGCGGAAGGCGGCCAGGACGGTGTAGGCGGGCTGGCCGTCGAGGTGACGCAGCCGGACCAGCACCGTCGAATCCTGGACGTAGCTGCCGGTGGCGGTGGCGCGCCGCCATTCGGTGTTCTTGCCGTCGCCGGACAGCATGGTCGTGACATCCACCGGGTCGGCGTGCACCGAACTGGCGATCCGGTCATTGCGTTCGGAGGTGCGGGTGTTCTTGCCCAGCTGCCAGGGGGCGAGCACGGTGAAACACAGGTAGGCGAATCCGGCCACCACGACCGCGAGGATCAGCCAGCTGGGACGCAGCAGGAAGGTGAGACGGCGCAGCAGCGCGGTTATCGAACTCATGCGTCCCTCCGGGTATCCCCGGCGGTCTCGCCGAGCTGTTCGCGCACCCAGTCCAGCATGCCCGGCACGGCCGCCTCGATCTGCTCGCGCACCAACGCGAAATCGGACTGGTCGCCGTAGTAGGGGTCGGGCACCGAGCGGCCGTTCGCGTGCGGGTCGAAGCTGCGCAGCAGTCGCCGCCGATCCGACGGCACCCCCATCCGGGCCAGGTCCCGCTCGTGCCCGGTATCCAGGGCCACCACCAGGTCGGCGTCGCGATGGTCGGCCCCGATCACGGCCGCGCTGTGCCCGGTCGGATACCCGTGCGCGATCAGCTCCCGGTTGGTCCGGTGATCGGCCTCGTCACCGACATGCCAGCTCCCGGTCCCGGCGCTGCTCACCCGCACCCGATCCGCCAGCCCGGCCCGCTCCAGATGCGCCGCGAAGATCTTCTCGGCCATCGGGGAACGGCAGATGTTGCCGGTGCAGATAAACGTCACATGCAGGTCGCCCACGACAGCCATTCTGGCCGGTAGGCGCGGAAGGCGGCCACGTAGGGTGGACGGCTGTGCCGGACGACACCGACTTCCACGATTTCGACCATGCCAGGCTGCGGCACCACGGAGACGTGGACGCGCGCCCGGGCATGGTGGATTTCGCGGTGAACGTCCAGGGCAGTGCGCCGCCGCGGTGGCTGCGGGAACGGCTGGCCGGACGGCTCGGTGAGCTGGGGCGGTACCCGGGCGACGGGGACGAGCGGGCGGCCCGGGAGGCGGTCGCCGCGCGGCACGGGCGGTCCGTCCACGAGGTGCTGTTGCTGGCGGGAGTGGCCGAGGGATTCGCCATGCTGCCGCGACTGGGGTCGCGGCTCGCCGCGGTGATCCACCCGTCTTTCACCGAACCGGAGCTGGCGCTGCGCGAAGCGGGGGTGCCGGTGGAGCGGGTACTGCTCGAACCGCCGTACCGGCTCGACGGCGCGGTCGTTCCAGAGGACGCGGACCTGGTGGTGGTCGGCAATCCCACCAACCCCACCTCGATGCTCCACACGGCCGACAGCATTCGGGCGCTACGCCGGCCGGGCCGGATCGTGGTCGTGGACGAGGCCTTCGCGGACGCGGTGCCGGGGGAGCTGGAATCGCTTGCCGGAGAGCGCTATCCGGATGTGCTGGTGTTCCGCAGCCTCACCAAGACCTGGGCGCTGGCGGGGCTGCGCTGCGGATACGTGCTCGGCGCACCCGAGGTGCTGGCCCGCTTGAATCACGGCCGCCCGCACTGGCCGCTGGGCACCCTGCAGCTGGAAGCCATTGCGGCGGTGAGCGAACCGTCCGCCGTCGCCGAAGCGCAGCGCAAGGCCGAGGCCATCGCCGCCGACCGCGCCGCCATGATCCCGCGGCTGCGGGAACTGGGCATCGAGGTGCACGAGCCCGCGTCCGGGCCGTTCCTGCTGCTGCGGGTGCCGGACGCGGAACTGCTGCGAAAGCGGCTCGCGGACAAGGGGATCGCGGTGCGCCGCGGTGATACTTTCCCCGGACTGGAAACGGGTTACCTGCGGGTGGCGGTGCGGCCGGCGGAGGCCGTGGACCGGCTCGTCGCGGCCATCCGGGACGTGGGTCTGTGAACGCGGTTATGAGCGGGGACTTGTGGGCCGGTGATCGACAAGGAGGTTCGGTTGTGGTGACGACGGTGCGATTGGCGGATCTCATCGCTGCATTGGATGCGGCGTACCCGCCCCAGCTCGCCGAATCCTGGGATTCGGTGGGTCTGGTGTGCGGTGATCCCGGCGACCAGGTGACGCGGGTGTTGTTCGCCGTCGACGCCACCGCCGCGGTCGTCGACGAAGCCCTCGACTGGGGCGCGCAGGCGCTGGTGGTCCACCACCCGCTGCTGCTGCGCGGCGTCGACACCGTCGCCGCCGATACCCCCAAAGGCGCGCTGCTGCACCGGCTCATCCGCTCCGGCTGCGCGCTGTTCACCGCCCACACCAACGCCGACTCCGCCGATCCCGGCGTCTCGGACGCGCTCGCGCACGCCATCGGACTCACGATCACCGGTCCGCTCGACGCGAAACCGCTGACCGCACTGGACAAGTGGGTGGTGCAGGTGCCGATCACGCACCGCGACGCCGTGCTGGACGCCCTGTTCGCCGCGGGCGCGGGCAGCGTCGGGAACTACTCCGACGCCGCCTGGACGGTCTCGGGCACCGGCCAGTTCCGTCCCCTCGAAGGCTCCAACCCGGCCCTCGGCGTGGCCGGTGAACTGCACGAGGTGTCCGAGGACCGGCTCGAGCTGGTCGCCCCGCCGTCACGCCGAGCCGCCGTGCTGGCCGCGTTGCGCGCCGCTCACCCCTACGAGGAACCCGCCTATCACGTCACCGAACGCGCCGCCCTGCCCTCCGGCCTGGGCATCGGCCGCATCGGCGAACTCCCGGCCCCGGAAACCTTGCGCGAGTTCACCGCCCGTGTCCGCGCCGCCCTGCCCGACACCACCTGGGGCGTGCGCGCCGCGGGCGACCCGGACCGCGTTATCCGCACCGTCGCGGTCTGCGGCGGCGCGGGAGATTCCTTCCTGGGCAAGGTCTCCCGCCTCGGCGTCGACGCCTACGTCACCTCCGACCTGCGCCACCACCCCGCCGACGAACACCTGCGCGCCGGCGGCCCCGCCCTCGTCGACGCCGCCCACTGGGCCACCGAGTACCCGTGGTGCGCCCAGGCCGAAAGTGTGGTGCGCCACGCCCTGCCCGCCCTCGAGACCCGCGTCTCGACCCTGCGCACCGACCCCTGGACGATCGGCGCCTCGGACTGCTGACGCGTGACCGGCGCGACCTCCTCGACCCCGCCCGGCCCGGTGAATTTCCGGCCCGGCCCGGTCGGCGGGAGCGTTTGTCCTGCTAGAGGCGGGCTTGGCGTTTCAGGCCCGGCCGGGGCGGTACGGTGGGTGTCTTGAAATCGTCCTTAGCGTCCAGGAGACCTTCGCGTTGAATGCCGAATCTTCGATCCAGGCCAAGCTGCTCGACCTCGCCGCCGTCGACGCCGAGCTGACGCGGATCGAGCACCGCCGCAAGGTGCTGCCCGAGCAGCAGGCGGTGGACCGGCTGGCGGCCGAGCGCACCACACGCAAGGACGAGGCGGTGAAGGCCGAGATCCTCATCGACGACCTGGACCGCGACATCCGCAAACTGGAAGGCGAGATCGAGGCCGTCCGCAAGCGCGAGGAACGCGACCGCGGCATGCTCACCGCCGGTTCGGTCGGGGCCAAGCAGCTCTCCGAACTGCAGCACGAGCTGGGCAGCCTGGAACGCCGCCGCAAGGTGCTCGAGGACGACGAGATCGAGGTGATGGAGCGCCGCGAGGCCGCCGCCGCCGCGCACGCGCACGCCGGCGCCAACCTGGATCAGGCCGAAGCCGAACTGGTCGACGCCGAGCGCCTGCGCGACAGCGCCCTCGCCGACCTGGCCGTCGCCCAGCAGCGCTGCGACTCCGACCGCATCGCCCTCACCAACTCCTTCCCCGCCGACCTGCTCGCCGCCTACGACAAGCAGCGCACCACCTACGGGGTCGGCGCCGCCCTGCTCCAGGCCCGCCGCTGCGGCGCCTGCCGCATCGAACTCGACCGCGGCGAAATCTCCCGCATCACCCAGACCGCCTCCGACGTGGTCGTCCGCTGCCCCGAATGCGGCGCGATCCTGGTGCGCACCAAGCACTCCGGACTCTGATCGACCGGCGCGCGGCAGGCCCCGGCCGTCCGACGCGGAACCGGAGGCGGCTCGAATGCCGCGAGCCGGTGTGGCGAAGCGCGAGAATATCGACGCCGTCACGCACCGGGCCCGCGGCGAGATGGCCCGGCCGCTCGGCTGAGACGCCGGCACGGCGTCTCGGATGATGCGGGCGCACCGAAGCACAGCGCGCCGACGGCCTCGGTGGTGGCACGGCGGTGCGGCACGCGGGCGCAGTTTTCGACGGCACGGAAGGTGAACAGCGTTGGTGGACATGGTGATCGTGGAGGCGGACGGCGGCTCGCGCGGCAATCCTGGGCCCGCCGGGTACGGCGCGGTGGTGTGGGACGCCGAGCGGGCGCGGGTGCTGGCCGAGCGTAAGGAATTCCTGGGGGTCGCCACCAACAATGTCGCCGAATATCGCGGGCTCATCGCGGGTTTGGAGGCTTCGGCCGAGCTCGGGGCGCGAGAAGTGGCCGTGCGCATGGACTCCAAGCTGGTCGTCGAGCAGATGTCGGGCCGTTGGAAGGTCAAGCACGAGGCCATGATTCCGCTCGCCGACCGGGCGCGACGACTGGTCGCCGGATTCGATCGGGTGAGCTTCACGTGGATTCCGCGCAAGGAGAACTCGCACGCCGACCGGCTGGCCAACGAGGCCATGGACGACGCGGACACCGTCGCCGAAGTCCGTTCGGCGCTGACCGAGTCCGGTCAGGCGCTCGGGCGCACGGCCGACCTCTCGTCCGGCTCAGCGAATTCCGCTGCCGGTGACAACGCTCCGGGTGGACAGCAGGCGCTGACCGCCGTGGTGGGGGAGATCAGCGCCGCAGTGGCGGGTGGCGTGGTGGAAGTCCCCGAGGCCGTAGCGGCGACCACGCCGGTGACCGGTTACGCGCCCGGGTGGACCGGCGCCGTCGGGCGGCCGACGCGGCTGCTGCTGTTGCGGCACGGGCAGACGGAATTGTCGGTGCAGCGGCGGTATTCGGGTCGCGGCAATCCGCCGCTCACCGAGCTCGGGCGGGAGCAGGCGGCCAAGGCGGCGGCCATGCTCGCGAGCAAAGGCGGGATCGAAGCCATCGTGTGCTCGCCGCTGAGCCGGGCGCGCGAGACCGCGGCGGCGGCCGGGCAGGCGCTGGGATTGCCCGTCCGGGAACTGCCCGGGCTCACCGAGACCGATTTCGGTGCGTGGGAAGGCATGACCTTCCAGGAAGCCCGCGACCACGATCCGGAACTGCACGCGCGGTGGCTGGGCGATCCGTCGCTGCCCGCGCCCGGCGGCGAGAGTTTCGACCAGGTCCGGGAACGCGTCGAGGCGGTCCGCCGGGATCTGGTGGCGATGTATCCGGGCGCGAATGTGCTTGTGGTCAGCCACGTCACGCCGATCAAGACGCTGCTGCAGCTGGCGCTCGGGGTGGGTCCCTCGCTGCTGTACCGGCTGCACCTGGATCTGGCGTCGCTGTCGGTCGCGGAATTCTATTCCGACGGCGGCTCTTCGGTGCGGCTCGTCAACGACACGTCGTATCTCTGACCCCGAACCCCCCTGAAACCCCCTGGGCTTCAGGGGGGTTCGATTCACGGCCGCAGCGTCGCCATCAGGAACTCGGTCTGGTCGTAGACGGCCTTCTCGAACCAGTCGTCGAAGTAGATGTCGAAATGGCCGATCGGGTAGCGCTTCACCGTGGCGTGCTTGGTGCGCTCGGCGGCCTTCACCGTCGGCCCGGCCGGGGCCACCGAATCGTTGTCGCAGATCGCGTACAGCACAGGCGCTTTGATGTCCTTCACATGCCGGGTCGGATTGTCGAACAACGTCGACAGCCCGATCCGCGCCGCCACCTTCGGCCGGTACTGCGCACTCTCCTCGGCGAGCCGTCCGAACCCGGCGGGCACGTCGGCGGCGCTCATCAACGCCGCCGAATGCTTCTTCCCCGCCAGCCGCGCGGTGATCGGACGCCGAATGATCGGTCCCACCACCTGATCCGCGACCGCCAGCGTGCCCGTCTTGAACAAGCTGAACGGGCCCTTCGCCAACGCCGAGGACCAACCGCTGGTGAACGGGCACTGCGCGACGACCGCCGCGATGTAATGGTCGTCCGGCGCCACCGCGAGCACGTGCCCGCCACCGAAAGAACTGCCCCATAACGCGATTCGAGTCGCGTCGATGCCGCGAATCGTGCGCGCGTACGCGATCGCCGCATGCCAGTCCTCGCGCTGCCGCGCGATATTGATCAGCTGCCGCGGCTCACCACCGCTGGCCCCGAAATGCCGATAATCGAAGGCCAGAGCCGCGATTCCGACCGACGCGAACCGCCGGGCATAGCGATCCAACCCCATTTCCCGGTCCGCCCCCAGCCCGTGCCCCATGACCACCAGCGGGCGCGGACGCGGCGGTCCATCGGGGAGATACAGCCATCCTGCGCACTGTTCGACACCCGAAGGGAACCCCACCTCGACACGCTCCATGACGCCCTACCGTACCCTGGTGGCCGCGGACGAGTCGGTCGGGCGGCCGCGGCGAGAGGAACGGGCAACACGTGTGCCGCAGCCTCTTGCCGAGGAAAGTCCGGACTCCGGAGAGCAGGGCGGTTGTTAACGGCAACCCGGGGCAACCCGCGGGACAGTGCCACAGAAAACAAACCGCCGGCGGGCCGCACTTCGCGAGAAGTGCACCGCCGGTAAGGGTGAAACGGTGCGGTAAGAGCGCACCAGCGTGCCGGGTGACCGGTGCGGCTAGGTAAACCCCGCCCGGAGCAAGGTCGAAGGTCGGACTCGCGAGAGTGCGACTGCGCAGGTGTTCGAGGGCTGCTCGCCCGAGCCTGCGGGTGGACCGCTCGAGGCACCCGGCAACGGTGTGTCCAGATGGATGGTCGCCACCCGGCGTTTCGACGCCGGGGACAGGATCCGGCTTACAGACCGACTCGTCCGCCCTGAATCTTCTGCCCCTGCAGTTCGCTCCGGGGCGGGTTCGGGGCGCTGGAGGTCTCGTTCTTCCCTCCCTCCGCTCCTCCGCTGCGCTCCCCCGCTCCACTCGGTCCAGAACGAGACGCGCCCCGAACCACTGGGTGAATCCGGTGCTCTATGTTGCGGGGTTGTTATCTCGTCGGCGGCGTGCGTGGCGCGGTGCCATGATGGAGGCACACCATCGGGTATTCGATGGCGCGGAAATCGTTTCGCGGAGCGAACAATGGATGTTCTGTATCTGTTGATCGGGTGGCTCGCCGCCCTCGTCGTGATCGCCGGAATCGGCATGGCGGCCGGGGTACGGGTGGTCGCCCAATACGAGCGGGGGGTCGTATTCCGCCTGGGGCGGGTGCGAGCGGTCCGGGAGCCGGGGTTGCGGCTGCTGATCCCGGGCGTGGACAAGATGTCGAAGATCTCCCTGCAGGTGATCACCATGCCGGTGCCCGCCCAGGAAGGGATCACCCGCGACAATGTGACCGTCCGCGTGGACGCCGTCGTCTATTTCCGGGTCATCGACCCGATGCGCGCCCTCGTCGAGGTACAGGATTACCTGTTCGCCGTCGCGCAGGTGGCGCAGACCTCGCTGCGGTCCATCATCGGCAAGAGCGAGCTCGACGATCTGCTGTCCAATCGCGAGCAGCTCAACAAAGGACTCGAGCTGCTCATCGACTCCCCGGCGCTGAACTGGGGCGTGCACATCGATCGCGTCGAGATCAAGGATGTGGCCTTGCCGGATGCCTTGAAGCGCTCCATGTCTCGCCAGGCCGAGGCCGAACGCGAACGCCGCGCCCGCGTCATCTCCGCCGAAGGCGAATTGCAGGCGTCGCACAAACTCGCCGAGGCCGCCGCCAATATGTCCGCCGCGCCCGCGGCACTGCAGCTGCGATTCCTGGAGACCGTGGTTCAGGTTGCGGCGGAGAAGAATTCGACCCTGGTACTGCCGTTCCCGGTGGAGCTGCTGCGTTTCCTCGAACGCAGCGGGCGCCCGCCGGCCGAGACCGCGCCGGAGGATCCCGGCGCGTCGTGAGAGATGAGGAAGTCAGTCATGGCGGGTTTCGTACAACCGGCGGCCATCGTGGTGCTGTTCGGCATCGCGTATGGATTCAAACTCTTCAGCGCCAAGTTCCCGAGCGGTCTGCGCGGTAAGTAGACCGCGGCGCGAAATTCCGCGGGCGGGCGGCGTGATCGACACCGCTCGCCCGTTTCGCTGCGCGCAGCACTCCGGTGGATGAGAATTGCGGCGCGCGACACGGTGTGTACCGGCGCGGCTCGGCGTGTCGGGCGGGTTATTCGCCTTGAACTGGCACCGAACGTGATCGACGTCATAAAGTGTTGCGCGTTGGAAAGTTCCGTTGCGGTCCGCAACGGACGAAGGGCTCGACAATCGTCGGAAAGCAGGTCTCGTCTCAATGCGAATTGCTCGCAAACTGGCAGTGGGTGCGTTCCTCGCCGCTGCCGCTTCCGCAGTGCTGGGTGCCGGTTCCGCCTCCGCGGTCGCCATCACCCCGCTGCCGGGCGGGGTGCAGGTGGATCTCACCGCGGCGGACACCCAGTGGGTGGCTCAGAATCACTTCGGACAGGTCATCGCGGGCCTGCCGCACCCGTCGGCCGCTTCCTTCGGGGAGGCCCTGGATTCCGCGGCGGCGCTGTCGTCGCAGTACCCGGGCGGTCGTGTGGTGTTCACCGTGTACGGTCCGTTCAACGAGCTGAACGGCACCATGCTGGCCCTGCAGTAGGGTCGGCTTTCCCTCGTGGAACTGCATCAACGGATCAGGTCGGCGCCGGTGGACTTCGGCGCCGTCCGGACCGAGTTCGGACTGGCCTCGGACTACCCGTCCGAGGCCGTCTCGGAAGCCCGCGACGCGGTCGACGCGTTCGCGGGCGCCCGAGCCGACCGGCGGGAGATTCCGCTGGTCACCATCGATCCCCCGGGTGCCATGGATCTGGACCAGGCGGTCTACCTGGAACGCACCCCGGACGGCGGATTCCTCCTCTACTACGCCATCGCCGACGTCGCCGCGATGGTCGTCCCCGGCGGGCCGCTGGCCCGCGAATCCCTGACCCGCGGCCAGACCTTCTACTTCCCCGACGGCACCGTCCCACTGCACCCGACCGCGCTGTCCGAGGGCCGCGCCAGCCTGCTGCCCGACGTGGACCGCCCCGCTGCACTGTGGACCATCGAATGCGACGCGCACGCCGAACCCGTGCACTGGACGGTCACCCGCGCGCTGGTCCGCTCCCGCGCCCGCCTGGATTACCAGAGCGTGCAGGCCGACGCCGACGCCGGCCGCCTGCACCCCTCGATCGCCGCGCTGCCCGAGTTCGGGCGGCTGCGCATCGAGGCCGGTATCGCGCGCGGCGCCATCACCCTGCGGCTGCCCGACCAGACCGTGATCCGCGACGCCGAGCAAACCGGCATCGACCACTGGCAACTGGCCCTCGAACCGCGCACCGCCGCCGACGATTGGAACGAGCAGGTCTCCCTGCTGACCGGCATGTGCGCGGCCCGAATCATGCTCGATGGACATGATTCGAACGGCTCCGGCAACCCCGAACAACCGGGTTTGCTGCGCACCATGCCCCCGCCCGCCCCCGCCGCCATCGCCTCCATGCGCCGCACCGCCGCCGCGGTCGGGGTGCCGTGGCCGCCCGGCGAATCCGCGGGCCGCATGCTGGCCGCCCTGGACTGCAACACCCCCGCCGCCCTGGTGCTCATGTCGGAGGCCACCGGCCTGCTGCGCGGCGCCGCCTACACCATCCTCAACGGCCAGGCCCCGGACACCTTGCAGCACAGCGCGATCGGCGCCCCCTACGCGCACGTCACCGCCCCGCTGCGCCGCCTCGCCGACCGCTACGCCACCGAGATCTGCCTCGCCCATTGCGCGAAAACCGAAGTCCCGCAGTGGGTCCGCGACGAACTCGGCGCCGCCGTCGACACCATGCGCCGCACCGACGCCCTCTCCGCCAAAGTCGAACGCGCCTGCCTGGACCTCACCGAGGCCACCGTCCTGTCCCCGCGCGTCGACACCGACTTCGACGCGGTCGTGCTCCGCGAAGCCAACGGCACCCGCCCCGCCGAAATCTTCATCGCCGACCCACCCGTCCTCGCCAAATGCACCGGCACCCCACCCGAAGGCGACACGGTGCCGGTGCGACTCGCCGTCGCGGACCCCGCAACCCGCACCGTCACGTTCGCCTACCCCGCCGGACCAGCGCCATCGGCGCCATACTCGACCTCATGATCGTCGAACCATTTCCGCAGTGGCTGCGCCCGCCGCCGGGGGGATTCGTCGCCGAAGACCTCGATCGCCTTCCCTGCCTGCCGCCGCACACCGAGTTGATCGACGGGAGTCTCGTCTTCGTGAGCCCGCAATCGAAGTTCGACCGCCTTGCCAACGTGCTGCTGGACGCCGGACTTCGCCGGTTCGTTCCGGCGCATTTGCGGGTGCGGGGAGAAATGACGGTCACGCTGGACCGTGATCAGCGTCCCGAGCCGGACGTCATCGTTGCGTTCGCGGACCGGGACGGTGACTACGATCAGACCGGATACCAGGCCGATGATGTGTTACTCGCTGTGGAGATCGTCTCACCTGAATCCCTGACTCGGGACCGCGAGCGTAAGCCCCAGCTGTATGCGAAGGCCGGAATCGCACATTTCTGGCGCGTAGAGAATGTCGATGGGAGGCCGGTTGTCTACGTCTACGAACTCGATCCGGCCTCCGGCGTCTACGCGCTCACCGGAATTCACCATGACCGGTTGAAGTTGACCGTGCCGTTCGAGATCGACATCGATCTCACCGAGATCGATAGGCTCTGAGCGCGATTCGCGGCTAGTCCAACGGGTGGTGGTGCACGAACTCGACGGCGTCGGGGTATTGCTCGAGTGCTCTGGCGGCCGCCGTCTCCTCGGCGTCGCAGAGGCGCTGGTAGCTGGAATCGGCGTCGGCGACGTGGGTGCGGATGGTGTGCAGGGCCTCCACGGCGTCGCGGTGGTCGCCGAGTACGCCTTGTAGGTGTTTGGCCTGCTTGCCGAGGTTCTCGGCGGGTTTGCCGAGGACGGTGGTGGCGGCCTCGGCGGAGTAGCGCAATCGTTTGGCGGCCTTGCGGATGTCGTGCAGGCACTCGATGCGGTCGGCGTCGGCCAGGCCGTGTTCGGAGTGCACCAGGTGGCGTAGCTCGCGCAGGTCGCGGCGCAGCACTTTGGTGAAGACCGGTTCGGCGGGTTCTGTCGCGCGGGAGTCCTTCTTCAGCGGGGGGTCGGTGATCAAGGCGTGCAGGGTGCCGAGCAGGGCGGTGTAGCGGTCGTTGTCGAACGCGTCGACCACCGCGCGGTGCGCGTCGGCGTAGATCGCTCGCTCCTCGGCGACCAGGCGTTGCCCGAAATCCTCTCGGCGAGTGGATTTCTCCCCGGCGTCGGCGAGCGGCACGCCCGTATCGCCGAGTAGGGCGGTGAAGCGTTCGGCGCGGACTTCGGCGTCGCGAGCCACCCCGAGCAGCCCGGCCAGCCAGCGGAGCTCGTCGGTGATCTCGCCGACCGCCCGGCGCCGCAGCACCCGGCGGTAGGACTTCAGCACGCTGCGCAAGCGGCGGGTGGCGACCCGCATCTTGTGCACCGAATCCGGAAGGTCTTGGCGCACATCGGGTTCGGCGGTGCACAGCCGGTCCACGTCGGCGGCTACTGCGTCGATCAAGGCGGGACCGGCTGTGGCGCTCATCTACGTCCTGTACTTGTCCGTGGCCTCCACCAGGTGGTGGGTGATGCCGGGTTCGAGGGCCGCGTGGCCGGCGTCGGCCACCAGGTGCAGTTCCGAACCGGGCCAGGCCCGGTGCAGGTCCCAGGCGCTGGTGGCCGGGCACACGACGTCGTAGCGGCCCTGCACGATGACGCCGGGAATGTCGGCGATGCGGTCGATGTCGCGCAGCAGCTGGCCCTCGTCGAGGAAGCCGTGGTTGACGAAATAGTGGTTCTCGATGCGGGCGAAGGCCAGCGCGAAGCGCGGATCGGCGGTCTCGGTGACCCGATCCGGTTGGGGCAGTAGGGAACTCGTGGCACCCTCCCAGGTGGACCACGCGACGGCCGCGTCGGTGGCGAGAGCTGAATCGGGGGAGTGCAGCAGGCCGTGGTAGACCTCCACGAGGTCGCGGCCGCGGTCGGCTTCCGGCACCGGCGCCAGGAACTTCTCCCACTCGTCGGGGTACACGTACCCCGCGGAGCCATTGTAGTACCAATCGATTTCTTTGCGCCGCAACAGAAATATGCCGCGCAGCACCAATTCGGTGACCCGCTCCGGGTGGGTCTGGGCGTAGCTCAGAGCCAGCGTCGAACCCCAGGAACCGCCGAACACCAGCCACTGCTCGACGCCGAGATGCGTTCGCAGCCTTTCGATGTCGGCCACCAGATCCCAGGTGGTGTTGTGCTCGAGGCTCGCCCCGTCGGCGATGTGCGGCGTCGAATGCCCGCAGCCGCGCTGATCGAAGAGCACGATCCGGTACGCCGCCGGATCGAAGAACTGCCGGTGATAGGGCGCGGTGCCGCCGCCCGGCCCGCCGTGCAGGAAGACCGCGGGCTTGCCGTCGGGATTGCCGCTCACCTCGTAGTACAGCGACTGGCCGTCACCGACGTCCAGCATGCCCTGCTCGTAGGGCTCGATCGCCGGATACAGAGTGCGCATCAGCCCGCCACCAGGCCCGCTGCCATATTCGGGATCTCCAGCGCCGACAGCGTCTGATCACGCACGTCCGAACAGCTCTTGGTGGTGACCCGGTCCACCACGCCCCGCTCGTTGGGCAGGAACAGGCCGTTCTGCACCGCCCACTGCACCACGGTGGCGTTGAACGCGACCTTGCCCAGCGTCGGCCCCTGCACCCGCCAGTCCGACAGCTGCGGGCGCAGCATGTCGCACAGCTGCTTGGCCTGGTCCTCGGAAACGTTCAAGGGCGCACCGGTGCTGGGCACGGTGGCCGATGCGGTCGTCGGCGAGCCGGAGCTCTGCTGCGACGGCCCGGTGGTGGTGTTCCCGCAGGCCGCGGTCAGCGCGACGGTGGCTACCGCCGCGCCCAGCAGCGAAGTACGGCGGATCCAGCGACTCATTCCACGATCCATGACTTCCCTTTGGTCGTTCCAGCTCGTTGGCTACCGAGTCTGCCACCAAAAGTGGGCCGTGGACCGAGAAGGCAGGGCCCGAAAGCTGCCGGATAGCCGAACGCTATCAATGGTGCCGCATGGGTTGTAGGCGCGGCCAAGGTCGCCTCCCGCGTGTGGCACCGGCCCGGCGCGCACCGAAACGCCCCCGCGATCAGTGCGGGGGCGTTCGTGTTCAGCGTGCGGCTGGACGGCTCAGTAGCTGTGCTCCGGGCCGGGGAACACCCCGCGCCGCACCTCGTCGGCGTAAGTGGCTGCGGCGGTCCGCAATTGACCGCCCACATCGGCGAACTGCTTGACGAACTTGGCGGTCTTGCCGCCGGTGTAGCCCACCATGTCCTGCCAGACCAGCACCTGCGCATCGCATTCCACGCCCGCGCCGATGCCGACGGTCGGAATGGTCAGCTTGCGGGTGACCTGCCCGGCCAGCTCCGCGGGCACCATCTCCATGACGACGGAGAAGGCGCCGGCCTCCTGCACCGCGATGGCGTCGGCGATGAGCTGCTCGGCCCCGTCGCCACGGCCCTGCACCCGGAATCCGCCCAGCGTGTTGACGCTCTGCGGGGTGAACCCGATGTGCGCCATCACCGGAATGCCGGCGGCGGTCAGCTTGTGGATGGTGTCGGCGACGCGCTCACCGCCCTCCAGTTTCACCGCGTGCGCCCCGGCCTCCTTCATGAACCGCACCGCCGTGGCGAGCGCCTGCTCGGGGGAGGACTCGTAGCTGCCGAACGGCAGGTCGGCCACCACGAGCGCGTGCGGAGCGCCCTTCACGACACCGCGCACCAGCGGGATCAGTTCGTCGACGGTGATCGCCACGGTGGTGTCGTAGCCGTACACCACATTGGCGGCCGAGTCGCCGACCAGGAGAACCGGAATCCCGGCCTCTTCGAAGAGCCGAGCGGTGGAGTAGTCGTAGGCGGTGAGCATGGACCAGCGTTCGCCCGCCTGCTTCATCTGCTGCAGGTGCTGCACTCGCGTCTTCCGCTTCGCGGGAGTTGTCGGCGCCGAACCGTACACAGGGGTTTCCGCATCGGATACGGACATCATCGTCCCTTTCGTCGTTTCCTCGAGGCCCGTGCCGGGTCCCCGGGTTGTTCTGACGTCCTCAGTCTGCCATTCCGGCCGCTCACGCCCGAGATGCAATTGCTCACATCTCAGCCGACCGGTCCCCTTCCGAGCTGGACGCGAGCCGACTGGTTCTGACCCGTCGGGTCGACCCACTTCAACGTGACCGTGTCGCCCGGGTGATGCAGGTCCATGGTGGCGGTGAGGTCGGTGGCCGAGGTGATGGCGTGGTCGTCGAGGCCGGTGATGACGTCGCGGGCCGACAAGCCGAGCTGATCGGCGGGACCGCCCTGCACCACGCCCCGGATCAGCGCGCCGCTGCCGGTGGAGCTCACCGAGACGCCGATGAAGGCGGTGTCGCCGATGTGCACGCGGTCCGACCCCTGGCCCGCCTGGATCTGCTTGGCGACCGTCACGGCCTTGTTGATCGGAATCGCGAAGCCCAGCCCGCCGCCGTTGTCGAAGCGGAACCCCTTGGAGGCGGCGGTGTCCATGCCGATGACCTGCCCCGCGGCGTCGACCAGCGGACCGCCCGAGTCGCCGGGTTCGATATTCGCGGCCACCTGGATGAGCCCGGTCAGCTGCTCGGCACTGCCGGTGGCGTCGTCGCTGGCGGTGATCGAACGGTCCAGCGCGGTGACCGCGCCCGAGGCGGGCGTCGGCGTGCCCCGCCCGCCCGCATTGCCGACGCCGACCACCGCGTCCCCGACCGCCACCTTGTCCGAATCGCCGAGCGGCGCGGTCCGCAACCCGGACGCCCCGGTCAGCTTGATGACGGCCATGTCCTCACTGCGATCGAACCCGAGCACGGTGGCGTCATAGCTCTGCCCGTTCCCCAGATCGGTGGCCGAGATCTTGGTCGCGCCCTCCACCACGTGATTGTTGGTGAGCACGATGCCGTCCGAGCCCAGCACGATGCCGGTGCCCGCGCCCTCGCCGTTCTGCATACCCAGCTCGGTCTCGATATCCACGATGCCCGGCACCACATTCCGCGCGGCGGCGTCGAGATCAGCTGGGGGAGTGTGGAAGTCGATGGGCTGGCTCTGCGTCACCCCGCCCGGCGACTGCGCGATCGGCGTGCCCGGCAGCGTCGACGGCCCGCAGGCCACCAGTCCCAGCGTGGCGGCGAGCGCCACCACGGCGGCCGCGCCGGCGCGCAGCGTGCGAGAGCGGGTGGTGGACCGAATCGGCGAAAGCGGTTGCACGGACATGGCATCCCCTCGTACGTAGAGCCCCCCGGTTCTCTCCCCATTAAGCATGCGGTTCCTGAGAGCGGCCTGGGGACTTTCCGTGCGATCGCCCACGTACCGCGTGGACGCGGCTCCGAACCTCTACGGTGGCCGAATCCGTGGCATGCGTGAGGTGCGTGACAGAGACGGAGCGCACACCGGCGGTCGGGCGCGATGTGAACGGAGAGATATATGGATCAGCTGAGGGGCGCGCGGGTGTTTTCGGCGGGATGGCACGATCGTGGGATGGCGTTGATGCGAACCGGCCGGGTCGTGCTCATGGTGACGGCGATGGCGATGACGGCGGCTGCCTGCACCAGCGTGGTGGACGGCAACCCCACCGCGTCGGCACCGGTGGGGATGGATGCGTTCTACAACCAGACCCTGAGCTGGGGTAGTTGCCGCGAGTACAGCGAAGACCAGATGCCGCGCGACGCGGAGTGCACCCGGGTGACCGTGCCGGTCGACTACGCCAATCCCAACGGCGCCACCGCCAAGATCGCGATCTCGCGGGTCAAGGCGAGCGGCGACAAGATCGGCTCGCTGCTGTTCAACCCCGGCGGCCCGGGCGTGACCGGCCTGAGCATGGTCACCCTGGGTGACAACACCAAGCTGGCCGACCGCTTCGATCGGATCGGTTTCGATCCGCGCGGTATCGGCGCGTCGGAGCCGGCCATCAAGTGCAATACCGCCGCCGAGAACGACGCCCAGCGCGCCGAGCCCAACAAGGACAATTCGCCCGCCGGGATCACCGCGCTCGAAGCCGAGAACAAGGACTTCGCCAACAAGTGCCTGCAGCGCACCGGCAAGGACTTCCTCGCCCACGTCGGCACCCGCGAGGTGGTGCAGGACATGGACGTGATCCGCGCGGCCCTGGGCGACGCCAAGCTCACCTACGTCGGCTACTCCTACGGCACCCGCCTGGGCTACGCCTACGCCGAGAAGTTCCCGGACAAGGTGCGTGCCCTGATCCTCGACGGCGCGCTCGACCCCCAGCAGGATCCGGTCAAGGAGTCGGTCGCGCAGGCCGCCAGCTTCCAGAAGGCGTTCGACGCCTACGCCGCGGACTGCGCGGCCAAGGAGAAGACCAACTGCCCGCTCGGTGACGACGCGGGCCAGGCCACCAAGAAGTTCCGCGCCCTGGTCGACCCGCTGTGGGACAAGCCGGTGCCCACCCAGGACTCGCGCGGCCTGCACTACGGCGACGCCATCACCGGCGTGCAGCAGACCCTGTACTCCAACCGCCTGTGGCCGGCGCTCACCAAGGGCCTGCGGGAACTGGCCCAGGGCAGCGGCGACACGCTGCTCGCGCTGGCCGACATGTACGACGGCCGCCACGACGACGGCAGCTACGACAACAGCGCCGACGCCTTCAACGCCATCCGCTGCGTCGACGACCCGGCCATCTCCGATCGCGCGATCGCGGCCCAGCAGGACGCCGACTACCGGCGCGTCGCCCCGTTCCTCGACGACGGCCACGGCAGCAACGCGGCTCCGCTGGAACTGTGCGCCATCTGGCCGGTCCCCAATACCAGCACCCCGCACAAGCTTTCGATCCCGAACCTGCCCAAGGTCGTGGTGATCTCCACGACCGAGGATCCCGCCACGCCGTACCAGGCGGGTGTGAACCTGGCCCAGCAGCTCGGCGCGTCGCTCATCACCTTCAACGGGACCCGGCACACGGTGTCGCTGTCGGGCGTCAAATGCGTCGACGACCCGGTCATCGATTACCTGGTGGATCTGAAGCAACCCGCCGAGGGGCTCACCTGCTGAGCGATTCACCGGCTCGGTCCGACACTTGGTCGACGTATGTAACACGGATTTAACTCCGGGACCCTACGCTCGCGGTCATGGACCGTCAGAAGGAATTCGTGCTCCGGACGCTCGAAGAGCGGGACATCCGTTTCGTGCGCCTCTGGTTCACCGATGTCCTGGGATATCTCAAGTCCGTGGCGATCGCGCCCGCCGAGCTCGAGGGCGCGTTCGAGGAGGGTATCGGCTTCGACGGTTCGGCCATCGAGGGGTTTGCCCGGGTCTCCGAGGCGGACATGGTGGCCAAGCCGGATCCGTCCACCTTCCAGGTGCTGCCGTGGTCCACGTCGAAGGGCCACCAGCACTCCGCGCGCATGTTCTGCGACATCGCCATGCCCGACGGCTCGCCGTCCTGGGCCGATCCCCGGCACGTGCTGCGCCGCCAGCTGAACAAGGCCGCTGATCTGGGCTTCAGCTGCTACGTGCACCCCGAGATCGAGTTCTTCCTGCTCAAGCCGGGCCCGCACGACGGCACCGCGCCGATCCCCGCCGACAACGGTGGCTTCTTCGACCAGGCCGTGCACGACGAGGCCCCCAACTTCCGCCGCCACGCCATCGACTCGCTGGAGTCCATGGGCATCTCGGTGGAGTTCAGCCACCACGAGGGCGCGCCGGGCCAGCAGGAGATCGACCTGCGCTACGCCGACGCGCTGTCCATGGCCGACAACGTCATGACCTTCCGCTACCTGATCAAGGAAGTGGCCATCGACGAGGGCGTGCGCGCGAGCTTCATGCCCAAGCCGTTCGCCGACCACCCGGGTTCGGCCATGCACACCCACATGTCGCTGTTCGAGGGCGAGCAGAACGCCTTCGCCGACCCCGACGACCCGGACAACCTGTCCGAGACCGCGCGCGCCTTCATCGCCGGCATCCTCGAGCACGCGCACGAGATCTCCGCGATCACCAACCAGTGGGTGAACTCCTACAAGCGCCTCATCCACGGCGGCGAGGCCCCGACGGCCGCCTCCTGGGGTCGCTCGAATCGCTCTGCGCTGGTGCGGGTTCCGATGTACACCCCGAACAAGTCGGCCTCGCGCCGCGTCGAGATCCGCAGCCCTGACAGCGCCTGCAACCCGTACCTGGCGTTCGCGGTGCTGCTGGCCGCGGGCCTGCGCGGGATCGAGAAGGGCTACACGCTGCCGCCGGAGGCCGAGGACGACGTGTGGTCGCTGACCTCCGCCGAGCGTCGCGCCATGGGCTTCCGCGAACTGCCCGCGTCCCTGGACGAGGCGCTCAAGGCCATGGAGAAGTCCGAGCTGGTCGCCGAGACCCTGGGCGAGCACGTCTTCGACTTCTTCCTGCGCAACAAGCGCCGCGAATGGGCGGGCTACCGCGCCCAGGTGACGCCGTACGAGCTCAAGGAATACCTGGGGCTCTGAGCTCCGCGAAGTACCACCCGAATCGGGCCGCGATCCCTGCGATCGCGGCCCGATTCGCGTCCGAACCGACTGGCCGGGCGTCGCGGACTGGAGGCGGATTGGACACAGTGTCTGGTTTGGGTGGGATGGGTGACATGTCCGGCGGCTGTGACCTGTAATTTGAAGAGCATGGTTCGGCCACCGACTGCTCGTTCCGCTGTGCCCGGTGTCGGGCGGCTCGGTCTGCTCGAGCCATCGGCAGCCGCCTCTCTGCGAGAGTTGGCGTGGGACAACGTGGACAGCGTTCCCCTGCTGTGGGCGCTGTCGCGTTCCCCCGACGCCGATCTGGCGCTGCTCACCCTCATCCGCCTGCGCGAGCAACTCGGGAGCGATTGGGCGGCGGTGGATTCCGAACTGCGCCGCGACAGCTCGCTGCGCGGACGGCTGTTCGCGCTCATCGGGTCGTCGAGCGCGTTCGCCGACCATCTGGTGGCCGATCCCGCCGCCTGGCGGTTGTTGCGGCGGCGCACGCTGCCCAGCCGCGCGGAAGTGCTCGCGGAACTGCTCGACGCCGTGCAGGCCACCCCCGAGACCGGACCCGAAGCCGGGCCCATGATGTTCCGCGCCGGCATCGCCGGGCCCGAGGCGATCGCCTTGCTGCGCAAGCGGTATCGCGATCAGCTGATGCTGCTGGCCGCCATCGACCTGGCCGCCACCGTCGAGAACGAACCGGTGCTGCCCTACCAGCAGGTGGGTCAGCACCTCACCGATCTGGCCGATGCGGCGCTCACCGCGGCGCTGTCGGTCGCGGTCGCGCGGGTGTGCGTCGACCGTGAGGTGCCGGTCCGGCTGGCAGTCATCGCCATGGGCAAATGCGGTGCGCGGGAACTGAACTACGTCTCCGACGTCGACGTCATCTTCGTCGCCGAACCCGCCGACACCACCGCTACCCGGCTCGCCGCCGAGATGATGAGCGTCGGCAGCGCCGCCTTCTTCGAGATCGACGCGGCCCTGCGTCCCGAGGGCAAGGCGGGCGCGCTGGTCCGCACCCTGGAATCGCACGTCGCCTACTACAAGCGCTGGGCGCGGACCTGGGAATTCCAGGCGCTGCTCAAGATGCGGCCCGCCACCGGCGATCTCGACCTCGGCCGCGCCTACCGCGACGCGCTCATGCCGATGGTGTGGGCCGCCAACGAACGGCCCGACTTCGTCGCCGACGTGCAGGCCATGCGCCGCCGCGTCGAGGATCTGGTGCCCGCCGACCTGCGCGAACGCGAGCTCAAGCTCGGGCACGGCAGCCTGCGCGACGTCGAATTCGCCGTCCAGCTGCTGCAATTGGTGCACGGCAAGGCCGACGAGTCGCTGCACGTGCAGGGCACCGTGGAGGCGCTGGGCGCGCTCGCCGCGGGCGGCTACGTGGGTCGCGACGACGCCGCCAACCTCACCGCCTCCTACGAATTCCTGCGCCTGCTCGAGCACCGTTTGCAGCTGCAGAGACTCAAGCGCACCCACACCCTGCCCGCCCCCGAGGACGAGGAGGGCATGCGCTGGCTGGCGCGGGCCGCGCACATGCGTCCCGACGGGCGTCAGGACGCGGTCGGCGTGCTGACCAGCGAGATCAAACGCAACGCGGTGCGGGTGCGGCGGCTGCACGCCAAGCTGTTCTACCGGCCGCTGCTGGACTCGGTGGCGCGGATGGACGCCGACGCCCTGCGCCTGAGCCCCGAGGCGGCCGTGCGGCAGCTGGCCGCGCTGGGCTACGTCACCCCGGAGAACGCGCTCGGCCACCTCAAGGCGCTGACCGGTGAGGTCGGGCGCAAGGGTCGCATCCAGGCGCTGCTGCTGCCCACGCTGCTCGAATGGCTCGGCGAGACACCGAATCCCGATGCGGGCCTGCTCGCCTACCGGCGGGTCTCAGAGGGCCTCGACAACGAGATCTGGTTCCTGCGCGAACTGCGCGACGAAGGGGCCATCGCGCAACGGCTGATGATCGTGCTCGGCTCCTCGGCGTACCTGCCTGACCTGCTGATCAACGCGCCCGAAACCATCCGCATGTACGCCGACGGCCCGAACGGGCCGCTGCTGCTGGCCACCAAGCCCACCGATGTGGCGCGCGGAATCCTGTCCGGGGCCCGGCGTTACGACGATCCCAAGCGCGCGGTCGCCACGGCGCGGTCGCTGCGCCGGCACGAGCTGGCGCGCGTCGCCTCCGCCGACGTGCTCGGCATGCTCGACGTCCAGCAGGTGTGCGAGGCGCTGTCCTCGGTGTGGATCGCCACCCTCGAAGCCGCGCTGCAGGCCGTGATCCGGGCCAGCGAGGCCGACCTCGGCAGGCCCGCGCCCGCGGACTTCGCCGTCATCGGCATGGGGCGGCTCGGCGGCATGGAACTGGGCTACGGCTCCGACGCCGACGTGCTGTTCGTCTGCGACCCGCGGCCCGGTGAGGACGAGACGGTCGCGGTGAAATGGGCGGTCGGCGTGGCCGAACAGGTGCAGCGACTGCTCGGCGCGCCCAGCACCGACCCGCCCCTGCAGGTCGATGCCGGACTGCGCCCGGAAGGCCGCAACGGCGCGCTGGTCCGCACCCTGGCCGCGTACGCCGCCTACTACCAGCAGTGGGCGCAGCCGTGGGAAGTCCAGGCGCTGCTGCGCGCGCATCAGGTCGCGGGCGACCCGGGACTCGGAATCCGCTTCCTGCGCACCATCGATCCGGTCCGCTACCCCGAAGGCGGCATGTCGCCCGAGGGCGTCCGTGAGATCCGCCGCATCAAGGCCCGCGTCGACTCGGAACGCCTCCCGCGCGGAGCCAACCCCGCTACCCACACCAAACTGGGCCGCGGCGGCCTCGCCGACATCGAATGGACCGTCCAGCTGCTCCAGCTGCTGCATGCCCACGAGGTCCCGGAGCTCCACAACACCTCGACCCTGGCCTCCCTCGACGCCATCGAACGCGCCGAACTCATCGACACCGCCGACGCCGAACTCCTCCGCGACGCCTGGCTCACCGCCACCAAGGCCCGCAACGCCCTGGTCCTCGTCCGCGGCAAACCAGCCGACCAACTCCCCGGCCCGGGCACCCTGCTCTCCGCCGTGGCCCGGGTAGCCGGCTGGCCCAACGACGACGGCAGCGAATTCCTCGACCACTACATGCGCGTCACCCGCCGCGCGAAAACGGTGGTGGAAAGAGTCTTCGGCGGCGAATAGTCCAGCACCGGACCTAGCCGAGGTCAGCCCGATCTGTCGTCGGATTGCTGGACGGGATCGTTTCGGGCGGCAGGGAATTCGGCTCCGAGGGTTGGGGCGACGTGTGGGAGGGCGGCTCCGAGTAGTTCGTCCTGGCGATCTCGGATCAGCCAGGTTGGGCAGTGGTGCGAGGTTTCGGGGGATTGGTTCGCGCGGGTTCCGGGGGCGAACATGCCCGGTGGAGTGGCGGTGGCTGTCGCTGGTTTGTCCGGGGTGGTGAGGGGCCTTGCCGGTGTGGTGGGCACGGGACTGGTTGGGCCGGGGTAGCTGCGGCTCGGGTCGGGGAATGGGTTGGGGGAGAAGGGGTGTGACCGGGGGACGGTCGGGGAGGGGGCAGTGGGAAGGTCGGTGTGTGGGGGGTCGGCGGTCGGTGTTGTGGTGGTGCGGGTGGGGGAGTCGGGGCCTGTTGTAGTGGCGGGCGTGGTTTCGAGGTCGAGGGGGCGCACGTTCGAAGACCGATGACTCGGGGATGATCCGGGGTCTCGGTTTGTCTTGTCGGCTGCCGCCCTCCGGTCGGTCGGGCTGTTCGTGTCATCGGCGTCCAGAGAACCCGGAATAACCTGCGTAACAGGGGCATTCGTTGAGGGTGCTGTCGGATTGGACACCTGCGGCCGAGTTTGCGGGGGACCGGGGAACCCTCCTGGCACCTGTCTGTCCGGTGCGGCGGATTGCGGTGTGAAGGCCGCTCCCTCGGTCGGGGCAGCGGCCGGATCGGTCGCGCCGCCGTTGATTCCAGAGCCGTCACCACCGCTGGGAGTCATGACCGTGAAGTATGCAGGGATTCCCGCGCCTGCGGGCGGGTAGATCGGGGTGTAGTTGGCGTCGAGGGCGGCCAGGGCGAGGTGGTATTGCTCTTCGCGGTCGGCTGCGGGGCCGTCGGTCTTGGGTGGGGGCACGGATTTTCGGAGGGCTTCGGCGGCGTAGGCGGTGGCGATGATGCGGTGGCCGGTGCTGTGGGTGATCTCGGCGGTGTCGGTGGCGTCTTGGACGAAGCGGCGGGCGGCGGTGGCGGCGGCGTCGGCGAGGTGGCCGGACATGCCGTCGGTGAGGGCGGTCTGGACTGTCGCGTGCAGGGTTGTGACGGCTCCGAAGATGCTGTCGGCGATGGAGATCCAGGTGTCGGCGGCGGTGTGCAGGTCGCCGGGGCGCATGGCTTGGACCCGGTCGTGGATCTGCCGGTGGGTGAGGCTGGGGAAATGTTCGAGGTCGCGGATGTAGTCGGGGTCGGTGTCGCGGCCCGACAGCCGGGTCTGATCGTGTTCGGCGCCCGCTTGGCTCAGGCGGGCCCTGCGGCGCAAGGCTTCCGGTTCCATCGGTCTCCCCCCGTCGTCCGGTTTCTGACTGCTTGGACGCGGGGCGGGCGGTGTGAGTTCCGGAAGTCTTCGGTCAGGCTTTGCGGGCTTGCAGGGTGTAGCTCAGGGGCAGGCGTTCCGGATGTTCGGCGAGCCGCCATTCGAATTTCTCGTCGCGCACCAGGCGGCCGGGCAGCGGGTTCGACGGGACGCTGTCGTGTTCGACCAGCTGGGTGAGGGTCAGGTCGGCTTGCAGCAGGGCTTCGACGATCTCGCCGAGGCCGTGATTCCATTCATTGGTGGTGGTGTTGGTGACCGTGGATTCGGTGGCGACGTAGGTGGTGCCGTCGTCGAAGACCATCGGCTCGGCGGTCTCGAAGTAGGGGTAGCCGATGGTGAGGGCGTCGGTGCGGGTTTCGTCGATCGACCACAGCACCGGGTGGTACTCCCGCATGAAGAGGCGGCCGCCGCGGCGCAGCAGCCCGGCCACGGTCTCGGCCCAGCGGTGGATGTCCGGCAGCCAGCACAGGGCGCCGATACCGGTGTAGACGAAGTCGAATCGGGCTCCCCCGAGCACGGATACCGCGTCGTAGACGTCGGCTTCGACGAAGTCGATGGGGGTGGCGGTGGCCTCGGCCAGCTTGCGAGCCTCGGCCAGGGACGCGGGGGAGAAGTCGAGGCCGGTCATGGTCGCGCCCAGGCGGGCCAGCGACAGCGTGTCGGTGCCGATGTGGCATTGCAGGTGCACGCCGTCGACGCCGCGGACATCGCCGAGACGGGGCAGGTCGAAGCGGACCACGTGGCTCAGGAAAGACGGGTCGATGCGGAAGCTGTCGAGGGAATAGTCGCCGGAATCGGCGTGCAGGGGCGCGCGGTCATCCCAGTTGGCCCGGTTGAGTCCGCGATAGTCGCTCATGCTGCTCGACTGTGCCACGGATGCGGTGATCGCCTCAGCTGATTTTCGGGTTGCGTGTCGTAGGCGGCACGCCGGGGCTCGGTACGCGGGCGCGCTGTCGCGTTGCGAGACCGGGGACTTCGCGCGATATCTCGATGGATACTTGTCCCGAGCGGTGTGGGAGGCGAGATGGGGACGTCGCGGATACGGCGGGGAGTGGCCGTCGTCCTGGTGCTGGCGGGGGTGGCGCTCGCGGGCTGTTCCTCGTTGAGAAATGATGCGGCGCACAATGTTTCGGCACCGGTGACCGGCAATCCGTGGGAGGTGGCGGGCCAGACCTCGGCCGCCGGGCCCAGCGGTCCCCGATCCGGGGTGCCGGACGCGAGTCCGACCGCCGAGAACGGTGACGGCGGGGCGGTCGACAAGCTGGCCCTCAACGCCATCTCCGATATCGCTGATTACTGGAACGTCCAGTACGCCAAGACCTTTCCCGGCGTCTTCAAACCGGTCACCCGCTTCATCTCCTGGGACTCGACCGCCCCGCGCGCCCAGGCTGTCGAATTCTGCCGTGGCAGCACCTATCAGGAGGTCAACGCCGCGTACTGCAGCGCCGACAAGACCATCGGCTTCGACCGCGGCACCCTGCTACCGGGCCTGGTGCAGAAGTTCGGCCCGATGTCGGTGGTCATGGTGCTCGCCCACGAGTACGGCCACTCGATCCAGGCCCAGGCCAAACTGAACGGCTTCTTCACCCCGACCGTGGTGCGCGAACAGCAGGCCGACTGCTTCGCCGGCGTGTTCCTGCGCGCGGTGGCGGAAGGCAGTTCCCGCCACTTCACCCTCAACACCACCGACGGCCTCAATGGCGGACTGGCCGCGGTCATCTCGTTCCGCGACCGCGAACCCGGCGCCACCCTCGACGAGCACGGCACCGCGTTCGAACGCGTCACCGCCGTGCAGATCGGCTACACCGACGGCGCGACCGCCTGCAAGGGCATCACCCGCGCGGAACTGAAGCAGCGCCGCGGCACCCTGCCCACCAGCTTCCAGCCCGGCGACAAGGAACGGCAGCTGCCGGTGGATCAACCCGACCTGGCCTTGGTCGCGCAATCGCTGCTGCGCGCGTATCCGATCCAGCCCGTGCCCGCCTTCGACTATCGAGGAGTCGGAAACTGCCCGAAAGTAACGGTCACCCAACCGGTTTCGTATTGCCCGGCCACCAATGTGATCGGCACCGATATCCCGAGCCTGGCCAAGCGTGCGGCCACCGGTGACACCGGTGACCTGTTCTCCGCCACGGTCGGCGGCGACTACAACGCGTTCGTCGTCTTCGTCTCGCGCTACATGATCGCCGTGCAGCAGGCCCGCAAGCTCGCCATCTCCGGAGCCGATTCCGCGGGCCTGCGCGCCGCCTGCTTCTCCGGGGCCTACAGCACCAAGCTGAGTCAGCCCGGCAGCGACTTGCAGTTGTCCGCAACCGATCTCGACGCCGCCATCTCCGGACTGCTGATGGACGGTGTGGCCGCCGCCGACGTGAACGGCGCGGTGGTGGCGAGCGGTTTCGTCCGCCTGGAGGCGTTCCGGACCGGCGTCCTCGACGGCGAGGACGCCTGCCTGAAAACCTACAAGTGACCGCCGCTAGGCGGGCACGTGCGCGTCGAGCCAGTTCACCAGGTCGGTGAGCACCTTGTCCTGCTCGGGCTCGTTGTAGATCTCGTGGTAGAGGCCGTCGTAGCGGATGACGGTCTTGTCCTTGGACGCGGCGTCGCGCTCCACCTTGTCGGTGCCGGTGGGCGAGGCGAGGCCGTCGGCGTTGCCGTGCTGGACCAGCAGCGGAGCGGTCAGGCGATCCAGGTGGGCCTTGACGAACTCGCCGGCGCGCAGCATCTCCCCGGCGGTGCGGGCGGGGACGCCGCCGTGATGGACCAGCGGGTCCTCGTCGTAGGCGCGCACCACCTCGGGGTCGCGGCTGACCAGCTTCGAATCCAGCTTCACGACGGGCACATTCGGCAGGTACTTGGCGACCAGCGGCGCGACCAGGCGCTGCACGGCATTGCCCGCCTCGATGTCGATGGCCGGGGCGGACAGCACCAGGCCGTTCACCTCCGGCTGGTCGCGGGTGGCGAAGTAGGCGGTGGTGAGCCCGCCCATGCTGTGGCCGATGACGAACTTCGGCAGGCCCGGGTGGCGGCCGGTGGCGGTGGCGAGCATGGTGCGCACATTGTCGGCGGCGGTGTCGAGCGAGCCGATGTTCGCCCGCGCGCCCTCGGACTTGCCGTGCCCGGTGTGGTCGAGCGCGTAGACGGCGAACCCGGACTCGGTGAGCCGCTGCGCCACATGCGCGTAGCGGCCGGAATGCTCCGCGTAGCCGTGCACGATCACCGCGACGGCGCGCGGTTCGGTGTCGGGCAGCCACGCCTGCCAGAACACGCGGCCGCCCGCGCCTTGGAATTCACCGGTCTCAGTGCGGGTCATCACCGCTCCTTCGAGTTGAGGTCGTCACGTACCTACGAGGGGTGCCGGAGGGCGCCCCGGCCACCACGGAGGGCGTCCGAATTGTCGCCTGCCGGCGGAGCCATTCTCACTCATCGGGCGTGCGAAGGGGCGGACACGGTGAACCGGGCCGGTGGCGACCGTCAGAAGCTCGCGATGCGGTCGATGAGCAGGCGGTTGAAGCGGATCAAGCGGGCGTAGTTGGCGCGGGAGATGCGTTCGCCGGTGCCGTGGATGCGTTCCAGGTCCGCGGCGGTCAGCAGGATCGGCGCGAAATTGCAGCGGGTCAGGGCCAGGTCGTCGTAGTAGCGCGAATCGGTGGCGGCGGGGACGACACCGACGGTGACGGCCAGGCCCGGCACCACCGCGCGCGCGACGTCGGCGACCACATCGAAGTCCGGTCCGGCGCACGGGTTGGCCGACGGCTCCGAGCAGGTGCCGTCGAGTTCGATGGTGACGCCGTCGTCGCGCACCACCCGGCGGCAGTGCGCCAGCACGCCGGCCACCGAATCACCCGGCAGGATGCGGAAATTCACGTACGCCTCGGCGCGCTGCGGCAGCACATTGGACTTCACCCCGCCGCTGATCACGGTCGGCGCGGTGGTGGTGCGCACCAGCGCCTCGGTCTGCGGCCGGGCCGCCAGCACCCGGGCCGCGACGGGTCCGGCCACGTTGAGCAGCGCGAGCAGCGTGCGCCGCGGCTCGGTCACGAATTCCCGCACCCGCGTGAGCATGTCGACGGCCACCGGTGTCAGCCGCAGCGGGAACGGGTGGTCCTGGATGCGTGCCACGGCCCGCGCCAGCCGCCCGACCGCCGTCTGCCGCCCGGGCATCGAGGAATGCCCGCCGACATCGGTGACCGACAGCCGCACGGTGGCGAAACCCTTCTCGCCCACCATGATCGTGGCGACCGGCACGTCGATGCCCTCGGCGACGCCCACGGTGATCACGCCGCCCTCGTCGACCAGCAGCCGCGCCCGTACTCCCGCGTCCCGCAGCCGCCGCGACATCCGTCCCGCCCCCTCGGCCCCGAAGATCTCCTCGTCGTGGCCGAACGCCAGATACACGGTCTGTGCGGGCTGGACGCCGTCGCGCAACGCCGCTTCCACGGCCTCCAGAATCGCGATCATGCGACTCTTGTCGTCGATAGCGCCACGGCCCCAGATGAATTCGTCGTCCACCACGCCGCCGAACGGCGGATAGGGCCAGCCGTCGTGGTCATCCACGGGCACCACATCCATGTGTGCCAGCAGAATCGCGGCCACGGCCTCGCGACCGGTCCCGGGCTGGGCGGCGGTCGAGACGGGTCTGCCTCCAGCCCATCGGTAGAGGCGGCTGTGGCCGAAGGTCTCCCAGGTCAAGTGCGTGTGGACGAGCGGGAAGCAGTGTTCGAGATACGCGATGAGCCGGTCGAATTCGGCCGGGTCGATGCGGGTGTGGTCCTCGTGGGAGACGGTGCGGCAGCGGAGCGCCCCGGCCAGCCGCTCGGCGGTGGCGTCGTCAACGGTGGGCGCGTCGGTCGGCGCGGTGCTGGTCACGGGCTAACCGCCGGTCCGGACGGGGAGGTTCACGGCCACAGTGGCATTGTTCACCACTTCGGGGGCCAGGGAGACCGTCTTCTCGTTTCGCCACTTGGGAATGGCTTCGCTCTCGCCGCCCGGCAGGTCCGGGGTGCGGATCGTGCCGAGCAGCGGCAGGTGCAGCTGGGCGGCGGTGACGGTGACCGGCGCCAGGGCCGGTGCGTGCGCCCACACGTCGTCGACCACGTCGGTGACGCGGATCCCGATGCGGTGGCCCGCGGGGATCGGCCAGTCCTGGGCCAGCAGCCGGACCTGCGTGGTCGGGGTGACCGGGGCGATGCCGCGGGTGATCACGGTGGCCCGGTTGTCGGGGGCGATGTCGTAGACCTCGACGGTGACGCTCGCCGCGGCCGGACCGTCCAGGGTGAGGGTGGCGGTCGGCGCTCCCGACAGGTGCTGATCCTTGTCGAGGGGTTGGGAGATGGTCCAGAGTTCGCGATCCGCGCCCGGGATCAGACCGCGGTCGGTATACCGTCCGGCCCGCAGGTTGATATCGACCGCGCGGCTGTCGGCGGGCGGCCACGCCGTCTCCGACCGCCAGCGCCCGTCGAACTGGCCGACCGTGACGCGCGGCCCGGTCACCGGCACGTCCTTGCCCGCGACCTCCCGGTCGAAGAACGCCAGCAGCTCCGAAGCGAACTGCGGCGCACCGCATTTCTCGGTGCAGTCGCGATGCCCCCACTGCCCGAACCACGCCTTGTGCTCGCCCGGCCCGAGCCCGTTCCACAGCTGGAACACCCGGTCGGCGCGCGTGTTGTAGTCCACGAAGCCCTGCCCGAGGAACAGCGGAATGGTGTTGCCGCGCAGCTTCTCCACCAGGTCACGGTCGCGCCAGAACGCGGACCCGGCGTCATGGTTGCCGGTTTCGGCGAGGTAGTGCGAGTAGCAGGCCGGATCGATGCTCGACGCGTTCGCCTTGTACTCGGCCGAATCGGCCGGATACGCGGGCGTGGACGCGATCAGCAGATGCTCGAACCCCGCGAGATCGCCGGGCCGGAACCCGGATTCACTGATCGGCTTGAGCGAGAACTTCCACGCGATGCCCTGCATGTAGAGGTACGCGTTCGGGTCCGCGACCGGTTCGAAGGCGGCCACCGCCGCCAGCCCCGCCGGCTTCTCGGCCAACCCCATGAGCCCGGTCCAGCCCTCGTACGACATGCCGGTCAGCCCGACCCTGCCTGTCGACCACGGCTGCCCCGCCGCCCATTCCACCGCGGTCTTCACGTCCGACCGCTCACCCGGCCCGCCGAAGTCCGGGCACCCGTTCGACCCGCCGAACCCGCGCAGATCCACGATCACGTACGTGTACCCGGCCCGCAGGAACATCGGCACCGGCAGCTCCCCGGTCGACGGCCCGCCGCCGAGCCGCGGCTCACTCAACCGCATCAGATGCGCGCGATACGGACTCACCGTCATGATCACCGGCGTCCGCACGTCATCGGCCAGCCCGGCCGGCCGCAACACGTCCGCGTGCAACCGAGTCCCGTCGGCCGAGGTGATGAACTCCTCCCGCCACTGATACCCCGGATCGCCGACTGCCTGCCCCGGCGCGACCACCGCCCCCACCACCAACAGCGCGCCGACCACCGCGCGCCACACCACCATCCGCATGCTCACCATAGTGACCTTGGTAGTTGTGCGCGCCCCTGACCAGCCCCCGGAACCTGGGTGCCGGTGCGGACCGTCACGAATCATGATCGGCGCGAGGTTGGAATCAGGGGCAGGGAAAGGGTTACCGGGCGGCGCTCGGGTTGATTCGATGCCGGGGTGGGTTGTGGTCGTGGTGCGGGTGCTCGGTGCGGGTGCGATGAGTGAGGATGTCGCCGCGGTCGCCGGCGCGCGGGTGGTGCGGCTGCGCGCCTTGGCCTGGCAGGTGTTCGTGCCGACCGCGGTGTTCGGGATGGGGGCGGGGGCCGCGGTGCCCATGTACCCGCTGCGGGCGCTGGAACTGGGGGCGGGCGCCGGGGTCGCGGGAATCGTGGTGGCGCTGTCCGGATTCGGGCAGATTCTGGCGGATCTGCCCGCCGGGCAACTCATCGCGCGGATCGGCGAGCGACGGGCGGTCGCGGCGGCCTCGGTGTGCGGCGCGCTCGGCGTCCTGTCGGCCATCGCCGCACCGAATCTCGGGTGGCTGGCCGCCGGGATGCTGCTGACCGGTGCGGCTTCGGCACTGTGGGGGCTGGCGCGGCAGACCTATCTGGTGGCGGTCATCCCGGTCGACGATCGGGGACGGGCGCTGTCGATGCTGGCGGGTTCGCAACGCTTCGGAGTGTTCGTCGGACCGTTCCTCGGTGCGGGCGCCACCCACGTGTTCGGTGTGACCGGCGCGATGTGGCTGCAACTCGTGTCGATGCTCGTCGGCGGGGCACTGATGATGTCGGTCAGCGATATCGAGGACGATGCCGCGCAGGTCCGCCGGGGATTGGGCGCGGTGGTCGTCGAAAACCGCCGTGTCCTGGGCACACTCGGGCTCGGCGCACTCGCCACCGGTGCGGCCCGGGCCTCCCGTACCGCCCTGCTGCCCCTGTGGGCGGCGCACATCGGTATGAGCGCCCCCGTCATCAGCCTGATCTTCGGCGCCGCGGGAGCCGTCGACGTCCTCATGTCCTACCCCTCCGGCATCTGGCTCGACCGCTACGGCCGTCGAGCCACCGGAACCCCGTCGCTGCTGTTGTTCGCGCTCGGTTACACCGCACTGCCCTTCGCCTCCACGACCCTCGGCCTGTGCGTGATCGCCGTGATCCTGGGCTTCGCCAACGGGCTGAGCAACGGCCTGATCATGACCGTCGGATCCGACATCGCCCCGCCCGGCTCCCAGGCCGAATTCCTCGGCGCCTGGCGACTCACCCACGATCTGGGCATGTTCCTCGGGCCGATCGCGGTCGGAGTCATCGGCGCGGCAACCACACTCGGCTCCGCCGGCATCGCCCTGGGTGCGGTGGCGACAGGCGGAGCGGCATCCATTCGTCGGTGGTTTCCCACCCGCCCGCTAATCTCGGGGCAATCAGTCGACGACACGGGGGGACGCCGAAATGTCCGGTGAGACAGGTCAGGACGAGCACGACAGCAACGAAACGGAACGTTTTCAGGTGGTGCCGGACCCCCGCCCGGACGATCAGGTGTGGCCCGACATGATCTGGCCCGTGCCGGCGGGCACCGTGCTGACCGGCAAGGTCGTGGAATTGACCGCGGTCGACCCCGCTGCGGACTCGGGCGCGCTGTTCCAGGCCCTCGACCAAGCGCGGGTGTGGGCGCACATTCCCGGGCGGCCCGAGGACGCGCGGCAGTTCGAAGACCTGCTGCGGCAGCGGAACTCGCAAGACAGCTGGCACACGTGGGCGGTGCGCACACGCGCGGCGATCGGCGGCAACCCGGCCGGTTCGATCGTCGGCGTCACGGCTTATCTGGACGTCCGTCCGTACGACGCCGGGCTGGAGATCGGGTTCACTGTCTACACCCCGTCCGTCTGGGCGACCGCGGTGAACCCGGAAGCCAAACTGCTGCTGCTCGAATACGCCTTCGACACATTGCGTGTGGGCCGGGTCCAGCTCAAGACCGATGTTCGAAATCATCGCTCCCAGCAGGCGATCGCGCGCCTGGGCGCCCGGTACGAGGGCACGCTGCGGCGTCAGTTCCGCCGCTCCGACGGCACCGTTCGCGACAGCGTGCTGTTCTCGATCACCGCCGAGGACTGGCCGGAGGTGCGCGCCCGGCTCGAGCACCGGCTCAACCCGGCCGAACAGCCCGACGGCTAGAGCGGGCGCAGGTTGATCATCGCGCGCAGGCGGGCCCGGTCGCGTTCGAGGCGGCGGGCCTCGTAGGCGATGGGGAAGTAGCGGACGCGTTCGGGGAGTTTCGGAACGGTGCGGCCGATGGCCCAGCCCAGCACCCGCAGGACGCGTTCGTCGGTGGCGGTCCACTCCAGGCCGAGCTTGTCGCGAATCGCGTCAGGGGTGGTGCCGACGGTGAAGAAATACTGCAGTCGGCCGACGGGTGTGGTCGCGGCCCGCCACACCGGGTGCAGAGGTGCGGGGATCTGTTTGGGCGGGGCGATGTTCCGGATCACCTTCAGATAGTCCTCGGCGACATTCGTGGGCACCAGATGGTTGTCGATCTGATCCTCGAACCAGGGCAGCCAGTCGGCGTAGGTGGGCGGAATCTCCTTGGGAGCCACCGAGAAGTTGCGCATCAACTGCACGACCTCCTGGTAGTAGGACTCCTTCTCGGCCTCGGTCAACCGCTCGCTGGAGAAGTACTTGTTGCCTTCGGTGAAGGCGAAGATGGCGGTGTGCAGCACCCAGGCCCAGGGGCCGGAGGACAGCGCACGGTGCTTGACGCCGTGGGCGTCGGTGGAGTTCAAGGTGGCGTGCATCTTGCGCAGCCGGTCGGCCTCGGTGAGGGCTTCCTCGCCGCCGTAGATCCACATCATGACCGAGGCGATGCTGCGGGCGGCGCGGCCGAGCGCGTCGGTGCGGAAGGTCGAATGCTCGTCCACGACCGCGGCGATCGAGGGTTCCATGGTCTGCAACAGGAAGGCCGAACCGGCGGTCAGCGAGAAGGTGATCAAGCCGGTGTCCTCCCACATCCGGCTGCCGGGTCCGAACGGACGGCGTTCGGGGCGGGCGCCGGGGGACTGCTGATCGAGCGCGACAGCGGCGGTCATGGTGATCTCCTTTGATCACTTCTGCCGAAGCGCCACACTTCGACAAGATGAGAGAGTTACCAACGAATCTTCTCATCATGTCGTCGGAGTGGCAACCGTCACGTTCGAACGCGAGCGACCGGCAACTGCGACGTCCGCGGCCTCCATTCGGCTCGGGATACGATCGAACCGAGGTCGCCTGAATATCCCTACTGACGAACCACGCGTTAGGAGCGAGATGCGGCTGCGGTGGTGATCGAGACCGCGACCGGGTTGTTGCGCGGCACACCCTGGGGCCGGACCGCCTGGCGGGTGGTTCAGGGCCTGGTCGAGATCGAGCTCGTCGATCGCTCGCTGGCGCTGTCCGCGCAGATCTTCACGTCGGTGTTGCCGGTCATCATGGCGGCGTCGGCCCTGAGTGGCTGGCATTCCGCGGCCGGAGCGATCCGTTTTCAGTTCGGGTTCGATCTCGGTGCGCTGCCCGTCGGCGATGCCGCAGAGGTATCGGATTCGTCGCTGGCCGCGTTCGGAGTGGTCGGGCTGCTGATGGTCGTATTCAGCGGCACGTCGTTCGCCCGCGCGCTCGGGCGGGTCTACGGGGCGGTGTGGCAGGTGAATTCGATCGGTCCGCGGGATGCGTGGCGGTGGTTCGCGACGCTGTTCGCGGTCGCGTTGTCGGTCGCGCTGGTCGGGCAGACCCAGAATTTCGCGCACGTCCGTTATGTGGGGTGGCCGCTCGTACTGGCCGGCGAGCTCATCATCTGGACGGTGGTGTGGGCGTTCGCGCCGTTCCTGCTCACGAAGGGCGCGTTGGCCGGGCGTGTGGCCTGGGCGACCGGGCTGCTGACCGCGACCGGGTTGACCGTCGTGCATCTGGCCGGGCGTGTCGCGCTGCCGAGAATCACGGCCAACGCCCAGCGGCACTTCGGGCCCTTGGGGCTCGCTTTCACTTCCGTCAGTTGGCTTTTCGTGATGTCGGTGGTGATCGTGGGCGCTGCCTCGATCATCAAGGCTTTCGCCTCGGACGAGACCGTCATCGGACGGTTTCTGCACGGCTCGAACTGACCATCGCACGATCGAGGCGGGACAGTCATGGCGACTTCCGAACCCGAACGCCCACGCCGTAGCGCCCTGCGGTGGACGGCCGCGGTCCTGCTGCTGACACTGTTCGGCGTGCTGGCGATCGCATCGGTGCTCGCCGGATTCGCCCACCGAGAGTTGCTCGACACCGACCGCTATGTCCGGACCGTCGCGCCCTTGTCCGCCAACCCCGCATTGCGAGAAGTCATGGCCGATCGGGCAACCGACGCCATCATGGATCGCGTCGACGTCCAATCCGTCACCGCCCAGACCCTCGCGGCATTGGCCGACAGCAACCCGCGAGTTCCGCGCGCGGTGACCGGGCTGGCTCCGCTGGCTACCCGGCAAGCGCGAGGTCTCGTGCGCGACACCGCCGAATCCGTCCTGGCCTCCGATCAATTCGAAGCCCTCTGGATCGAGGCGAACCGGCAGGCGCACCGAGGGCTCGTAGTCGTGCTGACCGGTGAGGCTCCGACGGCGGTCGGAATGGATCAGAACGGTGCGGTGAGTGTGGCACTGGGCCCGCTCATCGACAGCGTCCGGTCCGAATTGACCGCGCGGGGCTTCACATTCGCCGATCAGGTACCGGAGATCGACCGGTCGTTCGTGATCTTCCGGTCTCCCGAACTGGTCGAGGCACGGCGGTGGGTGGCGGTCCTCGATCGCGTCGCCGATGTGCTGCCGTGGATCACGGTGCTCGTCGCGGCCGGCGCGGTCTGGGCCGCGCCCGCAGGCGCACGGCGGCACGCATTTATGTGGTTGGGTGCGACGCTGGCGCTGGCGATGGCATTGCTGGCGGTCGCCATCGGCCTCGCCCGATCGGCCTACCTGGACGCGGTACCGGCCGAGGTGCTCACCCCGCAGGCCGCCGCAGTGGTGATCGATGCCTTCCTGGTACCGCTGGACTTCACCGTGCGAGCGATGTTCGCACTGGCCTTGGTGATCGCGGCGGCCGCGCAGTTGCACCGAGTCGCACGGTATTCACCGGCGATCCGATCCACCGCGGCCCGCTACCGGGGCGAACTGCGGATCGCCGTTCTCGCCATCGCGTTGATCACGCTGACGTTCTGGTCGAACCCGACCGGACCGGTGGTCATCACGACAGTTCTCGTCGCCGTCGCTGCTCTGGCGGTCGTCGAACTGGTGGCCAGACTCGAACCGTCCCAACCCGTGTCATCGACCGAGACATGAAAAACCGGATGGTGTGGACCGGCCGGGTAAAACCGGTCCACACCATCCGGCGTCTCTGCCCGCCACCGGGTGAGTTCGGCTCACGGCGGGCGACGTCGTCCGATCCTGGATCAGAAAATCGGACGGCGGTTCGGGTGTGACTAGGTCACGATGCGCAGCGGATGCTCGATGAGCTCCTTCAGCTGCTGCAGGAAACGCGCCGCGACGGCACCGTCGATGGAACGGTGATCCGCGGACAGGGTGACGCGCAGGATCTTGCGCGACACCACCTGTTCGCCGTCGAGCTTCAACTCGTCCTGTGCCGCGCCGACCGCGAGGATCGCCGACTCCGGCGGGTTGATCACCGCGGTGAACTGCTCGATGCCGAACATGCCCAGGTTGGAGATGGTGAAGGTGCCGCCGGACATGTCCTCGCCCTTCAGCTTCCGGTCCCGGGCGCGGGTGGCCTTGTCGCGGCCCTCGGCGGCGATGGCCGACACCGACTTGCGGTCCGCGTCGTGGATCACCGGAACGAACAGGCCCGCGTCGGTGGCCACGGCGATACCGATATTGATCGCCTTGTGCCGCAACAGCTTGTCGCCCGCGAAGGAGACGTTCACCGACGGATCCAGGCGCAGCGCGGTGGCGACCGCCTTCACCAGCAGGTCGTTCACGCTGACCTTGCCCGAACCGGTCTCGTCCAGGGTCTTGTTGATCTGCGCGCGGAAGGCGAGCAGCTCGGTCACGTCGATGGCGCTGGTCAGGTAGATGTGCGGCGCCTGCTGCATGGACTCGGTCAGGCGCTGCGCCGAGACGCGCTGAATGGTGGTCAGCGGGATCTCGTCGTAGTCGCCGGTCGCCGGAGCGACAGCGATCGGAGCCGCGGCAGGGGCGGCCACGGCCGGCGCGGCCGCGACGGGAGCGGCTGTGCTGCTGGCGGTTTCGACATCCTGCTTGGTGACGCGGCCGCCGGGGCCGGTGCCGGTCACGGCGGTGATGTCGACGCCGAGCTCCTTGGCGACCTTGCGGGCCAGCGGGGAGGACTTCTTGCGCTCACCGGATTCGGCAGGGGTGCTGCCGTTCACAGCGGCCGGAGCCGAAACAGCCTGCGCGGCAGCGGGAGCGGGAGCCGGGGCCGCCGCGAGGGCGGGTGCGGCCGCGGGAGCCGCCGCGGACGCGCCGCTACCGTCACCGAGCAGCGCGATCGGCTCACCGATGGCGACGGTGGTGCCGGGCGCGGCGAGGATCTGCTCGAGCACGCCGTCCTCGTACGCCTCGAGCTCCATCAGCGCCTTGTCGGTCTCGATCTCGGCGAGGATCTCACCGGCCTTGACCTGGTCGCCGACCTGCTTGAGCCAGGCCGCGACAATGCCCTCCTCCATGGTGTCGGAGAGCCGGGGCATGGTTACTTCGGACATGATTCCTTCCGGATCTCAGCGGCGCTTGCCCACGGCGGCAAGGGTTTCGACGGCAGCCTGGTAGAGGGACTCCGGCGAGGGCAGCGCCAGCTTCTCCAGCGGCTTGGCGTACGGCAGCGGCACTTCGGCCATGGCCACGCGGCGGACGGGGGCGTCGAGGTAGTCGAACGCGCCGTCGGAGATCGACGCCGCGATCTCCGCGCCGATGCCGTAGGTCAGCCAGTCGTCCTCGCCGATGACGGCGCAACCGGTCTTCTTGACCGAGGCGATGATGGTGTCGCGGTCCAGCGGGCGCAGGCTGCGCAGGTCGATGACCTCCGCCGAGATGCCCTCGGCGGCAAGCTTTTCGGCGACCTGGGTACACACGGTGGCCATGCGCGAGTAGCCGATCAGGGTGATGTCGGTGCCCGCGCGGGTGATCGCGGCCTTGCCGATCTCGGCGGGCGGCAGGTCGTCCGGCACTTCGCCCTTGGTGTTGTAGAGCGACAGGTTCTCCAGGAAGAGCACCGGGTCGTTGTCGGCGATCGCGGCCTTCATCAAGGCGGCCGCGTCGGCGGGCGTGCTGGGCGCGACCACCTTCAGGCCGGGCACGAACGCGTAGTACAGCTCGATGTTCTGCGAGTGCGTCGCGCCGAGCTGCTGGCCGCCGCCGCCGGGGGTGCGGATGACCATCGGCACCGGCGTCTGACCGCCGAACATGCCGTAGATCTTGGCGGCGTGGTTGACGATCTGGTCCAGCGCCAGCAGCGAGAAGTTGATCGTCATGATCTCGACGACCGGGCGCAGGCCCAGCATGGCGGCGCCGATCGCCGCGCCGACGAAACCCTCTTCGGCGATCGGGGTGTCGCGCACCCGCTTCTCGCCGAACTCGGCCAGCAGGCCGGCGGTGATCTTGTAGGAGCCCTCGAAGACGCCGATCTCCTCACCGATGAGGAAGACGTCGTCGTCGCGCCGCATCTCCTCGCGGAGGGTCTCGCGCAGCGCTTCACGGTAGGTCATGACAGCCACGGTGATGTCCTTATGCGGTGAAGAGCGGATCGCCGGGCAGGCGCCGGGAATCGCCCGCGACCGGGGTCGCGTAGTTGTAATCGAACAGGGTGGCCGGGTCCGGATGCGGGGACTGGTCGGCGAAATCGACCGCGGCGCGCACCCGCTCCTTGACGTCGGCCTCGATCGCGGTGAACGAATCCTCGCTCAGCACACCGGCTTCCAGCAGCCGGTTGTGCCACAACACGATCGGGTCGTGCGCGACGGCGGTGGAGACGACGTCCTCGGCGCGGTACTTGGCCGGGTCGACCACCGAGTGGCCCTTGAGCCGGTAGGAGACGGCCTCGAGCAGCGCGGGCTTGCCCTCGCGGCGGGCGGTCTCGATCAGGTCGGAGGCGACCTCGCGCACGGCCAGCACATCGGTGCCGTCCACGCGCTCACCGCGCATGCGGTAGGAGGCGGCGCGCTTCCACAGATCCGGTTCCGCGGAAGACTTCTCGACGGTGGTGCCCATACCGGTCTGGTTGTTGATCACCAGGAACACGACCGGCAGATTCCACAGCGCCGCGATGTTCAGCGACTCGTGGAACGCGCCGATATTGGTGGTGCCCTCACCCATCTGGCACACCACGACGTCATCGCCGCCGCGGTAGTCGATGGCCAGCGCCGCACCGATGGCCAGCGGCACCTGGCCGCCGACGATGGCGTAGCCGCCGAGCAGCCGGGTCTCGGTGTCGTACATGTGCATCGACCCGCCCCAGCCCTTGGAGGTGCCGGTGGAGCGGCCGTACAGCTCGGCCATCACACGGCCGGGCTCGATGCCCTTGGCCAGCGCGTACCCGTGCTCGCGGTAGTTGGTGAACAGGTAGTCGGTGGGGCGCATGGCCTTTCCGACACCGACGACGGTGGCTTCCTCACCCAGGTTGAGGTGGCAGTAGCCGCCGATCTTGGCCTGCTGGTAGGCCTGCGCGGTGCGCTCCTCGAAGCGGCGGATGAACAGCATCTCGGTGTACAGCTCGCGCAGGGTCGCGGCATCGGTGCCACCGAAATCGGCTCCGCCGAGCAGGGTTTCGGCGGAATCGAGCTCGACCGTGGTCTGGTCGGGCGTGGCTACATCGGCGGGGCGGGTCGCCTTGCGGGCCGGCTTGCGCGGCGCGGCGGTGGTCGTGGTCATGACGGAACTCCTCAACGCTTCCGGAGCGGCGCGACGTGAATCGGCAGGCCCAGCCCGACCAGGGCGGCCTCCATGCCGATCTCGCCGAGGGTGGGGTGGGCGTGAATGGTCTCGGCCAGCTCGTCGAGGGTCGCCTCCAGCGAGATCGCCAGGGCCCCTTCGGTGATCAGGTCACTGGCCGACGGGCCGATGATGTGCACGCCCAGCACCTCGCCGTGCTTCTTGCCGGCGACGATCTTCAGGAAGCCTTCCTGATCGCCGAACGACTTGGCCCGGCCCAGCGCCGCGAACGGGAACTTGGCGGCGACGATGTCGTGGCCCGCGGCCTTGGCGGCGTCCTCGGTGAGACCCACGCTGGCGATCTCCGGGTGCGTGAAGGTCGCGGCCGGGATCACGTTGTAGTCGATGTGGGCGGCGTGACCGGCGACGGTGTCGGCGGCGACCAGGCCCTGATGCGAGGCGACGTGCGCGAGCAGCGCCTTGCCGGTGACGTCACCGATGGCGTAGACGTGCTCGACGCCGGTGCGCAGGTGCTCGTCGACCGGGATGAAACCCCGTGCGTCGGTGGCGATTCCGGCGACATCCAGGCCCAGCCCGGCGGTATTGGGGCGGCGGCCGACGCCGACCAGCACCACGTCCGCGGGCAGCTCCTGCGGCTTCGCGCCGCCGACCGTGACCGACAGGCCATTGCCGCCCTCGGCGATGGCGGTGACGGTCGCGCCGGTCAGCACCTTGATGCCGCGCTTGGTGAACGAGCGGACCAGCGCGGTGCCGATCTCCTTGTCCTCCAACGGAACCAGGCGATCCTGCATCTCCACCACGGTGACATCGGCGCCGAACTCGTGGAACAGGTTGGCCCACTCCGCGCCGACGGCGCTGCCGCCGATGACGACCAAGCGCTTCGGGACCTCGGTCAGACCGAACGCGCCGTCGGAGGTGATCACGCCGGGCAGATCCGCGCCCGGGATCGGCAGCACGGCCGGGACCGAACCGGTCGCGACGATGACGTCCTTCGCGCTCACCGTGCGAACGGCATTCGCGGTCGGGGCGGCGGCATAGCGCGGGCCGCCCTCGAAGATCGGCGACGGACCGGCCTCGACGACCTCGACGGTCGTCGGGCTCGTGCTGTTGACCTTTTCAACGAAACGGGCATGGCCCTCGATGACTGTCACGCCATTGGCCTTCAACAGGCCCGCGACGCCATCGGTCAGTTCCTTGACGATGCCGTCCTTGCGCTGCCGCACCGCGGCGTAGTCGAAGCGCAGGTTGTCGGCGTAGATGCCGAACTCCGCGGCGTGCGCGACGGTGTGGAAGACCTCGGCCGAACGCAGCATCGCCTTGGTCGGGATGCAGCCCCAGTTCAGGCAGACGCCGCCCGGGCGTTCCTTCTCGACCAGGCCGACGGTGAGGCCTCGCTGAGCGGCGCGGATGGCGGCGACATAACCGCCGGGACCGCCACCGATCACCAGAAGATCGAATTCCGGCACTCGTGGTGCTCCTCGTTCTCGATTGCTCGACCCGCTATCGGTTGTGATGCGAGTCATTGCGAACGAGTCTGTCGGTCCTCATTTGCACAATCAATGCACTCGAAGCCCATATATGTTTGTGCGCAACTGGGCGCAGAGCACAATTTGTACCCGTGAGTAGCGTGCTTTCGGCGGCTCAGCCGCGGGTGTTACCCGGCAGTTCGAGAGCGGCCAGCGCGAGAGAAAGTTCCAGGTAGGCGCGCTGGCCTTCCAAAGGGCGGCCGAGCAGCATAGTGATGCGCTGCAACCGGTTGATGACCGTGTTCCGATGGCAGTGCAATCGGGGTGCGGCATTGGCCGCGGAGCAGTTCTCGGCGAGCCAGACAGCCAAAGTCCGCAGCAGAATGTCGCGTTCTTTCGGCGGCAATTCCAGGACCGGGCCGAGGGTCCGGGCGACCAAGAGATCGGTCAGATCGGGGGAGCGCAGCAGCAGCGCCTCCGGGTAGCGCTCGTCCAGCGAAACCAGCAGCCCGGCCGCGTCCCCGGGCACGGTATCCAGCGCCAGTACCGCCAGCCCGTGCGCGGTATCGATGCCCGCGAGTCCAGAGACCGCGGGGGAGACCCCCGCCCGGCCCCGAATCAACGGCCGAAGCTGTTGCAGCACAACCGAACTGTCCCGATGCTCCAGCGACACCAGTCCGACCGTCGAATCCACACGCTCGTGCCACACCGACCGCACTCCCGAAACCCCCAGTGCCGCCTCGGCACCCATGTGCAGCCGCGGACCGCCCTCGCCGCGCGCCACCACCACGAGGTACGCGCCGTGCGCGGGCAGATTCAGTTCCCGCCCGGCCCGCGCCGCGAAGGTGGCGTCGTGGGCGCGCCCCGCGAGGAGGTCCTCGATCAGCGAATGTCTGCGCCGCTCGTCGCTACGAACCCGATCCAGCTCGGTGTTCCGGTACGAGGTGACCAGGGCCGATGACATGCCGTCCACCACCGCCCACATGGCCGACCCGACCTGCCGGGTCTCGGCCGACCCGATGTCATCGGCCTTGTCCAGCAATGCTTCCCACACGATCTGGCCGCCGAGCCGGAACGTCCGCAGCATGGCCTCCAGCGGCACGCCCTGCTCGGCGCGCCGTCTGCCGATCGCCGCGGCCACATCGTCGCCGTCCGGGTTCGGTGGCAGCCCGCCCAGCAGGTCCAGAATCCTCGTCAGATACCGCCGGCAGCCGTCCCGCAGGTCCGCGCGCGGCACCGCCGTGTAATCCGTCCAGCCCGGGTTGTCGGTGAAGATCGCCGCCATCAACTGCTTGGTCAATGCGGTCACCTCGGCCTGACACGCCGCGGCCAGCCGCTGCGTGCCGACCGCCGGGATCGGATGCCTGGGTGCCGCCATGGCCCTCAACCTACTCCCGGCCCGCGGCCGCCTCGCCGATCCGGGCCGGTCAGCGGGTTTCGACGCCGCCCAGGACGGGTTTGATGTCCAGGATCGGGGTGCCGTCGATGGCCTCCAGCCCGGCCACGCCCAGCACCCGCGGCGACACCGCGGTGAGGGTGACCTCGTGCAGGCCGATCGGATTCGGGCGGTCGGGGGAGCGGGTGGCGAAGACACCGGTCGGGGTGCGGCTGCGGTCCCCGCGCGGGTGCACCGCGAGCACATCGCGGCTCCCGGCGTGCAGCCAGGTGAGCAGGATGACCCGCATCCCGGGCTGGAGATCGGCGGCCGCCGCGGCGTATTCGGCGGCCAGCACGATCTCGGCGGGCGGCGCGTCCTCGTCGGCCTGACGCGGCGCGCCCGCCCGCGCGGTGAGCGGGGACCGTACCCGGCCCACCGCTCGCACCTCGAAATGGTCAGGGCTGCTGGCGGATTCCGAAGACAAGACCGTCTACTCCTTCGACCGGGGCGTCGCGACCATTGACGGTAGCCCAGGGGAGGGGAGGCCCGCCAACGGTTCCCACGCCGACATGGCGGCGGTGGCGACGGCTTCCAATGCGGTGCGGGTGGCGCCGTCGCGGGCCTGGATCGACATGCCCTGTTGCACCGTGGTGTAGAACGCGGCCATGGCGTCGACGGCTGCCGTGCCGGGCAGTTCACCCTCGTCGATCCCGCGGCGCAGCCGGGCCGCGATCGCCTCCCGCATGCCGTGGCGCAGGCCCGACAGGTAGGTCTGGACGTCCTGGCCGATCGCGGTCTGCGCGGTGGCCAGCACCACCATGCAGCCCGGCGGCGTCGCGGTATCGGTGTAGAAATCCGCACTCGCGGACAGCAATCCGTGCACCGCCTCGCGCGCGGAGGGCGCGTCGTCGAGCCCGCGGCGCGCCGGATGGCCGGCGAACGAGTCGTAGAGTTCCACCGCCTCGCGGAAGAGTTGCTCCTTCGAGCCGAAACAGGCGTAGATGCTGGGTGAGGCGATGCCCATCGCGGCGGTGAGGTTCGTCATCGACGTCGCCTCGTAACCGTCGCTCCAGAACGCGTACATCGCCCGCCGGAGCACGGCGTCGCGATCGAAGCCCCGGGGGCGCCCGCGCTCGGGCATCGGCCACCTGCCTTCCTGGATCCGCCAATTCTGTGTCGCTCGTTCAAGATATCTCTTGACGCGACTTCGCGGGCGCTGCTACCTATTTCTGTGTCGATCGACATAAAAATAGGGGGACCCGGATATGACCACCGAACGCAGCCCATGGGCGGCGCTGGGCGCGCTGTGCGTCGGCTACTTCATGATCCTGCTGGACATGACCATCGTCGCCGTCGCGAACCCGGCGATCATGAACAGCCTGCACACCGACATGTCCAAGGTCATCTGGGTGACCAGCGCCTACCTGCTCACCTTCGCGGTGCCCCTGCTCGTCACCGGTCGCCTCGGCGACCGCTTCGGACCGAAATACCTGTACCTGGGCGGACTTTCGGTCTTCACGCTGGCCTCACTGTGGTGCGGGCTCGCGGGCGGCATCGGCACACTGATCGCCGCCCGCGCGATCCAAGGCCTCGGCGCGGCATTGATGGCGCCACAGACCATGGCCGTGATCGGCCGAATCTTCCCGTGGGACAAGCGCGGCGCGGCCATGGGCGTGTGGGGCGGCGTCGCGGGCATCGCGACCCTGATCGGCCCGATCTTCGGTGGTGCGCTCATCGACCACGGCGGCTGGCAGTGGATCTTCTACGTCAACGTGCCCATCGGCTTGCTCGCGTTCGCGCTGGGTGTGTGGCTGGTGCCGGCGCTGCCGACCAACGACCACCGCTTCGACATCCCCGGGGTGATCATGGTCGCGATCGGCATGTCGGCGTTGGTGTTCGGACTCCAGGAGGGCAACCAGTACCACTGGGCGGGCTGGGTGTGGGAGCTGATCGCCGGCGGGCTCGTCGTTCTCGCGGCGTTCCTCGTGTATCAGGGGCGCACCACGGTCGAACCGCTGGTGCCGCTCGGCCTGTTTCGCAACCGCAACTTCTCGCTCGGCAACGTGGCGACCGGCGCGCTGGGTGCGGCGATGACCGCGCAGATGGTGCCGTCGTACTTCTATCTGCAAGCGGTGCGCGAGCTGTCGCCGACCCGGGCGGCGCTGGTATTCGCGCTGATGGCAGTGGTTTCCGCGATCCTGTCGCCGGTCGTCGGCAAGCTTTCGGACACGGTGCCGCCGCGTTATCTGCTGACCTTCGGCTTCACTCTGTTCACGCTGGCGGTGCTGTGGTTCGTCGGCCTCGCCACCCCGGAGGGGTCCATCGCGCTGATGTGCGTGATGTCGGTGCTGTGCGGCATCGGCAGCTCCTGCATCTGGGCGCCGCTGCCCGCGACCGCGCTGCGCAGCCTGCCTTTGCCGCAGATGGGGGCGGCGTCGGGGATCTACAACACCACCCGGCAGGTCGGCTCTGTGCTGGGTAGCGCGGGTATCGGTGCGCTTCTCACGGCACGCATGTCGGCGCATGGGCTGCCCGCCTCGACCGGTGAAACCGGCCGCCTGCCCGACGATGTCAAAGCGCCCTACGCCGCTGCACTGACAGACTCGCTGTACCTGACGGTGATCCTGCTGGCCGTCTGTGCCGTCACCGTTGCGTTCCTCACCTCGGCCAAGGCGGTTGTCGCCGCGCCGAGTCCGACGGAGGAGGCCCCCGACTTGGCCGGTCGGCGCTAGCGGCTTCCCGGCCGCTGTCACATTCGAGCGGCGGGCTCGGTCATGGAGGTGTGGGCCCCGAATCCCGGACACGCCCGCCCGGTACGGATGGACCGACCGGTGGTGATCGAGGAGACTTCGGGCATGGGCGGTCAGCGCGACGAACTGGATCTGGTGGCACGCGAATTCGAACTGCAGCGCGGACGACTGCAAGCCCTCGCCCAGCGCATGCTCGGATCCGCGGCCGAAGCCGAGGACGCCGTACAGGAATCCTGGCTGCGGTTGAGCCGCTCCGAGACCGAGGGCATCGAGAATCTCGCCGGCTGGCTCACCACCGTCGTGTCCCGGGTCTGCCTGAACATGCTCCAGTCGCGCGGCACCCGGCGCGAGGACGCACTCGAGGACTACGACGCCCCCGAAGCCGCCTTCGGGCCGGAACAGGAAGCGCTGCTGGGGGATTCGATCGGGGCGGCGCTGCTGGTGGTGCTCGACACGCTGACCCCCAGCGAACGCCTCGCCTTCGTGCTGCACGACATGTTCGCGGTGCCGTTCGAGGACATCGCGCCGATCCTCGGCAAAACCCCCGCCGCCGCACGGCAACTCGCCAGTCGCGGTCGCCGCCGCGTGCGGGGCGTCGACGAGATCGCCACCGATCGGGATCGGCAGCAGGAAGTGGTCGACGCCTTCCTGTCGGCCTCGCGCGGCGGCGACTTCGCGGCGCTGCTGGAGCTCCTCGACCCCGACGTGGTGGTGCGCGCCGACGCCATCGGCATCACCATGGGCGCGGAACCGGAAGTCCGTGGCGCGCAGGCGGTCGCGACCACCTTCGCGGGCCGCGCCAAGGCCGCCCGTCCGGCTCTGGTCGACGGCCTCGCCGGCCTGGTGTGGACCACCGGCGGGGTTCCGCGCGTGGTCTTCGATTTCACCGTCGTCGACGGCCGCATCACCGCGATCGAATTGCTGGCCGATCCCGGCCTGATCGGCGAGCTGGATCTGGAACTGCGCGGCTGATCGGACTGGGCGGCACGGTAATTCGCCCTGGGTTTCCATTGGACGGCGTATGATCGGCCCCGATGGGCACCCAGGGCCAACGTGAAAGAGTCGTCACCACCGACTGGGACACGTTCGCGCGCAGGCTTGCCGCATTTCTCGCGGAATTACCCTCCCGCGCCACCGTCATCCTGGCCGCCACCGGCAATCGCTATGTGCAATTCCAGCAGTTCGATATCAATCTCTCCGCCGAACTCACCGGCAATTACTATCTCCCCGAACCGATTTCGGACACCGCCGCCCAACTGCTGCGTGATCTCGGCTGGACCGCCCCCGCGCTGCAACGCGAGATCGAGAACTGGCGTCGCACCTTGCGCTGGCCCATCAGCCGCACCGGCTTCGACGACCTCGCCCGCTCCGCCGCCCGCGGCCTGCACGAGGCCCTCGGCGTCGGAGCCCCCGCCGACCTGCGCGCCACCGGCTGGACCGACACCCACGCCCTCGACCTCTCACCCTTGAGCGCCCGGCCCGCAGGCTGACCCGCGCCCGGAACGGCAACGGCCCCGTCGCACGCGGTACGACGGGGCCGGGACCTGAAAGGGGTCAGCCCACCAGGGTGCGGTGCAACTTGAGAATGGTGGCCGCGTCGAGCCCCAACCCCTTGGTGAGGAAATTGCCGAAATCACCGAACTGCTGGTTCATCTGGTCGACAGCGGTGTTCAGATATTCGTCGCTGACCACCTGCAGCGGAATCAGCAGATCCGGATTCTGCATGATCCCCGCCTGCTTCAACTGCGCCCGCTGCGCCGCGTCCGCGGCCGAACGATACTGATTCGACAGCAGATAATCTTGGCGCGCAATGCTTTCCGGCACTCCGGCCGCCCGCAGCATCACATAGGTCATCCACCCGGTCCGGTCCTTACCGGCCGTGCAGTGATACAGCGTCGCCCCATTCGACGCCGCGATGTCCTTGATCGTCTGCCCGAATTTCGCCATCGAATCCGCGCTCAGAAAACTCAGGTACGTATCCCGCATCATCTGCTCGGCCTTGCCGTCCCCGAGCGCCGCCTGCTGCACCGCCGGGTCCTTCGACCCGATCGCCTGCACCATCTTCAAATACATCCCCGCATCACTGATCGGCCGCGCCACCGCCGTCGCCCCCGCCGGCACCCGATCCGCCCCCTGCGCCCCCACCTCGGCCTGCGTCCGGAAATCGATCACCGTCTTGATCCCCAACGTCCCGAGCTTCTGCACATCCGCATCGGTCAACTTCCCCAACGCATCCGCCCGAATCACCTTCCCCGCCTTGGTCGGATCCCCCGTATAAGTCGCATACCCCCCGATATCCCGCACATTGACAGCCCCCTGCAACGTGATCCGAGTGGCCTCGGCCCGCATGATCGGCGGCGCTGCCACCGCCTGGGATGGCACCACGGCCGTCCCACCCCCGAGCAGTGCTCCCGCCGCAGCAGTCACAACGAGCATTGAAATACGAAGTCGTACAAAACATTTGATGTTCACGGCCGCGACGCTAGGGGCGCTTACGCTCGCCTCGCGCCCTTACCCACCAGTTCTCCCACCCGCCGGGTCATCATCCCCACCCATCGGGACCCCTGCTGGACGCGCATGAACGCCCTTGCACCCCAGTAACTCTCGCGCAACCATCCTACCCCCGCGAACACCGAAGCCCCACCGACCACCCGGAGCGTCGATTCCGAGAGGTAGCCTGGGGCGCTCGGTACTGGAGGAGGGGAGTGGTTTTGGCGCACATCTCGGTGACGGTCTGCTTGCCGCCAGACGCGATCGATGACGTGGAGGCCGCGATCACGCGAGCCCTCGCTCCGTTCGGGATGCACCAGGGGTTTCCGGAGCGAGACATGTGGAACACCTGGCGGCTTCGGAGCGGTGGAGACGGAGCCGGGTTCTATGTCCGACCGGGTCATGAGGATGATCCTCGGCTGATTCACGACGGTCCCAACCAATTCGGCATCGTGCTGCCCCCGAAGCGAGGCGAATGCGCGGGCGGCCCGAAGGCCTTGCTGGATGTCGCGACGCACAATTTCGCAGAGCCCGATGTGCTCACCCTGGATGGTTGGTGGATCGAGTCGAGCGGCGTTTGCCGACACAAGGATTGGGACAAGAACACCTCCCCCGCGGACCAGCCCGCCTGCCCCATACCACCTGGCGATCTCGAAAACTACCTCGAGACACTGCCCGACGACACCGTGCTCGTCCGGGTCTACTGCCACCACCGGTAACACGCAAAGCCCCACCCGCCGAGGCGGATGGGGCTTCCGAGAGCGCTTGCGCTACTTCGACTTAGACGTCGTAGTACAGCTCGAACTCGTACGGGTGCGGGCGCAGGTTGACCGGGGCGATTTCCTGGGTGCGCTTGATGTCGATCCAGGTCTCGATCAGGTCGGTGGTGAACACGCCGCCCTCGGTGAGGTAGTCGTGGTCGGCCTCGAGGCGGTCGATGACCGACGCCAGCGAGGTGGGGGCCTGCGGGATGTTCTTGGCCTCCTCGGGCGGCAGCTCGTAGAGGTCCTTGTCGACCGGAGCCATCGGCTCGATCTTCTTCTTGATGCCGTCCAGACCGGCCATCATCATGGCGGCGAAAGCCAGGTACGGGTTACCCGAGGAGTCGGGCGCGCGGAACTCGATGCGCTTGGCCTTCGGGTTCGAACCGGTGATCGGGATACGGATCGCGGCCGAACGGTTGCGCTGCGAGTACACCAGGTTGATGGGGGCCTCGTAGCCCGGCACCAGACGGTGGTACGAGTTCACGGTCGGGTTGGTGAACGCCAGCAGCGACGGGGCGTGGTGCAGGATGCCGCCGATGTAGTGACGCGCCAGATCCGACAGGCCCGCGTAACCGGCCTCGTCGTGGAACAGCGGCTTGCCGTCCTTCCACAGCGACTGGTGGGCGTGCATACCCGAGCCGTTGTCGCCGAACAGCGGCTTCGGCATGAAGGTAACGGTCTTACCCTCCTGCCACGCGGTGTTCTTCACGATGTACTTGAACAGCTGCAGGTCGTCAGCGGCGCCCAGCAGCGTGTTGAAGCGGTAGTTGATCTCGGCCTGACCGGCGGTGCCGACCTCGTGGTGGCCGCGCTCCAGCTCGAAGCCCGCGTTCTGCAGGTTGGTCGAGATCTTGTCGCGCAGGTCGACGTAGTGGTCGTACGGCGCAACCGGGAAGTAACCACCCTTGTTGCGAACCTTGTAACCACGGTTCGGGGTGCCGTCGGCGTTGTACTCCGCGCCGGTGTTCCAGGAACCCGACACCGAGTCGATCTCGTAGAACGAGCCGTTCATCGCCGAGTCGTAACGGATCGAGTCGAAGATGTAGAACTCGGCCTCGGCACCGAAGTAGCAGGTGTCGGCGATACCGGTCGCCAGCAGGTACTGCTCGGCCTTGCGGGCGACGTTGCGCGGGTCGCGCGAGTACGCCTCACGGGTGAACGGGTCGTGCACGAAGAAGTTCATGTTCAGCGTCTTCGCGGCACGGAAGGGATCGATCCGCGCGGTGCTGAAGTCGGGCAGCAGCAGCATGTCCGACTCATCGATCGACTGGAACCCGCGGACGGACGAACCGTCGAACGCCAGGCCCTCTTCGGCGAGATCAGCGGTGAACGCCTTCGCCGGGATCGAGAAGTGCTGCTGCACACCGGGGAGGTCGGTGAAGCGAATATCGACGTATTCGAGCTCCTCCTCCTTGATGTACTTGATGACCTCGTCGGCCGTGCTGAACGCCACTTAGTACTCCTTACGGATCGGTTCCCAGCCAGTGGTGACTGCATGGGTTCGTCGCGACCACACGGTATGGATGCGGTGTTTCCCTGCAATCAAGGCTGTGTTTCGCCAGTGTTACACGCACTGCTGGCCGGGGGTTCGGCGGTGCCCCCGGCTTCGCGAAGACGCCACAGCGGTCGCCGAGCAATGCTCGACCAGCACCGACATCCTGCCACCGACCTGCCCGAACCGGCTGTTAAGACTCTGAAAAGTTAGGGTCCTTACCGCCGCTGACCGGGCCATCGTGACAATCCTCACCGCCGGGCATCCACCGGGCAATCTAGGTCGCCGAACTGTTGCCGGACCGGTCACGAGGGCGCCGGCAACATATACGGTTCGCGTCCCGCCCGCCGATCGGCAGGTGTCGGAAAGCGGCCCGCGGGCGGCGCATAAGCTGGGCCCATGGCACGCATCACCGGCTCATGGCTGTCCGGACCGAACGCCGAATCCGGAGACAACCCGCTCGGTGACTATCAGGGCAAGGAACTCGGCCTCCCGGCCTCCGGCCCCGGCGCGCTCGCCCCTTTCACTCGCCGCGTGGTGGCGGTGCTCGTGGACTGGTTCATCTCCATGGGCTTGGCCGCCATCATCGTGCGGCCCGATCCCGCGCGCATCATCGCGAAGATGACCATCCCGCAGGGACAGCAGCCGCCCTCGCATTTCGAGGTGATGACGCAGGCGCTGTCCACCCCGACGCTGCTGGTGTGGTTCGTGCTGGGGATCGCCGCGGTCACGCTGTTCGGTTTCACGCCGGGGCAGTACTTCCTGAAGCTCAAGGTGGCCCGCGTGGATGCGGAGGCGCCGGTCGGTTTCGTCCGGGCGCTGGTCCGACAGCTCATCCTGCTGTTCGTCATCCCCGCGCTGTTCACCGACAGCGACGGCCGCGGCATGCACGACCGCGCCACCGGCACGGCTCTCGTCTACAGCCGCTGACCCGCGCGGTCACAGCGATTCACCGACTCCGGTCACAGAATTCGACTCAACGAGACTCGAACACATCACGGCGCGTCGCGTCGTCGCGGATCAGCCGCGTTACCTGCGATGCTGTTGGTGCAGTGTGCGTCAAGGCGTTGCCAAATGTTTACCGCTGTTTCCTTTCGATCGGTATGGTGGCGGCGATTTGCCGTGACGCAGCCGCCTAGGCCGTCGTCAGGTAAGTAGCTGTTGCTGTGCCGATGGAGGGTCGATGGTCGAGGACTACCGGGCGGCCGCGCGGACTTTGAGTCGCCGGTCCCTGTTCGCGACGACCGGACTGGTCGGTTTGGCTGCCGCGGGCGCCGCAGTCGCCGCCGGCGTCAACGCCGCGACCGAGGCCGACGACGTACAGCGCACCCAGCACGCCGAGAACATCGGCCAGACCGCGATGGGCCTGTCCCCGGTCATCAGCACCGAGCGCGTCTACTCCAAGGCCCGCGGCCGCGAGATCGACCTGGTCACGATCCTGCCGCCGGGCGCTACGGCCGAGAACCTCCCCGTCTCGCTGCTGCTGCACGGCCTGCACGGCACCGCCCGCACCGCCGCCGTCGGCAATATCGCCGACCTGCTGGCCGCCGCGGTCGCCACCCACGTGAGCCCGGCCTTCGGCTTCGTCGCCCTCGACGGTGGCGACAACTACTGGCACGACCACGGCACCGGCGACGACCCGATGTCCATGCTGCTCGACGAGGTCCCCGGCTGGCTGACCCAGCGTCGCCTCGCCGGCAAGGACGGTCTGCCCTTCGCCTGCACCGGAACCTCCATGGGCGGCTTCGGCGCGCTGGTCTACGCGCGCCGCCGCGCCGAGCGGTCCCAGCCGCTCAGCGCGGTAGCCACCATGTCGCCGGGTCTGCTGACCTCCTGGACCGAAATGGCCAAACGGAACGCATTCGCCAGCGCCGACCAGTGGGCAGCCCTCGACCCGCTACGCAATCTCGACAAGCTCGGCCCGGCCCCGGTCGGCCTGTGGTGCGGCGACCGCGACCGATTCATCGACGGCTGCCGCCGCTTCATCGCCACCGCCCGCCCCGAGGTCGGCCTGGTTACCCCCGGCACGCACACCGAGGAGTACTGGCGCACGGTCACTCCCGACGTCCTGGGCTTCCTGTCCCGCCACGTCCACTGATCCGAACATGACGAAGGCCCGCATCCTCCGAGGATGCGGGCCTTCCTTGTACTCGAGGTCAGCGGCGACGGATCGAGCGCTGCACGCCGCGCATCTTCGCGCCGTTGGGGAGCGGACCCTTGGGCAGCGCCGGGCCGCCGCGGGTGGCCAGCGCCGTCAGCCGGCCTTCGATGTGGTCCATGCGCTTGGCGTCGATATTGCTGGGAAGCTTGCGCAGGTAGCGTTCCAGCTCCTTGAGCGGCACCTGGCCTTCGTCGTTGCCGATCACGACGTCGTAGATCGGGGTGTCGCCGACCAGGCGGGACACCTTCTTCTTCTCCTGTGCCAGAAGCGACTTCACCCGTTGCGGGGAGCCCTCGGCGACCAGGATGACGCCGGGCAGGCCGACCACGCGGTGCACCGCGTCGAGCTGGGTGGTGGCGGCGACACCGGGGGTGACACGCCACTTGCCCTGGAGGTTGTCCAGCACCCAGGCGGCCGCGCCGGCCTGGCCCTCGGCCTTGGCGTACACGTTCTTCTGCACCCGGCGGCCGAAGATGATGAACGCGGCGAGCGCGCCCAGCAGCAGGCCGATCGGCAGCAGATACCACTGCATGCCGAAGATCAGGCCGATCACCAGGAACAGCACGGTGATGCCGACGAGGGCGCCGATCATCAGGGGCAGCAGAAGCTTGTCTTCCTTGCGCTGCATCTGGAAGGCCTGCCACAGTTGCTTGCGGCGTTCCTTCGACGCCTGCTTGCGCACCGCCTTCGCCGCGGCCTTCGCTTCCTTCGACGGATTACCGCCCTTGCCTGCTGCCATGCGGTCCAGCTTAGTGGCCGGGTAGGTCCGGTTCGCGATGGGATGGACGGTGAGGCGACCGGTCGGTGCCCGATGGCCCGAATCGCGCTCCGCGCGAGCGCTTGTCACCCGGAACCGCCGCATCGGCCGGAGTCCGTCCGGCCGATGCGGCGCGCGTGTGGTCAGACCGCCGCCCCGACCGGTTCTGCGGCCGCCGCCACGGGCGCCTCGGCACGCGGGGTGCGCAGGGTGAACAGTGCCAGCGGAATGCCCACGGCGACAATGACGCCCGCGACGACGATCGCGAGCCGGTACCCCTCGAGGAAGGCGTGCATCGGAGCCGCGCCCTGCTGGGCCACCGACGCCGCGCGGGAGGTGAGGATCGCGCCGACGATGGTCACGCCCAGCAGCGCCGAGATCTCCCGGCTCGCATTGACCACCGCCCCGGCCGCGCCCGCGACGGCGGGCGGCATCCGATCCATGATCGCCGTGTTCAATGGCGACATGAGCAGGCCGGAACCGAGGCCGAAGCCGATGAACGCGGGCATCAGGTCGAGGATGTGCCCGTGCTCGCCGATGGTCGAAATATCCAGCAGCGCACCGACGATGCCCGCCACGCCCAGCGCCACGGTGATGTTGGTACCGATCCGGCGGGCGACCAGCGGGGCGAGCGGTGCCATCAGCACCATGGCGACGGCCATCGGAATGAACGCCGCGCCCGCCGCGGTGGGCGAGAAGCCGAGCACGTTCTGCAGGTACATCGCGGTGAAGAAGTAGATGCCCATCACCCCGAAGCCCCACAGCATCAGGACGGCGATGCCGCCGCTGAAGGCGCGCGAGCGGAACATCGACATGTCGACCATCGGGTCCGCGCGGCGCGTTTCGATGGCGACGAAGGCGGCGAGCGCGGCCGCGCCGACGGCGAAGCAGCTCAGGATGACCGGTGAGGTCCAGCCGCGGTTGTGTCCTTCGATCAGCGCGTAGGTGACCGCGAACAGCGCGATGGCCGAGGTCGCGAGCCCGGGCAGGTCGAGCCGGTGCCGGATCGGCTCGCGGGTTTCGTCCAGTGTCGCCGCGGTGAGCGCGAAGGTGATGACGCCGAAGGGCACGTTGATCAGGAAGATCCAGCTCCAGTCCACGTGCTGGCTGAGGACGCCGCCGGTGAACGGTCCGAGGGCCAGGGCGAGTGCGCCGATGGCGCTCCACACGCCGACGGCTTTGGCGCGTTCGGCGTCGTCGGGGAACAGTCCGGCGATGATGGCGAGGGTCGGGGGGATCGCGGCGGCCGCGCCGACGCCTTGCAGGACGCGGGCCGCGATGAGCATGGCTGGGCTGTCGGCGAGTCCGGCGAGCAGTGAGGCGAGGGTGAAGACGGCCAGTCCGGCGAGGAACATCCGGCGGCGGCCGAACAGGTCGGCGAGTCGTCCGCCGGCGAGCATGAGGCCGGCGAAGACCAGGATGTAGCTGCTCACGACCCATTCCAGGCCCGAGATGGACAGCCCGAGGTCGGTCTGGATGGACGGCAGCGCGACGTTGACCACGTTGTTGTCGAGAAATGTCATGAAGGTCGCCAGGGAAACCCCGATCAGGGCCCACCAGCGGCGGGGCAGTAGTGGCATCGCAAGCTCCTATGCGTTGTTCCTGTACTGCATACACATACGTTGTACATGTACGTGGTATAGGAAAGCCTGTACGTTGTATATTTGTCAAGTGGCAAAAGCGGAGAACCGATTGAGCCGGGAAACGGTCGCCGACGGCGCGATCGCGCTGGCTGACGCCGAGGGCCTCGACGCGCTGACCATCCGGCGGCTGGCCCAGGAACTGGGCGTCACCCCGATGGCGCTGTACTGGCATTTCAAGAACAAGGACGAACTGCTCAACGGCGTCGTCGACCGACTGTGGGAGCAGGTCGACACCACCCGGGACCGATCGCGCCCGCTGCTGGACCAGTTCCGCGCCCTGGCCGAATCGCTGGTGGCGGTGCTGCGCGAGCATCGCGCCTTGGTGCCGCTGTTCCAGGTGCCCGGCGACAACGACCCGAGCCCCGGATTCCTGGAGGCCACCGAGACCGCGCTCGAGATCCTCACCGAATACGGCTTCGACGTCGAGCCCGCCGCCGCGATCTGCGGCAACGCCCTGCGCACCGCGGTCACGCTGGTGATCGGCGAGCCCGGCGCCCCCACGCCCCAGCAGTCCGCGGACGAGAACGCCGAGATGATCCGCCGCAAGCGCCTACGCCTGGAAACCCTGCCGCAGCAGCGTTATCCCCGGATCGTGCAGGCCGCCGCGGCGCTGACCGGCTGTGAAGCCGACCAGCACTACGGTTTCGGTCTCGACTTCTTCATGACGGCCCTCGCCGCGCTGCCCGTCCCTGAGCGCGCCGAGCAGTCGTGACGCTCAGCCGCGCCCACCGGATTTCGCCCGCAGGTTGTCGGCCAGCTGCTGCGGCATCGGCTCGTGGCGGGCATACGCGCGAGTGAAGCTCGCATCGCCATGAGCCAGCGACCGTAGATCCACGGCGTAGCGGCTCAGCTCCAGTTCGGGGACTTCGGCCCGAATCGCGGTGCGGCCCAACCCCACCGGTTCGGTACCGAGAACACGGCCGCGGCGACTCGACAGATCGCCGAGCACCGGGCCCACATAGGTGTCCGAAACCACCACCAGCACTTCGGCAATCGGTTCCAGCACACTGATCCGGGCGGTGGCGGCGGCCTCACGCAAGGCCAGCCCGCCCGCGGTCTGGAAGGCCGCGTCGGAGGAATCCACCGAGTGCGCCTTGCCGTCGAACAGCGTCACCCGCACATCGACCAGCGGATATCCGGACGCGACACCGCGCAGCGCCTGGGCCCGCACGCCCTTCTCCACCGACGGAATGAACTGGCGCGGAACGACTCCGCCCACGACCTTGTCCACGAACTCGATGCCGGATCCCTCCGGCAGCGGCGCCACCTCGATCTCGCAGACCGCGAACTGCCCGTGGCCACCGGACTGCTTCACATGCCGGCCGCGCCCGGATGCCTGGGTGGCGAAGGTTTCCCGCAACGCCACCTCGTGGTCGACGACGTCGACCTGCACCCCGAACCGGGACCGCAGCCGTTCCAGCGCTACCTCGCGATGTGCCTCGCCCAGGCACCACAAGACGAGTTGATGGGTGTCGGGATTCTGCTCCAGCCGGACCGTGGGATCTTCGGCCACCAAGCGCGACAGCCCCTGCGAGAGCTTGTCCTCATCGGCCTTGCCGTGCGCCTTGATGGCGACCGGCAGCAGCGGATCCGGCATCGACCACGGCTCGATGAGGAGCGGGTAGTCCTTGGTGGACAACGTGTCTCCGGTCTCGGCGTGTGACAGCTTGCTGACGCACACGATGTCCCCGGCGATGGCCTGGGGGAGCGGCCGCTGCTGTTTCCCGAACGGCGCCGACACCCCGCCGACGCGTTCGTCGGCATCGTGATCGCCGTTGTCACCCGCGCCGTGCCCGCACACGTGCACCGTGTCGTCGGCGTGCAGGGTGCCGGAGAACACTCGCACCAGCGACAACCGGCCCACGTACGGGTCGGAGGCGGTGCGGATCACCTCGGCGGCCAGCGGCGCGTCCGGATCGCAGGCGAGCTCGGCGGGCTTGCCGCCGGATCCGGTCGCCGACACGGGATGCTCTGCGGGCGTGGGGAATCCGCGGGTGATCAGATCCAGGATCTCCACCGTGCCCAGCCCCTGCCGCGCGCCTTCGGGCGGCGGCGCGGCGATCAGCACCGGATGGAAGCTCCCGCGCGCGACCGCCTGTTCGAGGTCGGCGATCAGCGTGGCGAGGTCGATCTCCTCGCCGCCGATGTAGCGGTCCATGAGGGTCTCGTCCTCGCTCTCGGCGATGATGCCCTCGATGAGTCGATTGCGCGCCTCCGCCATCTGCTCACGCTGTTCGGCGGAGGCGGGCATCTCCACGCGTTCCCCGGTGGCGTAGTCGTAGACGTGCTGGGTGAGCAGTTCGATCAGCCCGGTCACCGGCCGGTGCCCGTCGGCGCTCTTGGGCCCGTAGACCGGAAGATGCAGCGGCAGCATCGATTCCGAGCGCCCGCCGCCGAGGATCTGGGCGCAGGTCGCGGTCAGGTCCTCGAAATCGGCGCGCGCGGTGTCCAAATGGGTGACCACGATGGCGCGCGGCATACCGACGCTCGCGCATTCCTCCCACAGTGCCAGCGTCGCCCCGCTCACGCCCTCCACGCCGGCGGCGGCCGAGAGAATGAAAAGGGCCGCGTCCGCTGCTCGCAGACCGGCCCTGAGTTCCCCGACGAAATCGGCGTAGCCGGGGGTGTCGAGGAGGTTGACCTTGACCCGCTCCCACCCCATCGGCACCACCGACAGTTGCACAGATCGGTGTTGTCGCTGCTCGATGTCGTCATAGTCGGAGAGGCTGGTGCCGTCCTCGACCCGCCCGGCTCTGGGTACCGCGCCGGCGGCGACGGCGAGCGCGTCGACCAGCGTGGTCTTCCCGGACCCGCTGTGGCCGACCAGCACCACATTGCGTATGTCATCGGGCCGTTCGGCCACGACTACCCTGCCGTTGACACCGTGTGATGTCGTCGTTCGCTCGACCATGGCTCGCTCCGTGGGTCGATCATTGCGGTCCTTCGAGCTTCCCACCAGCGGAGGGCTCCCGTCCACGAATCGCGGGATAACTCGTCTACCGGCGTTTCTGCGGCGGTCGCGCGGCATTCATGCCCGCGCCACCGTCCTGCGCAGCCGTGGTTCGAGTGGCGGGCTAGGAGCCGAAGCGGGCCAGCACGCTGGTGGCCTCCTGGGCCGCGCTGCCTTCCTCGGCCAGGTGCGCCATCTCGGGGGAGATCTCGCGGCCGTGGTGGCGCATGGCCTGCGCGTAGAGGCGGCCGGCGCGGTAGGACGAGCGGACCAGCGGCCCGGCCATGACGCCCGCGAAGCCCATCTCCTCGGCGGCCTTGGAGTGCTCGACGAACTCCTCCGGCTTCACCCAGCGGTCGACCGGGTGGTGCCGCGGGGAAGGACGCAGGTACTGGGTGATGGTGATGATGTCGCAGCCCGCCTCGTGCAGGTCGCGCAGGCCCTGGGTGACTTCCTCGGGGGTCTCGCCCATGCCCAGGATCAGGTTGGACTTGGTGACCAGTCCGGCCTCGCGGGCCGCGGTGATGACCGCCAGCGACCGCTCGTAGCGGAAGGCGGGCCGGATGCGCTTGAAGATGCGCGGCACCGTCTCCAGATTGTGGGCGAGCACCTCCGGACGCGACTCGAACACCTCGGCCAGCTGCTCGGGCACCGCGTTGAAGTCGGGGATCAGCAGCTCGACGCCGGTGTGCGGGTTGAGCCGCTTGATGGCGCGCACGGTCTCGGCGTACAGCCAGGAGCCGCCGTCCTCGAGATCGTCGCGCGCGACGCCGGTGACGGTGGAGTAGCGGAGCCCCATGGCCTGCACGCTCTCGGCGACGCGCCGCGGCTCGTCACGATCGAGGGCGGCGGGCTTGCCGGTGTCGATCTGGCAGAAGTCGCAGCGCCGCGTGCACTGTTCGCCGCCGATGAGGAAGGTGGCCTCGCGGTCCTCCCAGCATTCGAAGATGTTGGGACACCCGGCTTCCTCGCAGACCGTGTGCAGCCCTTCGCGTTTCACCAGGCCCTTGAGTTCGGTGTACTCGGGGCCCATGGTCGCGCGGGTGCGGATCCACGAGGGTTTGCGCTCGATCGGGGTCTCGGCGTTGCGGGCCTCGATGCGAAGCAGCTTGCGGCCGTTGGGTGCGGCCGGGTCGTTAGGTGTCGGGGTATCGACGGAAGTCACTTGATTCACCCTACGCTCGTGGTCATTCGGCCTTGACGGGCACGTCATCGGGCACCGCGGGGAGTGGTTCGGGGCATTCGGCGGCTGCTTTCGCGCAGCGCGAGATGGTGTGGTCGGACACCTTCAGTTCGCCGTCGAGGGCGCGGGTGATGGCGTCGGCGACCAGCGGCCGCACCTCGTCGACGGTGACGTCGCGGCCGAGTTCGCGGCTCAGGGTGGTGACCCCGGCGTCGGGGATCCCGCACGGCACGATCGCATTGAAGCCGTCCAGGCTGGAATCGCAGTTGAGCGCGATGCCGTGCAGGGCGACGCCGCGTTGCACGCGCACGCCGATCGCCGCGACCTTGCGCTCGGGCAGGAACTGGTTCGCGGGGACCCACACGCCCGAACGGCCTTCCACGCGACCGGTTTCCAGTCCGAGCTGCGCGCACACGGCGATCAGCGCCTCTTCGAGGCGGCGCACGTAGGCGACCACGTCGACCGGTTCGGCCAGCCGCACGATCGGGTAGCCGACCAGTTGCCCCGGACCATGCCAGGTGATCTTCCCGCCACGATCCACCTCGATCACCGGGCTGCCGTCCATGGGCAGATCCTGCGGTTCGGTGCGGCGGCCCGCGGTGTAGACGAAGGGATGTTCCAGCAGTAGCAGCCGGTCCGGGCCGATGCCCTCGGCGCGTTCGGCGGCGATGGACCGCTGCAATTCCCAGGCTCGCTGGTATTCGATCAGGCCCAGATCTTCGACCGCGAGGGGTGTGCTGTCGAAGCGAGCCGACACCGCGCGGGGTAACGGTGCGGTGGCCGTAGTGCTCTCGCTCACGATGGCGACGCTACCCCTTCGGCGAAGGTCCGTTGCATGAGCGTCAGATCCATCCAGCGGCCGAATTTGAACCCGACCTCCGGCAGCTGCCCGACGGTGGTGAACCCGAATTTCTCGTGCAGGCCGATCGACGTGCGGTTACTCGATTCGATGGCCGCGATCATGGCGTGCACCCCGCCGTGTTCGGCGCGTTCCAGCAGCGCCCGCATGAGCGCGGTGGCCACGCCGCGGCGATGGAATATATCTGACACGTACACCGAGTTCTCGACCGAGAACCGGTAGCCCGACTTGGGCCGGAACTGGCCGTAACTCGCGTAGCCGGCCACCTTGCCGTGGATCTCCGCGATCAGCACCGGATGTCCCGCGCCGGTCCGCGCCGCGAACCAGGCCTCGCGTTCGTGGATGTCGGCGAGCTCGGTATCCCAGATGGCGGTGGTCTCGGCGATCGCGTTGTTGTGGATCACCAGGATCTCGGGCAGATCGCTCTCACGCGCATCCCGCACCAGCAGGTCGGACGGATGATTGGTCACGCCCCCACGGTATCGATGGCCCCACTGTGATGTGCGCCGCGCCCGCCGTGTCGTCCCGGCCCAGCCTTTCGGCCGGAATTTAGTCCGTGTGGCCGAGTGTCGCGGCCAGAGCCGCGCCGATGGTGGGGTGCTGGAATTGATATCCGGCGTCCTCGAGCGCGGTGGGAATCGCCCTGGGGCCGTGCAGAATCGCCTCTTCCGCGAATTCACCGACCGCGGCCCGCAGGGCGAACGCGGGCACCATCAACGGTGTCGGCCGATGCATGACCCGCCCCAGCGCGCGCGTGAACTCGGCGTTGGTGACCGGTGCGGGCCCGACCATATTGACCGGGCCGGAAAGGTTTTCGTGGGTGAGCGCGAACATGATCGCCCCCACTTCGTCGTCGAGCGAGATCCACGGGACGTATTGCCGGCCGCTGCCGAGCCGCCCGCCGAGCCCGAGATAGTAGAGCGGGTACAGCATTCCGAGCATGCCGCCGTGCCGGGCCAGCACCACCGCCGATCGCAGCAGCACGGTGCGGACGCCGGCGTCGGCGGCCTGTTCGGTGGCGGCTTCCCAGTCGGCGCAGAGCCGGGCCAGGAATCCGCTTCCGGCGGGCGAGGTCTCGGTGACGACGTGGTCGCCGGTCGCCCCGCCGTAGTAGTGCGCGCCGCTGGCGTTGACCAGCGTCGGCACTCCCGCGGCGGCGACCGCGGCGGCCAGCACGTCGGTGGGGACGATGCGGCTGTCGCGCAGCTCCTGTTTGTAGCTGCCGTTCCAGCGCCGCCGCCCGATGCTCGCGCCGCAGAGGTTCACCACGGCGTCGGCACCGCGCAGCGCGCGCTCGTCGAGGTTGGAACGGGCTGGGTCCCAGGTGAATTCGTCACGGGCGTGCACAGGACGGCGGACGAGGCGGGTGACCTCGTGCCCGTCGCGGCGCAGTGCCGCGACGAGTGCCGTCCCGATCAGTCCGGACGAACCGGCGACCACGATCTTCATCCGATCCAACCCCCGACGTCTCCGTTCCGGCCTTACAGGCCCAGGTCACCCTCGAACGCGGCCTCTTCCAGACGGTGCTTGATCGTGGTCACGAAGCGACCCGCGTCGGCGCCGTCGATGAGGCGGTGGTCGTAGGTGAGCGGCAGGTAGGCCATCGAGCGGATGCCGATGAACTCGTTGCCGTCGTCGCTGATCACCATGGGGCGCTTGACGATCGCGCCGGTGCCCAGCTCGGCGGCCTGCGGCGGCACCAGGATCGGGGTGTCGAACAGCGCGCCGTTCGAGCCGATGTTGGTGATGGTGAAGGTGCCGTTGGCCAGCTCGTCCGGCTTCAGGCCGCCGGTGCGCGCCCGGTTGGCGATATCGGCGATGGCCCGCGCCAGTCCGGCCAGCGACAGGTCGTTGGCGTTGTGGATGATCGGCGAGAGCAGACCCTGCTCGGTGTCGACCGCGATACCCAGGTTCACCACCGAGTGGTAGGTGATCTCCTTGGTGTCGGAGTTGTAGGACGCGTTGATGTTCGGGTGCACGGCCAGCGCCTCGATGACGGCCTTGGCGTAGAACGGCAGGAACGTGAGGTTCACGCCCTCCCGCTGCTTGAACGCGGCCTTGGCGCGGTTGCGCAGGGACGCGATCTTGGTCATGTCGACCTCGTGCACCTGGGTCAGCTGCGCGGTGGTCTGCAGTGACTCGAGCGTCTTGGTCGCGGTGATCTGCCGGATGCGGGTGGCCTTCTGGACCGTGCCCGGCAGGTGCGACAGCGATGCGCGCGGCGCGGCGGCAGCGGCCGGGGCGGCCGGAGCAGCAGCGGCGGCGGGCGCGGCGGCCGGGGCCGGAGCCTTCTTGGCCTCCGCGGCGGCGAGCACATCCTGCTTGCGGATGCGGCCGCCGACACCGGAGCCGGTCACGGCGGCGAGGTCGACGTTGTTCTCCGCGGCCAGCTTTCGCACCAGCGGGGTCACGTACGGGCCGCCGTTGGCGGAGGGCTCCTCGGCCGGGGTGGCCGCGGCCGGAACCGGAGCGGGCTTGGGGGCCGGCGCGGGAGCCGGGGCCGGAGCGGGCGCGGGAGCTGCGGCGGCCGGAGCCGGAGCGGGGGCAGGCGCGGGGGCCGGGGCGGGCGCGGGCGCCGGTGCGGCCGCGGCGACACCGCTGCCGATGACGCCCAGCTGACCGCCGACGGCGATCACGTCGTCCTCCTGCGCGGAGATCTCCAGCAGGGTGCCGGCGACCGGCGACGGGATCTCGGTGTCGACCTTGTCGGTGGAGACCTCGAGCAGCGGCTCGTCGACGGCGACCTGGTCGCCGACCTGCTTCAGCCAGCGGGTGACAGTGCCC
>NZ_BAAGUM010000017.1:0-770152 GCF_054781395.1 Nocardia tengchongensis
ACTCGACAGGGTGTGGGAGAGTAGGACACCGCCGGAACATCATTCGCGAAGGCCCCCAGCTATGCTGGGGGCCTTCTGCGTATTCAGGTGTAACCCGGGTAGCTACCTACCCACAGACAGTTCCCAGCCGAAAACCAGTTTCGGTTGGATGAGAAAGACAATGATCGACAGCATGGCCCTCGCGCTCGCCCCACAGCAGCCCGTGACCGCCCGCCGCTTCCGGTGGTCGGCGCTCTGGCTGCCAGCCACCTACAGCTACGTGAGCGTGCTGCTGGCAGTCGCTGTGGGTCTCACCATGGTGAGCGCCTCGCGTGAGTCGCGAATCGTGCTGCACGCCAGCACCAACCTCCACAATCTGACCAAGGGCCATCTGGGCACCTTGTTCTCCAGTGCCTTCCTGGTGGGTGAGGGCGCGGCCACGGTCTTCCTGATCGTCCCCATGCTGGCCTGCCTGCTCGCGCTGGCGGAACGGCGCTTCGGGGCGGTGAAGCTGGTGCACACCTTCTTCGTCGGCCATGTGGGCGCCACCGTGCTGGTGGCGCTGGGCCTGTGGGTGGCGGTGCAGTCGCAGCTGGTGCCCGGCAGCATCGCGATGGCGGAGGATGTGGGCGTCAGCTACGGCGCGATGGCCGTGGTCGGTGCGCTGGTGGCGGTATTGCCGTCGCATCGGCGCTGGGTGTGGGCGGGCACCTGGCTGTCGTTCGCGCTGGGCGGGGTGGTGCTGTGGCACACCTTCACGAATGTGGGTCATTTCCTGGCGCTGTGCCTGGGTCTGGGGATCGGGCGGTTGACGATTCGCCGGCAGGGCGGGGCGGAGCGGCCGCTGAACCTTCCGGAGTATGTCTTGCTGGCGTGCGGCTCGCTGTTCGCCTGCCTGATGTTGCTGGGCTGAGGCCGCGTCACCGGAGCCGTTGCCCGGTCACTAGACTCGACCGGTGCGCCTTGTGATTGCTCGTTGCCAGGTCGATTACGTGGGTCGGCTGACCGCCCATCTGCCCATGGCCCGTCGTCTGCTGATGATGAAGGCCGACGGTTCGGTGCTGGTTCATTCCGATGGCGGCTCCTACAAGCCGTTGAACTGGATGAGCCCGCCGTGCTGGCTGGAGGAGCGGGAAACCGATTCCGAGACAAGCCAACTGTGGGTGGTGTCGAACAAGGCCGGCGAGGAACTGCGCATCACGGTCGAGGACATCGAACTGGATTCCAAGCACGAGCTGGGCGTCGATCCCGGTCTGGTGAAGGACGGTGTCGAGGCGCACCTGCAGGAGTTGCTGGCCGAGCACATCGAAACCCTCGGCCCCGGTTACACCTTGATCCGCCGCGAGTACATGACGGCCATCGGCCCGGTCGACATTCTGTGCCGGGACGCCGACGGCGCGACGGTGGCGGTGGAGATCAAGCGCCGCGGTGAGATCGACGGCGTCGAACAGCTCACCCGCTATCTGGAGCTGCTCAACCGCGATCCCCTGCTGGCTCCCGTGGCCGGCGTGTTCGCCGCCCAGCAGATCAAGCCGCAGGCGAAAACCCTTGCCGCCGACCGCGGTATCCGTTGCCTGACCCTGGATTACGATGCCCTGCGCGGCACCGATTCCAGCGAATTCCGGCTCTTCTGAGGCCATGCCCCGCCGCAAGCCCCGGCCCAAGGATTCGGCGCGATCCCAGCGGGATCCGCGCCCCCTGGGCGACGTCTTCGGCCGCACCGAACCCGGCCCCGGCACCGACGACACCTTCATCGTCCGCACCGTCCCCGGCACCCGCGCCACCAAGCCCTACCGCTGCCCCGGCTGCGATCAGGTGATCCCGCCCGGCACCCCGCACATCGTCGCCTGGGCCGCCCACGACGGCGAGGACGACCGCCGCCACTGGCACACCGGGTGCTGGAAGGGCCGCAACACCCGCACCATCACCCGCCGCTGGTCCTGAGCCCCGAGAATTCGGGTGCTTCGACCCGACCACGCTCGGGACGCATCACATTGTCGCGCAACAGCAGAACGCGGACGGCTCGGTCGTGAGCCCCTGTAATTGGGGGACGTCGTTCACGCCTGCGGACGGTTGCGAGATCGATACCCTTCCCGAGCTGAAGTGTGTGTATTTCACAAGGAGTTGGGGATGAGAAAAGGTCGAATCGGGTTGGCGCTGAGCGTGTTTGCGGCGGTCGCCATGAGTCTCGCGGGGAGCCCGCACGCATCAGCGGATGTGCTGTCGATGTCGGTGTACGCCAGTGGCTGGAGCCACGAGGAAGGCCCGACTCCATGGTCCATCAGTGTCGTGATCTCGTGTGACCCTGCCGGCACGCCTGTTGCTCCGCCGGTCTATTTCACCGACAACGGGAGAGCCCTGTACGGGAGCCCGGTGGCTGCCGCCACCGGAGACAGTCTCAGGATGTTCAGGAGACCGCCTTACTGTGACAACCCGGGTGGTGGCTACCAGTCCTTCGCGCAAATTACCTACATGCCGAGAACCCTGGGCGCGCATCATATCGTTGCGACGCAGTACAAGCCGGATGGATCGGTCCTGAGCACAATGGCGCAGGACGTGAACGTCACCGAGTCGCCCTGCACGGTCATCGGCAGTGTCGCGTATCCCATTCCATGCAACTGACCGGTGGGTCCGCGTCCTGATCATCGACGGGCGCACATAAGGAAGGCCGCCTCCCGGTAGGGAAGCGGCCTTCGTACGGCTTCGGGTTGTCGCCCGGTGAGTGGATTAGCCCGAGATGTCGGCGTTCTCGCGGTCGTCGACGAGATCCTCGTCGTCGTGGGCTTCGGAGATGGCCTTGCGGCCGCCCTTGAGGGAGCGCTGTTCCGGTGCGCCGTCGAGGAGTTCGCTTTCGCGGTTGACGGCGGCGAGCATGGCCGGGACCGAGTCGAGCTGGCCGCGGATGCCGAGCAGCTGAGCCAGGACGCGGCCGCGGAGGACACGCATTTCCTCGGCAAGTTCCTTGGCGTGCGCGATCTTTCGATCCGCGGTGTTGGTCGCCGAGGTGATGAGGCGGTTGGCCTCGTCGGTGGCGTCCTTGATGCGCTGGGCGGCCTCGGCGCGGGAGGTGGCTTCCAGCTCCTCCATGGCGCGGGTCAGCTTGGTGCGCCGCTCCGCCATGGTGACCTCGAAGTCCTGCTGCGTCGCCTTGCGCTTGGCGTCGGACTCCTTGGTGAGGCGGTCGGCCTCGGCGTTGGCGGCTTCGACGATCTTGGCGGACTCGGAGCGGGCGTTGGCGAGAGTCTGCTCGAATTCGATTTCGAGAGCTTCGCGCTTCTCCTTGGTCTCGGAGAGGAGCGATTCGTACTTCCCACGCATTTCGGTGGCCTGCTGCTCGGCGATCGAGATCATCTCGGCGGCCTCGGCCTGAGCCTGGGCGCGGACCTCGGAGGCCTCGTCGGAGGCCAGGCGCAGCATGCGGGAGATGCGATCGGACATGCCTTCGGCGGTCGTCGGCGGCACCGAGAGCCGGTCGACTTCCTTACGGAGCTCGTCGATCTCGTCCCGGGCATCCTCGAGCTGGGCCGCCAGGTTGCGGGCCTGGGCAGCGGCCGCATCGCGGTCGGTGGCGGTGACCCTTAGCTCGGCATCGAAACGGTCGAAGTAGTTACGCACCTCGTCACGGTCATAGCCCTTCCGCACAACGGTAAAGGGCAGCGCGACGAAGCGATTACGATCGGGCTCAGTGGACGACATGCCCCACAAACTACAGCGTGACCGCCGGTGATGGTGAGTCGACCGCAAATGTTGTTACGCCCTCTTTAGGAGGGCGGAACCCGGTACTAGTGAGTAGTTTTCGCGGCCGGTTCGACGAGTTCGACCAGCACACCGCCAGCATCCTTGGGGTGGATGAAGTTGATGCGGGAACCAGCGGTTCCACCACGCGGCTCTGCGTACAGCAAACGCAAGCCTCGTTCACGAAGTTGCTCGGAAACCGCCTCGACATCGGTGACCCGGTAGGCGAGCTGCTGCAGGCCAGGCCCGTTTCGGTCGATGAACTTGGCGATGGTGGACTCCTCGTTGAGCGGAGCCAGCAACTGAAGAGCGACCGAGCCCTCGGGCGTGCCGGGGACCGACAGCATGGCCTCGTGGACGCCCTGGGACTCGTTGATCTCGCGGTGGGTCTCCACCATGCCCAGATTGTCGCGGTACCAAGCGACGGCGGCATCGAGGTCCGGTACGGCGATGCCCACGTGATCGACGGCGGTGATGTATTCCGACGGGATGAATTCGGTGTTCTCGGTAGTGCTCACACCTGGAACGGTAGCGCGCACCCGCATACCCCCGCCGAAGTGCATGGAGTTACCGTGGAGTACGGCTCCGATGGTTGGCGGAGCCGTGACAACACACAGTAAGTGAGGCCCCCATCGTGACAACCTCCGTGATCGTCTCCGGCGCTCGTACCCCGGTCGGCCGGCTGCTCGGATCGCTGAAGGACTTCAGCGGCTCGGATCTGGGCGGGATCGCCATCAAGGCGGCGCTGGAGAAGGGCGGGGTCGCGCCCGAGCAGGTCGACTACGTGATCATGGGTCAGGTGCTCACCGCGGGCGCGGGCCAGATCCCGGCCCGTCAGGCCGCGGTCGCCGCGGGGATTCCGATGGACGTCCCGGCGCTCACCATCAACAAGGTGTGCCTGTCCGGCATCAACGCAATTGCCATGGCGGATCAGCTGATTCGCGCCGGCGAGTACGAGATCGTGGTGGCCGGCGGCCAGGAGTCCATGACCAACGCCCCGCACCTGCTCGAGAAGAGCCGTGAGGGCTTCAAGTACGGCGACGTGAACCTGCGCGACAGCATGGCCTACGACGGTCTGTACGACATCTTCACCGACCAGGCGATGGGCGCGCTCACCGAGCAGCGCAACGACGCCGACAAGATCAGCCGCGAGGAGCAGGACGCGTTCGCCGCCGCCTCGCACCAGAAGGCCGCCACCGCGTGGAAGAACGGCCTGTTCGCCGACGAGGTCGCCCCGGTGTCGATCCCGCAGCGCAAGGGCGACCCGATCGTGTTCGCCGAGGACGAGGGCATCCGCGCCGACACCACGGTGGAGTCGCTGGGCAAGCTGCGTCCGGCCTTCCGCAAGGACGGCAGCATCACCGCCGGTTCGGCCTCCCAGATCTCCGACGGCGCGGCCGCCGTGATCGTCATGTCCAAGGCGAAGGCCGAGGCGCTGGGCCTGTCCTGGATCGCCGAGATCGGCGCGGCCGGTGTCGTCGCCGGCCCCGACTCCACCCTGCAGGACCAGCCCGCCAACGCGATCGCGAAAGCCTGTGCCAAGGAAGGCATTTCGCCCGCCGAGCTGGACCTGGTCGAGATCAACGAGGCGTTCGCCGCGGTCGGCATCGCGTCCACCCGCAAGCTGGGCATCGACCCGGAGAAGGTGAACGTCAACGGTGGCGCCATCTCCATCGGTCACCCGCTGGGCATGTCCGGCGCTCGGATCGTGCTGCACCTGGCCAATGAGCTGAAGCGCCGCGGCGGCGGCACCGGCGCGGCCGCCCTGTGTGGTGGTGGCGGTCAGGGTGACGCTCTGATCATCCGCGTGAAGTAATTCGGTGAGGTAGAGAACGGCCCCGGCTCCCGAGCCGGGGCCGTTCTCGTCGGCGGGGTGTTCCGCTACCAGGAATCCGGCGCGGCCGTCCCGGATGTGACCAGCTCCACTACAGGGTGTCGTAGTCGTCGGGCAGAATGGAGGGCATGGGTGATCTGTTCGACCTGTCCACGGTCGCGAAGCGTGTGCGTTTCTTCGGCCTGCTCGAGGTGCCGTCCTGGGTGCTGCTGTTCATCGGCTCTGCCCTGAAGCGCGCCGACGCGCTGGGCATCGCCGATCAGCCGATCAAGTGGCCGGTGATGGTGTTCGGCATGCTGCACGGCGTCGTGTTCCTGGCCTACGCCATCAACTGCCTGCTGGCCTCGCGTGAGTTCGAATGGCCCGGCAAGACCACGCTTCTCGCGCTGGCGTCGTCGGTGGTGCCGTTCACGTCCGTGTTCTTCGAGCGTTGGGCGATCTCCTCCGGTCAGCTGGGCGAACTGAGCGGAGCCGCGGCACCCGCCGCCGCCCGTTCGTGACAAACTGGATGTCGTGACTCGACCTGCACGCCGTCCCTCCGCCGCCGCAGCCGCCGCCATGTCGGGCGCGGTGGACCTGTCCGCTCTCAAGCAGCCGGCCGCCGCCGCGGCGGATGTCCCGGGTGACCACGCCGTCACCGAGACCAATTTCGAGGATCGAGTGCTGCGGCGCTCCACCCAGGTGCCGGTGGTGGTGGCGCTGTACTCGCAGCGCAGCCCGGGCAGCATCGAGCTGGTGAAGCTGCTCGAGCAGCTGGTCACCCGCAGCGGTGGCGACTGGGATCTGGCCACCGTGGAGGCCGAGGCGAACATGCGCATCGCGCAGGCCTTCGGTGTCCAGGGCATTCCGACCGTGGTCGCGGTGGCCGCGGGTCAGCCGCTGGCCGACTTCACCGGCAATCAGCCCGAGGAGCAGGTCACCCAGTGGCTGGCCGCCGTGGTGGATGCCGTGCGCGGCAAGCTGCCCGGTGTCGGCGAGGGCGAGGCCGCCGAGCCCGAGGTCCCCGAGGATCCGCGTTTCGTCGCGGCCGAAGAGGCTTTGGAGCGCGGCGAATTCGACGCCGCGATCGCCGTCTACCAGGACATCCTGGCCGCCGAGCCGAACAACGCCGAGGCCAAGGCCGCGCTGCGGCAGGTCCAATTCCTTTCCCGCGTGCAGGATCTCGACCCGGCCGCGCTCGCCAAGGCCGACGCCGACCCGGCCGACCTGGACGCCGCGATCGCCGCCGCCGATCTCGAGATGTTCAACCAGCAGCCCGAGGCCGCCTTCGACCGCCTGATCGCCCAGGTCAAGCGGACCGCGGGCGATGACCGCACCCGGGTCCGCACCCACCTGCTGGAGCTGTTCGAGCTCTTCGACCCGGCCGAGCCGCTGGTCGTCGCCTCCCGCCGCAAGCTGGCCGCCGCGCTGTACTGACCTCAGATCCTGGGGAGCGAGGCGAGGGCGGCATCGATTCGGGGCTGGGACAGCTCGAAGTCGGGGATGTCGCCCGCCAGGTAGCGCTCGTAGGCGGTCATGTCGAAGTGGCCGTGTCCGCACAGTGCGGTGAGCAGCACTTTCTCCTCGCCGGAGGCGGTGCAGCGGTTGGCTTCCTCGATGACCGCCGCCAGCGCGTGTGACGGTTCGGGGGCCGGGAGAATGCCTTCGGCCTTCGCGAAAGTGACCGCCGCGGCGAAGCATTCGCGCTGTTGTTTGGCCACGGCCTCGAACAGCCCGAGCTCGTACATGTGCGACAGCAGCGGCGACATTCCGTGGTAGCGCAGCCCGCCCGCGTGCACGGGGTCGGGGATGAAGTCGTGGCCGAGGGTGTGCATCTTCATCAGCGGGGTGAAGCCCGCGGTGTCGCCGAAGTCGTATGCGTAGATGCCGCGGGTGAACGACGGGCAGGCGGCCGGTTCGACGGCGCGGATGACGGGATCGGCTCGGCCCGCGAGCTTTTCGCGCAGGAACGGCAGGAACAGGCCCGCGAAGTTGGAGCCGCCGCCGGTGCAGCCGACGATCACGTCCGGGGGCCGCTCGCCCGCCGCGGCGAACTGTTTCAACGCCTCCTCGCCGATCACGGTCTGGTGCAGCAGCACGTGATTGAGCACGCTGCCCAGCGCGTAGCGGGTGAACGGGTCGGCCGCGGCCACCTCCACCGCCTCACTGATGGCGATGCCCAGGCTGCCCGGGGAATCCGGGTGGTCGGCAAGGATTTTCGCGCCCGCCGCGGTGATGGGGGAGGGGCTGGCGTGCACGGTAGCGCCCCAGGTGCGCATGAGGGTGCGCCGGTGCGGCTTCTGGTCGTAGGAGGCGCGGACCATCCACACCTCGCAGTCGATGCCGTACTGGGCGCAGGCGAAGGCGAGCGCGCTGCCCCACTGGCCGGCGCCGGTCTCGGTGGTCAGCCGCCGCGTGCCTTCGGCGGCGTTGTAGAACGCCTGCGGCACAGCGGTATTCGGCTTGTGTGAGCCCGCAGGCGACACGCCTTCGTACTTGTAATAGATGCGCGCCGGGGTGCCGAGCGCCTTTTCCAGGCGTCGCGCCCGGAACAGCGGGGTCGGCCGCCAGAGCCGGTACACATCGATGACCTCGTCGGGGATGTCGAGGTAGCGGTCGCCGCTGACTTCCTGCCGGATGAGTTCCATCGGGAAGAGCGGGGCCAGGTCCTCGGGTCCGACCGGCTGCCCGGTACCGGGATGCAGCGGGGGTGGTGGGGGCTCGGGCAGGTCCGGGATGACGTTGTACCAACGCCTCGGGATCTCCGATTCGTCCAGTGTGATCTTGGTGCGCTCGTCCACGGGGCCCTCCCCGGCTTGAAACGACTGTCTGTCCAGGGTGCTCCCGAAGCGAACCTGTTGGTGTGGAATTCGCCGGAATTTCCCTGTCGCCGATCGAGGGAAATTAGTAAGCTGGTGCGTATGATAAGCACCTACGAAGAATTACTGGCCTCGGGAACCGAACTGCTCGCACTCGACGCCCGCGCGGTGCGGACGAGCATCGACGTGGTGGCGAGCCTGACCCCGGCGGACCTGGACGCGCCCAGCCCGTGCGCCGGCTGGACACTGCGAGATCTGCTGGAGCACATGATCGTTCAGCACTATGGCTTCGCGGCGGCGGCCCGCGGCGAAAATGATCTGTCGCGGTGGAAGCCGCAGCCGCTGGGGGAGGATCCGATCGGTGAATACCGGGCGGCCGCCGAGCACGTGCTGGCCACCTTCGCCGAGCCGGGCGTGCTGGAACGGCAGTTCCCGCTGCCGGAGATCCGCGACGGCATCGTGATCCCGGGGTCGCTGGCGGTCAGCTTCCATTTCATCGACTACGTCGTGCACGCCTGGGACGTGGCGCGCGCGCTCAGGACGACCGTCGCGTTCGACGACGACGTGCTCGCCGCCGCCTGGCCGGTGGCCGAGGCGGTCCCGCGCGGCCCGGCCCGGGAGCGGCCGGGCTCGTCGTTCGCCCCCGAGCTGGCGGTGGCACAGACCCCGGGACTGGATCGGATTCTGGCCGTGCTCGGCCGGTCCCCACGCTGGCCCGAGTAGCGGTGTCAGTCGCGTGGCGCGGTCGACAGCCACACGGCGCTGTGCGGCGCCAGCGTCAGCGCCGCCGAGACCGGCCGCCCGTGCCAGGGCCGGGGCTCGGCCGGGATGGCGCCGGTCGTGCCCGCGCCACTGCCGCCGTAGGCGACGGCGTCGGTATTGAGCACCTCGAACCACGAAACCTGTTCGGACTCCGGCAGTCCGACGCGGTACCCGGTGAGGTGCTGCCCGGAGAAGTTGTACACGCAGGCCAGGATGGCGCCGTCGGCGCCGTACCGCAGGAACGACAGCACATTGTTGTCGCGGTCGTCGGCGTCGATCCAGGCGTAGCCGCCCGGCGAGGTGTCCTGGCTCCACAGCGCCGGCTGTGCGGCGTAGAGCCGGTTGAGGTCGCCGACCAGGGTTTGGATGCCGCGGTGCAGCGGGTTGTCCAGCTCGTGCCAGTCCAGTCCGCGATCGTGGTCCCATTCCCGGAACTGGCCGAAGTCCTGGCCCATGAACAGCAGCTGCTTGCCCGGATGCGCCCACATGTAGGCGAGCAGCGCGCGCACCCCGCCCGCCTTGGCGTAGTCGTCGCCGGGCATGCGGGTCCACAGCGTCCCCTTGCCGTGCACGACCTCGTCGTGGCTGATCGGGAGCAGATAGTTCTCGCTCCAGGCGTAGGTGAGCGAGAAGGTGACCTCGTTGTGGTGCCAGCTGCGGTGCACCGGATCGCGGGCCAGGTAGCCGAGGGTGTCGTGCATCCAGCCCATGTTCCATTTCATGGTGAACCCGAGTCCGCCGACCTCGGTGGCGCGGGTGACGCCGGGCCAGGTGGTGGATTCCTCGGCGATGGTCAGCACGCCCGGATGATGTTTGTGGACGGTCGCGTTCATCTCCTGCAGGAAGGCGACCGCCTCCAGGTTCTCGCGGCCGCCGTGGATGTTGGGCTCCCAGTCCGGGCGCGAATAGTCCAGGTAGAGCATCGAGGCGACGGCGTCCACGCGCAGCCCGTCGAGATGGAACTCCTCGATCCAGTAGAGCGCGTTGGCGACCAGGAAGTTGCGGACCTCGTGGCGGCCGAAGTTGAAAACGTAGGTGCCCCAGTCGAGTTGCTCGCCGCGGCGCGGGTCGGCGTGCTCGTAGAGGGCGGTGCCGTCGAATCTGGCCAGCGCCCATTCGTCGCGCGGGAAGTGCGCGGGCACCCAGTCCAGGATCACGCCGATGCCCTTGCGGTGCAGGTGATCCACGAGATAGCGGAAGTCGTCGGGGGAGCCGAAGCGGGCGGTGGGCGCGAAGTAGGAGGTGACCTGGTAGCCCCAGGAGCCGCCGAAGGGATGCTCGGCCACCGGTAGCAGCTCCACGTGCGTGAAGCCTTGGGCGAGCACGTATTCGGCGAGTTGTTCGGCGATCTCGCGGTAGCCGAGCCCGGGCCGCCAGGAACCGAGGTGCACCTCGTAGATGCTGACCGGTGCGCGCAGGGGATCGGTGCGGGTCCGTGTCCGCAGCCATTCCGCGTCGCTCCAGGCGAATTCGCTCTCGGTGATGACCGAGGCGGTCGCGGGCGGCGTCTCGGTGGCGTAGGCCATGGGGTCGGCGTGGTCGACGACCCGCCCGTCCGCCCCGTGCACGCGGTACTTGTACAGCGCTCCCGGACCGATGCCGGGCAGGAACAGTTCCCATACCCCGGAATCGCCGAGTTTGCGCATGGGCGCGGTCTTTCCGGTCCAGCCGTCGAAGTCCCCGATGACGGCGACGCCGCGCGCGTTGGGCGCCCACACCGCGAACGCGGTGCCGGTCACCTCGCCGTCGAGGCTGGGGTAGCGCTTCGGGTGCGCGCCGAGCACCTCCCACAGCCGTTCGTGCCGGCCCTCTCCGAGCAGGTGCAGGTCGACGTCGCCGAGGGTGGGCAGGAAGCGGTACCCGTCCGCGTCCACGACGGTGCGCCCGCCCGGGTACGAGCTGACGATGCGGTAGTCCCACAGCTCCGCGAACGGCAGGACCGCCTCGAACACGCCGTGATCACGATGTGTCAGTGGATGATCCACACCGTCGACGCGGACCGCGACGGCGTCGGCGTACGGCCGCAGCACCCGGACGATCGTCCCGTCGGCATGCGGGTGCGCGCCCAGCACGGTGTGCGGATCGGGGTGCGTGCCTGCCGCCAGCAGCAGGAGGTCACGCCGATTCATCGGAACGATCTGCGATAGGCGAGTTCGTTGCGCGCGGCGGCGGGCACCGGCGGCAGGGTGAGGATGTGGGCGGCCGCGCGGTTCGGGTCCAGGCGCACGTAATTGCTCTGGCCCCAGTGGTATTCCTCGCCGGTGACGTCGTCGGTGACGAGCGGCCGGTCGTGCCATTCGCGGCCGATGGCGGGCAGGTCGAGCGACACCATGCCGTGCTCGGCGCCGAACGGGTTCAGGTTCACCACGACCAGGACGGCGTCACCGGTGGTCGGGTCCATTTTCGAGAAGGCCAGCAGCGCATCGTTGTCCACGTGGTGGAAGTGGATGCACCGCACCTGCCGCAGCGCCGGATGCGCGCGCCGGATCTCGTTGAGCCGGGTCAGCCATGGCTCCAGGGATTCGCCGCGCGCGGCCGCCCCGGCGAAATCGCGGGGGCGCAGCTGGAATTTCTCGGTGTCGAGGTACTCCTCGCTGCCGGGGCGCAGCGCCTGGTGCTCGTACAGTTCGAAGCCGGAGTACACGCCCCAGGTCGCGCCGAGCGTCGCGGCCAGCACCGCGCGGATCGCGAACATGCCCGGCCCGCCGTATTGCAGGCTCTCGTGCAGGATGTCCGGGGTGTTGACGAACAGGTTGGCGCGCGCCTCGTCGGCCTTGGCGGCCAGTTCGCGGCCGAACTCCTCCAGCTCGTGTTTGTGGGTGCGCCAGGTGAAATAGGTGTAGGACTGGCTGAATCCGCGCCGGGCCAGACCGTACATGCGAGCCGGGCGGGTGAACGCCTCGGACAGGAAGATGATCTCCGGGTGCTTGCGGTGCACGGCGGCGATCAGCCATTCCCAGAAGTCGGCGGGCTTGGTGTGCGGATTGTCGACCCGGAAGATGGTGACGCCCAGCGTGATCCAGTGCCGCACCACCCGCAGCACCTCGGCGTAGAGCCCGTCGGGATCGTCGTCGAAGTTGAGCGGGTAGATGTCCTGGTACTTCTTCGGCGGATTCTCCGCGTAGGCGATGGTGCCGTCGGGCAGCGTGATGAACCATTCCGGATGCGCCGTCACCCAGGGATGGTCGGGCGCGCACTGCAACGCCAGGTCCAGCGCCACCTCCAGGCCCAATTCCCGTGCGGCGGTCACGAAGTCGAGGAAGTCGGCCTCGGTGCCGAGCTGCGGGTGGATGGCGTCGTGGCCGCCCTCGTCGGAGCCGATCGCCCACGGCGAACCCACATCCTCGGGGCCGGCGGTCAGGGAGTTGTTGGGTCCCTTGCGATTCACCTTGCCGATCGGGTGGATCGGCGGCAGGTACACCACGTCGAAGCCCATGGCCGCGATGCGCGGCAGGTCGGCGGCGGCGGTGGCGAAGGTGCCGTGCACCGGGTTGCCCGCGGTGTCCCGGCCGCCGGTCGAGCGCGGGAAGAATTCGTACCAGGACCCGTACAGCGCGCGCTGCCGATCCACCTGCACGGTGTGCAGGGGCCCGTTGGTCACGAACTCCCGCAACGGGTTCGCCCGCAGGATCTCGCCGACCTCGGTGCTGAACGCGGGGGCCACCCGGGCGGGCAGCTGGGCGTCGCTGCGCAGGGCGGCGGCCGCCGCGCGCAGCACCTGCCATTGTTGTTTGGGCACCGCCAGCGCGGCGCGGTCCAGCAGGCGCGCCCCGAGTTCGAGGTCGTTGGCCAGGTCGACGGCGCTCTGCCCGACCGCCAGCTTGGCTTCGACCCCGGAGCGCCAGGTGGCGATCGGATCGCTCCAGCCCTCGATGCGGAAGGTCCAGCGCCCCGGCGTGCCGGGGGTGAAGACCGCGTTGAACACGTCCGGCTCATACTCCGGACTCATGCGAATGCGTTGCGTGCGTGTCGAATCCGGGCCGGTCACGGCCAGGGTGGCGGCCACCGCCTCGTGTCCCTCGCGCCACACCACGGCGCGGACCGGGACGACCTCGCCGACCACGGCCTTCGACGGCCGGCCGCCGGGTATCGCGGGGGCGGTGTCATCGATGGCGATGCGGCCGGTCACGCCTTCGAACTTACCGGAGGGACTACTGCTGGCCCGGCTTGAGGAGCAGGAACAGGCCGTGCGCCTCGGCACACAGCCGGTCGCCGTCGTGCAGGGTGGCGCGCACGAACACCTTGCGGCCCTCCTGCCGCTCCACCCAGCCGTGCACCTGCAGCTCGGTGTTGAGCGGCGTGATGGACCGGTAGTCGACGTGCAGGAAGGCGGTGCGGGTGACCGCCCGGGTGTTGAGCGCCACGGTCATGCCGAGCAGGTCGTCGAAGCCCAGAGCGATGTGGCCGCCGTGCGCGGCGCTGTTGCCGCCCAGGTGGAAGGTGCGGAAGGTGATCCGTGCCCGCACGCCCTCCGCGCTCGCGGCGTCGATCAGGAACGGCGGCAGGGTGATATTGCCGCGCGCGGGCAGGTCATTGCGGTGCCAGGCGGGCGCATCCCACTCGTCGCCGACCGCGGAGTCGAGCTTGGCGTTGAGCTCCTTCAGCGTGGCGATGGCCTCCAGCGCGACCTCGTCGGTGGGGGAGGCCAGCCGGACCCGGTCCATGAGACCGCGCACCTGCTCGATGAACTCCCCGTAGTGCGGCCCGCCCCGGCTCGCGTCGCGGCCGAGAGTCTGAATCGGCCGGAACCCGCCCTCATGGTGCTCCTCGGGGGCCAGTGCTTCGACCTGCTGCTCGCTCATGGTGAAACACGTTATCGGTTGCTTACCGGATGCCCGCGTCGGGGCACCGGTGACCAGCATCTCGATGACCTCGAAGAATCGAGACCTCGGGGCCGCGAACCCGCCCGGGGCGAAGCGCAGGGCAGAATAAGCACCGTGAAGGCATTGCGTCGATTCACCGTTCGCGCCCATTTGCCGGAACGGTTGTCAGCTCTCACCGAGTTGGCGACCAATCTGCGCTGGTCATGGCATGGGCCCACGCAGGATGTGTTCGCGGAGCTCGATCCCCGCCTGTGGGTGGAGGTCGGGAACGATCCGGTGCGGATGCTGGGCGAGGTGCCCGCCGCGCGGCTCGACGAGCTGGCGAGTGACGAGGCTTACACCCGGCGCGTGGACGCGGCCGCCGCGGACCTGCGCGACTACCTGGCCCGCCCCAGCTGGTTCCAGAAGCAGCAGCGCGGTCCGCGCGGGATCGCCTACTTCTCCATGGAGTTCGGCGTCACCGAGGTGCTGCCCAACTATTCGGGCGGGCTCGGGATCCTGGCGGGCGACCACCTCAAGGCCGCCTCCGATCTGGGCCTGCCCCTCATCGGCGTCGGATTGCTGTACCGCTCCGGCTATTTCCGGCAGTCGCTGACCGCCGACGGCTGGCAGGCCGAGCACTACCCGGCACTGGACCCGATGGGCCTGCCGCTGCGGCTGCTCACCGACGGCGACTCGGGCGCGCCGGTGCTCATCCACGTGGCCATGCCCGAGGGCCGGGTGCTGCGCGCCCGGGTGTGGATCGCCCAGGTGGGGCGGATTCCGCTGCTGCTCTTGGACTCCGACATCGCCGAGAACGATCCCGAACTGCGCGCGGTCACCGACCGGCTCTACGGCGGCGACCAGGACCACCGCATCAAACAGGAGATCCTGGCCGGGATCGGCGGGGTGCGCGCCGTGCGCGCCTACACCCGCGCCAACGGCCTGCCCGACCCCGACGTCTTCCACATGAACGAGGGCCACGCCGGTTTCCTCGGCATCGAGCGCATCCGTGAATTCATGGTCACCGGAATGGATTTCGACACCGCGCTGACCGCGGTCCGGGCCGGCACCGTGTTCACCACCCACACCCCGGTCCCCGCCGGCATCGACCGGTTCGCGAGCGCGCTGGTGCGCCGCTACTTCGGCGGCGCGCACGGCGAACGGGAATCCCCGGTGCTGCCCGGTGTTTCGGTGGACCGCATTCTGGCGATGGGCCGCGAAGCCGATCCGTCGGTGTTCAACATGGCTCACCTGGGGTTGCGACTCGCCCAGCGCGCCAACGGCGTGTCGAAATTGCACGGCGAGGTCAGCCGCGCCATGTTCGCGCCGCTGTGGCCGGGCTTCGACACCGCCGAGGTGCCGATCGGCTCCATCACCAACGGCGTGCACGCCCCCACCTGGGCCGCCCGCGAATGGATCGACAAGGCCCGCGAGCTGATCGGCGACGAACTCGTCGAGGAGGCCCGCGGCTGGGAACGCCTCTGCGATGTGGACCTGCGGGAACTGTGGTCCACCCGGAACACGCTGCGCGGCGTCCTGGTCGACGAGGTGCGCCGCCGGTTGCGGGCCTCCTGGCTGGAGCGCGGCGCCGCCAATGCCGAACTCGGCTGGATCGACGAGGCTTTCGACCCGCGCGTGCTGACGGTCGGCTTCGCCCGCCGCGTCCCCACCTACAAGCGCCTCACCCTGATGCTGCGCGACCCGGACCGGCTGCGCGCCATGCTGCTCGACCCCGAGCGTCCGGTGCAGCTGGTGGTGGCCGGCAAATCCCACCCCGCGGACGAGGGCGGCAAGGCCCTCATCCAGCAGATCGTCCGGTTCGCCGACGATCCGGCCGTGCGCCACCGCATCGTCTTCCTGCCCGACTACGACATCTCCATGGCCCGCTACCTGTACTGGGGCTGCGACGTCTGGCTCAACAACCCGCTGCGCCCGCTCGAGGCGTGCGGCACCTCCGGCATGAAGTCCGCCCTCAACGGCGGCCTCAACCTGTCCATCAAGGACGGCTGGTGGGACGAGATGTGCGACGGCGAGAACGGCTGGTCCATCCCCACCGCCGACGGCGTCCGCGACGAGCACCGCCGCGACGACCTGGAGGCGTCGGCGCTCTACGAACTGCTGGAACGCGCGGTGCTGCCGCGCTTCTACGACCGCGACCACGACGACCTGCCGGTGCGCTGGATGGAGATGGTCCGCCACACCCTGCGGACGCTGGGCCCGAAGGTGCTGGCCTCCCGCATGGTCCGCGACTACGCGGTCGACTACTACGCGCCCGCCGCCGCGGCCTTCGGCGCGGTGTCGGCCGACGACTTCAAGGGCGCCCAGGACCTGTCGCTTTACCGCCGCCGCGTCGAATCCGCTTGGCCCACCGTGAAAGTCCTGCAGGTGGACAGCGGCGGCCTGGCGGACATCCCGGTGATCGGCGCGGAACTGGACCTGCGGGCCCGCATCGACCTCGGCGGCCTGGCGCCCACGGACGTGAGCGTGCAGGCGGTGCTGGGGCGGGTCTCACCGACCGACGACCTCACCGACGTCCACACCTTCACCATGCGGCATGACGGAAACGACGCCGGTGCGGACGTTTTCACCATTCGCACGCCGGTGCCGATCTCGGGCGCGGTCGGCTACACCATCCGCATCCTGCCGCACCATCCGCTGCTGGCCTCCGACGCGGAACTGGGTTTGATCGCCACACCCAGCCCGTGACGCCGGTGATCAGGCGGGCGCGATCAGCGTCCGCTTGAGGATCTTCCCGGTCTGGTTGCGCGGCAACGCCTCCAGGAAGGTGACGTCGCGCGGGACCGAGAAGCGGCTGACCCGGTGCCGGATGTAGTTGCGGACCATGTCGGAGTCCAGGCCCGAACCGGGCCGCCGCACCACGAAAGCCGCCAGCCGCTGGCCGAATTCGTGGTCGGGCACGCCCACCACCGCCACCTCGCTCACCTGCGGCAGGTGCGAGAGCGCCTCCTCGACCGCGCGGGGGAAGACGTTCTCGCCGCCGGAGATGATCATCTCGTCGTCGCGCCCGGCCACGAACAGCTTGCCCGAGGCGTCGAGGTAGCCGATATCGCCGGTGTCGAGCATGCCGTCGGCCTCGTCGGGCGGGGTGGCATCGGTGTAGCCGTCGAAGAGCATGTGATTGCCGACGAAGATGCGGCCGGTCGCGCCCACCGGCACCGGCCGCCGATCCGGGCCCAGCACAGCGAGTTTCGTGCCCAGCGGCGGCCGGCCCGCGGTGGTGGGGGATACCCGCAGGTCGGCGGAGTCGGCGATGGACGCCCACGACACCTCGGTGGAGCCGTACACGTTGTAGAGGATCTCGCCGAAGGTCTCGAGGAACCGCAGCACCGTGGCACCGTCCAGTGGGGCGCCGCAGCTGGCCACGATGCGCAGGCTCGACAGGTCGTAGCGGTCGCGAACATGGCTGGGCAGGTCCAGGATTCGATTCACCATGATCGGCACCACGACCAGCGCGGTCACCTTGTGCTCGGCTACTCGGCGCAGGCAGTCCTCGGCGTCGAAATGGTCGCCGAGCAGCACTGTCGCGCGCACGGCCGTGGACATCTGCAACGCCCCCAGCCCCCAGGTGTGGAACAGCGGAGCCGGTATGAACATGGTCTCGTTGGTGCCGAACGGGATTCGCGACAGCAGCGCGGCCACCGTCCCGAAACCCTTGGGGTGCGGTCGCCGCGCGCCCTTGGGCGTCCCGCTGGTCCCGGAGGTGAGCACCACCAGCCGGCCCGGCCGCGGCGTCTTGCGCGGCGGATCCTGCCGCATCGCGATCAGGTCCTCGATGGTGGTGCGGCCCGGATCCGGTGGGGCGTCGTCACTGGTGAAGCGGGCCACGCCGGCGGGCAGATGATGCAGCAGCGGCTCGAACTCGCTGTCGGCGAACACCGCCGCGAGCCGGTGCCGCTGCACGATCTCCTCGATCTGGCACGCGGGCAGGCCGGTATTGAGCAGCACCGCGTCCGCGCCCGACTTCCCGGCCGCCACCATGCACTCGACCATGCCGGTGTGGTTGCGGCACAACAGCCCCACGGAGGTCCCGGGACCGAAACCCAGGGCGGTGAAGGCTCCCGCGAGAGCATTGCTGCGCGCGTGCAATTGGTCGAAGGTGCTCGAATACCGGTCGTCCACCACGGCCGCCCGCTGCGGCGAGTGCGCGGCCGCCGCCGCGTAGCCGCCGCCCAGGCTGAAACCCCACTTGGCCAGGCCGCCGATCTGGCGCAGACCCACATCGGGGCGGTAGGTGCGCACCACCCCGGAGCTCACCATTTGCCGGACCACCCCGGCCCCCAGCTTCATTCGCGAATCCTCGGCATTGACGATCAGCGCGGTCGGCGCGCCCTGGATCAGGTCGGCGACCCGCCTCAGCCCGTCCAGCGTCCAGGCCACCACCGCCGAATTGGGCAGCCGCGTCAGCAGCGGATGCACCGGGGCGGCCTTGAAGTAGGTGACGTAGACGCGGGTGCGCTCGGTGTCGCCGTGCAGCCGCACCGTCGCGAAGCTGCCGTGTTCGGGGCAGTGCAGCTCGAATCCCTCACCCGGGCGGGTGATGTGCAGTTGGACGCGGACCACCCGGGTTTCGACGCCATTGCCACCGACTCGCATATTCAGCGTCGGGTGCGCATCGACGGTGTCGAGCGGCTCGCACTGACCGATTCCGGGAAATAGCCGGGGGTAGGTCTGTGGCTCGATCAGGACGTCCCAGATTGCTTGGCGGTCGATCGCGAAGTCCGCGACCGCGTCGATGACATCGGTTACCACTGGCGTACAACTTCTGCCTGGCCGGTTCCCCTGATCAACCCCGGCGGATTACGTATTTGTAACGTCCCAGACAATGGGGGTCAAGGTTCTCCAATTACCGGCCGGTAATTAGTTTATTTGCGGATCAATTGCGCTGGTGACGACCGGAAACCAACGCTCTGGCAGGTGGGATTGCCCACAATTCGCCGGGGCGGTGAGGGAACCGACCTGTCGGACCAACTAGCGTGACGGCCAGCCTCTGTCTTCCGGCCGACTGGAGATCCCCACCTATGACCACCGACGTCCTCACGCGCACCAAGGGACGCGTCGACCGGTACTTCGGCATCAGCGAACACGGTTCCACCCTCAAGCGCGAGCTGATGGCCGGCACCGTCACCTTCCTGGCCATGTCCTATGTGCTCGCGGTCAACCCGCGCATCCTCGGTGACGGACCCGGCGGCGATCTGCACGACAAGGGCATGCCCGTCCAGGCCGTCTTCACCGCCACCGCCGTGGCCGCCATCTTCGGCACCCTGGTCATGGGCCTGTGGGCCAAGTATCCGGTCGCGCTCGCGCCGGGCATGGGCCTCAACGCCTTCTTCGCCTACACCGTCGTGCTGCACATGGGCATCCCGTGGCAGGAGGCCCTGTCGGGCACCTTCCTGTCCGGTGTCATCTTCTTCATCCTGGCCGTGACCAAGGTGCGCGAGAAGATCATCGAAGCCATCCCCATGCAGATGAAACTCGCGGTCGGCGCGGGCATCGGCATGTTCGTGGCCTTCCTGGGCCTCAAGAGCGCCGGGATCGTCACCTCCGACCCGAACACCTTCGTGCACCTGGGCAACTTCCACCACGGCACCACCCTGCTGGCGCTGTTCGGCTTGGTCGCGACGGTCGTCTTCCTGGTGCTCGGCTGGCACGGCGCGGTGCTGTACGGCATCCTCGCCACCACCGTGCTCGGTATGGTGACCGGTCTGGTGAAGCTGCCGGACTCGGTGGCCGCGCTGCCGCACGGACTCGATCAGACCTTCGGCCAGGCCATCATCCACCTGCCGGGCGCGTTCACCGGGCAGATGGTGGTGGTCGTGCTGACCATGCTGTTCGTCGACTTCTTCGACGCCTCCGGCACTTTGATCGGCGTGGCCAACCAGGCCGGGCTGCTCGGCAAGGACGGCAAGCTGGAACGCGCCGGGCAGGCGCTGGCCGCCGACTCGGTCGGCACCGCCGCGGGCGCGGTGATCGGCACCTCGAGCACCACCGCCTACGTCGAATCCACAGCGGGCGTCTCGGCGGGCGGGCGCACCGGCCTGACCGCGGTCGCCACCGCCGGCTGGTTCCTGATCGCGCTGTTCTTCTTCCCGATCTTCGCCGTGTTCGCCGACGTCTCGGCGGTGACCGCGCCGGCGCTGATCGTGGTCGGCGTGCTGATGGCCCGGGCGCTGGGCGAGATCGAGTGGAACAAGCTGGAATACGCGGTCCCGGCCTTCATCACCGTGATCATGATGCCGCTGACCTACTCCATCGCCAACGGCATCGCCATGGGCCTGCTGTTCTACCCGATCGTCATGGTGGCGAAACGGCGTGCGCGCGAGGTGCATCCGATCATGTGGGTGCTGATGGCGGTGTTCCTCTACTACTTCTGGTTCCTGGCCAAGTAGGGCGACAGCGAAATTTTCGGGCGCGAGGCGGAATAGCCTCGCGCCCGCTCTCGTTGGGGACCTGCTGTAGGCTCCGAAACGGACCATGGTCCGGATAGCATGCCGGAGTAGCGTAGAGAACCGAAAGACGAGGACCCGCAATGACCGCAACCGTGAACGCCACCACCTCCAAGGCCCCGACCGGCACCGATATCGGCCTCGCCATCGTGCGGGTGAGCGTCGGCGGCCTGCTGGCGGTGCACGGCAGTCAGAAGCTGTTCGGCTGGTTCAACGGCTACGGCCTGGACGCCACCGCGGGCGCGTTCGCGCACATGGGCTACGACCCGGGCAAGTTCTTCGCCACCCTGGCCGGGCTGAGCGAGGTGGTCGGTGGTCTGCTGCTGGCGCTGGGCCTGCTGACGCCGCTGGCCGCGGCCATCGTGCTGGGCACCATGATCAATGCGGTGAACGTCGCCCGGAGCGGCGGCTTCGCGATGTGGGAGCTGCCCGCGGTCTACGCGCTCGTGGCGGTCGCCTTCGCCTTCGCGGGGCCGGGTCGCCTCTCGCTCGACGCGGGCCGTCCGTGGCAGCGTCAGGGGCTGGCCTGGAGCGCCGGCGCGATCGCGCTGGGCGTGGTGGCCGCACTCGTCACCCTTGCGGTGAAGTAGTGACCGGTAAAGGAAGTTTCGGGTCCCCGCGCCGCGTGCAGGGCTTGGCGCGGGGACTATGACACATCCGATGTGGGAATTGGGGGTTCACCGGCGTATCGAAATCCAATTTACTTCTGACCGGAAGTAGGAGCTACTCCTGTGAGCGTTCTCACAGGTCATTTCAATTGTGCGACACTATTTGTCAGTCGTTCGAGAGCTTTTGTCACAACTTGGGGATCGGATGTTTCCCAATACGGTGGTAAAGATGCTCGCAGATAACCGCCATAGCGTGCTGTCGCGAGTCGTGAATCGAGAATTGCGATTACGCCGCGATCGTCCACACTGCGCAGCAGCCGGCCGGTGCCCTGCGCCAGCAGCAGCGCCGCGTGATTGGCCGCGATCGACAGAAAACCATTGCCACCACGCGATTCCACCGCGCGCTGGCGGGCCACCAGCAGCGGGTCGTCCGGGCGCGGGAACGGAATGCGGTCCAGGATCACCAGACTCAGTGACGGCCCCGGGACATCCACGCCCTGCCACAGCGAAAGGGTCCCGAAGAGCGAGGTTTCCGGGTCCTCGGCGAATTTCCGGACCAGTGCGCCGGTCGCGTCGTCGCCCTGACACAACACCGGGGTATCGAGGCGCTCACGCAGAATCTCGGTGGCGGCCTTGGCCGCTCGCATGGACGAGAAAAGTCCGAGGGTCCGACCACCCGCCGCGCGAATGAGCCGCTCGATCTCGTCCAGATACGACTGCGGCAGCCCGTCCCGGCCCGGCGCGGGCAGATGCTTTGCCACATACAGGATTCCGGCCTTGGCGTGATCGAAGGGCGAACCCACGTCCACCGAATTCCAGCGCAGCGATTTCTCGTCCGACGGGGCCTCGGCGCCATTGGCCAGCGCCGGATCCACGGTGGCCGACGACTGCGGCGGCAGCCCCCAGGTCACCGCCAGATTGTCGAAGGAGCCGCCGATCTGCAGGGTCGCCGAGGCCAGCACCACGGTGGCGGTGCCGAACAGGCGGCTGCGCAGCAGCCCGCCCACCGACAGCGGGGCCATCTGCAGGGTGCGGCGCGCCACCCCGCGGATCTCGTCCGACGACAGCCAGATGACATCGCGGTGCGCGGCCGGATCGGTCTCCTCGAAGGTGGTCAGCACGCGGACCGCCGCGTCGTGCACCTCCTCCACCGCGGCCAGCGCCTGATTGCGGGCCGCCGCCGACTCCGGGTCGGCGGCCTGGCCGCCCTGCGGGGCCAGCGCGGTACGCGCGTTCCAGGCGGCGTCGCGGATCAGCGCCAGCACCGGGGCCGCGCCGTCGGGCATCCGGTCCCAGCGGCCGGGCTGCAGGTCGTCGAGCAGGCCGTGCCAGGCCTCGGCCGCGCCTTCGAGGCGATCCACCTCCTGCTCGTCGATCAGCTTGGAGCAGCGCTTGGCCGCGGCGCTGATGCCGCCGGTGGACAGTTCCGCGGTGGCCACGCCGGTCACCCGGTCGACCAGTTCGTGCGCCTCGTCGATCACGACCACGTCGTGTTCGGGGAGCACCTGGATGCCGCTGATGGCGTCGATGGCCAGCAGGGCGTGATTGGTGACCACCACGTCGGCCTGCGCGGATTCGGCGCGCGCTTTCTCCGCGAAGCAGTCCTGGCCGAACGCGCACCGCGACTTGCCCACGCACTCGCGCGAACTGACGCTCACCTGCCGCCACGCGCGATCGGTCACGCCCGGGGTCAGTTCGTCCCGGTCGCCGTTCTCGGTATCGGAGACCCAGTCGTTGAGCCGCTGCACCTCGCGGCCGAGCTTGGAGATGGCGAACGCGTCGAACAGCTCCGCCTCCGGCTCCTCCGGAATCGCGCTATTGATCTTGTTCAGGCACAGATAGTTGTTGCGCCCCTTGAGAATCGCGAACTGCGGCACCCGCCCCAGATCGCTCGCCAGCGCATCGGCCAGCCGCGGCAGATCCCGATCCACCAGCTGCCGTTGCAACGCGATGGTCGCGGTGGACACCACCACGGTCCGCCCGGTCCGCACCGCATGCCGCAGACTCGGCACCAGATACGCGAGCGACTTCCCGGTACCCGTCCCCGCCTGCACCGCCAGATGCTCGCCGGTATCGATGGCATGCGCGACGGCCGCGGCCATCGTCTGCTGCCCCTTACGTTCCTTACCCCCCAACGCCTGCACAGCGGTGGCCAATAGTTTCGGAACAGCAGGCAGTTCGGGCACGGCGGCCAGATTACTGCGCCCGGCCGACAACCCTCGCGCAAACCTCGCCGTGCCACTTCCCGAGGACCGATTTCCGCCGATCCAGCTGGGGATCGAGCGCGCGTCGCCGGGCGGTAAGGCTCAGCTGCGGTCGTGGCGGCTATCGGCCCTCGCGCCCCGATGGCGGCCCGATCGGGGCGGAGCGTGAGGCCGCCGGGCGCGCGAAGTCAGCTCTCCATGGTTCCCGCGAGCTCGACGCCCGCGGCGCGGAGCGTGTCGAGGGCGGTGGCCAGGGTGGTGGGGGAGACGGCGGCGGTGAGGCCGAGGAGGACGCGGGTGTCGAAGCCCGCGGCGCGGGCGTCCAGGGCGGTGGCGCGGACGCAGTGGTCGGTGGCGATGCCGCAGACGTCGACGGCGGCGATGCCGCGGTCGCGCAGCCAGGTGGTCAGGGTGGTGGCGCCGTCGGTCGCGGCGCCCTCGAAGCCGGAGTACGCGGCGGTGTAGGCGCCCTTGGAGAAGATCTCCTGGACCGAAGCGGTGTCGAGGGCGGGGTGGAAGTCCGCGCCCGGGGTGCCGACGCGGCAGTGCGGGGGCCAGGTGTCGACGTAGTCGGGCTGCGCGGAGAAGTGCGCGCCCGGGTCGATGTGGAAGTCGCGGGTGGCGACGATCGCGTCGTAGTCGGAGACGCCCAGGTATTCGGTGATGCGTTCGGCCACGGCCGCGCCGCCGGCCACGGCCAGCGAACCGCCCTCGCAGAAGTCGTTCTGGACGTCGACGACGATCAGGGCTCGGCTCATGGACTGCCTCCGGGGGCCTGGGTGAACCACAGCGGTTCGGGTCTCGTATTGCATTGTGCCGCTCGGTCGTCGGCCGGTCCACGCGGTCCGGGTCGAGTCGGGAAATTCTATGAGACGCGCTGTTGTCACCGCGGTACTGCTGTTCTGCTATTTCGTGCTCGCCTCGGTCGGGCTGGGGCTGGTCGACGGCACGGTGCGGGCGCACGGGGTGCTGTATCCGGCGTTGCACTCGGCGCCGTTCGCGGTCGCGGCGGCGGTGGCCATCGCGGTGCTGCTCGACATCCAGCGCAGACGGCGGGTCAGCTCTGGAAGGTCGTCGGAATCGCCGGTTCGCCCGCCGACAGCTTCAGACCCTCCCACGGAAGACTGATCAGGCCCTTCGCCACCAGCTCCCGGCTCTGCGTCAGGGTCGGCTGATCGTCCAGCACCTTGCCGTCGCGAACCAGCGGGACCTGGAGGTCGCGGACTTCGAAGCGGTCGGACTCGGGGCGGTCCGCGGCAGCCGGGTAGACGATTTCCTCGACCACGGTGCCGGTGCTGCGGGAGAGCCGCACGGCGCTCTTGGTGCCGCCGCGAGACTCCTTGTGGGAGCTGCGTTTCGCCACCGGCACGCGCTCCACCTCGACCAGCTTGTAGACCATGCCCGCGGTCGGCGCTCCGGAACCGGTGACCAGCGAGGTGCCGACGCCGTACACGTCGACGGGTTCGGCGCGCAGCGAGGCGATGGCGTATTCGTCCAGGTCACCGGACACCACGATGCGGGTGCGGACCGCGCCCAGGGCGTCGAGCTGCTCGCGCACCTGCCGGGCCAGCACGCCCAGGTCACCGGAATCGATGCGCACCCCGCCCAATTCGGGCCCGGCCACCTCGATCGCGGTGGCCACGCCGCGGGTGATGTCGAAGGTGTCGACCAGCAGCGTGGTGCCCACGCCGAGGGCCTCGACCTGGCTGCGGAAGGCCGCGGCCTCGTGGGCGCCGTCGCTGCCGCTGTGCAGCAGGGTGAAGGCGTGCGCGCTGGTGCCGGCGCTGGGCACCCCGAAGCTGCGGGCCGCTTCCAGGTTGGAAGTGGCGTCGAAGCCGGCCAGGTAGGCGGCGCGGGCGCTGGCGGGGGCGGCGAGTTCGTGGGTGCGGCGGGAACCCATTTCGATCATGCGGCGGCCGCCGGCGGCGCTCACCATGCGGGCGGCCGCGGCGGCGATGGCGCTGTCGTGGTTGTAGATGGACAGGATGAGGGTTTCCAGCAGGACGCATTCGGCGAAGGTGCCGCGCACGGTGAGGATGGGGGAGCCGGGGAAGTAGAGCTCGCCCTCGCGGTACCCGTCGATGCGGCCGCCGAAGCGGTAGTCGCGCAACCAGTTCAGGGTGCGGTCGTCGAGGAATTTCGCGGCGACCGCGAGTTCGGGCTCGCCGAAACGGAATTCGTTCAGCGCCGCCAGCAAACGCCCGGTCCCCGCGACAACGCCGTATCGGCGACCGTTGGGCAACCTGCGGGCGAACACTTCGAACGTGCACTGCCGCTGTGCCGAATCGTCGGCCAGCGCCGCGGCCAGCATGGTGAGTTCGTACTGGTCGGTCAGCAAGGCCGTACTGGTCAGTCCGTCAGCGATCATCACCTGGCCCACTCTAGGGCGCAGAAGCTGCCCAGCGATTGTCTGACCACCTCGCAGTTCGCGGCCCGCCTCGTTCTGGACTGCGGCTTGATAGACCTCCGCCTTGGAGCGGGGGAGCGAAGCGGAGGAGCGGAGGAGGGAAGAACGAGGTAACAGGGCCGCGAACCCGCCCGGAGCGAAGCGGAGGGCATCGGACACCGCTGTTGTTTCGTCGGCGTCGAGTCGTACCCTGGTTGTTATGGGTCTGTGTGAACAAGACGTTGTCGAGATGACTGCCGGTACGGCGGGCGTCGGCGCGACACTGTCGGCGACACAGGCGACACCGGAGGCCGTTGAATACACCGAGATTCTGGAAGCAGAGGATCGGCCGTGGGTCACAGTCGTGTGGGACGATCCGGTCAACCTCATGCACTACGTGACCTACATTTTCCAGAAGCTCTTCGGCTACAGCAAAGGTAAGGCAACCGAGCTGATGCTGAAGGTTCACAACGACGGCAAGGCCGTGGTGTCCGCCGGCTCGCGCGACAAGATGGAGCACGACGTCCAACGGCTACACGCCGCCGGGCTGTGGGCCACCATGCAACGTGACGACTGAACAAGGCGACTACGGTGATCCCGTGCGGAAGTGGAGCAGAAAGAACTCCCTGGGCGGGCTGAAGCTGCGTTCGGAAATGGACGCCCACGAGGCGGACGTGCTGCGTTCCCTGGTCGGGGCGGTGACCGGATTGCTGACCGATCGGGCCGGTTCGGCGCCCGAGGACGAGCTGGCGGCCCTGACCGGGTTACAGCTGGGCAACTCCACCCCGCCGGCCGACCCGCGACTCGCCCGGCTGCTGCCCGATTTCCACCGGCCGGAACCCGGTTCCCCCGACGCCGAGCGCGCCGACCTCAACAGCGCCCTGCGCAGCCTGCACGAGCCGGAGATCATCGAATCCAAGGTGGCGGCCGGCCGGGTGATCCTGGACACCCTGCCGCCGCACGGCGGCCGCATCGTGATCAACCCGGAGCAGGCCGACGCCTGGCTCAACGCGCTCAACGACGTCCGGCTGGCACTGGGCACGGCCCTCGACATCGACGCCGACACGCCCGAGCATTTCCCGGATGACGACCCGCGCGGCCCGAGCCTGGAGGTCTACCACTGGCTCACCTGGATGCAGGACTCGCTGATCCAGGCGCTCGCGCCCTAGCGGCACCCCGAACACGTCGAACAAGCGAAAGTAATTGAGCACAGTGTGGTTCGGGGCGCGTCTCGTTCTGGACTGAGTGGAGCGGGGGAGCGAAGCGGGGGAGCGGAGGGAGGGAAGAACGAGACCTCCAGCGCCCCGAACCCGCCCGGAGCGAAGCGCAGGGCACATTGGAGGAGCTGTCGTGAACAGTACTGCGGGACCACGTAATTCGATCACTGACGTCGGCGGGGTGCTGGTCGGCCACCACCACGTCCTGGACCCGAACGCCACCCTCGGCGCGGGCGCGGCGACCGGCTGCACGGTGGTGCGCGTGCCGGGCGGCGCGGTCGCCTCGGTGGATGTGCGCGGCGGCGGGCCGGGCACCCGGGAGACCGACCTGCTGGATCCGGGAAACACCGTGCGGCAGGCGAACGCGATCCTGCTGACCGGCGGCAGCGCCTACGGGCTGGCCGCGGCGGATGGCGTCATGCGCTGGCTGGAGGAGCATCGGGAGGGGATTCCGATGGATCCGGCCGACCCGTCGCGGGTGGTGCCGATCGTGCCGGGCGCGGTGATCTTCGATCTGCCGGTGGGCGCGTGGGACATTCGGCCCGGTGCGGACGCCGGATTCCTGGCCGCCGACGCCGCGGGCCCGGAGTTCGCGCGGGGCAGCGCCGGTGCGGGCGTGGGCGCCCGGGCGGGCTCGATCAAGGGCGGAATCGGTACCGCCAGTGTGCGTTTCGCCGACGGCCCGGCCGCGGGCATCACGGTGGGCGCGGTGATCGTGGCCAATCCGGTCGGCTCGGTCTTCGATCCGCGCACCGGGTTCCCGTGGGGCGCGGGCACCGACGGCCCCGAATTCTTCGGCCTGCGCGCCCCCACGGAGGCGCAGTTGACGGCCGCGAACGCGCTGGCGGTGAAGGGCACCGTGCTCAACACAACGATCGGCGTGGTCGCCACCGACGCCGCCCTGGATCCGGCGGCCTGCCGCCGCTTGGCCGCCACCGCGCACGACGGCCTGGCCCGGGCGATCCGGCCCGCGCATTCCCCGCTGGACGGCGACACCCTGTTCGCGCTGGCCACCGGTACCGCCGAGCAGCAGCCGAATTTCCCGCTGCCTCCGGCGTTTCCCGCGGATCTGCTGATCCTGGACCAGTTGTGCACGGCGGCCGCGGTCTGTGTGGAGCGGGCGATCGTGGACGCCATCCTGTCCGCGACGGCGGTGGCGGGCATCCCGTCCTACCGCGACCTGTTCGGCGGGTAGCGCTCGGGTTGCGTGGGCGGTGCGGGAATACCCGCATATTCTCACCTGTTGACGGGAGCGTTTCGGCCGTTCGGCCGGGGCTTCGGCGTGGACGGAAGGACGCGATCGTGCTGGTGATCAGGGCCGACCTGGTGGAGGCGATGGTCGCCCATGCGCGCGCCGACCACCCCGACGAGGCCTGCGGCATTCTCGCGGGCCCCGAGGGCGCGGATCGGCCGGAGCGTTTCGTGCCCATGGTCAATGCCGCGCGCTCGCCCACCTTCTACGAGTTCGATTCCGACGAGCACCTGCGGTTGTGGCGGGAGCTGGACGCGGCCGACGAGGAGCCGGTGGTGATCTACCACTCGCACACCGCGACCGAGGCCTACCCGAGCCGCACCGACGTGTCCTTCGCGTCCGAACCGAACGCCCACTACGTGCTGATCTCCACCCGCGATCCACAGGTGCACGACCTGCGCAGCTACCGGATCCTCGACGGTGTCGTCACCGAGGAGCCGGTCGAGATCGTCGCCGCCTACCCCGCCTAGCCGCCCACCCGAGAAAGAGGAGTCCCCCCGATGCCGGTCACCGTGTCCATTCCGACCATCATGCGCCCGATCACCAAGGGCGAGAAGCGAGTTCAGGCCCAGGGTGCGACCCTGGCGGCGGTCATCGCCGACCTGGACGCCAATTACCCGGGCCTGGCGGGCAAGTTGCTCGAGGACGGCAAGCTCAAGCGCTACGTCAATATCTACGTCGACGACGAGGACGTGCGTTTCACCGGCGGCTTGGAGGCCGAAGTGTCGGCCGACGGCACCGTCACCATCCTTCCGGCGGTCGCCGGCGGCGCGCGCTAGCCGTGGCGCGCTACGAGTCGCTGATCGCGACACTGGGCAACACTCCGCTGGTGGGTCTGCAGAACCTGTCTCCGAAGTGGGACGGCGACGACCATGTACGGCTGTGGGCCAAGCTGGAGGACCGCAATCCGACCGGTTCCATCAAGGATCGCCCGGCCCTGCGCATGATCGAGCAGGCCGAGGCCGACGGGCGGCTCACGCCCGGCTGCACGATCCTCGAGCCCACCAGCGGCAATACCGGCATCTCGCTGGCCATGGCGGCCAAGCTCAAGGGCTATCGCCTGGTGTGTGTGATGCCGGAGAACACCTCGGTGGAGCGGCGGCAGTTGCTCACCATGTTCGGCGCGGAGATCATCGACTCCCCGGCCGCGGGCGGCTCGAATCAGGCCGTGGCGCTGGCCAAGCAGATCGCGGCCGAGAATCCGGACTGGGTGATGCTCTACCAGTACGGCAATCCGGCCAACGCGCTCGCGCACTACGAGACCACCGGCCCGGAGATCCTCGCCGATCTGCCCGAGATCACGCATTTCGTGGCGGGGCTGGGCACTACGGGCACGCTCATGGGCACCGGCCGTTTCCTGCGCGAGAAGGTGCCCGGCATCGATATCGTCGCCGCCGAGCCCCGCTACGGCGAACTGGTCTACGGGCTGCGCAATCTGGACGAGGGCTTCGTGCCCGAGCTGTACGACGAGTCGGTGCTGACCTCCCGTTTCTCGGTCGGCCCGTACGATGCGGTCCGCCGCACCCGCGAATTGGTGCTGGAGGAGGGCATTTTCGCGGGCATCTCGTCGGGCGCGATCCTGCATGCCGCGCTCGGTGTCGCCAAGAAGGCCCAGAAGGCCGGGCAGCGTGCCGATATCGCGTTCGTGGTCGCCGACGGCGGCTGGAAGTACCTGTCCACCGGCGCCTACGACGGCACTCTCGAAGAGGCGGAGGAGCGGCTCGACGGCCAGCTCTGGGCCTGATCCGGCGGTACGCTCGGGGCAGGAGGTCTTGCCATGAGCACTGGTGGCGGCATGGGCGCGTCGTTCGATCCGGATCGGATCGCACGGCTGCGGGAGCAGATGGCCAAGCCCGCGGGTGGTGGGATCGTCTCGAACGGCGGCGATTCCCGCCCGGGCGGTCCGGGTGCTCTGAAGTTGCTGTGGCAGCGTGCCATTGCGATGACGCTGGGTTTCACGGCATTGCTGTACGGCGTGGAAGGGGTGGACAGCCTCAGCGGCGGCCGGCTCGAGCAGGCCGGTGTGAGGCCGCGCAGCGGTGAGGGTCTGACCGGCATCCTGTTCGCGCCTGTGTTGCATGCCAATTGGGGTCACCTGTTCGCGAACACGCTGCCGGTGATCGTGCTCGGCCTGCTCACGCTGCTGACCGGGATCGGGCGCGGGCTGGCGGCCACGGCGTTGATCTGGGTGATCGGCGGGCTCGGGGTGTGGTTGACGGCGGCGCCGCACACGGTGTCGGTGGGTGCGTCGGGGCTGGTGTTCGGCTGGCTCACCTATCTGATCTGCTGGGGCTGGTTCGCGCGAAATGTGGTGCAGATCGCGGTCGGTCTGGGGGTGCTGGTGGTCTACGGGTCGATCTTGTGGGGCGTGCTGCCGACCAACCCGGAAATCTCTTGGCAAGGACATCTTTTCGGGGCGATAGGTGGAGTGGTTGCCGGGTGGGTACTCTCTGCTCATGAACGTCGTCATCGTCGCGGGGCTGACGCCGGCCGTCTCGCGTCGTAGGGGTGACGCTGGTCGCGGTCGGCGATTTGGGGGATCCCTCCTTTGAGTGAGAATGCAGCGTGGCAGCATGGGGGAATGCGCCTCACCGTCCTCGGGTGCTCGGGCAGCGTGTCCGGCCCGGATTCCCCGGCGTCGGGTTACTTGCTGACCGGCCCGGATATGACACCGACCGTCATCGATTTCGGACCCGGCGTGCTCGGTGCGCTGCAGCGGCACCTGGATCCGGGTGAGGTCGACATCTTCCTCACCCATCTGCACGCCGATCACTGCCTGGATTTGCCGGGTCTGCTGGTGTGGCGTCGCTACCACCCGAACCCGCCCTCGGGGAAGGCCGTCGTCTACGGCCCGGCCGACACCTCGCTGCGGATCGGCAACGCCTCCGCCGAGATCGGCGGCGAGACCGACGACTGGTCCGATGTCATCGACATGCGGCCCTGGCAGGCGAGCACGCCGATCCCGTTCGGCACCGGCCACACTGTCGAGGCCCGGCGCATGTTCCACCCGCCGGAGTCCTACGGCCTGCGCATCACCACCGCGGCCGGCAAGACCCTGGTCTACACCGGCGACACCGCCCTGTGTGACGAGGTCTTCGAGTTGGCCAGCGGCGCAGACGTTCTGCTCTCCGAGGCGTCCTGGACCCACGACCCGGCCAACCGCCCGCCGGGCATCCACCTCTCCGGCCACGAGGCGGGCCTGATCGCCGCCCGCGCGGGCGTCGGCGAACTGCTGCTCACCCACATCCCGCCGTGGACGTCCCGCGAGGACGTCATCGCCGAGGCGAAGGCAGTCTTCTCGGGCCCCGTCCACGCCGTGTCCCCCGGCGAAGCTTTCGATATCTGACGCGCTTCCCCGCCTCCCCGGGACTTCAGCGGGCGGCTGACGTTCCGTCGACGGTTCTGCACCCGTGCCGGCGGTCGGGTGCCGAACCGATTCAGGCCGTACCCGGTGAGTTACCCCGACCCTTCCGAAATCAGTTGTTGCCTGATTTCGGAACGGCGGGGAGTCTGTGGACGACCCTGCATCCAGGGCCACTAGGCTGTGCGCGTGTCGAAACGAGCCGATGGCAGGGCGGATGACGAACTCCGCGACGTGAAGATCACCCGGGGGTTCACCTCGCACCCGGCGGGTTCGGTGCTGGTGGAGTTCGGGCAGACGCGGGTGATGTGCACCGCCAGCGTGAACGACGGCGTGCCGCCGTGGCGGCGCGATTCCGGATTGGGCTGGCTGACGGCCGAATACGCCATGCTGCCCGCTGCCACCCACACCCGCTCGGGCCGAGAGTCGGTGAAGGGCAAGGTCGGTGGCCGTACCCAGGAGATCTCCCGGCTGATCGGCCGCTCGCTGCGCGCCTGCATCGACCTGGCCGCCATCGGCGAGAACACCATCGCCCTGGACTGTGACGTGCTGCAGGCCGACGGCGGCACCCGCACCGCCGCCATCACCGGCGCGTACGTGGCGCTCTCGGACGCCATCACCTACCTGGGCGCGGCCGGGAAACTGGCCGACCCGCAACCGATCTCCTGCGCCATCGCCGCGGTGAGCGTCGGCGTGGTCGACGGCCGGGTGCGCCTGGATCTGCCTTACGAGGAGGATTCGCGCGCCGAGGTCGACATGAACGTGGTCGCCACCGACACCGGCACCCTGGTCGAGATCCAGGGCACCGGCGAGGGCGCCACCTTCCCGCGCTCCACCCTCGACAAGCTGCTCGATTCCGCGCTGGCGGGCTGTGAGCAGCTGTTCGTGGTGCAGAAGGAAGCCCTGGCGCTGCCGTACCCGGGCGTGCTGCCCGAGCCCGAGGAGTCCAAGAAGCGATGACCCGTCGCGTTCTGGTCGCCAGCCGCAATGCCAAGAAGCTGAACGAGCTGCGCCGCATCCTGGATGAGGCGGGTATCGCGGGCATCGAGATCGTCGGCCTGAACGATGTCGAGCCCTACGACGAGGCCCCCGAGACCGCCCCGACCTTCGAGGGCAATGCCCTGGCCAAGGCCCGCGACGGTTTCGCCGCCACCGGATTGGCCTGCGTCGCAGACGATTCCGGGCTGGAGGTGGACGCGCTCAACGGCATGCCCGGCGTGCTTTCGGCTCGCTGGTCCGGCACCCACGGCAATGACGAGGCCAACAACACCCTGCTCCTGGCCCAGCTCGGCGATGTCCCCGACGAGCGTCGCGGCGCCCGCTTCGTTTCCGCCTGCGCCGTGGTCGGCGACGGTGTCGAAGCGGTCGTGCGCGGCGAATGGCCGGGCGTGATCGGCCGGAAGCCGCAGGGCGACGGCGGTTTCGGTTACGACCCGCTGTTCTACCCGGACGGCGGCGACGTCTCCTCGGCCCAGCTCACCCCGGCCGAGAAGGACGCCGCCTCGCACCGCGGCCGCGCCCTGCGTCAGCTGCTTCCCGCCTTGGCGGCGCTGGCCGGCAGCTGAATCCACGGACGAGAAAGGGGTTCAGAGACCACGTCTCCGAACCCCTTTCTGCTGTTCATGTTCTGCTCGATCGAGGAGGCGGCAACTGATCTCGTGCCGACCGCGGTAACTCCCCGGGTACGCCCAAGATTGTTTCGGCACCCGACAGCCGGCACGGATGCGCGATGGTCGGCGGCTCCCAAGCCGCCCGCTAAAGTCCCGGGGAGGCGGTAATGGCCTTCACTTCCCGGGTCCGGTTGTGCTCGAACACGAAGGACAAGAACGGGATGGTGCCCGCCAGGCAGGTCAGGAACGTGGTCATCGGCTGCCAGCGCGCCTTGATGCCCAGGTCGATGGTGAAGACCAGGTAGAGCATGTAGAAGATGCCGTGCACCTGGCCGATGTAGAACAGCCAGTGCGGGGCGGTGCTGCTGTCGTCGAGGAGCAGGTACTTGTAGACCATCTCGCCGCACAGCACCAGCAGCCAGACGCCGGTGATGTAGGCGAGGGCGCGGTAGCGGGTCAGCGCGCCGCGGATCTTCTCGGGCGCGGCGGACCCGAGCGGGCGGGGCGCCAGCGTGGTGGTCTCACCGGCGACGGGGGATGCAGCGGAGTTGTCGCTGGCGCTCATCCGGCGCTCCTCTCGATGTGGTGCAGACCGGCGTCACGGACCTTGTCGTCCATGTCGCGGGCGTGCAGATCGGCCAGATACCTGTTGTATTCGGCGAGCTCGGGATCGTCGTCCCGGGCGGCTGTGGGGCGTTCCGGCAGCAGGCCCGCCGGGATCTCGCGCGGCGCGGCCGGTTTGGGCCGCCGCGGGCGGGTGGTCGGGGCTTCGTCGGCGCTGTCGGGAACCGGGAGTTCGTCCTGCCCGACTTCCTGCTCCAGCCGCACGAATCGCAGATAGGCCCAGACCACGAAGCCGGCGAAGAGCGGCCATTGCAGCGCGTAGCCGAGATTCTGATAGGTGCCGCCGCCCGATTCGAACCGGGTCCACTGCCAGTACCCCAGTCCCAGGCACGCCGTGAACGCCACGACCACGAACACGATCAGGGCCGGGCGGCGTGGGGGAGCGGACACGCACTCCACGGTACCTGCCTACTACGGGTCGCGTAGTAGGCAGGTCTGCTGATCAGAACTTGAATGTGACCTCGGTCAAACGCTCGGATTCTTCCCACAGCCGGCGCTGCAGTTCCGGATCCCGGGAAATCTTGCTCGACGGCGATGCCTCGACCGGGCCCTGGCTGCCGAAGAAGCGGGTCGGACCCCAGTAGGTGTTCGGATCGGCGTCGGTCTCGGTGGCCGCGAAGATCGAGGAGTAGGCCGCGTGGAAGGGGGACTGGCCCACGATCCGGATGAACGGCTTGGAGATCTTGTCGAGGGGGGTTTCGGTGTGCGCGAAGAGGTCGGTGGCCGACACGCCCGGGTGCACGACGTAGGAGCGCTTGGTCGAGCCCGCGGCCGCGAGCCGATGCTGCAGCTCCCGCGCGAACATCAGGTTGGACAGCTTGGCCTGCGCGTAGGCGAGGTTGCGCTGGTAGCGGCGGTGCTCGTAATTGAGGTCGTCGATCCACAGCTTGGGGGTCTGCTTGTGCGCGATCGAGGCCAGGCTGACGACCCGGTCGCCGATCTTGTCCAGCAGCAGCCCGGTCAGCGCGAAGTGGCCGAGATGGTTGACGCCCCACTGGGTTTCGAAGCCGTCTTCGGTTCGCGAGAACGGTATGTTCATCAGGCCCGCGTTGTTGATCAGTACGTCGAATTCGCCGGTGTTCTCGGCGAAGGCGCGCACCGAGTCCAGGCTGGCCAGGTCCAGGCTCGCGACCCGCACGTCGCCCTCGATGCGGTCGGCCACGGCCTGGGCCTTGGCGGCATTGCGGCAGGCCATGATCACGGTCGCGCCCTTGCCCGCGAGCACCTTGGTGGTCTGTTCGCCGAGGCCGCCGTTGGCTCCGGTGATGACGAAGGTGCGCCCGGTCTGGTCGCGGACGTCACTGGGCTTCCATGCCATGTTTTGACCTCGCAGGTTCGGCGTTCGATGTGCGGCGTCGCACTCGTTGCTGACCTTACTCCAGAGTAAGTTCAGGCGGTAGGCCGAACTCGCCGAATGTGTCGCCCGCTGCCCGGTTTGCCGTGTCGTTGCCACATCTTCGCTGGTGAGCGCCACATACTGGGCCGATGACCGGTGTCAGCGTCACCGCCGACAAGCCCGTCCCGCCGCCCCCGCTGAGCCGGAGCCGAAGGAACGTCGTCTTCGGAACCGTCGCGCTCGGCATGCTGATGGCCGCGCTGGACTCCACCATCGTCTCCACCGCCCTGCCCACCATCGTGGCGGACCTGGGCGGGGCCGGCCACATGGCCTGGGTGGTCACCTCGTACCTGGTGGCCGAGGCCATCGCGACGGCCCTGTCCGGAAAATTCGGTGACCTCTTCGGCCGCAAACTGGTGTTCCAGATCAGCGGCGGCATCTTCATCGTCGGCTCGATGATCGCCGGCCTCTCGCACGGCATGACGCTGCTCATCGTCGCGCGCGCCATCCAGGGCCTCGGCGCGGGCGGGCTCATGGTCACCTCCATGGCCCTGATCGCCGACGTGATCCCGTTGCGCGAACGCGGCAAGTATCAAGGCGCGCTGGGCGCGGTCTTCGGCATCACCACCGTCCTCGGGCCGACGCTGGGCGGACTGTTCACCGACCATCTGAGCTGGCGCTGGTGCTTCTACGTGAACGTGCCGGTCGCCATCGTCATGATCGTGGCCGCGGCCCGCACCATCCCCATGACCCGGGCGGTGGTGAAGCCGATCGTGGACTACCTGGGCATCGCGCTGGTCGCGGTCGGCGTCACCTGCCTGATCCTCGGATTGGAGTGGGGCGGACAGGAATACGCGTGGACCTCGCCCACCATCATCGGTCTGTTCGCGGCGGCCGCGGTGCTGCTGGCGCTGTTCGTGGCCGCGGAGTTCCGGGCGCGGGAACCCATGCTGCCCATGCACCTGTTCCGCAGCAACGTCTTCACGGTGTGCTCGATCCTGAGCTTCATCGTCGGCTTCGCGCTGCTGGGCGCGATGACCTACCTGCCCGCGTATCTGCAATACGTGGAGGGCGTTTCGGCGACCGCGTCCGGCATCCGCACGCTGCCGCTGGTGGTCGGGCTGTTCTTCACCTCCATCCTGTCCGGCAATATCGTCGGGAAGACCGGGCACTACAAGGCGTTCCCGATCATCGGGTGCGCGGTGATGGCGGTGGGCCTGTATCTGATGTCGACCATGGGACCCGACACCGGCGTCTGGCAGATGTCGCTGTACATGCTGATCCTGGGTCTGGGCGTCGGTCTGGCCATGCAGGTGCTGACCATCGCGGTGCAGAACAGCGTCCCGTACTCGGACCTGGGGACCGCCACCTCCGGCGTCACCTTCTTCCGGACCATCGGCAGCGCGTTCGGGACCACCGTGTTCGGCACCCTGTACACGAATCAGCTGCGGCCCGATCTGGAAGCGGCGCTGCGCGAAACGCGGGTGCTGCCGCAGGCCGCGCAGAATCCGGCGCTGCTGCGGGAGTTGCCGGCGCAGCAGGCCGCGCCGATCATTCAGGCGTACGCCGATTCCATCGACTTCGTCTTCCGCTGGGTGGTGCCGGTGGCGCTGCTCGGTTTCGTGGTGGCCTGGTTCCTGAAGCAGGTCACGCTGCGCGACAGCGCCCGCGCCGAGGCCACCGACGTGGGGGAGCAGTTCTCGGTGCCGGACTCCGCCGACCGGCTGGTGCAGCTGGAGCGCTGCGTCGCCCGGGTGCTGGGCAAGCTGCGTGACAATACCGTGCCGGACCCGGGAATCCTTGCGGCGGCGGGCAGTTCGCTCGGTCGGGACGAGGCGTGGGCGCTGGGGCAGGTGCAGATGTACAACCGGTTGCGCGGCGTCGCGACGCTCGACGACATCGCCCGAACCCATTGGATCCCGGCGGAATTGATCGATCCGGTCTACGTCAAGGCGGAGCGTGAGGGGCTGCTGCACCGGGACGGCGACGTGCTCGCCCTCACCGACAAGGGGATCCGGGAAGTGGATCGGGTGCGCGTTGCGTGGAAGCGCTGGCTCGAAAGTCAGCTCACCGATTGGGATTCCACCGATCCGGTCGATCGCGTGCTGCTGGATCAGGCCATCGACAACATCGCCACCAAACTGCTCGACGAGGCCGATCGGCCCGACGTGCTGCCGGTCGGCCGCTGACCCGAAAACCGACGCCCCGCTGCGGAAATCGCAGCGAGGCGTCGGCATGTCGAGCCTCAGGCGCGCACCGGGACAGGTCTCACCGGCTGCTCCCAGTCGATCCGGAAGCGCTGCTCGACGCCGAGCATCTGCTCCGGGTCCATCCGCTTGAACATGATCGGCATCATCACCTGCATGGCCTTGCGCGCGACGGGACCGGCCGCCTTGGTCCTGTTCATCCGCGCCACCCGTGCCGCGACCGCCTCCACCCGGGGCCGCCGCAGCGCCTCGTAGGTGGCGAAAGCCCGTGCCGGATCATCGATGTCGCGCAGGCACCGGGCCAGCTCGATACCGCTCTCGATGGCCATCGACGCGCCCTGCCCGGAGGTGTTGCTGGGCGCGTGGATGGCGTCGCCGGTGAGCACCATGCGGCCCCGGTACCAGTGCCGGACCGGCGGCATGATGTGCAGCGCGCCGACCACGGCCAGCTGGGCTGCGGTGGTCGCCTCGGCGAGCTGCGCGCCGGGCGCCTCTCCGGCGTAGGTCTCGCGCAGGGTGCGCAGCCACTGCTCGGCGGACACCGAGCGGGCCTGGGTCAGCGAGTAGTACTGCTCGCTGGGCAGATTCGCGCCCCACGACACCCGGCCGTCGGGCATCGGCCAGTACAGGTAGTAGGCCCGCCGGCCGAAGGCGAAGGTCATGGTCTCCGGCTCCAGGTCGATCGGGCATTCGGTGTACGCGCCGAAGCTGAGCATGCGCAGGTAGGTGGGCCCGGGGGCCTTCGGATCGACAAGGCCGCGCACGGTGGAGCGGATGCCGTCCGCCCCGATGAGCACATCCGCGGTGGCGCTGCTGCCGTCGGCGAAGATGGCGGTCACGCCGCCCGCGTGCTCCTCGACCTCGGTCAGCCGCTTGTCGTATTCGAAGCGCACCCCGGCCGCGACGGCGGTGTCGTGCAGGGTCTCGTGCAGGTCGGCGCGGTCGATCACGCGCAGCGGTTCGATATCGCGCAGGCCGGGCAGTTCGAAGCGCTTGCCGTTGACCGACATCATGGACCGGCGGACCGGCACGGCCCGGGCGCGCACCGCGTCCCCGGCGCCGATGATGTCGAGGGCGGCGACGCCGTTGGGGGCGAGCGCCAGATTCGAGCCGATGCCGTAGGCGGGACCGGGGTAGGCCTCGAAGACGGTGACGTCGAGACCGGCCCGGCGCAGGGCGGTGGCGGTGACGGGGCCGGATATGCCGCCGCCGATGATGATCGCGGAACTGATGGATTTTGACATGGGTCTCTCCCGAGAAGTGTTCGAAGACTTGCCGAAAGCCCCGATCCGTCCCGCGCGTGGAGAACCCAGTTATCCTGTAGTTGCCAAACTCGGTGCCGGGTTCGCCTGCACGGACGCGGTTCGAGACGGTGTGTTCCCGGGCTTCGGTGGCGGTGTTGCAGCACCCCCGCCGGGGCCCGGTCCGTTGTCAGTCGTGCTGCGTGTGCGGTGTGTTCGCGCCCCCTTCCGCCGCGAGCTCGGCCAGGTCTGGGGGGAGAGTGCCGTCGCGGTGCCAGGCCCGCCAGCCCTCCGTGTCGGGGAAGCTGCCGTCGGCGAGCGAATCACGCAGCGCGCGTGACCAAGTGGCCTCGGCCGCGAGCATGGTCAGCTCGTAATCGTCCTCGATCAGGAACAGCCGCGGCACCGTGTCCGCCAGGGCGGCCAAGCGGGCCCGGGATTCGGCGATGACGGTGTCCAGCTTGGTGATTCGCTGGGTGAGCAGCTCGACGACCTCGTCCGGGGGCAGCACCGACAGCACCGAGAGTCCGGCCATGAAGCGGCGCTGCTCGGGTTCCGGGTCGGCGACGAGTTCCCTTGTCCAGTCGGTGAGTTCGGCCCGGCCGGCGTCGGTGATGCGGTAGATGGTGCGTTCGGGCCGCGCGCCGTCGCGCTCGCTGCCGGTGATCTCGAGGAAACCGTGCTTGGTGAGGTTGTCCACGACGGTGTAGAGCGATCCCCATTTGATGCCCATGTCGCTGTCTTTGCCCCACGCCCGCAACCGCGCGGCGATCTCGTACCGGTGCATGGGTTGCAGCACGACGGCGGACAGCACCGCCAGACCCATCAGATTGGCGACCTTGCGCTTGCGGGCCATCCGGCACCTCCTTACTCGTCTACGAATATACGTCGACGAGTAATGGCCCGCAAGCGGTGCTCAGGCGCCGAAACGGGCCCGCAGCAGATCGGAAGTGGCCTGGTCGGCGGGCAGGAAGGCCTCGAGATGCAGCTCCGACAGGGTGATGTCGGTGGCCGTCGCGAACGAGGTGAGGGTGGTGATGAGCCGCAGCTCACCGCCCTCGGAACGGAGCCGCAGCGGCACCGCGAAACCCAGGTGTCCGGGCCCGGGCTCGACCGGCGGCAGGTAGCCGTCCAACTCGGCGATCAGCGCGTCCAAGGCCGGATCGGGGCTGTGGTTCGAGCGATTGCGCAGGCTGTCGGTGATGTGCCGCCCCCACTCCGGCAGGTTCACCACCCGCCGCGCCAGCCCCTCCGGATGCAGGGCCAGCCGCAGCACATTGACCGTTCCGGTCAGCAGCTCCGGCGCGCAGCCCTCGGTCAGCAGCTCGAACGCCGGATTCGCCGCCACCAGCACGCCGAAGGGCCGGGTGACCACGGCCGGATAGGGCAGATGCCCGCGCAGGATGGTTTCCAGCGCGTGCCGTACCGCATCGAGTTCCGGTGCGTCCAAAGATGATTCGGGGAAGAGCGGGGCGTAGCCGGCCGTCAGCAGCAGCGCGTTGCGTTCCCGCAGGGACAGCCCGAGCACCTCCGCCAGCCGCACCACCATGGTGCGTCCCGGATGCGAGCGGCCCTGCTCCAGGAAGCTCAGATACCGCTGGCTGGTCTCCGCGGCGATGGCGAGGTCGAGCTGGCTCAACCGCCGGCGCGTGCGCCACCCGCGCAATTCCTGTGCGAACGGACTGGTCACTGCCACAGCCATGGTTGTCATACCTCCACTCTGTGCGCGGCCGGGCCGCGCTGCCATTCCCTGCAGGGAATCGTCACACGGCCGCGGCCGGGACAGACTCGGTGACATGAGCGAACAGAAGCAGAACGCGAATGGTGTTGCCTACCACCTGGAACCGCGGCGCGGCCTGACCGGCCTCACCACGGCGGTGCAGCAGATTCCGGAGCCGGGCCCGGGCCAGGTCGTGGTGCGGGTGCGCGCCACCGCGCTGAATCGGCGCGACATCATGTTGATGGACGGCAGCTACGTGCTGCCCGCCACGCCCGGCGTGGTGCCGCTGGTCGACGGCGTCGGCGACGTGATCGCGGTGGGGAGCGGGGTGACCCGCGCGGCGATCGGTGATCGCGTGGCCGGCACCTACTTCGTCGCCTGGAACGACGGCCCCCAGCTGCAAGCGACCTCCGCCCAGCAGTACGGCGCGAATCACGACGGATGGCTCGCCACTTACGCACTGCTGGAGGAGGATTCGGTGGTTCATGTGCCCGCGTACCTCTCCGACGCGGAGGCCGCGTCGCTGGCCTGCGCGGGTCTGGTCGCGTGGGCCGCGCTGACCAAGCCGATCCCGGCGGGGCCGGGTGAGACGGTGCTGACCACCGGCACCGGCACGGTGGCACTGGCCGCGATCCAGCACGCCAAAATGCTGGGTGCGCGGGTCATTTCGATCACCTCCTCCGCCGAGAAGGCGGAGCGGTTGCGCAAACTCGGCGCCGACGAGGTGATCGATCGCGTCGAGGTGCCCGACTGGGAGCGGGTGGTGCTCGAGCTCACCGGCGGTGAGGGCGTCCAGCATGCGGTGGAGGCCGTCGGCATGCCCACGCTGCCCAAATCGGTTGCCGCCGCGGCGTACAACGCGCAGGTGACGCTGATCGGAGCGTTTCCGCCGGCGCCGGGGCAGCCGCAGCCGCCCAGCTTGTTCGGTGGCAAGTTCGTGTCGATTCGCCGCATCGCGGTGGGCAGCCGGGCCGATTTCGAGGCGATGAACGCCGCGCTGACCGCCCACCAGGTCCGGCCGGTCATCGACCGGGTGTACCCGTTCGAGCAGTCGATCGAGGCCTACCGCTACTTCATGGAGGGGGACCCGTTCGGCAAGGTGGTCATCACGATGGATTGACCGCTATCTGGCGGCAACCAGTTGGAAACGATACCCACCTGGAACGATTTCCTTATCATCCGAAATCTTCTGCCTTTCGGCAAATCTGTGTAGCGTGCCTGAAGGAGAAGCTTTTCGGATCTACGGCGTCGGCGTCCGACCGAAGGAGTTCCCGGTGAGCATGGGTGCGGTGCAGGACAGACCCGAGGTGGCGGACGAGGGATCCGCCGCCGGGTCCGAGGGCACCCCGGGACTGAGCGCGCCGGGGGCGATGTCGCCGAAAATGCTGGCCGCACTGATCGTGGTCTCGGTGGGCATGGTCGTCGCGCTGATCGGCGGCACCCTGCGTGAGGGGTGGAACAGCCGGGGTGGACCCGACGCGCCGGCCGGTCCGGCACCCAGCACCACCCACCAACCGGTCGACGCCACATCGCCGTCCCCGGCTCATTCCCCCGCACCCGCTCCGCCGCCCGGTCCTGCCCCCTCGCCCGGTCCGGCGGCCCCGCCGCCTCCGCCGCCCGCCCCGGTGGCGCAGAACCCCGCTCCCGCACCACAAACCGAGCAGTACGTGCCTCCGGCCCCGGCTCCGGTCGAGGTCGCACCCGCTCCCGCGCCCGCTCCGGCCCCGGCTCCCGCGCCGGCCCCCGCGCCCGCCCCGCCCCCGCCGCCCGCGCTGCCCGACATTCTCGCCCCGATCCTCCCGTTCCTGGTGCCCCCGCCCCCGCCGCCGCCCGCGCCCTGACCCGCGCGACGCGGAATCCGAAGGAGGACCGCCATGCTCGGAACCGCCGACGAAATCCAGCGTGACGCGGGCGATCTCGACCCGCGCCGGCTGGGACAGGTGCTGCTGGCCGCCCTGCTCATGGCCGGGGGTGTCGGGGCGGGGATGCTGCTCACGTCGGCCGCGTCGAGCCCGGTCGCCGATACCTCGATCGTGAATGTGCCCCGGCTGCGCCACGATCGCCACGCCCCGGCCCAGCATCCGCCGAATATCGCTCCGGCGGGCCAGGTTCCGTTCGCGCCCGCACCGCACGGCGGGGCCGTGCCCTTGAATCCGGTTCCACCCGTGCCGCTTCCGGCTCCGGCCGCCCGCCCGGCTCCGCTTCCGCCCGCCGCGCCACGTCCCGTGGATATTCCGGTGCTGGTGAACCCCGGGGCCCCTCCGCCGAATGTGCCCGCGCCGCCGCTCGATCCGGGGCCGCCCGCGGACTGAGCCGGGGTCAGATTCCGGCGACGCCCGCGAGCTGGCCGATACCGTAAGTGACGGCCATGGCCAGCGCGCCGCCGAGGACCACGCGCAGCACGGCGCGGCGCGGGTTGCTGCCGCCCATGCGGGCGCTGACCGATCCGGTCAGGGCGAGCGCCACCAGCACCGCGGCGAAACAGACGGGGATGCGCCACTGGGTCGGTGGCACCAGGATGGCGATCAGCGGGAGGATCGCGCCGATGGTGAAGGAGATCGCCGAGGACAACGCGGCATGCCACGGATTGGTGAGTTCGTGTGGGTCCAAACCCAATTCGGCCTCGGCGTGCGCGGCGAAGGCGTCGTGGGCGGTGAGTTCCTCGGCCACCTGGCGCGCGGTCTCGGCGCTCAGGCCCTTGGCGCGGTAGATGCCGGTCAGCTCGGCCAGCTCGTAGTCCGGCTCTTCGGTGAGCTCGCGCTTCTCCTTGGACAGCAGGGCGCGTTCGGAATCGCGCTGGGTGCTGACCGAGACGTATTCACCCACCGCCATGGAGATCGCGCCCGCGGCGAGTCCCGCGATGCCCGCGGTAAGGATGGCGCTGGAGTCGGTGGAGGCGGCGGCGACGCCGACCACCAGCCCGGCGGTGGAGACGATGCCGTCGTTGGCGCCGAGCACACCGGCTCGCAGCCAGTTGAGTTTGGCCGAGAGTCCGGCATCGTGCGGCTCATGCGGGTGCGGCGTCATTGCGTCGGTGGTTCCCGCTCCGTTGTCGTCCACCTGAGCAGCCTAATTCACATTCCGCGACTGATGCGGGAGCGTGACCGGGCGAGGCATGGCTCCCACTTCCGGTGGAAGCGGGCGGTTTGCTGGAACGATAGGGGCCATGGTGGGTTTCTTCAGGAGGTACTGGTCGATCTTTCTCCCGTTGGCGGCGGCGCTGGTGCTGACGGTGACGTGGGGCCAGGCACTGAACCCGACCGTGGCGGTGCTGGTCGGGGTCTGGCTGATCGGCGCGGTGCTCTCGTCGGTGCATCACGCGGAGACGGTCGCGCACCGGGTGGGGGAGCCATTCGGGTCGCTCATCCTGGCGGTGGCGGTGACCATCATCGAGGTCGGCCTGATCGTCACGCTCATGCTGTCCAGCGGTGACAAGGCCGCCTCGCTGGCCCGGGACACCGTCTTCGCCGCCGTAATGATCACGTGCAATGGCATTTTCGGGCTGTCCCTGCTGGTGGGAGCGTTGCGGCGGCGGGTGGCCGTCTTCAATGCCGAGGGCACGGGCGGGGCGCTGGCCACGGTCGCGACGCTGGCCACGCTGAGTCTGGTGCTGCCGACCTTCACCACCAGTGAGCCGGGCCCGGTCTTCTCGGCCTCGCAGCTGATCTTCGCCGCGGTGGCCTCGCTGGTGCTCTACGGAGTCTTCGTGATGGTGCAGACGGTCCGGCATCCGGATGACTTCCTGCCGGTCGAGGGTTCGGCCGCGGCGGCCGAGGACGAGCACGCGGATCCGCCGACCAGACGGGAATCGTTGCGCAGCTTGGGTTTGCTGCTGGTTGCCCTGATCGGAGTGGTCGGTCTGGCGAAGGTGGAGTCGCCCAATATCGAATCCGGGGTGGCGGCCGCCGGGCTGCCGCCGTCCGCGGTCGGTGTGGTGATCGCGATGCTGGTGCTGCTGCCCGAGACCATCGCGGCCGTGCGGACCGCGCGCCGGGACCGGGTGCAGATCTCGCTGAACCTGGCGCTGGGTTCGGCCATGGCCAGCATCGGCCTGACCATTCCGGCCATCGCGCTGGCCTCGATCTGGATCGAGGGCCCGCTCATGCTCGGTCTGGGGGCGACCCAGATGGTGCTGCTGGCGCTGACCGTGGTGGTCGGCGCGCTGACCGTGGTGCCGGGTCGCGCGACCCTGCTCCAGGGCTGTGTGCACCTGGTGTTGTTCTCGGCCTTCGTTTTTCTCGCGGTCAGCCCGTAGCGGCGGTCACGAGTCCCAGCGGTAGACCTGGCCGTCGCGTAGTTCGTAGGAGGTGGCGGGCGCGGTGGTGTGGTGCTGCGACAGCAGCGCCATGACCCGGGTGCGCCCGCGGGTGGTGTGGCCGTTCTCGGTCCAGTGCACATAGGGGTGCACGAGTTTCGCGAACTCGGCCCAGTCGCCGGCCTCGATCGTGTGCAGCACGGCCGAGACCGTGTTATCCACACGCGAGTGTGAGTTATCCACAGCGACAGTGAACACGCCAGGTGCGGGTTGTGCAGAGGTTCGCGGGGAAACCTGGGGTTGCTGAGAGATCACTCGATGCGGCTTCGGGTATCGCCGAGGCTCCGGAAGTCGCCTCCGCGGGGGTCTGCTCGCCGGGTGCCGGAGATCATGGTTATAGCCGTTCCGCTCTGATAACACGTTCTAGAATCCCAGGTCACATGGCACTTCGTCCCGCTGACCGGGACTGACGATCGGGGTAACGATCGGTAACTCAGAGGCTCCAGTCACACTTGATCCCGATTTGTTGTAACTCTGGGTAACCATTAGCTTTGATGGCAGGCAGTGTTGCCGATCACGGAGAAGAAATTTGAAGCTCGTCACCCCGCGTCGGTTCCGCCGTCTCGAAGAAGCAGTCCCCCGATGACCCGGGCCGTCCAGAGCCGGTCCGCGGTGCGCATCGTGCGGGACAACTTCTCCAGCACCTCGGTGGCGTCGCTGCGCACCTTCGGCCGCGCGGTCGGGATCGCCGAGGAAGCCGTGGTCGGGACCGTCACCGATATCGCGCGTCGCCAGTTCCAGTGGAAAGAGGCGATCCTGCAGGCGTGGCGGCTCATCACCGTCACCGCGATTCCGGCCATCCTCATCGCGATTCCGTTCGGCGTCATCGTCTCGGTGCAGGTGGGCAATCTGATCCACACCCTCGGCGCGGATTCGCTGCTCGGCGCGACCGGCGGCCTGGGTGTGATCAAGCAGGGCGCGCCCCTGGCCACCGGCTTCCTGCTGGGCGGCGCGGGCGCGGCGGCGCTGGCCGCGGATCTGGGCGCGCGCACCATCCGCGAGGAGATCGACGCGCTGAACACCATGGGCATCAGCCCGATTCACCGCCTGGTGATCCCGCGGCTGGTGGCGATGGTCTTCGTGGCGCCGCTGCTGAACGTGCTCATCATCTTCGTGGGCGTGCTGGCCGGCTACGGCGTCGCCATCGGCGGGCAGGGCGTGACGCCGGGCTCGTACTGGTCCACTTTCGGGTCCTTCACCACCACCGCCGATGTGTGGGTGTCGCTGTTGAAGGCCGTCATCTTCGGTTTCCTCGTGGTGATCATCGCCTGCCAGCGCGGGCTCGAGGCGAAGGGCGGCCCGCGGGGTGTCGCCGACGCCGTGAACGCCGCGGTGGTGTTGTCGGTGGTGTCGATCGTGACGGTGAACCTGGTCGCCACGCAGATCACCGATCTGTTCCTGCCCACCAGGCTGGCCTGATGTCGGCTACCTACGTGCCCAAGGGGCTGGGCTGGGCCGCGCGCGCCTATCGCAAGCGGGGCCTGGTCCTGCGCCGGGCGGAGAACCTGGGCTTCACGCTGGCCTTCGTCTGGCAGGTGCTGTCGTCGATTCCGTTGACGCTGAAGCGGTATCGCGCGGAGACCATGCGCGCGATCTCGGACATGACCTGGGGTCGCGGCTCGGTGATCGTGGGCGGCGGCACGGTGCCGATGATGATCGTGCTCGGTCTGGTCATGGGCGCTTCGGTGGCGGTCGAATCCTTCACCACACTCGACATGCTGGGCATGGGCCCGGTGTCGGGTCTGGTGTCGGCCTACGCCACCACCCGTGAGCTGGCCCCGATCGTGGCGGCCATCGGTTTCGCCGCGCAGGCGGGCTGCCGCATGACCGCCGAGATCGGCTCGATGCGCATCTCCGAGGAGATCGACGCCATCGAATCCCTCGGTCTGCGTTCGGTTCCCTTCGTGGTGACCACCCGCGTGCTGGCGGGCGCGGTCGCGATCGTGCCGACCTTCCTGATCGCGCTGATCCTGTCGTACGCGGCCTGCCGGGGATTGATCACCTTGGTGCATGGGGCCTCGGCCGGTGTGTACGACCACTATTTCTTCCAGTTCGTCTCCGGATTCGACGTGATCGCGGCGGTGGTGAAGGTGGCCGTGTTCGCGGTGGTGGTGATCCTGATCCACTGCTACTTCGGCTTTTTCGCGACCGGCGGTCCGGAGGGCGTGGGCATTGCCTCGGGTAAGGCGGTCCGCGCGTCGTCGGTGGCCATCGTGGCCATGGACATGGTGATGTCGCTGTCCCTGTGGGGCTTCAACTCGGCGATTACGTTCACGGGGTAGGGGATGCCGAATTACGGAATGCCGGGTGTGGCCGTCGATCGCAAGCGCGCGATGACGGTCGGCACGGTCGCGTTGGCGCTGGTGGTGACGGTGGTCGCCGGCTGGGCGCTGTACCGCTCACAGCAGGACGAGCCGGGGATGCCGATCTCGTTGCGCACCGAGCAGATCGGTGACGGCGTGCTGGTCGGCACCGAGGTGCGGGCGAATGGCGTCGTGGTCGGCAAGGTCACCGACATCGCCCCGGACCAGCATGGAACGCAGCAGATCTCGCTGCGCCTGGACGATTCGAAGCTGTTCGGCTTCGACGACAGCCTGCGGGTGGATTACGCGCCCGCGAACCTGTTCGGCATCAGCGAGATCGAATTGCGCAAGGGCGACGGCGGTTCCCCGCTGCGTTCGGGCACGGTGCTGGACTTCACCGGCCGCCGCGCGAGCGAGGTCTACGACGCCACCATGGGGTCGATTCTGCGCAGTGCCGCGCAGGTGGGCGGTTCGGTGCTGACGCCGCAGATGGCCTCGGTCATCGCGCAGGCCGCGGCCGACACCCAGGCGTTCACGCCGCTGGCGCAGGCCCTGATCACCGCGCAGCGCACCATCGCCGACAACCAGAAGATGCCGATGTCGCAGCTGTTCGGTGAGCTGGGCCCGGCCTTCGACGGCGGTGGCCGGTTCGCGGGCGCGACGGTGCAGGTGGTGGATCTGATCCGCAGCATGCAGCGCTTGCAGTCCGATCGGGCCGCCTATGACAAGGGTGTCGCGACCGTCACCGGCACGCTGCTGCCCGCGCTGGCATCCACCTTCTCGCAGGCCGGAACCCAGCTCTCCGGCGCCACCGACATGCTGGTGCCGGTGCTGACCGCGCTTGCGCAGATGGTGCCGCAGCCGCAGCAGTCCTCCGCCGAATTGCGGTTGCTGTTGGAGCGTTTGCGCGCCGCCATGCCCGACAACGGGCAGGGGCCGGTGCTGAACGTGCAGGTCGAGCTGAAGGGTGTGCCGGCGATCGCGGTGCCGCTGCTGGGCGGTGCCCGATGAACGTGAAGCAGGCCGCGTGGCGGCTGGCGCTGTTCGCGGGCGTCATCGGTGTGGTGCTCATGTTGGTGCTCACCGCGATTCAACGCCCCGTGTCGGGAAAGACCGAGACCCATGACGCGATCTTCACCGATGCCAACGGCCTCAAGGTCGGCGACGACGTGCGCATGTTCGGCGTGCAGGTCGGCAAGGTGAAGAACGTCAGCCTGGAGGGCGCGAAGGCGCGGGTGCAGGTGTCGGTCAAGACCGATTCGCCGGTCTACGACAACTCGAAACTGGCCATCCGCTACCAGAATCTGACCGGGCAGCGGTACATCGATCTGCAGCAGCAGCCGCAGCCGGGCGCCCGGCTGGCGGCGGGCGCGCGCATCGGCGAGGACCACACGGTGCCGTCGTTCGATGTGACGCAGCTGTTCAACGGCCTGAAGCCGGTGCTGCAGACCATCTCTCCGGAGGCCATCAACCAGTTCAGCGCGAGCATGGTGGCGCTGATCGAGGGGGACGGCAGCGGTCTCGGCCCGGCCATGGACGCGATCGGGAAACTGGCGTCGTACGTGGACAATCGGCAGCAGGTCATCTCGACGCTGATCCACAACATGTCGGATCTGTCGGACCGGCTGGGCGGGCGCGTGCACTACCTGGTGCCGTTGCTGAAGCAGCTCTCCGACATCTTCGAGGCGTTGCAGCAGAACATCGGCGGCCTGGCGCAATTCGCGATCACCGCGCCGTCGGTGCTGCGGCCGATCGACAATCTGCTGCGCACGCTGGGGATCGACAGCGGGTCCGATGTGGACGCGCTGATCCGCCGGATCTTCCCCGACGCCGAGGAGGCGGTGGCCGCCCTCGGCCGCCTGCCCGCCGTGCTGAGCGCGGCCGACGCGGCGCTGCCGACCGGTCCGAGTGGCTGGAAGCCGGTGTGCAGCAAGGGAACCGCGGAACTGCCGCCGGTGGTCAAGGTGCTCGTTTCGGGACAGCAGGTGGCGATATGCAACGGATGACCTTGCCCCGTGCGCTGCGGGGACTCCGTTTGAAGCGGGACGACCGGGTCGTGGACGACGCGACCAAGCAGAAGCGGCATCTGCGTCAGGGCATCATCGGCGCGATCGTGCTGGTGCTGGGCCTGACCGCCGCCGGTGCGCTGTACGTGATCCCGTTCGGCAAGCACACCTACACCGCGGAACTGTCCGAGGCGCAGTCGGTGAAGGCGGGCGACGACGTGCGCGTCGCCGGCATCTCGGTCGGCGAGGTCAAGTCCCTGGAGTTGAAGCCGGACAAGGTCGTCATGCGCTTCACGGTGAAATCCGATGTGTTCCTGGGTGATCAGACCTCCCTGGACATCCGCATGCTGACCATCGTCGGCGGCCACTACGTCGCGGTGTTCCCGGCGGGCAGCAAGCCCCTGGGTGCGGCGGCGATTCCGGCGGACCGGGTGCGCCTGCCGTACAGCCTGATCGAGACCTTCCAGGACGCGGCCGACCCGCTGGGCAAGATCGACGGCTCGACGCTCAACAAGAACCTGGCCGCGCTGGGCAATTCGATCGACGGCGCGCCGGACACGCTGCGCACCACGCTGCAGACGGTGCGCACCTACGTGGACGCGCTGGACAAGCAGCGCACCCAGGTATCGAACGCGGTGGCGGTGGCCGACGAGTACGTGCGCATGTACGACGGCGCCAAGACCGATCTGGGCCGGCTGATGGACAATGCGAATCTGCTGGTCACCGTGCTCGACGACAAGCATTCGGAAATGGCCGAGGCGATCCGCCTGCTCAGTGACGTGCTCGGCCGCCTCGGCGGCGCGCAGCCGACCTGGACGGATCTGAAGCCCAAGCTGACCGAGGCCGTCACCCAGCTCGAGCAGCTCGGCCAGAAGTTCGAGCCGACGCTGACCGCGGCGCAGGGACTGCAGAAGAAGTTGTCGGACTTGGTGATTCCCGACGGCGGTATCGCGGTGGACCGGTCGCGGCAGACGGTGACGCTGCCCGCGGCGCCGAAGGTGTGCGTGCCGGTGCCCGGGAAGGACTGCTGATGTTCAAGCGGATGCTCGGCTCGCAGGCGTTCATGTCGGTCGCGGGCGCGCTGCTGGTGGTGGTGCTGGCGGTGGTCGGCTACTTCGTCTGGTTCGACCCGATGAAGAAGACCGTCGCCTACTGCGCGGTCATGCCCGACGCGGTCGGCCTGTACGCGGGCAACAAGGTGACCATGCGCGGAATCCCGGTCGGCACGGTCGATTCCGTCGATTCCGACGGCACCAAGGTGAAGGTGAGGTTCTCCGTCGACGCGGAGTACCCGGTCTACGCGGACGCCGCCGCCACCACGGTCTCGGATTCCATTGTGGCCGATCGCAATCTGGCGGTGCTCAACGGCGGCAAGAACCTGGCGCACTGGGATTCCTCGCGCTGCATCACCAAATCCCTGACGCCCAAGAGCATCACCGAGACGCTGACCGCGCTGGCCGACCTGTCGTCGCAGCTGCAGCAGGCGCAGGCCCCGGATGCGCTGGCGCACGGCCTGTCCGGGCTGGACGCGGCCACCCAGGGCGCGGGCCCGCAGATCAACGAGATCGTCAAGAAATTGGGTTCGGCGCTGGCGCAACCCGATGCCGATATCGGGCATCTGGCGGGTATCTTCGACGCCTTCGCCTCGGTGGGCGAGAAGGTCGAGCAGCACTGGGGCGATCTGCGCTCGATGCTGCTGCGGCTGGGCCCGGCGCTGAACAACGCCAGTACCGAATTGCTCGGTCCCGGTGCGCAACTCATCGATCGACTCGGTGCGGTGCTGCCCATGCTCAACGATCTGGCCACCATCGCCGGTGACCCGATCATGCGCGCGCTCGACGACACGCTGCCGCTGGTGCGCCTGCTGCGCGCCAATGTCGGCTCGCTCTCGGAGGTGGTGCGGAGGATGCCGGTGCTGACCAATGCCGCCCAGAACGTGATGGGCAACGGCATTTCCTACGGTTCGCCGCGGGCGGCCCTTCCGGCCCCGCAGGCCGAGCAGGTGTGCGCCGCCGTCAATGCCGTCACCCCGGGCAGCTGCACCGATGCCGCCGACGGCATGGTGAACGTTCCGCTGGTGCCGTTGGTGCTCGGAATGGCAGGTGCGCGATGAGAATCGGACGCTGGAACTTCCAGCTCGATACCGCGGCCGCCGGTCGCGCCGGGACCGCGGTGGGGGCGGCCCCGGCGCGGCGTCGGCCCGAGCGCATCGGCGCGGCGGTGCTGGCGGCGGGGCTGCTGGCCGGAGCCGGTGGCTGCGCCTTCGACCCGGCCGCGGTGCCGGTGCCCGGGACCACCATCTCGGGATCGACGTATCGCATCCACATCGAGTTCGGCAATGTGCTGAATCTGCCCGCGAAGGCGAAGGTCATCGCCAATGGCGCGCAGGTCGGCACGGTCGAGGGCGTGCACGTGGTGGAGTCGGCGCAGGCCGGCGGGCGCGGCGGTTATGTCGTGGTGGACGCTGACATCTCGTCGAAGGCGCAGCTGCCGACGACCACGGTGGCCGAACTGCGGCAGAACACCGTGCTCGGTGACATCCACCTGGCCTTGAGCACGCCGCCGGACGGTTTCGGTTCGCTGCTGCGGGACGGCGGCACCATCGGTCAGGATCACACCCGCCCGCCGGTGCAGCTCGAGGACACCATGGCCGCGCTGGCCGCCTTCACTCAGGGCGGGGCGGTGAACCAGTTGCAGGACATCATCAATCATTTCAACGCGGTGCTGCCGCGGGACCCGAACGAGACCAAGCGCATCGCGCAGAACGCGGCCGGTAACGCGGTGGATCTGGCGGCGAATCTGGATCAGGTCGACAAGCTGCTCAACGGCCTGGGCGTGAACGCCCAGGTGCTGCACGATCGCGCGGACTTTCTGGACCATCAGCTCAGCCAGGAGTCGGTGGACGCGATGACCGGCATCACCAACTCCATCAAGGGTGTCACCCAGATCTTCGCGGTGCTGGGGCAATTGGGGCAATCGCTGGTGTGGCTGGCTCCGCTGGCGACCGCGCTGGATCCGGTGACGCAGTCGTTCGCGCCGCTGGCGCTGTCGGGCAAGCCGCTGGATCTGTCGGTGCCGTCGAACCTGTCGCTGCTGGTCTCGCTGTTGCGGGACAAGCTGATTCCGTTCGTGGAGAACGGTCCGAAGGTGAATGTCACCGGCGTCCAGGCAGATTCGGTGTCGCGCGATGATCAGGTCGGCACCATGCTGGCCGGGCTGCGCATGATCGGAGCGGTGCGATGAGGTGGGGCTCGGTGGCGTCGCTGGGCGGCATCGCGGTGGTGACCGTGGTGGGCGCGAGCTATCTGACCTTCGGGGTGGTACGGGCGGATCCGTTCGCGCATCACACCGACGCGTCGCTGGTGATGGCGAATTCCGGTGGCCTGAGCGTGGGTTCGCCGATTCTGCTCACGGGTCTGCGGGTCGGCAAGATCACCTCGGTGGACTCCACCGCGCGCGGGGTCGAGGTGGGCTTCCGCATCGACGGCGACCGGAGGCTGCCCACCGACAGCGACATCACCATCGAGCAGCTGTCCGCGCTGGGCGAGCCGTTCGTGGAGTTCCGGCCGCGCACCGCCGGTGGGCCCTTCATCAGGGACGGCCAGCGCCTCGACGCCGCCGCGGTGAGGTCGCCGCTGTCCATTCCCGAGGTGTCGCGGCAGCTGAACAAGGTCATGAACCAGCTCGATCCCAAGGTGGCCGCCTCGCTGGCGAGCACGCTGGGAGCGGCCTTCCACGACACGGATTCGGCCATGCCGAACCTGACCCGTGCGGGTGACCTGCTGGCGGCGGCCATTCTGAGTCGCGAACCCAAGATTGCTCAGCTACTCAACAGCTTCCAGGTAGCGGCCTCGGATATGGCGGGTATGGGAGCCGCGACGGCCGCCGCGGCACCGGCATTCGTGCAGTTCGAGCAGTCGCTCGAGCAGCTCATCAATGCTGTCGGTAGACTCGTCGAGCGCGCCCCCGGGCCCCAGGCATATGTGGATGGCAACGGGCTGGCACCCTTCCTGTCCCGGCTGACCGACTGGTTGCAGCAGGCCGGACCCGAATTGAAGACTCTCGCACCCCAATTGCAGCCGCTCGCCGACGCCGCGCGCACGGCCGGGCCGCACATCGATATCAGCAGCTTGATCTCGCAGGCGCTCGCGTCCACCGGTGACGGTGCCGTGCGCGTGCAGGTCGAAGTGAAGTAGCAGTTCCAGCAAGGAGATAACCCATGTCCAAGGACACCGAGCAGACCGAGACCACCGCCCACCCCGACCCGTTCGCCACCCCCGTGGACCCGGCGCACGCCCCGGGTAAGACGGTGTCGCTGCGGGTCTCGACGCTGGTGACCGCGGCCGCGGCCGCCTTGCTGATCGCCGCGCTGGTGACGGTCACCGTGCTGTGGCAGTCCGCCCGCGGCGACGTCGACGCGCACGCCACCCGCGCGGCCGACGACAAGCACGCCGAGCAGGTCGCCTCCGAATACGCCATGGGCGCGGCCAATCTCAACTACGCGGACTTCAACGCCTGGACCGCGCGCCTCAAGGCCAACACCACCCCGTCGCTGGCGGGCAAGTTCGACGCGACCTCCTCCAAGCTGCAGGAGATCCTGGTTCCGCTGAAGTGGACCTCGAGCCCCACCCTGCTCAGCTCCCAGGTGATCAACCGCGACAATGGCCTGTACAAGGTGAACGTCTATCTGAACGTGAACTCCACCAACGCCCAGAACCCCGACGGCGTCCTCACCACCGTCTACTACACGGTCGATGTCGACCCGGGCGACTGGAAGGTCACCGAGGTCGGCGGTATCGACCTGCCGCTGCCCAAGCAGTAGGCCGCCTCACGCGGTGCGGCGGAGCCGTTCGGCCAGCCGCACCGCGAGGGCGACGATGGTGAGCGTCGGATTGGCGTGGCCGTTGGTGGGGAACACCGAACTGCCCGCGATGTAGAGGTTCTCCATGCCGTGCACCCGGCAGTCGCGGTCCACCACGCCGGTGCGCGGGTCGGCGGACATGCGGGTGGCGCCGGTGGGGTGGGCCCAGTCGGTGAGCCGGGGCGGGAGGCTGCTGGCCTCGCGGACCCATTCGTCCAGGGCGGGCGGGGTGTAGCCGAGGCGGGCGAACTCGCCGGCGACCAGGGCGGCGGCGCGGCGGACCGTGGTGTCCTCCTGGGCGCTGGTCTTCCAGTCGATCCGCGGATGCGGTAGCCCGAGTCGATCGACGGTGTCGCCCAGGCTGATTCGGCTGTCCGGGTTCGGCGCCTGTTCGACCATGCAGCGCAGCTCCACCTGTTCGAGCTTGCGGGGCAGGCCGGTGTGATCGATGAGCCGGCGTTTGGCCCCGGAGAGCAGCAGCCCGGGATTGCTGGCGACGGTGCGCGCGTCGTGCAGGTTCATGTGACCGCGCAGCAGGTTCTTCACCGACTCCCAGGGGTCGTCCTCGGCGGGCACCTCCTGAATCCACAAGGCGCAGTTGAGCAGTCCCTCGTCGGCCTGGAGGTCGGGGGACAGCGCGAGTCCGTGCAGAAACGTGTGCTTGCCGCCGCGGGTTTTCACGACGTATTTGCCGAAACGATCCCGTGCGGCGGCGGAGCTGCGCGGATCGAGCATGCCGACCACGCCGCAGCGATGATCGAGCAGATACCGGCCCACCACATCGTGCCGATTGCCGACACCGGCGGGCGCAATACGATTCGAGGCCAGCAGCAGGCGGGCGTTTTCGATTCCGCCGGTGGCCAGCACAATGCGCGTCGCGCGTACGACGCGTTCATTCCCGGCGGAATCCGCGACCCGCAATGCCTCGACGCGCACGCCATCGGGATCGGTATCGATGTGGGTTACGGTGGCATTCAACAGAATTCGAACATTAGCTGCGGCGGTAATTTCCGCAGCGTGCGGGCCGAATCGCTTGGAGTCGAAGGGATCCGCGGGATCCTTGCTGATCTGCCAGAAGTACGGCCGCACCCAGCGCCGGTCCACCTCCTGCGCCGGCGGATTCCGATCGGCCAGCTCCCAGAACCGGTCGCCGGTGAACCCGGCCCCGTAGCCCAGGCCCAGATGCGCCGCGGCCCGGTCCAGATAGGGCTCCACCTCGGACGATCCGATCGGCCAGCCCGAGAACGGGACCCAGGACCGGCGCACGAAATCCAGCTCGTCCAGGGGTGCGCAGCGCCCGCTCCAGGTATGTGAACTGCCGCCGAGAATGCGATTTCGGGCATTGCGATAGGGCTGCGCCCGCGCGGCCCCGACATTCTCGATGTCATTGAGCGCGTCGCCATCCGGTGTGAGTTCCCGGCCACCGCTTTCGAGAACCAGCACCCGTAGCGAACTTCCCGCGAGTTCGGCGGCCAGGGTCAGACCGGCCGGTCCGGACCCGATAATGCACAGATCCGCCGTCAGCTCGCTGTCCCGCACGGTACTGAGGTCGTCGATATGCACCGGAAATCCTCCCGCACCCGCATCCACCCCCGAGAGGACGCGCTTTCCTTTGCCCGGACCTCATCGTAACCGCTCAATTGCGTGGCCGTGGCTCATCTTTCAGCAACCGTGCTGCAGAAACGCGCGCACATAACCGGCCGACTGGCGGACATACATCCAGGACCAGAACAACAGCCCCGAATCGCTGGGGCTCGCCACCATGGTGATCTGTCCGGAAAAGCACTTTTCCACGATGTACCGCGCCCGCGAGACGTGCGGTGTGTAGGTCACCACGATGATGTGCTGCCAGTGCCCGGCCTGGGCCCGCCGGCGGATCTCGCGCGCCTCGCCCTGGGTGGTCCACGGGTCCGGCACGAAGCAGGAGACCCGGAACGCGAACCCGCCGTCGCAGTAGCGGTCCATCATCACGTCGTCCTGCCCGGTGGAGCGCGAGATCAGCAGTTCGGGCGCGTACCCCTCCTGCGCCAGCCGCAATCCCAGGTCGTAGCGGGCGTAGGCGGTTCCGCCCAGCACCACGATGGCGTCGGCCCGGCGCAGCGGATCGACCTGTGGATGCACGAACACCGGCAGACCCGCGAACGCGAGACCGGTGATCAGCGCCGCCACCAGGGCGACGGACAGGGCGATCCTCCGCGGAGTTGGCACGCCCTCGACGGTACCGATTCCGAACCTGACAATCAGGACGGCCGGGCGTTCGGTATCATCGCGCGCGCTTGGCTTTACCACTTGGAGGACACGTGCCCGCGAACCCCACCGCCGCCGAACTGCTGGCGACCGTCGAAGCCTCACCGCGGGCCGTCGGCGCGCACGACAAGGCCGCCTGGGTGGGCCTTTTCGCCGATGACGGCAGCGTCGAGGACCCGGTCGGCTCGCGGGCGCACGTGGGCCGCGCGGCCATCGAGCGCTTCTACGAGACCTTCATCGCGCCCAACGGCATCGCCTTCGACGTCACCAACGACGTGGTGTGCGGCATGACGGTCTTCCGCGATCTCAGCATCGCCACCACCATGTCGACCGGGGTCACCCTGCACGTGCCCATGCACCTGCGCTACGACCTCGAGGACGTGGACGGCGCGCTGAAAATTCGTCGCCTGCGCGCACATTGGGAACTGGCGGGGATGATCGGCCAGCTCATGGGCTCGGGCACGAAGGGTCTGCTGGCGGGGGCCAAACTGGGTCCGCAGCTGCTGGGCAACCAGGGGCTGGGCGGCGCGGTGGGCTTCATGTCCGGGCTGCGCGGCGTGGGCGCGGCGGGCAAGCAGGCGGCCGAGCGGCTGCTGGACGCGGTCTCGCGCGGCGATTCCGCCAGTGCCCGTGCGGTTCTGGCGCCGGTGCCGCGCCTGGAGTGGGGTGTCGACGGCGCCATGTCGCTGGAGGACTTCGCCACCCGGGTGAAGGGCCTGCGCTGGGACAAGACCATCGCGGCCGGGCATTCGGTGACGGTGTCGGTGGACACCCGCGAGGGCCGCGGCATCGCCGAATTCGACTTCACCGAGCGCGGCCTGCGGATCGAGTCCGCGCGAATCTTCGTGCAGGCGGACTGATCCCGGATCTTCCGGGTCCGGCTAGTCGCTGATTCCGGCGATCTCCGCCAGCGGGTTCCGCCCGCTGAACGTGGTGCCCCCGGCCGCGCCGACCACCTTCCCGTGCACGCTGATCAGCCACTGGCCGCACGGGCAGCGGTGGTACTGCACACCCCGGTGGGAGGAGACGGCCGCGGGGGAGGGCCAAGCGCAGGACGGGCATTCGGCGATCATCTGCACATCCTGCGGGTGGGAGCGCCACATGACCATGATCGACACGCCCCAATTCGGCAAATCGATGGCGTTTCCTGCACGACTCGCCGTGCATGATTTGCCAATGGGCGCATCGGAACTCGAGGCGGTCCGTCTGACAAGCGCTGTGGTCAGACCGTTTTGCTCCGGCGCACCGTGGTCGGCGTTGCCCCCCACCAGCGCTGACAGCAGCGGGTGAAAACCGACTGCTCGGCCAGCCCGAGCAGCGAGGCCACCTGACTCATCGGCATGTCCGTGGTGGTCAGATACCGGCGCGCCTCGTCGCGCCGCACCTCGTCGAGAATCGCGGCGAAGGTGGTGCCTTCCGCGGTCAGCCGCCGCTGCAGCGTGCGCGGATGAATGGTGAGCAGCCGTGCCACGACCTCGATTTCGGGCGCGGCGGTGCCCAGCAGCTTCTGCAGCGTGGTGCGCACCCGCAGGGCGACGGCCGCGGCCGCGTCGCCGGACTGCTCGGCCAGGAACGCCATGGCCAGCCGGTGCAGGTTCTCGTCGCCGCCGGCGAGCGTCCGGTCGCCCAGGGCGGCGGGTCCCCGCAGCAACGCGGCCGGACGCTCGATGCGCACCGGCGCGCCGAAGAATTCCTCGTAGATCCGGATCGGGGCCGCGGGCCGGTAGGGCAGTTCCACCGAGCGCAGCCCGTAGCGATCCTCCACCAGCCGCTGAATCGTGCGGTGCACGAAGGCCAATCCGAGATCGGTGCCCTGGACCGGGGTGGGCAGGCCCGGCGCGTTGGCGCCGTAGCGCAGGGCGATGACGCCGCGGTCGCAGTACGGGTCGGGTTCCATGGTCAGGCTCAGCGAGCGGGCGTGCACGAACAGGTAGCGCGAGGTGCACTCCAGCACCGCGGCCAGGCTGGTGGCATTGCGGATGGCCAGGGCCAGCGGGCCCAGCATGTCGAGGTCCTGGCGCCGGGCCATGCGCAGGCCCAGGTCCGGGCAGTCCAGCCGGTGGGCGGCGAGTTCGAGCACCGCGGCCACGGCCTGGTCGGGGACGAGCAGATCGTCGGTGTCGAGGGCGGCGATGGGCAGGCCGCAGGCGGTGGCCATTTCCTCGGCGTCGCCGCCCAGTTCGGCCACAGTGGCGCGGAATCCGCGCAGGCCCGCGGATCTGATCACCGACATGTCGTCCAGGATCAAATAGTTGTCGCGTAGTGTCAAGAAACCGCATCCCGAGCCCAACAGACTGGAAGTCATGAACGCCGCGCAGACCACCGCCGAACACCTCGACGTCGTCATCGTCGGAGCCGGGCTCTCCGGCATCGGCGCGGCGTATCGTCTCCAGACCGAGCAGCCCGGCCGCAGCTACGCCATTCTCGAGGCGCGCGACGCGCTCGGCGGCACCTGGGACCTGTTCCGTTACCCGGGCATCCGCTCCGACAGCGACATGTTCACCCTCGGCTACCCGTTCAAGCCGTGGCGTGACGCCCAGTCCATCGCCGACGGGCCGTCCATCCTGCGCTACATCACCGAGACGGCCACCGAGAACGGCATCGACCGGCACATTCGCTACGGCTCCAAAATCGTTGCCGCCGAATGGAACAGCGGCGAATCCCGGTGGACCCTGACGGTGGAGCGGCGGACCGGCGAGGGCGTCGAGCGCCGCACGCTCACCTGCGGCTTCCTGTACTCCTGCTCGGGGTACTACAACTACGACCAGGGCCACGAGCCCGAGTTCCCCGGCATCGCCGACTTCGCCGGCACCGTGGTGCACCCCCAGTTCTGGCCCGAGGACCTGGACTACGCGGGCAAGCGCGTGGTGGTCATCGGCAGCGGCGCGACCGCGGTCACCCTGGTCCCGGCCATGGCCGAGCAGGCCGAACTGGTGACCATGCTGCAGCGCAGCCCCACCTGGATCTCCGCGGTCCCCGGCCGCGACAAGATCGCCGACCGGATCCGGGACCTGCTGCCCGCGGATCTGGCGCACCGGCTCATCCGGACCAAGAACATCCTCTTCAACATCGGCTTCTACCAGTACTGCCGCCGCCGGCCCGAGGCCGCGAAGAAGCTGCTCACCGGCCTCACCACCCGGATCCTGAAGGACGAGAGCCTGGTGGCCGAGCACTTCACGCCGGACTACAACCCGTGGGACCAGCGGCTGTGCGCGGTGCCCAACGCCGACTTCTTCAAGGCCATGCGCAAGGGCAAGGCCGAGGTGATCACCGACCACATCGAAACCTTTGTGCCCGAGGGCATCCGGCTGAAGTCCGGCCGGGTGGTCGAGGCCGACGTGGTGGTCACCGCCACCGGTCTGCAGCTGCTCGCCTTCGGCGGCATCGACCTGGTCGTGGACGGCGCCCCGGTCAACCTGTCCGACCAGTTCGTCTGGCAGGGCACCATGCTCACCGGCGTCCCCAACTTCGCGGTCTGCATCGGCTACACCAACGCCTCCTGGACGCTGCGCGCCGACCTCACGTCCCGGCTGGTCTGCAAGGTGCTCGGCTACATGGAACGCAACGGCTACACCGCCGTGGTCCCCGAGCCGCAGCGCGCCCTGTGCGAGCGCCCGCTGCTGGATCTCGCCTCCGGCTACGTCCAGCGCTCGATCGCCGACTTCCCGCGCCAGGGCGACCACAACCCGTGGCAGGTCCGCCAGAACTATCTGCTCGACACCGCGACCGTCATGCGCACCGATCTGAGCAAGACCCTGCGGCCGGTGGGCGCCGCGAAATCGCTCCAGCGAGTGTGACGCTGGTCTCACCGGTGCTGCGGGGTGCGAACTTCGTTACGGGGCCCCGCGCCCCGCACTCGCGTGCGACGCTGAGCGGTATCGGAGCATCGGAGGCGAGGGGAGTGGTCGTGGCGTCGGAGGGTGGATTCCTGCTGCCCGCACCGCGGTTCGAGCCGCCGCTGCAACGATGCCGCCCGGAAACCGGGCCGCCCGGTTGCCGTCCGCGGGTGGACCGCGGATCGGCGCCGCGTTCCACGGGTTCGCCCGGCCTGCAACGGGTTCTGCGTTCTTCGCACGCTGCGAAGAACGGGCAGGGTGACGAACGCAACACTGCCGCAGGACAATTCGCTCGTGGCGCCCTGCGGATGGCGCTGGAGGTGGTGGACGGCCGCCGCCCGGCGGGGCATTTGGGCCCGTTTGCCGAGCCCGCGGTGGTGGCCGCGGTGCGCACCCTGGCGAGCGTGCGCCGCTCGTCGGGGCGCGAGCTCGGGACCGCCACTCTCACCAGGGTGGATGTGATCATGGTCGAGGCCGCCGCGGCCGAGGTTTGCGCGGGCTACGATCGCGGCGGGCGGCATTTCGCGCTCGCGGCACGCATTGTCCGCGGTCGTTCCGGGTGGCGGCTGGCCGCATTCCGGGTGTGCTGAAGACCGGAGGGTCTCTGCGGTAATAGCTGAATTGTCTGGTGGCGCTGAATTCGATTCGCGCCTGGTTTGAATCCTGCATCCCGCGGGATTAGCATTTCGGCGAATAGCGGCACCTACACGTGGAAGGGCAGTCCATGGCTAAGAAAGTCACCGTAACTCTGGTTGACGACTACGACGGCGAATCGAAGGCCGACGAGACCGTCTTTTTCTCGATCGACGGCAACGACTTCGAGATCGACCTGTCGAACAAGAACGCCGGCAAGCTGCGGGAAGCCCTGGAACCGTGGTCGGAAAAGGCCCGCAAGGTGGGTCGTTCCAAGCGTAAGGTGGCCGCCGGCGGCCGCACCCGTCCGGCTGTGGACCGCGAGGAGAGCACCGCGATCCGCGAATGGGCTCGGGCCCAGGGGCACCAGGTTTCCTCGCGCGGTCGTATCCCGGCCGAGATCGTCGAAGCTTACCAGCGCGCCAAGAATTAGCCAGCGCAAATCCGAGCGCGGGAAATTCGGCGGGGTGCGGAGGCCGGTCGGCGGCGATCGCTGACATATCGGGCCAAAGCTGACAAATCAGGCCAAAAGCTCCCTGGATTTCTCGCGACATTCGGCGCAGTCGCTATGCGTGGCGACCGCTGCCGCGGCGCCCGGCATCGCTATTCCGGGCCCGCACTCCGGTTCGTGACATCGAACACCGCGCACGTCAAAGCCCGGCCGGTCGGTATCTGGCCGCTCGTTCGAATCATCGCCCCCTGCAACGTCTTCCGTCTGGATCAGGGTGGTCGCGCCGCGAAAGTTGTTTCCAGCGCTAACGATATGATCCTGCGCGGGCATCCCCTGGTCGCCGGTTAACGGCTAGAGTCGGGGAAGATGTTTCCAGATGGAAGTAACCTTGATTTCTAGGGGTGATTGTTGTGGGTGAGACAGGTATCGAGCCCGAAGGCACCGGCACGTACGTCGATCGTGACGGCGACATGTGGGAAAAGCGCGAGGACGGCTGGCACCTGATCCTGCAGCGTGGCGTGGCCGTGGACCCGGCTTCCCTGTGGGACTGGACCGAGGGTCATGTGCGGGACTACGCACCGTTCCTGCCCGTGCTGGCAGGCCGCTGACCGCAAACAGGTGCTGATCGGCATCGGGGCTACTACTGTGGTGATCGAGTTCGCCATTCGTTAGCTGACGCGTCGGCAGGCTTGTTCCCTATCGTCGTTCCACCCGTATTCACGCAGTCCTGCCGGGCGTCACCCGAGCCGCGAGGTGACCGCATGACCCAGGGTTGGCCCAGTTCGATGGGTTCCTTCGATTCCTTCGACGATATCTTCGACCGCTTCTTCGGATCCGGAATGTCGCGCCAGCCGCCGGTGCAGCGCATCGACCTGACCCGATTGCTGAGCGAGAGCGCCAAATCCGTGGTCGACTCGGCCCGGCAGGCCGCCCGCGACTGGGGCGGCGCCGAGATCACACCCGAGCACCTGCTCTACGCGGCCGCGGCCATCGAGCCCGCCCGCAGCATCATCGCCGAGATCGGCCGCGAACCCGAACAACTGCGCGAGCAGATGCGCACCGCCGCGGGCAGTGCCGTCGGCGCGCACGGCGACGAACACGCCCTGGCTCTGAGCCCGGCGGCCAAGCTGGCCCTGCGCAACGCGCAACGCAGCGCCGCCGAGGCGGGCAGCAGCTACATCGGGCCCGAGCACATCCTGCTCGGCATCGCGGGCCTGCACGACACTCCGGCCGCCCAGGCGCTGGCGGGCGCGAAGATGCCCGCCGCCGGCACGGCCAAGGAGCCCTCCGACACCCCGACCCTCGACGAGTACGGCCGCGACCTCACCGCGGAGGCCCGCGCCGGCAAGGTGGACCCGGTGGTCGGGCGCGCCGAGGAGATCGAGCAGACCGTGGAGATCCTGTCGCGGCGGCGCAAGAACAACCCGGTGCTGATCGGCGACCCGGGCGTCGGCAAGACCGCCATCGTGGAGGGCCTGGCCCAGCGCATCGTCAATGGTGACGTGCCCGCGACGCTGGCCGACCGCCGGGTCATCGCCCTGGACGTGAGTTCCATGGTGGCGGGCAGTAAATACCGTGGCGAATTCGAGGAGCGGCTCACCAAGGTGCTCGACGAAGTGCGTGCGCACTCCGAGGAATTGGTGGTCTTCATCGACGAACTGCACACCATCGTGGGTGCCGGCGGCGGTGGCGAGGGCTCCATGGACGCGGGCAATATGCTCAAGCCGGCTCTGGCCCGCGGTGAATTGCACGCGATCGGCGCGACCACCATCGACGAGTACCGCAAGTACATCGAGAAGGACGCGGCCCTGGAACGCCGCTTCCAGCCGGTGATGGTGTCCGAGCCGTCGGTGACCGACACCATCGAGATCCTGCGCGGCCTGGCCGACGTGTACGAGGAGCATCACCAGGTGCGGTACCTGGACGAGGCGCTGATCGCGGCGGCGGAGCTGTCGGATCGCTACCTCACCGACCGGTTCATGCCGGACAAGGCCATCGATCTGGTGGACCAGGCCGGCGCCCGGGTCCGATTGCGCACGCGCACACCGGATCCCAAGGTGCGGGAGCTGGAAGAGAAACTGGCGCACCTGAATCGGGAGAAGGACGCCGCGGTCGCGGGCGAGGACTACGAGAAGGCCACCAAGATCAAGGCCGAGATCGCGAAGACCGAGGCGAAGGCCGTCGACGAGGCGGACCGCACCGAGGTTCCCACGGTCACCATCACCGATATCGCCGAGGTGATCTCGCGTCGCACCGGGATTCCGGTCGCCGACCTCACCACCGAGGAACGCGCGAAACTGCTGAAGCTGGAACATGATCTGCACCAGCGGGTGATCGGTCAGGACGAGGCCATCATCGCGGTGGCCGAGGCGGTGCGCCGCGCCCGCGCCGGACTCAAGGATCCCAACCGGCCGATCGGCTCGTTCCTGTTCCTGGGCCCCACCGGCGTCGGCAAGACCGAACTCGCGAAAGCCTTGGCGGCCGCGGTGTTCGGCGACGAGGACCGGCTCATCCGCTTCGACATGAGCGAGTTCCAGGAGAAGCACACGGTGGCGCGGCTGGTCGGCGCCCCGCCCGGATACGTCGGCTACGACGATGCCGCCCAGCTCACCGACAAGGTGCGCCGCCAGCCGTATTCGGTGATCCTGTTCGACGAGGTCGAGAAGGCGCATCCGGACGTGTTCAACGTGCTGCTGCAGCTGCTCGACGACGGCCGGGTCACCGATTCCAAGGGCCGCACCGTCGATTTCAAGAACACCATCGTGATCCTCACCAGCAATATCGGGTCCGATCTGATCCTGTCCGCGAAGGACGGCGATCTGGGTTCGATCACCCCGCAGCTGGAGGAGCGGCTGCGCAAGCAGTTCCGGCCCGAGTTCCTCAACCGGCTCGACGAGCAGATCATCTTCCATCGGCTCGACAAGGAGCAGCTGCGCACCATCGTCGGGCTGGTGCTGGACGGCACCCGCCGCCGGCTGCGCGCCCAGGACATCGAGCTGGACGTGTCCGACAAGGCGATGGACTGGCTGGCGGACACCGGCTATCAGCCCGAGTTCGGCGCCCGGCCGCTGCGCCGGACGGTGCAGAAGCAGCTGGACAACGCGCTGGCGAAGAAGCTCCTCGAAGGCGCGCTGGCCCCCGGCGACACCGTCCGCATCGACGCCGACGACGACGGGCTGTTGATCGAGGCGCTGCATCACGGTGGCGGTCAGAAGACCGATGCCACGATCACCGAGGAATCGGTCATGACCGTCGGCAAGGGCGACAAGAAGAGTGTCAACGGCCACGGCAAGCACGGCGGGAAGGAGTCGCGCGGAAAGTCGGCCTCGGGCAAGAACTGACCCGGGGCTTGTGGATCGGATTCGAATCTGGGTTAACTTCTAGGTATGGACCACGATCGCGATGCCGCGCCGTTGCCCCTCGGCGAGCTCTTCGCCGAGGGGCCTTTCCCGCCGCACCACCCGGGCTGTTACGGCTGTGGCCCGGCCAACCCGGCTTCCCCGCACATGGCCTTCGAGCGGCACGGTGACCTGGTGCGCAGCACTTTCGTGCTGGACGAGCGGCATCAGGGCGCACCGGGTGTGGCCCACGGCGGCATCGTCTCGGCCGCCCTGGACGAGGCTTCCGGCTCGGTGCTGATGCCGCTGCGGCTGCCCGCCGTGACCGTGAAACTCGAGGTCGACTTCCTGGCCCCGGTCCAGCTGCACCGAGAATTGACGGTCACCTCCAAGCTCGTCGGCCGGGAGGGCCGCAAGCTGTTCATCCACACCGCGCTGACCGACGGCGACACCGTGGTCGCCACCGGCCGCGCGATCTTCGTCGAGGTGACCGCCGCCCACTTCCAGCGCTTCGGCGCGACGCCCGGCGAACTGTCCAGCATCGGAGCGTGATTCAGCGCAGCCGGCGGATGTCGCCGCGGACGCGGTAGAACCCGCCGCGCGCCGATTCGGTGACGGCGTCGACCACGTAGCGTGCCCCGACCTCGCGAATCTCCCTGGGGAACTGCACATTCCAGTCCCGCTGGTAGCCGGAGGAGAGGACGTGGACCCGCAGGCTGCCGTTCTCCTGCACGCATTCCACGACGATGCCGTCGCCCGCGTCGGTGATCACCTCCACGCTGGCGCTGGGCGTCACGGCCGAGATCTCCGGCGCCTTGATCGACAGCGTCTGCGGCAGCACGCCCTGTTCGGCGTCGCGGATGGCGGGCTCGCTGACATCCAGGCAGGCCAGGGTGCCGTTGGTGGTGACCAGGTAGAGCTTCTCGTCGTGGTACTGCATGGAATAGGCCGAACCGCAGCCGGTGGCCAGCTTCCACAGGCGGGTGCCCGCGGAGTCGAAGCAGTACACCGACGAGCAGTTGTCGCCGGCGAAGACGTAGCGCCCGTCCGGTGAAGTGGCGCAGGAGAATACGGACGCGTCGCACTGGTAGGTGCGTTCGGCCTGCCCGTCCTTGGCCACCATGCGCACCTGGCGGGTGCCGGTGCCGGCGTAGACGGCGTCGCTCTCCTGCCAGCCGAACAGCACCGAGCCGCCGGTGCCGACCTGCCAGCGGCTGTCACCGGTGGCCAGGTCGTATTTGGTGACGCCGCCCGAATGCCCGTGGTACACACCGGCTTCGTCGATGCGCACCATCCAGCCGGAGTCGCCGTTGCTGCGCCGGGTCCACAGCGATTCCTCTTCGTGGTCGATGACGGTCAGTCCGCCCTGCCGGTCGGAGACGCCGAGGATGCCGTCGTGGATGTCGAGCCAGTAGATGTCGACATTGGCCGCGATGTCGTAGGCCGCGCGCGGCACCTTGCCGGACAGGTCGTAGACGCGACCGTCGTCGCAGCCCGCGTAGATCCAGAAATCATCGGCGACAATGCATTTCACCGCATCGGGCAGCCGGAACCGTCCGGTCACCTCGCCCTCGGGGGTGAGGGTGAAGACGTCGCCGTGCTCGTTGCCGACCCAGCAGCGCTCTTCGTCGACGAAGATGCCGAACGCCGCCGCGCCGGAGTCGAAGCTCCACAGCACGGGCGCCCTCTTGGCGGTCGAGCGCTGGCTGACGATGGCGCGCCGGGTGACCGGCCGCCGTCCGCGCGCTCCCATGACCGCGGGCGCGTAGCCCTTGCGCATCTTCTCGCCGACCTTCTTGGCCGCCGCCGCCCGCGCCTTCTCCACGGTCGCAAACGAACTCACCTGCCGCTGCCCGGCGTCCCCGATGCGTCCGTACCGGATCGTCACCTGCGTCCCGGTCACGATGACCTCGTAGAACTTGTGTGCCGTACCGCTGTCCTGGGACAGCTCCAGGTACGTGTTCTCCCCGCCGCTCATGCCTTGCTCCAAGCTTCACGTTCAACTCGATGTGCCGCGAAAACTAACAAGGCCCACCGACATTCGGCGTCTGCCGAGGTCGATGGGCCTGCGGGGGAGCGGGCGGCTACAGGTAGAGCTGGGCGATCAGGCCCGCGAGCGCGCCGCCGACGAGGGGACCCAGCACGGGCACCCAGGCGTAGCTCCAGTCGGCGCTCTTGACGCTGGAGCTGACGGGGTCGCCGGGGCTCTCCGCGACGACCCGACGGTCCGTGCCGCTCGCGCCGACGCCGGCCGGAATCCGTTCCGGCAGCGCGTGGTCCGCCCGGCGGCGGGTGGGCAGCAGCGCGTAGGCGATACGCGGCCCGAGGTCGCGGGCGGGGTTGATGGCGTAGCCGGTCGGGCCGCCGAGGGACGCGCCGATGCCGACCACCAGCAGGGCGGCGGCCAGCGGGCCCAGGCCGCTGGGGGTCTTGCCGAAGGCGAGGATCACGAAGACCAGCACGAAGGTGGCGATCACCTCGGTGAGGAAGTTCCAGGTGTAGGAGCGGATGGCCGGACCGGTCGAGAACACGCCCAGCTTCCGGCCCTCGTCGGGCTCTTCGTCGAAGTGCCGCTTGTAGGCGACGTAGGCGGCGCACGCGCCCACGAACGCGCCGGACAGCTGCCCGCTCAGGTAGGCGAGTGTCGTGGTGACGTTCACCGGAACGCCGGGCGCGTACTCGTCCGCGCACGCGAAGAGGTTGCCGATGGTGACCGCGGGATTGAGGTGCCCACCGGTCTTGTAGGCGACATAGACGCCCGCGAAGACGCCTATGCCCCAGCCGAAACTGATCAGGAGCCAGCCGCCGTCGAAGCCCTTCGACTTACCCAGCACCACATTGGCAACCACGCCGGCTCCGAGCAGGATCAAGATCCCGGTGCCCAGTGCCTCGCTGACAAAGATAGAGCTGAAGTCCATTGTTCGCCTCTCGGTCGGCGGCCCGTGCAACTCCCGATCAGACTTTACGGTCTCCTATTCAGCAAACGTCTGGAAACACTCGGCCACGGGTCAGCCGACGGCGATCATGCGGGCCGCGTTGGCCGCCTCGTCGTCCTTCTCCTCGTTGGCGGCCAATTCGGCGTGCACACGGTCGAAGTAGCGGTTGATCTCGGCATTGGTGCGCTCGTCGTCCCAGCCCAGGTGCGGAGCGATCAGCTTGGCGATCTCGGGAGCCGCCTTCAGTCCGCGGTCGGGCACCTCGATGGAGATGCGGGTGCGGCGGGTGAGCAGGTCGTCCAGGTGCAGCGCGCCCTCGTGGGTGGCGGCGTAGACGGCCTCGGCCCCCACGTAGTCCTCGGCTCCCGGAATCGGTTCGCCCAGTGCGGGATCCGCGGCGATGAGGTCGAAGATCTCCTCGGTGAGCGAGCCGTAGCGGCCCAGCAGGTGGGTCACGGTCTGCTCCGGCAGCCCGGCCGCCGCGGCCACCTCGGCGACGCGGTCGAGCAGGTCCTGGTAGCCGGTCGCGCCCAGGATCGGCAGGTTCGCGGTGACCGACGGCGCGACGTCGCCGCCCAGGCGCTCGGCGGCGGCGTTCACCACGTCGGCGGCCATCACCCGGTAGGTGGTGTACTTGCCGCCCGCGATGACGAACAGGCCCGGGGCCGGTTCGGCGACCGCGTGTTCGCGCGAGAGCTTCGAGGTCTCCTTGGACGCGCCGGTCATCAGCGGCCGCAGCCCCGCGTAGGTGCCGACGATGTCGGCGCGGGTGAGCGGTTCGCGCAGCAGCGAATTGACGTGGTCGAGGATGTACTGGACGTCCCCGGCGGTGGCGGTCGGGTGGTTCTTGTCCAGCGACCAGTCGGTGTCGGTGGTGCCGATGATCCAGTGCTCGGCCCACGGGATGACGAACAGCACCGACTTCTCGGTCTTCATGGCGATGCCGGTGCCCATGTCGAGCTTCTCGCGCGGCACCATGATGTGCACGCCCTTGGACATGCGCACGTGGAACGGGAATTCCACGCCGGTCATCTTGATCATGTCGTCGGTCCACACGCCGGTCGCCGAGATCACGGTCTTGGCCCGGATGCTGTGCTCCAGACCGGTTTCCAGATCCAGCACCCGCGCGCCCACCACCTGTTCGCCGTCGCGCAGCAGCCCGGTGACCTTGGTGCGGGTCAGTACGGTGGCGCCGTGCTGGGCGGCGGTGCGCGCGATCATCATGGTGTGGCGGGCGTCGTCGACCTGGGCGTCGTAGTAGCGGATGGCGCCGGTCATGGCGTCCGCCTTGAGCGCCGGGGCCAATTCCAGTGCCTTGGAACGGCTCAGGTGCTTGTGCATGGGCACCGAGCGCGCGCCGCCCATGGTGTCGTAGAGGGCGATGCCCGCGCCGATGTAGAAGCGCTCGTAGTGCTTCTGCAGCGGGAACAGGAACGACACCGGGTGCACCAGGTGCGGGGCCAGCTTGTTGAGCAGCAGGCCGCGTTCCTTCAAAGCCTCACGGACCAAGGCGAAGTCGTACTGCTCCAGGTAGCGCAGGCCGCCGTGGATAAGTTTGGAGGACCGGCTCGAGGTGCCGGCGGCGAAGTCGCGCGCCTCGACCAGGGTGACGGACAGCCCGCGCGACGCCGCGTCGAGGGCCGCGCCCGCCCCGGTCACTCCACCACCGATCACGAGCACATCGATTTCGGTGTCGCCGAGGCCTGCGATGGCCCGGGCGCGGTAGGCGGGATCCAGCTGTGCGGACACGAAATGCTCCTTGTTATCGGTATTTTCAGGCTCGAGATGAGTGCCGGTCACCGCTCAGTCCTCGTCGTCGTCGAGATCGACCCAGTCGAGGGTGCGGGACACGGCCTTGCGCCAGCGGGCGTAGCCACGCTGCCGCTGCTGGTCGGTCATGGTGGGTTGCCAGTTCTTGTCCTCGTGCCAGTTGGCGACGAGTTCGTCTGTGCTGCTCCAGAATCCGACCGCGAGCCCGGCGGCGTAGGCGGCGCCGAGCGCGGTGGTCTCGGCGACGACCGGCCGGGAGACCGGGACGCCGAGGAAGTCGGCCTGGATCTGCATGGCGAGTTCGTTGGAGGTGACACCGCCGTCCACGCGCAACGTGTCGAGGGCGACCCCGGAGTCCTGCTGCATCGCCTCGACCACGTCGCGGGTCTGGTAGCAGATGGATTCCAGTGTGGCCCTGGCGATGTGGGCATTGTTGCTGTAGCGGGACAGGCCCACGATGACGCCGCGGGCGTCCGCGCGCCAGTAGGGCGCGAACAGGCCGGAGAAGGCGGGCACGAAGTAGACGCCGCCGTTGTCGGAGACCTGCCGCGCCAGCGCCTCGACCCGCCCCGCGCCGGAGATGATGCCGAGCTGGTCGCGCAGCCACTGCACGGCCGACCCGGTGACGGCGATCGAGCCCTCGAGCGCGTACACCGGCTTGTCGTCGCCGAACCGGTAGGCGACGGTGGTGAGCAGGCCGTGCTTGGAGCGCACGATCTCGGTGCCGGTGTTGAGCATGAGGAAATTGCCGGTGCCGTAGGTGTTCTTGGCCTCGCCGGGCCGGAAGCAGACCTGGCCGACGGTGGCGGCCTGCTGGTCGCCGAGCACACCGGCGATCGTCACGGTGCCCTTGAACGGGCCGCCCGGGTAGGTGGTGCCGAAGCCTTCCGGATTCGACGAGGGCGCGATGCGCGGCAGCATGCTGCGCGGCACGTCGAACACCGCGAGCAATTCCTCGTCCCAGTCCAGGGTTTCGAGATCCATGAGCATGGTGCGCGAGGCGTTGGTCGGGTCGGTGACGTGCACGCCGCCGTGGACGCCGCCGGTGAGGTTCCAGATGATCCAGGTGTCGGGGGTGCCGAAGAGCGCGTCGCCCCGCTCGGCGTCTGCGCGAACGCCGGGGACGTTGTCGAGGATCCAGCGCAGCTTGCCGCCGGAGAAGTACGGCGCGGGCGGCAGTCCGGCGCGTTCCCGAATCAGATCGCCGTGGCCGGCCTTCTCCACCTCGGCCACGATGCGGTCGGTGCGGGTGTCCTGCCAGACGATGGCGTTGTAGTAGGGGCGTCCGGTGCGGCGGTTCCACACGATGGTGGTCTCGCGCTGATTGGTGACGCCGACCGCGGCCAGGTCGCTCGCGGTGAGTCCGGCTCCGGCCAGGGCGCTCTTGATGACGGTGCGGGCCCGCTCCCAGATCTCGTCCGGATTGTGTTCCACCCAGCCGGCCTGCGGAAGGATCTGCTCGTGTTCGAGCTGATGACGGGCAATCACATTGCCGCTGTGGTCGAACACCATGAATCGCGTGGAGGTCGTGCCTTGGTCGATGGCTCCGACATACTGCGTCATCGCGGTCCTTTCCGGAGGCTCGTCATTGAGTCCGTATGCCCAGGTCGAGCGGGGGTTGCCGGTCCTTGCCGGGCCCGAGGTCCACGCTACGAAGCGGGACGTCGTCCGCACAGAGGGCGCGTTCGACAATGCCGAACGGTTTGCTGGTAGGTTTCGGGCATGCCGGGTCCGATTCAGTCGATCGAGCGTGCCGCGGCCATTCTGCGGCTGCTCGCGCGCGGGTCCGGGCGGATGGCGGTCGGGGAGATCGCCGCGGCCCTGGGGCTGGCCAAGCCGACCGCGCACGGCATCCTGCGCACCTTGCAGGGCGTCGGGTTCGTCGATCAGGACCCGGTGAGCGGCAAGTATCTGCTCAGCCCCGCGCTCCAGGACCTCGGCGCCGGGCACCTGGACGCCAACGAACTGCGGTCGCGGGCCATCAACCGCGCCGACGCCCTGGCCGCGCGCAGCGGCGAATCGGTGCGGATCGCCGCGCCGGTGGAGGGTGCGATCGTGGTCATCCACCACGTCTTCCGGCCCGACAACACCGAGCAGGCGCTGGCGGTCGGCGAGGAACTGCCCCCGCACGCCACCGCGCTGGGCAAGGTGCTGCTGGCCTACGACAACGACCTCGCCGACGGCCTGCTCGAAGGCGCCCTGCCCGCCCTCACGCACCGGACGATCATCGATCCGGGGTCGGTGCGGCGCGCGATCGCCGACGTCCGGCGGGCGGGCTGGGCCGGCGATATCGGCGAATACCGTTCCGGTGAGGCGAGTGTCGCCGCGCCGATTCGCTCCCGGGGTGGTTTGGTGGTCGGTGCCATCGGCGTCACCGGGCCGATCGACCGGCTCTGCGACGGGCAGCTGCGATTCCGGCCCGCCCCGATCGGTCAGGTCCGCGACGCGGCGGCCGCGGTATCGCGGGATCTCGGTGGCGCGCAATGATTTTCCCGGAGAGGGGCAGGTTCGGATGACGCAACGGTATGTGCTCGCCATCGACCAGGGCACCACCTCCACCCGGGCCATCCTCTTCGACCAGCGGGCGCGGCTGAGCGGAGTGGCGCAGCGCGAACACCGACAGCACTACCCGCGGCCGGGCTGGATGGAACAGGACGCCGTGCAGATCTGGCGCAATGTGGAGCGCATCGTGCCTGCGGCCCTGCGGGATTCGGGAATCACCGTCGATCAGGTGGCGGCGGTGGGCATCGCGAATCAGCGCGAGACCACCGTGGTGTGGGACCGCGCCACCGGTATTCCCGTCGCGCGCGCCATCGTCTGGCAGGACGTGCGCACCGAGGAACTCGTGGCGCGGATGCGGGAAACCGCAGGGGCGGAACGCATTCGCGAACTGTGCGGCCTGCCGCTGGCCACCTACTTCGCCGCGCCCCGGCTGCGCTGGCTGCTGGACCGCACCCCCGGCCTGCGGGAACGGGCCGAGCGTGGTGAGGTGCTGTTCGGCACCATGGAGACCTGGCTGATCTGGAATCTGACCGGAGGCGTCCACGGCGGAGTGCACGTCACCGACGTCACCAATGCCGGGCGCACCCTGCTGATGAACCTCTCCACCCTGCAGTGGGACGCGGAACTGTTGCGGTTCTTCGACATTCCGGCGGCCATGCTGCCCCGGATCGAGCCCTCCACCGGTGACTTCGGCACCGCCGCCGCGGTGCTGCCCGGGGTGCGCATCGCCGCGGCGCTGGGGGATCAGCACGCGGCGCTGTTCGGGCAGACCTGCTTCGCGCCCGGCGAGACCGAATGCACCTACGGCACCGGCGGATTCCTGCTCATGAACACCGGCAAGGAGCTGGTGCGGTCCGAGCACGGGCTGCTCACCACCATGGGCTATCAGGTCGGGCCGGAGCCGGTGTACGCGCTGGAGGGGCCGATCGCGGTGACCGGGTCGCTGGTGCAGTGGCTGCGCGACAACATTGGCCTGATCGCGAGCGCGCCGGAGATCGAAACCCTCGCCGGCACAGTGGAAGACAATGGCGGCTGCTATCTGGTGCCCGCCTTCTCCGGGCTGTACGCGCCGCACTGGCGCAGTGACGCGCGCGGTCTGCTCATCGGCCTCACCTCGTATATCACCAAGGGGCACATCGCCCGTGCGGTACTGGAGGCGACGGCGTGGCAGACCCGCGACGTGGTCGAGGCGATGAACGCCGACTCCGGCCTGCGCGCCGGGGCGCTGCGGGTGGCGGGCGGCATGACCTCGGACAACCTGCTCATGCAGATCGTCGCCGATGTCCTCGACATCCCGGTGATGCGGCCGATCGTGGCCGAGACGGTGTCGCTGGGCGCGGCCTACGCGGCGGGCCTGGCGGTCGGTTTCTGGCCGGATCTCGAGGGCCTGCGCCACAATTGGCGCGTGGCGGCCCAATGGCTGCCGCGCATGGACCCGGCCCTGCGTGCGGCGGAATACGACAACTGGCAGCGGGCGGTCCGGCTTACCTTCGGTTGGCTGCGGCCCGAGAAGCCCTTGACCTAACGTGGCAGGTATGCGGCTCTACGTCGGTTGCGCAATGTGGACACACCCGGACTGGCAGGAGAAGCCGATACCCCCGGCCGAACGCCTGCGCGCCTACTCCTCCTGGTGCAACGCGGTGGAGGGCAACACCACCTTCTACGCCGTCCCGCAACGCCGGACCGTCCAATCCTGGGCCCGCCAAACCGATCCCGACTTCCGGTTCGTGATGAAGCTGCCCCGCACCATCACCCACGACCGCCGCCTCACCGGTGTCGACGCCGACATGTCGGCGTTCCTGGACGCCATCGAGCCGCTGGGCCGCCGCCTGCACTCGCTGTGGATCCAACTGCCCGGTTCCTTCACCAACCTGACCGCCCTGGCCGATCTGCTCGATGCCATTCCCTCTCACCACCGCTGCGCCGTCGAGGTCCGGCACCCGGCGTTCTTCGAAAACGAGCGCGCCATAACGCAACTCGAAGCGGTCTTGACCGCGGCCGGCGCGGAGTGGATTCCCTTCGACACCACGGTCCTGTTCTCCGCCCCGCCCGGCAGCGCCGCCGAATACGAGGCCTGCTCCAAGAAGCCCAACAACCCCCGGCGCACGCGCGCCCTGACCGAATTCCCCATCGTCCGCTACCACGGTCGCGATGATGTGGCGACCACCGTCGCCGGCTGGCAGCCCTGGATCGACACCACTGTCGCCTGGCTGCGGGAGGGCCGTTCCCCCACGGTCTTCATCCACACCCCCGACAATGCGGCTTCCCGCACCCTGGCCCGCCGCTTCCACGCGGAAGTGGCCGCCCGTCTGCCGGCCCTGGAACCCCTGCCCACCCCGGAGCCCACCGACCCGATGACGCTGTTCTAGTTCGCCGGATGGCGCACGGTGGAGGGGCGCTCCCCGCCACCGTGCGCCGCCGGGTGATTCAGCCGATGAGTACCGGCGGGGTGAGGTCGCGCCGCGCGTCGCGGGCCAGCGCCTTGTCGCGCTGTTCCTCGAAACGGACGACGTCCTTCTCGAGCTTGTCCAGGTACTCGCCGACCTCGTTGCGGCGGCGTTCGCCGGCGGACCCGAAGTCGGTGCGCTCGAAGATGTTCCACTTCTTGAGATTGGGCAGCAGCACTTCCTCCAGGTGCTGGCGCAGGTCGTAGATGCCGTGTTTGGCCATCAGGACGCCGTTGCGGCGGAAGTTGGGCATGCCCATGCCGGGCATCTGGAAGGCCAGCACGACATTGGCGATGGCGTCCATGGCCTGGTCGGGTGAGAGGTCCAGGGCCGCACCGCACATATCGCGATAGAAGATCATGTGGAGGTTCTCGTCGGCGGCGATGCGCTGCAACATGCGGTCCGCTATGGGGTCATGGCACGCTTTGCCGGTATTGCGGTGCGACACGCGAGTCGCCAATTCCTGAAAGGTGACATAAGCGACGGAATGCATGAATCCGGCATCGGCGGCAATGAACTTGGTATCGGAATGCTTTCTGATCAAATGCGCTGGGTTGTATCCGTTCGTCATGTGCGTCATGCGCGCCTGTTCCAGCGCCACCGGATCCACGCCGCGGGTGACCACCAGGTAGTCCCGGATCACGATTCCGTGCCGGTTCTCCTCGGCGGTCCAGCGGCCCACCCAGGTGCCCCACGGCCCGTCCTGGGAGAAGTTCTCCGCGATCTCCCGATGGTAGCTGGGAAGGTTGTCCTCGGTCAGCAGATTGGTGATCATGGCCGCCTTGGCGACCTCGCTGAGCGCCGACTGCGTGGGATCCCAGTCGGCGCCCTCCATTGCTGCGAAGTTGCGACCTTGGTCCCACGGGACGTAGTCGTGCGGATGCCAGTCCTTGGCCATCGATAGATGGCGGTTCACGTTCTGCTCGGCAATCGGTTCCAGCTCGATGAGCAGCTCCAACTGCGTGAGACTCCTGGCCACGATCGTATGCCCTCCCTTGAAATGGCTCGGCACTGCGGGAATGATGCTCGGGAGATCCGGCGATCGCCGCCGCGGCGAGAGGCGCCCTGGCGATTGAAAAGGGATGCCCGCGTGTCGCTTAATGGGACTGGTCGGCTTCGCCTCGGATAATCTAACTCAGTTCGCCGAAGATTGGCCTCATCCCCCGCCGGAGTATCGACGGCCGGGCCCGCTCGCTGGTTTCCACCCGCCCTTGACAGCCCACGCGAATCCAAGATCGATTCGCCGAAGCATTGCTACGGAGAGAGTGAACATGCAGACGCCCAACCGCCGGCAATACCCCAATGTCGTTGTCACCGCGCTCGCCGCGACCACCTCGATCGCGGGAGACGTCGACTCGACGTGGAAGGGTCTACTCAACGGCGAGAGCGGAATCGACGTGCTCGAGGACAGCTTCCTCGACGACTTCGGCCTCCCGGTCCGCATCGGCGGACACCTCAAGGTGTCGCCCACCGATCAGTTGTCCAAGGGCGAGGCGCGCCGCCTGTCCTACGTCGAGCAGATGGCGGTGGTGCTGAGCCGCGAGGTCTGGGGCAACGCCGGGGCGCCGGAGGTGGACAAGGACCGACTGGCCGTCTCCATCGGCACCGGTCTGGGCGGTGCGGAAATGCTGATCACCACGCGCGACAAGCTGATCAACGGCGGCTACCGGAAGGTGCTCCCGAATACCGTGCAGGCCGTGATGCCGAACGGCGCGGCCGCCTGCGTCGGGGTCGAGCTGGGCGCGAGGGCCGGTGTGTCCACGCCTGTTTCGGCTTGTTCATCCGGTTCCGAGGCGATCGCGAACGCCTGGCGCACGGTCGTCATGGGCGACGCCGACATCGTGGTCACCGGCGGCGTGGAGGGCTCCATCCAGGCCCTGCCCATCGCCGGGTTCTCCATGATGCGGGCCATGAGCACCCGCAATCACGACCCCAAGGGCGCGTCGCGGCCCTTCGATCTGGACCGCGACGGCTTCGTCTTCGGTGAGGCGGGCGCGCTCATGGTCATCGAGACCGAGGAGCACGCGAAGGCGCGCGGCGCCACCATCCACGCCCGGATCATGGGCGCGGGCGTCACCTCCGACGGATTCCACCTGGTCGCACCGGATCCCGAGGGCACCGGCGCGGCCCGCGCCATGAGCCGCGCGATGGAGTTCGCGGGCCTGTCCAAATCCGATGTCACCCATATCAATGCACACGCCACCGCCACCCCGATCGGCGACACCGCGGAGGCGAACGCCATCCAGCAAGCTGTTGGCAACCATGCCGCGGTGTATGCGCCCAAGTCCGCCCTCGGGCATTCCATCGGTGCCGTCGGCGCCCTGGAGTCCGTCATCACCGTGCTCAGCGTCCGGGACGGAATCATCCCTGCCACACTGAATTTGGAGAACCAGGACCCCGAGATCGACCTCGACGTGGTGAAAGGCCAAGCCCGCCCGGGCCGCTACGACTACGCGCTGAACAACTCGTTCGGTTTCGGCGGGCACAATGTCGCTATCGCTTTCGGCAGGTACTGACCCTCTGCTAGAGTCCCCAAGCCCCCAGCTACATTCGGGCTTTCGTGTCGATCTTTGTTCGGTGTCACTGCGCGGTTCTGACGGACCGCGAGCTGAAAAAGGATAGGGAATGATCGGCGAGACCTTCGATGACTATCTGGACGAGCACGGCAACATCAAGATCCCTGACAACCAGACCATGGTCGACCTGGTCGACAAGCATGTCGCGGCCAACGGGGACGAGCTCGCCTACCGCTATATCGACTATTCGCGTGAACGCGACGGTGAGTACCACGACATCACGTGGAACCGCTTCGGTGTCCGGCTGCGTGCGGTAGCCGCCCGGCTGCAACAGGTCACGCAGCCGGGCGACCGCGTCGCCATCCTCGCCCCGCAGGGCCTGGACTACATCGTGGCCATGTACGCCTCGGTGTACGCGGGCAATATCGCGGTGCCGCTGTTCGATCCGGACGAGCAGGGTCACACCGACCGGCTGCACGCGGTGCTCGAGGACTGCACACCGTCGGCCATCCTGACGGTCGGCTCGGCGGCGGCCGGCGTGCGCGAGATCTTCAAACACCTGCCCGCGCCGCAACGTCCGCGCATCATCGCGGTCGAGGCCATCCCGGACGGTGTGGGCGAGAGCTGGGTGCGTCCCCGCCTGCAGATGGACGATGTCGCCTACCTGCAGTACACCTCGGGCTCGACCCGCATCCCGGCCGGTGTGGAGATCACCCACCGGGCGGTCGGCACCAACCTGCTGCAGATGATCGACGCCATCGGCATCACCGAGAAGGCGCGCGGCGTCACCTGGCTGCCGCTGTTCCACGACATGGGACTGCTGACCGTCATCCTGCCCACCCTGGGCGGCAAGTACATCACCATCATGTCGCCCAGCGCCTTCGTGCGCCGGCCGCACCGCTGGATCAAGGAACTGGCCGCCCAGGAGGACGGCGCCGAGATCTTCGCCGCCGCACCCAATTTCGCCTTCGAGCACGCGGCGGCGCGGGGATTGCCCAAGGCCGGTGAGGAATTGGACCTGTCCAATGTGATCGGCCTGATCAACGGCAGCGAGCCGGTGTCGGTGACCTCCATGCGGAAGTTCAACGAGGCCTTCGCCCCCTACGGGCTGCCCAAGACCGCGATCAAGCCCTGCTACGGCATGGCCGAGGCCACCCTGTTCGTCTCCGCCACCAAGCGCGAGGACCAGGCCCGCACGGTCTGGGTGGACCGCACCAGGCTCAATGCCGGGCGCATGGTCGAGGTCGACGAGCATGCGGACAACGCTGTGTCCCAGGTGTCCTGCGGGTATGTGGCGCTGTCGCAATGGGCGGCCATCGTGGATCCCGAGACCGGCGCGGAGAAGCCCGAGGGCGAGGTCGGCGAGATCTGGTTGCACGGCGCCAACATCGGTCGCGGCTACTGGGGTCGCCCCCAGGAGAGTGAGGCCACCTTCCACAACCGGATCACCGTCCGGCAGTCCGCGAGCCACGCGGAAGGCACCGAGCCGGAGGCGAACTGGATGCGCACCGGCGATTTCGGCGCGTACTACGAGGGCGAGCTGTTCATCACCGGCCGCGTCAAGGATCTGGTGATCGTGGACGGGCGCAACCACTATCCGCAGGATCTGGAGTACTCCGCCCAGGAGTCCAGCACCGCGCTGCGCCCCGGTTTCGTGGCAGCCTTCTCCGTCGCGGGCGATCAACTCCCCGACGAGGTCGTCACGGTCAACGGCGCGACCCCCGCCACCGGAGCCGAGCAACTGGTCATCGTGGCCGAACGCGGTACCGGCGCGGCCAAACTCGACCCGGACCCGATCACCGAGACCGTCCGGGCCGCCATCGCCAAGCGCCACGGCGTCACCGTCCGGGACCTGCTGCTGGTCCCCGCCGGGTCGATTCCCCGCACCTCCAGCGGCAAGATCGCCCGCCGCGCCTGCAAGGCGGCCTATCTGGAGGGCACCCTCCGGGGTGGTCACCGCCAGCAGGCCTTCCCCGACCACATCGACTGACCCGGCTTCGCCGAGTGACACGCCGGGGCGTGCCACTCGGCGTTTGCAAATAGTCAGCAACCTTTCGGCTCGGCCGCTTTCCGAATCGCGTGATGCGTCAATTCTCGAGCCGGACCGTGGTAGCGGGCTCGACCTGGCGGGCCGCGTGGGCGGCCAGGGCGCGGGCGGCAGCGTTCAATCGGGTGCGGGCATCGGCGTCGGCAACCAGTCCGTCAGGTCCGACGGAGCTCTGTAGAACGGTGATTCGGCCGCACGCCGCCTCGACCAGTTCGGCCCCGACATAGCCGAGCACCGTGCGCAGCGTCGCCACCGCGGCCTCGCCGCGACCTTCGTAGGCGACATTCACGTAGGCGACCGGCTTGTCGCTGAGGTCGGCGTTGCCGACCGTCCACTCCAGCAGGTTCTTGAGGCTGCCGGGGATCATGCCCGCGTATTCGGGGGTGCAGAACAGCACGGCGTCGACCTCGGCGAGCTGCCGATGCAGGGCCAGCACCGCGGGCGGCTCGGGATCCGTGCCGGGGACGAAGGCGGGCAGGTCGAGCAGGCCCTGATACCGGACGGCCACGAAGTCGGACCCGGCGTCGGCGGCCACGGTGCGCAGCGCGGCGGTATTGGTGGAGGCCTCACGGGTGCTGCCCGAGATCAGCAGGATGCGGGGAGTCGTCACCCCTGCGGCAACCCGGCCGGGGCCGGGAGTATTTCGCCTCGACGAGGCTGTTGTCTCGAATGCGCCGTCCCAGCGTGTGGGAGTTGTTGTGACAACAGGTGTCGGCATCTCGCAGACTGGGTATGGTTTCGAACAGCCGGACTGTCCGGGACAGCTGATGCCCCTCGGATCAGGTTGCGCGACAACTGCATAACGAGAGTTAGTGCGAGAAGGGCAGGCAACGATGACTGCGGACACCAACCGCCTCGATGAGGCGGCGGTCGGTGCGTTCGGACCCGGCCGATTGCTGGCCGCCGAACCGATGACGGCCCGGATGCTGCCCGGCCTGAAGCTGCCCGCGCGCGCCTGGCGCATCAGCTACACCTCCACCACCGTCACCGGAGCTCCGACGCAGGTCACCGGTACTGTCCTGGTGCCGAACACGCCGTGGCGCGGACCCGGCTCGCGGCCGCTGGTCGGCTACGCGGTCGGCACCCAGGGCCTGGCGAGCACGGTCGCCGCCGCCTCCTGGCAGCTGCGCTTCGGCCTCGAATACGAGTCGGTCTTCCTGCGCGCGGCCCTGAACCGCGGCTGGGCGCTGGCCGTCACCGACTACCCGGGGCTGGGCAGTCCCGGCCTGCACCCCTACGTCATGGGCCGTGCCCTGGGCCCGGCCGTGCTCGACAGCATGCGGGCCGCGCGGCGACTGCCCGGCGCGGACCTGGATCCCGACGGCCCGCTGGGCATCTACGGCTACTCCGAGGGCGGCAACGCGGCGGGCTGGGCGCTGCAGCTGCAGCCCACCTACGCCCCCGACCTCGAGCTGGCCGGCGGCGCGGTCGGTTCCGCCCCGGCCGACATGCTCGACATGGTGAAGTTCCTCGACGGCACGCCCGCGGCGTTCCTGCTGTTCTACGGCGTGCTCGGCATCGAGGCCGCCTACCCCGAACTGAATGTGCTGCAGCACCTCAACCCGCAGGGGCGGGTGCTGGCCGCGCTGTTCCGCCGCACCCACATCGCGGCGGCCGGGCTGCTCGGAGTCGGCGCGGGCCTGCTGGTGCCCACCCGGGTCTCGACCTACTGCCACCGGCTGCCGTTCGAGGTGCCCGAGGTGAAGGCGCGGCTGCTGGAGAACCGGCTCGGCGGGATCGCGCCCGCCGCACCGGTTCTGGTCGCGGGCGGCACCGCCGAACAGGTCATCCCGTATCCGCAGGCCGTGCGGCTGGCGGAGGAGTGGAAGGCGCTCGGCGCGGACGTCACCATGCGCACCCTGAAGGGTCGCGAGCACATCGGCGGCGCGATGGCCTTCGCCGGACCCGCCATGCGGTTCCTGTCCGAGCGGCTCGCCGAGCAGGCCGACGCGCCCGCTCTGCAGCGCGGCGCATAGCCCTCGAGCAGAAGAAGGGCCGGGATCCTGATCGGATCCCGGCCCTTTCGCGTGTGGCCTCAGCCCGCGACACCCCAGTGCAGGACGCGCGAGGTGAACAGCACCAGCCCCAGCGACACCACCGCGACGGTCACCAGCCCGACCACCGCCACCACGAGCGGCCGCCAGCCGGTGCGCGCCAGCTCACGAATATTGGTGTTGAGCCCCACGCCCGCGAAGGTGAGCAGGAACGCCCACCGGGACACGTTGGCCAGGTTGGTGGTCTGCTGCTTGGACAGCCAGTGGAAGGTCGCGACCGCCGACACCGCCAGGAAGCCCAGCACGAACTTCGGGAACTTGGACCACACGAATGCCGCCTTGGCGCGCAGGCCCGGCGCGATGGCATCGGCCTCGCCGCGCGACGCCCAGTAGGCCGCGAAGCCCAGCACCACGAATCCGATCAGCGCGTTGCGGGTGGACTTGACCAGCACCGCCACCTTGCCCGCCTCGTCGGAGAACAGGTAGCCGGTGGCCGTGGTCTCGGCCGTATTGTCCACGGCCAGACCGGCCCAGAGCCCGAACTCGTGATCGCTCAGCCCGATCGCGTGCCCCAGTGACGGCAGCGCGAACAGGGCGACCGCGCCCAGCGCCAGAATCGCCGCGATGGCATACCCGACATCGGAGTTGCGGGCCCGGATCGCGCCCTTGCCCGCGATGATGGCCGACACCCCGCAGATCGAAGTGCCGATGGCCAGCAGCGATCCGAGCTTGCCGGACAGTCCGAGCCACCGCGACACCGCGAGGATGATCGCGCCCGACACCGTCATGTCGATCAGGATCTGCAGGAAGCTGGTGCCGCCCAGCTTCGCGACGTCCCCGAGCACGAACCGCGACCCGAGCGCCACGATGCCGATCTTGAGCCAGAACTCGTAGGTGCCGACGCCGGGCCGGAAGATCGGGTGCAGGCCGACGGTATTGGTGATGAGCAGGCCGATGACGATGGCCCACAACACGTATTCGATGTCGGGCACGGTCCAGTGGTTGTGCTTGGCCGCACTGTTCCACCAGATCTGCGAGTACTTGCCGAGCACGCCGACCGCGACCAGCAGCGCGATGCCCGGCAGATAGCCGAGCAGCCGCGCCACCGTGAGCGGTCCCGGAGTTTCGTCGAATTCGGTTGCGGCGGTGTCGGCTTCGGTGCTCGTGCCGGGATTCAGGGTGGTGTCGCTCATGTCGTCACCACGGAATCTTCGGCAGCGCGCCGAGCACGGCGAGCACGACCACGACGCCCGACACGATCACCGACCACCAGTCGGCCCCGAGCCGCCCGAGGGCGTCGAGCCGGGCTGATCGGGCGGCGGTCGTCGCCGGCGGGGGAGTGGGACTGTTCACCAGGAACCTCCAGGTCATAACGCGGTACAGCGTCATGGACTATGGGGCCGCCGGAGGTTTTCGGACACCGTTGCGCTCGGCCTGATTCCAGCTCGCGTGGCCGAAAGTGCGGATTTTCTGGCCGACACTCTGTCATGCCGTCATAACCGCAGGTCGTAGCGTCGACCCATGCGATTCGACTATGACGTCATCGTGATCGGCTCTGGCTTCGGCGGCAGCGTGAGCGCACTGCGGCTGACCGAGAAGGGCTATCGCGTCGGCGTGCTGGAGGCCGGGCGGCGGTTCGAGGACCACGAGTTCGCGCAGACGTCTTGGCGGCTGCGCAGGTACCTGTGGGCGCCGGCGTTGGGCTGCTTCGGAATTCAGCGGCTGGCGCTGTTGAACGACACCTTCGTGATGGCGGGCGCCGGGGTCGGCGGCGGTTCACTGGTCTACGCCAACACCCTCTACGAGCCGCCGGACAAGTTCTACGCCGACCGGCAGTGGGGTCACATCACGGACTGGAAGGACGAACTCGCTCCGCACTACGACCAGGCCAAACGCATGCTGGGGGTGACCGCCAATCCGGCCACCACGCCGACGGACCGCGTCTTGCGAGACGTGGCCGAGGGCATGGGAATCGGCGACACCTACCGGCCCACCCCGGTCGGGGTCTTCTTCGGCGGGCCCGGTCGCCGCCCGGGGGAGGATGTCCCCGATCCGTTCTTCGGCGGCGCCGGACCGGACCGGCGCGCCTGCACCCACTGCGGTGAATGCATGACCGGTTGCCGCCACAATGCCAAGAACACGCTGGTCAAGAACTATCTGTACCTGGCCGAAAAGGCCGGCGCCGCAGTGCATCCGCTCGCCACCGTCACCGATGTGCGACCGCTGAACGGCGGCGGCTACGCGGTGGAGACGGCCCGCACCGGGCGGGTGATCCGCAAGCAGCGCCGCGAATTCACCGCCGAGCACGTCATTTTCGCCGCCGCCTCGCTCGGGACCCAGCGGCTGCTGCACCGGCTGCGGGACCGGGGCTCGCTCACGGGGATCTCCGACCGGCTCGGTCACCTGTCGCGCACCAACTCCGAGGAACTGCTCGGCGTGCGCAGCCGTGACCGGAACGCGGATTACACCAAGGGCGTGGCGATCACGTCCTCGATCCACCCCGATCACGACACCCACGTGGAGCCGGTTCGCTACGGCAAGGGCAGCAATGCGTTCGGCATGATGAGCACCTTGATGGTCGACGATGAGGGCGACACCGCGCGCTGGCGGCTCTGGCTGCGGACGGCCCGCCGGCGGCCGCGCGACGTGGTCCGGGTGCACGATGCGCGCCACTGGTCCGAGCGCACCATCGGCCTGCTGGTCATGCAGTCGGTGGACAATTCCATCACGACCTACACCAAGCGGGGGCCGTTCGGCCGCCGCATGACCACCAAACAGGGTGATGGTCAACCCAATCCGACGTGGGTTCCGGCCGGGCACGAGGTCGCCCGCCGGGTGGCGGACGCCATCGACGGCATCCCCATCGGCGCGAGCTCCAGCATCTTGAAGATCCCCATGACCGGCCATTTCATCGGCGGCTGCGTCATCGGCGCTTCCCCCGCCACCGGCGTCGTGGACCCCTACCATCGTCTCTTCGGCCACCCCGGCCTGCACGTCATCGACGGCTCCACCATCTCGGCCAACCTCGGCGTGAACCCGTCGCTGACCATCACCGCCCAGGCCGAACGCGCGATCTCGTTGTGGCCCAACAAGGGTGAGACCGACACCCGGCCGTACCCGGGCTCGGCCTACCGTCGCATCGCGCCGGTCGCGCCGCGCAGCCCGGTGGTGCCGCCGACCGCACCGGCGGCGCTGCGCCTGCCGATCGTGGAGATCAGGACACCGCGGGTCGAAACGTCGGAGGCATAGCTTCCGGGGCGCGAGAGGCTCCGGAATGCCGCGGGGCGGGCGCGAAACATGCGCCCGCCCCGCGGTTTTCGGTGGAGACGGTCAGAGCGCCAGCAGGCGGGCCTTGGCCTCGTCGTACTCGCGGATGAGGCGCTCGACCAGATCGGCGGCCGGGAGGACCGCGTCGACCGAGCCGATGCCCTGGCCCGAGCCCCAGATGTCCTTCCACGGCTTGGCGCCGGGCGTGCCGGCATCCGATTCGCCGGTGCCGAAATCCATGGCCGACGGGTCGGACTGGCCCAGGTTGTCGGGGTCCATGCCGGCGGCGGTGATGCTGCCGCGCAGGTAGTTGCCGTGCACGCCGGTGAACAGGTTCGAGTAGACGATGTCGCTCGCGGCGGAGTCGACGATCATCTGCTTGTAGCCGGGCACCGCGTTGGCCTCGTCGGTGGCGATGAAGGCCGAGCCGATGTAGGCCAGGTCCGCGCCCGCGGCCTGCGCGGCCAGCACGGACCGGCCGTGCGCGATGGAGCCGGACAGCAGCAGCGGCCCGTCGAACCACTCGCGGATCTCCTGGACCAGCGCGAACGGGGACTGCGGTCCGGCGTGCCCGCCCGCGCCCGCGGCCACCGCGATGAGGCCGTCGGCGCCGCGCTCGACGGCCTTGTGCGCGAACACATTGTTGATGATGTCGTGCAGCACGATGCCGCCGTAGGAGTGCACGGCCTCGTTCACGTCGGGTCGCGCACCCAGCGAGGTGATGACGATCGGCACCTGATGCTCGACCACGGTCGCGAGGTCTTCCTCGAGCCGGTCATTGCTCTTGTGCACGATCAGGTTCACCGCGTAGGGCGCGGACGGCTGGTCCGGATTGTCGGCGTCGTGCTTGGCGAGCTCCTCGTTGATCCGCACCAGCCACTCTTTGAACAGTGACTGCGGCCGCGCGTTCAGCGACGGGAACGAACCCACGATGCCGGCCTTGGACTGGGCGATCACCAGCTCGGGTCCGGACACGATGAACATGGGGGAGGCGACCGCGGGCAGACGCAGGCGCTCGGACAGGATGGGCGGCAGGCTCATTGACCAGATTCCTTCATCAAGGGGTTACCCGGCGTAGGTTACTCGCCGGTAAGAAGATCAGGCCGCGCGGGTTTCGGCCAGCCGATCATGGCGGGCGTAGCTGCGATCCGGGCGGTTCACCCGGGCCGCCCGCGCCATCATGCGTTCGGTCAGCCGACGGCCGACCCGCTCGCTGAGCCCGGTCGCGCCCGGAATGAGCCGGCGCGGCACCTCGAGCACACCGTTGATCGCCGCCGTGGCCAGCACCGCCACCAGGAAGATCCGGCTGTAGGGCATCTCCAGGAAGTCGGAGTTGGTCTTGCCCAGCAGGATTCGGCTGTAGGACACCGAGTAGAGGGTGAACGCGCGCCGCAGCAGGCGCGAGCGCAGGCCGGGGCCGTCGAAGCCGTAGATCGGGCCGAGCGCGGACACCAGTGCCTTGGACAGTCGCCGCGAGTCCTCGTCGGGCAGGAATTCGTAGTCGGCCTGCAACCACAGCAGCCGCCAGGTGTCGGTCTCGTCGGCGGGCAGGATCTCCGGATCCAGTCCCATCAGATGGCCGACGTAGCGCCACTGGTGATAGACGGCCGCCTTCTCCTTCTTGGAGAAGGTCAGTCCGACGGCATTGCATCCCGCGATCGTGGCCAGCGAGAACAACATCAGCGTGCCCGCGGTCAGGGACTGGTTGATCGGGTGGTCCCACTGCTCGTGATCCCAGTCCGGCCGCCGGTTCATGCCCGCCCGCACCTGCGCGTGCATGACGCGGACCCGCACGGTGTTCTTGAAGCCGGGACCGAACCGTTCCAGGCCGCCGCGCCCGGTCACGTCCACCCACCAGGTCGCGGTCTCGACCACCCGCCGCGGGGCCATCGCCTCCGCGGCCAGCCCGCCGGTGCCGACCAGCACCTTGCCCGCGCGCGAGGCCAGGTAGCCGCCGTTGAGCGAGAACATCGACAGCGCCAGATTGGTGGCCCACGGCCCGACCCGCCCGCTGACGCCCGCGGCCCGGTCCAGCTTCTCCCGATCCAGCCAGAAGGGCTCCGAATCCAGGTGCGCGAAAAAGGCTTTCAGCTCGGCGGGCGCGTCCGGCACGGTCTCGATGCCGTGTTCCAGCGCGGTCTCGAACAGGGCGCGTACCTGTCCGGTGGGCAGTCGCCGGAACATCTCGATCAGGGCGTCGGCGAGCGGATCGCCCATCTTCGCGAACCGGCGGTAGGCCGCCTGCTGTTCGGGGGTGGGCCGGATATCGCCGGGGGCCAGCATCTTGACCCCGATATTGAAGGGGAACTCCCGGAAGATCACCGGATCGGGCAACTGCTCGGAACGCGCCATTGCGTGCCTCCTGTTGTGCGGAGGTCTGGTGAAGGACGTCACCAGAACTTTGGTGATAGTCTTCACCAAACTTCGCGGCGTGGCAACAGACAGGCGGAACAGTGGACGCACCCCGTGGCCGATACGCCGGACTCAGCGCCGACGAGCGCCGGGCCCAGCGGCGGGAACGGCTGCGCGAGGTCGCACTGGACGTGATCGCCGAGGAGGGCATCGGCGGGTTGAAGGTGCGCGCGCTGTGCACTCGCGCCGGCCTCAACGACCGCTACTTCTACGAGGCGTACTCCCACACCGACCGCCTGCTCTACGAACTGGTCGAGGAGCAGTTGGCCGCGGTGATCGCCACCCTCATGAGCGTCATCGCCACCGCCCCCGCCGACACCCGCGTCCGCCTGCGCGCGGTGGTCGAGGCCGGAGTAGCGGCCATCGCCGACCACCCCGCCCGCCGCCGGTTGACCATCGATATGCAGGCCACCGACGACTTACGCCACCGCAGAACCGAACTCGTGGACCTGGTCGCCAACGTCATGCTGGACCAGGGCCGGGAACTGCTGGGCGAGGAGGCCGTCCGCGGCGTGCACGCCGCTCTGGCCGCCCGCACCGTCGCCCACGGCGGCCTGGAGATCCTCACCGAATGGCTGCGCGGCGAACTGGACATCGACCGCGCCCAACTCGTCGACTTCCTGGTCGCCATGATCCTGACCGCCGCCGAGATCACCACCACCGTGCAGCGCGAGATGGCTACCGGCTGAGGACTATTCGGCGGGCCTCCGCGGTCCTGGGGACGGCATCCAGGTCGGCCACCAGCAATTCGTTCATCTCCAAGTCGATCCGCCGTCGAGGTGCCCGTTGCTGACCTGGGTTATATTTTGCCGCAACCGCTTTCACGGCACACACTGGGAGACTATGTGGATCCGCAGCACACGCATCAGGGCGCGACCCCCGGCGTGAGGTCGCGTGAAGGCGTGCGAATCCCCATCTACAGTCCGGAATTCGCAGCCGACCCGCACTGGCACTACCGGCGAATGCGCAGCGAGTACGGGGCGCTGGTGCCCGTCGAGATGTGGCCGGGCGTGCCCGCCACGTTGGTCATCAACTATTCGACCGCGGTGCGAATCCTCAACGATCCCTACCACTTTCCGGCCGACCCGCGACAGTGGCAGAAGACCGTGCCCTCCGATATCCCCATCATGCCGATGGTCGAGTACCGGCCCAACGCCATCCGCACCAGCGGACACGAGCACGCGCGCTACCGGCAAGCCCTGTCGGACGCTCTGGCCGGCATCGACCTGCACGCGGTGCGGGCCATCGTCGAACACTCCGCGGTTCCCATCATCAACGGATTCGCCACCAAGGGCCGCGCCGACATCCTCAGCCAATACGCGCTCCCGATGGTTTTCTCCGTCTTTTGCGAAATCCTCGGCTGCCCACCGGACATCGGTCAGCGGGTCGCGGCCGCCAGCGCCGCCATGTTCGACGGGGTGGACACCGCGACGGTCAACTTGCAGATGGGTGAGGCTCTACTCGACCTCACCGCGCTCAAGCGCGCCTATCCGGGTGACGACGTCACCACGAGGCTGGTCCAGCACCACGCCATGCTGTCGGACGAGGAGATGGTCCATCAGCTGGTGTTGCTCTTCGCCGCCGGCGTCGAACCCCCACTCAATCTCATCGCCAACACGCTGCTGCTGATGATGACCGACGGCCGCTTCATCTCCGCCGCCGACGCGCCTCCCCTGTCGACCGGCATTGCCATCGACGAGCGCCTGGCGACGGACCCGCCCATGGCGAACTACTGCATCACCTATCCGCCGCAGCCGGTTCTGATCGACGGCGAGTGGCTGCCCTCACACGAGCCGGTCATCATCAGCATGGCCGCGTGCAACACCGACCCGGCACTGACCGGCGGCGCCAGTATCGACAACGGCTGGAACCTCGCATTCAGCTCGGGTGATCACGCCTGCCCCGCGGCCGCCCGCCCCTACGGGCGGCTGCTCGCGCAGGAAGTGATCGACCAACTCTTCGACTATCTCCCCGAAGTCACTCTCGCGGTCCCGCAACAGGATCTGGTGTGGCGGCCGGGCCCGTTCCATCGCGCACTGACCGAGCTGCCCGTGGTTTTCCCGGCCGTGCGCCACCCGTTCCCCACGCCGTAGTCCCGGTGTCCCCGCTGCTCATCGGCGGGCCGAAGCATAGATCCGGCGTACCCGTCGGCGCGCACTGTGAAGGTTCACCGCGAACATTCAGACAATGTGTGCAACACTACAATTCGTGACCTTCAGGCCGAACGCGACACTGCGGCAACGAATCACGCGAGCGGATACGACCGCGACCGTGGTTCGGCAGTGGCATCCTGCTTCCGGCCTGCTCACTCCAATCGATCTCCCGCCGACCACCGTGATCCGGTCGGGCGTGCGTGGCTTCCCCGAACCTTCCCCGGCCCTCGTGACCGCATGTCGCGTGAAGGTGAGTGGTGCGTCGAACTTCTGACAGGTAATCGTCCGGCCCTCTGTCCCGGTCCCGCCACGGCGTCCGCGTAAGCATTCAGCAACGCCGGGACCGGGTGCGTCCAGGGGCGGCGATGACCTCCTATGCCCCCGGCGGACCAAGTAGCCGATGGGATCGATTGAATGAGTTAGGAGACGGATCATGCACGAGCATCAGGAGCGGACCTCATTGGCCGAGGTCCTCCGCCACGGCAGCCTCGAATTCGACCAGCACTTGCAGAAGATCCTGAGCAACCCGGCTTACTTCGTCACCGAGGCCCAAAGCCAGGAGCAACGCCGCCAGAACGCCTACGACCAGCTGCACAACCTGGTCGCGAAAGTCGGCAGCACCCGCGACATCGCCACCGACCTGCCACGACTGTTCGCGGTGTTCGACTGGTCCGCCGTACTGGCAACGGATCTGATTCCGCTGATCTCCGGACACTACAACCTGGCCTCGGGCAGCTTGTCGACCCTCACCGATACCGATTCGGCCGCACCATATCTCGCGGACCTCGACGACGGCTCCAGCGTCGGGGTGATGCTGCTGACCGAGTACGGGTGCGGGTCCAACATCCAGTTCATGCAGACCCGCGCGAGCTGGGACGGCGACGGTTTCGTCATCGACACCCCGAACCCGCGGGCCCGTAAATTCATGCCCAGCGTCGGCATTCCCGTGGCACGCGTCTGCGTGGTCGGCGCCCGCTTCGTCGACGCCGCGGGTGTCGATCACGGCGTGCACCTGTTCGCGGCCCGACTACGCGGACCCGACGGCGCACCCGCACCCGGCGTGACGATCACGCAGCTCGATCATCAGCCGCTGGTCATCATGGACAACTCCGTGATCAGCTTCGACAAACTGAAGGTCGACCGCAGCGCCTGGTTGAGCAACGACCTGGCGACCATCGACGACGACGGTGTGCTGACCTGGCGCGACGAGGAAAGCCGCAGCAGGTCGTTCGCCTCGGCGATCAGTCAGCTCACGGTCGGGCGCCTCGCGCTCGCATCCTGCCTCAACGCTTCCGCCCGGGCTTCGCTGTACATCGCGCTGCGCTACGCCGCCAAGCGGGTGGTGCCCCTGACCCCCTCGGACACCCCGTACATGGTCGAGCTGCCGCACGTGCGCGACACCCTGCTCACCGACCTGGCCGGCACCATCGCCCGAACGCTCTACGGCAACTCGGTGAAAACATCACTGGCGGGCGGCGACCTCACCAGCCGGGACACGGTCGTGTCGGTGATGCTGGCCAAGCACTACATCCAGCTGCACGCCCTGGACACGGTGACCCACGCCAGAATTCGGATGGGCGCCCAGGGCATGTTCAGCGCCAATCGCGTGGCCGACTACCTCGGGGTTTGCCACGCGGCCATCACCGGCGAGGGCGATTGCCACGTCCTCGGGTCCGTGGCCGGTCGCGTCCTGGCCAAATATCTGGCAGGAAAGCCGGTACCCGAAGTCGTTCTGCACGATCCCACCGATCAAGCCGATCGCCTGAGCCTGTTCAGCACTCGTACCTTGACGATCGTGGAGGAGACCCAGCAGTACCTGACCACTCCCGGTCTCGAGGGTCGCTTGGCGGTCATTCCCGAAGCGCTCACCCTCGCCGAGGCCTACTCGGCCGAGGAAGCCTTCCAGGTGCTGCACCGATACTCCGATCACCCCGAGATCGCCGCCGTGCGAGACGTATTCGCGCTGAGCTACCTCGACCAGCACGCGGTGTGGTACCTCACCCACGGGCTGCTCGACGTCGCAGCGGTGAACACCACCAAACGGCACCTGCGCCTGGCGCTCGACAACCTCGCCGAGCACCTGCCGTCGTTGCTGGACGCTTTCGGTCTCGACGATGAAACGCTTGCGGCGCCGGTGCTTTCCGACGATCTGCCGGCCGCCTGGGAATCCCGCTGCAGCGATCCGCGACGACGCTGAGTCGCGCTGCCACCGGACAGGCCGGCCCGCCTGTCCGGTGGCGTTCCAGCTGGTCCCATCCAGGGTCATACCGACTGCAGACTCTGATGTCGTAGCTGACCGGGCGAAGCGCCGTACTTGTCACGGCAGGCGTTGTTGAAGGTGGACAGGGACACAAATCCGCTGTCGTAGGCGACATCGGCGATCGTGCGACCGGTGTACCGCGGATCGGTCAGCCGCTGCACAGCCCGTTCGGTGCGGGTGGCGAGTAGGCAGCTGTGCGGGGACATGCCGGAATCCTGCATCGCACGCTCGAGTTGGCGGCGGGACACCCCCAGATGCTCGGCGACCGCCTTCACCGTGAGCCGGGGGTCGTCGCTGTAGCGCTGGATATGCATGCGGGCATCTCTGGAGATGGCGGCGAATCTGGTTGCTTCCGGAGCCCTACGTTCATCGAGCGCGGCGGCGAGCAGCCCGGCCCAATGAGTGCTGATTTGCAAGAACTGGCTGGATGTCATCGCGTCACTGTGGCGGGAAAGCTGCTCGGCCAGAGCGAGAACGGACCCTAGCAGAGGATCGTGCGCGTCCAGCTCCAGATGCGGTGGCCCCTTCGGTGACAGGCGCAGTGAGCTGGTGGGTACGTTGAGGATCCAGCCCCGCACGTCGTCTTCGTGGGAGAGCACCATCCGCTCACCCCAGTCGACGACGCCCAGCCGGCCACGCTTCAGCAGCACTCTGCTGCCGTTTTGCTCGATCCCGAGGGCCCCGCGGCGTGGAATGAGCAATCGGGCGCTGCGGTCGCCGTCGGCTTCGATCTCGGCGCGCGTGCGCTCGTAGGAGATCGCGGTGGATTCGAACTGCACATTCTGAAAGTCGCCCAGCTGATAGCCTGCCAACCGTTGCACCTTCAGTGCGCCATGGAATTTCGGCCAGTTGCCGAAGTTGACCCGCGCACCGCCTTGATTGGCAGAAACCTGCTCCCGCCAATACGCCGGTCTGTCGTCCCTCGACAGCTCGGATGTGGTGTCGCTTGCCACCTCCAACTCAGGCACCAGCGCCTCCTACCCTTTCCGAGAACCCGAAGCTGATCCGGTCGCGCATCCGGTCGACCCGAATCTATCCGTGGAGTTGACCTTTCACCGGACGAGCAGCGGCGGATCGATCGACCCGGAGCCTCTCCGTGTCGTGAATCGGGAATCGGATCGTCGCAGATCCGGTCGACCTCGGCATGTACACGCACTTAGCCTGTGACTGGATTGCCTGCCTCCACCTGGCCATAGGCCATCTCGAGAAGGTTTGGGAAGGAGGTCGGCTCACCGTGCAGGCGAACAATCACTGCTCACCGGCGATGACCACTGTGACTCCGCGCGCCATGCAGCCGCGCTCGCATATCCGAACGGCCTCGCATCGGCGAAAGTCCCTCTCTCCGCGGGCCCGTCAGCATTTGCCCTGGTTCGACAAGTACGAGGTCTACGACGACACCCTCGTGCATCTGATGTCGTTCTTCGACAGGGTGGCGCGCCGATCTGCCCGGTTCACTCGTGCGGACCTCGCTGACGAGCTCAAGGTCAGTCCGTCAGCAATCATCAAGTATCTGCGGGGGGAGCGTGAGATTCCGAACCCTGCGACGGTGAGGCTGTCTCGAAAGCTGAACATCCCCAGGGCTGTCGCACCGAAGGTCGCTGCCGCACTCCTGCCGGGCTTCTACACCATCGAAACTGGATCGTTTCCACCGCAATACGGTGTGGGCGACCTCGATCTACTGAACTCGCTCAGTTGCCCGGGCATGCTCAATGCTGGTCCGGACCACCGCATCATGGCAGTGAACCAACCGTTTCTGGATCTCTTCCCCTGGTTGCCGGAACCGACTCTGGACCGCCCTGTCAATTTCGCGGTGGAGATATTCACCAATCCTGGCGCCAAGGAATCCTTCGGGGCATCCTGGCCGGACATCGCGGCCCACATCGCAAGGACACTGCAGGTCTTCTGCGCCGGAGTCGTTCCGGCCGAGCGCATGGGGCAACTGTTCGAGGCGTGCCGAAAGAATCCGCAGTTCGATCGCAATATGGAGCAGGCATCGTGCGAGGTGGACTTTCCAGCAACGGTTCTCACCGTGTTGTGCCAGGACGGGCAGCGTCGCCCGTACGTCCTGAAGACGCTCAACCAGGCTTTGCCGGACCCAACAGCATTCGACCTGGTTACTCTCACCCGACTCCAAGGCTGAGGGTTATTCGGGCGGCGCGTCGGGGTCCTGGACGAGCATGTCGGACATGGTGGTGGCGATGAACTTGGGGATCTCGGGGGCGAAGTTGTGGAGGTAGAAGTCCATCCATTCGTGGCGTGAGCTGAGGAATGGGAAGTCGGTGGGGGCCATGTAGCGGATGGCGAGCATGGGCAGGGGGGCGTCGAGGGCGTGGAAGGACGGGTTGTGCAGGCCCGCGACGGTGCAGCCGGGGTAGAACTGTCCGAGCATCAGACCCTGTTCGACGAATGTGGTCTTCTGTTCGCGCTGAACGGCTTCGATGTCGGCGTACTCGGTGAGGTCCGGGAAGACCGCGAGGACGGCTTTGAGTTTGGAATCGGGTTCGTTCCGGGGTGGCAGGCTGGGAAACAGGTCGTACAGGTCGGCGACTATCGCGGCGATGTGCGCGCGGTCGATATCGCGCCCCTTGATGAACACCGCCCACAGTGATCGCAGGGTGATGGCGTGACTGGTGTAGGGGCAGACGGCGCCGGGCCTGCCCAGGTCGGGGTGTGTTCGGCACAAGTATTCGACCATCCACCGGCGCAGTTCGTCAGCACGCGGGTACACGCCGTCAGCGGCTGCGATATCGGGGTCGAACAGGTTGACTGGTTCGACGCCGGAACGTGTTCCGACGATTCGGTCGCTGTTCATGATCGGCTTGTCCTTGCTGGTGTTTGTGACTCCGTGGGGGCAGTGCGGGTGGATCGGAAGTGCTCGGTGAGAACGACGCCGATGGCGCGCAGCGCATCTCGATCGGTCATCCGTTCGTGGCGGACGGGAACCCGGTGCTCGGTGATTCGCCCGGTGACATAGGTGTGCCAGGCGCGAGCGGGAGAAGCTCCGCCGACGGGGTCGTCGGCGGCGCTGAAGTAGAGCAGGTCACCGTCGAACTGTCCGGGACGGTGCTCGAAGGTGAGATCGATCAGTCGGGTGTAGTCGGCTTGCAGGCGCACCACATGCTCGGCGGTCACCTCGGTGAACAGTCCGCCTTGCCGGTGCAGCAACTCGGTCGCGGCCTCGACGGTCAGTTCAGCGGGGCCGTCCGGAACCGCGATACCGCCGAACTCGGCGAGCATCGTCGCCACCGAGGGGGTCGGAGCCCGCACGCTGTCGGAGGTGACGACGCGGGTGTCCATCATGGCCAGGGTGTCCACTGAGTCGCCGTCGCGGCGGAGTCGGACGGCCATGGCGTGCGCGATGGTGCCGCCGAGCGAATAGCCGAGCAGATGGTAGGGACCGTGCGGTTGGACGGTCCGGAGTTCCTGCACGTAGCGGGCGGCGAGCTCGTCGAGGGTGTCGAACCGCACGGTGGGGTCGGTCAGCGCGGGGGATTGCAGCCCTCGGACGGGCTGGTCGGGATCGAGGTGCTGCACCAATCCGCTGAAACCCCAAGCCAATCCGATCGCCGGGTGAATGCAGAACAGTGGCGGCTCGGTGCCGGCGGCGCGCAGCGGCAGCATCACCGCGAGCGCGCCCGCGAGATCCTGTCCGTCGACCTCCGGCCCGGCGTCGCGACGGTCCTCGATGCGGCGGGCCAGGGCTTCGGGCGTCGGATCGGTGAACAGCCACTGCAGCGGCACGGTGACACCGGTGGATTCCGCGAGCCCAGCCACCAGCTGGGTGGCTGCCAGCGAGTTGCCGCCGAGGGCGAAGAAGCCGTCGTCGACCCCGATGCGTTCGAGATCCAGGGTGCGGCCGAAGGCTTCGCACACGGTGGCCTCGAGCGGCGTGGACGGCGCCCGGAACCGGGACCGGCCGCGCAGGTCGGGTACGGGCAGGGCATTGCGATCGAGTTTGCCGGTGTCCGTGAGCGGAATCCGGTCGAGCGTCATGATGGCGGTCGGGATCATATGGGTGGGCAGTCGGCCGGCGAGGTGCCTGGTCAGCGTCACCACATCCGGTGTCGTGTCCGGGGCGGGCACCACGTATCCGGTTAGCTGGTCGATTCCGTCGGGCCGGGCATGGACCGCGACCGCCGCCCGGGCGACATCGGGGTGGCCGCACAACGCGGTTTCGATGTCGCCGGGTTCGATGCGATGGCCGTTGACCTTGATCTGCAGATCGCTGCGGCCCAAGTAGCGCAGCCTCCGGTCGGCCGTCCAGGCGGCCAGATCGCCGGTGCGGTACATGCGGGACCCGGCCGGCCCGTACGGGTCGGGGATGAATCGTGTTGCCGTGAGCGCGAATTGCCCGTGATAGCCGCGGGCGATGCCCGGTCCGGACAGATACAGTTCGCCGGGCACTCCGGGCGGGACCGGACGCAGTCTGCGGTCGAGCACGACGGCGGAGAACCCGCGGGCCGGCCCGCCGATCGGCGGCGGCCCGTCCGCGGTCGAGGTCTCGAGGACGCCGGTGCAGCATTGGATGGTGGTCTCGGTGGTGCCATAGGCGTTGATCAGCGTGCGGCCCTCGGCCCATCGGGCCGCCAGATCAGGTGAGCAGGTCTCGCCACCGAGGAGCAGGGTGTGGAGGGTGTCGAGTCCGTCGGGTCGCAATGACGCGAGCACGGTCGGGGTGCAGGCCGCATGGGTGACGCCCGCGGCCGAGATCCGTTCGGCCAGTTCGTCGCCCGCGACCACGTGCTCCGGCGCGAGCACCAGCGTGGCTCCGGCGGCCGCGGCGCTGAGCCATTCGAGGATCGACACGTCGAAGCTCGGCGAGGCCGCGGCCAGCATGCGCGAGGACGCGGTGAGGCCGACCTGCTCCCGCGCCTCGGCGGCGAGATTCGCGAGCCCGGTGTGGGTGACCACGACGCCCTTGGGGATCCCGGTCGAGCCCGAGGTGTAGATCAGGTAGGCCGGATGCTCCGGCCGCAGCGCGGCGGTGCGCTCACCGTCGTCGATTGCGTTGGTGGGCACCGATATCGCCTTCGCCGCGAACTCGGGACCGTCGAGGATGAACCAGGAGATGTGCTCCGGCAGCCGCTCTCGATAGGTCTCGGCGGTCAGCCCCACGACGGCACCCGCGTCGGCGAGAATGCCGCTGATCCGTTCCTCGGGCTGGGCCGGGTCGATCTGCACGAATGCGGCGCCGGTCTTGGCGACCGCCCACACGGCGATCATGGCGTCGATGGAGCGCGGCAATGCCACGGCCACGAACGATTCCGGTCCCGCGCCCGCGTCGATCAGGATCCGCGCCCACCGGTTCGAGACTTCGTCGAGTTCGCGATAGGACAACCGTTCCCCATCGCAGACCAACGCGTCGGACTCGGACCTCGCCGCGTCCGACAACACCTGCGGCAGTGTCGATGTCGCCACGTCGGCCGCACCCCGAACGGGTACGAACCCGGTCAGCTCCTCCGGCGTCAGCAACTGGACGCGCAGGGGTGAGCGATCGATGTCGTCGATGACGGCGTCGAGCACGCGCACCATCCGCCCGGCCAGGGCGTCGATCTCGTCCCCGGTGAACAGTTCGGGCAGGTATTCGAAGATCAGCTCCAGCCGGGCGCCGAGATGGACGATCAGGCCGAGCGGGTAGTGCGCTGCGTCCCGTCCCCGCACGTCGAGGACGTGCATCCCGGCGATGTCGGTGTCCGCGGACAGCCCGGCCGAGTCGACCGGGTAGGACTCGAAGACGGTCACGGTGTCGAACATCGCGCCGAACCCGGTCGCCCGCTGGATCCGGGCGAGTCCGAGATGGTCGTGGTCGAGCAGTGCGGCCTGTTCGGCCTGGACTCGCCGCAGCAGTTGGGCCAGGCTCTCGCCGTCGTCGAGCCGGACCCGGACGGGCACCGTGTTGACGAACAGGCCGATCATCGATTCGATGCCGGGCAGCTGCGGCGGGCGGCCGGAGACGGTGGCGCCGAACACGACATCGTCGCGCGCGGTCGCGTTCGCGAGCACGATCGCCCAGGCGGCCTGGACGACGGTGTTGAGGGTGCTCTCCTGCCGTTGGGCCGCCGCGACCAGCTCCGCGGTGCGGTTCTCGCTCAGCCGAACCCGGACTTCCCGCGCGGCGTCGGTGCCGCGGCGGTGGTCCGTGCGCGCCAGCCGGGTCGGCTCGGTGAGGCCTTCGAGTGCCCGGGTCCACGCCGCTTCCGCCGCCCGCTGATCCTGGGCCCGCAGCCACCCCAGGTAGTCGCGGTAGGGCGGCACCGGGGCCAGCGCGCCGGGGTCGCTGTCGCCGGCGTAGAGGATCAGCAGTTCCCGGATCAGCAGTGGGGTGGACCAGCCGTCGATCAGGATGTGGTGCATGCTCAGCAGCAGCGTGTACCGCTGCGGGGCGGTGTCGATCAGGGTCAGGCGCAGCAGCGGCGCCGCGGTCATGTCGAAGTGGCGGTCGGCGTTCATGAGCCGATCGAGTTCGGCTGCGGCGTCGGCGTTCTCGGTGATGTCGAGATGAGTGAACGGCGTCTCGACCCGGCGGTGCACGACCTGGACCGGTTCGCCGGCGCTGTCCTGAACGAACGAGGTGCGCAGGTTCGGGTGCCGTCCGAGCAGAGTCTGTGCGGCGCGGTGTAACCGGTCCGCGTCGACGCGCCCACCGAGATCCATCCGGAGTTGGACGATGTAGTCGTCGCGGGCGCCCGCGGCGAGCTGGGCGTGGAACAACAGCCCCGCCTGCAGCGGCGTCAGCGACCAGATGTCCTCCAGCTCCGGGTATTCGGCCTCGAGCCGTTCGATCGCGGCCTGGTCCAGGTCGGCGAGTTCGATATCGCTGGGCGTCAGCCCGCCGGCGCCGGGCCGGGACGCGTGGTCCGCGAGCGCGGCCACCGCGTCGCGCCACAGTTCCGCGAGCTCGGTGACCTCGGCGGCGGAGATCGGTCCGGCCGGGTAGTCCCAGGCCGCGGTCAGGGCGGGTCCGTCCGGCGTGTTCTCGGTGACGGCGTTGACGGCCAGCAGGGCGGCCGCGGCCGCGCCGGGAGGCTGCACGCCGCCCGCGGTATCGCCGCCGGCGGGCATCCACCCGGTGTCGCGCAACGAGTCCGGAATGGTGTCGAACCGGCCGAGATAGTTGAAACTCACCTGCGGGTCGGGCATCGCGCCCAGGATGCGGGCGGTGTCGGCGTCGAGGTAGCGCAGCAGCCCGTAGCCGATCCCGTGGCCGGGAACGCGCCGGAGTTGTTCCTTGACCGATTTGACGACCGCCCCGGCGGCGGGGCCCGCGGCGAACGCGTCATCGATGTCGATATCGGACAGGTCGAGCCGTACCGGGTAGGTGGTGGTGAACCAGCCGACGGTGCGGGTGAGGTCGGCGCCGGGCAGAACCGTGTCGTCGCGGCCGTGGCTTTCGAGCGTGAGCAGCGCGTGGGTGCCGGTGTCGCCGTGCCGGTTTCGCCATCGAGTCAACGCCAGTGCGAGCCCGGCGACGAGGGCGTCGTCCACACTGCCGCGGAACGCGCGGGGCAGCGTGGTCAGTACGGCACGGGTCACGTCGACGGGCAGCGTCACCCGAACGGTGGCGACGGTGGACTGCACGTCCACGACCGGATCGAGCGGGCGCGTCCCGATCGGCGGATCCGGTTCGGCGAGAGTGCCACGCCACCAGTCGAGTTCGTCGAGGTCGGCGGCAGCGGCGTCGAGCGCGTGCGCCCAGCGCCGCATCGACGTTCCGACCGGCTCGAGCCGCGGCGGTTGCCCGGCACTCACCTGGGCCCCGGCCACCACCAGGTCGGGAACGAGGATTCGCCAGGAGACTCCGTCCACCACCAGGTGGTGCGCGACGACCAGGAGCCTGCCCGGTTCGGCTGCGCAGTCGAACCAGACCAACTGCAGCACGATTCCCGCGGCGGGGTCGAGGCGGTCGGCGGCCGCGCGTGCCTCGGCGTCGGCGATCGCGTCGAACGTACTGCTGCCCGGCGCGGCGTCCACCCGCACCTGCCGGATGAGTCCGTCGGCGGATACCTCGGCCGGCTGCGTCTGCACCGCCCAGCCCGACGGGTGTGCGGGGTCGGGCTGGAGCCGGGCCCGCAGCATGTCGTGATGATCGATCACGGCTTGCACGGTCGCCGCGATGGCGGTGCGGTCGATGCCGGTCGGCAGTGTGAGCGTCACCCACTGGCAGAAGCTGTCGAACTCGCCGCGCTCGAACATCCAGCCCATGATCGGTGTCGTCGGCATCGAACCCACGCCGCCGCCGGGCAGTTCGGCCGGCAGGGCGGCCGCCGCGGCGCTGTCGCGGACGGCGATCCGGGCCAGTGCGGCAACGGTTTTCTGCTCGAACACCTCGCGCACGGACAGCACCAGCCCCGCCGCCTTGGCCCGCGTCACCAACTGGATCGACATGATGCTGTCGCCGCCGAGGGCGAAGAACGAGTCGTCGAGCCCGATCCTGTCGATCCCCAGGATCTCGGCGAACAGTCCCGCGAGCGTCGTCTCCGTCTCGGTGACCGGGGCCCTGAATTCGGTTCGGCCCGTGCCGAAGTCGGGCGCGGGCAGGGCCAAGCGGTCGGTCTTGCCGGTCTCGGTCGTCGGCAGCGTGTCGAGCACCATCACGGTTGCCGGCACCAGGTGCGGGGCCAATCGTTCCTCGGCGAACGCGAGAACCGCGCCCGGGTCCAGGGCGGCGCCGGGCTCGGGCACCACGTACCCGATCAACCGATCGCCGGTGGTGGAGCCGTGATGGACGGTCGCGACCGCGCGAGCCACGCCGGGGCAGGCCAGCAGACCGGTCTCGACATCGCCGAGTTCGATGCGGAAGCCGCGAATCTTGACCTGGAAGTCCGTCCGCCCGACGTAGTCGAGGGTCAGCTCGCCGTCCGGTCGCCGCAGCCACCGCACCAGATCCCCGGTCCGGTACATGCGCTGCCCGCGGTTCGAGAACGGGTCGGCGACGAACCGCGACGCGGTCAGATCCATCCGGTTGCGGTAGCCGCGAGCCAGTCCCGGACCGGTGAGGTACAACTCGCCGACGACTCCGAGCGGCACCGGACGCAGCCACGCGTCGAGCACGAGCTCGCCGACGCCGCGGATCGGCCCGCCGATCGTCGGCGGCTCACCCGGCACCATCGGCGCACCGGCATCGGTCTGGATGGTGGCCTCCGCCGGCCCGTAGGTGTTGATCAGTTTCCGGCCCGGCGCCCACTGCGACACCAGCCGCGGCGGGGGCGCCTCGCCACCGATCACGACGGTCGCGAGGGTTCCCAGCCCGGCCGGGTCGACCGTGCCCAGGGCGGTGGGAGTCAGCGCCGCGTGGGTCACCGAGTGCTGCGATATGAGCTGCGCCAGTTCGATTCCGCCGAGGACGGTCGGCGGCGCGATCACCAGCCGCCCGCCCGACGCGAACGCCCAGAGCTGTTCCAGGACCGCCGCGTCGAAACTGGGCGATGCGGCATGCAACACCCGCGCGCCCGGCCCGAGGTCGAATCGCGAGCACTGCTCGGCCGCCAGGTTCGCCAGCCCCCGATGCGAGACCACCACGCCCTTCGGCACGCCCGTCGACCCGGACGTGTAGATCACGTACGCGGGCTGATCGACCCGGACCGGCCGGATTCGCTCGGCGTCGGTGATCGGCGTGGCCGGCAACCCCGCCAGCTCCGCCGTGACCGCAGGCTCGTCGAGGACCAGCCAGCGCACCGAATCGGGTAGCTGATTCCGCCACTGCGACAGCGTGATTCCGGTCCGGACACCCGAATCATCGAGCATGTGCTGGATCCGGCTGCCCGGATTGCGGGGATCCACCGGGACGAATGCCGCCCCCGACTGCGCCACCGCCCACACCGCGAGCACCGACTCGTAGCAGCGCGGCAACCCGATCGCGACACTCGTCTCCGGCCCGGCCCCTCGACCGATCAGCAAGCGCGCCAGCCGATTCGACTCCGCGTCCAGCTCGCCGTAGGTCCATTGCCGGTCTTCGGACATCACCGCCACGGCACCCGGATCCCGGGCCACCGTCGCCGCGAAGAGCTCCGGCAGCACCCGCTCCGGTATCGCGGGATCGCCTGCCACCGGCGCCAGTTCGCCGTATTCCTCCGCGGAGAGCAGCTGCAGCCGGGCCACCGGCAGCTCCGGGTCGGCGGCGATGTCGCCCAGCACGTCCAGGATCCGCCGCAGGGTCGCCGCGATGGTTTCGTGGTCGAAGAGCTCCGGCAGGTACTTGATCGAAAGGTGCAGTCGCGAGTCGATCCGCCCGACCACGCCCAGCGGATAGTGGGCGGCGTCGGCGCCGGTCACGTCGACCAGCCGCAGGCCGGCGATGTCGGTGTCCGCGGTCAACCCGTGCCGGTCGACGGGGAAGGACTCGAACACCGTCATCGTGTCGAACGCCGCTCCCGGCCCGGCCGCTCGCTCGATGTCGGCCAGGCCGACGAACTGGTGATCGAGCAGGGCGGCCTGCTCGGCCTGGATGCGGTCGAGCAACTGCCCGAGGGTCTCGGTGGCGTCGAGCCGGACGCGCACCGGCACCGTGTTGATGAACAGTCCGACCATCGATTCGATACCCGCGACCTGCGGGGTCCGTCCCGAGACCACGGCGCCGAAGGTCACGTCGGCGCGGGATGTCGACGCGCCCAGCACGATCGCCCACGCCGCCTCGATCATGGTGTTGAGCGTGATGCCGCGGGACCGGGCGCGACCGGTGAGCGCCGCGGTCTGCGCCTCGGTGAGTTCGCCCAGCACCTCACGGGATTCGGTGTAGCGGCGGCGCGGATCGGCCGCGGCCAGCAGGGTCGGCTCGTCGGCGCCGTCGAAGGCACGGGCCCACGCGTCGAGCGAGGCGGCCGGGTCCTGCCGGGCGACCCAGGTCAGGAAATCCCGGTAAGGCTGGACCGGCGGCAGCAGCGTGGCATCGCAGTCGCCGGCGTAGAGCACCAGCAGCTCCTGCAGCAGCAGCGGTGTCGACCAGCCGTCGAGCAGCAGGTGATGATTGGTCAGCATCAGCCGGAACTGTCCGGGTCCGGTGGTCACCAGCGTCCAGCGGAGCAGCGGGGCATGAGCCGGGTCGAACCGGGTGGTGCGGTCCTCGGCCATGAGCAGCGCCCACTCGTGTTCGCGCGCACCGTCATCCAGCCCGGACAGGTCCCGCTCCGTCCATGGCGCCTCGGCGGCGTCGTCGACCACCTGGACCGGTCCGGCGTCGGCGTCGGTGACGAACGCGGCGCGCAGATTCGCGTGCCGGGCGAGCAGCACCCGGACGGCTCGGTGCAGCCGCCCCGCATCGACCCGGCCGCGCAGCTCCAGCACCAGCTGCGTGATGTAGGCATCCACCGACTGCTCCGACACCAGCGCGTGGAACAGCAGCCCCTGCTGCAGCGGGGCCAGTGGCCAGACGTCGCTCAGGGCCGGATACCGGTCCTCGAGCCGCTCGATCGCGGATTGCCCGATCCCGGCCAGCGTCACATCCGACGGTGTTCGTCCCCCGGCCCCGGCGTGGCGGACGTGCCTGGCCAACGCTGTCAGTGCCGAGCGCCACGACTGCGCGACCTCACGCACCGCGTCGGCGGTGAGGAGCTCCGCGGGATACGACCAGATCATCCGCAGCCGTGGCCCGCTCGCCTCGTCCACGACGAAGGCATTGATGTCGAGCACCGCCGGCACCGGCATATCCGGATCCCGGGTACCGGCCAGCTGTGCCGCGGCATCGCCGATGTCCACCGGTACCCATCCGGCCGCCGGTATCGCCTCGGCGGTCCCCGTGTCGCCGCGGCCGAGGTAGGTGAACGCGATCTGCGGCGGCGGCACGGCCGCGAGGATCGGCCCGGTGTCCTCGTCGAGATACCGGAGCAGGCCGTAGCCCACGCCGTGGTCCGGGACGGCGCGGAGCTGTTCCTTGACGGCCTTGACCGCTGACCCGAGCGCGGGTCCGCCCGTGTACGCGTCGTCGAGATCGATGTCCGAAAGATCCAGGCGCATCGGGAAGCTTGTGGCGAACCAGCCGACCGTCCGCGTCGGATCCGAGTCCGGGACAACGCCTTCCGCGCGGCCGTCGCCTTCGAGGCGGATCGTCACGTCCGCGGATGGGCTCCCGGCTGTCGCACGTCGCCATCGCGCGATCGTTACCGCCAAGGTGGCCAGCAGCCCGTCGTGCACACTGCCGTGGAAGGCCGCGGGCACGGTGGTCAGCAGCGCATCGGTCACCTCGGGGTCCACCTCGACCCGGACCGTATGGGCGGTGGCGATCACGTCGATCGCGGGGTCGAGCGGCCGTGACCCGATCGCCGGGTCGTCTCCGGCGGTCATCGCCTGCCAGAGTTCGAGCTCGGCGGTGCGCTCCGGACGTCGGGCCGCCTCGACCAGACCGTGCGCCCACCGGCGCATGGACGTCCCGGTCGGGGCCGAATCGAGCGGCTCCCGGCCGCCGGCCTGCGCCCACACGGCCGTGAGATCAGGCGCCAGCGCCTGCCAGGAGACGCGATCGATCGCCGAACGATGCACGACCACGAGCACCGTGCCCGGCTCCGCGGTGTCCACCGGGTCGAACCAGACCACCTGCGTCACGATCCCGGCTCCGGGATCGAGCCGGTCCGCGGCGGCATCCAGCTCGGCCGATGCCAGCGCACGGAACTCGTCGGGCCCCAGCCCCGCCGGCCCGGGCACACGCATCAGAACGTCGTCGGCGCGAATCGCTCCGGCGGGCAACACCTCCCACGCCCACTGTCCGTCGGTGTCCGGGGTCAGGCGCGCACGCAGCATGTCGTGTCGATCGAGGACCGCCTGCACGGCGTCGGTGAGCTGCCGCCGGTCGACCCCCGGCGGCAGACCCAGCATCATCGCCTGCGCGTACCGGCCGGTCGCCGGCCCGGCCCGCTCCAGCAACTCGCGCATGATCGGCGTCAGCGGCAGCGGGCCTACGCCCGCTCCGGCCGGCTCCGCCGGGAGCGCTGTCGCCGAGACATTCTCGACGACGGCGACCTCGGCGAGTCCGGCGACCGTCGTGCGCTCGAACACGTCGCGGGGGGAGAACACCACGCCTGCTGCTCGAGCCCGGGTCACCAGCTGGATCGACATGATGCTGTCGCCGCCGAGCGCGAAGAAGGAATCGTCGATGCCGATGGTGTCGCAGTGGAGCACGTCGGCGAAGGCCTCGGCGATGAGGTGCTCGAGCGGCGTTCGAGGCGCCCGGTAGGGCTTGTCGGCGGCGAACACCGGTTCCGGCAACGCTTTTCGATCGAGCTTGCCGGTCGGGGTCAAGGGGATCCGGTCCAGCACCATGATCGAGGCCGGAACCATGTACGAGGGCACGTGATCGGCGAGATACTGCGTCACCAGCGCGGTGTCGATCGAATGCCCGGGCGTGGCAACGACATACGAGATCAGGGACTGGGCGCCCGATTCGGCGCGATGACCGATCGTGACGGCATGACCGATACTCGCGTGCGCCGCGAGCACGGAATCGATCTCACCCAGTTCGATTCGGAGCCCTCGGATCTTGACCTGGAAGTCGGATCGACCGAGATGCTGGATCGCACCGTCGGGCGACCAGCGGACCACATCACCGGTCCGGTACATGCGCGCACCCGGCAGCCACGGGCATGCCACGAACCGCTCCGCCGTCAGCCCCGCCCGCCGGTGGTAGCCCCGAGCCAGGAGACCACCGGCGATGTACAACTCACCGGCCACACCCACCGGCACCGGCTGCAACCGCCGATCCAGCACCCACGCCGAGGCGCCCGGCATCGGGCGACCGATCGTGACCGATTCACCGGCTACCAGCGGGGAACTCACGATCGCGGCGATGGTGGTCTCGGTGGGTCCGTAGTCGTTCACCAGCCGGCGATTCCCACCCCAGCGCTCGACCAGTTCGGTGCCACAGTTTTCGCCACCGACGACCAGATGCCCCAAATCCGGCAACGGCCAGCGAGTGTCGTCGATCGTGGACAGGACGGACGGGGTGATCAAGGCGTGGGTGACGTGTTCACGGTCGAGGAGTTCGGCGAGGGCGTCGCCGCCCGCGGCATCTGCGGGCACGACGATCATCGTCGCGCCCGAACTCAACGGCAGCAGCATCTCCATCACCGCGACATCGAAGCTCGGTGCGGCCAGATGCAATGTGCGGCTGTGGGGTTCGATGCTCAGTGCGGTGCGACGTTCGGTGGTGCCGTTGTTCAATCCGCGATGGGTGACCGCGACGCCCTTGGGTAGTCCGGTCGATCCGGAGGTGTAGATGACGTAGGCGATGTCGTCGACCCGCAGCGGACGGACCCGATCACTGTCGGTGACGGGGCGATCGTCGCCCGCATCGAGGTAATCCGGGGTCAGCCAACCGATATCGGCATCGGGCAGCCGAGAACGTGTCGATGCCACCGTCAGACCGGCAACCGCTCCCGCGTCGGCCACGATGTGACCGATGCGTTCGACCGGGCTGCTCGGATCGATCGGCAGGAACGCGGCTCCGGTTTTGGCCACCGCCCACACCGCCAGCACCGAATCCACGGAACGCGGCACAGCGATGGCGACGACATCTTCCGGACCTATCCCGCGCCGAATGAGCTGCCGAGCCCACCGATTCGAACGCTCGTCCACCTCCCGGTAGCTCCACTGCCGTCCCCCGGCCACGATCGCCACGGCATCGGGATCCAACCCGACCGCGGCCGCGAACAGATCGGGCATCGTGACCGGCGCGACGGGGGGTGGACCGTGGCGGGTGAGCAGGTCGGCTCGTTCGACGGGGTCGAGGACCTCGATCGTCCCGACCGGTACCGCCGGATCGGCAGCCACCGACTCGAGTATGCGAATCCATCGTCGGTCGATGGAATCCACCGTCGCGGCGTCGAACAGATCCGTGGCGTAGGTGACCGTCACCGTGATGTCACCGCTGTCGTGGTCCTGCGCGAGGATGAATTGCAGATCGAAGCGGGACACGCTGGTGGGGAGGTCCACCATCGACAGTTCGAGATCGGGCAGCTCCAGCCGCACCGGCTCCAGATTCTGGAACGCCAGCATCACCTGGAACACCGGATGGCGAGCCTGGGACCGGCGTGTGACCAGCCGGTCCACGATTTGCTCGAACGGGACATCGGCGTGATCGAAGGCATCCAGATCGGTCCGCCGCACCCGGCCCAGCAGATCGGTGAAGGACTCGTCCGGATCGATCTCGGTCCGCAACACCAGCGTATTGACGAACATCCCGACCATCTCGTCGAGCTCCGCCACCCCGCGCCCCGCGACCGGCGTGCCGACCGGAATATCGGCGGACCCGCTCATCCGTGCGAGCAGCACCGCCAAGGCGCTGTGAATCACCATGAACAGCGACGAATTGTGCTGCCGCGCGACCTGGTCCAAGGCTCGGACCAACCTCGCACCCACCGAGAAGCTCGCCGTCGCGCCCCGATTCGACATCACCGCCGGCCGCGGCCGATCGAACGGCAGCTCGAGCTCCTCGGGCACTCCTTCCAAAGCTTGTGTCCAATAGCGAATCTGGCGGGCGCTCAGCGATTCCGGGTCGTCCGGCGAACCCATGGTGTCCCGCTGCCACAGGGCGTAGTCGGCGTACTGGATGGGCAGCGGTGTCCACCACGGGACCTCACCGCGGATCCGGGAGGCGTACGCGGTCGCCACGTCACGTGCCAACGGCGCCATCGAGAAGCCGTCCGCGGCGATGTGATGCACCACGACGGCCAGCACATGTTCCGGTTCCTCGGCATCGGCGACCCGGAACAGCCGGGCCCGCACCGGTACCCGGGTGCTCACGTCGAAGCCCTCGGTCACGAATTCGGTGATCGCCGAGACCAATTGGCTGTGCGGGACCGCGGTCAGCGTGGGTTCCGGGTCAACGTGGTCGACGGATTCGATCACCTGGATCAGCATCCCGTCGTGATCCGGGTACCGCGTTCGCAGTGATTCGTGTCGGGTCAGGACGTCGATCAGCGCCAATCGCAGGGCCTCGACGTTCAGCTCGCCGCGCAGCCGCAGGGCGATCGGCATGTTGTACGCCCCGGAGCCGGTGTCGTACTGGTTGAAGAACCACATGCGTTGCTGCGCCGGCGCCAACGGCACCAGGTCGGGGCGCGGGCCGGCGGTCAGCGGCGGTCGGGGCCGCCGCCCCGTCATCGCGTCCTGCTCCATCCGGGCGGCCAATTCCGCGGTCGTGGTCGCATCGAACAACAGCCGCACCGGGATTTCGAGACCGAGCACGGCCCCGAGACGCGCCGCGACGCGGGTCGCGACCAGACTGTCCGCGCCGAGCGCGAAGAAGGAATCGTCGATGCCGACGGTGTCGAGATGGAGTACATCGGCGAGGGTCTCGACGATGAGTTGCTCGATCGGCGTTCGGGGCGCCCGGTAGGGCTTGTCGGCGGCGAACACCGGTTCGGGCAGGGCTTTTCGATCGAGCTTGCCGGTCGGGGTCAAGGGGATCCGGTCCAGCGCCATGATCGAGGACGGGACCATGTAGGGCGGAACACGATCGGCGAGATGTTCCGCCAACAGTGCGGTGTCGATCGAATGTCCCGGCGCGGCAACGACGTACGAGACCAGCGACTGGGCGCCCGATTCTGCGCGATGGCCGATCGTGGCGGCGAAACCGACACTCTCGTGACCCGTCAGCACGGCATCGATCTCGCCGAGCTCGATCCGGAGCCCTCGGATCTTGACCTGGAAGTCGGACCGCCCGAGATGCTGGATCGCACCGTCGGGCGACCAGCGGACCACATCACCGGTCCGGTACATGCGCGCACCTGGCAGCCACGGGCAAGCCACGAACCGCTCCGCCGTCAGCCCCGCCCGCCGGTGGTACCCCCGAGCCAGGAGACCACCGGCGATGTACAACTCACCGGCCACACCCACCGGCACCGGCTGCAATCGCTGATCGAGTATCCAGGCCGAGACGCCAAGGAGGGGACGGCCGATCGTGACCAGCTCCCGCGCCGCCAAAGCGGTCAGCGTGACGGCGATCGTGGTCTCGGTGGGCCCGTATTCGTTGAACAGTTCCCGATTCCCACCCCACCGTTCGACGAACTCGGTGCCGTAGTCCTCGCCGCCGACCACCAGATGACCCAGATCCGGTAGGGGCCACCGGGTGTGGTCGATTGTCGAGAGGGTCGAGGGCGTCATACACGCATGGCTGACGTGTTCGCGGTCCAGCAGCTCGGCCAGTTCGTCGCCGCCGAAGCTGTCGCCGGGTGCGACGACCATCGTCGCGCCCGCGCACAGCGCGAACAGCAGCTCCAGCACCGAGACGTCGAAGCTCGGTGAAGCCAGATGCATTGTGCGGGAGGCGGGTCCGATGCTCAGGGCGTCGCGGTGTTCGACGGCGCAGGTGTGCAGTCCGCGATGGGTTACGGCAACGCCCTTGGGCAGCCCGGTCGATCCGGAGGTGTAGATGACATACGCGATATCGTCGACCCGCGACGGCCGCACCCGATCACCGTCGGTGACCGGCCGATCGTCGCCATTGTCGAGGTAATCCGCTGTCAGCCAATCGATGTCGTCGGGTAGCCGGGAGCGCACGGATGGCACGGTCAGGCCGACCGCCGCCCTCGAATCGGCCAGCATGTGGGCGACCCGATCGGCCGGATGGGCCGGATCGATCGGCAGGAAGGCGGCCCCCGTCTTGGCCACCGCCCACACCGCAAGCACCGAGTCCGCGGAACGCGGCACCGCGATCGCGACGACATCCTCGGGACCGATGCCCCGCTCGATCAGTTGCCGAGCCCATCGATTCGAACGCTCGTCCATCTCGCGGTAGCTCGACTCCCGCCCTCCGGCGACGATCGCCACCGCCTCGGGATCCACCGCGACCGCGTTGGCCAGCAGCTCGGGCAGGGTGACCGGGGCCACCGGGGCTGCACCGTGACGGGTCAGCAGATCGGCTCGCTCGGCGGGGTCGAGCACGTCGATCGCCCCGACCGGGACCGTCGGATCGGCGACCACCGACTCCAGGATCCGGATCCACCGACGGACAAGGGAATCGATCGTCGTGGCATCGAACACATCCGTGGCGAAGGCGACCGCGCCGGTCAGCTGATCCTCACCGTGGGGTACCGACAGGGTGAATTGCAGGTCGGAGCGCGATATTTCACCGACCTGGCCGATCGCCAGCATCACTTGGCACCAGGGTTGTCGCGATAGCTGCTCCGCCACTTGCTCGAACGGAATATCGGCATGGTCGAACGCATTCAGATCGACCTGCCGAACCCGATCGAGCAAATCGGCGAACGACTCCCGTGGGTCGACCTCGGTTCGCAATAGCACGGTATTGGCGAGTGTCCCGCTCACATCGTCGACCGGTGTGCCGACCGGAATATCGGTGCCACCGCTCATCCGCGCCAGCAATACCGCCAACGCACCGTGAACCACCGTGAACAACGAAGAATCGTGCTGTCGTGCGCAATTATCCAATCCTTGAACCAAGGCCGCGCTCAACGAAAAATCCGCTGTCGCACTCCGATTCGACAGCACCGCCGGCCGTGGCCGATCGAACGGCAGCGGAAGGTCTTCGGGAAGGTCCGCGAGGGCATCCCGCCAGAACGCCAGATTCTCACGGCGGCGGCGAATCCCGGCGCCTTCGGCGACGCTTCGGGGGTCGACCTGTTCCAGCTCGGTGTCCGAGCCGGCGGCCGCGAACTCGTCGAGGAACTCCGCGAATCCGGCGCAGTGCGCAGACAGTTCGCGGTCGGTGTAGAGGTTGGGATTCGCCAGGAAGTGGAGGAGCGTCCGCGGCGGATCCCCGACCCGATACACGTCGACCAGCACATCCTCGACCGGGCCGGAGCTGAGGAGATGGAACTCCCCGGTCACCGGACCGAACTGGAGCTTGTGGTCGAACAGCATGACGTTCACGACCGGACCCGCGAAGCGGCACTGCTCGCCCCGCTTCCCGGTGGCGACGCGAATATCGGTGAGGCCGCACCGCTGGTGCCGTAGCGCGCCCACCAGATCGGACTGCACCCGCAGCGCCAGCGTCGCGACGGTATCGGCCGGCTCGAGGACGATCGGCAGCGGCACCACGTTGACGAACACCCCCGCGGATCGCCGCAGGACGGCGTTCGTGCGACCCGATACCGGAATGTTGACCAGGACCTCGTCGCGGCCGGTCTTGCGGGCCAGGTAACAGCCGAACGCGGCGATCACCACCGCGGCCGGGCTCGCCCCCACCGCTTCCGCCGACCGGTCGATCCGCCCCACCGTCGCCGCCGGCAGTTCGGCGATCACCACGACACTGTCGGCGCACGCGGGTGCCGGTCCGGCGGCCAGGCTGGACTCCTCGCGGACACCGGCGAGTCGGTCCACCCAGTAGGCCTGGTCGTCGGTGAACCGCTTCGACTCGCGGTAGCTGCGGTCGGCCTCGTACAGGGCCTGGATATCGGCCGCCCGGTTGGGCTCGGCCGCACTGCCCTGCACGGCCGCCGTGTACAGCGCCGCGATCCGGTTCACGATCACCATCGCGCCGTAGCCGTCGAGTGCGACGTGATGACATCGGGAGTACAGCAGGTAATCCTGGTCCCCCACCCGCACGATCGCCGTCGCGACCAGCGGATCCCGGGTCATCTCCAAGGGGGCCGTGTACTCCCGGCGCATCCAGTCCAGGCCTGCCGCAATGGGATCCGGCGAACTGCGGACATCGATCATCGAGGCCCCCAGGCCGAGTGCCGGGTCGTACACCTGGTACGGCACACCGTCGGTCTCGACCACTCTCAGATACCCGGATTGGAACTCGTGACCGGCTTGAATGGCCGCCCTGGACAGTAATTCGATGTCGAGGTCGCCATGGAACTCTACATATTGCGCCTCGGATATCGGAACATCCGGACTCAATTTTTGTGCCAGCCACAATCCTTGCTGCCCGGCTGACAGCGGTATCGGCTGTGGTCGCGGTGCAGTCATGGATTTCCTTCAGCTCTGACCGCGCATTATTTGCGCATTCTTTCCTGCAAAACCCCGACCGGCGACAGTATATGCCCACCGGTACATGGTGTATACGGTGCGACGTCGCAGTCGGTTCGGTCTCTACGGGCGTCGATATGGTCTATGGCAACGATTCGGCGACATTTGCTCTTCGATCGGACCACCGAATCAATTTCCATTTCTCTATTCAGTTTCGGAACCGATGTTCCATGAAGCGCTGGACCTGGTAGCGGTGCACGGCGGACCAGGCCTGGACCCGGACCGCCCACCAGGGGGCCACCTCGCGGGGTTTGGCGCTGACGGCGTGCGCGATCAGGTCGGAGGCTTCGTCGACGGTCAGGCCGGGGATCCGGCGGAAGTCGGTGGGGGCGCTCATTCTGGTGTGGACCAGTGGCATGTAGACCGAGGTGGTGGTGACGCCGTCGCCCGCGATCTCGGTGGCGACGCTGCGCAGCCAGACGTCGAAGGCCGCCTTCGAGGCGCCGTAGGCCGACCAGCGCGGACTCGGCGGCATCAGCACGCCCCAGGTCGAGACATTGACGATGTGCCCCTGCCCGCGTTCGCGCATGGCGGGCAACAGGGTCAGCAGCAGCCGTACCGGGCCGAGGTAGTTGATGTCGATGGTGCGGGTGAAGTCGTGGAAACGGTCGTAGGACTCGGCGATGGGGCGCCGAATCGACTTGCCCGCGTTGCTGATCACCACATCGATGTGCGAGTGCTCGGCCAGTAGCGTCCGGGCGAGCAGGCCCACGGCATCCATGTCGGTCAGGTCGGTCGGGTAGATGTGGGCCACGCCCCCGGCGGCCGTGATCTCGGCGGCCAGCCGTTCCAATTCGGGCCGGGAACGCGCCACCAGCAGCACCACCGCCCCCGCCGCGGCGAGCTTGCTTGCACTGGCCTTGCCGATGCCATATGAGGCCCCGGTCACCAGCACTACCTGGCCGGTGACGGCCGTCCGCAACGACTCCGCGGAGGGCCGGAATGTCGGGTAGAACAGCCGGATCGCCACCCGCTCGGCGCGTGAGCGCCGACCGTGTGCGACCGGAGTCTCGTCCACCAATCGACTGTAGCGCTCGGCGACTACCCTCCGGAACCGATGATCTGTTCGATATTGCGCTCCGCCAGCGCGCTGATCGTCAATGAGGGATTGACCGTTCCGGTGCTGCCGGGCACCGACGCCCCATCCATCACGTAGAGGTTCCGGTATCCGCGCACCCGGCCGTATTCGTCTGTCGCGCGCCCGATTACCGCGCCGCCCAACGGGTGTGCGGTGATCGAGGCGTCGGCCTCCAGTTCGGGTCGGGAGATCGGTTCGCAGTGACAGCTCATGGTGTCGTTGAACTCGCGGGCTCGGGCGAGATAGCCCGCGGCGCCGTCGGGTGGCCACAGCAGGTCCACCCGCCCGTTGTCCGGGTCGCAGACGAACCGGCCCCGGGTGTCGTCGAGCACGATGCCCAGCGATGCGACCAGACCGGTGTCGAAGGGTGATGTACCGGGGACGAACCAGCTCTCCAGTGACACGGGTGCGCCCGTCTCGTCCAGGATTCGGCTCGTGGAGGGCGTGCCCTGTGTGCCCACCTCGAGCGTGGTGAGCGGTCGCGCCAAGGCGACATCGCCGTTGCCGCCCCAGCCTTCGCCGATGTGCTCGTTGAGGTTCGGCAGCGCGCCGGTCGCCTGTGCGCGCACCAGAAGCTCGGAAGTGCCGACGGAGCCCGCGGCCAGGAACAGCATGTCGCAGGTCAGCGTCCGGGTGCGGAGCACCTCGCCGGTCGGGGCCAGTTTGGTCACGGCGACGGCATAGCGACCGGGCGATCCCGGTTCCGCGGCGATGGTGTCCACGCGATGGCCCGGGTAGATCCGCGCGCGGCCGGTGTCCTCGGCAGCGCGCAGGTAGTTCTGGTTCAGATCGAACTTCGCGCCGTTGGAGTTGCCGAGGTCCGAACAGCCCACCGTCGCCGACGGCAGCGATCGCCCGGCCAGCTCGTCGCGGATGACGTCCCACCGCCAGGTGCCGTCGATGCGCTGCGGCGCATATCCGGCCGCGCGGGCCTGCGCCTCCCAGGCGCGGGAGTGCGCGAACGCGGGGGAGTTGTAGATATCTTCCGGTATCGTGCTGGGCTGCAACATCTTTCGAGCCCTGGGGTAGTAGACGTCGTGCATCTCGCGATAGTCGACCACGCCGCGGAACACCTGATCGAAGAACCGCTGCTCCGGCTCGATCGTCACTCCGGTGAACACGACCGAGCCGCCGCCGACGCACGCGGCACGCCACACATCGATGCCCGGGTAGGTGGACACGTCGAGAACCCCGCCGAACGAATCGACGGCCACCGGGATCCGGTTCGCCCCGGTGAAGGTGGTGCGATGCCAGAAGCCACGGCCGTCCGGAATCGTGTCGACGGCGAAGATGTCGCGCCACGGATCGTTGGGCCAGCGCGATCCGCGCTCGAGTACCGCGACGTCGACCCCGGCCTGCGCCAGGCGCAGTGCTGCGACCGCCGCTCCGAACCCTGATCCGACGACGATCGCGGGGACGTGATCGGCCGGATCCGGCAGCGGCGCGAAGATCTCCGGCACCAGCGCGCGGTAGATCGGCGTAAGCGGGCTCTGGCCGGGACTGTCCGCCCGTGCGGCAGGCGTGGCCGCGCCGATGCCCGCGAGACCCAGCATCGCCGCCGATCCGATCACACCGGTGACGAAATCGCGCCTGCCCATGGCGGGCCGGGCGCCTGATCCGGAGGTCACGCCACGGTGCCTGGGCCATCCCATAGCGAATCACTATCATAAAAAGTGGGTCGGAGGTGACAATGTTGACTCGCACGTGGACGCGATGGCTGCTCATGCACGGTCTCGCGCGGACTTATGTCCAGGCGTCGGCGCGCCGGGGTTCGCCCCTGGGGAACCTGGCCCGCGGCTCGGAGGGCCTGCTCGGTTCATCGCCGGCTATCGAGGAGATCCGGCGACGCGGCCGGATTCCCAAGATGTCGGGTGTGCACATCACCGCGGATTTCGAAGTGTGCCGCCTCATCCTGCGCGACCGGCGTTTCGGCGTGGTGTCGCCCAATCACCCGGCTTTGCCGAAGCCGGTCCGCTGGCTGCTGGCCAAGACCGATCTGGGACTGCCCAACCTCGGGGAACCGCCCTCGATGCTGGTGACCGATCCGCCGGATCACACCCGGTACCGGCGCATGGTCGGGAACGTCTTCGGCCCGAAGTCGATCGCCACGCTGGAGGAGCGCATCGCCGAAGTGGCCGATGACCTGATCGACCGCCTGGAATCGAAGCCTCGCCCCGATCTGATCACCGACTTCTCCGCGCAGATGCCCGTCACGATCATCGCCGAAATCCTCGGGCTGCCGGCCGACATGCATTCGACGCTGCTGAAGTGGGGAGACTCCGGGGCGCCGCTGCTCGAACGAGGTTTGTCCTGGGCCGTCTACCGCGACGCGGTCAAAGATCTGGCCGAGGTCAAAGAGTACTTCGATCAGCACTTCGATGAGCTCACCGTCGCGCCGCGCGACGACGTGCTCAGCATGCTGGTGGCCGATGACGTACTCACCCGCCGCGAGCAGATCGCCAACGCGGCCCTGCTGCTGGATGCCGGATTCTTGACGACGGTGAACATGCTCGGGAACGGAATCGCCCTGCTGACAAGCCATCCGGACCAGCTGGAACTACTGGCCGACCAGCCGTGGCTGTGGCGGAACGCGGTCGAGGAAGTGCTGCGCTACGACGGTCCCGTCCGGATGACCGGCCGGGTCGCGAACTGCGACGTCGACTTGGACGATGAGCGCATCCCATCGGGTTCCCTCGTCCTGCTGTCCCTGGCCGGGGCCAACCACGATCCCGACGTCTTCCCTGACCCGGACCGCTTCGATGTGACCAGAGACAATGCCGCGGAACATCTTTCGTTCGGCAGTGGGATCCATGGCTGCCTGGGCGCCCGGCTCGCCCGGCTGGAGGGCAGCGTCGCGCTGCGCGCCCTGTTCGATCGGTACCCGGACCTGCGCCTGGACGGCCCGCCGATCCCGCATCCGCTGCGCAACCTGCACGCCTACGCGTCCATGCCCGCCGAACTGGGCGCGGCGAGGACCCCGGGCTGAGGCTCTTTCACTCGGGGGCCAGGTGCTTTCGCCGCGAGACGATGTAGATGCCGACGACCAGGGCCCACATGGGCAGGACCCATGCGATGCGAATTTCGGTGGTCACCGCGATCAGCATGAAAAGCGCTGCCGCCGTCGACATCAGGGTCAGCCAGCGCGGGAGTGCGCGGGTGACGCGGCCGAGATTCGCCAGGGAGAGCATGAAGACCGCGCTCAAGCGGGGCGCGATGACAGTGATCAGGATCATGCCCAGGCCGTGAGCGGCCGGGTAGGCGTCCGCGGCGGCCGCCGGGCTCACCTGCTGGGCGAGGGTGGCCGGCACCGCGAAGGCGGCCACGGAGGTGAGCAGCAGGCCGATGAGAATCACTCCGCTGCCGAGGAATACGGTGGCGAACAGCTGATCCTCGCGCTGCCCCAGGCGGCGGCGCAGGGTGCCGATGAACCACAGCAGCGCGATCGAGGCCACCACCATGATCAGCACCACGCTGGTGAGCCGGGTGCGGTTGCCGGACTGGGCGAACCACTGCTCCACGGCCGCGTGATCCGCGCTCCAGCCGGGCATGCCGCGCAGCATCTCCACCCCGATCAGGGTGAGTATTGCGAAGACGATTCCGGTGAAGCCCATGGCTTCGATCGAGGCCATGCGGCCGGTTCCCCGCGGGCTTGGCGCCGTCGCGTTCATGTCCTCGTTCCTTGTCTGCTCGGGTGGATTCGGTGGGGGCGAGTGATGTCCGGACCGCCTCGACGCGTGCCGAGGCGGTCCGGACACCGTGGGTTCCAGCAGATCAGGGCGTGACGATCGCGAAGTTCGGGTCGGCCTTGTCCATCAGGCCGCCGAGCCGCTGCCACACCCCGGTGTCGCCCTTGGCCTGCAGGCCGTCGAACTTGCCGGTGGCCATCAGCTGCAGCAGGCCGAGCTTGGTGAGGGTGACGTCGAGATCGGCGTCGCGCTTGCGGGTGGCGGGGTAGTGCACGAGCGCGCCGTTGCTCAGCTCCATCCGGTAGTCCTCGCCGCTGTCGGTGAAATGCCAATCGATGCTGAACTTCTCGGCCCACGCCTTGGATCCGACGATGTTCAGCGACAGGGTGTCGAACAGCTGGGTGACGCTCATGGCCAGGGCCACCGCCTGGCTGGCGGTCAGCACGGTCGGGGTGATGCCCTGGCGCAGTTCCTGTGCGCCGGTGAGGAAACAGTTGCGCCAGGTGGCATTCTCGGAACCGAAGCCGAGCCGGTCGAAGACCGTGGCCAGGGCTTCCTTGGCCCCGGCGTGGGACGGGTCGGCGAAGACGGCGTGGCTGCCGAGTTCGGCCGCGAAGCGCAGGTCGCCCTGGTCCGCGAATTCCTTCACCTTGGCCACGGTCGCGTCCACGCCGCCGAGCAGTTGCACGTATCGGGTGGCCTGCTCGGTCGGCGGGTGCAGCCACAGGTGCGCCGGGTTGGCGTCATACCAGCCGACATACCGCTGGTAGACGGCCTTGACGTCATGGCTGATCGAGCCGTAGTAGCCCCGGTTGTTCCACTGCGCGGCCAACTCCGGCGCGAGCGGGAAGTCCTCGGCGATCTCGGTGCCCAGCTCGCCCTGGTTCATCCGCCGCACGGTCTGGTCGTGCAGGTAGGCGTAGGTGTCGCGCTGCTGGGTCAGGAACTCCTCGATATTGTCCCGGCCCCAGGTCGGCCAGTGGTGCGAGGCGAACACGACGTCGGCGCGGTCGATGAACATCTCGATCGCCTCGGCGATGTAGCGCGACCACATGCGGGCATCGCGGACCTGCGCGCCGCGCAGGGTGAGGATGTTGTGCAGGGTGTGGCAGGCGTTCTCGGCCATGCACAGCGCGTTGCGGTCGGGGAGCAGGAAGTTCATCTCGGCGGGTGCCTCGGTGCCGGGGGTCATCTGGAAGATGAACCGCACCCCGTCGATGACCTCCTCCTGCCCGGTCTCGGTGATGTCGAGAGTCGGTGCGAGCAGACCGAATTCACCGGCCGAGGCGACCGGGCCGAGACCCATGCCGACCAGACCCTTCGGGTCGCGCGGGAGATTCGCGCCCGCGTAATACATGCCGCGGCGCAGCATGGCCGTACCCGCGTAGACGTTCTCGGAGATGGCGTGTTCCATGAAGTGCTCGGGCGCGATGATCGGAACGGTGGTGTCCTGATCGACGACGCCGAGTACGCCACCGAAGTGGTCGGCGTGCGGGTGGGTGTAGATCACGGCGGTCACCGCCCGGTCGCCGCGGCTTTCGCGGTACAACTTCAGGGAGGCCGCCGCGGTCTCGGCGCTGACCAGGGGGTCGACCACGATCACGCCGTTGTCGGATTCGATCAGCGTCATATTCGAAATGTCCAGGCCGCGAACCTGGTAGATGCCCTCGCACACCTCGTACAGGCCCTGCATCGCGGTGAGCTGGGACTGCCGCCACAGGCTCGGCAGGACGGTGTCGGCGCCCTCGCCCCGGAGGAAATCGAAGGAGTCCGCGTCGTAGGCCACGCCGCCGTTCCTTCCGGGAATGACGCCCGGTTCCAAGCGGGCGAGGAAGCCCCGGTTGGCATTGTCGAAATCGGCGCGGTCGTCCACTGCTGTCATGTGCCACCTCACTGTTGGGTACTGCGACTGTCGATCCAATCGGTTCCGAGCTCGACGGCTTTGGTGACCGGCCCGAAGATCTCGGGCTCGGACTCCACGATGCTGTCGACGCCGAGCTCGTCGGTGAGCCCGGTGTGCTTCATGACCTCGGCCAGCTCCGGCTGGACGCCCGCCAGCACGAGTCGCCCACCGGCGTCGCGCAATTGGCGGTTGTAGCGTTCGAGCAGGCGCAGGATGGCCGAGGAGGGGATGTCGGGCATGGCCCGCAGGACCAGCACGAGGACGGCGTTGCGGGCCGCGGACACCTCGGGCAGGGCCGCTTCGAGCCGGGGGAGTTCGGCGAAGAAGCTGGTGCCGCGGTAGTCGAGGACGGTGACCTCGCCGGGCGGAAGCTGTTGCGGGACATCGGTGGTGCGCCAGTGCCCGGCCGCGTCGCGGGTGAGCCCGACCAGCTGGATCTGGCGCGCCGCCTGCACGCAGTACAGCAGCAGCGACAGCACCGCGCCGATCACGATGGCCTGCTGCAGCGGCAGCTGGGTGGTGGCGGCGAAGGTGGCGATCATGGCGGCGGTGGACAGCTTCGAGGTGTGCCACACCAGGCCGATGTCCTTGACCTTGCCCCAGATCAGCTCACCGCCGACGACCAGGATGAGACCGCCGATCACCGGCATCGGGATGCGTTCGGCCAGACTGCCGCAGGTCACCACGACCAGCGCCAGGAAGACACCGGAAATCACACCGGCCCAGCGGGTTCGAGCGCCCACCCCGGCCGCGACGCCGGTCCGGGACAGCGAGCCGCCCGAGGGCAGCGCCGAGAACAGGCCGCCGCCGAGATTCGCGACGCCCTGCGCGGTGAAGTCGGCGTTGACGCTGGAGCGGCTGCCGTCGGGATTGGGCATGGAGGGCGCGACGCTGGCGGCCTGGGCCAGCGCGACCAGCGCCACCGACAGCGCCCCGGCGGCCAAGTGCGGCATGGCATCCCAGTTCGGCAGCGACAGGCCCGGCAGCGCGCCCGGGATGCGGGCGATGTCGGAGACCAGCTCGACGTCGGTGCCGAGGATCGCCACGACGACGCTCACCACGACCATGGCGACCAGCAGCGCCAGCGCCTCGATCTTGGGGATCAGCCGCGCCAGCGCCCACACCGCGATGGTTGCGACGGCGACCCAGGTGGCCGCGGACTGCCAGTGGCCGATCCCGGTCAGCCAATTCCATACCTGCACAAGCTTGTTGTGCCCCGGCGGCTTGTACCCGGTGGCGTCCTTGAAGACGCCGGTCATGATCTGCAGCGCGATGCCGGTGGAGAAGCCGACCATGACCGCGTTGGACACGAAGCTCATGACCACGCCGAGCCGCAGCACGCCCATGAGCACCATGACGACACCGACGAGCAGGGTGAGCGCGGCCAGATTCCCCGCGTCGTGCGGATCGAGTCCGGCGGTGGCGATGGCGGATTGGCCGGTGAGGGCGATGGCGCTGGTCAGAGTGGTGACCATGAGGACGGTGGAAGCGGTGAGCGAACCCAGGATCGGCGGCACTACGCCCGCGTAGAGTCCGGCGACCGGATTGAATCCGGCGATGGAGGCGTAGGCCATGCCTTCGGGGATGCTGAACAGACCGGTCGCCATTCCGGCGGTGAGGTCCTTGGCTGTTGGTTTGCCGAGACGTTGCCCTAGTCGTGCCAGGCCGGTGTCCACGCGTTTGTCTCCTCGCTCGCCGATCCCTCGGCGAAAGGCTCAAGACCTGTTCAAGTCGAACGCGCCACACCGCGCCTCAAGACAGCCTTACATGGAGCGGGCGAACTTCCGGCAAATTGATATGGGTCTGTTGCCGGGAATTGACCCTGGACGAAGCCGTGCCTACGTCTCAGGATGAGACCTGATCTTCATCGGTGAGGAGTGGCATGGTGGCCGAGCAACGCGTGGACTGGCTGACGGGTGGGGTACGACGGTCTGCCGCCTCGGACCGGATCGTCGCGGTCGCCTCGGACCTGTTCCAGACTCGGGGCTTCGACCGGGTCGGCATGGACGACGTGGCCGGAGCGGTCGGTTGCTCCCGCGCCACCCTCTACCGCCACTTCCCGGGCAAGGCGGCGCTGTTCGACGCGGTCATGGCGAAGTCGGCGGTCGGGGTCGCCGAACGGGTGGCCGCGACCGTGCGGCGCTACGAGGGCTCGCGGCGGATCGTGGAGGCGATCCTGGCCTCGGTCGCGGCGGTGCGCTCGGATCCGGTGCTGGCCAAGGGCTTCGCGGGCACCCGCGCGGGCGGCAGTGACGGGGCGTTCGCGAGCTCGCCGGAGCTCGGGCGGATCGCGACCCTGCTCACCGGTATCGCGCCGGATGACGAAGCGGTGCAATGGATCGTGCGGATCGTGCTCTCGCTGCTGACCTGGCCGCTGGCCGACGCCGCGAGCGAACGGCGGATGGTGGAGCGCTTCATTCGCTGAATCCGGGGCTCGGCAGGCCTTGTCTACTGTCTGGGACAGTCCTACACTGGGTATATCGAACACGCGGTACCAGGTACTGCGTGCATCAAGGATGGTCCAGATGGCGAATACCCTTCCGGCGCAGACCTATCCCCGGGCCCGCCGCATCAAATTCCGATTCGATCGTGCTTCGAACGACAAGTACTTCGTCGAAAACGACATGGTCTACAGCCATTTCGTGGCCGGCATGTCCGGCGGCTTCCCGGCGGGGGAGGAATCCTTCATCCGCTCGGTGCGCCGGGTGGCCGACCGCGTCACCGATCCGGTGCTGAAGAAGCGGGTGACCGGCTTCGTCGGGCAGGAGGCCATGCACGGCCTCGAACACCGCAGACTCAACGAAAAGCTGGTCGAGCTGGGCTATCCCATCGCCTGGCTGGACTCCGAGGCCGCCAAAGAACGCATGCTGTGGATCGAGGAGCGGGTGCCGCCCGAAGTGCACCTGGCCATGACCGCGGCGGCCGAGCACTACACCGCGGTACTCGCACAGCGGGTGCTGGCCAGCGACGAGATCCAAGCCATTCCGGGCGATCCGGAAGTGTGGAATCTGCTGAATTGGCATGCGCTGGAAGAACTCGAGCACAAATCGGTGGCGTTCGACGTGTTCCGCGCGGTCGGCGGCACCGAGCGCACCCGCATCGGGGTCATGCTCGCCATGTACTCGCTGACGCTGCCCCTGACCTATCTCAGCCTGGCGCTGGCCGTCGGGCGGGACCCGGTCGCGCGCCGGCAGCCGGTCCGGGTCGCGCGCGAGGCCTACCGGCTGCTCACCGGGCCCGTCTTCCGCGGCCTCATGCCGGAACTGGGCAAGTACCTGCGGCCGGGGTTCCACCCCGACGACATCGACACCGCCGCCCTGCTGTCGCGTTGGCAGCGTGAGCTTTTCGGCGCCGACGGCCAACTCCTCGACCACTTGAAGTAACCACAACTCCATTGCCAGAAAGGACCGGCCAATGACGATCGGTCGGCAGGACTCCATGTCCCTCATGCCCTACCCGAAGGTGCGGCGCATGCGATTCCGGTTCGGTGAACCCGAGCCGATGGCGCACCAATTCGTGCGCGGCGACATCCCTTTGACGCATCTGATCGCCGTCCTCTCCGGCGCCTTCCCGCCCGGCGAGGAATCGTTCATCCGCTCGGTGCGCAAATTCTCCGGCCAGGTCACCGACCCCGTGCTCAAGAAACGAGTGGCCGGATTCATCGGGCAGGAAGCGGTGCACGGGCAGCAGCATCGACGGTTGAACGAGCAGCTCATCGAGAACGGCTTCCCGATCGTGCGGCTGTTCACCTTCGCCCACGGCGCGCTGCGCGAGCGCGGGGTGATCGCGGTCGAGAACGCGGTGCCGCCCGAGGTGCACCTGGCGTTCACCGCGGCGGCCGAGCACTACACGGCCACCCTCGCCAAACGCATTCTCAGCAGCCAGGAGATCCAGGACATTCCGGGTGATCCGGAAGTATGGCGGCTGCTGAACTGGCATGCCTACGAGGAACTCGAGCACAAGTCCGTGGCCTTCGATGTCTTCCGGACCACCGGCGGGACCGAAGTGGTGCGGATCGGGGTGATGGCGGGGCTGTACGTGCTCACTATTCCACTGGTCTCGGTCGGCGTGTTCGCCTCGATCCTCAGCGATCCGCGCAGCTGGCGGCCCTTCAAGGTGGCGCGGCAGACGGTGCGGCTCGCTCGCGGCCCGATCGTGAAGGGCCTGCTCACCGAAATGCGGCCCTACATGCGGCCGGGCTTCCATCCCGACGACATCGACACCGATGGGCTGCTCGCGCAATGGCAGCGGGAGCTGTTCGGCGCGGACGGCGAACTGTCGGATCGCATCGGCTGAACCGGAGGAGACCGATATGGCAACACAGCGCGGTGGCACGGGTGCGCCGGCCGCCGTCCGGCCCGATCACGAGGTCATCGTGATCGGCGCCGGATTCGGTGGCATCGGCAGCGGGATCGCCCTGCAGCGGCACGGGATTCACGATTTCGTGATCGTGGACAAGTGGGATCGGGTCGGCGGCACCTGGCACGCCAACACCTATCCCGGTGTCGCGGTGGACATTCCGTCGTTCATCTACAGCTTCTCCTACGAGCAGCGCGGGGACTGGTCGCGGATTTTCGCGCCCGGCACCGAACTACGAAACTACGCCGAGAGCATGGTCGACAAATACGGGCTGCGGGACAAACTGCGGTTGAACACCAGCATCGTGGCCGCCGAGTTCGACGAGCGGAACAGCCTGTGGCGGTTGACCACCGACGGCGGGGAGTGGTTGACGGCGCGGTACGTGGTGCTGGCCATCGGCGGGCTGGAACGGCCCAAGATGCCGGACATCCCGGGGCTCGACGACTTCGGCGGGACGCTCGTGCACACGGCGCTGTGGGACCACGACGTGTCTCTGGCCGGGAAGCGGGTGGCCGTGATCGGCACCGGAGCCACCGCGTTGCAGTTGATTCCGGCGATCGTGGACGAGACCGAGCACCTGACGGTGTTCCAGCGGACGCCGATCTGGGTGTTCCCCAAGAACGACGCCGAGGTCGGATGGCTGGGGCGTCGAGTGCTGGGCAGCACGGGTATTCGCTCCGCGCTGCGGCTGGTCGGCAATCTCGGCACCGAGGTGGCCATGAGCGGCATGGTGGCCGGGCCCGCCTGGCTGACCGGTGCGGTGCGGCAGCTGGCCGAGGTGCCGATCCGGCGCTGGATGCGATCCCAGGTCCACGATCCGGAACTGCGGGAAAAGCTCACGCCCCGTTATGGATTGGGCTGCAAGCGCCCTTCCATGTCCAACGACTATCTGAAGACCTTCAACCGGTCCGACGTCACCCTGGTCTCCGATTCCATCGCCCGGATCAGCGAGCACGGGGTGGTCACCGTCGACGGGGCCGAGCACGAGATCGACGTGCTCATCTGCGCCACCGGCTTCAAACTCTGGGACAAGGGCTCGATTCCGCCGTTCCCGGTGCGCGGGCGCGGCGGCCTGGACCTCGAGGAGTTCTGGGACGAGCATCGCTACCAGTCCTACCAGGGTGTTTCGGTGCCGGGATTCCCGAACTCGTTCACCATTACCGGTCCGTACGGATTCGTGCTGGGCTCCTACATCTGGATGATCGAGGCCACCTCGGCGCATCTGGCGCGGGTCATCGCCGAGTCGAAGGCGCGCGGGGCGACCGACGTCGAGATCCGGCAGGAAGTGCACGACGAGTACTTCCAGCGGTGCCTGCGGCGGCAGCAGAAGAACTTCCTGTTCACGCCGGTCTGCGAAGGCTCGAACACCTATTACATCGACAATCACGGCGATTCGCCGTTCCGGCCGTCCACGCACGGCGAGATGTATTGGCAGAACCGTCATTTCGATCTCGACGTGTACCGCTACACGGTGGGCGCGCCGGTCGTGGCGGAGCCGGTCGCGCTCTCGGAGGAGGTCTCGTGAAACTCAACACCATCGACCCGCGGCTGGTGGTCGTCACCGGCGCGGGCAGCGGCATCGGGCGGGCGACGGCACTGCGGTTCGCGCGCATGGGATCCCAGGTGATCGTCACCGATATCGACAAGGACGCGGCGCTCTCGACCGTGGCGCTGATCCAGGCCGAGGGGCGGCGCGCGGTGGCCACCCAGCTCGACGTCACCGATCCGCACGCCTGGGCCGGCTTCGCCCGGGACGTGCACGCCGACCACGGGGTGCCCGAGGTGCTGGTCAACAATGCCGGAATCCTGGTCAGCGGAGCGTTTCTGGATCTGGAGCCCGAGGACTGGGCGCGGCAGCTGGACGTGAACCTGCTCGGGGTGGTGCACGGCTGCCGGTCGTTCGGGCGGCTGATGATCGACGAGGGCAAGCGCGGGCACATCGTGAACATCGCCTCCGCGGCCGCGTTCACCCCGACGCCGGTCATGTCGGCGTACTCGGTGTCCAAGGCCGGGGTGAAGATGCTCAGCGAATGCCTGCGCCTGGAACTGGCTCCGAAAGGTGTCGGGGTGAGCGCGATCTGCCCCGGCGTGATCAATACGAATATCGCCCGGCACGCGGTCGCGGTCGGTGTCGATCCGCGGCTGGTGGAACGCGGTCAGCAGCTCACCGAGCAGATCCAGGCCCTGGCCGAGCGGCTGCCGTTCTCGCCGATGAGTCCCGACCTGGTGGCGCGGGCCGTGGTGCGCGCCATCCGCTACGACCTGGCGGTGGTGCCGGTCCGCACCGAGGCGTGGCTGGGCTATTTCATGCTGCGGCTGGCGCCGGGCGTGAATCGCCGCATGGCCCAGCCGTTGTCGATGGACCGCATCCAGGCCGTCGGTGAACTGGTGTTCGGCAGGAGGGCCCCGTGAACGCACGCGCCCACCAGCTGAAGGTGCGTGAAGTCATCAGCGAGACCGCCGACGCGGTCTCGCTGATCTTCGATATCCCCACCGACCTCACCCCTCGCTTCGGCTACAGCCCCGGCCAATACCTCACCCTCCGGGTGCCCAGCGACCGCACCACCTCCGTGGCCCGCTGCTACTCGCTGTCCAGTAGCCCCCACTGCGACGACCGCCCCGCTGTCACAGTCAAACGCACCCCTGGCGGCTACGCTTCAAACTGGCTCTGCGACAACGTCTCTCCCGGCGACGTCCTCACCGTCCTGGAACCTGCCGGCAACTTCACCCCCCGCACCTGGACCAATGATCTGCTGCTCTGCGCTGCGGGCAGCGGCATCACCCCGATCATCTCCATCCTCAAATCCGCCCTGACCCTGGGCCGCGCGAACGTCGTCCTGCTCTACGCCAACCGCGACCGCGCCTCGGTGATCTTCGCGCCCCAACTCCACCAACTGATCCGCCGCCACCCCCGCCGCCTCACCGTGACCCACTGGCTCGAATCCGACCGCGGCCTCCCCGCCCCCCGCGCCATCGCGACCTGGGCTCGCCCCTACCGACGCCACGACGTGTACCTCTGCGGCCCAGCAGGATTCGCCACCACCGTCAAACAGGGACTGAACCAACTACGCGTCCCCGACCGAGCCATCCATCAAGAGCAGTACCGCTCCCTGACCGACAACCCCTTCGAACACCACACGCCCGTCACCACACCCAATGAAACGCCACCCGCCGGAGCCGCCACCGTCCGAGTCGACATAGACGGCGAAACCCACACCCTCCCGTGGCCCCGCACCGAGAAACTCCTCGACGTCCTCCTCGCCCACGGCATAGACGCCCCCTACGTCTGCCGCGAATCCGCCTGCGCCACTTGCGTCTGCGCGGTCAAACACGGCCGCACCCGCATGCTCCAGAACGAATCCCTCATCGAAGAGGAGCTCGCGCAGGGCTTGACTCTCGCCTGCCAAACCCTGCCCGAATCCGACGACGTGCACATCGCCTTCGACCAATAGCGCTCAGGGGCGGGTGAGTTCGGCGCGGGTGGCCGTCAGCATGGTGGTGATGGCGGCGGGGAGGGCCTGGGTGGGGTCGGGGGCGAAGTGGGGGGAGTGGTTGGAGGGGAAGCGGGGTGGGAGGGCGCCTTCGGCGAGCATGTAGTGGCCGTCCTCGTCGGTGAAGCGGGCGGGGTCGATGCCGCCGATGTGCCAGAAGACCGAGGGGACGCCCGCCGCGGTGCCGAAGGCGCCGAAGTCCTCGCTGCCGGTGATCGGGTTGTCCATGGGCATGACGGGGAGGCCGGCGGTGGTGAGGGCGGCCAGCACGCGTTCGGTGTCGCCGGGGGTGTTCTCGGTGACCGGGAAGTGGTCGTAGAACTCGACTTTCGGGTCCTGGTCGGCGCCGGCCGCGGCGGCTTCGGCCGCGGCCAGGCGCTGGATGCCCTCGATCATGCGCTCGCGGGAGCCGTCGGTGAAGGTGCGCAGGCTCAGCAGCACCTCGGAGGTGTCGGCGATGATGTTGGGGCGGGTGCCCGCGTGCAGGGCGCCCGCGGTCAGGACCGGGGGCGCCGCGGTCGCGGTCTGCCGCGCGGTCAGCGACTGCAGGCTCACCACCAGGGAGGCCGCCATCAGCAGCGGGTCGATGGCGGTGTGCGGCTGGGAGGCGTGGCCGCCCTTGCCGAGGAAGGTGATGCGCACCGAATCGGAGGCGGCCATCAGGGTGCCGGGGCGGCTCAGGATCAGACCCGCGGGCAGCGGGCTCACATGCTGACCGAGCACGATGCGCGGCCGCGGGAAACGGTCCAGCAGACCGTCGTTGATCATCTGTTGCGCGCCCGAGCCGGTCTCCTCGGCGGGCTGGAACAGGGCCACCACGGTGCCGGGCACCGGATGCTTGGACAGTTCCGCGCACGCGCCCAGCAGGGCGGTGACGTGCACGTCGTGTCCGCACGCGTGCATGACGCCGGGGACGGTGGAGGCGTAGTCGAGGCCGGTCACCTCCTGCACCGGCAGGGCGTCCATGTCCGCGCGCAGCCACACCACCGGTCCCGGCCCACTGCTCAGCACGCCGACAACGCCGGTGCCGCCGACGTTCTCGGTCACCTCCCAGCCGGGCATCGCGCGCAGCTCGTCGGCCACCAGCCGCGCCGTCGCGTGCTCCTCACCCGAGAGTTCCGGGTGGGCGTGCAGATGGCGGTAGACCTGCTGCCAGTGCTCGATCATGGGAGACGCTCCTTCGGCGGGACGGCCGCCGCGGCGCGCCGGGCCAGCATCGCCCGGAACGCGTCGGCGGTTTGCGGGACCACGGTCGCCGCCAGCAGCGCCAGCAGCGGCCCGATGGCCATGGTTTCGAAAGCCGTTGTGTAGGAAACATGATCGGTGATGAATCCGAAAGCCAGCGGGCTCGCCACGCCCGCCAACTGCCCGCCGAAAATGATCACCCCGGTGGCCGCGCCGATATAGCTGCTCGGCAGCGCGCGTAGCGGCACCGAGAACGCGGGCATGTAGGCCAGGCCCGCGACCAGGCTCATCACCGTGCCCACGAGCACGAACAGCGGAAACGCCTCGGCGCGTGGCAGTACGAAGAGCATGGCGGCGGTGAAGGCCATGGCCGGCACCACGATCACCCGGGGCCGCCCGCCGATCCGGTCCGACAGCCGCGCCCCGAGCACCACCCCGGCCGCCGCGGCCAGCGTGGACGGCACCGCCGCGAAAGCGATGCCCGCCATGGAGATTCCGCGCTGTTCGTGCAGGAAGGTCGGCGTCCACGCGGTGACACCCCACACCAGCACGTCGTAGCCGAAGAACATGACCGCGAAGCCGAGCAGCGCGGGGGAGAACAACACCATGCGGCGTTCCGCGCTCGGCGCGGCGTCCGCCATCGGCGGCTCGTCCTGCACCAGCGGCTCCGGCATCCATCGCCGCCAGGCCAGGATCACCGCCACCCCGAGCACCGAGATGACCGCGAACATCACCCGCCACCCCACCGTGGGCAGCAGGACGCCGGCGATCACCGCCGCCAGCAGCAGGCCCGCCGCATTCGAGGAGTTCGTCCAGCCCGCCGCGGTGGTGCGCTGCTCGGGCCGGCTGCGTTCGGCCAGCGCCTTGATCGCCGCGGCCGGGAAGACGCCCTGCACCAGCCCGAACAGGAACCGGGTGGCCAGCAGCACGCTGAACGACCAGGCCAGTGCGGTCAACCCGGTGAAGACCGACCAGGCGGTCAGACCGATGATCCCGACCCGCAATGCCCCGTATCGATCCGCGAGCAGACCCCCGGGCACCTGGACCAGCGCGTACGCGACGAAGAACACCGACACCAACAGCCCCTGCTGCGTGTGATCGAGTCCCAGATCCTCGCCGATCGACGGCAGCGCGAAATTGATCACGGTCCGATCGATGTAGTCGACAACCCAGGCCGCGAACAGCAGCATGACGGTTATTCGCGTGGTGCGTGGCATCCGGCCCCTTCACAGCGCGAGGAGTGGCTGCCTGCCACCTTGGCCCCCGAATTCGAGAATAGGGGCGATTTGCCCGATTTTGCCATTCGAAACCGGAGCACCCGGGGGCGGGCCGGCGGGCCCCCGTAGGCTCGGTTCCGATGATCGACACGATGACGCACGGGTATGTCGCCGAGGGATACGGCCGGGTCGCCGACGCTTTCCGGCGCAATTTCCGGCACGGGGAGATCGGCGCGGCCGTCGCGGTCTTCGACGGCGACACCCCGGTCGTCGATCTCTGGGGTGGCTGGCGCGACCCGGTCCGCAGGCTGGCCTGGGAGCGCGACACCATCGCGCCTGTCTTCTCCTCCACCAAAGGCGTTGCCGCGCTGATCCTCGCCGTCCTGGTCTCGCGCGATCGGCTGGCATACGACGAGCCGGTGGCCCGCTACTGGCCGGAATTCGCCGCCCGCGGCAAGGCCGAGGTCACCGTCCGTCAGCTCATCGATCATCAGGTGGGTCTGCACATCCTGCGCGACACCCGGATGACCTTGGCCGATCTGCACGATCTGGATCGGGTGGCCGAGGTGCTGGCGGCGCAGCGCCCGGGGTGGACGCCGGGTACCCGGCAGGGATATCACCCGGTCAGCATCGGGCTTTACGTCAACGAATTGGTGCGCCGCGCCGACCCGACCGGCCGCAGCATCCGGCAGTTCATCGCCGAGGAGATCTCCGGACCGCTGGGCGTCGATTTCACCCTGGGGCTGGACGCGGATCTGGGCGGTGACCGGATCGCCCATCTGACCCGCACCATGGGGCTGGATCTGCGGCACGAGCGGAATCTGCCCTGGAATCAGGCGGTGCCGGCGCTGCTGCGCCGCGGTCCGCTCTTCCGTGCCCTGGCGGTGCCGGATCTGGGCATGCCCGAGGATTTCGTGCGCCCCGAGATCATGTCGGTGGAGCTGCCCGGCAGCAATGGCGTCGGGTCGGCGCGCGGCCTGGCCCGGATCTACGCGGCGGGCCTGACCGGGGAGCTGCCGATCACGGCGGAGGTGCGGGCCCGGATCGCCGACCCGGGCCCGGTGCCCGCGCCGGACGCGGTCTTGAAGACCCCGACCCGATTCCATCTCGGCTTCCGGAAGTCGGGTCCGGCCTTCCCGTTCGGTTCGCCCGATCACCGCGCCTACGGAACGCCCGGTATGGGTGGTTCGCTCGGTTTCGCCGACCCGGCCACCGGCCTCTCCTTCGCCTACGTCCCCAACCGGCTCGGGCTCACCCTCAATGCCGACCGCCGCTGCCTACGCCTGGTCCGCGCGGTATTCGAAATCCCGACACGCCGATCGGGGACTCACACTGAACCACTTCGGGCCCCAGCTCGTTGATCAGGTTGTACCGGCGTCCACGCCGGTAGCGTCCAGATGCGGTCCGGAGCTCCCCCTGTACCCGGACCGGGGCCCCGCCGGGATTTCTCCGGTGGGGTCTTCGCGTACCCAAAGTGCCTGTACAGCAACATCTTTCAGGCAGTGGTGTGACCCGCGACACATTGATCGAACTCACTCCGTCTGGATACCTTGTGTGCGATGCATCGCGGACAAGGCAATACGAAGGGGGGATCGTGAACCAGGGCACCGAGCCGAACGAAGAACCCGGCATTCGCACCGTCGCCGACCTCGTCGTCGAACGGCTCGCGGCGCACACCGGCCACGTCTTCGGCGTCGGCGGCGCGAATATCGAGGACCTCTACGACGCCCTGCACCGCCACCCCGGCGTCACCGGCATCGTCGCCAAACACGAATTCGGCGCGGCCACCATGGCCGACGGCTACGCCCGCGCCGCCGGCCGCCTCGGCGTGGTGGCGGCGACCTCCGGCGGTGGCGCCATGAATCTCCTTGCCGCCCTCGCGGAATCCTTCGACTCGCGAGTCCCGGTGCTGGCCCTGGTGGGCCAGCCCCCGACCGTTCTCGAGGGACGCGGCGCGTTCCAGGACACCAGCGGAGCGCCCGGCCGCATCGACGCCGAGCAGCTGTTCGCGCAGGTCTCCCGCTACTGCGTCAAAGTGCGCCGCCCCCAGGACATCACCGTCGCCCTCGACCGCGCGATCGCCGCGGCACTGACCGGCGGACCCGCGATCCTGCTGCTCCCCAAGGACATTCAGGCCGCACCGGCCCTCGAGGACGAGGCGTCGGCGGCTCGGGAAAGCGTCTCTACCGCAGGAAGATCCGATGATCACCGGCCGCTGCCCGACGAGGTCGCGGCGTTGCTGGCCGGGATGCCTCGCGGCGGCGCGGCGGTGGTCATCGCCGGACCCGGGATCGCCGCCGCCGACGCGCGCGCCGAGCTGCTGGCCGCGGTGCGGGCGCTGGACGCGACGGTGCTGGTCACCCCCGACGCCAAGGACGCGTACCCGAATTCGGATCCGCGGTTCGCCGGGGTGGTCGGGGTGATGGGGCATCCGAACGCGGCCCGCCTGGTCGCCGAAGCCGAACTTTGCCTGCTGGCCGGAGCGCCGCTCTCGCTCACCGCCCGGGCCGGGCTGGACACCGCGCTGGCCGCCTGCCCGCGGGTGCTGTCGCTGGGCTCGGAGCCGCCGTACGTCCCGGTGCACGCCGAGGCGCGGAGCCCGCTGGCCGCCGCACTGCGCGAGGTCGCGAGCTCGATCGGCGGGACCCCGGGCGCACACCTCGAACCGGGATCCGCCGATGCGCAACCGGATCGGCTCCCGCTGCCCGAGCTGACGGTGCCGCCCGCGTCCGGTCCTGGCGTGCGGTACCGGCCCGCGGTGGCGGCCATCGAGGCGGCGCTGGAGCCGGGCACCGATGTGGTCGCCGACGCGGGGAACACCGGGGCGGCCGTCGTACACCACCTGGGAATCCCCGCGGACGGACGGTTTCTCATCGCGCTCGGCATGGGCGGCATGGGCTACTCGTTCGGGGCGGGCATCGGGTGTGCGCTGGGCCGGGGCCGGCGGACCGTGGTGATCGCCGGGGACGGCGCATATTTCATGCACGGGCACGAGGTGCACACGGCCGTGGAATATCAGGTGCCGGTCACCTTCATCGTGTTCAACAACAACGCGCACGCCATGTGCGTGACCCGCGAGCAGGTCTTCTACTCCGGCGCCTACAGCTTCAACCGTTTCCGCGCGGCGGAGATCGGCGCGGGTGTCGCCGCCCTGTTCCCGGAGCTGCCCGTCTGGACCGCGCGCACCCTCACCGAATTCGAGAACGCCTTGGACAAGACGCGGGCGATACCGGGACCCGCGTTCATCGAACTGCAGTGTGACCCGGACGAGATCCCACCCTTCGCACCGTTCCTGAAGGAGTCTTTCGCATGACCGAGACCGTCACAGACGAGCCGATCGAAGTCCCGGAGCTGGACGTGCCGGGCGTGTACCGCATCGAGACCATGGCCCTCAACGAGGGCATGCCGCTGGTGCTGGACATGACCCGCGCCGTGTACCCGCACGACGAGATCTACGGGCAGTACTGCACCGTCACCGAATTCGTCGCCGCGCCGCCGGACGAGGTGTACGGCTATCTGGCCGACACCCGCAGCCTGTGCGAATGGACCTACAGCATGCGGGGTTTCGAGCGCACCGAGGATCCCGAGGTGTGGGTCTCCGACGACCGCATCGGCTCGCACACCCGCATCTACACCCGCACCGTCGCGAATCCCGAGGCGCGCACCGTGGACTACCACTGCGCTTGGGACCAGGCCGACCACCTGTGGATGGTCTACCTGATGCGGGTGGTCGACGCGCAGGTGGTGCTGAACAAGCCGGGCTCGGTGGTCACCTGGACCAACTGCCACCACCCCTTCTACGAGGAGAACGGCTACCCGGACACCGAGCCCGCGGGCCGCCCGGTGTGGGTCGGCGACTTCTGGCATCTCTTCGCCGCCGGGCACCTGCTGGAACTGCGCAATCTCAAAGCCATCTGCGAACACCGGCACGCCGCCGGGCAGCCGATCAAGCCGGAATGGATGGACTGACCATGAGCACCGACACCGTCAGCCTGCTCGACGTGTCCGGGTACCTGCCCGAGAACATCGTCTCCGCCGACTATTTCGCGCAGTTCGCCGACCCGGACGAGGTCACCTCGAACCTGATGTTCAAGGCCCCCAAGTTCCGCAGACACGTGGCGCCCGGCGAGACCCCGGCCGACATGGCCGAGCGCGCCGTCGCGCCGATCCTCGCCCGGCACGGCCGGGATGTGCTGCGCGACATCGACGTTCTCATCGTGCACACCCAGCTGCCCGACATCGGCATCGTCGGCAGCGGCGGCGATGTGGCCAAGCGGCTGGGCATCGCGCCGGAGTGGCTGATCGATCTGCACAACGGCGGTTGCGCGTCGTTCGTGTACGGCATGAAGCTGGCCCGCCAGATCCTGTTGTCCTCCGACGCCCGATCCGCGCTCATCGTGACCATCCAGAACGTGGCGGGTCAGGTCTTCACCCAGGAGCAGGTGCGCGGCAAGGCACAGGCCGCCATCCCCGGCGACGGTGCGGGCGCGGGACTGCTGGTGAAATCCGGTGATTCGCCGATCCTCGACATCGAGACCCGCCACCTGCCCGAATTCGCCGGGCAGATGACGGTGATCGCCGACCCGCCGCGCCGCTACTGGGAGGCCGGCAGCGGCGAAATGCACGTGGGCTTCACCGAATCCAAGATCGCGAAGGTGCTGCAGCGCGGCAACCGGCTGGTGCCCGAGGTGGCCAACACCGTGTGCGGGCGGATCGGGGTGCCCGCGCAGGACCTGGACCTGCTGGTCACCAATCAGCCCAACCGGGCCTTCCTGCGCAACTGGCGCGACGCGCTGCAACTGCCGCCGGAACGGCACCCCGACACCTTCGACGACTGCGGAAACCTGTTCGGCGCGGGCATTCCCGTCACCTTCGACCGCGCGGTGGACGAGGGCCGGGTCCCGGCCGGGTCGCTGGTGATGTTCGCGGGGTTCGCGCACGCGGGCGACTTCGCCGGGGCCGCCGCCGTTCGCTGGGGCGGACGCTGAAGGGAGCGGCACCGTGAGCCCGCTGGTGACGGCCGGACATCGGCTGCAGCTCAACGAGATTCCCTACGGACCGCCGCCCTCGGTGCAGGCCGCCCTGAGCGCGGCGCTGGCCTCGGCCAATCGCTATCCGGAATTCCTGCCGCGGCGGCTGCCCCGGCTGATCGCCGAACGGCTCGGCTGCGCACCCGATCACGTCGTGGTGGGCGCCGGCGCCACCGGTGTGATCATGCACATCGTCCAGGAATTCGGGGCGGGCGGGGCGGAGGTCGTGATGGCGACGCCCACCTTCGACGGGTTCCCCATCCTGACCAGCATGGCGGGCGGACGGCCGGTCGCGGTGCCGCTCACCGGTTCCGGTCGCCAGGACCTGGCGGCGCTGGCGGCCGCGGTGACCGAACGGACCCGGCTGCTGGTGGTGTGCAGCCCGCACAACCCCACCGGAACCCTGGTTCCCGCAGCCGAATTCGAGGCGCTGCTGCGCGAGGTGCCCGAGTCCGTCACCGTGGTGCTGGACGAGGCGTATGTGGACTTCGTCGCCGAGTCCGATCGCATCGACGTGTTCGCGCTGCTGGACCGCCATCCGAACCTGCTCGTCCTGCGCACCTTCTCCAAGGCGTACGGCTTGGCCGCGCTGCGCGTCGGCTACGCGCTCGGGGCCCCGCACATCGTCAAGCGAATCGCGCACTGGCAGTTGCCCTTCGGGATGACCGCCCTGGCCGAGGTGGCGGTGCGGGCCTGCTACGAGGCCGAAGCCGAGATCGAGGCGCGGGTGGCGCTGCTCGGCGAACACCGGCGGCGGCTCACCACCGGATTACGCACTCTCGGCCTGTGCGTCCCCGACAGCTACGCCAATTTCTCCTACCTCACCCTGCCCGGCCCCGAGGCCGATCGGGTGGCGACCGCGCTGGCCGGCGCGGACATTCACGTCAAGTCCTATCCCACCGGAATCCGGATCACCGTCGGCGACCGGGCGGCCACGGACGCGGTGCTCGCCACGGTCCGCAGTACAGTGCAGTAATGCAAGAACATCCGCATTCCGCACCCGCCGGGGCCGGAGCGGACGAGGAGATCGACTACGAGCTGCTCTCGCTCAACGCTCAGCTCTGCTTCGCCCTGTACTCCACGTCGCGATCCATGACGGCCGCCTACCGGCCCTTCCTGGACGACATGAACCTGACCTACCCGCAGTACCTGGTGCTGCTGGCCCTGTGGGAGCGTCCCGGTATCGCCATGAAGGACCTGGGCGAGCAGGTGCACCTCGACTACGGCACCCTCTCGCCCCTGGTGCAGCGACTACAGTCGCGCGGCCTGGTGGAGAGTGTGCGCAGCGTCACCGACGGCCGCGCGGTGGTCCTGCACGCCACCGAGGCCAGTCGCGAACTCCAGCGGGGAGCGCAGAGCATGATCCGCACCGTGCTGGATCTGGTCGGCGTCCCCGTGGAGGACATCGAGGCCCTGCGCGATCAGGTCAAGGCCCTGGGCGCGCGCCTGGACGCCGCCGCGCTCGCCGCCCGCGCCCGCTGACCGACCGGCGGCGAGCGCGTTGCGCTCAGGCGAATTTGGCCAAAGCTCCGGCCACGATGGCGTCCAGCCGCGCGTGGTGCGCGCCCTTCCAGTAGGTCTGGCCGCAGTCGACGCATTCCGCGAAGGAGTCGTAGCTCTGACCGGTGTTGTCCGGCAGCCGGTCGCGCACGGTGTCGCGGTCGGCGGCCTGTAGCGCGCCGTTGCAGGAGGTGCAGCGGGTCCAGGGGGCCAGGCGCGGCGCGAAGCGGGACAGCACGTCGTCCAGTTGCTCGGCCGGGTGGTGGCTGTAAACGTAGGCGCCGGAATAGATTTCGCGACGGCGCAGCAGGCCGCGGTCGCGGGAGAGCAGGACTCGGTGCTCGGCGGCGGAGCGGGAGGCCAGGGCGGCGTCGCCGATATCCGGATTCTCGTAGGCGGCATCGATTCCCAGCAGTCGCAGCCGCCGGGCCAGGGTGCCCAGGTGGATGTCGAGCAGGAAGCGCAGCGGCTCGTCGCTGGGTTGCGGGCGGACCACCGCCGCGACGGTGACGGTCTCGCCGCCGCGCGGAATATGTCCGGTGGCAACCGATTCACCATTCACCAGCACCGTGCCCACCTCGGTGAGCGGGATGCCCAGCGACTCCACCACATGCCCCAGCGTGGAGGTGCCGTCCACCCGGATCGGACCCCGGTCGCGCTGACCGACGAAGACGTGCAGTTCGGGCGCGACCTCGACGGTGATTTCCCCTGCGTTCACCAGCCCAGGATCCCAGAAATCGGGTACTCGCGAGCAACTCGTTTTCCGCGGTCACGGGCCGCGGCCGCCGGGGGTGAATGTGAAGTGCAGGCGAATTTCACCCGTGCAGTGGCCTGAAGCACAGGAGAAGGGCGCGAGAACAATCCGTTAACCAATTGTTTGCACGTATGCCTGTTGCGGACTCGATCGGTAGATGTTTGTCTTGGTGCGCAGGTCGTCTACCCATCGGGTGAATCCTCGGCAGCGTCGCCACAATCACAATTCGGACCTGCTGCCTCCAAGTCGCCGCTCTCGGCGCGCTTGTCCTGATGAAGGGGAAAGGAAATCGGGCCATGTTTGCAATCCGATCGGCTCGTGCGGCCACCGTCCTGCTGGCAGGAATCGCCGTACCGCTGTTCGCGCCCGTCCTGGCTACCGCCGCGCCGGCGGGTGGCGACACGCCCGCCGGTGTGAGCCCGGCTCCCGAACAATCGATATTGCCGCAGCTCGGAACGGGTAGTGCGGCCGCCGGGACCGGCTCGGCCACCGTCGCCGGCCTGGCCGGGGCGCTCGGCACCGGCAGTTCCGCCGCGGGCAGCCTGGCCGGGCTGGTGCCCGGACCGGGCTCGGTGCTCGGGCTGCTGGGCACCGGCAGCGGCGCGGCTAGCGGTTCCGCGCAGGCCGGTGGCACCGCCGCCCAGGCGCTGGGCTCGGGTAGTGCCGCGGCCGGGGCCGGCTCCGCCGGAAAATAGTGCCCGCCGACCCAGTGGGCGGGGGCTTTCGGTGTGCTGCATCACCGTCGAGTGGCACATCACATTTCAATAGCTTCCAATTCGCCGGTTAGCAGATAAACCGTTTCGAACGCGCTGGTTTCGCGCACCGTGAGTTATTACGGAAATCGAACGGCCGCACCGCCTCCGGCGAGGTCTCGATGAGGGAGACGGTCATGGATTACACCCACCTATCCGAATTCGCGGTGCGCCCCGGCGCGCTCACCCTGTGGCGGGCCGAGCTGGCCCCGGGAGCGGGCTGGACCGCCGACGAGCGGCCCCTGGCCAGCGTGCACGTCCACCACTGCCGCGCGACCGACGCCACCGATCCACGCCCGGGCCGGGGTCGCTGGATCGGCACCATCTTCGAAATGGACGCGCCCTTCCATCCCGAGCACTGGCGCGAGACCGCGCGTCGCTGGCACGCCCGCCACGAAGGGCTGCGCACCACTCTGACCCGCCACGACGGCCCCGAGCCGGAACGACTGATCTGCGCGGCCGCCGACCTCGGCGTCACCGCAGAGCCGATCCCCGGCATCACCGGATCCCGCGAGATCAACGAATACCTCACCGGCACATTGGAATCGCAGCTGTCCCCGCTGCGGTGGCCGCACTGCCTGCTCGCCACCGTCGAGCACGCCGACACCGGTGACTTCACCGTCCTGGTGGCCGCCGATCACTCCGTCATGGACGCCTACTCGCAGGCCATCGTCATCCTGGAACTACGCACCCTCTACGCGGAAGTCACCCGGGGCGAGCCGGCGCGCGAATCACCGACCTTCGGCAGCGCCGCGGATTTCGCGCAGTGGGAACGCGACACCGCCGCCGCCCTCACCCCCGAGTGCGACGCGGTCCGCCACTGGCGCCGCTTCCTCGACGGCTCCGGCGGCATGCTGCCCCGCTTCGAACCGGCTATCACCGCGCGCGGCCGGGCGACCACGGACAGTGCGCCGCTGCCGCAGACCTCCGTCTCGCGGAAGCTGTTGTTGCTCAGCGATCTCGAACAGGTGGAACGCGCCGTCACCGAGCGCGGCCACCGCCTGTCGGTGGCGGTGTTCACCGCGCTCGCGATCGCCTACCGCCGCGCCTTCGGCTACCTCTCGCTGCGGGCCATCATGCCCATCGCCACCCGCCCCGACCTGCGGTGGCTCGAATCCATGGGCTGGTTCGTGAACGTCGTCCCCCTCGACCTCACCCTCGCCCCCGACCTGGATATCGACAGCGCACTGGAGTCCACCCGCACCGCCCTGCGTCGCACCCGCACCGCCAACGACGCCACCTGGACCCGCGTCCTCGAACTCCTGAACTGCACCGACCACCCTCGCTTCGGCATCTCCTTCCTCGACATCCGCGCGCTCCCCGACCACCAACTCGTCGAATCCCTGCGCGGCCACACCCTGCGCGCCGAGTCCTACTCCACCGACGAGGTCTTCTTCTGGATCGTCCGCGCCACCGACGGCCTGCGCCTGTCCACCCGCTTCCCCGCCACCTTCCCGGAGGCCGACATGGACCGCTTCCTCGCCGAATTCACCCGCGCCATGCGCGAATTCGCGATCCACCAGGCCGCGCCGGTCCGTGCGACCACCACCGAACCCGCGCCACTGCGGGTTCCCGCCGCGGCTCGGGCGTGACCGCTGTGCACGCGCGATCGGAGTCTTCGCACGGACGCCGCGATAACGCATGCGGCCGACCGGATGCGGACGTCCAGCGGGTATCCACTGCGCCCGTTTCCGCATCGATGGGATCCGGCCACGCCTTCACGATCGGGGGCACACGATGAAAGTGCTACTCGCCTTCGCCGGTAGCCGGGGTGACGCGCAGCCGGGTGTGCTGCTCGGCCGGGAGCTGCAGGGCCGCGGTCATGACGTCACCGTGGCGGTCTCCCCGAACTTGGTCGAATTCGCTTCGCGCCACGGTGTTCCGGCCGTGCCCTTCGGGCTCGACAGCGACGAATTGCTGCGCGCCCAGCGTGACGATCGGCGCTTCCGGCACCTGAACCCGTTCCAGCGCCTCCGCGCCATCGTCGACCTGCAACGGCGCGGATTCGGGGAGAGTGCGCGCGATCTGGTGGCTGCCACCAGGGGTCACGACATCGTCGTGACTGGGATGGCGTGCGAGGAAGTGGCGGTCGAAGTCGCCCGCCACCACCACATTCCGGTCGCGGCGGTGCACTTCTTCCCCATCCGGCCCAACCGGTCCGTTCCGGTGGTGGCCACCGGCTGGGGACAGCGCATTCCGGGCCCGCTGAATCGCCTGGGCTGGCGGGCCCTCACGGCGGCCCGCGCTCGCGCACTCGCCTCCGAAGTCGCGGCCCTACCTGCGGCACCGGCATCCTTCGACCCCGTCGGTGTTCCGGGAGCGCAGGGCTACACCGCGATTCAGGCCTATGACCCGGAGCTGTTCCCAGGGCTCGCGAACGAGCTGCGCGACTCGCCGTTCACCGGCTTCCCGGTGCCCGATACCACGCAATACCCAGACGTCGAGCCCGAGCCGGTGGCCTTCCGGCGCACGGCGGTGATCGGCGCGGCACCTGGCACGTCGACCGGCGTCTCGGCCGGGCGCCACCGAAACGGCGTGGCGTACCCGGCGATTCAGGCCTACGACAGCGAGCTGTTCGAGTGGCTGATCGCGGGTCCGGCTCCCGTCTATGCGGGATTCGGGTCGATGCCGGTGGCAGATCCGGTTGCCGTCGAGGCCATGGTGCGTGAGGCCGGCCGCCGGCTCGGGCTCCGGGTGCTGTTGGTGGGGCCGATGTTTCGGGGGCGGATCGGTGCGGAGCTCGCGGTGGTCGATCAGGTCGATCACCGGGCGGTGCTGCCGCTGTGCGCCGCGGCTGTGCATCACGGTGGTGCGGGAACCACGGCCGCCGCGCTGCGCGCGGGTGTGCCGTCGGTGATCTGCTCGGTGCAGGCTGATCAGCCCTATTGGGGCAGGCAGGTGGAATCGCTCGGTTTGGGTGCGACCGCCCCCTTCGCGGGCTTGACCGCGAATCGGCTGGAGCGGTTGCTGATTCGGGCGACCGAGCCGGACGTGCGGCTGCGGGCGGCGGCCTACGGGGCGCGATTCCGGGACGACGGGGTGCGGCGGGCGGCGGATGTCGTCGAATCGCTGGCACCGGACACGGTGGCGCGCGACGCTGCGGAACTTTCGGCTGCGACGATCGGAGGTGTGTGATGAGCGGTGAGCTCGCCATCGAAACACGAGGGCTCGGCAAGAGTTTCGGAACCATGACGGCCGTCGATGCCGTCGACCTGGACGTCGCGGCGGGCACGGTGTTCGCGCTGCTCGGCCCCAACGGCGCGGGCAAGACGACCACCGTGCGCATGCTGGCCACCCTGTCGCGGCCGTCGCGGGGCACGGCGACGGTGTTCGGCTACGACATCGTCGGCCAGGCCACCGCGGTGCGCTCGATGATCGGGCTCACCGGGCAGTACGCGGCGGTGGACGAGAACCTGACCGCCTGGGAGAACCTGCGGCTGTTCGGGCGGCTGCTCGGTCTCGGCCGGCGGGCGGCGCAGGATCGGGCGGCCGAACTGCTGGACGACTTCGAGCTGACCGAGGCCGCGCAGCGGCGGGTGGGGTCGTTCTCCGGCGGCATGCGGCGGCGGCTGGATCTGGCGGCGACGCTGATCACGGTGCCGCCCTTGATCTTCCTGGACGAGCCGACCACCGGGCTGGACCCGCACACCCGCGAGCGCATGTGGTCGGTGGTGCGCGGGCTGGTCGGGCGCGGCGCGACGATCCTGCTCACCACGCAGTACCTCGAGGAGGCCGACGCCCTCGCCGACCGGATCGCCGTCATCGACCACGGCACGGTGGTGGCCGAGGGCACGGCGGGGGAGTTGAAGTCCTCCATCGGCGAGGAGATGCTGCGGCTCGATCTGGCCGATCCGGCGCAGCGCTCGCTGGCCGATGCCGCCGTCGAAAGGATCACCGGCGCAACGCCGTTGCACGGCGACAACCCGGCCACCCTGGCCGTGCCGCTCACCGATGTCGGCACCGCCGCCGACATCGTCGCCGCCTGCCGCGCCGGCGGAATCCGCCTGCGCGGCTTCGGGGTCGAACGCCCCGACCTGAATTCGGTGTTCCTGGCGCTCACCCGGCGCCCGGCCCGCACCTCGCCTCCGGCCGAAAGGCGGACCGCATGACCGTCCTCTCCGACACCCCGGTGCTCGTGCACCCCACCGCGCGGATCGCCCGGCAGCCGCGCATCACCCACGTCGGCCTGCGCGCCGGCCTGGCGCAGTCGCTGTTCATGGCCCAGCGCGGCCTGCTGACCTTCCGGCACAGCCCGCAACTGCTCTACGACGCCGTGCTGCTGCCGATCGTGGGACCGCTGCTGTTCGGCAGCGTGTTCGGCAAGGCGATCGCGGGCAGCCTGGACGCCTACCTGCCCACGCTGATCCCCGGCGTGCTGGTGCAGATCGTGCTCACCTCCTCGGTCGCCATGGGAGTCCAGCTCTCCGAGGACATCCGCTCCGGTGTCTTCGACCGCTTCGTTTCCATGCCGATCGCCCGTTTCGCCCCGGTGGCCGGTGGCCTGCTGGCGGGCGCGACCCGCTATGTGATCGCCGCGCTCATGGTGTTGCTGGTCGGATTCGGCATGGGTTACCGCCCGGATCATCCGCTGGGCCTGGTGCTGGGCGCGGTGCTGGTGGTGTTCGCCACGACCGCCATGAGCTGGCTGTTCGCCTTCATCGGCGTGACGGTGGCCAAACCCGCTGCGGTGCAGGGTATGTCGATGCTGGTGCTGACCTTCGCCAGTTTCGCCTCCAACGCCCTGGTCCCGGTGGCCGCCATGCCCGCCTGGCTGCGCCACGTCTCCGACTACAACCCCGTCTCGCATCTGGTGGCGGCCGTGCGCACCCTCGCCGATTCCGGTTCGATCGGCTCCGACTTCGCCTGGTCGGTGGGCTCCGCACTGGTCGTCGCGATCGTATTCGCGCCCTTGACCGTTCGCACCCTGCGTGCCCAGTGATCCGGAGCCCGTGATGCCCACCGCCCCCAACCGGCTCACCGCCGACGACGACCTGTTCCTGAAACTGCACGACCTGTACGGCACCGCCCTGGTCAATCAGCTGGCCTGGCGCTTCGACGAAGCGCTGGATCCCGCTGTGCTGGAACGCCTGCACGCCCACCTCGCGCACGGGTTCCTGGCCCGCCGGGTGATGACCACCGCGGTGCCCTTCGCCCGGCCGTGGTGGGCACCGGCCACCACCGCCGAGCCGCTGGCCGTGCAGCAGCACCCGGTACCCGAAACCGGCGTTCTGGATTGGCTTTTCGAACAGAGCAAGGTGGAATTCGACCCGATCACCGGCCGCGTGTGGCGATTGTCGGCCGCACCCACGACGTCGGGCGGAACCCTGCTGTCCCTGATCACCTCGCATGTGGGCGCGGACGGCGGAGCGGTGCTCTTCGCCCTGGGTGATGCCCTGCGCCGACTCGATGCCGGTGAATCACCCGACATCGCGACGAGTTCGGGCCGCCTGGTGGGCCCGATCCCCGTCGGCGGCCTGTCGCGCGCCCACCTCGCCGACGCCATCGGTCAGCTGCGCGCCGCCGCTCGGAGCATCCGTGCCGCGGCGAAAGCCCGCGAAGTCCGAGAGCCCGTCCGCAACCCGCGGCCCGACGAACCGCGACGCCCACTGCCGGATCGCCATTCCCCCGCCGACCTGGTGGTGGAAGTCGATGCGGCCGAATGGAACTCCGTCGCCGCCGCCCACGACGGCACCGACAACGGCCTCATGGTCGGTGTAGCCGTCGGCCTGCTCGGCCGCAGCGGCCGCATCGAGGACGGAGCCGAGGTCCGCGTCGACATCCCGCATTCCCTGCGCGGAATCGACGATCCCCGCGCCAACGCCACCACCGGCCTACCCATCGCGGTGCCCTACCGCAAGGGCGAGCGCACCGACCTGCGCCAGGTGCGGACTGCCATCAAACAGGCGGCCCGCGCCTACTCCGATCCGGCCACCACCCCCGCGCTACAACACCTCCAGCCGGTCCAGATGATGCTGCCGAAGTTCGTCCTGGGCTTCTTCTCCCGCACGGCCAAGGCCCCGGAATGCCTGTGCACGAATCTCGGTGAGACCGGTCAGGGCGTGGCGACTGTCGCGGGGGTGCGCGCCCGCTCGGTGCTCATGCGCCCGGTGGTCTGCACCGCCGACACCGATCTGTTCCGTCGCGTGGAGGTCGGCCTGAACCTGTCCTGGTCGAGCGACGGCGACACGGTCACCCTCGCGATCACGGGTGCGGATCCGGATCGTTTCCCTACTCGGGAAGCCCTTCGCGACCTGGTGGGGGACGAATTCGAGGCCTGGGGACTGCGGCCTCTCTGCTGGAGCTGAACCCTACTGGTCGGTACCTGTTGACGCGGCGCCAATGTACGCGTAACCATGGATTACAGATACTTAGGTCCATTTCCGAAAGAGGCTCTGACAATGACGTCAGCACATGCGACGGACGACCCCGCGGTCGCGCTTGCCCGGCAGTATGCCGAGAAGCTCATGCTGCTCTCGCAGGGGTCCGTCGACAAGAATTTCGATCCGTTCACCGATATCGATTGGGATCACCCCGATTTCGCGGTCGAGCAGGATGACAAGCGGTGGATTCTGCCCGTCTCCGGCGATATGTTCGCGCGGCATCCCTGGTATCAGGCCCAGTCCGAGGCTCGCAAGATCGCCATCGGGCTGTGGCGGCAGGCCAATATCGCCAAGGTCGGCCTGCAGTTCGAGACCCTGCTCATCGGCGGGATGGTGCAGCACACCTTCAAGCTGCCCAATGGCTCGCCGGAGTTCCGCTACTGCACCCACGAGGTCATCGAGGAGTGCAATCACACCCTGATGTTCCAGGAGATGGTGAACCGCATCGGGATCGACGTGCCCGGCATGAGCACGATCCTCAAGCAGCTCACCTACCTGGTGCCGCCGTTGGCCTCGGTCTTCCCGAATCTGTTCTTCATGGCCGTGCTGTCGGGTGAGGAGCCGATCGACCACATCCAGAAGGCGATCCTGCGCGCCGGCGAGGACATCCATCCGATCATGCGCGGCGTCATGGCGATTCACATCGCCGAGGAGGCCCGTCACATCTCCTTCGCTCACGAGTTCCTGGAACACCATGTGCCGCAGGCCAACCCGTTCGACAAGTTCGTGCTGTCGCTGGCCTTCCCGATCGTCATGTGGATCGGCGGCCGGGCCATCCTGATTCCGCCGCGCGCGTTCTTCGAGGAGTTCGACATCCCGCGGTCGGTCCGCAAGGAGGTCTTCTTCGGGCTGCCCGAGTCGAAGGAGGCGTTCGCCGGCTTCTTCGGAGACGTGCGCTCGCTGGCGCATCGGATCGGGCTGATGAACCCGGTGTCCAAGCGGGTGTGGAAGGCGCTGGGTATCGGTGGTGCCACGACCCGCTATCGGTCGGAACCGGATCGGCCAGGGCAAGTCCGCGCGGCCTGACTTCTCGGGGTTCGGGGGCGAAGTCCCTGAGAGTCCCGAGGGTTGGGCTTCCCTGACCGTCAGGCAGTAGACGTTACTATGAATAACATGTAATACTCGGAGCGCCCGGACGCCGGTGTCCGGGCGCGACCGACCGGAAGCGAGTTCCCCATGACGCGGCATGTCGACGTACTGATCATCGGCGCGGGCCTGTCCGGTATCGGCATGGCCTGCCACCTGACCAGGGAGAAGACCGGGCGCAGCTACCTGATCCTGGAGCGCCGGACCGCCATCGGCGGCACCTGGGACCTGTTCAAGTACCCCGGCATCCGGTCCGACTCGGACATGTACACCTTCGGTTTCGGCTTCCGGCCGTGGCACGGCACCAAGGTGCTCGCCGACGGACCGCACATCCGCCAGTACATCGAGGACACCGCCGCCGAATACGGCGTCACCGATCACATCCGCTTCGGCCGCAAGGTCACCAAGACCAGCTGGTCCAGTGAGCAGGGCGTCTGGACCGTCGAGGTGCTCGACGAGCGCTCCGGCCAGACCGAGACCTACACCAGCGACTTCCTGGTCGGCTGCACCGGCTACTACGACTACGACCAGGGCCACCGACCCACGTTCCCCGGCGAGGAGAACTTCGCCGGCACGATCGTGCACCCGCAGCACTGGCCCGAGGACCTCGACTACAAGGGCAAGCGCGTCGTCGTCATCGGCAGTGGCGCGACCGCCATCACCCTGATCCCGGCCATGAGCAAGGACGCCGCGCACGTCACCATGCTGCAGCGTTCGCCCACCTACATCGCCGCGCTGCCCGCCGACGACCCGGTCGCGGTCGGCTTCAAGTTCGCCAAGGTCCCCGCGGCCATCGCCTACAAGGCGGGCCGGGCGCGCAATATCGCGTTGCAGCGGGCCAGCTACCAGCTCTCGCGCACCAACCCCAAGCTGTCGGCCAAGCTCATGCTGGCCGCGGTGCGCGCGCAGGTCGGGTCGAACATCGACATGAAGCACTTCACCCCCAGCTACAACCCGTGGGACCAGCGCCTGTGCGTGGTGCCCAACGGCGACCTGTTCAAGGTGCTGCGCAAGGGTGAGGCCTCGATCGCGACCGACACCATCGACACCTTCACCGAGACGGGCATCCGGCTGTCCTCGGGCGAGGAGCTCGAGGCCGACATCGTGATCAGCGCAACGGGTTTGAAGGTGCAGATGCTCGGCGGCGCGGAGCTCGAGGTGGACGGGCGGACGCTCGCCACCCGGGATCTGGTGGCCTACAAGGGCGCGCTGCTCGGCACGGTCCCGAACATGATGATCGTCCTGGGCTACACCAACGCCTCCTGGACCCTCAAGGCGGATCTGGCCGCTGAGTACTTCTGCCGCCTGCTGAACCACATGCGCGACAACGGATTCAGCGAAGTCGTCGCCGTCCCGCAGGAGGGTGACCGTTCCGAGGCGTCGCTCATGGGCGGTGCGCTGACCTCCGGCTACATCCAGCGCGGTGACGGTGTCATGCCGCGCCAGGGCACCCGGGGCCCGTGGCTGGTGATCAACAACTACTTCCGCGACCGCGCCATGCTGCGCAAGGCGCCGCTGGAGGACGGTGTGCTGCGGTTCCGCCGCGGCGCCGCCAAGGCCGAACCGGTGGCCGCCGAAACCCGTTCGGCCTGACCGGATCCCGAATCTCGAACCCGGCCGTGCAGGGTGCGGCCGGGTTCGTGTTGTCCGGGGGGCGTTAGATCGGCTGGAAGCCGCTGCCCACGCCCTTGCCCGCGTCGACGGCGGCGCGCACGGTGTCGAAGGCGACGGCGATGACGGGGGAGTGCAGCGGATTGGCGGCGTCGGTGCAGCTGAAGCGGAGGGTCCGGGTATCGCTGATCAGCGGCGCCGAGACGATGCCCACCAGTTGGTCCCCGTAGGTGACCGGCGCACCCGAATCGCCGTAACTCGAACAGGCCTGTTCCAGCAGCCCCACCGGGCTCGACGTCCACACCACGCCGCAGCCGTACCCGCTGGTCCGGCCGTTCTGGCAGACCACGCTGAACGCGGGCGGCGTCGGCGCGAAGCCGGTGATGGTGGTGCCGTTGACCGAGCGCAGCGGAATGACCACGGCCGGATCGAATTCGATGACGGCGTAATCGAGTTGCTCGTCGGCGGCGCGAACCACCCCGACCACCCCGGCGTCGGGGAACTGCTCCCCGCGCACCGGCGTCCCGGCCTCGGCGCAGTGCCCGGCGGTGAAGCCGACCAGCCGCCCGGCGGCGTCGTGCCCGATGGCGGTCAGACTGCATTTGGTGGCCCGGCCCAGCACCAGGCCGGAACCGCCGCCGAGGGCTGCCTGCTGGTCACCCGGGGCGGCGTGCGCGGCGGGGGCCGCGGACAGTCCGCAGGCGACGACCATGGCGGCCGGTGCGATCCAGCGGTTCACCTGCATTGTCCTCCGATCGAGACGGCTATTGCTCCACGGTAGCCCGCGGGTTCAACGCAGCCAGATCGGCCGCTGCGCGGCGAAGGGATCGGACTGGACGTGCGATGCATCCGACCAGATCATGGTCTCGCGCCGGTCGAGAGTGTAGCGGGGCCAGGCGTCGCCCGGGTCGCCGTTGCTGACGAACGACACCCACGCCTGGTGGATCGCGTCGGCGAGCGCCTGCGGCGGGTTGTTTCCGGTCACCGCGGTCACGCCCTGCGCTCGCAACAGGTCGAAGGCGAACGGGACGTCGAGGCAGTGGAACGACATGCCTTGGTAGTCGGGCGCGGTGGAGGTCCAGGTGAACTCGTAGAGCCAGGTGGGCTGCTGTCGGCCGGCCCGCATCTCGGCCACCCGGTAGGACGGCATGCGGATGACGGCGTCGCTCTGCGCCTGTCCCGCAATCTGATTCGCGGTCAGGCCCGGATAGGCCAGGGTGAAGGTCGCTGCGGTCGACGGGTCGAATCCGAGCGCGCCCAGGGCGGCGGGCAGGGTGGTGTCGGTGACCGGCGGTCGATTCCCGGTCAGGGGCGCGGCATTGAACTCGTGCGCGGTGAAGCCGAGCATGAGCGGAACATCCTGGTCCGCACCGGATTTCAGGACTTCGGCGCTGGTGGCCGGGATGAGCGTGCCGTCCGCCCACGGGGCCAGGCCGAGCAGGGTGGCGGCGCTGCTGTCGGGTCCGAGTGCGCGCAGCTTGTCCTCGAGGTCCTGCAATCCGGTCTTGCTCAGGTCCCGCAGCGCGGCGGCGGTCGCGGGCCGGCCGGTGCGCTTGGTGAACAGGGCCGACATGGCCAGCGCGGTGGCGCGGTCGTTCGGCTGGGTGAGCGCGCCGGACTCCGAAATGCCCGCGCGGAACAGCCCTTTCGCGGACGGGGTGTTCATCAGCGCCCACACCGCGCCGCCGCCCGCCGATTGGCCGGCGATGGTCACCTTGGCCGGATCGCCGCCGAACGCCGCGATATTGTCGCGCACCCAGGTCAGTGCCGCGATCCAGTCCAGGACGCCGCGGTTGTCGGGGGCGTCGTCGAGATGCAGGAAGCCCTCGATGCCCAGGCGGTACCCGGCCGACACCAGCACCACGCCATCGCGATTGAAGGCCGCGCCGTCGTACCACGGGCTGGCCGGGCTGCCCGCCACGAAGCCGCCGCCGTGAATCCACACCAGCACAGGCAGTTTCGCGTCCGGGTCCGGATTCGGGGTGAACACGTTGACGGTGAGGATGTCGTCGCCGGGAATGGACGGCTCCGGAATGGCGGTGACCTCGGACAGTTGCTTCACCTGTGCGGTCGGCCCGTACGCGGTGCAGTCGCGGGTGTCCGTCCACGGGATCGGAAGTGCGGGCGCGGCGAACCGCAGCGCGCCCACCGGCGGCTGGGCGAACGGGATGCCGAGGAAGGCGACACCGGTCTCGCGGCGCACGCCGCGCACCGGTCCGGAGGTGGTCGTCGCGGTGGCGGTCCCGCGCGACCGTTCGGGCCCCGAGTTCCCGCTCGAACACGCCGTGGTCAACGCCAGCACCCCCGCTCCGAGCAGGAGAGTCCGTCGTCCGATCTGTTGCGCGGCCATGCCAACCCCTGATCCACGATTAATGTCAACACTTGAAATAATTACCTGACACCATAGTCTCGACTCCGTGGAACCCGCACCGCCCACCCGTCGCGCCGCCGCCGCGCCGGGTCCCTGGCCGAACGACGCCGCGGCCATCCGCCGCCGCAACCTGGGCCTGGTCCTGCGTCACCTCGCCGACCACGGCCCCTGCCCGCGCACCGAGGTGGCCGCCGCCACCGGCCTGGCCCACGGCTCGGTCACCGCCCTGGTCGCCGATCTCGCCGACCGCGGCCTGATCACCGAGGACGACGTCCAGCGGTCCGGCGCCCGCGGCCGCCCCGGCCGCCCGCTGCGCCTGGACCCCACCCGGGCCGCCGTGGCCGCCATCCAGGTCACCTCCGAACACCTCCGCGTCGCGGTTGCCGACCTCGCGGGCATCGTGTTCCACCACGACACCGTGCCGCACGACCTCGCGCCCGGAACGCCCGAGGCGATGGCCGATGCCATCGCGGCCGTCCTCGCGGACACCGTCACCCGCTTACCCGGATTCGCCGGAGCCGAAACGGATTCGGCGCCGCGCCCGGTCCTGGCGCGCGCGGTGATCGCCATGGCGGGCCCGGTCCTCGACGATGCGGCGCAAACCGTGGTGGTGGCACCGGATTTCGGCTGGATGGAGCCGGTAGCCTTGCGCGCCCTGGTCGCCGCCCGCCTGCCCGCGCCCACGATGGTGATCGACGTGGTCAACGACGCCAATGCGGCGGCCCTGGCGGAATTCCATGCCCTGCCCCGGGATTCGCGCGGTCTGGTGCTCATCGAGGCGGGCACCGGTATCGGCGGCGGCGTGGTCCTGGACGGCCGCATCCACACCGGCAGTCACGGCATCGCGGGTGAACCCGGCCACGTCCCCGTCGCCATGGACGGCCCGGACTGCGTCTGTGGCGCCCGCGGCTGCCTGGTCTCCTATGCGGGCCCCGAAGCCGTGTTCGCCGCCGCGGGTCTCGGTGATGTCCTGCACCACCGGGGCATTCAGGCCGCCGAAGCCGACCTGCTGACCCGCCTGCACCGATCCGACCCCGCCGCCGTCACCGCCCTGGCCACCGCCGCCCGAGCCCTGAGCGCCGCGATCCTGTCCATCACCGCTCTCCTCGACACCGACGAGGTCGTCCTGGGCGGGCTGCTCGCCGAATGGTTCCCCTGGCTGTCTCCCACCATCGAAACCCACCTCGCCGGCCGCCGAGCCCTCGCTCCGGCCCTCGGCCTGCGGGTCGCCCCCGCCACCCTCGGCGAGGAAGCCATCCTCACCGGCGCCCTCGGCTTCGCCCGCCGCGCAATCCTTTCCGACCCAGCTCTCGTCCCCCTGCTGCCTGCCCGCTGACTTGGCCGGCGGTCGGTGAATCTGCGTGTCGCTCGAGATTCGCCGTGGAACCGAGGGTACGGATGGTTCGATGTTGGGATGGACCTGCGCCAGGATCTGAGCTTTGCTGTCGACGGCCTCATGCCCGAATTGAAATCGCTGCTCGGGCAGTTGGTTGCCATCCCGTCGATCGCGTTCCCGGACTATCCGAAGGACAATGTTCAGCGCGCGCACGATCTGATCGCCGAGGAGTTGCGGAAATCGGGGGTGGGGGAGATCCGGGTACTGGATCTGCCCGACACCTCGCCGGTGATCTACGGGCGGATTCCGGCTCCGGAGGGTGCGCCGACCGTGCTGCTGTACGGCCATTACGACGTGCAGCCTTCGGGGGACGAAAGCCTCTGGCACACACCACCGTTCACGCCCACCGAGCAGGATGGGGCGATCTACGGGCGCGGGGCCGCCGACTGCAAGGCCAACGTGGTGGCGCATATCGGGGCGTTGCGGGCGTTCGGGGGCAAGCCGCCGGTGGGGGTGACGGTGGTGATCGAGGGTCAGGAGGAGTACGGGTCGGTCTTCGACGACTACCCGGCCGAGCATCCGGAGCTGTTCCAGGCCGACGCCCTGCTGATCTGCGATGCCGGCAATATCCGGGCGGGGCAGCCGACGCTGGTGACCGCGTTGCGCGGCGTCGCGGACGTATTCGTGGAGGTGCGGACGCTGGCCGCGCCGGTGCACTCGGGGCAGTTCGGCGGGGCCGCGCCGGATGCGTTGCTGGCCTTGATCGCCGCGCTGTCCACGCTGCACGACGCCGACGGCAATGTGGCGGTGCCGGGGCTGCGACGGGACACATGGACGGGTGCGAACTACACCGACGCCGAGTTCGCCCGGGTAACCGGGATGGAGCCGGGCATGCCGCTGCTGGGGACCGGGCCGATCGGGGAGCGGATCTGGTACGGGCCCGCGATCACCGTGATCGGCATGGACGCACCGCCCACGAAAACGGCCGCGTCCGCGGTGGTTCCGTACGCGAAGGCCTACCTGAACGTGCGGGTGCACCCGGAACAGGATCCCGCCGAGGGGCAGCGCGCGGTGATCGAGCACCTGAAGAAGGCCCGGCCGTTCGGCGTCGAACTCCAGGTCACCAGCGGTGACGTCGGCGCCGGATTCGCCGCCCGCACCGACGGTCCCGCGTATGCGGCGATGGGGGCGGCCATGGCGAGGGCCTGGGGCGTCGACACCGTCGACTCGGCCATGGGCGGCTCGATCCCGCTGACCAATTCCATGGCCGCCGCCAACCCCGGCTCCGAGGTGCTCATGCTCGGTGTCGAGGACTCCGAATGCAATATGCACGGCTTCAACGAGCGGGTGCTGGTGAGTGAGCTGCGGAACGTGGCGCTGGCCGAGGCCGAGTTCTTCCAGCTCTTCGCCGACCGGATGCGCCGATGAGCGACACAGCGACGCTCGAGGACGCGCCGAAGCCGGTGCGGCACAAGAAGAAGCGTGGCTTCCCGTCCACGTACACCATTCTCGCCGGGGTCACCCTCGCGGTGTGGCTGGCGGCGTTCGTGATTCCGCCGGGCGCCTACGACACCGACGACAAGGGTCATCCGATCGCGGGCTCGTACCACCGCCTCGCCGACGCCCAGGACTTCTCCGCCCGGATCCGGGACCTGTTCCTGGCTCCGATCAACGGCCTCTACGGCATTCAGGACGAGAAGACCTCGCAGGTCGCGCCGGATCTGCACGGCTCGCTCTACGGCGCGGCCGCGGTGTTCCTGTTCGTGCTGGCGGTGGGCGCGTTCATCACCGTGGCCTTCGCCACCGGAGCTCTGGACAGCGGTATCGGGCGGCTGGCGTTCAAGCTGCGCAACCGGTCGATTCTGCTGATCGTCGGCATCATGGTGGTGTTCGCGATCGCCGGCACGGTCGAGGGTTTCGCCGAAGAGACGCTGGGCTTCTACGCACTGCTGGTCCCTTTGACGCTGGCGCTGGGCTACGACCGCATGACCGCGGTCGGCGCGATCATCGCCGGCGCGGGGATCGGCGTGCTGTGTTCGACGGTGAACCCGTTCGCCACCGGCACCGCCTCCTCGGCGGCGGGTATCGCCATCGGTGACGGCATCGTGCTGCGCCTGGCCATGCTGATCGTGCTGACGGCGGTCACCGTCGCCTACGTGATCTGGTACGCGCGCCGCGTCAAGGCCGACCCGGACAAGTCCTGGTCGGGCTGGCAGCCCGGTGACCGCGAGGTGAAAGCCGATGAGCACGAACCGGATCCGATGACCCGCCGCCAGGTGGCGGTGCTGTGGCTGGTCGGGCTCACCTTCGCGTTCATGATCTTCTCGATCATTCCGTGGGGCACCGTCATCGAGGGCCCCGACGCGCAGCCCTTCAGCTGGGAACTGGGTTGGTACTTCCCGGAATTGACCGCGCTGTTCCTGGTGGGCGCGATCGTGGTGGGCCTGGTGGGCGGCCTGGGCGAGGCCAAGATGTCGGAGAGCATCGGCAAGGGGTTCAGCGATTTCGTGGGCGCGGGCTTCGTCATCGTGCTGGCGCGCGGGGTCACGGTCATCATGAACAACACCCAGATCACCAGTACGGTGCTGCACGCGCTGGAGGGCGTGGTGTCGGGGACCTCGTCGGCGGCGTTCGCGGTGGCGGTATTCCTGGTGAATGTGCCGCTGGCGTTCCTGATTCCGTCCACCTCCGGCCATGCGACACTGGCCATGCCGATCATGGCCCCGCTGGCCGATTTCGCGCATGTGCCGCGGTCGCTGGTGGTGACGGGCTGGCAGTCGGCGTCGGGCTGGGCCAATCTGGTCACCCCGACGACGGCGGTGGTGACCGGTGGTATCGCGCTGGCGAAGGTGCGTTACGACCGGTACGTGAAGTTCATCGTCCCGCTGATGGTGATCCTGTTCGTACTGATCTGCGTGTTCCTGGCCGTCGCGGCGTGGATCGGCTAGCCGGAGCGGGGGTGCACGCCGGTGAACTGGGCCCAGCACTGCCGCAGGTAGAACTCCATGTCGATGGAAGGGTCGATGAGCCAACGGGATTGCAATCCGTCGGACAGCGCCATGAACGCGGTGGCCATGACCTCGACGTCGACGGTCGCCGGGATCTGGCCCGCCTGCTGCATGTCGCTCAGCACGTAGGCGAGGCCGCGGGTACCGAGTTCGTAGTGCAGGCGCATGTATTCGTGGGCGGGGTGGTCGGCGTCGGCGGCGGCCGCCTGCATGTGGGTGAACAGTTCGACGAGTCCGGGCACCTGGGTGTTGTGGCGGATGAGCCGGATCAGGGCCTCGGGGGTGGGTTCGCCCATGGCGGCGGTGTCGACCTCGTCGCGCTTGCGCAGGACCGCGACGAACAGTTCTTCCTTGGAGCCGAAGTAGTGCAGCAGCCCGCTCTGGCTCAGCCCGACCGCCTCGGCGAGCTCGGCCACCGAGGTGGCGAGGAAGCCGCGTTCGGCGATGGTGTGCAGGGCGGCCTCCAGGATCTGTTCCCGCCGTTCGATGCCTTTCCCGTAGGGTCCGCGTTTCGCCATCGGTCGAGTCTAAGCGTCCTCTGAGAGTTCCTTGTCCATCAAAACCGCACGATGTACGGTTTTCGCATGCGATTCCGCCGCCGCACCCTCGCTACGGTCGTTCTGGCCGCCTCCGCCGCCCTGGTCGCGACCACCGCACCCGCCTCGGCCCGGCCGGAGCCGCCCGCGCGGATCGCGCCGCTGGGAACGGACTTCCTGTGGGGTGTGGCGGCCTCCGGCTTCCAGTCCGAAGGGCATGCGCCGGACAGCAATTGGTCGCGCTACGCCGCCTCCGGGAAGACCGAGGACCCGTACCTGGACTCGATCGACTTCTTCGACCGGTACGAGTCCGACATCCAGCTGGCGAAGCAGCTGGGCGTGAAGGTCTATCGGATCGGCATCGAATGGGCCCGGGTGCAGCCGCAGCCCGGCGTGTGGGACGAGGACGGACTTCGCTTCTACGACAAGGTGATCGGTTCCATCGAGGCGGCGGGCATGCGGCCCATGCTGACCCTCGACCACTGGGTGTACCCGGGCTGGGAGGCCGATCGCGGCGGCTGGAATCACCCCGAGATGGTGACCGACTGGCTGGCCAATGCCCGCACGATCGTGGATCGCTACGCCTCGGGCAACCCGCTGTGGGTGACGTTCAACGAACCGGCCATGTACATGATCAACGAGGTCCGGCTGGGCAATCTGCCCGCAGCCGAGATTCCGGTGATGCAGGATCGAATCGCGCAGGCGCACAACGCGATCTACGACCACATCCACCAGGTGCAGCCGGGCGCGATGGTCACCAGCAACGTCGCCTACCTGCCGACCGCCGAGGACCTGGTGAACGGCGCGCTCATCGGCAAGATCGCGGCCAAGCTCGACTTCATCGGAATCGACTACTACTACGGGGCGTCGCCGGATGCCGCGCACTCGGCCGATCTCTCGGCGCTGTGGAAGAACCCGCTCCAGCCCGACGGCATCTACTACGCGCTGGACCACTATTCTCGCGCCTACCCGGGCAAGCCGCTCTACATCGTGGAGAACGGCATGCCCACCGAGAACGGCAAGCCCCGCGACGACGGCTACACCCGCGCCGATGATCTGCGCGACACCGTTTACTGGGTCCAGCGCGCCAAGGCCGACGGCATGAACGTGATCGGCTACAACTACTGGAGCCTCACCGACAACTACGAATGGGGCTCCTACACACCGCGATTCGGCCTCTACACCGTGGACGTGAAGACCGACCCCACGCTCACCCGCCGCCCGACCGACGCCGTTCCGGCCTACACCGCGATCACCGGCGCCGGCGGCGTACCCGCCGACTACCGCCCGACCCGCGACCCCAGGACCTGCTCGCTCGTCGACGCCCCGTCCAGCTGCACCGATCCGGTGACGCTGCCGCACTGACCACCCGGCGGCTCGCCGGATCGGTTGCGGGACAACCGTGTCCGCGCATCGGATGTCAACCCATCGCGGCCGATCCGGCGAGCGAAAACTCGCCCGCGCTCAGCGCAATGCGGGAATGACCTCACGCTCGAACAGTTCCACGCCCGAGGTGTCGTAGGCGGTCTCGGGGAAGTAGTGGATCGAATAGCCCAACCCGAGATCCTTGACCTGCGAGAGTCTTTCGACGATCTGCTCGGGAGTGCCCACGGCGGGGGAGTTGCGGAACAGATCCTTGACGTGCTGGGCCGCGCCTTCCGCGCCGACGAACGGGGTCAGGCGGGCTTCCAGCTGCGTCAGCCGTTCCTGCACTTCCGCCTCGGTCGCGCCGACCAGCGTGTTGAAGTTGGAGCTGCGGGTGATGGCGTCGAAATCCGTGCCGACCTCGGCGCAGTGGTCGCGCAGCAGTTCCGACTTCTGGGCGAAGGTTTCCGGGTCGCCCGCGAAGTTGGTGTACTGCGCGTACTTCGCCGCGATCCGCAGCGTCACCTTCTCGCCGCCGCCCGCGACCCAGATCGGAATCCCGCCTTCCTGCACGGGAAGTGGCCGCACGATCGCGCCGTCCACCTGGTAGTGCTTGCCGTCGAGCGTCGCCTTCCCGGTGGTCCAGGCCTGCTTGAAGATCTGCACGCCTTCGTCGAGGCGGCCCAATCGCACACCGGGGGAGGGGAATCCGTATCCGTAGGCGCGCCATTCGTGCTCGTACCAGCCGCCGCCGATGCCCATCTCCACGCGGCCGCCGGAGATGAGGTCCACGGTGGCGGCCACCTTGGCCAGGTAGGCCGGATCGCGGTAACTGATGGCGGTGCACATCTGCCCCAGCCGGATTCGTGAGGTGCTGGCCGCCAGCGCGGACATCAGCGACCACGCCTCGTGGGTGGCCTCCTCGGTGGGCACGGGGACGGTGTGGAAGTGGTCGTAGACCCACAGCGATTCCCAGGCGTCCCCGGCATCCGCGCGGGTGGCCAGGTCCCGGATCACTCCCCATTGCGCGGCGGGGTCGATGCCGACCAGGTCGAGCCGCCAGCCCTGCGGGATGAAGATGCCGAAACGCACGAGATTTCTCCTCTGGTCGAATCCGGTCGATCGAATCCGGTGGGGATCGATTCCGGCATCCACTGTTCCCGTCCCCCGCCCGGCGGGCAACCGTTGGACACAGCCCGCGCCGAACTACGGCGCGCCGACCTCCGGGGTCGGGACATCGCTGGGTGCCAGCACCTTTCGCAGTGCGGATGCGACGGTTTCGAGTTCGGCCGCGTCGAGCTTGCCGCCGAGTCGCCGCTCGATGCCGGCCAGGTAGTGCGGTGCGGATTCGCGGAAGCGGCGGCGTCCTTCGTCGGTGATGGCCACGAAGGCCGAACGCCCGTCGTCGGGGTTGGATTCGCGCCGCACCAGGCCCTTCAGTTCCATCTCGGTGACCAGCCGGCTCACCCGGGTGCGGCTGAGCACCACGCGCTCGCCCAGGTCGCTCATCCGGAGCCGGTGCGGCCCATCGAGTTCCAGCAGCACGTCGTACCAGCTCAGCGGCAGTCCGGTGGCGTGGCGCAGTTCGGCGTCGAGTTCGGGCACGAGGCGGGCGTGGACCTGGAGCAGGGCGGCCCAGGCGTGGACGGCCGGATGGGATCGGGGGGCGGACACAAGCTCATCATAACCGGTTGCGTGCACCCGCACATACGTAGTAGCGTGCACACGCACATACTTTTCGGTGAAAGGAATTCTCATGACCGCGCTCATCACCCGCGAGGAACTGCTGAAGGAGATCGAGGCCGGAACGGTCACCGTGCTCGACACCCTGGGCGGCGCGTACTACGCCAAGGCTCATCTCCCGGGTGCGGTCGCCCTGGTCGGGGCCGACGTGGAAACCCGAGCGCCGCAGCTGCTTCCGGACCGCGACGCCGCCATCGTCACCTACTGCTCCAACGCGGCCTGCTCCAACAGCCAGCACGTCGCGACCGAGCTGGAACGACTCGGCTACACCAATGTCCGCAAATACCGCGACGGCATCCAGGACTGGACCGAAGCGGGCCTGCCCATCGAAAGCTGATCGGCCGTCGCGGGCTTGCTCAGTCCTTGACGGTGATCGACAACCGGGGGCGGGTGGCATTGCCGGGGGAGACCCGCTCCCACACCGCGTCCAGCATCGGGGCCAGCAGCAGTTCGCCGAACTGCCGCAGCAGTACCGCGACGATCTGGTCGGATTCGGGCTTGTCGGTGGAGGCCAGCCCGGCCGCGCGTAGTCCGGCGACTTCGCTGCGGGTCAGTTCCACCACCGCGTCCAGCAGATGGATGCGGGTTTCGGAGGGCTCCAACAGGGACCGGCGAATGTAGTTCACCACGGCGGGGTTGGCGTGCAGCATGTTCCGGACCGCTTCGTCGCGGGCGGAGGCGACCTCGGCGTGAGTGCCGGTCGGCGGGATCGAGGCGACGGCCTGTGCGAAGTAGTCGACCACGAGTTGGTCGGTGGCGTCGCGCAGGCCGTCCTTGGTCTTGAAGTGGTGCTGGACGAGGCCGAGGGTGACGCCGGCTTCGGCGGCGACCGCGCGCAGCGAGACCCGCGAGTCGCCGTACTGGGCGAACAGATCCATCGCGGCATTGCGGATGCGGGCCTTGGCGGTCAGGTCGTCTTTGGTGGCTCGTGGATTCAGCATCGCCCCTCAACTTAGTGGTTATCGGCCGCACGCTGGGCATTCGGTATGATTGACCGACTCACGATACAACTGTATCGTTCGCGGCAAGGAGGATCCCCAGATCCGGCCTCTGACCGGGGAACCGGTAGCGCACCGCGTTGCCCCGGGTGCGGTGGAGCCGCAACATTCGACGCAACCACGGAGAGTGACACCGATGTCCGAACTGTTCCCCGACTACCGGCCCACCTGGGAGACCGATCAGCACCGCGAGCTGCGCAAGCACGCCGCGGAGTTCTTCCGCAAGGAGGCCGTGCCGAATCGCGAGCGCTGGACCGCGCAGCACATGGTCGATCGCGAGTTCTGGAACAAGGCCGGCGCGGCGGGCCTGCTCGGCCTGGACCTGCCGGAGGAATTCGGCGGCGCGGGCGGCGATTACGGCATGCAGGCCATCGTCCAGGAGGAGCTCGTCTACGCCCACGACAACGGCTTCGGCTTCTCGGTGCACTCGCCGATCGTGTCGCACTACATCTACAACTACGGCAATGACGAGCAGCGCGCGAAGTGGCTGCCGGGCATCATCAGCGGCGAGCTGGTGCTGGCCATCGCCATGACCGAGCCGGGCACCGGATCGGACCTGCAGTCGGTGCGCACCACCGCCATCCGCGAGGGCGACCACTACGTCGTCAACGGTTCGAAGACGTTCATCTCCAACGCCACCCACTGCGATCTGCTGGTGATCGTGGCCAAGACCGACCCGTCCCAGGGCGCCGCGGGCGTCTCGCTCATCGTGGCCGAGACCAAGGATCTGCCGGGCTTCGAGCGCGGCCGGGTGCTGGAGAAGATGGGCCAGCACGCCCAGGACACTCGCGAACTGTTCTTCTCCGACATGCGGGTGCCGGTGGCGAATCTGCTGGGCGCGCAGGAGGGTCTGGGCTTCTATCAGCTGATGGAGCAGCTGGCCCGGGAGCGGCTGATCATCGCCAGCCTGTGCTCGGCGCTGGCCGAGGCGGCGGTGCTGGAGGCGCTGCGCTACTCCAAGGAGCGCGAGGCGTTCGGCCGTCCGATCGGCAAGTTCCAGCACAATGCCTTCACCCTGGCGGAGGTCAAGACCGAGGCGCTGGCCATCAAGACCTTGGTGGACTACGCGATCCAGCAGTACATCGACGGCAAGAACGATCCGTCCACCGCGTCCATGGCCAAGCTGTTCGCGGCCGAGACCTGCGACAAGGTGGTGGACCGCTGCCTGCAGCTGTTCGGCGGCTACGGCTACATGATGGAGTACCCGATCGCGAACATGTACACGGGTTCTCGCGTGAACCGGATCTACGGCGGGACCAGCGAGATCATGAAGGAGATCATCTCCCGCTCGCTGTGAGGCGGGGCCCGGCGGCGGGCGGTTGGGGGCCGCCGCCAGGTGTCCGAGCTCAGGCCGGGCGGGAGCGGCTCACGATGGCCAGGCAGACCGCGCAGGCGGCGGCGAGGACGCCGAACATGGCGGGGTAGCCGACGCCGATCCCGTTGTGGCAGAACGCCATCAGGGCCGGGACACCGAACCCGAGGTAGCTGACCGCGTAGAACACCGCGGTCAGTCCGGCCAGGTCGTCGGGGCGCGCCATGCGCTCGATCTCGAGCAGGCCCGCGACCAGGCCACTGCCGAATCCCATGCCCAGCGCGACGGCGGTCAGCACGGTCAGCCACAGGGTGAGGGTGGCGGAAGCGGCTGCGGCGAGCAGCATTCCGAGGATGACCAGGCTCAGCGCCAGCACCGGCAGCCGCAGCGAGCCGGGCCGGTCGATCTTGCGCGCCACCGACTGGATGCCGAAACCACAGCCCAGGGTGATGACGGTGATCAAGGCGGAGAACGCGATCGGGGCGCCGTGCACCTTGGGCATCATCAGCGTCGGCATGATGGCGTAGGCCGCCGCCGACGAGGTGAACAGCCACAGGCACACCGGCAGCGCGATGGTGCGGAAGCGGTGATGTGCGCCGACGGGAACCTTCAGATCGTCGAGCAGCCGGCCCGGATTCGCCTGCGGCACGATCGTTTCCGGAGCGCGGAACAGCAGGACAGCCGCCAGTCCACACAGCGTCACGTTGATCAGGTAGGCGAGCGAGTCCGGCCATGGACCCCACTGCGCCAGTACCCCGGCCACGCCCGCGCCGACGCCGAAGCCGCCGGTGAGGCTCATGGCCGAGCGTCGAGCCCCGGTGCCGGAGGCGGTGTCGGCGGTGAAGGGCGGCTGCGACAGTTCCTTGAGCCAGCTGCTGCCCACCGCCATGGCCAGTCCCAGCGCGATGCCGCAGAGCACGCGGCCCGCGGAAAGCATGGGGACCGTGGCCGATCCGAAGGCCAGCAGCGTCGATCCGGTGGCCGCGATGAATGGGGCGGGGCGCATGAGCGGGCGGCGGCCGTAGCGGTCCGAGAGCGGGCCGCCGATGAGCAGGGCGGGCACGATGCCCAGCACGTATTCGAACAGCAGCAGGTCCACGGTGGTGCCGGGCAGCCCGTCGCGCTTGTACATGACCAGCAGCGGCGTGAATTCGTTGCCGCCCCAGGCGATCGCGAAGATGGCGGTCGCCACGCCGAGCCACGCCTTGGGGTGGGTGCCGATCCCGGTGGTGCGGGTGTCGAGGGTGGTCAGGGTCGCCATCACAGGCCTCGCGGGGTGACGCCGTGCACGTCGGTGAGGTGTTCGGCGAGGGCTTCGGCGAACCCGGCGCCGTCGGCGGCTTCGATCAGGTCGGCGAGGCGGGTGTGCTGTTCGATGATGCGGTGCGGGTTGGTCTCGCCGCGTTCCAGCGCGACGCTGTTCATCCGGCGCTGGCGTTCGCGCAGGGAGTCGTAGAAACCGATGAGCAGCGGGTTGTCGGCGGACACCACGTATTCGCGGTGGAAGTCGGCGTCGGCGATGGCGAATTCCTCGAGGTCGCCGGCGTCGGCCAGTTCGCGCTGGCGGTCCAGGGATTCGCGCAGCCGGGGGATGAGGCCGGCCCGCGCGATTCGGGTGAGCGCGTCGACCGCGCCGGTTTCCACGATGTAGCGGGCGTGGATCACATGGTCTGCTTCGTGCGAGGGCACGGGCACCACGAGCGCGCCGCGCTTGGGGTAGAGGCGCATCCAGCCTTCGGTCTCGAGTCGCAGGAAGGCCTCGCGGACCGGGGTGCGGGAGGTGCCGAGCTCGCCGGCCATCTCGTTTTCGCTGACCAGCTCGCCGCCGGGGAGGTCGCCGGTGAGAATGCGTTCCTTGATTTCGCGGTAGGCGCGTTCGGCGGCGGAGAAAGTCTTGGACACGACTTGCATACTAGAGGTGTCGTGGGATGATTTGCCTGGATGTGGCGGGTTTCACGGTCTGGGTGAAAGAGTTGCGCCGAAACCCTCTCAGGCGGAATGATTCACCTTGTTGGCACTACGTCAGTAAGTTGCCTTTTTCTGGGACGAGGAGGTCCGCATGGCGAACGACGCCCCCGCGTTGAACGAGGTCGTGAACAGCGCCCTGGAGTTCACGATTCCGATCGCGCACAAGATGGGTGTGCAGGCCGAAGAGGTGCGCCCCGGCTACGCGGCCACCACGGTCCCCATCGAGGGCAACGGCAATCACTTCGGCGTCATGTACGCCGGTGTGCTGTTCACCGTCGCGGAGATCCTGGGCGGCGCGATCGCCATCTCCAGCTTCGACACCGCCAAGTACTTCCCCCTCGTGAAGGACCTGCACGTGTTCTTCCGCCGTCCCGCCGCCACCGATGTGCGCGCCGAGGCGTCGCTGTCGGACGACGAGATCAAGCGGATCACCGAGGAAGCCGATGCCAAGGGCAAGGCCGACTTCACGCTCAAGGCCACGGTGACCGACGCCAACGGTGTGGTCGTCGCCGAGACCGAGGGTCTCTACCAGTTGCGCACCCACGGCAAGTAGGCCGCGGAAACGATTGAGCCCCGGGATCTCTCCCGGGGCTCAGCCGTGCGCACGCTCGATCAGGCGACGATGATCCAGCCCTTGCAGCCGGTGCCCATGCTGCCCGGCCACTCCGAACCGGAGACCTCGAACGGGATCACGCCCGGCATCGGGGTGCCGAGGTCGACGGCGGTGGTCACCGCGCCGTAGGTGTCGGGCAGCGGGGTGCGCTGCCCGGCCATGTCGATCTTGGCGTCGTCGGTGAAGTTGCTGGAGGTGGTGATCTCCAGCGTGGTGGGGGTGAACGAGTGCGCCATCAGCGTGGTCTGGCCGCACCTGCCCTTGGTGTAGTCCAGGGTGATCCGCTGCGGGGCGGTATCGGCGGCGGCGGGCGCGGCCAGCACTCCGGACAGGGCACACGCGGTTGCCGCCAGGGTGATGCGGCGGACGTACACGGACTTCACGAACACGGTCATAACTACAAGAACCCCTTCCTGTGGTCACAGCTGTGAATTCCCCCCGATCGACGACGATCATGCCGTGACCGCACCCCCGGCACCGGCGGACGCGCGGAAGCAGCAGGTTTTCAAATGAACCGGGCGAATCTACGGGCTTACGTGCTTCGGATTCGCAGGCGCAGCGGCAGGCTGCGGTGGCGGCGCACGAAGATGCTCGGAAACCACTGCGGCGGGGCGTCTTCGACGAGACCGAAGTCGGTCGTGCGCTCGAGTAGCGCGGTCAACGCGGCGGTGGCTTCCAGCTTGGCCAGCGCCGACCCGATGCAGAAGTGGATGCCGCGCCCGAAGGCGAGATTGTTGGCGCCGCTGCGCCGGTCCAGGTCGATGGTGTCCGGGTCGTCGAAGCGGGCCGGATCCCGGTTGGCCGCGCCCCACTGCAACAGCAGGTGGCTGCCCGCGGGAATCTCGATGCCGCCCAGCACGGTATCGGTGGTGACGTGCCGATGATGGCCTCGGAACGGCGATTCCAGGCGCAGCGCCTCGTCCAGGAAGGCGGGCAGGAGCGCGGGTTCGCGGCGCAGCTCGTCCTGGAGGTCGGGGCGGGTGGCGAGCAGGCGCGCGCCGTTCGCGATGAGTCCCGCGGTGGATTCGCCGCCCGCGCCGACGAGTTGGACCAGGATGAGCACGGCCACCACGTCGGTGATCTCGCCGGCCGCGCAGGCGCGGGCCAGCACGCCGAGCAGGTCGTCGCCCGGGTTGCGCTGGGCGGCCGCGAATTCGGTGTGCAGGTAGCCGGTGAGTTCGGTGGCCGCGGTGACCAGCTGCATGAAACGGTCGGCGTCGACCACCCCGCCCAGCATCTCGGTGCTGTCGTAGGCCCACGTGAGCAGTTGCGGCACAGCGGCGTCCGGCAGTCCGATGATGTCGGCGACCAGGGACAGTGGCAGCCGGTCGGCCATGCCCGCCGCCCACTCCATGCGATCGGCGTGGAGTTCCTCGGTCCACAGCCGGTCGACCAGTTCGGTGACGGTCGGTCCGAGTCTGCGAATCCGCTTGGCCAGCAAGGGCTGCACCAGCTTGCGCTGGGCTTGATGGCTGGGATCGTCGGCGGTGGCGAGTACGTGGATGGCCTGGCCGCCGCCGTCCATATCGAAGGTCGTCGGCGGCTGTCCCTCCTGCCGCAGCAGCGCGCCCGTCAGGTGCGAGGAGAACTCGTCGCCGCGACTCACCGCCTCGGTCACCAGGTCCCACGAGGTCACCAGGTAGAAGTCGGTGCCCGGGATGCGGTAGACAGGGGACTGCTCGCGCAGCCGCCGGTACAGCGGGTACGGATCGTCGATGTGCGCGGGATCGAAGACGTCGAGCGCGTCGGCGGAGGTGCGGGTCATGGGCCCACGGTCGCCCCGACCTGAATCGAGTGTCAACAACCGTCTCGCCGTGAGACGGTCCCCGCCCGGATACCAGGCCGCACGCAGGGGTTTTGCTGATTTCGTGAGACTCCGGACCCCCGTTCGAACCGGCCGACTAGTATCGAACAACTACGCGATAGCGCTTGCAGGCCCAGGAGGCTCGGGTGATCGTGCGTGACCAGGGGTGGTTCGGTAGGGGATTCGGCGTGGTGTTCGCGGCGGTCGCGCTGTTGGTGGCCACCTTCGCGATGAGCGGCCCGGTGGCGCGAGCGCTACCCGCTCCCGACACGGTCACCATCGACAGCGGCGCATTGCACGGCGTGATGGCCCAGACCTACCGCCTGTTCAATGGAATCCCTTACGCCGCACCCCCGGTCGGGGATCTGCGCTGGCGTCCGCCCGCTCCCGTCGCCCCGTGGTCCGGCGTCCGAGAGGCCCGCGACTCCGGCCCGAACTGTGCGCAGCCCACCGGACTGGGTGGCCTGCGCACAACGGTCGAGGACTGCCTCTATCTGAATGTGTGGACACCCCGCACCCTGCCTGCCGACGGTCGCCCCCTGCCCGTCATGGTGTGGATCCACGGCGGCAGCCTGCAAACCGGCTCCGGAAGCATGTACGGCGCAGCCCCTTTGGTTTCCCAACCCGACGGCGACGCCATCATCGTCACCGTCAACTACCGTCTCGGCCTGTTCGGCTTTCTCGCCGCCTCCGCCCTCGACGACGGCTCCGGCTCCGGCGACTACGGCCTGATGGATCAACAGGCGGCCCTGCGCTGGGTCAATCGCAATATCGCCGCCTTCGGTGGCGACCCGTCCCACGTCACCCTGGATGGTGAATCGGCAGGCGGCCTGTCGATCTGCACCCACATGGCCACCCCCTCCTCGAAGGGCTTGTTCCAGGCTGCCATGCTCCAAAGCGGCCTCTGCGCGAGCCAATCCCTCCCCGAAGCGGAGGCCGAAGGCGACACCTGGTCCGCCGCAGCCGGTTGCCCCGCGACCGACGACGCCACCTGCCTCCGCAACCTCCCCCCGGATGTCCTGGTCGATCGCGGCCCCGACGACACCAATGTGGTGTACGGTAACGCCTTCCTCCCCGAAAACCCACTCACCGTGCTGAAATCCGGTGGCATGGCCCATGTCCCAACGTTCGTCGGCTCCAACCACGACGAGGTAGCCCTCTGGGTCTGGATCAAATACGGCATCCCCCTCGGCCCCCAGATGACCCCGGCCGACTACCCCCGTCTGCTCGCCGCCAAGATCCCCGACCTGACCCCACCGCAGATCGACCAAGTCCTCCGCGAGTACCCCCTGACCGACTACCCCCAGCCGGCCCTGGCCCTCACCCGCTCCTGGACCGACCAGCTCGTCTGCAAACTGACCGGCCAGATTTCCGACCTCGCCCGCCAAAACCCCACCTACGTCTACGAATTCGACGACCGCGCCGCCCTGTCCCCACCCAGCACCTTCCCCATGGGCGCCTACCACGCCGCCGAACTCCCCTCCCTCTTCGACCTAGCCCAGGCGGGCTTCGCCCTCGACGCCGTAATGAGCCCCGCCCAGCACCGCCTCCAGTCCGAAATGCGCCGCTACTGGACCCGCTTCATCGCCACCGGCACGGCAGACCCGCAGGGCCTACCGGCCATTCCCCAATACAGTTCAGCCACACCGTCATTCCTGTCCTTCCGCCCCGCAGGCAACCAGTTCTCCGACAACTTCGCCGCCGACCACCGCTGCGCGTTCTGGAACAACCTGACGGGCTAGCCGCACATCGCCGGCCCGGATGTCACGCGGTGAACTCGCGATAGACGGACCGGGCGATGGCAAGACGGCCTCGCTCGGTCGAACGCCATCGCGCAGTACCCCGCGGCGTTCCCATTGCCAGCCCACTGCGCGACAAGCGCAGCAGCGCGCGATGAATCGAGGTATCGGGCAGCCCGGTTGCCCGCGATATCTGCCGCACGGTCATGTCCTGTACCTCGTCCAGAACGGACAGTGCACCAAGAACTTTCGCCTCCGACTGTGTGAACGCCATCGCTCATCGCCCCCGCCGATGGCTGGTAACGCGGCCCGCCCTGACCGGCACCTCCAGGTAGCCCCCATCGACGGTCCGCAACGTCAATACCCCGTGACCGTCCGACGGCGGGTCGAGTCGGCGTGTCCCTCGCCAATCCTCGACGAGCGCCCCGACTATCACCACCACTCCGATAGCGAGCATCGATACCAAAAGCCAAGTCTCCCAAGTCATGACGACTCCAAGTGATGTTTATGGCAAGGGCTTCGGATGATGTACCGAGCGGCGACCGAGCAATCTCAGGTGCCGGTCTGTACCTGTCCAGTAGACACTCGAAACATGCACTGACAGGACCAAAATGGCCGGGCCATTGAAATATGCTGGAGGTCCAAATTGGCCTGGCTCAAAATGTGGCAACCGAAATAGTGAGGCTAAGGAAATGACTGGATCTACGGTGTCCCGTAGGGCATTTGGAAAGTTCCTTCGTCAGATCCGGCTCGATGCCGGGAAGGCTGCCTTGGCTGCCGGGCTACGAATCGAGGTGTCCAAGCAAACCTTGTTGCGGCTCGAAGATGGCATCCCCACCAAGATCGCCACCTCCCAGCTGCGAGACCTGCTGGCGTTCTACGAGGTAGGACCGCAGGTCGAGGCGGAAGCGCTCAACTTGTGGGAGGAGGTGCGGGAGCAGGCGAAAGCGCAACAGCAGCAAGGCAATTCGAAGGGATTCTGGCGACCCTATTCTGATCAGTACGAGGCGCACTTCCCGCATTATCTGCGACTGGAGTCGGCCGCTGACCGGGTAGTCACCCACCAACTGGTCTTGATGCCGGGATTGCTTCAAACGCCGGATTATCGGCGTGGGGTGATTCATATCGAGGAGCCGGATATCTCAGCTGTTGATCTCGAGCGCAGGATCGAGTTGACCGCTCGTCGACAGCAGCGTCTGGACGACCCATGCTTTCGGCTCGACGCCCTCTTGTCGGAAGCCATCCTGCGTCACCGCCCCGCAGCCGGGGCCGTGGTCGCCGAACAGCTCCGGTCGTTGGCCGAGGCGACCGAGCGCCCGAACGTGACCATCCGGGTGATCCCGTTCGAGGCAGGCCCGCACCCCGGCTTGACGACTCAATCATTCACCTTGCTGGAGTTTCCCCGTTTGGACAGTGGCCTGGTCGAGCCCCCGGTGGTCTACGTCGAGGGCGGTAACAGCGTGGGCGTCTATCACGAGCGAGCAGACATCGTGGCCAAATATGGCCGGACCATTTCGGCCCTCGCGGCGGTAGCGTTGTCAGAAGAAGGCACGAGAGATCTGATGCTGCACTGCGCGAAGGAGTTTGAAGCGTGAAGGGACCGGCATTCGGCGTCTGGCACAAGTCGAGCAAGTCGGAAGGCGCGAAGGCGTGCGTCGAGGTCCGTCACGACCCCGACGCCACCCTGGTCCGCGACAGCAAGGACAACGGCACCGGCCCGATCCTCCGCTTCGCTCCCGACGTATGGGCCGACTTTCTCGACAGCCGCGTCTGGGACCGGTGAATGTCACAGATGCGGCAGTAGCTCGGGCTGGGCGAGTCGTTTGATGGTTTCGGCGGGGTTCGTGTCGCTGCGGCCGAAGACGGCGTCGAAGTAGGCCAGCAGGCAGGAGCGTTGGAGGTCGATCGAGCGGGTCGCGTCGATCGGGCCGATGGCGGCGGTCTTCAGGTCTGCGCTCAACAACCCCGCCGCGGCCAGTTGGGGCACGATCACCTGTTCGTCGGTGAAGGACATGTGCCGGGTGCCCGCGACCCGGAGGGGCAGCTTCACTCCGGTATTGGTTGCCCAATGCGCTTCCCAGCCCGGGTTTCCGAACCACGGTGAGGTGTCGCTGGCGAGCATGAGCAGTGGCCGGTCGAGACCTTCGGCGGCCACGGTGCCGAGTATCGGTCCGTCCAGATTGACGCCGGCGGCGACCCTCGAGTCGTCGTGCATGGTTTGCGCGGTGGTCGCGCCGCCGAGCGAATGTCCGAACATACCGACCTTCGTCAGATCCAGATCGTCGGCGAGGTGTTGCGGCAGCGCGGGACCCGCATGGGTGGAGTGCCCGGCGGCAACGAGTTGATCGAGGACGAACCGCGCATCGGCGACGCGGGTGGGGACCAAGACGTCGGCCAGCACGTTCAGCGGCGAATCCATCGGCACCACACTGCGTTCGACGCGCCCATCAGGGAACTGCACCGCGAACGATTCGTGGGTGTGATTGATCGCGACCACGATGTAGCCGTGGCTGGCAAGGTCTTCGGCCTGGGCGGTGTTCAACCCGGCGGTGTCATCGAGTCCTGGAGAATTCAGCAGGATCGGAAATTTCCCGCTGCCCGCTCTGGCCTGCGCGTTGCTGCGGCTGTGGCTGGGCGCGAGCGCCCAACTGTCGGAAGCGACGCCGCTCTGGGTGAGGCCGTAGCGCTGTTCTGCCAGTCCGCCAGGCGGCATCCACGGCGCCAGGGGCGAGGTGTCGGCGCCATCGGCCGGATACCAGATCTGAACCATCAGTTCGCGTCTCCGACTGGGATCCCATGGATCGGCGCGATTGGCATCGACGAGAGGTAATTCGGTGACGCCGACCGGGTCGGGTCCGGTTGGCGCGGGCAACGTGATCGTGACAGCCGGATCCGCCGGTGCGTCAGGACTCGCTTCCGCGACGCCGGCGGCAGCGGTGGCCGCCATCGACACCGCGACCACGGCCAGAGCATGCCGCCATGAACTTCTGTGTTCCAAGACAATTCCCCCGAGTATGTGTGGCCTCGGTTAGCCACCCTACCGAGCCGGCGAATGACAGGGTCTCTCTCTTTGCCACAAGGTGATTGACAACGAAACCTGATCGATAGTCGGCAAATTGCTGTTTCTGTTCTTTTGGGGGGCTCTCTAACGTTCATGCCGCTGAGCATCAGCGAGCGGTGTCACGTCGCCCGCTGGTGCCGCCTCCGTTGGTGTGGCGATTGCCTGGTGGATGAGGAACTCGAATGACGTTGATCTACCCCCGCGTTCGACAGCGGCGGCCGTGGTGGGCGGCGCTGACCGTGTTCACGCTGGTTTCCGGGATGTTGATGGCGTTAGCGGTGCATTTCGCGTCGTCGACGCAGGCCGCGCCGTTCTGTCTGTTCTCCGGATCGGCTGATTGCCCGGGAACCGGATCCGGATCGGGAACCGGATCTCCTCAGCTGAAGGGGCCGCTGAGCACGCGTGGACGCTACATCGTCGACGCGAGCGGGAACCGGGTGAAGCTGAAGTCCGGTAACTGGCACGGTGCGAGCGGCACCTGGACCGGTGACGGCGACGACGAGGACCCGAACAACAACACCGGCCAGGAGGTCGGGCACCGCGCACCGCTGGGTCTGGATCGTGTCCCGATGGACAAGCTGGTCACGGACTTCAAGAAGTTGGGCCTCAACAGCATCCGCCTGCCGTTCTCCAACGAGATGCTCACCGACAGCCGCCCGGTCAAGGGTCTGACCGCCAATCCTTCCTTGAACGGCCTGAAGCCGCTCGAGGTGTACGACCGGGCCGTGAAGGCGCTGACCGACGCCGGGCTGGGCGTCATCCTCAACAACCACACCACCTCAACCCGCTGGTGCTGCGGTGTCGACGGCAACGAACGCTGGAACTCCGGTCAGGACACCGAGAAATGGGTGAGCGACTGGGCGTTCATGGCAGCCCGCTACCAGGGCAATCCGGGCGTCATCGGTGCGGACCTGCGCAATGAGGTCCGCCGCGACACCTGGGACAACCCGAACTGGGGCATGGGCGACGGCCATGACTGGGAGGCCGCCGCCCGTCAGGCCGGCGATCGAATCCTGAAGGACGTCAACCCGAATCTGCTCATCATGATCGAGGGCGTCAACTGGATGGGCATCCCCACCGACCTCACGTGGCACGAGCGGCCGATGCTGAAGCCGGTCCACGACCTCTCCGAAACCCTGGTGCGTTCACACAAGGTCGTGTACGCCGCCCACTTCTACGGCTACATCGGCCCGAACCACACCGGCGGGTCCGGCCTGGGCGGCGGCGAGACCCACGACGCCCGCTTCCGGGACATGTCCCGCGCCGACCTGTTCAAATCGATGGACGAGCGGGCGGGGTCCGTGGCGACCACCCCGGATCAGCACTTCACCGCCCCGGTCTGGGTCAGCGAGTTCGGTGTCGGCAAGAACTCCGAAGCCGCCGACAAGGCGTGGTTCGGCAATATGGTCGACTACCTGATCGATCGGGACCTCGATTTCGCCTACTGGCCGATCGTCGGATTCCAGCACAATGACAAGGGCAACGACTGGGGCCTGCTGCGCTACGACACCGACGGCACCTCGCGCAGCGTCATGGACACCGACGACTGGCGCGGCGCGCACATGCGCCGCCTGCTGGCCGCGGACGGCAAGACCGGCCAGGTCGCCCCGGTCCGGAATTGGTCCATGCTCAACGCGATTCACGATGACGACAACGCTTCCCTGCGCGCCGCCGGCGACTGGGACAGCGGCGCACACAAGCTGGTCTGCCCCGACGACCAGCGCATGATCGGGATCAGTGACCGCGGGCAGGGCGGCTTGTGCACGGACGCGACCGAGGGCGACCTCTGGAAGCCGGGCACCCAAGCGACCAAGATCTCCGATGAGAAGGTCGACACCGACTGGGCTGGAGGCTTCACCAAATACCAGTGCCCCACCGGACAATTCATGATCGGCTACAGCCTGCGCGGCGACGGTATGTCAGGCATCCTCTGCGCCCCCGGCCGCATCCCGCTGGCAGGCGCCGGGCGAACCCTCTGGGCCGACCGCGGTGACAGCCGTCCCGCCTCAGGTGAGGGCGGCGACTACGCCCCCGGCTGGTACAAGGCGCAGTGCAACGCCGACGAGTACGCCGACGGCATCGCCTTCTCCTGGTCCAACCTCCGCTACGGCCACCCCGACGCCCTCTACTGCCGCAAGCTCAAATGAGCACGGTGCACGGACCACGGCAGTGAGGTAGGTGCTGGGCCCGCACCGGACTCCCGGTGCTGGCGGACACACGAACGCCCCGAGATGATGTGGGTTCACGCGGTCGTCGCAACGTTCTCGATTGAGAGGTTGTGGCGGCCGTGTCGTTTTCGGAGGGTCTTGCTCGGTTCGGTGATCGGTCCGAACGTCGGCGGCGGTCTGATTCGGTGGATCGGGAGCGTATCCGGTTGGTGTTCAACGTGACTGGGTCGGTGAATCAGGCCGCGAAAGCGGTCGGTGTCTCGCATCCGACGGCTCGCCGAGTCCTGGTCGCGGCGGGTCTGGTCGATGCGGTCAAGGCCAAGCGGGGTAAGCCCGAGGCCAAGCGGCGGCCTCACGGCCTGCTGCGCCAATACTTCCCGAAGGGCACCGACTTATCAGTCCACGGGCCCGAAGAACTCGAATATGTTGCCCAGCAACTCAACAACCGTCCACGCAAGACACTCGACTGGGATACCCCAGCCGAGCGCCTGCGTGATCTACTAACCGCCCAACACCAGCAGCGTTGCGACGACCCCTGGAATCCGCCTGATCTCGGGGCGTTGATCTTCAGGTTGGGATTGTCGGGTTCGTGAATGGGGCGACCTGGCGGTCAATTCAGCAGCGCGGACGCGGCGGTCCTGATCCGCTCGTCCTCGGTGAAGGTGCGCCATCCTCCGGAGTAGGCGATCCGCCGTGGGTTGTCGATGATGGCCTGGGCCACCGAACGGATGCGATCGTCGACCACGCCGATGTCGGCCAGGTGAGACAGGGCGGCGATGCGGACAGGCAGGCAGTCGCCCTGCGCCAGAGGCTGCGACAGCTCGGTGAGAACGGCCACGGCTTCGACTGGGTCGCCGGTGATCCGCCATAGGGCGTGGGCGGCCCCGGCCCGCGTCCATGCGTCAGCGGAGCGGGTCAACGTCCGCAGGGTGTCGGCACACGCGGCGGCGTCAGGGCCCAGGTCGGCGACCAACGCGATGACGGTGTGCCGGGGCTCGGGTCGGGTCAGGTGGTGGGTCAACGCGGTAAGACCGAGGTCGGGGTCGCCGCCGGTGCGCCACAGCGCCCACGCCACGGTCGGCATGTCCACGTCAGGAAGCAAGGTTCGCGCGGCGTCTGCGGCCGCCGGGCCGACGGCCCCCATCGCCTTCGCGGCCACAGCGCGGAGCTTCTCGTCGGCTGCCGCGTCCACCACGGCGGGTAGCGCGGAGACAGCGTCCGGGCCCCAGGCCTCGACCACCCGGCACAGGTTCGAGGCGAGGTCCCGTCGGGCAGCGAGCGAGTCGAGCAGAACGTCGGCATGGTGGCGCAGCGGGATCAGCACCTCGCAGATGGCCGGCTGACGCAGGTGGGGCATGCCCCGTCCGAAGTGAACGAGCGTCGTGTCGAAACCCAGCCGACCGCCGGACAGTCGTTCCACCAGGCCGGGCAGACAGCCCGGATGGCTTTGCCGGGCCAGCGCCCACACCGCCGCGTCGCCGACGGTGGTCCGAACGCGAGCGTCCCGTAGTGCCGAATCCGTGGTGCGGGCGACCAGGCGGTCAGCATGTCCGGCGGCGTCCAGGCCCAGGCACGCGAGCAGGGCCGCCGCGCGGTAGCGGACCTCGGGCGCCTCGTCGCCGAGACTCCTGGTCAGCAACGGCAGGAGCCCGTCGGTAGTGGTGCGCCACTGGGAGAGCACCTGCTGGGCGTGCCCGAGAGCGGCCACGCGGCGTTGCGGGTTGTCATCGCGGGCTGTCCCGACAGCGAAAACGGTGGCCGCGACTGGATCGGCAGCAAGCAGGGCGCCGGTAGCGTGCACGATCGTGGCGGGTGTGCCGCCGATCCACGCGGAGTCCGGCCACAGCGCGGCGTCGGGGTCCAGCACGGCCCGCACGAGCGTGTCGACCTGGCGTGTCGCGACGGTCGGATCGGACTCGCCCAACGCGTGCACGGCGGCAAGGCGCAATTGGAGATCGTCATCGGCCAGCAGCGCGACCAGGTCGGCGCGCAGTGCCTCGTCCGACGTCCAGGTGCATACGGTGCCGAACGCGAGCACGAGGTCGGCTCGGGTGACGCGGTCGACCTCTACCGCCCAACGACGGCGCAGCGCTGTCACCGAGTCCGGGTGCCGGATGCCGTCCGCCACGAGCAAGGTCGCTTCGCGACGTACGAGCGCGTCCGGATCGTCCAGCAGTGCGAGCAGTCGCGGCCTGGTGGCGTCCAGCGCGGGCAGCCACCCGCGGTCCACGAACTTGCCGGACACGGTGACAGCCTCGCGGGCGAGTAGACCGATCAACTCGACCACCTCGTGCCGGTGGTGCACAGCACGGTCGGAGGCTAGGTCGGCCAGCAGTGGAAGCGCGGCCGGCGCGGCGGAGCAGACCCAGCCGCCCTGGTGGTAGAGCTTGTTGGACAGGTCGGCGATCGCGTCGTACGCCGTGTCGGCGTCGGGGTCGGCGCACGCCCGCAGCAGGCCCGGGATGTCCGAAGCGTCACCGTAGTTGTGTGTCAGCCCAGACCAGACGATGCGGTTTGTGGTGGCGCCCATTCCCGGAACTGTAGACAAGGGGATCCGGCACGCGGCCCAGACGCCCCCGGCGCCCCGCGTAGGGATGTGGCTTGTCCGGCATTCGGCATGATGGTGCGTTCGGCCCGGCCTCGGATGACCACGGCCAGTTGAACTTCCACCATGCCGCGCTGGCCGCTTCGGCCGGCACGACCCGCGGCATTACAGGGCGTTCCGGGCGTAAGCGGTATGTCGCCGCAAGCTCAGGCGGGGCGAATATCGAGAACGAGCACGACTGACGTCGCGATCGAGAATGCCAGGAAGACCGTGGCTCCCAGCATGTTTCGGTCGCCGCTGCGGATGTGGGCGACGATCGCGCCGCCGAAGTAGAGCACCAGCCCGATCGCGGCGGCGATCGCGAAGGGCGGGAACCAGATGCCCGAGATGAGACCGGCTGTCGCGGCGATTTGCAGGCTCCCGAGCGCGGTGAGCTGCGAGGTGGTGAGGTGGACCGCTTCGGCGAATTCGCGGATCCATGCTGGGCGAACGAACTTCATCACTCCGGACTGGAGCATCGCCACAGCGAGCAGGACGGACAGGATCAGGGCTGCGATGTGCATGACGGCAACGCTAGGAATCCGATAGGTACCTTTTGGTAACCTTCGGATCGTGAGTGCCCCTGCAGGAATCATGTTCATGTCGGACTGTCCTGCGCGCACCGCACTCGAAGTCATCGCGAACAAGTGGTCGGTAGTCACCCTGTACGCGCTCCAGGACGGTCCCAAACGACACAGCGAACTGGTCGCCCTGTCCGGGGGGATCTCCCGAAAAGTGCTGACCCAAACCCTCCGCCGCCTGCAGGGCAACGGCCTCATCGACCGGCAGCGCTACGCCGAAGCGCCCCCGCGGGTGGAGTACAGCCTGACCCCGCTCGGTCGGACGCTCCAGGAACCGATAGCGATGCTGACGGAATGGGCGCAGGCGCACGGAGAAGAACTCGTCGACTTCCAGGAATCGGCAGCCGCGAACCAGACGCACTAGCCCACATTTTCGGAGACTCCGGCGCCAAAGGATAAGGAACCGACTTCCGATCATCGACAACACAGTGCGTGCGGCCGCGCTGTAGGCGGCTGGTAAGAGACTGGTGTCAGGATCGGATGTCTGAGCAGTCCGATCTGCTCCTCGATGGGGAGAGTCGCGGAGGATGTCGGATGGCCGTTGGGGACGTTCGGATGCGCGGCGGCCAGGACTACACGCGCTCGCCGAGCGTGGCGACCAGAGTCGAGTCTCCGGCCCGGGTGTACAGGCCGGCGATACCCTTCGCAGTGATCTCCGACGCCGGGACGACCCGCGGGTCGACGAGCTTGTAACGCTTGCCGACCCGCTGGATCTCGCCGCCACCCGCAGCCAGCAGGTTCTTGACCCAATGGCTCTGCGGCCCATAGAGAATCGGGATCGCGAAGCCCTCCGAAGTCTTGAAGCCGACGACCGGCGTCCTGAACGCGCGGCCCGATGACCGGCCCGTGTGATACACGACCGCCCACGGCGGGAGCAGCCACGCCCAGAGACCCTGTATGTGGTTGGTGACGTACTTGTTGAAGGTCGCGATGGGACGACGTAACCGCATGACCTGACACTACCGCCGCCAAAGGACCTCTGCCGGGGATGGCAGCGACGCCGTAATCGCCACCAACGGAATATATTTCGTCGCCGAGTGGCACACCCTGGAGGGTTTCGCCTGGTTTGTCCTCCATTTTGTGTCACTCGGCATTCGCCGGAGCCTTCGAGTGATCGGCTGTTCTGAGGCGGCTCTGAACCATGCGGGTCATAAGCGTGCGTTCGAGAGAACCGTCGAGTCGGCGTACTGTCGGCCGCGTGGATTTGCAGCCAGTCGTCGATTCGACCGAGCCGCTCACGCGTCGGGGTAAGTGGTTCATTTCGACGCAATGTGTTCGCGACGAATCCACCTGGGTGGAGGAGCATCGGGACCGGTGGCTCGAAATCGGCATTCCCGCAATGCAGGTCGAGCGTGCCGCCGAGTTCGAACGACGGTGGGGCGGGCTGGTCCTGCCGCCATCTATGGAATACGACGGCGGACCCAAGATGCTGTGCGCCGATATGCCGAGGGGGGCGCTCGAGCGGGGCGGGTGGTTCAAGGCAGGTGGGCAGCGGGTGTCGACAGCGATCGCTTTCATGATCGGTCCATCGGGAGAATTCGGCATCGACGGCGATCGGTGGGTGCCACTGCATTCGACCATCGAAGGATGGATCGAATCGGTTGCGCTGGCTCACCATGCGTCCTGCTACGCCCAGCAGATCACCACAATTCGCGGTGATGCGATCGACGAGCTGCCGTTGAGTGCCTTCGAACCCGTGACCGAGGTACGCGGCCTGGCCGACACCTGGTGGCGAGGCCCGGATTCGTTGATCGCGATCTATACGGGAGGGGCCGAATGCTTCGGCGCACCAAGGCTCCGTGTCGCCCGCGTCTACGCCGGTCTCGATGAATGGGGACTCAGCGGAGGATGACGGATGGAGCGTTCCCTAGCTGTCCACCCGCAAGCCTGATCGTCTGAACTGCACCATCCGGCTGTGCCTCCAGCCAGTTCGTTTCGCGCTAGCCGAAGATGCCGGGCAAGCAGCCGAAGCTGCCCGTATTCGTGCCGGCGCGGACCTGCACGGTCAACGGGTCCAGGGGAGTCGGGCCGTTGCTGCCCTGCACACTCGCGGTAAGAACGTGCTGCCCAACGGTTTTCGGGGTCCACGACACCTTCGCCTGACCCCACCCGTTCGGGTCGCCACCCACCCTGCCGGTGCCGATGGTGGCCCCATCGTCGAAGAAGGTGACCAGCATGCCGCTACCCGCGAAGTTGTCTCTCGCCTCATCACGGGCGCGCAACCGGTACAGGGCACCACTGTTCACCTCGTAGGCGCACCCGACCTGTGGATTCGCCTCCTTCATGGCGACGTTCCCCATGGTGGATTGGGCAGCGGCCGGAGCGCCGAACAGCAATACCGGGGTCGCTACCGCGACCAAAGCCCGAACGCCCCAGGTGATCCGGCGGTCCAGCCCGATACGTGCACTCATCTGCGTCTCCTGTTCTTCGGCCTCGAACGACGAGGTCGAAGAACGCTATCGTCCACAGGAAGTGAAATTATCTTACTTCAAAAAATCGGGTTGCCCCTACTTCCCGGGGCACACGCCGTCGCGCCAGGTTCTGTCTCCTGATGAAGCGGATGGGTTCGGACGTAGGGTGAGATCCCATGGAGTCAGACAACAAGCTGGAGGACTTACGGTCGGTGCTCTCCTGCGTTTTCGAGAAGCTCGGTGCCGAAAGCCTCACCGAGCCCGACCGGATCGAGTTGGTGGCGCGCGCCGAGGTGGTTCAAGACCAGATCGACGCGATCCAGGATGTCATCGACGACGAGGAGCAGCTAGCCGGCCACTAGCCCAGCTCCTGATTCGCCGGAATACCCGGCCGCAGGAACTTGCGGACCGCGGCAGCGAATTGGCGGAGCTGTTCGCCGGCTTCCAATGCCGTTGTCGTAGTTGCTGTCCACGCGTTCTGGTCGGCGACGGGACCTTGCGTCAGTGACCAGTCCAGCTGGACATGGCCCAGTCGCAGGTGCTCGGCATCGATTCGGAGCTCATGGTTGAGGCTTTCCCAGGTTCGGATCCCGTCCCAGCCGGCGAAGTCCGCGACCAAGGTGTCCAGGAAGTGCGGAAGCGAGCGGCCTCCGACGGTGTCGAGCATGATTCCGCGGATGGTGGCGGTCATCCCGTTGCCCGACAGTTCGGCACACGCCGCGACGAAGGCTTCATCGTGGGGCGTGCCGTCGCTGTAGGGCATGGTGCGATGCCATAGTCGCACGCGGCTGCCCAGGCTGTGATTCGACAGTTGGATCGCTTCGTCGTATTCGATCATCGATTCGTCGAATTCGCAGGTCGCCGAATCGACAGTAATTGAACCGCGAGGTCCGGCCCGTTCATGCGCGGCACCATGTCGGGGTCGGATTGGCAGATGGAAGCGCGGGTGGCGCCGACGCCGGCGGTGTAGTGGACACCGGCCGCAGCGGCGGACGCCTGCGGCGCGGTTAAGGCTGCGCCCAGCGCTACGGTCAGAAATCCACAGTGGAGCAAGGGTTTACGGACTCCGAAGATCGTCATGACACGAGTCTTGTGCGACGAACTTGCAGATATCGGACCGGGCGTTCGACAGCGTTTCGAAGGATCTGCCGGACGGGTACATTCGAGACGTGACGCTCGGTATGGGGGAGCCGTTGACGGGCGGGCGGTTGCGGGCCGCCATCCGGGATGCGCATGACGAGGCCGTGCGGGCGGTGGCCGCGGCGGCGCCGGGGGAGCCACCCGTGCCGCGGGATTTGATCGAGTTGCTGGCGTTGCAGCGGCGGGTCGCGGTGATCGCGGATCAGTTGGATGCCGAATCGGTGGCTCTGCGGATGTGGCGCGAGGACGATGGGGGATGGGATCGAGTTCGGAGGGACGGTAATTCGATGAGTGTCAGCTTGGCCAAGGGTGGGAACGTCTCGCTGTCGAAGCAGGCGCCGAATCTGATGAAGGTCGCGGTGGGGCTGGGGTGGGATGTGCGCAGTACCACCGGGGCCGACTTCGATCTGGATGCCAGTGCGATCGCCTGCGGGACCAACGGGCGGGTGGTGTCCGACAAGCACTTCGTGTTCTACAACAACCTGCGCTCGCCGGAGGGGACCATCGAGCACACGGGGGACAACCTGACCGGGGCTGGGGAGGGGGACGACGAAGTGATCAATGTGGATCTGGCGGCCATGCCGCCGGTGATCACCAATATCTTCTTCCCCGTATCGATCTACGAGGCGGAGACGCGGCGGCAGGCATTCGGGCAGGTGCGCAACGCGTACATCCGGGTGGTGGACGCGGTCACCGGGACCGAACTTGCGCGATTCGACCTGACCGAAGACGCGTCCACCGAGACTGCCATGGTGTTCGGCGAGCTGTATCGGCACGGGCCGGAATGGAAGTTCCGGGCCATCGGGCAGGGGTACGCGTCCGGATTGGGCGGAATCGCACGGGATTACGGGGTCAACGTCTGAAGACCGGTGTGGTCAGGTACTTCAGGCCCGAATCCGGCAACAGGGTGACGACGCGGGCTCGAGGACCGAGCCGCAGGCCAACCTGGATGGCCGCCACTACGTTCGCGCCGGACGAGGTGCCCGCGCACAGGCCCTCCTCGCGGGCCAGCCGACGGGCCATGGCCTCGGCGTCGGCGGTGGACACCGCCACCACCTCGTCGACCAAGGTCGGATCCCACAGCGGCGGGCGATAACCCACGCCGATGCCCTCGATCCGATGCGCCCCGGGCGCCCCGCCGGACAGCACGGCCGACTCGGCGGGCTCGACAGCGACCACCTGTAGTCGCCGCTGCTTGTGATACCGCAGCAGGGACGCCGTCCCCCGCAGCGCGGCCGCGGTGCCGACGGCCTGCACGAACGCATCTACCCGGCAGTCGGTCTGGGCCCAGATCTCCTGGCCCAGCGCGTGATAGCCGGTGATGGCGTCGGCGTTGTGCAGCTGATCGGTCCAGAAAGTATCCGGTTCACGGCCGAGGCGTTCGGCCGTGGCGATCATGGTGTGGAACAGCTGCTCGGTGATCATCCCGTCGGGGCTGGGCACCACGGTCAGCTCCGCGCCGAAGGCCGCCATCTGCGTGAGCTTCTCGGCGCTGAACGCGGTGGAGCTGACCAGCCGCAACCGGTAACCCTTGGCCGCGCACACCAGCCCCAGCGCCGCCCCGGTGCTGCCGCTGGTCCATTCGACCACCGTGCCACCGGGTTTCAGGCGTCCGTCACGTTCGGCGACGGCGATCATGGCCTGGGCCGCCCGATCCTTCATGCTCCCGGTCGGATTCTGCCCCTCGGCTTTCACCAGGATCTCCGCGCAACCCTCCGGTGTCACCCGGTGCAACCGCACCAGCGGAGTGTCGCCGATCGCCGCCAAGACGTTGTCGCCGATGAACATGATCGACCTTTCCCACGCCCCCGACCGGTCCCGGGATCGATTGTCCGGCAGCGGAGCTCACCGATGGGCGGGATCGGCGCAGGTTCAGTGCGAGATCGGCGTGCTGAACACCGGTAGCGGCTGCGGCCGCTTGGCGACCCGCTGGTCCCCGGAGGAGATGCCGCGCAGCCGGCGCATCGCCCATGGCCCCAGTGCGGTTGCCGCCCACTGGAATTCGGCGGCCATCGACCGCAGCAGGCCGTGCTCGGGCAGGGCGGGGGTGATGGGCCGGGTCCACGCGTCGTCCGCGCCCGGCAGGCGCAGCGTCTCGGCCATGGCCTCGGAGATGCGCTGATGCCCGAGCGGGCTGGCGTGCAGCCGGTCCGGGCTCCACAGTCGTGGATCGGTGACGACCCGGTGATGCCCGGTCTCGGCCACCAGCACGCCGTGCCGGCGGGCCGCCGCGCGCAACCGGTCGTTGAGCACGCTCACCCGGCCGCGCAGGGGCCGGGCCAGCGGAATCGTCTCGGCGACATCGGGAAAGGTCAGCGTCGCCACCACCGCGCCGGTGGCGGTGAGCGCGGCGAACATCGCCTCGACCTCGGCGACGATGCCGTCGGGGTCGAAGTTGGGGCGCAGCAGATCGTTCATGCCCGCGAGCACCGTCGCCAGATCGGGGCGCAGCGACAAGGCCGCGTCGAGCTGGTCGGCGCGGATCTGGCCGGCCAGCTTGCCGCGCACCGCGAGGTTGGCGTAGCTCAACCCGGGATTGGTGGCGGCCAATCGCTCGGCCAGCCGGTCCGCCCAGCCCCGCAGGCCGGTCAGGTCGTCGCCGTCGCCGACGCCCTCGGTCTGGCTGTCGCCCAGTGCGACGTAACGGGTGTAGGTGCCATCGGTCATGGCGGATCGGCCTTTCGGTGACTGTGCGTGGATCATCCCAGGAAATCGGCGGCTCCGGCGCCCGCGACGGACACGTTCACGCACCCGCCGCTCACTGTTCGGCCGCTGCTGCCTCCCGTTCGATTTGGGCGACGGCCTCGCGCTGGATCTGCTCGAACTGGGCGGCCATCGCCTCGGCCAGCGCCTGCGCACCCGACAGCGGCCGCACCATCACCGTGAACTCGTCGATCTTGCCGTCGGCGTCGAGGTGCAGGAAGTCGCAGCCGGTGATGCGCTTGCCGGCGACCGTGGTCTCGAACACCAGCGCGTGATCAGCGGCGTCGGGCGCACCGATCTCCTTGACATAGGTGAAGTCCTCGAACACCCGCATGACACCGCGCAGAATGGCCGCGGTGATGGCTCTGCCCGGATAGGGCTTGAAGGCGACCGGACTGGTGAAAATCACGTCGTCGGCGAGCAGCGTTTCGATGGCCTCAGCGTCGCGGGCCTCCACGGCCTTGCGGAACGGGTGCATGATCCCTCGCATCCAGGTAGTCAAATCATTGTCTATCGGATTCGAACGGTAGCGCGTAGTAGATCGCGATGTCCAGGGTTCGGCTAGGCAATTAATTCACTATGTCGGGGAGGGGTGACGATGACCCGGTCCCAGCGGGGAACCGGGCCGTCGTCCGAGGCTTTATTTGGCGATGACGCCGTACTGGGCGAGCAGCTCACCGATCTCGTTGTTGCCCAGCCGCTTCGCCAGCCCGCGCCACAGCAGCTCCGGCCCGGGCAGGTCGATCGGATCGCCGTCCCGCAGCCGGGTCATGGCGGTCAGCAGGGTGCGGATGTCGTAGGTGGAGTTGAACACCTCCGGCACGCCCCGCTCGATGTCGAGCAGCTGATACGCCGCCTCCATGCCGGTGCGCACCGAGTACTCCGTGGTGAAGATGCAGTCCCGGCTGGTCTCGGCGAACTGCCCGATGAAGGCGAAGTTCACCGCGCCCGCGGGCACCACGTCCGGACGGTCACCGGCCTTGCGCGGCATGAAGAACGCCGTCACGTACGGCATCATCACCGGCACACAGCGGGCGGCCTCGGCGGCCAGTTCAGGGATGTCCGCTTCGGGAACGCCCAGGTGGTACAGCCATTCCTGGGTGATCTCCTCGCCCGTGCACTCCTGCATGGTCTTCTTCACGTAGTCGCCGGGCTTGTCGGCGAACAGCGCGTACACCCAGACCACGATCTGATCCTTGGGCTGCTGCTTGAAGTGCGGCTGCCGGTTGACAGTCCAGCTCATCAGCCAGCTGGAGTCCTTCACGGTGACGATGCCGCCGGTGACGACCTTGCCGCTGAAGGGATCCCGCTTGCAGATCTTCTGAATGTATTCGGGGATGCGCTGATCCAGCGTGGTGACGGTGGCCGACTCCCACTTGGTCTCGGGAATGTGCGACCCGAACACGTCCGGTCGCCCGAAAGCCTTGTCCTTGGCCGCGATTCGACGCCACAGATCCCACGCCGGCGCCGGTCCCTCGTTGAGCATGGCGGGCGTGTGCTGATCGCCTTCGTCGGAGTTCTCGGTCAGCGAGCCGATGGTCATCATCAGCAGATCGTTCGGGCCGAGGTCCACGCCGCCCGCGACGCCTTCGGACTCCCAGTGAATCCTGGTGGCCTGCTTGCGATCCGCGGTGATCTCGAAATCGACATCGGTGACGGTGGTGTCGAACTTGAAGGTGACGCCCTGATCCAGCAGCCACCGGTACAGCGGCAGCACCAGCGATTCGTACTGGTTGTACTTGGTGAACTTCAGCGCCGAGAAGTCCGGCAGCCCGCCGATGTGGTGGACGAAGCGGTGCAGGTACAGCTTCATCTCCAGCGCGCTGTGCCAGTCCTCGAAGGCGAACATGGTGCGCCAGTACATCCAGAAGTTGCTCTCGAAGAAGTCCTTCGAGAACACCTCGTTGATGCGCTTGCCCTCCATCTCCTCACGGGTGGCGAGGAAGATCTTGGTGACGTCCTTCTGCGCCTTGTCGTTGAGCGTGAAGAGGTTCTTGGTCTGAGCGCTCTGCCCGCGATTGACGGTGGCGCGCTCGAGCGAGAAGTTCGGGTCGTCCTTGTTGAGCCAGTAGAACTCGTCGAGCACGCTGGCGTTGTCGACCTCGATGGACGGAATGGACCGGAACAGGTCCCACAGACATTCGAAGTGGTTCTCCATCTCGCGGCCACCGCGAATGACGAACCCCTTCTTCGGTTCCTTGATGCCGTCGAGCGCGCCGCCGGGGATCTTCAGCTCTTCCAGAATGGTGATCTTGTCACCGGACATCTGACCGTCGCGGATGAGGAACGCCGCACCGGACATCGACGCGAGACCCGACCCGACGAACCAGGCCGTCTTGCCGTCCACGCCCGCGGGCTTGCGGGGTCGTGCGAAGGCTTCGTAGTTGCCGCTGGTGTATTCCATCAGATCTCCTGTCCCTGGGATTGGTTGCTGGTGCCGCGCTGTGTCTAGGCCGTGTACTTGTAGAACCCCTCTCCGGTGGCGAGGCCGAGCTTGCCCTGGTCGATGTAGTTGTCCTTGAGCCACTTCGCGATGCGCTGCGAGGTGGCGTCGCCGTTCGACAGGATGTTGTACGGCGTGGTCAGGCCGATGATGTCGAGGATCTGGAACGGCCCGGCCGGTGCGCCGGTGCCGATCCGCCAGGTCTTGTCCACCGCTTCCGGTTCGGCGTAGCCGCCCTCGGCCAGGTGCATGGCCGCGTCCAGCAACGGCACCAGCAGCGAGTTGAGGACGTAACCCGCCTTCTCCTTGTGCAATTCGATGGGCACCATGCCGATGGCGGTCGCGAAGTCGACCACCGCCTGATAGACGGCCGGATCGGTGTCGGGGGTGCCCATGATCTCGGCGGTGTTGAAGTGCCACACCATGTTCGCGAAGTGCAGTGCCAGGAACCGGTCCGGGCGGCCGGTGAAATCCTTGATCGCACTGGGTAGCAGGGTGGAGGAGTTGGTGGCGAAGATGGTGCGCTCGGGTGCGAGCTTGCCCAGCTGCTCGTAGGTCGCCTGCTTGATGGCGAGCACCTCCGGCACCGCCTCGATCACCAGGTCGGCGTCCGAGACCGCCGCTCCCAGATCGGAACTGAGCGCGATGCCCGCCGCGGTCGCCTCCGCCTTGCCGTCGCCGGCGCCCGGCACCTGGTCGCGGTAGGTGGCCGCCAGCTGGTCGAAGCGGCCGCGGGCCGCGGTCAGGGCCGCGTCGTCGATGTCGTAACCGGTGACGTCGAAGCCGCGGAACGCGGACTGGAACGCGATCTGGGAACCCAGTACGCCGGTGCCGAGCACGGTGACCTTGCGGATCTCGATGCTCATTGTCATTGCCTCCCTGTGGATGTGAAGAAACCCGCGACTATCTGTGCGATCTGCGCCCGCAGATCGCCGATGGCGTCGTGTCCGGGATGTGCGCCGGTAGCGGGTCGCGCCAGCGCCAGATGTAATACCGCGAAGATGCTGCGGCCCGCCAGCCGGGCCTGCTCTTCCACGCGTGCGGAACCGGATTCGCCGGCGTCGGCGATGAGCCGTTCGGCGATCATGGCCTCCAGCCGGGCCACCAGGGCCAGGCCCTCGGAGCGGTACTTGTCGGTGGGTGAGCCGAACAGCAGCTCTCGCTGATAAACGATGGTGTTCTCGGCGCGCTGCGCGGCCGCCCGCAGCAGCGGACCCAGCATGCCCGATACCGCCGCCACCGTATCGGTCTGTGCGCGAGCCTCTCCCGCGCCGTCCTCGAGCGCGGTACGCAGTTCCTCGTTGTAAACCATCAGCAGCAGTTCGCCTTTGGTGGCCGCGTAGCGGAACAGCGTGCCCGCCGCGATATCGGCGCGATCGGATATTTGCTGGGTGGTGACCCGATCGAAGCCCTGCTCGGCAAACAGGGTCGCAGCCGCCTCGAAGATCCGGGACTGCTTGTCGTGCATCTTGCGCTGCCGTCGTCCGACGTGCGATGACGTGGCCGTTGTGACCATCGGACACCTCCAACCCTGCCTGCGGAACTGAGTGGACTCAGAAATGAGCGTACTCCAGGCTATTAAATCCGCAACCCCTGGGCTGACCGGGCGGGCGTATGTTGAGGTGCATGGCCACGCACCTCACCCATTGGGGCGTCCTCGACGCGGATTCCGACGGCGAACGGCTGACAGCGGTCCGCCCCTGGCATGCGGATCCCGAACCCACCCCGCTCATCGAGAATGTGGCCTCGGCACAGCATCATCCGGCCCGCATCGATCAGCCGTACGTGCGCCGCGGGTGGCTGGAGCACGGTCCCGGGCCCGGCCCGCGCGGCTCGGAGGAGTTCGTGCCGGTGTCGTGGGAGACCGCGCTGGATCTGCTGGCCGGTGAATTGTCCAGGGTGTACCGGGATTTCGGGGCGTCGGCGGTGTACGGCGGCTCCTACGGCTGGGCCAGCGCCGGGCGTTTCCACCACGCGCAGAGCCAGGTGCACCGCTTCCTGAACTGCCTCGGCGGTTATGTCTCGCACCGCAACAGCTACAGCCTGGGCGCCTCGACCGTGCTGCTGCCGCACATCCTCGCCGATATGGGCACCATCATGTCGCGGGCCACCACCAAGTCGGTGCTGGCCGAGCATTCGAAGCTGATCGTGTCCTTCGGCGGGCTGTCCCCGAAGAACGTGGTGGTGTCGCCGGGCGGCGTCTCCAAACACAATGGGCGCGGCTGGATTCGGCAGGCGCAGGCCAACGGGTGCCGGTTCGTCACGATCGGACCGCTGCGCGACGACAGCCCGGCCGAATCGCAGGCCGAGTGGATCGCGGCCCGGCCCGGCAGCGACGCTGCCCTGATGCTGGCGCTGGGGCAGGTGCTCGACGCGGAAGGGCTGGCGGACAACGCTTTTCTCGACCGGTACACCGTCGGATACGAACGCTTCGCGGCCTATGTGCGCGGCGCCGAGGACGGCATCGTCAAGGATCCGGAATGGGCCGAACCCATCACCGGCGTCGCCGCGGCGCGGATTCGCACGCTGGCCCGGGAGATGGCCGCCAACCGGACGCTCGTCACCGTGAGCTGGTCGCTGCAACGGGCCCGATACGGGGAGCAGCCGCTGTGGCTCGGGGTGGTGCTCGCCGCCATGCTCGGTCAGATCGGTTTGCCCGGAGGCGGATTCGGGCACGGCTACGGTTCGGCCGGGAACGTCGGGCTGGCCGTGCGGGTCACCTCGCCGCCGAAGCTGCCGCAGGGCCGCAACGGCATCGACGACTTCATCCCCGTCGCACGGATCGCGGACATGCTGTTGAACCCAGGCGCGCCCTACGAATACGACGGTCGGCACCGCACGTATCCCGATATCCGCCTGGTCTATTGGGCCGGCGGCAATCCCTTCCACCACCACCAGAACCTGGCCCGGCTGCGCACCGCGTTCGGCCGCCCGGACACCGTGGTGGTGCACGATCCGTTCTGGTCGGCCACGGCCCGGCACGCCGACATCGTGCTGCCCTCGACCATGACCATCGAACGCGACGACTACGGCTCCGGCGAGGGGGACCGCTACCTGTTCCCGATGCCCGCGCTCACCCGCCCGCACGCCCAAGCCCGCGACGACTACTGGATGTTCGGCGAACTGGCCGAAAGACTCGGCATCGGTAAGGAATTCACCGAGGGGCGCACCGCCCGGGAGTGGCTGCGCCACCTCTACGACGAATGGCGCGAGCGATTGCGCGGCCGCGGCTACGAGGTGCCCGACTACGAGACCTTCTGGACCGGCGAGTCGATCGAGCTGCCCATCGAGGCCGAAGAGCACGTCGCGTTCGCCGACTTCCGCGCCGACCCGCAGGCCCATCCGCTGCACACCCCGAGCGGGCGCATCGAGATCTTCTCCGAGACCATCGCCGGTTTCGGCTACGACGACTGCCCGGGCCACCCGATGTGGCTCGAGCCCGACGAGTGGCTGGGCAGCCCCCGCGCGGCGCGTTTTCCGATTCAGTTGGTGGCCAACCAGCCTCGGACCAAGCTGCACAGTCAGCTCGACATCGGCGCGCACAGCCAGTCCACCAAGATCCGGGGCCGCGAGCCGGTCCGGCTGCATCCCGACGATGCCGCCGCGCGCGGCCTGAGCGCGGGCGACATCGTCCGCATCTTCAACGACCGGGGCAGCTGCCTGGCCGGTATGGAGATCAGCGACTCGGTGCGCCCCGGCGTCGCCCAGCTGTCCACAGGCGCCTGGTACGACCCCGACCCGGCCGACCCGAGCTACTGCCGCCACGGAAACCCCAACGCGGTCACCGAGGATCGCGGCACCTCCCGCCTGAGCCAGGGCTGCACCGGCCAGCTCGCCTTGGTGGAGGTCGAGCGCTACACCGACCCGCTCCCGCCGCTGACGGTCACCGGCCCACCCGCGATCGCCCGCTTGTGACGATCACGGGTCCACTCCCGAGTGCCCGCTTGCGACGATCGCGTGTCCGCCCGAGATCGCCTGCCCTCGGGGGTGGCGGGTCTGCGTGTGCCCGTTCACCGCTGACGGTCACGGGCCTGCGTGTGCCTGTCCGTCGGTGAGCTAGCCGTGCGCGGTGAGCGCCGCGATGACCGTGCGGGCCGCATTCGACGGGGTGCGCGCGGCCGCGTGGCCGACGCACAGCCGCCACGGCAGCGGATGCGGGTGGTAGTCGGCGAACGGGGTGCCGGGGGACAGCCGGGCGACCGACAGCGGGATGAGCGCCACCCCGAAATCCTTGGCGGCCAACTCCAGCGCGAACGCCTGATCGGCCACCTCGATGACCGGGTAGCGGCCCGGGAACAGTTCGTCGGCGATGGTGCGGATGCCCCAGCCGGGCGGGAAGTCGATGAAGCGCACGCCGTGTAGATCGGCGGCGCGGAAGGGGCGGCCGGCCAGGGGATGTCCAGGCGCGGTGCACAGCACCAGGGACTCCTCGGCGATGAGGTGGGTGGTGATGCCGGGGAATTCGCTGCTGATGCCCGCGAGCAGGGCCAGTTCGAGCGAATTGTCGCGCAGCCCGGCCACATTGCCCGCCATGCCCGAGATGCTCTGGCGCATTTGGAGCGTGACTTCCGGAAACCGCTGGTGCAGTTCGGCGATGATGCCGGCCAGGTCGATGTTGTGGATGTTCATCAGATTGCCGACGACCACCTCGCCGCGGATCTCGCCACGGGCGGCGTCGATGGCGTCCACGATGTCGCCGCGGGCGCGCAGTAGGGTGCGGGCGGGGGCGACCATGGCCCGGCCCGCGACGGTCAGTTCGAGGGTGCGCGGCGTGCGGTCGAACAATCTCGTCCCGAGTTCGTGCTCGAGTTTGGCGACGCTGGTGGAGACCGCGGACTGCACCAGGTTGAGGGCGCGGGCCGCGGCGGTGAAGGACCGATGGTCGCAGCAGGCCAGGAAGCATTCGATCTGACGCAACTCCATCAGCCGAGCGTAGCCCTGGTATCTCTGTGATAGATAGCAGTATCTAAAACCATCGCTTTTGTTGATCCGAATCCCTGGTCACGATTGATCGGTGATGGTTTCCCTGACCCGGACCGATGCGCCCGCCCCCGAGACGTCCCCGAGCCCGGCCCTGACCCGGATGACCGTGCTGGTGTTCGCGGTGACCGCGGGTTCCTCGGCCGCCGGCAACTACTACCTGCAACCTCTGCTGCACGAGGTCGCCGCGGACCTGAGCGTCTCCACCGCGAGCGCGGCCCTGCTGGTCAGCGCCGCCCAGATCGGCTACCTGTGCGGCCTGGCCTTCCTGGTCCCGCTGGGCGACTTCCTGCGCCGGCACCGGATGGTCCCGGCGCTGCTGCTGGCCTCGGTTGCGGCGCTGCTGGTTTCGGCGGTCGCACCGAATTTCGCGGTGCTCTTCGCGGGGGTGGCGGCGACCGGTGTGGCGGCGTCGGCGGCGCAGGTGGTGGTGCCGTGGGCGTCGGCGCTGGCCGATCCGGCCCGGCGCGGGCAGGTGGTAGGGACCGTGATGAGCGGGCTGCTGCTGGGAATCCTGTTGTCGCGGGTGCTGTCCGGGGCTGTGGCGCAACTGGGCGGCTGGCGCTCGGTGCTGCTGGTGGCGGCCGGATTGCAGGTGGTGATGGCGATCAGCGTGTACCTGCTCGCGCCCGCCACCCCGCGCGCCGCGACGGGAGAAAGCTATCCACAGGTGCTGGCTTCGATCCTGGGTTTGATCCGCCGTCACGCCGTGCTGCGGCAGCGCATGCTGCTGGGTTTCATTCTGATGGGGTGCTTCTCGCTGGTGTGGACGGCGTTGGCGTTCTTGCTGTCCGGCTCGGGCGGAAGCACCTATCACTACGGCGAATTCGTGATCGGCCTGTTCGGTCTGGCGGGCGTGGTCGGGGCGCTGGGCGCACCGGTGGTGGGGCGGCTGGCCGATCGCGGGCACCTGCGTCGCGTCACCTCGCTGACCTGGCTGGTGCTGCTGGCCAGTTGGGTCCTGGTGGCGTGGGGCGGGCACAGCGTGTTGGCGCTGATCGCGGCGCTGGTGGTGTTCGACTTCGGTATCCAGGGCGCGCATCTGACCAATCAGAGCGCCATCTACACCCTGGATCCGGCGGCGCGCAGCCGTCTGACGACGGCGTACATGGTCACCTATTTCCTCGGCGGCGTGACGGGTTCGGTGACCGCCGGCCTCGCCTACCAGGCCGGCGGGTGGCCACTGGTGTGCGGGATCGGCGTGGCCGCGACCGTGGCGGGCCTGGTGCTGTGGGCGGTGTTCGCACTCCGCCCACAGCACGCGCGACCTCAGACCGCCATGGCCTCGGGCAGCTGATCGGCCAGGGCGATGGCCGTGGCCAGCAGGTCGGCCGTGGACAGCAACTGCTGTTCCGTGTGTTCGGAGGTGATGAAGAAGCGCAGCCGCTCCTTGCCCACCGGCACCGCCGGGGCCGAGATGGCCCCGGCGTACACGCCCTGCTGCAACAGATGCGCCGAGACGAACCCGGCCCGGATCTCGCCCGGCACGATCACCGGCACGATCGGGGTGCCCTGCGACTCACCGAGATCCAGTCCCCGCTCCCGCAACGCGGCATCGAACAGCCGCGCGTTGTGCCACAGCCGGGTGACCCGTTCCGGCTCGGCCGCCAGCACGTCGAGCCCGGCCATCGCCGCCGCGATGCCCGACGGCGCGGGCGCCCCGGTCAGCATGGCCACGCCCGGCGCACTGGATTTCATGGCCGCGATCAGGTCGGCGTCGGCGGCGATGAAGCCACCGACGCTGCCCAGGGCCTTGGACAGCGTGCCCATCCAGATGTCGACATCGGACCCGGCCATCCCGTAGTGCTCCCGGATGCCGTGCCCGGCCGCGCCGAACACACCGAGCGAATGGGCCTCGTCCACCATGACCGCGCAGTCGAATTCACGTGCCACGGCCGCTAATTCGGCCACCCGGCCGACGGTCCCGTCCATCGAGTAGTGGCCCTCCAGCACCACCAGCGCCCGATCGAACCCGGACCGCGACATCTTCAGCACCGACCGCAGCGAGTCCGGATCGTTGTGCCGGAAGTTGATCCGGCGGCAGCCCGCCCACTGCGTGCCCGACACCACGCTGCCGTGGATCAGGCTGTCGCAGAACGCCACATCGCCCTCGCGCAGCAGGAAGCCGATGACCCCGGCATTGGTGAGGTAGCCGCTGGTGGTCACCATGGCGTCGCCCACGTCGTACATCCCGGCGAGCCGCTGTTCCAGTTCGCCGTAGAGCGGGATCTCGCCGGAGACGATGCGGCTGGCCGAGGCCGACGCACCGTACTGATCCAGCGCCGCCTGGCCCGCCCGCACCACCCGGGGGTGGCTGGACAGCCCCAGGTAGTTGTAGGCGCTGAAGTTCACCAGGTCGGTGTCCATGGCCCGGATGACGGTGTCGTTCGGGCTGTTTCGCGGCAGGAACAGCGGATTCGGCATGCCCGACTGCTCACTGATGGCCGCGATGGCCGCCCGTTTGGCGACCGCCGCCGCGACCTCCGGATGATCGGTGAACTGGCGGCCGGGCCCGCGCGTGGCGCGCGCGGGGACGGTCCTGCCGGTCACCGGGTTGGGGGCTGCGGCCTGCCGGACCGCGGTCGCGGCCCCGGCTCCAGCGGATTCCTTGGTTCCGCTGCCCGCCAGTAGTTTCCGGGCCAGGTCCCGTGCCGATTCGCTCATGCCGGCACCACCGCGGTGGTCTCGCCGACCAGCATCTCGGCGGCGCGCGCCCCGGCGTGCTGGAGCGTGAACGACCGTCCGACCTTCATCGACATCAGGTCCACGCCCAGCGTCTTGCCCACCAGCGCACCGAATTCCACCGCCATCAGCGAGTCCAGGCCCAGTTCGGGCACCGGCACCGTGAGGTCGATCGAATCGGCGTCGACGCCCATCACCACGGCCAGCTGTTCGGCCAGCATGTGCGCCACCACCTCACCGCGCTTCTGCTCGTCGAGCTCGCGCAGCGCCGACACCAACTGCGAGGCGGCCGAATTGTCCTGCGCCGCAGCCGCGACCAGCTCGGCGGTGCGGCCGGTCATGCCGTACCAGGACACCGTCGAGGCGACCGTCGACCAGTTGATCGGAATGATCGACGCCTGGTGATGGATGCCCAGTTCCAGGGCTTTCTCCAGGTATTCGACGCCCTCGTCCATGTCGATCGGGTCGAAGCCGGCCGTGCGCAGATAGCGGGACACGTAGTCGTCGTCGGCCATGCCGCCGCCGGACATGTGACCCCAGCCGACCGCGAGCGCCTTGCCGCCATCGCGCACCACCGCGTCGGCGGTGGCGTTGAGCGCGAGATTGGCGGCGGTGTAGGCGTATTGGCCGATGCTGCCGAAGATCGTGCTGCCGGAGGAGAACAGCACGAACATGTCCGGTTCGGCCCCGGCGGCGGCCAGCCCGTGCCGCAGCGCGATCACGCCTTCGGCCTTGGGCCGGTACACCGTGGCCAGGCTGTCCCGGTCCATGTCGGCCACGCGCTTGTCGTCGAGCATGCCCGCGGTGTGGAAGACGCCGCGCAGCGGATGCGCGGCGCTGTGGGCCCGCGCGATCACCACGTCCATCGCGGCGATATCGGTGACGTCCACCAACTCCTCGGTGACCTCGACGCCCTGCTCCCGCCAGCTCGCCAGCTGGGCGCGAGCGGCCTCGGTGGTCGCGCCGCCGCGTCCCAGCAGGGTGAGCTTGCGTGCGCCCAGCCCGGTCAGCCACCGGCCGACGGCCAGACCGAACGCACCGAAGCCGCCGGTGATCAGGTACTGCGCGTCCGGATCCACGGTGACCGCCGGAATCAGCGGACGCACCTGCGGCGCTTCGGCTTCCAAACTGACCGCGATCCGCCCGAGCTGCGCCGAACGAGCCACATCCTCGAAGGCCCGCGCGACGTCGGCGGTGTCGTACACCTCGAAGGGCAGGTAGCTGTAGTGCCCCGCCGCCAGCTTCTGCTGCACGCCGCGCACCAGATCGCTGGTGGCCGACCGCTTGATCGCCAGCATGCGGTCCAGGTCGAAGGAGTGGTAGGAGAGGTTCTTGTCGAAGTACCCCAGGTCGAGCACGCCGCCACCGTAGATGTCGGCCTTGCCGATCTCCACGATCCGCCCGAACTCGGCCACCGCCTTGAAGTTCTGCCGCAGGATCTCCCCGGGCGCGGTGCTGATCACCACGTCCGCGCCGCGCCCCGCGGTGAGACCCAGGACGTCGTCGGCGAAGTTCAGCGAGCGCGAGTCCAGCGCGTGGTCGGCGCCCTGCTCGAGCACGTAGGCCCGGCGTTCGTCACTGCTCGCGGTGCCGATCACGGTGGCCCCGTACAGCTTCGCGACCTGCACCGCGGCCGATCCGACGCCGCCCGCCGCGCCGTGCACCAGCACCACGTCACCCTTGCGGACCCGCGCGAGTTCGAGCAGCGAATGCTCGGCGGTGGCGAAGGCGACGGTGCTCGTGCAGGCGCCCGGCACGGTCTCGTCGGGGACGCGGGTGATCAGGTCGGCGTCGGTGGTGTGGAAGCGGGAGATCATGCCCTTGGAGGTCAGGAACACCCGGTCGCCGACCGCGAGATCCTCGACCCCCGCACCGGTCCGGACGACGACCGCGTCGGCCTCCATACCGGGTTCGGTGCCGTAGAAGGTGCCCGCCATCTCGCGCTCACCGAGCACTCCGATGACCTTGAGCGGATCCTTGTAGCCCAGGCCGACCGCCAGGATCCGCACCTCGACCTCGCCCGCCCCGGGCGCCCGGCGCTCACAGCGCCGCCATGCCAGCCGCGACAGCACCCGCGACTTCGGCAGCTCCAGCCGGAAATTCGCCTCCGGATCGGTGAGCGGCTCGGCCCGGTCCAGGCCGTCGAGCCGGTCGGGCAGGGTGGCCGCGACCACCGTCACCCAGCGCAGGCCGTTGCGCAGCACCACTTCGTCGGAGTGGTCGTAGGTGAACGCGCCCGCCACGGCCAGCTCGGCCGCCAGCTCCGCCTCGGTGACCTCCGGGTCCACGTCGACCAGCCGCCAGCGCAGCCGCGACTGCTCGTTGAGCAGCACCCGGCGCGCGCCGGCCAGCGCCGCGTGCGCCGGATCGGGCGCGGCGTCCTCGTCCGGGTGCGCGAAGGCGCGCTCGGTGACCAGGGTGACGTGCACGGAACCGTCACCGGTCATGGGGATTTCGTGGCCGCGCTGCTGGAGCCAGTCCTCGAGGAAGCCCTCGATGGTGACCGCGATCCGGCGCAGCGTCCACAACGCGTCCAGATCGGTGTACTCCGAGCCCGCCACCAGCACGATGTGGGTGCGCTCCACCTCGTCCAGGTCGACGATCCGCTGGAGCCGCTCGCGCACAACCGATTCCAGATCATCGCGGGCGGGATCGCCGACCGCGAGGACTTCGCCTTGTCCCGTCGTGCCCGCGATGAACGTGGCCCGCGCACCCGGCTCGGCCGCGAAGTCGACGGCCAGCGTGTAGGCGGTCTGCGGGGAGGGCAGGGCGGTGGTGTCCACCGGATCCCGCATGTCCCAACGGTCTTCGTAGAAGTAGTCCGTGAGCCGTTGCAGCGCACCGCGATCGGGGTTGATGTCGCCCAGTCGCAGGCCGAGGATCTGCATGACGACGTTCTCCTCGTCGTCGAGCAGGTCGTAGTCGCAGGTGAGGTCGTCGGCGCTGTGCAGGCGCGCCACCACCGTCACCCGCTCCGGGAGCGGCGCGAAGACCCGCACCCCCGCCACGGCGACCGGAACCAGCGCGCCCCGTTCGGCATTCGGGGTGGCGGCGAGGACCGCTCCGAAGCACTGCACGGCGGCGTCGACCACGGCCGGGTGGGCCAGGTGTCCGCTGTCGCGGGCGATGCTGCCGTCCAGGGTCGCGACCACGGTATTGCCGCTGACCCGCAAGGCCGTGGCGCGGCGGAAGTCCGGGCCGTAGTCGAGTCCGCGGGCGGCGAAGGCCGTGTAATAGGCGTCGGGGTCGATGATCGCCATCTCCTCGAGCACCGGCAGGTCGGCCTTGGCCGGTTCGTACACGCCCTCGACCAGACGGCCGGTGGCATTGACCGTCCAGGCGTCGCCCGCGGGCTCCCGGGAGCGAATGGTGAAGCGCCGCGTGGATTCCTCCACCTGCAGTTCCACCACCGGGGCCATGCCCTCGTCCACCACGAGCGGCGCGAGGAATCGGACATCTTCGACCGCCACCCGGGCGGACTCGGTGCGCAGCGCCGCCGCGCTCAATGCCGCGTCGAGATAGGCGGCACCCGGCAGGATCCGGGAACCGCTCACCACATGGTCGGCCAGCCACGGCATGTCGCCCACGCTCAGCTGGGTGCGCCACACGGTGTTCGGGTGCTCGGGCACCGGATCGCCGAGCATGCGGTACGTGCCGGGGGTGCCGTACTTGAGCTGCTGCATGGCGCTCAGCTCGACGCGCAGCCGGGTGCGCTGCCACGGGTAGCGCGGCAGGTCCACGTGCGCGGTGACGAGATCGCCGAACAGCGCGTCGATATCGAGCACGCCCGCGGTGTAGAGCCCGGCGACGGTCTGACGGATGCTCTCGTCGTCGGCCTGCTTGCGGTTGAGGGTGGCGACGGTGGTGCCGGTCTCGTTCGCGCCGATCAGGATCTCGCGAATGTTCGCGCCCAGCACCGGATGCGGCCCGACCTCCAGGAACACCCGGCTGCCCGCGCCCACCAGTGCGGTGATGGCGTCGGCGAAGCGCACGGGCTGCCGCACATTGGCGCACCAGTAGGCGGCGTCCCAGTCGCCGGTGGTGACCTGGGCGCCGGTGACGGTGGACCACAACGGGATTCGCGGGTCGGCGAGCGTCAACTCGGCCAGGGCCGCGGTCAGCTCGTCGAGGATGGGGTCCATCAGATAGCTGTGATAGGGCACCTCGACCTGTAGTCGGCGCGCGAAAACGCCCTGCTCGGTGAGGGATTCGGCGATCTCGTCGAGGCGTCGCTCATTGCCCGCGAGGGTGACCGCGCCGGGGCTGTTGATCGCCGCGATGCTGACCAGCTCGTCGCCGTCGATCAGCTCGAGCGCCGCGGCCGGCGCCAGCCCGACCGCGAGCATGCCGCCGGAACCGGCGGTGGTGGCCTGCAGGCGGGCGCGATGGAAGCTGACCAGCAGGGCGTCCCGCAGCGAGAGCATTCCGGTGACGTAGGCCGCCGACACCTCGCCGACGCTGTGGCCGACCACGGCGGCGGGCCGGATGCCCAGTTCGTCGAGCTGGGCGACCAGCGCGACCTGAATCAGGAAGTTGGCGGGCTGGGCGACCGCGGTCGAGGTGACCCGCGACTCGTCCTCGTCGCGCAGCAGCTCCTCGACGATGGACCAGCCCGAGATCTCACGGAACACCGCGTCGATCCGAGCGGCCTCGGTGGCGAAAGCGCCTCCGGCGGTGAGCAGTTGGCGGCCCATGGCCCACCACTGCGGACCCATGCCGGTGAACACGAACACCGGTTCGGCGACCTTGCGGGCGATCACCTTGGCGGTGCGGCCCTCGCCGCCCGCGAAATCGATCAGCGCCCGCACCAGATCGGCGTCGTCACCGAAGGTCAGGCCCGCGCGCACCCCGTGGTGGTGACGGCGCGTCCACGCCGCCTCGGCCAGCCGGGCGGGCTCGGCTCCGGCCGCGACGAGTTCGGCGAAGCCGCGCGCCAGTTCCCGCGCGGCCGTGTCGGTGCGCGCCGAGATCGGCAGCACGCCATGGTGCTTGGGCTCGCGCACCGGCGCGTCCGCGGGCGCGTACTCCTGGAGAATGGCGTGTGCGTTGGTGCCGCCGTAGCCGAAACCGTTGACCGCGACGGTCATTCGCGTCTCCGGTGGAACCGGCTGCGCCTCGGTCTGCAACGCCAGCCCCAGCTCCTGGAACGGGATGTCCGGGTTCGGCTCGTTCAACCAGCCCTGCGGCGCGATGGTGCGGTGGGTGAGGGCCAGCGCCGATTTGATGACGCTGGCGATGCCCGAGGCGGCCTCGGTGTGCCCGAGCTGTCCCTTCACCGAGCCCACGCCCAACGGCTCGGTGCGGCCTTCGACCTGCCCGTAGGCGCGCCCGATGGCCCGCAGTTCGAGCGGGTCGCCGACCGGGGTGCCGGTGCCGTGCGCCTCGACGTAGGTGACCTCGTGCGGCGCGATGCCCGCCCGCTCGGTGACCGACTTGGCCAGGGCCTCCTGGGAATCCGCGTTGGGGACGGTGATGGCGGTGGTGCGCCCGTCCTGATTGGACCCGGTGGCCTTGACCACCGCGTAGATCCGGTCCCCGGCGCGTTCGGCGTCCTCCAGGCGCTTGAGCACGACCATGCCCGAGCCCTCACCGCGGCCGTAGCCGTCGGCGGCGGCGTCGAAGGGCTTGCTGCGGCCGTCGGCGGCCAGGAAGCCGCCCTTGCACATGGAGACGAACACCTCGGGCTGCATCAGCATGGTGACGCCGCCGGCCAGGGCCACCTCGCAGTCGCCGTTCAGCAGCGCCTGGCAGGCCAGGTGAAAGGCCACCAGCGACGACGAGCAGGCGGTGTCGACGGTGAGGGCGGGGCCGATCATGTTGAGCGCGTAGGCGATTCGATTGGAAAGCATCGTGTACGACGCGCCGACGGCGGTGTGCATGTCCACCCACGGCAGCGCGGCGTTGGTGGTGGACACCGCCATCTGGTCCAGGGTGAAGGCTCCGACGTACACGCCGAACGGCGCGCCCGCGGTCCGCCCGGCGATGCCCGCGTCGTCCAGGGCCTCCCAGGCGACCTCGAGCACGAGCCGCTGCTGCGGGTCCATGGCGGCGGCCTCGCGCGGCGAGATGCCGAAGAAGTCGGGGTCGAAGGCCCACGGGTCGCCGGTCATGAAGGCGGCCCGCTTGGTGTACATGCGTCCCGGCGTGCGTTTGTCCGGGTCGTAATACCGGCGGTAGTCCCACCGGTCGGACGGGATCTCCATGACCCCGTCGCCCTTGTTGATGATGAAGTCCCAGAACGACTCCGGAGAATCGATCCCGCCGGCATAGCGGCAACCGATTCCGACAATGGCAAGGTCGGACACTGCGTCTCCTCCGAAAAAGCAGAACGAACCTGGTGATATCCCCCCCCGAGGGCATGCGGAGGCGGCCCGGCCGTCCGTCGCGGCCGGGCTCCCCTCCCGATGGCGTCAGCCGGCGTCCACCCGGGATGCCGGGTGAAGCATGAAATTCAATTCCGGACCCGAACTCCCGATGCGGGTCCCGGCCAGCCGTTCGAAGTCGAACGCCTGGTAGTAGCGGACGTTGCCGTCCTTGCAGATGCCGCACAGGGCGCGCCCGTGCGCATCCGATTCCGCGATCAGCCACTGCGTCAGCGCACGGCCGATGCCCGAGCGCGGGACGGTGGGGTCCGCGCCCAGATAGACCATGTAGTTGTGTGGCTCGGCGGGCGCGGATCCGGCGATGGCGGCATCGACCTCGATGCCTCGCCGGGTCGCGGCCGGACCCATGGCCCACAGCAGCAGCGGACCCGAAATCGCTTCCCGCCATGCGGGATTGCGGTATCCGTGGGGGATCCACAGCAACGCGCCGACGACGGTGTCGTCGACGGTCGCGACGATGGCTCCCTCGGCGGGCAGATAGCGGTGCCGGATCAGGACGCGCAGCATGCCCGGTGTGCGCCGGCGGCGCAAAGCCGGATCGGGGAAGACGTAGTCCTCGATCGGATCGTCGGACTCGAAGGCCAGGGCGATCACCCGGACCATGTCCTCGATGTCGGATTCGGTGGCGCGGCGAATGATCGGTGCACCCGACTGAACCAAAACTGTCCCTTACGTTTTCGTGTCCGTCAGCGCCCGACTTCGATGACGAACAGTCTTGTGTCCTACTGGAAAGTAACCCAAACAGCTACTGACCGGTAGGGTACCCCCCAGTTACTGAACATACGACCGATTCGCCTTGTGGCATAAAACGATTCGCCTGGGGATAGCGCCCCGTCCACCCATGCCCTAAGGTTCGCGCGCGCAAAGAGATATCGGTTCGTTTCACCCGGGTGACCGGTGCCTCCCATAGAGTGGGAGCGTGGCCGCACTCTTGACCCAAGGGCAGACCGGTGAACTGGGCGTCTCGGATATCACCGTGACGGTGCACTTCAGCGCGGGAATCGATCTCGCCGCGCTGCTTCTGACCGATCGCGGTGCGGTACGCGCCGATACCGACCTGATCTTCTACAACCAGCCTTCCGGGCCCGGCATCCAGCTGGTACCCGGGCAGCACGCCGTCGCGGTGAATCTGAGCGCGGTGCCGCCCGGCGTGGCCCATATTCGCATCGTCGCCACCCTCGACGAGAACGACGGGCGCTTCGGCGACTATCCCGCCCCGCACATCGGCATCTCCGACGATCGCGGAATCCAGTTGTACGAGTACGTGATCGACGGCCTCGGCAACGAGACCACGGTCGCGGCCGTGGACCTCGACCGCGGCGACGACGGCTGGTACGCCCGCGCGGTCGGCTTCGGCCACCCCCGCGGCTTCGGTGCGCTGGTCGCCGATCACGGCGTGTCGATCAGCAACACGCCGCAGGCGGCCAGCTCTGCCGCACCGATCATCGCGCCCGTGCTGAAAGCCGGCGACACCGTGGCCCTGCGCCGGCAAGGCGCGGACCTGAGCTTCGTCAAGATGGGGCTGGGCTGGGACCCGGTGCACGTGCAGCACAAATGGGGATCACGCCCGGTCGAGATCGATCTGGACGCTTCGGCCCTGGTGTACGCCGGGCACGATCTGATCGATGTCGCCTACTACGGCCAGCTGGTCACCAAGGACGGCGCCATCCGGCACTCCGGCGACAACCTGACCGGTGAGGGCAAGGGCGACGACGAGACCATCACTGTCGATCTGACCCGGATGGGCCCGCACGTCACCACCATCGTCTTCGTCATCACCTCCTACGCGGGCCACACCTTCGAACGCGTCAAGAACGCCTTCTGGCGCTTGCTCGACGGCACCACCAGCACCGAGCTCACCCGGTCCAACCTGAGCTCCGGCGGCGCGCACACCGGCATGGTGGTGGCGAAAGTCCATCGCGAGGACGGCATCTGGAAGGTGTCGGCCCTGGGCCACCCGATCGAGGCCGGTCACCCGGTGGAGGCGGCCGCCCAGGTCGTCAACTTCATCTGAGGCCCCTCAGTCGACGGTGACGAACCGGCCCAGCTGGGGTACCGCCTCGCCGGGGTGCTTGGCCTGGAAGCCCTCGCCGATGGCCTGGAGTTTCCATTCGGCGCCCGCGCGGAACACCTTCGCCATGGCGATGGCCGTGAACGGCATGCCGCCCGCCAGGGCGTAGCGGGCCAGCTCCGCCTGCGTGGTCTCGTCCACCAGGCGGCAGTAGGCATTGCTGACCTGCTCGAAGGTGTGGCCCTGGTAGGAGGTCACGATGAACAGCAGCGTATTCACCCGGCGCGGAATACGACTCAGGTCGACCAGGATCACCTCGTCGTCCCCGGCCGCGCCCTCGCCGGTCAGATTGTCGCCCGAATGCCGGATAGAACCGTCCTTCGAGATCAACTGCCCGTAATAGGCCACGTCCACCAGATGCCGGTCGGCGAACATGGCCACCCAGGCGTCCAGGTCGATATTGGCGGCGCGGCGGCCGAACAGGCCGCCCTGCTTGGCCGGGTCCCAGCCCAGGCCCATCCGGATCCGGGTGAGCGCGACCCCGCCCTCCTTGCGGAGCGTGACGCGTTGGCCCTTGGCCAGATTCACCGGCCGCCCGCGCGATAGTTCGCCATCCGTCGGCTGCGATGCGGGCGTCGGCGGCTGTGGCAGGTGGGCCGGATGAGGCGGCTGCTGGGTTGGATTCGGCTGCGGCTGAACAGGAGTGGGGTAGGGCGGGATGGGCGGCGGGTAGGCCGAGGTCGGCGGCGGTGGGTAGGTCGAGGTCGGTGGCGGTGGCGGTGGAGGAGTGGCGGGGGCCGGCATCGGGCGCGGCGCGTCCTCGACGGTGACGCCGTGGTCGGTCACCAGGGCCGCGAACCCGCCCGCGTATCCCTGCCCGACCGCCCGCACCTTCCAATTGCCGAAGCGCCGGTACAGCTCGACGGCGATCACGATGGACTCGCTCTGCAAATCCTCGATCTTGTACTCGTACAGCGTATTCCCGCCCGAGTCGGAGACCAGCGCGATCGGCGGCGCGATCCGGCCGAACGTCGCGCCGGTCTCGTCGAGGGTGATCACCGCGCGGATCTGGGTGATCTCCGCGGGTACCTGCGCCAGCGACACCGCCAGCTCGGCGGGCTGCCTGGCGACGCCGTTGCGCAGTCGCACCCCTGGACCGGACGGTTGGTTGTAGAACACGAAATCGGTGTCCGAGCGCACTTTTCCCTGCTCGGTCACCAAGAGCGCGGACAGCTCGGCGGTGGCCGCGACGCGAATGGAGACCACCACCTCCGCCGCGGTCAATGGTCCGTTCTGACCCTTCACCAATGTTGTGGACAAGACCGATCCTCCCGTATCGAAACGCCCACCTGCCATGCTAGGAGACCGGTCGGCGCTCAGCAGGCGAGCTGGTCGGCGAGATCCAGGAAATCCACGGCATTGATATCGAACTCGTCGGAGAACTCCGCGTCGCCGAGCGCGGGATCGCCGTACTCCAGCGGCCGCGCGACGAACGCCGTGCGGAAACCGAGCTCCCGGGCCGCCCGGATGTCGTACTTGTGGCTGGCCACCATCATGATCTCGGACGGCGCCAGCCCCAGGTACCGCGCCGCCAGCCCGTAGGTACGCGGATCCGGCTTGAACGCGCCCACCATCTCGGCCGCGAAGATCGCGTGCCAGGGCAGGTCGCCGTGCCGCGTAATCTCGACCACGGCACTGACATCCGCGTTCGACAGCGTCGCGAGGGTGAATCGCTTGCGCAGGCGGTGCAGGCCGGGGACGGTGTCGGGCCAGGGGTCCAGCCGCGACCAGGCGCGGGCCAGCTCGTCGCGGGCGGCCGGGGCCAGGTCGATGCCCGCGGCATCGAGCAAGGGGTCCAGGGTCTTCCGGTAGATCGACGCCACGCTCACCCAGGCGCCGTCCCCGGGCTGCTGCGAGGTCTCCGCGAAATAGGCCGCGCGCCAGTCGTTCACGAACTTCACCCAGTCCTGCCCCGGACCGAGGTCACCGGCGGCCGCGCGGGCGGCTCGCCGGATGGTCGAATGGAAATCGGTGGCGGTTCCCTGTACATCGAACAGCAGCGCTGTCGGCCTCGACACGTTCACGGGCGCAGCCTACGAGATCGGTTCTAGGCTGGCAGCCATGGAGACCGGCCGGGCCAGCAGGACAGCCTTGGCGACCGCGTACGCGCGCGCCTACCACCAGCTCTCGGGCGAACCACGGGTATTCACCGACCCGCTGGCCGCCCGGATCCTCGGAGTGACCCGCGAACGGATCGACGAGCTCGACACCGCGACCCTGGACCGCCCGGGCGGACAGGACCCCCGGCAGCGGATCCGGCGGTACTTCCTGGCCGGCCGTGCCCGATTCGCCGAAGACGTGGTGGCGCTGGCGGTCGCCGAGGGGATCGAGCAGGTCGTGATCCTGGGCGCGGGACTCGACACCTTCGGCTACCGGAATCCGCATGCCGGGCTCCACGTGTTCGAGGTAGACCACCCCGATACGCAGGGTTGGAAGCGCGACATGCTCGCCCAGACCGGGATAGAGATCCCCGAGTCGCTCACCTTCGTGCCCGTCGATTTCGAAACCGACACGCTGGCAGCCGGTTTGGCCGCCGCCGGCTTCGATCGCGAGCGGCCGGCGGCGTTCGTCTGGCTCGGCGTGGTCATGTACCTGACCCGGCCCGCCATCGAGGACACCCTGCGCTTCATCGCCGGGCAAGGACAACCGGTGCACCTGGTCCTCGACTACTTGAGCGCGGGCACCACCGACGAGGAACGCGCCTCCGTCCGGGAGCGGGCCGAGCGGATCGCCGCGATCAACGAACCCTGGCTCAGCTACTTCGAACATGAGGAGCTGGCGGAGCTGTTGCGGTCCTGTGGCTTCGACACCGTCGCCGCCCGGCCGCTCGCGGAGCTGTTCACCGAGTACCTCGGTGAGCCGTTGTCCGGCTTGCCCGCTCGCACCCGGCCCGCGCCGCTGGTGCACGCGATCCGAGGTCGCGCCGACGCCTGAGATCCGCCGCACTCACCCGGTAGCCCGGCGTTTGCGCTGGTAGCCCCGCTGCGGGGCGCTCGACCGAGGTGTTGCCCTACCTGTTCGGACACGGTATTCAGTTCGCTCGGGTGGGTATGCGAGTCGAGTTTGAAGGTAGGAACCGGTGACCGTCGATCTTCCCGCGGTACGCCGGGCGCGGGCGCCGGGCGGCCGGCGAGGGATCTGCACGCTGCCGCGCCTGCTGGCCGCCGCGGTCGAAAGCAGGCCGGACGGTATCGCTCTGCGTGCGGGCGGATGGTCGATGAGCTATGCCGAGCTCGACGCCGACTCCACCCGGCTGGCCCGGCTGCTCATCGCCCGGGGGCTGGGTCCCGGTGACCGCGTCGTACTCGCCCTACCACGCTCGGCCGAGGCCGTCGTGGCCCTCTGGGCGATCGCGAAATCGGGCGCGGCCTTGGTACCCGTCGACCCGGCGTCGCCGCCGGAACGGCTGGCGCACCTGCTCGCCGACGCGGGTGCGGCTTGCGGGCTCACGCTCACCGCGGCCCGTTCCCAGCTGGGCGATGCCCTCGAGTGGCTCGAACTCGATGCCCCGGACTGGCTCGAGGCCGTGGCGGACGCCTCGGCCGAACCCCTGCATTTCACCGAACGCACCCGCCGGCTGTACGGCGACGACGTCGCGTACGTCGTCTACACCTCGGGTTCGACCGGACCCCCGACGGGTGTGGCTGTCACCCACACCGGCTTGGCCGGGCGCTGCGGTGAATTCGCTCGCCGCTTCCGTATCACCCCTGCTGCCCGCACCCTGCACTTCGCCGCCGCGAGCTGCGACGCGACTGTGCTCGAACTGCTGCTGGCCGTCGGCTCCGCGGCCACCATGGTCCTCGCGCCCGCCGACTGCCATGGCGGTGGCGAACTCGCGGAGCTGCTGCGCACCGAGCGGGTGACCCACGCCTTCCTCGCCCCGGCCGTCCTCGCCGCCGTCGATGCCTCGAATTTGCCCGACCTCGCGGTGGTGGTCGCGGGCGGCGCGGAATGCCCACCTGATCTGGTCGCACGGTGGTCTCCCGGCCGCGCCTTCTTCACGCTCTACGGACCCACCGAAACCACGGCCGCCGCGACCATCAGCGCTGCGCTGACCACCGCCGACACCGTCACCATCGGCGGACCCGTCCCCGGCGTGAGCGCCCTGGTCCTCGATACCCGGCTGCGGCCGGTGCCCAGCGCCGTGGCCGGTGAGCTCTACCTGGCCGGGCCGGGGCTCGCGCGTGGCTACCACCGGCAGCCGGGGCTCACCGCCGCGCGTTTCGTCCCGCACCCGAACGGCACGGGGGAGCGCGTCTATCGCACCGGCGACACGGTGCGATGGGTGCTCGGGCCGGGCGACGCGCCGACCCTGCAATACCTGGGGCGCAATGACTCTCGGGAGCAGACCCGTGGGGTTCGGGTCGAAGTGGATGCGATCGACACCGCGCGGCCGCGGCGCCGGATTTCGACTGCCACCGAGCGCGTGGTGGCCGCCGCCTTCTCGGAGCTGCTGGGCGTGGGGCAGGTCGGCGCTGCGGACGACTTTTTCGAACTCGGCGGAAACTCCCTGCTCGCTACCCGATTGGCGGGACGGATCGGTGTGGGGCGCGCGGTGCGGGTTCCCGGGCTGCTGGTGTTCGAGCATTCGACGGTCGCCGCGCTCGCGGCCGCCGTCGACCGCCTCGAGGTCGGCGACCGGCCGCCGTTGAGCGCGCGGGCATCGCGTTCGATGCGCGCGCCGTTGTCCCTTGCGCAGCAACGCATGTGGTTCCTGGCCCGGCTGGACCCGGAGTCGGCGGCCTACAACATTCCGTTCGGGCTGCGGCTCACCGGCGCACTCGACCTGGCCGCGCTGGCGCTCGCGCTGCGGGACCTGCTCGAACGGCACGAGACCCTGCGGACCGTCTACCCCGAGGCTGACGGGAACGGCTGCCAGGACATTCGGTCGGCGGCCGAGGTCCCCTTCGACCCGGCGCCGGTCGACCTGGCCGAGGCCGAGGCGCGGTCGGCTCTGATCGCCATGGCGAGCCGGGGATTCGATGTCACCGCGGAGGTTCCGTTGCGGCTGCGGCTGTTCCGGATCGCGGATCGCGACTTCGTGCTCGGGGTCGTGATCCATCACCTGGCCGCGGACGGCTTCTCGATGGCTCCCCTCACCCGCGACCTGATGACCGCCTATGCGGCCCGGGTGCGCGGCGTAGCACCGGACTGGCCGCCGCTGCCCGCGCGATACGCGGACTATGTTGTCTGGCAACGGGAATCACTCGGCGCGGCGGACGACCCGGGCTCGTTGCTCGCCGATCAACTCGGGTACTGGCGCGCGGTGCTGACCGGACTGCCGCCGCTGCTGGATCTGCCCACCGATCGCCCGCGCCCGCCGGTAGCCACCCATCGCGGTGCAGCGCAACACTTTCGGGTGGACGCAGCTCTGCATCGGGCGCTCGAGGACCTGGCCCGGGCCCATGGTGTCTCCTTGTTCATGCTCGTGCACGCGGCACTCGCCGTCGTCCTGGCGCGACTGGCCGGAGTCGGCGATGTGGCCGTGGGCGCGCCCGTGGCGGGTCGCGGTGCGCCCGAACTCGACGAAGTCGTCGGCATGTTCGTCAATACCCTGGTGTTACGCACCCGCGTCGATCCCGCCGACAGCGTGACCGACCTGCTCGACCGGGTCCGCGACACCGACCTGGCCGCCTTCGCCCACGCCGAACTGCCCTTCGAGCGACTGGTGGCCGAACTCGATCCGCCCCGCACCCAGGCCCATCACCCGGTGTTCCAGGTGGCCTTGTCCTTCCACAATTTCGGTGACCAGGTGCTACGCCTGCCCGATCTGACGGTCACCGGAATCGACCTCGGCGAGACGGTCTCGCCGCTCGATCTCCAGCTGACGGTGGTACCGCAGCAGGGTGCCGAAGACGCTGCGGGACTGCACTGTTCGTGGCGATACGCCACCGACCTCTTCGACGACAGCACGATCGTCCGGCTCGGTCGGCGGATGACGGCCGTGTTGGCCGCGATGGCCGCCGATCCGGGACGCGCGGTCGGGGACCTGCCGTGCACCGAGCTCGACGAACTCGCGGCCTTCCCGGTGGCAGGCCCGTCTCACGTCGTGCCGCGGCGGTTCCTGTTCGACGCCTTCGGTGAATGGGCGCTGCGCAGGCCGGACGCGACGGCCGTGACCGGAGGCGGCGTCACGCTGACCTACGGAGAACTCTTCGACCGCTCGAACCGGCTGGCACGCAGGCTGATCCGGATGGGAGTGGGTCCCGGCGCGATCGTAGGCGCGGCCCTGCATCCCGGGCCCGACCTCGTGGTCAGCCTCTACGCCATCGTGCAAGCGGGCGGCGTGTACCTGCCGCTCGATCCCGATCAACCTCCCGACCGCACCGCCGACCTGCTCGCCACGGCCGCACCGGTGTGTGTCGTGACCGCGGATCTCGTGAACTCCCCGGAACTGGACGACTTCTCGCCCGCGCCGATCACCGACGCCGACCGCCTGCGCCCGCTGCACGAGCAGGATCTCGCGTACCTGATCTTCACCTCTGGATCCACCGGACGCCCGAAAGGCGTCGGCATCCCACACGCGGCCATCGCCAACCACATCGCCTTCCTCGCCGTCGAATATCAACTGGCCGAAGCCGATACCTACCTGCAACTGGTGCCCAGCGGTTTCGACGCCTCACTGATCGCCTACACGGCCCCGCTCGCCGTGGGCGGACAGGTGGTCGTCCCGTCGCGAGACCGGCGCACCGATCCCGACCACCTCGCCGATCTCCTGACCCGCCACCGGGTATCGGCCTTCCTGGCCGTTCCGTCCCTCCTGCGCGCGCTGCTCGAGCACGCGCCCGGCGCGGCCCTGTCCGGCCTGCGGGTGGTGTGGGTGGGCGGCGAGGCGCTGCCCGCCGAGCTGATCGCGCGATTCACCGCGACCAGCTCCGCGCGGCTGCACAACCTGTACGGACCCACCGAGGCGACGATCTCCATCACCGGCGCCGAGGTCACCCGCCACGACGGCGGTCCGGTGTCCATCGGTGCGCCGCACTGGAATTCCCGCGCCTATGTGCTCGATGCCCGCCTGCATCCGGTGCCGCCGGGCACGCCCGGGGAGCTCTACGTCGCGGGAGCCCAGCTCGCCCGCGGCTACCTGGGCCGCGCGGGCGCCACCGCCGAACGCTTTCCCGCCGACCCCTTCGGGCCCGCGGGTGAACGCATGTACCGCACCGGTGACCTGGTCCGCCGCACCCGCGACGGTGGTCTGGAATACCTGGGCCGCACCGACTTCCAGCTCAAGTTGCGGGGGCAGCGGCTGGAACCGGGAGAGGTGGAGTCCGCGCTGCGCGCCCACCCGGACGTCGTGGAAGCCGTGGTGGCGATCCGCCGGGAGCGGCTGGTCGGCTATCTGCGCACCGTCGCCGGGGCCACCCCGGAACCGGACGACATCCTCGCCGTGGCGCGAAAGCGGTTGCCCGGATACATGATTCCCGCCGACCTGGTCCTGCTCGAGACCTTTCCGCTCGGTGCGACGGGCAAGCTGGACCGGGCCGCGCTGCCCGATCCGGAGCCGGTGTGCCGGGTCTACGCCGCGCCGGAGACCGCGGACGAGCAGGCGGTCGCGGATGTCTTCAGCGTCGAACTCGGTGTCGAGAAGGTCGGTCGTGAGGACGACTTCTTCGCCGTGGGCGGAAACTCGCTGTCCGCCATCAGGGTTCGCGCCGCCCTGGCCCACAGCCTCGGCCTTCCGGTGCCCTTGGCGCTGCTGTTCGCACATCCACGGGTGCGCGAACTGGCCGCCGCGCTCCGGGCGGAAACGGTCGCGAACACGGCTGAGCCGGACTGGGCGGCCGATGCGGTGCTGGACCCGGAGATCACCGCCCGCGATCTCCCGCCACGAAGACCCGGCCCGCTCGCGGCGGTACTGCTCACCGGCGCAACGGGTTTCCTCGGCGGCTTCCTCCTGCGTGAGCTGCTCGAACGCACCGACGCCGGCGTGTACTGCCTGACCCGGGCCGCCGACGCGGCCGCCGCCCGGGACCGCATCCACGCGAACGCGGACCGCTACGGCATCGACCTGTGTGCGTATCAGCACCGAATAGTCGCCGTACCGGGTGACCTCGCCCGGCCCCGACTAGGCCTGAGCGCCGCTGACTTCACCGCCTTGGCCGAACGCCTCGACGCCATCTATCACAATGCCGCGCACGTCAATCACCTCGAACCGTATGCCCGCATGCGCGCGGCCAATGTCGGCGGCACCGCCGAGATCCTGCGCCTGGCCACGACACACCACCGCACACCGGTCCGGTACATCTCCACGGCCTCGGTCCCCGACGGCCCGCTCCCGGACGGCCTGCCCGGCTACGTCCGGACGAAATGGGTTGGTGAACAACTGGTCCGAACCGCCGCCGCCCGCGGACTGCCGGTCCGCATCCATCGCCCCGGGCTCATCACCGGCGACTCCCACACCGGCGCGGCCGGTTCCGACGACGCCTGGTGGACGATGCTGCGCGCCATGCTGGTGCTGGGCCTCGCCCCGGAGTTGCCGGACGGCGAGGTCGCGATGCTGCCCGTCGATCAGGTGGCCGCCGCGGTGGTGTCGGGCGCGGCGTGGCACCGCCCGGCCGAATCCGGTGACGCCACGCCGGTCGTGCTGCTCCCGAGCCGTACGGTGTCCCTCGCGGCGGTCCGGGACGAGATCCTCTCCCGCGGTTACCGTCTCGCCCCGGTCGCTCCGGCGGACTTCGCGGCCGCTCTGCTCACCGCCGCCGAACGACCCGATGCCGACCCTCTGCTCGTCCGTGCGGCGGCGCTGAGCATCAACTATTCGGCCGAGGTCATCGGAACGGCCGGGCGAGATCCGCACTCGGCCTGCGCCGGTGTCGATCGCGCGATCCTGTCCCGCTATCTCGACTACCACGTGCGGACGGGCTTCCTGCCGCCCGCGTGACCTCGGCCGCTATTCGGCGATCCAGTGGAGCCGTGTGTACAGCTCACCGGGGGTCTGCACCCGCCATTGCGCGAAGGCTTCGGCCGGGGTCAGCGTCCGCTGGTCCCGGGCGGGAACTCACTTCGCGGTGCATAACTGCGTGTGCAATACAAGTGACTAGGGCGTTATGAATGTGCCATTGACAACTGGCACATTGAATGGCGATGCTGTCCACATGAGGACAAGGTCAACGGCGACCTTCCCGCCGGCGGCGGTCCCCACCCGGGCGGCGACGCGGACGCGACTCGCGGCCGCGGCGTCGGTGGTGGGGATACGCCAGGTCAATGGGTTGTTGCCGAACAATCGAATCGGAATCGAGGCCGGGCGCGCGCTCATCGCCGCGATCATGGCCGCGGGCGGGCCCACCCCGGCGGGGACCTCGGTCACGCCGGTTCGCTCCGGCGGCGTGCGCGGCGAATGGGTCCGGGCCGCCGGCGTCCGGCACGGCGATCGCGCCATCTACTACCTGCACGGCAGCGGCTACGTGGTGTGCTCGGCGAAAACGCATCGGGGACTGGCCGCGCGGCTGTCCAAGGCGACCGGGCTGCCGGTGTTCGTCGTGGACTACCGGCTCGCGCCCGAACATCCCTTCCCCGCGGCCGCCGACGATGCCGCCGCCGGCTACCGGTGGCTGCTCGAACACGGTTATCGGGCAAGCGATCTGGTGATCGGCGGCGACTCCGCCGGCTGCCACCTGACCCTGGACCTGCTGTTGCAGAACGCCATCGACGGCACCGAGCAGCCCGCGGGCGCGTTCCTGTTCTCGCCGCTGGTGGATCCGACCCTCACCCTCGCCGAGCGCCGCGACCGGGTGCTGCCCGATCCCATGGCTCCGGCGCGGACCGGACGGCGGCTCATCGAGCTCTACACCGCGGCGGAACCCGCGGACTCGCCGCGACTGCGGCTGACCATTCCCGCCGGGACCGCGCTGCCGCCGCTGTTCGTGCAGGCCAGCGCGGGGGAGATGCTCGCCGACGACGCCCGCCACCTGCGCGACATGGCCGCGGCCGCGGGCGTGGCGTGCGAGCTGGAGCTGTGGCCCGGACGGATTCACGTCTTCCAAGCGCTGCCGCTGCTGGTTCCCGAGGCCGGTCCCGCGCTGCGGCGCGCCGCCGGGTTCGTGACCTCGGCGCTGGCGCAATCGGATTCGACTCGACGAAAGCGGGTGGGCTGACATGTGGCCGATCGACGACCTGATGTTCGCACTCGGCGGCAAGCGCCGCTCCCTTCGTGCCAAGGCCGTGGTGACCGGCGCGGGCAGCGGCATCGGCCGCGCCTTCGCGCTCGAGCTCGCCGCGCGCGGTGGTGAGGTGGTGTGCGCCGACATCGACAAGGACCGCGCCGACGAGACCGTGCGACTGATCGAGCGCACCCACGGGCGCACCGCGCACGCCGTCTTCTGCGACGTCTCCCGGCGCGCGGACGTGGAGAGCCTGGCCCTGCACGCGGAACTGCTGTTCGGCGGCGCACCCACCCTGGTGATCAACAACGCCGGTGTCGGCATCGGTGGAAAGCCCGTGGGGGACATCGGCTTCGGCGACTGGGAATGGGCGCTCGGGATCAACCTCTGGGGCGTGGTGCACGGCTGCGAGATCTTCGCCCCGCAGCTACGGGCGGCCGGACGCGGCGGCATCATCAATGTGGCCTCGGCCGCCGGATTCGCCGCCGCGCCCGGCATGGCCGCCTACAACGTGTCCAAGGCGGCGGTGGTGTCGCTGTCGGAGACCATGGCCGCCGAGCTGGCGGGCAGCGGGGTGGCCGTCACCGCGCTGTGCCCGACCTTCGTGCGCACCAATGTGGTCGCCGACGGCCGGATCACCTCCGGCTCCTCCCGATTGGCGGACGGGCTCATGCGCTGGACCGGGTTCTCGCCCGAGGCCGTCGCCCGCACCACGCTCGACGCGCACGACCGGGGCGTGCTCTACGTGCTGCCGCAGCTGGACGCCCGCGTGGTCTGGCATCTCAAGCGGCACTTCCCGGCCCTCTACACCCAAGCCCTCGGCGTCCTGAATCGGGTGCTTCCCCAGCAGGATTCGGCGGCCGCCGGCCCGAACCTCCAGAAGACGGGAGTCTGACATGTCTGCGAAAACCACCACCTTCGACTTCGACAACATGCTGGCCAAGATCAAGTCCAAGCAGTGGGCGCTGGCCGATATCGAGTGGGACGCACCGGGAGCCGAGCTCATCGACCGCGCCCTGCACGCCAAGCTCAAGCCGTTCATGGCCGATCTGATGTGGATCGAGAACGTCGGCGCGCGCGGCTTCGCGGCCATGGCCAAGAAGGCCCCGACCCCGGCGCTGGCCGAGATCTACCGTTACTTCCACGCCGAGGAACAGCGGCACGCCAATGCCGAACTGGCCCTGATGCGCCGGTGGGGCATGCTCGACGGTGACGAGATCCCCGAGCCGAACATCAACGTCAAGCTGGTCATCGACTTCCTCGACAAGTACTCCGACGGCATGTCGCTGTCGTTCCTGGGCACCGTCATCCCCATGCTCGAGGTGGCCCTCGACGGCGCGCTGATCAAATTCGTCACCGACGAGATCGCCGACCCGGTCGCGCAGGAGGTCTTCAAGAAGATCAACAACGACGAATCCCGGCACCTGGCCACCGATTACGCGGTCATGGAGCTGCTCGGGCACGCCGGCGCGCGCAAGCTGGCCATCGACCTGGTGGGCGGCTGGATCAAGCCGTCGCTGTTCATCGGATTGCTCAGCTACATCCCGCTGCTGAACAAGATGCGCGACAACATCGTCGACATGGGGGTCGGCGAGGAGAAGCTCTACGCCGCCATGGCCCGGTTCAAGCAGGTCGGTGAGCGCGCCCCGATCGTGAACCGGCTGCCCATGTACCGCATCGTCAAGATGCACTCGGACTGGGTCGTCAACCGCGACAACCCGTACCACCTGTTCGCGGACGCCATGGTCAAGGTGACCGGGGCCATCCCGGACCGGCTGCTGCCCACCCAGCCGACCTGGTCCAAGGAACTCACCTACGAGCCGGTCGCATGAGCGCCGTGAGCAAGCCACTGGACGTGGCGATCATCGGCGCCGGATTCGCGGGCATCGGCGCGGCCATCCGGCTGCGGCAGAAGGGGATCGGCGACTTCGCGATCTTCGAACGCGGCGACCGGGTCGGCGGCACCTGGCGCGACAACACCTATCCCGGCGCGGCCTGCGACATCCCGTCGCGGCTGTACTCCTACAGCTTCGCGCCGAATCCGGACTGGTCGGCCACCTACTCCGGCAGCGCGGAGATCCTCGGCTACATCGATTCCATGGTGACGGAGTTCGGCATCGCGCCGCACCTGCGCTTCGGCCACACCGTCACCGGGATCGTGTTCGACGAGGAGGCCGGGCTGTGGACGCTGTCGTTCACCGGCGGACGGCGAAAAGTACGGGCGCGCACCGTGATTCTCGCCTCGGGGCCGCTGTCCAACGCCGGATTCCCGGACATCGCGGGCATCGACTCGTACGAGGGCCACAAGATCCACAGCGCCCGCTGGGATCACGACTACGACTTCACCGGCAAGAAGGTGGCCGTGGTCGGCACCGGGGCCAGCGCCGTGCAGATCATCCCGGAACTGGTGAAGAAGGCCGCCGCGGTGAAGGTCTTCCAGCGCACGCCCGGGTGGGTGCTGCCCCGGGTGAACCGGCGCACCAACGGCCTCACCAAGCAGGTGTACCGGCAGCTGCCGGTCACCCAGTCGCTGGCGCGAGAGGCCTGGTTCTGGGGGCACGAGTCGGTGGCGCTGGGCGTGGTGTGGAATACGCCGCTGACCCGGGTGGTGGAATCGGTCGCGCTCATGCACCTGCGCTCGCAGGTGCGCGATCCGTGGCTGCGCCGCCAGCTCACCCCGGACTTCCGGGCGGGCTGCAAGCGGCTGCTGATGAGCAGCGAGTACTACCCGGCCCTGCAGGCCGACAACTGCAAGCTGATCACCTGGCCGATCGCCGAGCTCTCCCCGCACGGCATCCGCACCGCCGAGGGCATCGAGCACCGTGCCGACTGCATCGTGTTCGCCACCGGCTTCGAGGTGTCCAAGCAGGGCTCGCCGATTCCGGTGACCGGGCGCGGCGGCCGGGTGCTGGGCGATGAATGGCGCGGCGGCGCTTACGCGTTCAAGAGCGTGACGGTGGCCGGATACCCCAACCTGTTCCTCACCTTCGGGCCGAACTCGGGGCCGGGACACAATTCCGCGCTGGTCTACATGGAGGCGCAGATCGACTACCTGACCGACGCCATCAAGATCGTGCTGGAGCGCGGGCTGCGTACGCTCGAGGCCCGGCAGGATCGGCAGGACCGCTACAACCGCGGCCTGCAGCGCCGGCTGACCGCCACCACCTGGAACTCCGGGTGCAGCAGCTGGTATCTCACCGAGGACGGGTTCAACGCCACCATGTACCCCGGCTTCGGCAGTCAGTACGCCCGGCAGCTGGCCAGGGTCGACCTGGCGGATTTCCACCTGCGCTAGGGTTCCGAGCAGCTGCGCTAGTGTTCTGGCGCAGACGGGGGTCGCCGGCGGAAGGGACGGGAACAGTACGGATGGCGGACTACCGCATCGACGATCTCGCCCAGGCCGCCGGCACCACGACCCGCAATGTGCGTGCCTACCAGGAGAAGGGCCTGCTGCCCACGCCCACCCGGCGCAGCGGGCGCGCGCTGCTCTACGACGACACCCACCTGGCCCGGCTGCGAATCATCGACGAGCTGCTGCAGCGCGGCTTCACCATCGCCCACATCGCCGACTTCATCACCAGCTGGGAGACCGGCAAGGACCTCACCGAGATCCTCGGCCTGCAGCGCGCGGTCACCGACACCTGGGGCAAATCCGAAGCGCCGGTGGAGATTCCCCGCGAACTCGTGGACACCTTCTTCGGCGACACCGACGAGCACCAGGTCGACGGCGACCAGCTGGCCCGGCTCGAAGAGCTCGGCATGGTCCGCCTGCACGACGACATGGTCGAGCTCACCCGGCCCGAACTGCTGGGCATCTTCGCCGATCTCAGCGCCTACGGGTTCGGCCTGCCGGAGCTCATCGACCTGCAGGCCGCGATGGCCGACCGCCTCGAGTCCATCGCCCGCCTGATGGTGGTGGCGGCCAAGGACCACATCGTGGCCCGGCACGGGGTGGGCTGGCTCCCCGAGTCCGATGCCGAGATCGCCGAAACCGCCGAGATGATCAACCATTTCCGCGAACTCGGCACCCGATCGGTCCGGGACAGCCTCGACCAGGCGCTCGACAAGGTCCTGCGCTCGGAGCTCGGCGCCTACCTGGAGGCGGCCGCCCGCCGCCGCGCGCAGGACTGATCGGCGATCAGCGCAGCGCGGCGCGCGCTCCCGCGGCCTCGAGTTTGATCCGCGCGGTCTCGGCGGCGGCCTTGTCGACCTTCTCCAGCACCGCCTTCGGCGCGGACTCGACCAGGTCCTTGGCCTCCTTGAGGCCCAGCCCCGGGATGATCTCCCGCATGGCCTTGATGACCTGAATCTTCTTGTCCCCGAAGGATTCCAGCACGAGATCGAACTCGTCCTGCTCGTCGGCGGCGTCGGCCGGAGCGGTGTCGGCCGCGACTTGGACGGCCACCGGTGGCGCGGCGGAGACGCCGAACTCTTCCTCGAACGCCTTGAGGAACTCCGAAAGTTCCAGCAGCGTCATACCTTTGAACACGTCGAGCAACTCGACGACGGTCATCTTGGCCATGATGTAACCCCTTGCAACGCTGACCAGGCGATACAAGTAAGTCTATGCGCCGGGGACCGCCAAGGTCATCAGATATTCGCGCTCCCCGCGTGTCAGCGGGCGTGGCGCGCCGTCGGCGATGGCGACCAGCGTGGAAGTCGCGGAGAGATAACGATATTCGCCGTCGCGGACCTCGTGTGCCAGGGTGAACGAGGTGGTGCCGAGCTTCTCCACCGCGGAGGTGACGGTCACCGGCGCGGCCCGGAACACCAGCGGCATGTGGTAGCTCAGCCGCTGTCCGGCCACCACCACCCGCCACGGTTCCCCGTCGGATGCGTAGCGGTCGAGCAGATCCGCGCGCGCCTCGTCGAGGTACTGGGCGAACACCACATTGTTGAGGTGCTGCTGCGCGTCCATATCGGTGCGGCGCAATTGGATGTCGTAGGTGTGCATCAGGCTTCCAGATCCTTCAGTAGCAGGCGCTGGTCGTCCGGCAGTGGCCGCGACCGCTGGGTGGCCTGATCGAAGGCGACCATCGTGCACACGGCCGCCGAGTACACCACGTCGTCGTCGCGGATCTCCTGCTGCAGCGCGAACGACGAGGTGCCGATCTTGGTCACCCAGGTCTCGATCCGCACCGGCTCCATCCGATAGGGCAGCGGCTTCAGATAGTCGATGTCCATCTGCGCGACCACATTGGCGCCGCCGAACCCCCGCTTCCAGAACAGATCGATGCGGGATTCCTCGAGGTAGCGCAAATGCGCGGCATTGTGCACGTGCCCGTCGGCGTCCATGTCGGACCACCGCAGCGGGCACTGGAAAAGGTGTCGGGCCACTCCGCATTCATATCAAGCGGCTAGCGGCGGCAACCTGCGGGCCATCGCGGGCATGGCCGAATCTGCAAGAGTCGTGTCGTTGACGCCGTCGGCCGCGGCCCGCAGGCTGAAGGCATGCGGGTGGTGCTGATCGTGGTGTTCGACGGATTCCAGTTGACGGATCTGGCCGGACCCGCCGACGTGTTCGCCGGGGCCGCGGCGCTGGGGGCGGTCCCCGGCTATCGGGTCGAACTGGCCGCGGCGCAGGCCGGTCCGGTGCGGTCCTCGTGCGGTATCGAGGTGACCGCCGCGCACGGGCTCGACACCTGGACCGGACCGCTGGACCTGCTGCTGGTGGTGGGCGGCCTGACCTTCTGGACCGCGGCCGGCGACAGCGACCTGGTGTCCGGCATCCGCCGGGTGGCCGCGGTCGCCGACCGGGTCGGCTCGGTCTGCTCGGGCACCTTCCTGCTCGCCCGCGCCGGCCTGCTGGACGGCCGCCGCGTCACCACCCACTGGGCGGGCGGCGAGCTGCTGGCTCAGCAGTTCCCGGCCCTCACCACCGAACCCGACCGCATCTACGTGCGCGACGGCCCGGTCTGGACCTCGGCCGGGGTGACCGCGGGCATCGACCTGGCGCTGGCCATCGTGGCCGCCGACCACGGACCCGACCTGGCCCGCGAGGTGGCGCGCTGGATGGTGGTGTACCTGCACCGCCCCGGCGGCCAGAGCCAGTTCAGCGCACCGCTCACCGCCAACCCGCCCAAACGCGATCCACTGCGGGAACTTCAGGTCTGGATGGAAGAGCACCCGGAATCGGATCTGTCGCTGCCCGCGCTGGCCGGTCGGGTCGGCATGAGCACCCGGCACTTCTCCCGCGTCTTCACCGGCGAGACCGGCACCACGCCCGCCCGCTACGTGGAGCGGGTCCGGATCGCTGCCGCCCGGCGGCTGCTGGAGACCACCGACCAGCCCATGGACCGGGTCGCCGCCGCGGTCGGACTGGGCAGTCCCGAGACCCTGTATCGAATCTTCCACCGCCACCTGGGCATCCCGCCGGGCGAGTACCGCGCCCGGTTCACGAATTCCGAAGGAGAGCGTGTCTCATGACATTCCAGATCGCCATCGTCCTCTATCCCGGCATGACCGTGCTGGACGCGATCGGCCCCTACGAGGTGCTGCGGATGATCCCCGACAGCGAATTGCGGTTCGTGTCCAACGAAGTCGGGCCGGTCGTCTCCGACAGCGGGGTATTGGCGCTGGGCGTGACCCACACCTTCGCCGAGACGCCGTCGCCGGATCTGGTGCTGGTCGGCGGATCGGAGGCGGCGACCACCGAGGCGATGGCGAACCGGGAACTCATCGAGTGGCTGCGCGCCGTGCACCCCACCACACAGTGGACCACCTCGGTCTGCTCGGGCGCCCTGATCCTGGCCGCCGCCGACATTCTGCGCGGGCATCCCGCCACCACCCACTGGGCCGCCCAGCCCGCGCTCGCCACCTTCGGGGCCGAGTCGCGCCCGCACGACCGGATCGTGCGCAGCGGCAAGATCGTCACCGCCGCAGGCGTTTCCGCCGGCATCGACCTCGGCCTGTGGCTGGTCGGCGAGATCGCGGGCGAAGAGGTCGCGCAGATGACGCAGCTCTACATCGAATACGACCCGCACCCGCCGTTCGACGCCGGACACCCGGACAAGGCGCCGTCCGCCATCCTGCGCAAGGCCCGCCTGGAGATGACCAAACGTGCCGCCAAGCCCCGGGTTCCGCTCGACGTGGCCACCTCCCTGTGGCGGCTGACCCTCAACCGCATGCGGGATCGGGCCGCCGCCCGCCGCTGAATTCCCGTACCGTCGGAGGGGTGACCGAGCTGCTCGGCGATCACTTCTTCGCCAATCCGCATGCGTACTACCGGCTTTGGCGCGACGAAGGACCGGTGCTGCGGGTGCGGTTCGGGGACGGCGTGGACCGCTGGCTCATCATCGGCTACGAGGAGGGCCGCGCCGCCCTGGCCGATCCGCGGCTGCGCAAGGACATCGACCTGCTGGAGTCGGTGATCGCGCGCAAACATGTCGGGTCGTGGGAGGGGCCGCGCACCCACGACGGGCTGCGGCACATGCTCAACGCCGATCCGCCCGACCACACCCGGCTGCGCAGGGCGGTGTCGCAGGCGTTCACGCCGCGACGGGTGGCGGCGCTGCAACCGGTCGTCGAGCGGACCTCGCGAGAACTGCTCGACGTCATGGCCGATCGGGACGAGGTCGATCTGCTGCGGGCGTTCGCGACCCCGCTGCCGGTCGCGATCATCTGCCACCTGCTGGATGTGGACATCGAGGACCGCGGCGCCTTCCGGGAATGGACCAAGGCGCTGGTCGGCACCCTGGAACCGGGCGTCGACCCGGTGCGGGCGCACGCCGAGATGGTGGCGTTCCTGCGGAACATGCTGCGCCGCAAGCGGGCCGAGCCCGGCGCGGACCTGCTGTCGGCGCTGGTCACCGACACCGAAGCCGGGCTCGACGAGGGCGAGCTGATCGGGATGGCGCTGCTGCTCCTGGTCGCCGGGCACGAGACCACGGTGAACCTGATCGGCAACGGCACGCTGGCGCTGCTGCGCGACCGGCCCTGGCTGGAGCGGCTGCGCGCGGAGCCGGAGCTGATCCCGGCCGCCGTCGAGGAATTCCTGCGCTTCGACGGGCCCGTGGACATGGCCACGCTGCGCTTCACCGCCGAGCCGATCACCGTGGGCGGCACCGACATTCCCGCGGGCGAACTGGTCCTGGTGGCCCTGGCCGCCGGGAACCGGGACCCCCGCCACTTCGCCGACCCGCACCGCCTGGACCCCCTCGCCGAGCACCCCGCACATCTGGGCTTCGGCCACGGCGTCCACTACTGCGTCGGCGCGCCGCTGGCCCGGCTCGAGGCCCGGGTGGCCTTCACCCACCTGCTGGAGCGGTTTCCGGACCTCGAGCTGGCCGTGGACGAGTCCGAGCTGCGCTGGCATCCGAATCCGGTGATCCGCGCTCTGAAACGGCTGCCGGTCCGGCTACGGAAATAGCGCGCGGTACACGATCTTTCGGCTCGCGGCGATGAATTTCCGCCGGCGGCGCGGTCTATATCTCATGACTGTTTTCGCCATCTACGGGGCCACCGGTCACACCGGCCGCCTCGTCGCCGCCGATCTCACCGCGCGGGGGAAGGACGTGGTGGTGTCCGGCCGCGATCCGGATGCCCTCGCCGCCCTGGGATACTCGCGGGTCGTGCCCGCGGCGCTGGACGATCCCGCCGCCCTGCGGGCGCTGGCCGAGGCCGCCGACGTGATCATCCACTGCGCGGGCCCCTTCGCCACCACCGGACTACCCCTGGCCACCGCCGCCGTCGAAGGCGGCTGCCACTACATCGATCACGCGGTGGAAGTGCACCACGTGAAGCGGTTGTTCGACGACTTCGCCGAACCCGCCCAGCGAGCCGGAATCACCATGCTGCCCAGCGTGAGTTTCTATGGGGGACTGGGCGATCTGCTGGCCGGTGCGGTCGGGCGTGTGGTTCCCGGCATCGAGCGGATCACCGTCGCCTACCACGTCACCAACTGGATGATGACCCACGGCGCGGTGGAGACCGCACGGCTGCTGTTCGCCGACACCGACCGCATCGGCTACGAGGACGGGCAGCCCCGATACGGATTCGTGGAACCGCGGCAGGCCATCTTCGCCTTCCCGCCGCCGGTCGGGCCGCGGCCCATGATCGCGCCGGTGCCGTTCCCCGAGGCGGTCACCGTGCCCCGGCACACCCGCACGCGCGCGGTGGAGGCGCAGCTGACCGCGCACACCTTCGCCGAGGAGCAGGCGTTCGCCAGCGAACAGGTCGAGCCCGCCGCGCGCGCCGACAGCCGATTCATGATCGCCGCCCAGGCGCTCGCCGCCACCGGTTCGGCGTCCGGGACGCTGACCGGGCGGGATCTGTGGTCGACCGCCGCGCTGGCCTCGGTCGAAGCGGCGGTGCGGCTCACCGAGGGCACGGCCAAGAGCGGAGTCGCCAGCCCCGCCGAGGCTTTCGACGCCGTGGACTTCCTGCACAGCCTCGCCGCCCGCGGGGCCTTCGAACTCCGGTTGCCGGAACAGGCGTGAGGAGCACGACCATGGAACCGATTCTCGTCACCGGCGCGGCCGGGGGCAGCCAGGGCGGCACCGGCCGCCGGGTCGCCGAGACACTGCTGCGCGCGGGCCTGCCGGTGCGCGCCTTCGTACATCGCGACGACGGCCGCGCGGCCGAACTGAAGGACCTGGGCGCCGAGGTGGTGGCCGGTGACCTGCGGGAGATCACGGCGGTGACGCCCGCGCTGCACGGGGTGCGCCGCGCGTACTTCACATACCCGGTGACCGCCGGAATGATCGACGCCACAGCGGTTCTGGCCGCCGTGGGCCGGCAGGCCGGTCTCGAACGGGTGGTCGCGACCTCGCAGCTCGGCTCCGATCCGCAGGCCGGCACCCCGCACATGCGGCGGCACTGGGTCGCCGAGCAGGTGCTCGACACCGCCGGGATCGGCGCGGTCCACCTGCGCGCCGCCGTGTTCTTCGAGAACCTGCGCGTCGCCATCGGGGACCGGGGCGAACTGGCGCTGCCGCTCGGCTCACCCGACACCGTGCTGCCGCTCATCGCGGGCGAGGACGTGGCCGGGGTCGGGGCCGGGGTGCTGCGCACCGAGGGCCCGGTGGATCCGGTGCAGTGGCTGGCCGGCGAGATCATGACGGTCGGCGAGGCCGCCGAAATACTCGGCGTCCCTTACCGGAACGTCGATCCCGCCGAGTGGTCGGAGTGGGCGATGACGGTCTACCGCGACGAGGTGGCCGTGGAACACCTGACCCACCTGTGGACCATGTTCGCCGCCATCGGATCCGGGCACGAACTGTTCCGGGTCACCGAATCCATCGAGCGGTTCACCGGCCGGCCGCCGATCACCCTGCGGGAGTTCGTCGACGGGGCGTGACGGCGGGACGGTCCGCTCGATGCGGCGCGGATCCGGGTGCGGCGCTGCCGATCACGCCAGCCAGCGTCCGCGCCGCAGCACCCGCCGCAGGCCCAGCTGGTCGTCGAGGACCACCGCGTCGGCGTACATGCCGGGCCGCAGGTCGCCGACCTCGTCCAGGCCCGCCGCGTCCGCGGGCGTCGAGGTGACGGCCGCGACCGCGTCGTAGAGCGGGACATGGCATTCGCGCACCGCCCAGCGCAGGCAGTGCAGCAGCGTCGCGGTGCCGCCCGCCAGCGAACCGCCCGGCACCCGGGCCACACCGTCGGTCACGGTCACCGGGCAGGGGCCCAGCCGGTACTGCCCGTCCGGCATGCCCGCCGCCTGGGTGGCATCGGTGACCAGCACCACGCGGTCGGGCGCGGTGGCGAAAACCAGTGCGCCGAAACCGGAGTCGACGTGCACCCCGTCGCCGATCACCTCCACGAAAGCCTGCCGCTGGGCCGCCGCGACCAGTCCCGCCGCCACCGGTCCGGGCGCGCGATGGTGCAGCGGCGGCATGCCGTTGGCGAGATGGGTGACCAGGGTGCCGCAGCCCTGCGGGCTCAGCGCGGAGCGGAAGCGGTCGAAACTCGAATCGCTGTGCCCGACAGCCACCACCACACCGCTGTCGGCCAATTGCTTGGCGGCGGTGTCGAATCCGGCGCGTTCGGGGGCGAGGGTCATCACCCGCAGCTGTCCGTCGGCGGCCTGCAGGAGGCGGTCGATCAGCTCCGGGTCGGGATCGGACAGGTAGCCGAGATCATGTGCGCCGCAGCGGGTCGTGGACAGGAAGGGGCCCTCGACATGGACTCCGGCGATCACGCCGTCGTCGGCGAGACCGCGCAGCATGCTCGCCTGCGCCACCATGGTGTCCGGGGCGGCGGTCACGATGCTGGCGAGCACGCTGGTCGAACCACGTCGATGGTGGAAGGCCGCGGCGTCGCGCGCTTCGGCCACGTCCTCGGTGTCGAAACGGTGCCCGAAGCCGCCGTGGGTGTGGATGTCCACCAGGCCGGGCACCACGGTGCCCGCGTACGCCGGCGGCAGTTCCCGATGCGTGGTCGCCCATTCGGTCGCGGGCCGGACCGCGGCCACCCGCTCACCCTGGACGGTGATCACGCCGTCCTCCAGTACGCCCGCGCGGGTCACCACCCGCCCGCGCAGTTCCAGCCCCCGCCGCCCGTTCACCGCGGGGCCCCGCGGGCCGGATCCATTGCCGCGTCAGCCATCACGCCCAACCCATCAGCTCAGCATGACCGATCGCGAGCGGGAGCGCGGGTGTTCGGTCCTGTCGATTTCCTGCTCAAACGAATCACATTCGGGCGGCCGCCACGTCGGATTCGCCGATACCGGGTCGATCAGTTGGGGCGCAGCACCACCAGGCCGGGGACCGTGGTCAGGTACTGGGTCAGCGGGGTGTCCACCACCTGCTCGTCGGCGGTCAGCGAGGACGCGTTGCGGAACATCGGCCCGTTCGGGGTGCTGACGAAGATGCCCACGTGGGTGACGTCCAGGCCCGCCGTGTCGGTGTACGCGCCCAGGAAGTCACCGGTGTGCAGATTCCCGATGACGCCGTTGTCGAAGGCCGCGGCCGGCACATAGGTGATGTCGCGATCGACCACCGGCAGACCCGGAAGGTAGTTGCCGCCATCGGCTTTCGCGTTGAGATGCTTGGTGACGGTGACCGCGCCGGGGGAGAGGGAGCGGGTGATGTCGGCGGCCGCGGTGCGGTTCACCGTCGCCCAATCGGTGAAGAAGTGCTTGCGGCTGGTGAATTCGACCCGGGAATCGGCGTAGCGGGTGGCGACCAGGTTCTGCACGAACTGCGCGCGGTCGGCCGAGCGGCTCAGCGCGTCCACGTAGTCGAGATAGGTGAAGCAGTCGACGGCGCGGAAGTCGACCACCAGCTGCTCGGGCTGCGCGGCCGAGCCGATGAGCATGTTCGCCCCGTAGGGGGTCCCGAGGAAGCGGCTGGAGAGTTGCGCGATCGCCGCGGTTCGGTCGCCGGGGATCGAGTTGCGCAGCGCGAGCAGCTCGTCCAGCTGCCTCGAGGTGGCCTCGTCCAGCGCCGGCTCGGCGGGCGCCGCCATGGCCTGCGAAGGCAGCGCTACCAGCGCCGAGACGAGCGTGACCAGCATCAGCAGTACTCGGGTGAGTGCGCGCAAGACCCCTCCATCGGAATGAGACTGCCCCGACGCTACCCCAGCAAGCCGCCCAGCAGGCCGCCCGACTGCCCGGCTTCCTGCCCGCCGCCGGTGCCGCCGATGAATCCGCCCGGCGGTAGCTCCGAGGGCTGCACGATCACGAAACCGCGGCCGGAGAACGACAGCGTCAGCCCCTCACCGGTACTGCGGCCGATCAGACGCGCGAAACCCATGGAGTCGTTGCGCTTGATCCCGGTCTGCAGACTCGACGACCACGCCACCGCGGCCTGCGGATCCGCGTAGGTCGGCTGATCGACGTTCAGCACCACCGGCTGGCCGTGCGTGGTGATGGCGATCCGGCCGCGACCGGTGAACACACAGTTGAAGAAGCCGGCGTTGCTCGCGTAACCGGCCGCGCCCTGCACCCGCTGGATGTTGTAGGAGAGCGAGGAATCGAAGGCCAGTACGTTCGCGCCGTTGATGGTCAGCCCGTCGGTGCCGTCCAGATCCACGATGTGCACATCGGAGGCGGCATTGGCCAGGAACAGATCCCCGCGGCCCGTCACCTGCATGAGCGGCACGCCCTCGCCGGTCAGTCGCTGCTGGATGGCCCGCCCGATCCCACCGGACCCGAGCGCCTTGAACCGCAGATCACCCTGATAGGCCACCATCGATCCGGCCCGGGCCAGGGTCTCCCCGTCGACCGCGACCCGAATCATCTTGCTGCCCTGCTTTTGAATGCCGGCACCGCTGACCTCGGCGTGTTGCGGATTGAACAGCTCGCTCTGCACGGGCGGAACTCCTTGTGATGCGGGGTGATTCGGTAGCGGGGCCGCGGGCGGATACGGCGGCGGGAAAGACTGCGGGGCCACGGGTGCCGGGAAGGCCTGTGCGGGCATGGTGGGCGCCGGAAAGCCGGGTTGCGCCGGCATGTGCTGCGCGGGCATCGGCGGCTGGGCGGGCATGGCGGGCTGCGGCGGCGCGGGGTTGGGCAGCGTCGGCAGGTACTGCGACGGCTGCGGCGGAAACGGCTGCGCCGGTGGGGCGGTCGGCATGGGGAAGGGCTGCGCCGGTGCGGTGGGTTGCGGCGGCGTCGCCCGCGCCGGAGGCGGCGGAGTCTGGACGGGCGGCTCGGGGTCGTCGTCGATGTTGACGCCGAAAGCCGCGGCGAGCCCGGCCAGTCCGTCGTCGTAGCCCTGGCCGACCGCGCGCACCTTCCAGCCGTCGCCGCGGCGGTAGATCTCGACGCACACCACGGCGGCTTCGCTGGTCAGGCCGTTCATCGGGAATGTCAGTGTGCCCGCGTCGGATCCGATGGTGGCGGTCAGCGAGCCGGCCCCGGCGAAGGTGGCGGGCCCGCTGCCGTCGAGGCTGGCGGTGATGGCGATCTTGTCCACGTCGGCGGGCAGGGCGGCGGTCGCGACATCCACCATGTCGCCGGACCCGCGGCCGTGCCGATACACCACGCCGGGGCCGACCGGTTGGTTGAAGAAGATGAAGTCACCGTCCGACCGCACCCGCCCGTCCGCCCCGAGCAGCAGCGCGGACACATCCACTGCGGCGGAACAGGTCACGGTGACCGTCATCCGGTCGGCGGGCGCGGGCCGATTCTCGCCGCGGGCGAGCGCCGTCACCTCGGCCCCCCTCGATCGGCGCTTACCCGTTCGGGCGATAGACGATTCACAGCTCCTAGTTTGTCGAAAGTCGCGGGCGATGGCCATCCGGGGTTTCCCCCAGCTGTCGCCGGCTCAGCCGCCCGCGACCCGGGACGCGTTACGCAGCAGCGATGTCCGTGGCCGAGACCGTGCCGTTGACGAGCGCGGGTTCCCGCCCGCACAGCCGAATGAGCTCGTACAGATCACCATCGAACTTGTCGACGCAGCAGGTGTTCTGCGTGCCGATGACCGCGTCCGATGCGAACTGCAAGATCCGCGGCTTGCGGCCCGACACGGGATTCCAGCCCGACTGGAAATCGGTCACGCCCTGGTATTGCTCCTTGAAGGCGCGTGGTGCTCCGGAACCCTGGTAATTGCTGTTCCAGATGTCGTAACTGCCGTCGAGCGTATCCCCGTAGAGCCACTTCGGCGCATAGGCGATCACATAACCGCAGGCGCTCTGTTCCGTCATTCGCTGGCACAACAGATCCACCGCCAGGGAGATTTCGTCAGGATTCGGCGGGCGCGGCATCGAATTGGATTCCTCGGCGTCGATCTGCCAGATCCACGGCACGTCTTTCCACCACGGGACCTGCTGATCGACGGTGTCCATCCAGAAATTCACCTGCTGCTCGATATTGTCGGGCCACAGGAAGTGATACGCGCCGAGGACCGGAATTTCGGCGCCGCGTGCTCTTTCCAGCGCCTCCTGGAAGTGCGCTGCCCGCCAATCGCTGCCTTCCGTCGATTTATGGGTGAAGAACGAGATGCCGTCGCGCTGAGCGGCGAGCAGATTCATGGGCCCGCGGTCCCAGTCGTAGTCGGACGCATCGAATCCCCAGACCGGGGAGGTGTTCGCAACACTGGTCGGCGTCGACGTTCCCGCGGTCGACGGGTGGACGCGGTCGGGCGCGGATTCGCCGGCCCGCTGTTCGATGCGGGTCATCAGGTCCGCGGACGTCGCCCAGTGGATGTGGTCGTAGTGTCCGATGGTCTGTGGACCGCCGTAGACACTGCCGCCCGGGTTCCGGATCTGGTTCTTGACGTAGAAGCCGTCATCGTCATCGAACGGTGTGGAGTGAATCAATTCGACGGTGAAATCGGCGTAATTGTCGTAGAGCCATTTTGCGAAGTCGCGCATCTTCACATTGCCCTCCGGTGTCATTCCGCCCGCGCCGATATCCAATGCGGCGGTCGGTGACTCGGCATAGGTCAAACCGTAGTGATGCGAAACCGCTCCATGGTCACCGTCCATTCCGCTGGTTATATAGATATCGTCGGCGTTGGGGTAGGTCTCCAGAAACTGTGCCATCCGGTTTCCCACTGGTCCGGTGACGACGTTCGGCCATCGCGCAATAGTCATGCGTAGCCTCCTTCGGGACTGTGGATCAATTGTAGGCGATCCGCAGCCTCGGCAGGCCCAGTTGGAAAATGACGGAATAACCTGATTTGCCCCAATCTAATAATCGGTCGACCGGTTTTCTTTATCGGTCGACCGATTAACTAGCGGCTATTCATGAGCGCGGTCAGATCGGCCACGTCGGTGGTACGGGAACCGCCCGCGAAGGCCAGTGCGGCCAGCGAGCGTTCGGCCGCCCCGGGATGGCCCGCGCCGCAGGCATCGGTGATTACGATGGGCAGGTAGCCGAGATCGGTGGCGTGGCGCACGGTGGGTTCGATGCCGACCTCCAGGGCGATGCCCGCCACGGCGAACGCGCCGATGCCCAAGTCCCGCAGCGCGATATCCAGGGGCGTCGCGGCGAAGGCCGACATGGTGATCTTGTCGAAGACCACCTCGTCCGGGCCGGGGGTCAACTCGGGTACCAGGTGGTACTGCGGCGAACCCTGGGGGAAGGCCGCGCGCACCTCCGCCGGATCGTCCACGCGCTGCCATTCCATGGCCGTGCGCAATTGCGAGACCCCCGCGGCCGCAGGGGGAATGGACATGTGCCGGGTATAGAACACGCGGAAACCGTTTGCGCGGGCCGCATCCCGCAACTGCACGCAGGACTTCACGATCGCGTCGCCGTCCGGAATCTGCCCGGCGATGCCGACCTGCATGTCGTAGATCAGCAGCGCCATCCGGTCCGGATGGCAGGCGTCCGCGACGGTTTGCGGAATGGTGAGGCCGTAGGCTTGTCGCATGGCTGCCTCAGCGGGTGCGGTCGTAGGGTTCGGCGACATCCACCGAGGCGTCCATCAGCGCCTCGATCGGCAGCGGGGCGGTGACCGGCACGTAGGTCCACTCCAGGAAGCCCTTCTTGGTCAGCGGGAAGTCGTTCACGTACCGCCGCGCCTCCTCGACGCTGTCGACCTCGAACACGATCACCACCCCGGGTTCGTCGGCGCGGGCGTAGTTCTCGCGCACGATGCCCGCCTTCCACAGCCGCCACACATTGGCGACCTCCTCGGGCAGGTAGGGGGTGATGGTCTCCAGGGTGACGCCGGGTTTGAATCGATCGAATGTGATGACCTTCATGGGAATTCATGAAAGTCGCATGATTACAGTGTTACAAGAACGCACTTTTCGGTAAGTACCGGAGGCGAGGTGTCGGTGAAGCGCTACTACTGCCCGGTCGAGGTGACCGTCGACCTGATCGGCGGCAAGTGGAAACCGGTGATCCTCGCCCACCTCAAGGAAGGGGTGCGCCGGTACGGCGAACTGCGCCGGCTGATGCCGGATACCAGTGAGAAGATGCTGGTCCAGCAGTTGCGCGAACTGGAGTCGGACGGTCTGGTGCGACGCACCGTGTTTCCCTCGGTGCCGCCGCGGGTGGAGTACGACCTCACCGACGAGGGCTGGAGCCTGGTTCCCGTGCTGACCGCGCTCTACGAATGGGGTGAGAAGCGCGGCGCACGGGCGGGTCTGGTGATCGAGGCTCCGTAGTGGCGGTCAGGCGGCGCGGTCGGTGCGCTCGGTGTGGTCCGGGTGCGGGATGTCCGCCTCGTACTGGGCCCGGTGCAGGGCGCACCGGAATTTCGGGCCCGGCTTGACGTAGGCCGGGTCCAGCCGCTGGGTGAAGGTGAGGTTGTCACGCCGCCAGCAATCGATGCACACCAGGTCAGTCATGGCGTCCTCCTCTGTCCTCGCTCGCGAAGGGTTTGTGGGAGAGGGATTCCCATCCACGGCCTGTTTCGGATATAGGTCCGGGCACTCTTCCATAACGGATGCGGCCGGTTTGCCGACCGGTCGGTTGCTTAGGCCGTGCGGCGGCCGCGTCGGAGCGACATGATCAAACAGGCTGTGATGACTGCGTAGACGAGCACGTAACAGTTCAAAAGCACCTGGTAGGCCGGCCACGACGGGGGAAACAGGAACCAGCCCACCACCACCCAGCGGTCAGTCCAGTGGTAGGCCCACGCGCCCGTCGCCACGTAGAGCAATCCCGCCGCAGCCCACCAGCGCACGTCGGTCAGCGCCCGATGCACCAGGTAGACGAACAGCGGCAGGAACCACACCCAGTGGTGATTCCAGGAGAACGGGGACACCACACAAGAAGTCAGGCCCGCGACCGTCGCGGTGAGCAGCCGCTCGCCCCGGTTGTAGAGCACCGCCGCGAGCACCAGCCCGCCGATCGCCACCGGAACCGCGACCAGCAGCCACAGCCATTGCGGCACCGGAGCATCCGTGAGGTGCGCGATCGCGCCACGCAGGGACTGATTGGCAGGCTGGGTATCCGGGGCGATCCGATCGGACTGGAAGAACGTCCGGGTCCAGTACTCCCGGGAATCGGACGGCAGCACGGCGGCGGCCAGCGCGATGGTCACCACGAAGGCCGCCGCGGCCGTCAGCGCCGCCCGCCACCGCCGCAGCACCAGGAACTGCGCCACGAAATACAGCGGCACCAGTTTGATCCCCGCGGCCAGGCCGACCCCGATCCCGCGCAACCGGCTGTGCTCCGGCCGCGAGAAGTCCCACAGGATCAAGGCCATCAGCACCAGATTGATCTGGCCGTAGTAGAGCGTGGTGCGGATCGGTTCCACGAACATGCAGGTGGCCGTGAGCAGGGCGCTCACCCCCACCAGCGACCAGGTGAGCTGGTAGCCGAGCACCTTCCAGCACAACAGGACACAGACGTAGAGCACGCAAATGTTCAGGGCCAGCCAGGTATTGGTGACATTGGCCCAGGGGATCCCCAGGATCGGCAGGAAGATCAGGGTGGAGAACGGCGTATAGGTGTAGGACAGGCCGCGGTGCGTGGTCTCGGTGTAGAGCGGATGGTGGTTGTAGATCTTCCACGCGCCGTCGCGGTAGACGTGCACATCGAAGCCGCCGGCCAGAAAACCCACCTGATCCAGCCACGGATCCACCGTCGTGAAGATCAGGACCAGCGACAACACCGCGCCGCAGGCCAGCACCCAGCACGTGGTCCGGTTCCACACCACTGGCGGCGCATCGGAATCACCAATGGCCGCACCGTCATTCGTCCTAGCACCGATCAACACCCAACCCACCTCAGATGTGCGATACCCCCGGTGTTTCAGACCATACCGCTATCGCCGTGCAGCGTACTCACAGCACGGCCCGCGTGGTCTGGAGTGATAGGCGGCGGGCATCGGCGGCGATCGCGTCCGCGAGGGCCTGCGCCGGGTCCGGCAGCCGGGTGCGGCGCTGCATGAGCACGAAGTCCAGCTCCCCCAATTCGGGGAGCCGGGGATCGGTGAGCGGCACCAGGCCATCGGGCAGCACACCCGCCGCGTGCACGATGATCCCGAGTCCGGCCAGCGCCGCGGCCCGCAGGCCCAGCAGGCTGTCGCTGACACAGGTGACCCGGCAGGCGCGGCCCGCGTGTTTCAGTGCGCGCAGGGCGCGTTGCCGGGTCAGGCTCGGCTCCGGATACGTGACGAAGGGCACAGGATCGTCGAATTCCCTTGCGGCCGAGGGGCCCGCCCAGACCAGCCGATCCCGCCACAGCAGCGTGCCGTGCTTCTCGCCCGGCAGCCGCTTGCCGAAGACCAGGTCGAGTTCGCCCGCGGCCATCCGGGATTTGAGCGACTCGCTCAACCCGACGGTGAGCTCGAGATCCACGCCCGGATGGGTGCGCTGGAACTCCACCAGGATGTCGGGCAGCGCGCGGGCCATCACGTCGTCGGACGCGCCGAGCCGGACCAGGCCGGTGAGGGTGGACTCGGAGAAGTAGGCCGCCGCCTGGGCCTGCGCGTCGAGGATGGCGCGGGCGAAGCCGATCATGGCGGCGCCGTCGGCGGTGAGGGCCAGATTGCGGGTGTCGCGGCGGAACAACTCACGCCCGGCGGCCTGTTCCAGCCGGGCGATGTGGCCGCTCACGGTGGATTGCCGCAGGCCCAGTTCGCGGCCCGCGGCGGTGAAGCCGCCGGTCCGCTCGACGGCCAGGAAGGTGTGCAGGAGCTCGGGATCGAACATCGGTCAATTATCGCGGATCGCGATGATAGATATCGGAACGAACGACTTTCGCGATCAGTGCTCGACTCCTAACGTCGGAAACGTGCAGCTCCTCGCCAAACTCCGGATCGACTCCTTCATGGTCGGCATTCTCGCCACCGTGGCGCTCGCGGCCCTGCTGCCCGCCCGCGGCGAGGCCGCCGAGCTGCTGGGCTGGGCCACCAAGGTCGCGATCGCGGTGCTGTTCCTGCTCTACGGCGCGCGCCTGGAACCCCGTGAGGCGCTCGACGGTCTGCGGCACTGGCGACTGCACGCCTGCGTGCTGGCCGCCACCTTCGTGCTGTTCCCATTGCTCGGGCTGGGTCTTCGGGTGCTGGTGCCGGGCGTGCTCACCCCCGACCTCTACACCGGCGTGCTGTTCCTGTGCCTGGTGCCCTCGACGGTGCAGTCCTCCATCGCCTTCACCGCCATGGCGCGCGGCAATGTGGCGGGCGCGGTGGTGAGCGCGTCACTGTCCAACCTGATCGGCGTGTTCGTGACCCCGCTGCTGGTCGTGACATTGCTGAACACCACTGCGGGCGTGCGGGTCTCGCCCTCGGCGGTGCTCGCCATCGTGGTGCAGCTGCTGGTGCCGTTCCTGGCCGGGCAGCTGTTGCGACCCCGCTTGCGCTGGGTGCTCGGCCACCCAGCCGCCACCAGGGCGGTGGATCGCGGCTCGGTGTACCTGGTCGTCTACGCGGCGTTCAGTGCCGGTGTGACAGAAGGCATCTGGCGCGGACTGTCCGCGGGAGTGCTCCTCTCGACGGGGCTGGTCTGCGCGGGACTACTGGCGGTGGTGCTGACCGTCACGTCGGTGAGCAGCCGGTTGCTCGGGTTCTCCCGCGACGATCGCATCGTGGTGACCTTCTGCGGATCCAAGAAGAGCCTGGCGACGGGCCTGCCGATGGCGTCGGTGCTGTTCGCCGGGCACCCGGTCGGCCTGATCGTGCTGCCGCTCATGCTCTTCCACCAGATCCAGCTCTTCACGTGCGCGGCGCTGGCTCAGCACTATGCGCGGTCTCCGGAGCCGGTCGCCGACCTGCTCCCCAGTGGTTGAAGACCAGATTCAGCACGAAGACCACGATCACCGCGGAGGTGATCGGGCTGCCCGCGATCATCTGGAAGTCGGTGGGGAACTTGGTGTAGATGTTCGGCGCGACCGCCGGCAGCAGTGCCACCGACAGGGTGACCGCGATGATCAGCATATTGCTGGTGCCCTCGAACTGAACCTTGTGCAATACCCGCAGCCCGACCGCGGTCACCATGGCGAACATGACCGTCGCCGCGCCGCCGACCACCGGACCCGGCAGCGCCGCCACCACACTGCCCACCTTGGGGACCAGCCCCAGGGCCACCAGCATGCCGCCGCAGGCCGCGACCACCCAGCGGCTGCGCACCCCCGTCAAGCCCACCAGACCGACATTCTCGGCGAAGGCCGTGTCGGGGAAGGAGTTCATGAAGCCGGCCAGCACCGCGGAGAAGCCGTCGGCGGCCAGACCGCGACCGAGATCGCCGGGTTCGAGGTCCTTATCGACCATCTCGGCCACGGCGACTATGTCGGCTGTCGATTCCGTGAAGGTCACTAACATGACCACGCACATGGAGATGATCGCGCCCAGATGGAACTCGGGCGCACCGAAGATGAACGGCTTCGACACCGCGAACCAGCCCGATGAACCGACGGCGGACATGTCGACCAGATGCATGGGCACCGCGACCAGCGTGCCGATCGCGACGCTGAGCAGCACCGCCAGCTGACTCACCAGCCCGCGCCCGAAGCGGTGGATCACCACGATCAGCGCGATCACCAGACCGGCCAGCGCGACGTGCGAAACCTGGCCGTAGTCGGCGGCTTTCGGGTCGTCGCCGGCGATCAGCCCGGCGTCCGCACCGATCAGCGACAGTCCGATCACACAGATCACGCACCCCGACACCAGCGGCGGGAAGAAGCGCACCACCATGGCGAAGAAGCGGGCGATGATCAAACCGAACACGCCCGACACCAGGATCGCGCCGTACACGGTCGGGAGCCCGGCCTCGCCGCCGCCGAACTGCTGCGCGATGAGGATCATCGGCGAGACCACCGTGAACGTCGCGCCCGCGACCACCGGCAGCCGCACACCCAGAATGCGGCCGACGCCGACGGACTGAATGATGGTGACGATGCCCGAGACCAACAGGTCGGCGTTCACCAGCAGGCCGATGGTGTGCGCGGGCAGTTTCAGCGCCCCGCCGACCAGCAGCGGCACCGCGACCGCGCCCGCGTACATGATGGCCAGGTGCTGCAGGCCCAGCAGCAGCAAGCGGGGTGGCCTGGGTATCTCGTCGACCGGATGCGGGGGAATGGGGGGCTTGTCCACTACGCCGTCGGTGGCGGCATCGATTTCGGATTTACGGGAGGGACGCGCTGGGCCTTTCGGCAGAAAGCGCATTTGCATGAGAAGCCTCCTGGAACGCGTGGACCGCGGGCCGGAAGAGGCCGCGACCACGAACCGAATGATGGCGCAGGAAATGCCCGCTCCGCAGCGGATTGTTCGATTGTCCAGCCGGTTCGGCGTGGCTTCCGGCCGCCTTCGTATTTTCCTACAGAATCACACGGTCGGCGGCATCCCGTGTTGCCGAATATCCCGCCCGGACGTAGGTTCGGGCGACATATTTCGTGGTCACGGACAGGAGGCGACCGGATGGCCGACAACTCCGACCTGCGTCGTCTCGCCCACCGCACGGTGTGGGTGCCCGGGCGCGTGGCGCACGGCTGCTGAGCACTCTTTCTCGACGAGCGGAATTAATCCGCCGACACTGGACAGTGCACTCGACGACGAAAGCAGCCGGCAATGGCAATTTTCATGACGGTGAACGGGAAAGCGACGCCGATTTCTCCCACGGCGACGCACACCACCCTGCTGGATTTTCTCCGGGAACACGGACTCACCGGAGCCAAGGAAGGGTGCGCGGAAGGCGAATGCGGCGCGTGCTCGGTTCTGGTCGCGCGGCCCGGGACGGTCGAACCCACCGAATGGGTGGCGATCAACGCCTGCCTGACGCCCGCCCTCGCGCTCGACGGACAGGAAGTCGTCACCGCGGAGGGGCTGGGCACGGCCGCCGCCCCGCATCCGGTGCAGCGTGAGATGGCGGTGCGCGGGGGATCGCAGTGCGGTTATTGCACACCGGGATTCGTGTGCAGCATGGCGGCGGAGTACTACCGGCCGGATCGCCACGAGACCTGTGCGCACGGGGAAACCGGACCCAATGGCTTCGATCTGCACGCCCTGAGCGGGAACCTGTGCCGCTGCACCGGCTACCGGCCGATCCGCGACGCCGCCTTCGCGGTCGGCGAACCGGCGGCCGACGACGTGCTGGCCCGCCGGCTGGCCTCCGACGCGCCGGAACCGGCGGCGACCGACTTCAGTTCCGGCGGGCGGCGTTTCGTGCGACCCGCGACGCTGGCCGAGGCGCTGCGGCTGCTGCGCGACCACCCCGACGCCACGGTGCTCGCGGGCAGCACCGACCTGGGGGTCGAGGCGAACCTCCGGGGGCAGCGGGCCGAGTGCACCCTGGCCGTGGACCGGCTCCCAGAACTGCGCGAACTGACCATCGACGCGGACGGGATCGAACTCGGCGCGGCGTTGACCCTCACCGAGCTCGAGCGCCGGCTCGCCGGGCGGGTGCCGCTGCTGTCGGAGTTGTTCCCGCAGTTCGCATCCCGGCTCATTCGCAATGCCGCCACCCTCGGCGGCAATCTCGGCACCGGGTCACCCATCGGTGACGCGCCGCCGGTGCTGCTGGCGCTGGAGGCGTCGGTGGTGCTCGCCGCCGCCGACGGCGCGCGGGAGGTCGAGCTCGCCGACTACTTCACCGGTTACCGGAGTTCGGTGCGGCGGCCGGGGGAGCTCATCCGGTCCGTACGCATCCCGTTGCCGCTCGCGCCGGTCACCGCCTTCCACAAGATCGCCAAGCGGCGCTTCGACGATATCTCCAGTGTGGCAGTGGCTTTCGCTATCGAGATCGAGGGCGGGATGGTGCGCAAGGCGCGCATCGGAGTGGGCGGCGTGGCCGCCACCCCGGTTCGTGCCTATGCGACCGAGGCCGTCCTGGAGGAGCGGCCGTGGACCGAATCCACCGTGGCCGAAGCTGCGCGGGTGCTGTCGGGTGAGGGCACGCCGCTCGACGATCATCGCGCCAGCGCCCGATATCGCAGCGCCATGTTGGGGGAGAGCCTGCGGAAACTGTTCGCCGAGACCACCGAGACCGCGGGGGCGCCGAGATGAGCCACCTGTCGCAACGACCCGAACACGCCGTCGTCGGGCTCGCGCTGCCGCACGAGAGCGCCGCACTGCATGTCACCGGCACCGCGCTGTACACCGACGACCTGGTGTACCGCACCAAGGACGTGCTGCACGCCTACCCGGTGCAGGTACCGCACGCGCACGCCCGGATCACCGCCCTGCGAACCGAACCCGCGCTGCGGGTGCCCGGGGTGGTGCGGGTGCTGACCGCCGCGGACGTCTCCGGCATCAACGACGCGGGCGTCAAACACGACGAACCGCTGTTCCCCACGGAGGTCTGCTTCCACGGGCACGCCGTCTGCTGGGTGCTCGCCGAGTCGCTCGAGGCCGCCCGGCTGGGCGCGGCGGCGGTGGAAGTGGAGGTCGATCCGCTGCCGTCGATCATCACCCTCGAGGAGGCGATCGCGGCGGAGAGCTTCCAGGGCGCGCGGCCCGAAGTGCGGTGCGGTGACCTGGAATCCGGCTTCGCGGCCGCCGCCCACGTCTTCACCGGCGAGATCCAGTTCGCCGACCAGGAACACTTCTATCTCGAAACCCACGCGGCCCTGGCGCATGTCGACGAGGGCGGGCAGGTGTTCGTGCAATCGAGCACCCAGCATCCGTCCGAGACGCAGGAGATCGTGGCCCACGTGCTCGGGCTGCACAATCACGAGGTCACCGTGCAATGCCTGCGCATGGGAGGCGGTTTCGGCGGCAAGGAGATGCAGCCGCACGGCTTCGCGGCCATCGCGGCGCTCGGCGCGACCCTCACCGGGCGACCGGTTCGACTGCGGCTCAACCGGACTCAGGATCTGACCATGTCCGGCAAACGGCACGGCTTCCACGCGCGGTGGCGGGTCGGATTCGATGCCGACGGGCGGGTGCTGGCCCTCGACGCCACCCTGACCTCGGACGGCGGCTGGAGCCTGGACCTCTCCGAACCGGTGCTGGCCCGCGCGCTGTGCCACGTCGACAACCTGTACTGGATTCCCAACGCGCGCTTCAGAGGTCGCATCGCCAAGACCAACAAGCCGTCCAACACGGCCTTCCGCGGCTTCGGCGGGCCGCAGGGCATGCTGGTGATGGAGGACCTGCTCGGGCGGTGCGCGCCGCTGCTCGGGCTGGATCCGATGGAGTTGCGCCGCCGCAACTTCTACCGGGCCGGGCAGTCCACGCCCTACGGGCAGCCGGTACGGCACCCCGAGCGCATCACCGATACCTGGGATCAGGTCGTGGCGAACGGTGAGATCGCCAGGCGCACACGGGAGATCGCCGCGTTCAATGCCGAGCATCGGCACGTCAAACGCGGACTGGCGGTCACCGGCGTCAAGTTCGGCATCTCTTTCAACATGACGGCCTTCAACCAAGCCGGGGCGTTGGTGCTGATCTACAAGGACGGCTCGGTGCTCATCAACCACGGCGGCACCGAGATGGGGCAGGGACTGCACACCAAGATGCTGCAGGTGGCGGCTACCACGCTGGGCATCCCGCTGCACAAGGTGCGGCTGGCGCCCACCCGAACGGACAAGGTGCCCAACACCTCCGCGACCGCCGCCAGTTCCGGGGCCGACCTCAACGGCGCGGCCGTGAAGAACGCGTGCGAGCAGCTGCGCGAACGGCTGGCGCGGGTGGCGGCGACCCGGCTGGGGGTCGACGCCTCCGATATCCGCATCGCCGACGGTGTCGCCCGCGCCCTCGGGCCCGGCGACGCGGAGGTCGCCTGGGACGACCTGGTGCGCACGGCGTACCTGCAGCGAGTCCAGTTGTCGGCGGCCGGTTTCTACCGCACCGAAGGACTGCACTGGGACGCCAAGACCATGCACGGCTCACCGTTCAAGTACTTCGCGTACGGGTCCGCGGCCACCGAGGTGGAGGTGGACGGCTTCACCGGCGCCTACCGCGTCCGCCGCGTCGACATCGTCCACGACGTCGGCGACAGCCTGTCCCCGCTCATCGACATCGGCCAGATCGAAGGCGGATTCGTGCAGGGCGCGGGCTGGCTGACGCTCGAGGACATCCGCTGGGACACCGGCGACGGGCCCGGGCGCGGGCGGCTGCTGACCCAGGCCGCCAGCACCTACAAGCTGCCCAGCTTCTCGGAGATGCCCGAGGTCTTCAATGTCAGCCTGCTGTCGCACGCGCACGAGGACGGCGCGGTCTACGGCTCCAAGGCGGTGGGGGAGCCGCCGCTGATGCTGGCGTTCTCGGTGCGCGAGGCGCTGCGGCAGGCGGCCGCGGCCTTCGGGCCGGTCGGCGTGAGCGTGGATCTCGGCGCGCCCGCGACACCGGAAGCGGTGTACTGGGCGCTGGACGCGGCCCGTCGAGCCGGGGACGCGGCGGACGAGTTCGCCGCCGGGGAAAGCGTGCCCGCCGGTGCCTGATCTGACCTGGGTGACCGCGGTCGCGCGACTGCGCGAACGCCGGGAGCCCGGTGTCCTGGTCACGGTGGCGACCGTGCGCGGCCACGCGCCGCGCCGGGCGGGCGCGAAAATGGTGGTGGGGCAGTCGCGGACGTGGGGATCGATCGGCGGCGGCAATGTGGAGGCCGTCGCCGTCGAACGGGCCCGCGAGTGGATCGCGCGCCGGGCCACCGAACCCGAACTGATGGAGTTCGCCCTCAATGACAAGGTCGTCAATCAGCACGGCGTGCAATGCTGTGGCGGCACGGTGACCGTGCTGCTCGAACCGCTGGCGGTGCCGCCGGCCGTCGCGGTATTCGGTGTCGGCCATGTGGGTTTGGAGCTGGCGCGCATCCTCGCCCGCCACGATCTGGACCTGCATCTGATCGATACCCGACCGGAGATGCTGACCGCCGAGCGGCTCGCGCCCCTCGACGACGCAGTCGCCGTGATCCACACCCATCACGTCCCGCTGCTGCCCGAGCAGATCCTCGACCGGCTGCCGCCGGGCACCCACGTCCTGATCATGACCCACGATCACGCGGAGGACGCCGCGCTCTGCGACGCCGCGCTGCGCGCCGCGGACCTCGGCACCATCGGGCTGATCGGTTCCCCGGCCAAGTGGGCGCGTTTCACCAAGCGGCTCACCACCGAAGGCGGGCACGCGCCGGAAGCGTTGGCGCGCATCAAGACTCCGATCGGGCTGGCGGACATCACCGGTAAGGAGCCCGCGGTCATCGCGGTCAGCGTGGCGGCGGACCTGTTGCGCGCCTTCGAAACCGACTCGTCCACCGGCGGCCGGTCGGTCACCGGCGGGCGCGGATCTCCGGGACGCGGTCGGGCACCCGCGGCCGGGCCAGGCGGGTCGGCCGGGTCCGGCCGCGCAGCATCACCGATTCGCCCAGCCGCCAATTGACCTGCAATCGCGAACCCCAGGGGGGAGGGGCTCAGTGCCCCCGCTGGTGGCCGTCGGCAGACTCCGGCGGCCACGGAATCAGTGCGTGGCGGCGAGTTCCACGCTGTGGGTGCCGGCGCGGCGGCCCGAGAAGACGCAGTCGGCCAGGGACAGGCCGCTCACGTACGAGTTCGAGCAGACGCCCACGGCCGCCCGGCCCGCAGCGAACAGGCCGGGGATCGTTGAGCCGGACTCGGTGCGGACGGCACCGGTCTCCTCGTCCACCACCAGGCCGCCCAGGGTCAGCATCGGCATGGGGTAGGTGAGGCGCGCCTTGAACGAGATGTCCAGCAGCGTAAAGGGTCCCGTCTGCAGCGGGCGGCGGATGTCGTCGGGCTTGCCCATCGGGTCGGGCAGCTCCTGCTCGATGGCGCGATTGTGGGCGTCCACCGTCTTGCGCAGCGCCGTCGGTTCGATGCCCGCGCGGGTGGCGACCTGCTCCACGGTGCGGCCGGTCACGCTGCCGACCCGCAGCAGCCGCTCGGCCTGCATGCGCTGGAACCACACCGACTGCTCACCGAGCTGGCGGCGCGCCTCGGTCAGCAGCCGGTCGTCGGTCAGCAGCCACGCCTTGTTGCCGGGACTGGTCGCGATGGCCGCGCCCAGGGCCGCGCCGTAGCGGGATTCGTCGATCATCCGCTGCCCGTTGGCATCCACGGCGATGGAACCGAAGAAGGCGCTGGGCGGGGCGATGAAACGCCAGGTCGACAGCACGTCCATGCGGTCGGTGGCGGCGCCTTCGGCCTGCGCCATGGTGATGCCGCTGCCGTCGTCGCCCGCGGTACCCAGCGGCAGGCCCTGCGCCCACGGGTAGTCGGGGGCGTACCGGGCGACCATCTCGCCATTGGCGATGAAGCCGCCGGTGGTGAGGATGACGCCCTTGCGGGCCTCGATCCGCACCGGCACGCCGTGGCGGCGCTCGATCCGCGCCAGCAGCGCCTGCACGGCCCGGCGCAGACCCTGGTGGTACACACCGGGTTTCGCCGAGATCTTGGCCAGCGCCGCGAAGCGCCGCCGCACGGTCGCGGGCGCACCGGCGATCGTGGTGGCTTCGATGCCGACGACCCGGCCGTCCTCGACCACGAGACGTGTTGCCCTGGTACCGGTTCGGACCTCGACGCCATGCTTTGCGGCCGAGTCGGCGAGCGGCCCGAACAGCTTCTTGCCCGACACTCCGCGACCGTGCGCGCGATGCCCGCGCTGCCGCGGCGTCGCCAGATCCCGGAAGCCGCCGGAGTTTTCGCTGCCCGAGTAGTACAGGTAGTAGTCGTCGGTGGGGTAGGAGGTCTTGAACGGGCACAGCGACGCCTCGAACGGAACCCCGTGTCCGGTCAGCCAATCGATGAGCGCGGGCGATTCCTCGCAGAACTTCCGCAGCGTCTGTTCGCTCACCGTGTCGCCGACCTCGGCGCGCAGGTAGGCGAGCATGTTCTCGACGTCGTCGTCCACCCCGGCGGCCCGCTGCACCCAGGTGCCGCCGCCCGCGTAGACGATGCCGCCCGACAGCGCGGTCGCCCCGCCGCCCAGGTATCGGTCCAGCGCGAGCACCTCCGCCCCGGACTCCCGCGCGGCCAATGCCGCCGCGACACCCGCGCCGCCGTATCCGACGACCACCACATCTGCTGAAGAGTCCCAGGTCCGCACCGTTGCGACCACCTTCCGAGCGACGAATTACCCAGCGCCGTGAACTATAACTTGTTCTAGTTCGGTGGGTGGGCTGCGGCGAGCCGGTCGCGGTTGCCGGAATTGCCGGTTACCGTCGGACCGGTGGCCAGTAAGTCAGCCGCCCCGGCGATCGAGGTGCCGGTCGGCGAACACACGGTGCGCGTATCCAACCCGGATCGGGTCTACTTCCCCGACACCGGGGCGACCAAGCTCGATCTGGTCCGGTACTACCTGAGCGTCGGCGACGGCATCGTCAACGCCCTCCGTGACCGCCCCTGCATGCTGCACCGCTTCCCCAAGGGCCTGCCCGGCGGCAAAGTCCACCAGAAGCGCCTTCCCGCAGGCGCTCCCGACTGGATCCCGACCGTCCAGCTCTACTTCCCCCGCTACGGCCGCACCGCCGACGAACTCTGCGTGGACAAACTGGCCGACGTGATCTGGGCGGTCCAGATGTCGACCGTCGAGTTCCATCCCTGGAACTCGCGTCGTTTCGACACCGAACTGCCCGACGAATGGCGCATCGACCTCGACCCCATGCCCGACTGTCCGTGGTCGCGCGTGCAGCGGGTAGCCGGCGTCGTTCAGGAGGTGCTCGCCGACCTGGGCGCGGTGGGCTGGCCGAAGACGTCCGGCGGCAAGGGATTACACGTCTACGTACGGATCGCACCGAACCACGGCTTCCAGGACGTCCGCCGCGCGGCCCTGGCCTTCGCCCGCGAGGTGGAGCGCCGAGCCCCCGCCGACGTCACCACCGCCTGGTGGCGCAAGGACCGCGACCCGGCCCAACTCTTCGTCGACTACAACCAGAACGCCCGAGACCACACCATCGCCGCGGCCTACTCCGTCCGTGGTGTCCCCGAAGCAACGGTCTCGACCCCGGTGCGCTGGAACGAAATCCCCGAAATCCACCCCGGTGACTTCACCATGAAGACCGTCCCCACCCGCTACGCCGACCTCGGCGACCTGCACGCGGGCATCGACGAAGCAGTCTTCGACCTCGAGCCCCTCCTGGAATGGGCCGACCGCGACAAGATCGACGTGGACCTCGACACGGAAACCGGCGACTAGCGCTCGAAACCCCGTGTACGACAACAGCGGCCGGGGGCTGAGAGTGCCCCCGGCCGCTGCCGGTCAGAACGTGCCCGCTGGGGCGATCAGAACCCGAAGGAGCCGGTGCTCGGCTTGGGGGTCGGGGTGGGGGTGGGGGTCGGGTTGTCGGCCACGGTGACCACCTGGGTGGTGGCGGAGGCGGCCACGCCGGTGCGGCCGGAGAAGGCGGCGCCGATGGTGTACGAGCCCGCGGCGCCCGGGGTCCACACGATGGTGGCCTTGCCGTTCGCGTTGACCGGGATGTCGCCGAGGACCTGGTCGCCGGCCTTGAACTGGATGGTGCCGCCCGCGGCGGCCGGGGTCACGGTCGCCTCCAGGGTGACGGGGGTGCCGATCTTGGCGCCGCTCACGTTGGTGAGGACCGTGGTGGACAGGGCATCACTGGAGACCGTGATGCTCGGGCCCTTGTTGGCGTAGTTGCCGTCGCCGAGGGAGCCGCTGTAGTCCATGGAGGTGGTCAGCGGGGTGTCGCGGGCGCAGTTGACGCCCACGGTGTACTGCACCTCGAAGGTCTGGGACTTCGGGTTGATGTTCGGGTACACCGGGTACTTGGTGATGCCGAACGACGCGCGCACCCAGTCCGGGGACGTGGTGGAGTCGATCGAGACCTGGTCGCCGCCCATCTTCGCGGAGCCCGCGACCGGGGTCAGGCAGGCGGGGTGGTAGTCCTTGACCGCGTAGATGTATTCGACCGGGATGCCGGTGCGCTCGAACATCGTCGTCACGGTCACGACGTCGCCGACCTTCGGATTGGTGTTCGACACCGTCCGGGTGAACTTGCTGTTCCCGTCGTTCCAGGTGATCGAACCCGGTGCGGCCGAAGCCATGCCGGGCATCGCCGCGACCGCGAAACCGGCCGCCACCGCGAACGCGGCAACCGTGCCGGCCGCCCGCCGCATACTACTGTCCACCATGCGTTTCTCCCACGTGATCGGGTGTCCCTCGACATCGTCATCGAGGCGCTGACGCACCCGAGTTGGCGCGATTAGATCACGCTGGAACGCCCGCCGGACGGGATTCCGAAATGAATGCAGGTCAGATCAGCAAACCCAATTACCGACCGACCAGTCTTGAACGGCCCGCGAAAACCGGCCGCGTGTAGACACCCACCACGCTGCGGACCCACCACGCCCGGGTGTCGATCAACTCCCGCACGGTCGTGAACCGGTACTCGTAGAGCAGCGCGCGCACGAAACGGGGCGGACTCTCGGGGAAAGGGTTGCGGCGCAACAGGCGCACGGTCGCGGGGTCGTTGCGGAGCAGCCGCTGCAGGAACGCCTCGAACCAGGGACGGGCGTAGGAAGGCGAATGCGCCGCGAACCAGAGCAGCCAGTCCAGGCGCAGGTGGTAAGGGGCAAATTGGCGCGGCAGCCGGTGCGGGTCGCCGGGCTGGCCCTTGAATTCGTATTCGCGCCAGTGGGTGTGGTCGGTGAGGACGGATTCGTCGGTGCCCTCGATCACCACCTCGTAGCGGATCCGATCCACTACACCGAAGGCGCCGAAGGCATTGACGAGGTGGAAGGGGTTGTAGGACTCGTTCATCCGCTGATGGCTCGACAGCATGTTGCGGACCGGCAGGTAGCTGAGCGCCAGGGTGGCACCCGTGAAAGCGACCACCAGGATCGTGAACCAGAGCGGCGAAGTCGCCATATCGGGTGTCGACGGGACCGGAAATACGTGTGCGGCAGCCGAGCTCGGTATCGCCGACCAGGCCAGGATGATGACCAGCCAGTTCAGCCACGCGAAGTTGCCGGACAGCACCAGCCACAGCTGGGTGACGATGATGATCGTGGCGGCGATGGCCGCCACCGGCTGGGGCAGGAAAAGACCGAACGGAACCACCAACTGCACCACGTGATTGGCGGCCACTTCGACGCGGTGTAAGGGTTTCGGCAGGCGGTGGAAGAACCAGCTCAGCGGTCCCGGCATCGGCTGGGTCTCGTGATGGAAGTACAGGCAGGTCAGGTCGCGCCAGCAGTGGTCGCCGCGGAGCTTGATCAGTCCGGCGCCGAATTCCACCCGGAACACCAGCCAGCGGGCCAGCCACAACACCAGCACCGGCGGGGCGACCCGGTCATTGCCCAGGAAGATCACCAGGAATCCGGCCTCCAGCAGCAGCGACTCCCAGCCGAACGAATACCAGACCTGGCCCACGTTGACGATCGACAAGTAGAGCACCCACACCGCCAGCCAGATCCCCATGACGGCCCACAACGGCAGCAGCTCCCCGGCCCCGCCCGCCAGCGCGGCCGACACCGCCGCGCCGCCCCACGCGACGGCGGCGAAGAAGCGGTCGGAGTAGTGGAAGTGGAAGATGCTGGGGGACACCCGGAACGGCCGCCGCGCCACCCAGCGCGGCACCGGCAGCATCCCGTGCTCGCCGATCAGCGCCCGGAACTGCCGGGCGGCCGAGACGAACGCGATCAGATAGACGACGGCCACCCCGCGCACCAGGACCTGCCGCGCGAACCAGTATTCCGGTGCGATGAACCACGTCATCCCGCGCCTCCTGCGCCGGGCAGTGTCACCCCAACTCGTCTACCTGCTCCTACTTCGAAGACTACGCGGCCGTTGACTCCCCGCCCGCCAACGGCCGCAGCGCGGCAGAGGCGCGGGCCGGACCCGCGGACCCTGCCGCACTGTCGAGGATTCCGTAGTCGGACGGGTCTGTCTGTCGGGTGTTCGACGGACACCAGAGGTGGGGGCGGGGATGGGAGGCTGGGTCGAATCCGGTTCGGTACCGTGACCGGGTGCTGCGCGAAGCCGACCCGACACACGCCGCGGTCGCGCAGGAGGCGACGTGGCTGGCCATCCGATTCCGGCACGCCGCCTGCCTGCTGCTCACGGTGGTGCATCTGATCGGCGGGGCGGCCGAACCGGGCGCGGGGCGCGCGGTCACCGTGCTGCTGGCGGTGTGGTCCGTGGGCCGGCTGTGGGGGCGCCGGCTGGGGCCCGGGTGGACCGCGGCCGACGTCGCGGTGGTGGCCATCTATCTCTCGGTGACGACCAGTGTGGCCGCTGCCGGGATCGGGACCGGAGACCTCATCGATGTGAAAGTCGTGGCGGCAACGGTGATCTCGGTCGGAATCGCGGAGCGGGTGCGGGTGTCGGCGGCGGTGACCGCATTGGTCCTGCTGCTGCTCTACTACGCCAATCGCGCGACGCCGGGACTCACGCCCTGGAACTTCCTGGCGGACCTGTCCGTCGCCTACCTGCTGGTGGAGTGGCTGCTGGCGGTCGGCGTCCGCCGGGTCGTGCTGGGCGCGGCCGGCGTGCACGACCAGACCGTGACCGCCGCCGCCGACGCCCGGATCGCGAGCGAGGTCGCGGCCGCGCGCCGCCGCTACGAGCATGAGCAGTGGGCCGTCATGCACGACACCGCCGCCGCCACCCTGCTGATGGTCGGGCAGGGCGCGGCCGGGGATCGGGACCGCATCGCCCGGCAGGCCGCCCGTGACCTGGCCGTCCTCGACTCGGGTATTCCGCTGCCCGGCGACCAGGCCCGAGCCGACCTGTCGGAACTGTTGCGGGAGTTGGGCACCGACAGTTCGACCCCGCTCACGCTGCGGACGCCCGGCCCGCTGCCGCTGCGCGGCACCCTCGCCTGGACGGTGACGGCCGCCGCGCGGGAGGCGCTGACCAATGTCGATCGGCACGCCCGCGCCGCGACCGTCGTGGTCGACGCCGGGCCGGGGACAGTGGTGATCACCGATGACGGCGTCGGTTTCGACGGCACGCCCGGCACGGACCGGTACGGCATCCGGCACTCGATCATCGAGCGGATGCGGGCGGTGGGCGGCGACGCCGAGGTCACCAGTAGCCCGGGCGGTGGCACGCGGGTGCGGCTGAGCTGGCCGATCGCCGAACCCGTCGCCGCCGAGGATCACTCGTTCGACGCCCCGGCCGCGGCCGCCGGAATCGACCGGCTGGGGCGCAGTTTCGGGTACGGCATGGTCGGCGTCGCCGTCGCCGACACCCTGTTGCAGTCGACGCTCACCGACGCGGCGGCCACCCCGACGGCGGCGGTCGACGCGCTGCTGGTCGCGGTGAACGTGGGATGCGCGCTGGCGGCGCTGATCCCGCGGCGGCGGCAGTCCGTCACGCTCGCGCTCATGGGTCTCGCGATCGGGGCCTCGCTGACGTTGATCGCGCTGCTGCCCGCGGATGCCGTACTGGCCGGGGCGAACTGGTCCATCGGCGCGTCCGGGTGGGCGGTGGTGGCGCTCGGTTTCCGGCTGCCGCCGCGCCTGTCGCTGTCGGCGCTGAGCGCCTGGTGGATTCTGGTGTGCGTACTGGTGTTGATCCGCGCGCCGAGCGCGGACAATCTGCGGGTGCTCGGCCTGCACACGGCGGCGATCTTCTTCCTGCAGTTCTTCACCGCCCGGTTCGCCGCGACGCTGGACCGGGTGGCGCGGGACGCGGCCGCCCTGCACCGGGAACGGCTGCGGCATCGCACCGCCGACGCGGTCGGGCACATGACCGAACAGGAATGCCTGCGCCGGTACCGGGAACTGCTGACCGAATTCACGCCGCTGCTGCGCGGATTGGCCGACGGCACCCTCGATCCCGGCGATCCGGCCGTGCAGACGGCGGCCCGCACCGAATACGCCCGGCTGCGCCGGCTGTTCACCCAGCAGGACGGCATCGGCGATCCGCTGCTGGCCGACCTGCGCGCGGGTATCGACGCCGCGGAGCGGCGCGGGGTCGCGGTCACCGTCGAAGCCGACGCCGGCGCGATTCCGGCGCACGGCCGCGACCTCCCGGACGCGGTGCGCGGGCACCTGGTCGCCGCGACCCGGATCATGCTGGATGCCAGCCGTTCCCGGGCCCGCGTGGTCGTGACCACCGACGCGTCCGGCTGCACGGTCAGCGCGCTCGGCGACTGCCCCGCCGATACGCTGGACCACCTGTCCGCGCCGCCGGACGCGATCGTGCACACCGAAGTCGTCACCGCGGGTGAATTGCTCTGGGCGAGAATGCATCATCGCTTCGAGATGGAGAACGCCCGATGATCCGCATCGCCATAGTCGACGACCATCCGCTCATCCGGGACGGCGTCCGCGGCTGGTGCGCCGCCGCCCAGCCCCGGCTCGAGGTGACCGCCGACCACCCCGATCCCGCCGACTTCCTCGCCGCCACCGGCCCCGACCGCGGCGACCTCGACGCCATCGTGCTGGACCTCCAATTCGACCAGCGCGCACCGGATCTGACCGCCCTGGGCACCATCTGCGCCCGCGGCCACCGCGTGGTCGTCTACTCCCAGTTCACCGAACCCCGCCTGGTCCGGGACTGCCTCGACCTGGGCGCGGTCACCTACCTGTCGAAAACCGAAGGCCGCGAACACCTCATCGCCGCCTTGCACGCCGCCGCCGAGGTCCGCCCCTACCTGAGCCCCACCATGGCGCGAGCCATGAGCGCCGACGGCGACGACCGCCCCCGCCTGTCCCAACGCGAGCGCGAAGTCCTGCTCGCCTGGTTCCAAACCGAATCCAAAGCCCTGGTGGCCCAACAGCTCTACATCACCCCGGGCACGGTCAACACCCACCTGGAACGCATCCGCGCCAAGTACGCCGCCGTGGGCCGCTCCGCTCCGACGAAAGCGGCGTTGGTCGCCCGCGCCATCCGTGATGGCCTGATCACGACCGATGAACTCTGACTACGGCGTCCTGCCGCGGCCGCTGCGGTGCGGGGCGGGGTTGATGGGGGCCCGGTAGCGGCGGCGCCGGGGTCTGGCCGGTTCGGGCGCGGTTTCCGTGCCGAGTTCGGCGAGCAGGGCGCCGCGGCGCTCCGCTGTGACATTGCGACGGTCGCGGTAGGTCAACGCACCCTCCATCGCCCACAGCATTTCGAGGTCGAGGCCTTTCACCCCGGCGGCGCGCATCCGTCGATAGGCCTCGACGGATCCGATCGCCGCGAGATCGTCCAGATCGGCCACGCCCGCATGGGTCAGCATGACGGCGGCGGCGCGGCCGAGCCGGTAGCCGCTGTCGTTCCACTCGCGGATCCTCAGATGAGCGTCGCCCCTGATGATTTCGGCTTCGTTCCAGATAGCCGGCCGCAGCGCCTCGGGTTCGTCCGGTGCGTCGGGGCGGGACAGCACACGAGTCCGGGCGCGGCCGGCCACGCTCACCATCGAGCGGAATCCGCGGAAGACCTGAATCTCGCCCTCATACGTTCGATCGAAAGGGCCGAGGTAGGTGTAGTCGGTGCCGAACGCGCCCTGCGTGTTCAGTCTCATCGCCTGTAGTGCCCAGGCGCGGGATTCGTCGGGACCGGACGGAGTGAGCACGACGAAGCCGTGACTGTGGCCGACCCGTCCGTTGTGTTCCCGTCGCCGATAGCGGCCCCACCACTCGTCCAGCGCCCCGGGTTCGACGGTCCGGTCCAGACCGAAGGTGTGCCACCGCACGGTCCCCTCCGGCTTCGCCAACGGCAACCGCCGCTTCAACTCTCCGGCAACGCGTTCGTCGAACGGCGTGCACCAGCCGGGAACCAGCACGATGGGGTCCGGCGACTCGGCCTCGAACGGTGTCGGGGTCAGGAACGCCCGGTCGATGAGCACGACCGTCCCGGGCCGAGCCTGATACGACAACCCCCACAACAGCCGTGCCAGCAGCCGAGCCCCATGATCGTCCGACAGCACGTGCCACGTGTCATGGAACCGATTGGTGCTGAACCGGACATCGGTCCCGGGCCGCAACGTGATCACCGTATGGACACGCCCCGCCGCCCGCACCACATGCCGGTGCAGTTTGAGTCCATCGGTGACGGATCTGGCGGTAGCCGTGCGCTGCTGCTTCATCGCCTTCCATGACGCCACACCGCCGGATCCGGATCAACCGGTTTTCGGGCTAGTGGGCGGTGCCGCTCGCGCATGATCGGAAATCGAAGTCGCCGGGGTCCGGTTCCGCGAGCATGGATTCCATCGTGGCGCGATCGAAGGGCAGCAGGTCGATGCTGCCGCCCTCGGTGAAATACCAGGAGTTGCAGCCGGTGTTCCAGACCGTCGGACCCATGGCCGCCGCGACCTCGGATTCGAAGCGGTCCGTCGCCTCCTCGGTGACCTCGACCGTGTCGAATTCGCCCGCGCTCCACCGCTGGATCCAGCGCGTGATGTAGCGCGCGGTCACCTCGGCGGCATGGTGCAGCGGGATCGAGCCGGTGGGGGAGTGCGGGCCCAGGACGGTGAACAGGTTGGGGAAACCGGGAATCGCGGTCATCCGGTACGCGCGCGGGCCCTTGGCCCAGGCGTCGTCGATCGAGATGCCGTCGCGGCCCACCAGATTCATCGGGCGCATGTAGTCGTGGGCGCGGAAGCCGGTGGCCAGCACGATCGTGTCGACCTCGTGGTGGCGGCCGTCGGCGGTGCGGATGCCGGTCGGCGTCACCGCCTCGATGGCCGTGGTGACCAGCTCGGCATTACGGGCGCGCAGGGCCCGGTAGTAGGTGCCCGAGAGCACCTGGCGCTTGCACAGCGGCTCGTAATCGGGCGTGAGCTGTTCGCGCAGGCCGGGTTCGAGGACCTGGGTGCGCAGGCTCAGCCTCGCGTACTCCTGCACGGCGCGCCGCCGCCAGCTCGGCCGGGTGACCACGTCGGTGAACAGCCGGGCCCCGGTCATGCCCGCCTGGTACAGCGCGCGATTGACCTTGGGCAGCCGATTCAGCACCGCGCCGACGAAGGCGGGCTGCGGCAGCCACATCGGCGCCCAGATCACCCATTGCGGGCTGCGCACGAAGTGCGTGATGCGCTCGGCTTGCGGTTGCAGCGCCGAGACCACCTGGACGCCGGTCGATCCCGTGCCGAGGACCGCGATCTTCTTCCCGGCCGTCTCGAGGCCGTCGTCCCAGCGCGCGGTGTGCACGATGTCGCCGGTGAATTCCGACAGGCCCGGGATCTCGGGCACCGCGGGGTGGTGCAGTACGCCGGTCGCGGCGATGACGAAGTCGGCGGTGTAGCTGTTCCCGTCGCCGGTCTCGAGCTGCCATTGCGACCCGGTGAAGGTGGCCGCGACCACCTCGGCGTTCACCCGCAGGTGCGACCGCAGTCCGTGCTGTTCGGCCACGTCGGCGAGGTAGCCCTGGATCTCCGGCCCGGGCGCGAAGATGTGCGACCAGTCCGGCTTCGGTGCGAACCCGAACTGGTACAGCTGCGAGGGCACGTCGCAGGTCAGTCCCGGGTAGCGGTTCCAATGCCACACCCCGCCCACGTCGGATCCCTTCTCCAGGATCACGAAGTCGTGGAAACCGTTGCGCTGCAAGGTGATCGCGCTGGCGATTCCGGACACGCCTGCCCCGATGATCACGATCCGAGGCTGCCGCAACGTGCCCATCCCAACCTCCTTGTTGGTTACCCGAACAGATTTCAAATACTGACGGTATTTGGAACCTCCAGGTATGTCAATCGGCCCGCGCAGATACGACGAGGGAGGCGTCGGATGCTCTACCGTGTCCAGAGCGTTCACCACGGCCGGAATGGGAAATATCCATCGTCTATTCACGCTCCGGTTCCCAAGACACCTTCTTGTTCCTGAGCGATCCGCCGGCGGAGGAGAACAATGACGAATTGGAACGACCTGGTAGGCCAGCTGGCCACCCTGCAGCGTGAGGTCGCGGACCGGCTCGACGAACCGGAGTTATCGGCCGCCCCCAATTCGCCCGCCAGCGAGCACGACATCGCGGCGGCCGAGCGGCGGCTGGGGGTGTCCTTCGACGCGGTGTACCGCGACTTCCTGCGGGTCTGCGACGGCTGGTCGCGATTCGGGACGGTCCATCTGTTCGGAGCCCGTGAACTGGGCATCGGCGAGACCTGGCGCCGGGGCTCGGCGTTCGCCGAGGTCTACTTCGCGACCGCGGCCTCCGGCTCGCTCATCGTGCCCAAGGGGTACCGGCGGGTCCTGGTCGGGAAAACCGCCGCGCCGCAGCGCTTCATCACGATGCTGTTCCCGACCCGGCCGCCGCGCGGCGCGAACGCCTGCTGGGACTGCATGTCCGGCACCGACCTCTGCTATCCCGGCTTCGACATCTGGGCCGAGGAAGAGGCGGCCGCGATCTCCTTCGCGCTGCACGAGGAGATCGCGGACCGCCGTCTGGTGCACTGACGCCGGACCGCCGGATCCGTATCCGGCGCTTTTCGGGCTATTGGGCGGTGCTGCTCGCGCTTCCGTTCTCCAGGTGGCCGGCGAAGTGCCTGCGCCAGTTGGTGTTTCCGGAGACGGCGAGGGTGAGGTCGTACCAGCCGTCGTCGAGGGGGGCGGTGAAATCGTGGGTGGCGCCGGCGTCCACGGTGGCGCGGGAGCCGCCGGACACCTCGACGGTGACCGCGGAGGAGCCGGAATTGCGGACGGTGACAACGAAAGTGGGGGTGCTCGCGGAGCCGCCGATGGCCGCGGTGGCGGTGAGGGCGGCGGTGTCGGCGGTGCCCGCGGCTTCGGCGAGGAAGCCGTTGGGGGCGTGCACGGCGAAGTCGTAGGAGCCGCTGATCTGGAAGCGTTCCTCGGCGGTCACGCCGGGAGGAACCACCGTCTGGCGGATCGAATTGACGTGGTAGGCGAAGGTTTGGAAGGGCATGGGGACCGAGCCCTGGTTGCCGTAGTGGATGGTGGCGGTGGCGCCGGAGATCTCGGTCCAGGCGACGGGCTGGTAGGGGAGGGGACGGGCCTTGGCGCGGCCGGGTTCCTGGGTGGGCATCTGCTGGCCGGCGGGGTTGGGCGGGAGCGGCTTGGGGAGGTTCTTCTGGCCCGCGGCCCGGGCGCGCTCGGCATTGGCGTCGGGGAGCGTCGGGATGCTGGTGTCGCGGCGGGAGAAGTCGAAGCAGCTGGTGAGGTCACCGCAGACGGACCGGCGCCACGGCGAGATGTTGGGTTCGGCGACGCCGGTCCAGGCCTCCAGGAAACGCAGCACCGACGTGTGGTCGAAGACTTGGGAATTCACGTACCCGCCGCGGCTCCACGGCGAGATCACCATCATCGGGACGCGGGGGCCGAGGCCGATCGGGGAGTTGCCGCTCAACGCCGAGGCCGAACCGGTGATCAGGTTGGCGATGCTGCCCGAGCCCGAACCGGAGCCCAGGCCGAGGGTGGCCGAGCCCGAATTCAGGTCGCCGCCGACGCTCGCCAGTGACGGCAGCATCTCGTCGAGGGTGCCGGGCGGGGCGGTCGGGGGCACCACGTGGTCGAAGAAGCCGTCGTTCTCGTCGTAATTGACCAGCAGGACAGTCGATTCCCACAGTTTCGGGTTGTTCCACAGCGCCGTCAGGACGCGCTGGATGTAGGCGGCGCCGTCGGCGGGGCGGTAGGCGGGGTGCTCGGAGTAGCCGGCCGGGGCGACCACCCACGACACCTGCGGCAGGGTGCCCGCGGCGCAATCGGAAATGAATTGCTGCAGAACGTAATCGACATTGGAGCCGTCGACTCCGGACGGCGGGGGCGTCATGCCGCCGGTTGTCACATTGGCACGGTCGGCCAGCTGACGGACGGCGGGATCGGAGGACTTCGCGGCATTGTGGTAGTTCTGGAACAGCCACAGCGGGTTGTCGCCGAAGTCGGCGAGGAACGGCCCGCCGTTGTGCGAGTCGGCGTACACCTGCCACGAAATCCCGGCCTGCTGAAGACGTTCCGGGTAGGTCGTCCAGTTGTAGACGGGGCGGTAGTCCGGGGGATTGGAGACGGCGGGGCCGCCCGCGCGCCCGGCCGGGTCGATGGTGCCGGTCCAGTGGTACAGCCGGTTCGGGGTGGTGGGTCCCTGGATGGAACAGAAGTAGTGGTCGCAGATGGTGAACGCGGCCGCGAGCGCGCGGTGGAACGGGATGTCGGTCTCGGTGAAGTAGCCCATGGTCATCTTGGACTTGGACGCGATCCACGAGTGGTAGGCCCCGTCGGCCCACGCCATGTGGGTGGTGTTCCAATCGTGCGCCAGATCGCCCAGGTCCTGACCGTCGACGCGGGTGGTGTCCACGTGCCAGGGCAGCAGGAATCCGGTGCTGCTGAACGCATCCGGCTGATGGAAGGCGTCCCGCTCGCCGCCGCCCCCGGACCCGCTGCCCGATCCGCTGCCGCTGCCACTGGCAGATCCGCTGGCACTGCCGGTGCCCGCCGATCCGCTGCCCAGATCGGTGCCCAGCCCGCCGGCGAGCGCCATGTCCATGGTGGCCTGCAGGACCGGGTTGTAGCCGCCCGCGGGTAGTCGCACGGCGCGTTTGTCGCCGAAGCCCCGTACGCCGCTCATGGTTCCGAAGTAGTGATCGAACGAGCGGTTCTCCTGCATCAGGATCACCACATGCTGGACCTGATCGAGGGAACCGGAGCGGCCCGGTTCCGCCAGCGCCTCGGCCATGCCTTCGGGGAGTCCGGCCACTCCCGCCGCGCCGGCCGCGAGCATTCCGCCCAGCATCGTCCGCCGATTCGCGGTTCCGAACCCACGACCCATCAGGCAACTCCATTCAGCTTGTCGTTCACACATTTTCGATCCACACCCCACCGAGGTGTCGCGCACGGCACAGCGGCGCGCCAGACGCTACCGCCTGATTTGCCGATTCGCATCGTTGGTGATTGGTGTGCGGTGGACATTAATTCGCGCGCCGATTGACAACACCTGCTTGCGAATCGGAAAGAAATTCTGATTTCTGTTCTACCGCGGAAACCGCTATTGTCCGCGGCCGCCGATTACAGCTGCAGCAGCATCGTACGGTCGGCGAATTCCGGCTCCTGCAAAGGCTGGACCAGGTCCGGTCGGGTGTCCCTGATCTGCGTGGCCAGATCGACGAACGAACGCACCAGCGCGCTCTCGCGGGTATCGCGCCAACCGACCGCGACCTCGTTCGGCGCGGCGTCGGCGATCGGCACCAGCCGAATCCCCGGGAACGGCAGCCAGCGCGCAGCCGCCACGGTGACCACGATGCCCAGGCCCAGCGGCACCTTGTACTGGCTCTCCAGCGCCGATGCGGTGCGGTGGACGATCGGTGCGCGGCGGCCGCCGCGATAGGCGTCCAACTCCCAGAAGGCATTCCACTCCGGGTCCGCGGCGGCCGCGCCGATGATCGGCTCGTCGACCAGCTCCCGGACCGACACCTCGGTGCGATCGGCGAGCCGGTGGTTTTCGGGGAGCATGACCATCAGCGGCTCGCTGAACAGCGTCTCGCAGCGGATTCCGGTGCGGTCGAAGGGGCGTCGGACGAACGCCACGTCCACCGCGTCATCGCGCAGCCCGGCGCTCGGGTCGTCGTAACTGAACTGGCGCTGCTGCACCGTGACTCGCGGATGGCGCTGCTGGAAGGCGGCGAGAATCGGGTCGGTGAGTGTCAGCGCCGCACCTTCGAGCGTGCCGAGGACCAGGCGGTCGCATTCCCCGCGCTGAATGCCGCGGGCCCTTTCGACCGCGGCGTCCACGCTGTCGAGCGCGCGCTCGATATCGGCCAGGAATGCCGAACCGGCCACGGTCAGTTCGATTCTGCGTGTCGTCCGCGCGAACAGCACCAGATCCAGCGTGCGCTCCAGCTGTTTGATCTGCATGCTCAAACACTGCTGCGAAATGCCGAGCCGGCGCGCCGCTCGAGTGAAACTCAACTCTTCGGCGATCGTGATGAAGTAACGCAGTTGGCGTGTGTGCACCTCCATGGCCCGATCCTAACCACAAACCACCGCTTCACATTCACAGATTGTTCTTGTCAATAGGCTCGATATCAGGGATTCAGTCGGCAGCCATTGCGGGCTAACATTTTTCGGTGCGAGGCACGGAATTGGGGCGGTGCTCATGCGGCGGTCATGTGGCGATGACACCGTGGCCCGATGCGTACCGATACGGGCCGTGCGGTCCGGTGGTTTCACCTGATGTGCGACACGCTGGTCGCGGCGCTGCCGCTCGGCCTGTCGCGGGTGGTGGCGCCGACCTTCGCGGGCTATCTGGTGGTGAGCGGGTTCACCTTCGCCCTGGATCTCGTGGTGCTCACCGCCCTGCACGGGGTGGCGGGCGTGGCACTGCCGGTCGCGGTGACGGTGGCCTACTGCACGGCCTTCGGGACGAGCTACGTGCTGAACCGGACGCTCAACTTCGAGTCGCACGGCGCGGTCGGCCCTCAGCTCGCGCGCTATGTCGTGGTGGTGGCCCTCAACTACCTGATCTTCATTCTCGGCGTGACCAGCGGCATCGCCGCCCTCGGCCTCGACTATCGGCTCGCCCGCCTGCTGGGCAGCCTCGGGGAGGGCCTGTTCATGTACGCGTCGATGCGCCTGCTGGTGTTCCGGGCTCAAAGGTAGGAGCCGCAGGTCGGCCATGCTCCCGGCCCCTGGCGGGCGAGGATCCGCTCCGCGACGCGGATCTGCTCCTCGCGGCTCGCGGTGGCCGGATTCCCCCTGCCTCCGTATGCCAGCCATGTGCTGCGGCTGAATTGCAGTCCGCCGTAGTAGCCGTTGCCGGTGTCGGCGGTCCAGTCACCGCTCGCCTCGCACCTGGCTACGGCATCCCAGTTGTGCCGCGGACCGGCGTGGGCGGTGGCGGATAATGCCCAGGTCAGGGCGGTTATTCCGGGGGTGAGAACAAGCGTGCGAGTGGGTCTTCGATACTCCTGCTGTCCGATCACGACGTATCTCCGCCCTGGTAGCCGAACTCACGGGAAGGCAATCGATCGATAGTAACTGAAGATTTGCTATCGACAACAGGATGTATTGCGGTTCCGGGACGGGTGTTCAGGGAGAAAGTCGGACAGGTCTGGCTCGGGCCCGGGCTTCGTCGATCGAAATGCCTTCGTGGTCTTCGGGATTCATCCTTCAATACCGCGCTCGGCTGTAATCCGCAGTCATCAGCGAGCCGGTGCCGCGCATAATCGCGATTACTCGCTCGAGTTCGGCGACCCGCTTCCGGAGTCTCCTGTTCTCCTTGGACATCGCGTCGAAAGGAGCGTCACAGGTGGGGCTTTCGGTACGTTCCGCATGGCGGATCCACAGCCGTAGCGCTTCGTGATGTACGCCGAGCTCGGCTGCCAAGCTTCGGAAAGTCGGCTTGGGATCCGATTGCCGGTACCGCTGGATCGCCTGCGCTCGCAGGGCATTCGAGTATTTCTTCGGAGGGGCCACGGGAAAACGCTAGGACACAATGGGTCCGTTGAGAATTCGCAATTTCCCCGGCATTGACAGGCCTGAGTTGTGAGTCAGAGGTGCGGCGGCACCGTGCAATCGGCGAAGTCGGGTTTCTGTAGTAGCGTGACCAGCTCCGGGTGGGTGTCGCGGGTGGACCGGGCGACCTCGACGAAGGAGCGGACCAGCGGCGATTCCTGCGCGCAGCGCCAGCCGACCGCCACTTCGTTGGGCGGGACGTCGGCGATCGGCAGCAGTCGCACACCGGGGAAGGGAATCCATCGGGCGCAGGCCACGGTGAGGACGACGCCGACGCCGGTGGCGACCTTGTGCAGCTCCTCGAGCAGCGAATTCGAGCGCGACACGACCGGGGCCGGGGTGCCGCCCCGGTAGGCGTTCAACTCCCAGAACGCATTCCACACCGGATCGGTGGTGGAGGCCCCGAGTAGCGGCTCGTCGAGCAGGTCGTGCACGAAGACCTGGGTGCGATCGGCCAGGCGATGGTTCGTCGGCAGCATCACCATGAGCGGTTCGGCGAACAAGGTCTCGAACTGGACGCCGTCATCGACGAACGGCCGGCGGGCGAAGGCCACGTCCACCGATCCGCTGGTCAGGCCGGCCGACGGGTCCTCGTAGGTGAAGTGGCGCAATTCGACGGTGATGCCCGGATGCCGCTGCCGGAAGGTGTCCAGGATCGGCTCGGTCAGCGTCAACGCGGCCCCCTCGAGCGCGCCCAGCACCAGCCGGTCCTGCACGCCGCGATGTACCGACCGCGCCCGTTCGACCGCGGCGTCCAGGCAGGTCAGCGCGCCCCGGATGTCCTGCAGGAATACCGTTCCGGCGGCGGTCAATTCGACATTGCGGGTGGTACGGGAGAACAACACCACGTCCATCGCGTGCTCGAGCTGCTTGATCTGCGTGCTCAAGCCCTGTTGCGACACATGCAATCGTTGCGCCGCGCGGGTGAAACTCAGTTCCTCCGCAACTGCGATGAAGTATTGCAACTGCCGGGTGTGAACTTCCATGGCGCGAAGTCTAGGGGCAGGAACGTTCCGCGCAGAACTTTTGGCCGAATAGGGCTCCGATTGACAAATTCAGGTTGTGAACAGTCCCTGAACAGTGATTTCTCTTCGACTTCCGTATGTATTAGCGTTCGTCGAGGCCGTCAACTGGTCGGAATAGAAAACGTGCGAGCCCCCGCTTCCCACCTCGGGCTCGTACCCGCCTCGCGCAATCCCGAGGCAATGCCGGTGCCGCTGGCAACCGTAGCGAGGAGCCGGGGACGGCCAGCGGTATCGGCATCTTTCTCTCGATCGATCTCGTCCCCCGGCGACAGGAAGCGATGACGAATTGGAAAGCCCTCGTGGGCTCGTTGTACGCGCAGCAATACGGGGCCGCCGAACGATTCGGTGAGCCTGGGCTTTCCTTACCTCCCAATCCGCCTGCCGCCGAGGCCGCGGTGGAGGCGGCCGAACAGCGGCTCGGCGTGTGCTTCGACGCCGCCTTCCGGGAGTTCCTGCGAGTGTGCGACGGCTGGCCCCGGTTCGGCAGGATTCAGCTGTTCGGCTGCGGTGATCTCGCCGCGGGCGAGAAGTGGCGCCGGGATTCGACGTTCGCCAACGAGTATTTCGCCACCCAGGCCTCGGCCGCGTCCGATGTGCCCGACGGGTACCGCCGCGTCCTCGTCGGGAAAGCCGGTCTGTCGCAGCGGTTCATCGTGATGATGGTTCCGACCCACCCGGTGGGCGGCGTGAGCGCCTGCTGGGACTGCATGGGCGGCATCGACCTCCGGTACCCCGACTTCGGTGTCTGGGCCGAGCACGAGGCGGCGACCATCGCCTATGCCTTGGACGAGGAGATCGCCGACCGCCGCTGCCTGCGCTGAACGGCACGGGCAGCGGCGGCCGGGCGGATCAGGCCAGCAGCTTCGCGCGCAGCGCGTCGATGGTGGCCTGATCCAGGCCGAGTCCTTCCCGCACGTACTTGTCGAAGCTGCCGTAGAGCCGGTCCATCTCGTTGAAAGCCGCTTCCAGCCAGGATAATTCGACCGCCTTCGGGTCGCCCAGCTCGCTATTGCTGGCCAGGTAGTCGGCATTGACCACATCGCGCGGCACACCCAGCAGGGTGAGCAGCACCGCGGTCGACCAGCCGGTGCGGTCCTTGCCGGAGGTGCAGTGGTACAGCGTTGCGCCACTGGTGTTTCCGGCGATGGACCGCAGCAGCGTGCCGAAGGCGACGTCGGAGCCGTGGAAGTTCACCATGAACGGATAGCTGATCGACTGCTTGATGTCGGAGCTGCCGTTGACGAAGCCGTCGACCACCGCGCGTCCCAGGGTGACCACCGGGAACTCGTGGAACGAGATGCCGCTGTCGAAGCTGACCACGTCGGCTACTTTGTACTGCGCGCTCGCCGGCACCCGATCGGGCGCACTGCTGCGCTCGGAACCGTTGCGCAGGTCCACGTCCAGGGTCACCCCGGCCGCGACCAGCTTGGCCAGATCGGCGTCGGTGAGCCCGGAGATGCGGTTGGAACGGAAGGCGACCCCGGTGCGGACCGTGTGCCCGTCGGAGGTCTTGTAGCCGCCGATATCGCGGAAGTTGGACGCGCCGTCGAGCCGGATGGTGGTCGTGGCGGGCGCGGGCAGGGTCGACACCGGATCGTTCGGCGCGGCCGACCCGGAGGACGAACCCGAGGAGCCGAAACTTCCTGAGCCGGAACCGGACCCGGAGGCGATATCGGCGGGCTGCGCGGTCGCCGGGGCGGCGCCGAGCGCCGCGCCGAGGGCGATCATTCCGGCGAGCGCGACGGCCGCGGCGTCGATCCGGGGAGTCTTGTGTGAGGGCATGGATGACCTGTCTTACCGAGGGGGAGAACGGAATACGTCCGTCAGGACTGCTTGATCGAATACGAGCCGACGGTGTTCCCGGTCAGCTGCCAGCCGCCCGGCACCTGGGTGAAGGTGAGGTCGGAGACGTTGGTGGACTGAACATTCGGGCGCTGGGTCCCGGGGTACCAGGCTTCGACGCGGCCCGCGCCGGTGCCGGTGAATCCGGTGGCGCTCACCTCGGTCAAGGTGCCCGGTGCCGCGCGCGGATAGGAGCGGGACAGTGGGCGGGTGTACCCGGCGGGCTGGCCCAGCGGTGCGCCCGAAGGGCAGGTGAAGGGGTTGATATTGCCGGTGGGCTTGTTGGTGCCGCCGCCGTTCACGACATGCGGGTCACCGCACGCCTGCTTCCACGACCACCACGCGCCGCCCATGCGGTGCGCGTTGAGCTGGTCCTCGAACCGATCCACCTTCGCCGCATCGGAATTCGGATCCCCGAACCAACCCCATTCGCCGGTCCACACCGGCACTTTGTACTTGGCGGCGGCGTCGAGCGCGAAATTGAAGCCCACCTCGATGGTCGGGAAGGCGTTCACGATATTGATCGACTCGCTGTACAGGTGCGGCGAGAACACCGCCAGCGGATCGGTGATGTACTTCGCGGGCGGCGTGGCGTCGATGCCCAGGGCCGACCAGAGCGCGCTGGGCTCGAAGATCGCCAGGTGCGGCAGGCTGCCGTGCTCGGCCTGCCGGATGGCGGCGATCACCCGCTGGTAGTACTTGCCGAGCTGATCCGCCGCCGAAAACGGGTCGCGCAGACCGGGATTCGGCTCATTGAGCAGGTCGTAACCGGCGATGGCGGGCTCGTCCTTGAACTCGGCCGCCAGCTTCGCCCAGGTGTCGACCAGATGGCCCTGAATGCCCTGCTTGTCCTCGTAGAAGTTCTGGAACGAGCGGGCCACGGCGGGCGCGGTCTCGCGCACGCCGCCGAAGTTGCAGGTGGTCCAGCCGTCGGTCAGCGTCGCCCAGGCCGGTGCGCCGTCCCAGCCGACGCCGGGCTTCATGAAGATCGGGCAGCCCTGCCCCTTGGGTGTGCCGACCGCCTTGCCCCAGGCGTCCTGGTGCATGTCCAGCACGGTGTAGATGCCGTTGGCCTTGGCGTCGTCGACGGCGGTGTGGATGCGTGCCACATAGTTCCGGTCGAACGTGCCCGGCGTGGGCTCGAGCGCGGACCAGGCCAGGTTGAGCCGCACCACATTGAAGCCGAGCGCCGCCAGCTGGGCGAAGTCGGTGGCGTCCAGCGGGGCGACGGTCGGCAGCGCCGGATCGTTCTGTGCGTAGTCGTTCAGCTGGTTGACATTCGCGCCGCGCAGCAGCACGGTGCGCCCGGTGACATCGGTGATGACCCCGTTGGAGACGGTGAGCTGAGGCAGAGTCCAGCCGCCGGGTTCCGCGGTCGCCTCGGGCGCCTGCTGCGCCGCGAGCCCGCTGAACGCTAGTACGGACGCGGCGACCGGGGCCAGGATTCGGCCTCTCGAAAGCATATCCAACCTCTCCGTAGGTGCAGACAGCGAAGATCTCTTCCTGACACCGCCGGAAGTCCGCACGAAAAACCTAATGGCACAGCGGTGTCGAGTGGAAACAGTAGTTCCCCGCCGATTGACAAGGGCAACTTGTCAATGCGCCGCAAATTAGGGTTTCAGTTCCGCGGCCCGCTGCTTTAGCGTTCCGGCGTGAGCGAAATGCTCTCATTCTTCGCCGGCCGCGGCGCGGCGCGGTTCGCCACGGCCAGGAACCCTTCCACCCCGTGGCGACCCGGATCGGACAAGTAGGAGACCATGAAAACGACAGTCGCCGACCGCACCCGCCGCACCGGGTGGGTGGCCCGATCCGTGGCCGTACTCGCGGCGGTGGTCGGATGCGTCCTGGCCACCTCGGCGCCGGCCGCCACGGCCACGCCGGACACGCTCGTGCCGTTGCATGTCGACGGGTCCCGCTTCGTCGACGAATTCGGGCGGGTCGTGCTGCTGCACGGCGTCAACAGCGTCAACAAGGAACCGCCCTACTTCGCGCCCGGAACCACGATCACGGCCCAGGACGCGGAGATGCTGTCCCGGCACGGATTCAACACCGTGCGGCTGGGCGTCAACTTCGACGGGCTCATGCCGACCAAGGGCGTGGTCGACACCGCGTACCTGGATCGGGTCGCGACCACCGTGGATATGTTGGCGCAGTACGGAATTCACACCGTGCTCGACAATCATCAGGACGGGTTGTCCAAGCCGTGGGGCGGCAACGGGTTCCCGGAATGGGCGATCCATGCCCGCCCGGCCGCGGGTGAACCCAACCCCGGATTCCCCTTGAACTACCTGATGCCCACCATGAACGCGGGCTGGGACGAGGTCTGGAACAACACCTACGGCGCACTCGACTATCTGGGCCAGTCCCTCGCCGCGCTGGCGGAGAAGATGAACGGCCATCCGGGCGCACTCGGGCTCGAACTGCTCAACGAGCCGTGGCCGGGCAGCGCGTTCCTGTCCTGTTTTCCCAACGGCTGCACGGGATTCGACGCCAAATATCAGGCGGCGATGCAAAAGCTGACCGACGCGGTCCGCGCCCGCAACGGCGGCTTGATGGTGCTGTGGGAACCCAATGTCACCTGGAACGAGACCATGCCCAGCAACATGGGCAAGAACCCGCCCATCAGCGCCCCCGGCATCGCCTTCGCCCCGCACGACTACTGCATCCCCAGCCAGATGGCCATCTACAGCGGCCTGCCCACCTTCCTGCGCGGCCTGTGCCCGCTGCAGCAGGGCAAGACCTGGGGCAATATCGACGCCTTCACCCATCGCACCGGAATCCCGGCGCTGGTCACGGAATTCGGTGACGGCGACGTGACGGTGCTGAGCAATACCCTGATCAATGCCGACGATCGGTTCATCGGGTGGCAGTACTGGCAGTACCGCGGCGGGGATCCGTTCGTCGGCGACATCGGCGGCCAGCTGGTCCGCACCTATCCGCAGGCCACCTCCGGCACCCCCGGCCGGATGATCTTCGACTCCGCGAGCGGCGACTTCGCCTACCGCTACACGCCCCGCGCCACGGGTAAGCCGACCGAGATCTATGTCTCGGATCTGCACTACCCCAACGGATATCAGGTTCGAGTCGACGGCGGCACCGTGACCTCCGCCCCCGGCGCGCGGGTGGTGACCGTGGAAGCCAACGCCTCCACCCCGGTGTCGGTCTACATCAACCGTCCCGGCTCGAAGGGTGCGAGCGTGCCCGACGGCCCGGTCGGCACCGGCGCGGCGTCCGGCTCCGCATCGGGCTCGGCCAGCGGTTCCGGCGGCTCGGGCTCGTCCTCCGGTTCGGGCTCCTAGCCCGCCCACAGTCGCGAGCAAGGCAGACAGGGCATTTCGGAGTTCACCATCTCGTCGATGCTGACCGTCGCCGCGCCGGCGGCGGTCAGTTCGGTGGCTACCTCTCCGATCTGCTCGGCGTGGCCCCGGTAATCCAGTATCAGTGGACCCATCTCTACATGGAGATGGAGAATTCCGCTCGGTGTACTCATCTGCCCGCTCCCGGTATCGAATCTTGTCGGCGGCGAGGTCGAACTCGAACAATACTGCGCGGTCTGAAATTCGGTAAATCGATTCTTGTTGAGGATTGTCAACGTGGAATTGTCAATCGTCGATCCGATTGACAGTCCGGTCTTGTGGGTGATCCTCAAATTCTGATTTCTCTTGAATCCCCAGGTGCTCTAGCGTTTTCGCTGCATTCAGGTACGGAATGCAGAGGCGCATGGCCTTTCGCATTCGCGAGTCCGAGGAGTACACCGATGAAATCCACTCTCGCCACCGTGGCCGCCCTCGCGCCCCTGGCGCTGCTGCCACTCGGCCTCGCGGCGGGCCCCGCCCAGGCGGAAACACTCCCGCCCACCATCAACTTCCAATGCCAGGCCACGCCGCCGATCGGCGGCGCGCAGACCTTCACCATGGCCCTCGGCGTGACGGGAACCGCGCCGAGCACCGCGAAGACCGGTGACGCCGTGGCGATCACGCTCACACCCGCGGCCATGCAGGTGCCGGCGAGCGTCTCCGGGCACCCCCTGCGCAGCCTTCGCGGCATCAAGCTGATCATGCCGGTGCCCGCCAATTCGACCTATGTGTCGTCCTCGGTGTCGGGTGGCACGATCACGGCGACCGTCGGTCAGTCGGCGGGCAAGATCACCCTCGACGCTCCCGCCGCGACGGCGTCGGGCGTGACCTTCACCCTGCCCGCGGTGACCGTCAACGTCACCGCGTCCGCTGCCGGGACCCTCACCAGCACCATCGGGGGCACCAGCTACGACGATCCGGGTCTCACCTTCACCGCCTCGGTGGACTCCGGCACCTTCATCGGCGCGGTGGACGTGCCCGTGAAGTGCTACCCGAGCCCCGCGCCGACCCTGACCACGACCACCGTGTCGGCGGGCAACCCCGGTGGCAACCCCGGCGGCAACCCGGGTGGCAACCCCGGTGGCACGCCGGGCGGCAGCTCCGGCTCCGGCAGCCTCGGGTCGGGCTCCGCGCAGCTTCCCTGGCTGCGGATGCTGACCGGTTCCGCCGGCTCCTAGGCCGAGTCCGGCCACCCCGAAAAGACGTACGAGCCACCTTCTCCCCGGGCTCGTACCCGGCCCCGCCGTAGCAGGGGCCACCGGCACCGCCGGCCACCGGTTCGAAGGGCCGGAACGGCCGGCGGTGCCGCCGAACGCATTCAGTCGCAAAGGAAGTCACCATGACCCACCCCACCCGCATCGCCGCGGGCACCGCCGCGTCCCTCGCGGTCGGCGCGCTGGCGCTGTTCAATTCCGCTGCCGCCGTGGCCGCCCCGGCCACGATTACCTGGGACAACCAGGCATCGCACTACACCCGCACGGTCAGCAACGCGACTCCGGCGATCGGCGACACCATCACGGTCAGCACGAAGTTCGAGCGCACCGACACCACCGATGAGAAGTTCTTCTGGCTGAAGGACTTTCACCCGGCGTGCCTCAGCTATGTCTCGGGCACGGCCAAGGTGACCGACGGCAGCGGTAATCACGCCGTCGAGCCCTACCTCGACGTTCACCCGACCTACATCGCCGGCGACTTCACCGCCACCGGCTACCAGGTGATCGCGAAAAACCATCCCGGCGCCGTGGATTCGCCGACCTTCACCGCCCAGTACACCGTCGGCGCGGACTGCGCCCTCGACACCGACCTCGCCTCGGGCGTGGAATACCTGTCGAGCCTCGGCCACCTCGACTTCCAGGCGAAGGGTCCGGCGATCCGGGTCGCCAAGCCGATCACCACCACGCTCGCGCTCGCTCCGGTCAGCGGTGCCACCGCCGGCAAGGCCAGCACCCTGACCGCCACGGTCGCCCCGGCCACTGCCGGTGGCACCGTGACCTTCAAGGACGGCGACACCGCCATCGGCAGCGCACCGGTCGGCAGTGACGGCACCGCTGCGGTCCAGTGGACTCCGGCTGCCGCCGGCGCACACACGATTACCGCGCAGTACACGGGTGCCGGCTCCGCCACCCAGACTCTGTCCGTGACCGTCGCCGCCGACGGCGGGACCGGTGGCACGGGCGGTACCGGCAGCGCCAGTGGCCTCGGCAGCCTTGGCAGCCTGGGCTCACTGCTCGGTGGATTCGGCTCCAGCAAGTAGGTCGGATCCCGAAAGGGCCCGGAACCTGATGGTTCCGGGCCCTTCTCGTTCTGGATGGTGCTACTTGCTGGAGCCGGTACCGCCGAGCAGCGACATCAGGGTGTTGAGCGGCGCGGGCAGGTTGCTGCTGCCGGAACTGCCGGTGCCGCCACCCGTGCCGCCGCCGGGCGTTCCGCCGACCGTGATCGACGGGCCGACCTTGGAGTCTCCATCCCAGGCGCCGCCCGCTCCTGCCTGGGAATACGCGATCCCGGTGGTCAGACTGGTACCGGCGGCGCAGTCACCGACCTTGTATTGGGCGCTGAAGACGGGTGCTTGTGCACCGGTGGCGCCGGCCTTGCTGACGACATTCAGACCTTCGGATATGAAATCTGCCGCGATGAAATCGGGCTTGACCTCGAGCCAGGGCTCGATCGGGTGGGTGCCGGCAGCGTCGGTCAGCTTGGCCGAATTGACGACATAGGTGAGGCACGAGGGGTGGTAGTCCTTGAACGTAAGGTACGTGACATCCGGGGTCTTGGTGCGGTACATCGCCGTTGTGACGGTGATGGTGTCGCCCACGGCAGGCGTGCCATTGCTGATGGTGCGGGTGAATTGGGTCTGGCCGTCGTTCCAGGTCAGGGTGGCGGGTGTGGCGCCGGCCGGGCCGGCTCCGAACAGGGACAACGCCCCGGCCCCGATTACGGCGGCGGCACCCGCGGCAGCATGTTTCACAGCTCGTCGTCCCATGGCGAATTCCCTTGTGTCATCTCGAACTTCAGTTTGTTCGTGAGCCATTTCGCTCACGCCGGAAAATGCTAAAACCCCGCACGCCGCGAGAGAAATCACAATTCACGGTGCGTCTACAAGCGGTACTTGTAGTTCACTGCACGCCTCAGGGTGGTGATTGACAAGGTGGGGTTGTCAATGTCATCGAAATTTGGATTTAAGTTCTCTTCCGTTGTGCTCTAGCGTTTCCCGACGTGAGCGAAAGCTCGAATTCCCCACCGGCTCACTAGCTATCAGTTCCGCCACCGCCGGAACTGCTGGAAGGAATCATGCGTAACACCCCGAAATTGGCTGCCGGAGTCGCGGCAGCCGCATTGGTGATGTCGGGGGCGGGCATCGCGCTCGGCACCGCGCCCGCCGCCGCGGACTCGCCGTCCTGCGTACGGACCCAGCACGTGGACTACAACCCGGGCATCTCGAGCTTCTGGATCACCCACACCTACGACAAGTCGATCGACGTCGCCAGCGCCGCGCCCGGCACGCTGGTCACCTACAAGCTCGTGGTCGGCACCACGAGCATCGGCAATCCGTACGTCAACCGGATCACCGACTTCGCGCCGCCGGGATTCGGCAAGCCGGTCAAGACCGTGGTGACCGCGTATCACGCCGCGCAGGGCGAGCAGGCCGCCGAAGTGACGCCGGAGCCCGACGCCGGCGGCTGGATGGTGACCAGCACCGGCTGGTTCGTGAACTCCGGTTATCCGGTGACCGCCGAGTTCACCTACAAGGTGCCCAACTCGGTCAGTGACGGACAGACGGTCCTCAGCGGCGGCATGAGCGTCGGCGGCACCGTCGGCTCCGGTTCCGACCAGCCCAACATGGGCGTCTGCTTCACCGGTCGCGGCGCGAATCCCGGTGAGGCCCTGCTGGGCAGCCTCGACCAGGGCGGCCTCGGCTCTTCGCAGAACCAGCTCAGCTCCACCGGTTCGGTGACCGACACCATCGCCAACGTGATCAAGCGCCTGATGGGCAGCTGAGTCACCGGCTCGAAATCCCCTGGGCCGCGGTACGCGCGCGGCGGCCGCGGCCCAGGACCTTTCATCGTTTCCGAGGAGTCAGTGGTGTCGCCCTGGCGGACCGTTTCGTCGCTCATCCTTTCGTGCGCCGCCGCCGCGGCTCTGATCACCGTCGCCCCGGGCGCGTTCCAGGTCTCGCGGGCCGATGTCTCCTCGCATCTGGACCACATCGATCGCGCGGGACAGCGGCAACAAATGTTCTACGTGTATTCGGCTGCCATGCAACGGGTTATCCCGCTCCAGGTGATGGCCGCCGCGCAGCCGAACGCGCCGACGCTGTATCTGCTCAATGGCGCCAGCGGCGGAACCGATATCACCAATTGGTACAGCCGCACAGACATCGTCGCGTTCTTCTGGGACAAGAACGTGAACGTGGTGACTCCGGTCGGCGGTGAATTCTCCTATTACACCGACTGGCAGCACGACGATCCGAAACTGGGGCGCCACCGGTGGGAGACCTTTCTGACCCGGGAACTACCGCCCATCATCGACGCGGCCCTGCGTACTTCGCGCGTGAATGCGATTGCGGGCGTGTCCATGTCGGCCACCTCGGCGCTGGACCTGATTTCCGGCGCGCCGGACGTGTACTCGGCGGTCGCCGCGTACAGCGGGTGCGCCTCCACCTCCGATCCCGCCGGCCGCGCCTACATCCGGCTGGTGCTCGCGCGCGGTGACGCCGACCCCAAGAACATGTGGGGACCCGACGACGACCCGGCCTGGCGCGCCCACGACGCCCTGCTCAACGCGGACAGCCTGCGCGGCAAGGCGATCTATCTGGCCAGCGGCACCGGCCTGCCCGGCCCGGCCGAGTCCCTCGGCGCGCAGCCAACACCCGACCAGGTCATCACCAAGGCGGACCAGATGGTGCTGGGCGGCCTGATCGAGGCCGCCACCAACTCCTGCACCCACCAGCTGGCCGATCGGCTTGCGGCCCTGAACATTCCGGCCCAGGTCGACTTCCGGCCCGCCGGTACCCACACCTGGGCCTATTGGGAGCGCGACCTCCACAATTCATGGCCGCTGCTGGCCTCCGCACTCGGCGCTGAATAGCGCCCTCCTGAAACCGAATACCCAGCTACGAAAGAGGCCCGGAACCGCAAGGTTCCGGGCCTTCTCTGTGTGTCCGACCGGTTACTTGCCGGCGGAACCGCTGAAGAGCTTCTTGGTCAGTTCCGCGATGAGCGCGTCGACGAGGAAGTTGGCCACGGATCCCATTGTTCTTCTCCTTCAGGGGTTTTCAGAATGAACCTTGCGGCTCACGCTGAGAAACGTTATGCGAGAGTGGAAAAGAACTGAAATCAATTGTTGTGGATTATCGACAAGCGAAAGTTGTTGGTTCAGGCCGGCAGCGGAGCGGCGTGACGGTCACGGCAGCGCGGGGCCTGGAGGCGGGCGAGCAGATCGGGATTCGCGTCGCGGACCCGGCGGGCGATCTCGATGAAGGATCGCACCAGGGGATTGGTGGTCTCGGGACGCCAGCAGACGGCGACTTCGTTAGGGGCTGTGTCGGCCACCGGGACCAGGCGGACACCCGGGAACTTGATCCACCCCGCGCAGGGCACCGTCATCGCGATGGCTGCCCCGGTGGCCACCTGGTGCAGCTCCTCCAGCAGCGTCTTCGCACGGGAGGCGATCGGGGCCGGGCGGCCGTTGCGATGGGAGTCCAACTGCCAGAAGCCATTCCAGACCGGATCGGTGGCAGCGGAGGACAGGATCGGCTCGTCCAGCAGCTGCGCCGCCGTGACCTCGGCGCGGTCCGCCAGGGGATGGGTCGCGGGCAGCATCGCCAGCAACGGCTGGCGGAACAGGGTCTCGAAGCGCAGCCCGTCGTCCTGGAACGGGCGCCGGACGATGGCGACGTCTACCTGCCCGCTCGTCAGGCCCGCCGAGGGGGTCTCGTAGGTGAAGTGCTGCAGATCGAGGGCGACCGCGGGGAAGCGGGCCCGGAAGGCAGTCAGGATCGGCTCGGTCAGGGTCAGCGCGGCACCCTCGAGGCAGCCCAGGACCAGGCGGTCGTGTTCGCCGCGGTGGACCGCTCTGGCTTCCTCGAGGCCGGAATTCAAGCTGCTGAACGCATCTCGGACGTGCCGCAGGAACGCCGTCCCGGCCGCGGTCAGCTCCACCTGCCGGGTGGTCCGCGAGAAGAGGGTGACGTCCATGTCGTGTTCCAGCTGTTTGATCTGGGTGCTCAGGCCCTGCTGGGACACGTGCAGCCGCTGCGCGGCGCGGGTGAAGCTCAACTCCTCCGCGACCGCGACGAAGTACTGCAACTGCCGGGTATGAACCTCCATGCGGGGGAGTCTAAGCCGGTCAAGTGTCCAGAATGGGCTCTTTGGGAGACTCTCCCAGGAACGCTGGCAAATTTGTAGCAGCAATGCATGGCGAGGAGCGTCCGGCCACACTCGGCCAGGGAGAGTCCCGCTGAATGAGACCCCTTGGACTGTTCTCTGTTTGGTTTCCACCGGTTCATTCGGCCCGCGTAGATCTTTCGGCGATCAACACGCGATTAGGAGTGAGTCAGTTGTCAGTTTCGTGGCGTCGTACCGCCGTCGTTGTCGCGCTCAGCGGTGGGCTGCTCGCCTCCCCGCTGCTCGGAAACCTGGCGGGCGGGTCGCTGTCGGCGCTGCCCGCCGCCGTCGCCAAGCCCAGCAAGGATCAGGTCGCCGACGCGCCCCGCCTCGCCAGTGTCGACAACTTCCGGGACGTCGCCGGCACCGGCGCGGGCTATGACGCGCAGGGCAGCCACCACGTCAACAAGGGCGTGTTCTATCGCTCGAACGCGTTGACCCCCAACGACGCCGACCTGGCCGTCCTCGACGGTCTGCATCTGAGCACCGTCTTCGACCTGCGCACCGGCGGCGAGATCGCCGCCAAGCCGGACCGCGTCCCGGCCGGCGCCGCCTACGTCAACATCTCGATCCTGAGCGGCGACCTCTCCAGCTCCCTGGGCAACCTCACCAGCCCCGAAGCCGCCCGCGAGGGCATGCGCGCCCTCAACCGTCAGTTCGTCACCGGCGAGCACGAGCGCGCAGGCTTCGCGAGCCTGCTGACCCAGCTCGCCGACCAGCAGGGTCCCGCCGTGTTCCATTGCACCGCGGGCAAGGACCGCACCGGCTGGACCAGCTACCTGCTGCTGAGCATCGCCGGCGTCGACCAGAACACCATCATGAGCGACTACCTGGCCACCAACGACTACTCGGCCAAGTCCATCGCCGCCACCCTCGCCCAGATCACCGCGGCCAAGGGCGCTGCCGCAGCCGCCGTCTACCAGCCGCTGCTGGGCGTCGACGCCAGCTACCTGCAGGCCGGAATCGACCAGATCACAGCCACTTACGGTTCGGTCGACAAGTACCTGAAGGATGGGCTGGGTCTGCAGGGCAAGACCATCGAGCAGCTCAAGCACAAGCTAATTCAGTAGTACTGCGATCATTGACCGATGAGTAACTGGCTGGGAGCGCCCAGCGGAGACGGTGTGCGACCGCCCAGCCAGCCGGTACCCGGGGCGCGCGCGGTGCGCTTCGGAAGAGCCGAGTTGCGGCCCGACGCGGAACGCCCCGGTGGCTGGTTACTGACCGTGAACGGCATCGCCCAGTCCTACGTGGACCTGGACGACCCGACGTATCTCGAACTCGAATACCTGCGCTACGCGGGCTACGTGGTCGACTCCCTCGAACCCGCCGACGCGCCACTGGATGTGGTGCACGTCGGCGGGGGCGGCTGCACCTTCCCGCGCTACCTCTCGGCCGTGCGCCCGGGATCGCGGCACCTGGTGATCGAGGCCGACGAGGCCCTCGCCGAATTCGTCGACGAACGCCTCGGCCTGCGCTCCCTGCCCGGCGTCGAATTGCGGATCGCCGACGCGCTGACCGAAATCACCACGCTGCCGGCGGATTCCGCGGACCTGGTGATGGCGGACGCCTTCGAGGGGCTGCGGATCGCGGCGGGCATCACCGGCGCCGGCTTCACCGCCGAGGTGGCCCGAGTCCTGCGCCCCGGCGGCGTCTACCTGCTGAACCTCGTCGGCACCCGCCACCATCTGGACGACATCCGCGCGGCGTTCTCCTACCGGGTGCTGCTCGACGGCGATGTCTTCGCGGGCTACACCGGCAACCAGGTGCTGGCCGTCAGCCGGGTCCCGCTGCCGCTCGACGCCCTCTATCGCCAAGCGGAGCAGGCGTTTCCGCCCGTCCGCATCTCGGTCGAAGTCCCCGACGACCCTGGGGTCTGACCCGTCAGGCGGCGGTGGCGATCTTCCACAGGTGCCCGTCCGGGTCGGCGATGTACCCGAAGTACCCACCCCATCCGGCGCCTTCGGCCTCCCGCACCACGGAACCGCCGCCGGCGACAACCTTGGCGATCACCTCGTCGACCTCCTCCTGGCTGTCGACGATGAAATGGAACGACACGCCCCGGAAGCCCTCACCCTCGGCCGAGACGCCCGCGTCCTTGGCGGCCCAGTCGATCGGGTAGATCCCCATCGCGGAACCGCCGCCCAGCTCGAACGACGCGAAGTTCGGGAAATCCTGCCCCAGCTTCGCGCCCAGGCCCTCGTAGAACTTCTTGGACCGATCCATGTCCTCGACGGCCAGCATGATGGTGGTCACCTGCAGAGTCATCGTCTTCCCCATTCTCTTTCGTGTGGATTTCGTGGGTTCACTCTGTTGACCGACCGCATCGCTGAAAGGTGACAGGGGGTGGTGCGGGTCACATCCGAGGGCGCGCGGATGGTGAGCTACCTCACCGGCAACTGTTCGACGTTGGGGGACACAGCTTTACAGGCGGTCATCGAAATGCCATCGCGGCGTCACCGCCGCGGCACCGGCGGTGACGAGACTCTTGTTCGCACCCGGTGCCGGTCGTCGAGCCTCCCTTCGCCCGGTGTCCGCTCTCGACGCGAGCCCTCCGTTCATGCCATCGCGTCGGCCACGGACCGCGGACACCCTCGGCACCGGGTGCACCCTTCACCGCGCATCCGGAGGTCCCGATGTTCGAATCGTGCTGTTCCCCTCACGAATCGGCCCACGTGCTGCGCGCCCGCTACGGACTACCGGTCGAGCTGTACGCCGACCGCCCGCTACTCACCGTGGGCGTCGCGGTCGGTGCGCTGACGCTGCCCGAGCCGCTCGGCCGGCAGGTGCTCCACCGCCTGTCCTGGCTACCGGCCACCCCCGTGATCGCCGACCCGCGCGACCGCCGCTGGACCTTCCTGGTGGCCCCGCCGCTCCCGAATCACCCTGTGCCCCAACGACTGCAGATCTTTCTCCGGGGTCATTCCGTGACCGTCCCCGAGTCCGGCAGCCGCATCATGTTGCCCACCTCCGACCAACCCCCGGGCTGGCACTGGGCGAACGAGCCCCAACCGGGCGAACTGCGATTGCCGTACCGCGCCATGGTCTTGGCCGCGGTCCGCCTCTCGATCCTCGAGGGTCCGGACCGCCTCCCGGCCTGATCACGGCGCTAGCATTGATCATGCCTCGGAGTGACCGGCGATGACCGAGCCGGCGCCGGACGGGACGGCGGCCTTCGATCCGCTGGCCGAGCGGGCCGCGAGCACCCTCGGCGAGCCGTCGGGCGCGCCGGGACTCGGCGCGGACCTCGAGCCCGGGGACCGGATCGACGATTTCGATCTGCTGCTGGAACTGGGCCACGGCGCGTTCGCGAGAGTGTTTCTGGCGCGGCAACTCTCGATGCAGCGCCTGGTGGCGGTGAAGGTCTCCGCCGACCACGGCACCGAACCCCAGACCCTGGCCCGGCTCGAACACGAATACATCGTCCGGGTCTATGACCAGCGGGTGCTGCCGGACCGGGGGGTGAAGTTCCTGTACATGCAGTACCTGCCGGGAGGAACACTGGCGGCCGTGCTGAAACGGGTCCGCGAGACCGCGCCCGAGCAGCGGGACGGACGGCTGCTGCTGGACTCGGTCGACGCGGCGCTGGAGGAGAAGGGCGAGATCCGCACCTCGAGCGCCCGCATCCGCGACGAGATCGCCGCCCTGTCGTGGCCGGAGACGGTGGCATGGCTGGGCCGGCGGCTGGCCGAGGCACTGGACTACGCCGAGAGCCGCGGTGTGCTGCACCGCGACATCAAACCGGCGAACGTGCTGCTCTCCGCCGACGGCGTGCCCAAACTGGCCGACTTCAACATCAGCTTCAGCGACCACGTCGCCGGGAGCAGTCCGGTGTCGTACTTCGGCGGGTCCCTGGCCTACATGTCTCCCGAACACCTCGAGGCGAGCCACCCGGCGCTACCCGGCGCGGTCGGCGACTTGGACACGCGCAGTGACATTTACGCCCTCGGCGTCATGCTGTGGGAGCTGCTGACCGGGCGGCGACCGTTTCCCCGGGTCGAGTCGGCCGAATCGCGAACCGCCGTCGACCGGCTGCTCGAACTGCGCCGCCGCCCGATCGCGCCGGAATTTCTGGACGACCTCCCGGCGGACTGCCCGGCCTCGCTGCGCCGAGTGCTGCTGACGTGCCTGTCGCCACGGCGCGACGGCCGGTGGGCCAACGGTGCGGAGCTGGCCCAGCAATTCGAGCTGTGCCTCGACCCGCGCGCCCGGGACCTGGTCGACGCGCCGCCGCACAGCCACCGGCCGACCGGGCCGCTGTGGCCGCTGCCGATCATCGCGATAGCGATCGGCATACCGACTCTGGTGGCGGTCGGCTACAACTACTACTACAACCGGACCCTGATCGTCAGTAAGCTCACGCCCGAGGCCCAGCGGTCCTTCAACTACGTTGCCGCCGTGCTGTATCCGCTCGCAATCCTGCTGGGCACCTCGCTGATTCTCTACGCCGCGCGGCGCGTCGTCCTGGTACCCATCGGCCTGCGGGTCGGCTGGGACTACCGCGCCGAGACCCTGGTCCGGGCCCGCGGCGACGCGCTGCGGCTCGGCGATCGGGTGGTGCGAATCGCGTTCGCGAACTGGCTGGCCTGCGGGGTGATCTTCCCGGTGATGCTGAACCTGATCGCCGGCGGCGTGCCGCACGACACCTACGCGCATTTCCTGCTGTCGCTGGTGGTGTGCGGCGCGATCTCGGTGGCCTATCCGTACTTCGCGCTCACCTGGTACGTGGTGCGGTGCGTGTATCCCGTCTTCCTGATGCACGGCCATTCCGATCCCGCCGACATCGGCCACCTCCGCCGGCTCGCCGCCCGCACCGGCATGTACCTCGCGGTGGCGGCCGCGGTACCGCTGATCGGCGTCACCGGCATCACCTTCCTGCCGGGAGTGGCCATCGAATCGGTGGTCTGGGCCGTCCGCAGCCTGTGCGTCGGCGGGATCGTCGGCTTCGTGCTCGCCTATCTGCTGTACGGCGTCATCGAGAAGGATCTGCAAGCCCTCGAACGGGTCGTCGCGGCATTCGATGTCGTCCGGCCCAGCGAAAGCGTCGAAGCGCTACCGGCGAGATAGCGATTCCGAGCCGGCATCCGTGGTCGTTCGTGCCGCTGTCCCCGCCAGCAGCAGGATGACGGCGAGCAGCAGGATCGGCCAGGGCGTGGTCACCAGGACGACGGCGCCGACCAGGGTCCACGCACCCAGGGCCCAGCCGAGGAAGACGGGCGGGGTGATGCCTCGGCGCTCCAGCCACAGCACCAGCAAGCCGACCAGGACGAGCGGCGGCCCGAAGCTGAAGAGGCTGAGCCACCACGCGCTGCCCGCCGGACTCATGGCGGTGAGGTCCTCGCCCCACAGTCCGCCGCTGAACCAGGTTCCGGCGTACTGCGCGGCCTTCTCCAGAGTCAGGGCGAGCAGCGTGTGCGCCGCCCCGAACAGCGTGATCAACCAACCGGCCCACTTGATCATTCGGGTTCTCCCGCGAGGATCGCCTGGTCCTGGATCTCGGTGCGGTGCACCCGACTTCGCAGGAAGCGGACATATCCGCTGTGGTGATTGCGCGGCGGCGTGCCCGGAACCAGCGTGTTCTCGGCGTGATCCAAGGAGTCCTCCAGGCAGGCGTCGTGCAGCCATCGCCACACCAGCGGCCAAGTGAACCGGTCCACGCCGTGCGTCCGCATGACCAGCTCGTGGGTCAGGCGGGTATGCGTGGCATCGACCTGGTCGACGACGTATCGGTGTGTCCCGTCGAAGCCGAGTGGACGACGGAAGCGGAACACCACTTCCTGTCCCGGAACGTATTTCACGCAGGTGTAGCGGATGGGTCCGTGTCCGCCGGACGCGCCGACCCCCAGCGGCCGATCGAAAAGCATTGCGGGCCATCGGCGCACCGGCCACAGCCGATCCTCATCGGTCGCCAGCGTGTCGAGCAGCCTCCCGACTGCTCGGGCATCGGCCGCGATCACCCGACTGTGCACATTTCGCACCATGAGCTGGACCTTTCATTTAGCGAATACTCTCTAATTCCAATTAGAGGCTACTCTCTAGATCGTGTCAAGAAAGCCTGCGCACACCACGGACTCACTGCTCGACGCGGCAGCGGACCTCGCGGCCACCGAGGGTGCGGCCGCGGTCACCATGAGCGCGGTGGCTGCGGCCGCGGGTGCACCGAGCGGCTCGGTCTACTACCGTTTCCCCGACAGATCCGCGCTGCTGGCCGCGCTGTGGCTGCGCACCCTCGATCGATTCCAGAGCGGGTTCCTCGCGGCCCTGCGCATCGACCCCCCGCAGCAGGCCGTCATCCAGGCCGCCCACCATGTCACCGACTGGTCGCTGCGCCACCCGACGGACGCTGCGGTCCTGCTCGCGGGCCCCGAGTCCCTCGGATCCGCGCAGTGGAGCGCCGAATCCCACGAGGCGGCCGCGACCCGTCAGCGCGGGCTCGACGACGCCGTGGGCGAGCTGGCCGATCGCCTGGGCTATCGCGACCGCTCCGACCGCGAACGCCTCGCGCTGCTGATCATCGACCTGCCGTACGCGGCGGTGCGCCGCTGCGCCCGCGCCGCGAACGCCGACCTGGCCCACACCGCCGAAGCCGTCGATCGGATCGTCCGCGACGCAATGGCCGGAACCCCGCCCGCGCAACACCTTCCGGAACCGGATGACGACGCCGGGCATCGCTGAGCGACCCGCACGCGCCTGCGATCGACGACGGCGGGAAATTCCGCTGCAGGAATCAGGAACGGTCATAATCTGAAACCAGCTACTGCCCGGTACACTGGCCAGTGGCTTCGGTGATAGCCGAGGGCATCCAAGGCCTCTCTGCGGATCTGACATCGTGGTGCCGCCCTGATCCCCGCGAGAGGGCGAATGTGGCAAGTTCCGCCGACGAAACGACCGACCAGCCTCCATCGGAGGTCGAACTGGACCCGGCAAGCGTCGAACCGGCTGTGCCGGAAGACGATTCAGCGTTCGACGAGACCGCCGACCCGGCGCAGCCGGGCGACGCTGGAGACGGTTCCGACTGGGACGACGAAGAGTCCCCGGCCCTGCGCAAGGCCCGCAAGGAAGCCGAGCTCACGGCCAGCGGGGACTCGACGCGCGCGTACCTGAAGCAGATCGGCCGGGTTCCGCTGCTGTCGGCCGAAGAAGAGGTGGATCTGGCGATCCGGATCGAGGTCGGCCTGTACGCGGTCGAGAAGCTACGGATCGAACTCGAATCGGAGGCCGGCGTCACCGCCGCCCGGCGCCGCGACCTGACCTGGGTGATCCAGGACGGCGCCCGGGCCAAGAACCATCTGCTCGAGGCGAATCTGCGCCTGGTGGTGTCGATCGCCAAGCGCTACACCGGGCGCGGAATGGGCTTCCTCGACCTGATCCAGGAAGGCAACCTGGGCCTGGTGCGCGCGGTCGAAAAGTTCGACTACCGCAAGGGATTCAAGTTCTCGACCTACGCCACCTGGTGGATCCGGCAGGCGATCAGCCGCGCCATGGCCGACCAGTCCCGCACCATCCGCCTCCCGGTGCACATGGTGGAGATCGTCAACAAGCTCGGCCGCGTGCAGCGGGAACTGCTGCAGGAGTTCGGCCGTGAGGCCACCCCCGAAGAGCTCGCCGAGCACCTGGACCTGACCCCCGCGAAGGTCATCGAGATCCGGCAGTACGCGCGCGAACCGATCTCCCTGGATCAGACCATCGGCGACGAGGGCGACAGCCAGCTCGGCGATTTCATCGAGGACACCGAGGCCGTCGTCGCGATCAACGCGGTGTCGTTCATGCTGCTGCAGCGCCAATTGGACGTGGTCCTCGACACCCTCAACCCGCGCGAAGCCGGCGTGATGCGCCTGCGCTACGGCCTGGGCGACGGCCAGCCCCGCACCCTCGACGACATCGGCAAGGTCTACGGCGTCACCCGCGAGCGAATCCGCCAGATCGAGGCGAAGACCATGTCCAAGCTGCGTCACCCCTCGCGCGCACAGGCCTTGCAGGGCTACCTCGACTGACCGCTTCGTCGGGATCGCTGGAATGTTGCGGGTGATCTGAAACGGGCTCCCGCAGAGACGAGTTCGGGGCGGGCCGCAGGTAGGCGGCCCGCCCCGTTGTCGATGGTGCGCGAGGCGGGACTTGAACCCGCACGTCCTAGGACACCAGAACCTAAATCTGGCGCGTATGCCAATTTCGCCACTCGCGCTAACGGTACGACCGTCCAAACTTTACCGGGTCCGGGAGGGATCGCGAAGTACTGGGCACGTGTTTCGTACTGGTCGGTAACCTCACCTGCGGTTATAACGATTTGATAAACGGCAAGGTGAGGGAGCCTCATATTTCCTACACCGACGTAACCGGGCTCACCAGGGGCTTCAAACATGAGGGAGAGTCATGTTTCGGATTATTCTGGTACGTCCGTACATAAATACTCGGCGGTAAACGCCTGGTGAGTGGCCAAACATGAGGAGATCCTCATGATTTTGTGCGATCCTCGGCGTCTACCAGGGCCTGCGGGCCGGAGGGATACCTGCGCACCGTGAGCGCGGTCCAGTCCTGTGGAGACGGGCCGCCAGGAGAAGGAAGTCGAACGTCTTGACGATCAACGAGAGCACCGGGACCGGATCGAAGTCCAGGGCGGCGGGGAAGTCACGGGAGAGCGGGATCAGGTCGTCACTGCTGGACCGGTTGCTGGGGGGCGCGCCGTACGCGCTCGCCTTCGGCGGCCAGGGCGCGCAGTGGCTCACCGAGCTCGAGGAGATCGGGCGCGACTCCGCGCTCGAGCCCGAGCTGACCGTGCTGGTCAACGAGGCCGCCGCGGCGCTGGAACCGATTGCGGCGCAGCTGCTCGTGGTCCGGCCGGTCGGCTTCGACCCCGTCGCGTGGATGCTGGAAGAAGAGATTGCCGACCCGGAGCAGGGGGAGGTCTCGGGAGCGCCGTCAGCGCAGGTGTTGCGCTCCGCCGCCGTCTCCATGCCGGGTGTGTTCCTGACCCAGATCGCCGCGCTGCGCGCGCTGCGCCTGCAGGGCCTCGACATCGTCGCGCAGGCGCCCGCCGCCGTCATCGGCCACTCGCAGGGCCGCCTGGCCGCCACCGCCGCCGAGGCCCACGGACAGCGTGACGCCGAACTGCTGGCCATCGCCCAGTTGATCGGCGCCGCAGCCGGACTGGTCGCCCGCCGCCGCGGCCTGCTGCCGATCGGCGAGAAGTCCCCGATGGTCGCCGTCTCCAATGTCGACCCCGAAGCCCTGAAAGCCGTTGTCGTCGAGGCCATGGCCGGTGTCCCGCTGGAGAAGGCCGCCGTGCTGTCCATCCGCAACGGCCGCCGCCGCGCCGTGCTCAGCGGCCCGGTCGCCCAGCTGGACCGGGTCCGCCAGCGCGCCGCCGAGATCAATGCCGAGCAGGCCGCCGAACGCGACGCCAAGAAGCGTGGCGGCGCGGTCTTCGCCCCCGTCTTCGAGGACATCCCGGTCGAGGTGGCCTTCCACCACCCGGCGCTCGCCGAGACCGTCGACCTGGTCAAGGGCTGGGCCCAGCAGTGCGGCCTGGACGCCGACCTGGCCGCCACCCTCACTCAGGAAGTCCTGGTCGACCCGATCGACTGGGTCGCCATCGTCGACGACACCGTCGCCAAGGGCGCGGAGTGGATCCTGGACCTCGGTCCCGGCGACCTGTTGACCCGCCTGACCGCCGGCTCGCTCAAGGGCACCGGCGTCGGCGTGCTCGCCGCCTCCACCCGCCCGGGCCAGCGCAGCCTGTTCACCCCCGGCGCGGCCCCCGAGGTCGCCTCCGCCTGGACCGAATTCGCGCCCAAGCCGATCCGCCTGCCCAACGGCCGCGTCGTGGTGGAGACCTCCTTCACCCGCCTCACCGGCCGTTCGCCGATCCTGCTGGCGGGCATGACCCCCACCACGGTCGACGCGAAAATCGTTGCGGCCGCGGCCAATGCCGGCCACTGGGCCGAGCTGGCCGGTGGCGGTCAGGTCACCGAGCAGATCTTCGCCGACCGCGTCGAGGAGCTCAAGACGCTGCTGCAGCCCGGTCGCGCGGTGCAGTTCAACTCGCTGTTCCTGGACCCGTACCTGTGGAAGCTGCAGCTGGGCGGCAAGCGCATCGTGCAGAAGGCCCGCACCGCGGGCGCGCCCCTGGACGGCGTCATCGTCACCGCCGGCATCCCGGAACTCGAAGAGGCCGTGGGCCTGATCGAGGAACTGTCCGAGGTCGGCATCACCCACGTGGCGTTCAAGCCCGGCACCGTCGCGCAGATCCGCGCCGTGCTGCGCATCGCCGACGCGGTCCCCGGCTACCCGGTCATCATGCACATCGAGGGCGGCAAGGCCGGCGGTCACCACTCCTGGGAAGACCTCGACGACCTGCTGCTCGAGACCTACGCCGAGCTGCGTGGCCGCGACAACGTGATCGTCTGCGTCGGCGGCGGCATCGGCACCCCCGAGCGCGCCACCGAATACCTCACCGGCGCTTGGGCACAGGTGCACGGCTACCCGGCCATGCCGCTCGACGGCGTCCTGGTCGGCACCGCCGCCATGGCGACGCTCGAGGCCACCACCGCCCCCGAGGTCAAGCAGCTGCTCGTCGACACCCCCGGCACCCCCGACTGGGTCGGCGCGGGCACCGCGGTCGGCGGCATGGCTTCCGGCCGTAGCCAATTGGGCGCGGACATCCACGAGATCGACAACGCCGCCTCGCGCACCGGCCGCCTGCTCGACGAGGTCGCCGGTGACGCCGACGCCGTCGCCGCGCGCCGCGCCGAGATCATCGAGGCGCTCGACGGCACCGCCAAGCCGTACTTCGGCGACGTCGCCACCATGACCTACCTGGAGTGGCTGGAACGCTACGTCGAGCTCGCGGTCGGCCTGGACCGCCGCAAGGACTTCGACTGCGGCGGCGACTTCGCCGACGCCATCGCCGACGCCACCCGCTCGGTGTGGCTGGACGTCACCTGGCGCGACCGGTTCGCGGAGATGGTGCGCCGCACCGAATCCCGTCTCAACCCGGCCGACCGCGGCGAGATCGCCACCCTGTTCGCCGACGACTCCGCCTTCGAGACCCCGGTGCAGGCCATCTGCACCCTGAAGGCCGAATACCCGGCCGCCGCCGACACCGTGCTGCACCCGGCCGATGTGCCGTTCTTCGTGTCGCTGTGCAAGATCCCCGGCAAGCCGGTCAACTTCGTCCCGGTCGTCGACCAGGACGTGCGCCGCTGGTGGCGTTCGGATTCGCTGTGGCAGGCCCACGATCCGCGCTACACCGCCGACCAGGTCTGCGTCATCCCCGGCACCGTCGCCGTCGCGGGCATCACCCGCGTGGACGAGCCGGTCGGTGAACTCCTCGACCGCTTCGAGCAGGACACCGCGTTCGCCCTGGTGCGCGCGGGCGTCGTCCCGGCCGCCGTGGACGGCCGCCGCCGCACCGAGGTCGCGGGCGGGCTGCTCGACATCGTGCTGGCCGCACCGGATGTGCAGTGGGCCGGCCGCACCACCGTCAACCCGGTCCACCGCCTCGGCGACGTGGACGAGTGGATCATGAACGGCAAGGGCGCCAAGCACCCGCGCACCGGCGCCACCCTGTCCGCCACCGACGGCCCCGACAACGATTCCGCCTACGTGGAATTGGCCGTCCCGCTGCTGGGCAAGGACGCCGTCCGTATCCGCATGACCATCCCGGTCTCGGTGTACAACGGTGGCGCGCCGGTCATCACCGAGGACGACGCCGAGGCCGCCATGTCGGCGCTGCTCGCGGTCGCCGCGGGCCAGTCGCTGCCCGAGGTCAAGACCGTCGACGGCGTGCAGGTCGCGCACGTCAACCTGGCCTGGAGCCCGGATCTGATCGCCGACCACGCCGGTGTCACCGGCTCGGGTCTGCCCGACCACCTGTCCACCCTCGGCCGCACCGCCCCCGACGTGCTCGTGGGCGCTTGCTGGCCCGCCGTTTTCGCGGTCCTGGGCGCCACCCGCACCGCGGACGCGCAGAGCGTCATCGAGGGCATGCTGGACCTGGTGCACCTCGATCACCAGATCGAGCTGCTGGGTGCGCTGCCCGACACCCACGCGGTGCTCGCGGTCCGCGCCGAGTCGGCCGAGGTGCTCGACACCGACCTGGGTCGCGTCGTCGAGGTCAAGGTCACCGTCGGCGTCATGCGCGACCACGGCCTGGAGACCCCGGCCGTCGCGAAGCTGGTGGAGCGCTTCGCCATTCGCGGCCGCACCGGTCAGGCCGAACTGTCCGACCCGCCGCGCGCCGCCGGCTCGCTGTCGGACGACGCCACCGACACCCCGCGTCGCCGCCGCCGCGACGTGGCCCTGGTCGCCCCGCGCGCCATGGGCGCCTTCGCGCAGGTGTCGGGTGATTTCAACCCGATCCACACCTCCGAGAACGCCGCGAAGCTGGCCGGTCTGGGCAGCCCGATCGTGCACGGCATGTGGCTCTCGGCCGCCGCCCAGCACGCGGTCTCGGCCATCGACCTGGGCGACAAGGTGCCGCCGCGCACCATCACCGCCTGGACCACCCGCTTCCTGGGCATGGTCCGGCTCGGCGCGCAGATCGACGTGCGCGTGGAACGCGTTGCGGTGGACCACGGTTCGGAGATCGTCGAGGTCTCCTGCCGCATCGACGGCAACCTGGTGATGACCGCCACCGGCCGCATCGCGCCGCCGAAGACGGTCTACGCCTTCCCGGGACAGGGCATTCAGGCCAAGGGGATGGGCCTGGACGCACGCACCCGATCCAAGGCCGCCAAGGAGATCTGGGACCGCGCCGACAAGCACACCCGCGAGGCCCTGGGCTTCTCGATTCTGGCTGTGGTGCGCGACAACCCGACCTACCTCAAGGCGCGCGGCGTCGAATACCGCCACCCGCAGGGTGTGCTGCACCTGACCCAGTTCACCCAGGTGGCCATGGCCACCCTCGGCGTGGCCCAGGTCGCGGAGCTGCGCGAGGCGGGCGCCTTCATCGAGGGCGCGATGCTGGCCGGCCACTCCGTCGGTGAGTACAACGCCCTCGCCGCCGCGGCGGGCGTGCTGCCGCTGAACGCGGTGCTGGAGGTCGTGTTCCAGCGTGGTTCGGCCATGCACGAGCTGGTGCCCCGGGATGCCCAGGGCCGCAGCGACTACCGCATGGCCGCCATCCGTCCCTCGCAGATCGGCATCGCCGACGACGAGGTCATCGGCTGGGTCAAGGGCCTCGGCGAGCAGGCCGGAGAGTTCCTCGAGGTCGTGAACCTGAACCTGCGGGGCGCGCAGTACGCCATCGCGGGCACGGTGAAGGGCATGGAGGCGCTCGAGGACGAGATCGAGCGGCTGCGGGCCGAGACCGGTGGCAAGCGCGCGTTCGTGCTCATCCCGGGCATCGACGTGCCGTTCCACTCCACCGTGCTGCGCGCCGGCGTGCCGGAGTTCCGCACCAAGCTGCTGGATCTGCTGCCCGCGGACCTGCAGCCGGAACTGCTGATCGGCCGCTACATTCCGAACCTGGTGCCCAAGCCGTTCAACCTGGAGCGCGAATTCGTCCAGGAGATCGCGGATCTGGTGCCGTCCGAGCCGCTGGCCGAGGTGCTGGCCAACTGGGACGAGTGGACCGCCAACACGGTCGAGCTGTGCCGCGTGGTCCTGGTCGAGCTGCTGGCCTGGCAGTTCGCCAGCCCGGTGCGCTGGATCGAGACCCAGGACCTGCTGTTCACCGATGTCGAGCACGGTGGCGTGGGTGTGGAGCGGTTCGTCGAGATCGGTTTGGCCGCAACGCCGACCGTCGCGAACCTGGCCTCCAACACGCTGAAGCTGCCGCAGTTCGGCAACGCCGTGGTCGAGGTCGTCAACATCGAGCGCGAGCGCGGCGTCGTCTACTCGACCGACACCGACCCCGCGCCGGTGGAGGAGCCGGAGGAGACCCCGGCCGAGACCGCTTCCGCCGCACCGGCGCCCGCCGCCGCTGCCGCCCCGGCCCCCGTGGCCGTGCCGACCGGCGGCCCGACCCCGGACGACATCGCGTTCTCCGCGGCCGACGCCACCCGCGTGCTGATCGCGCTCTGGACCAAGCTGCGCATGGACCAGATCGGACCGGTCGACACCATCGAGGGCCTGTGCGACGGCGTGTCCTCGCGTCGCAACCAGCTGCTCGTCGACCTCGGCGCGGAGCTCTCGCTCGGCGCCATCGACGGCGCGGCCGACGCCGATATGGGCGCGCTGTCCAACACCGTCGACCGTCTGGCCCGCACCTACAAGCCGTTCGGTTCGGTGCTTTCCGATTCCGTCGGCGACCACCTGCGCAAGGTGTTCGGCCCCTCAGGCAAGCGTCCGGCGGCCATCGCCGATCGCGTCAAGAAGACCTGGGGTCTGGGCGACGGCTGGGCCAGCCACGTCACCGCCGAGGTTTCCCTCGGCACCCGTGAGGGCCAGTCGGTGCGCGGTGGCGACCTGGGTGGCCTGGTCTCGGGCGGGCTGTCCGACGCCGCGTCCGTGGACGCCGCCATCGACGCCGCCGTGCAGTCCGTGGCCGCGCGCCGCGGAGTCGCGGTCTCCATGCCGTCCGCGGGTGGTGGCGCCGGCGGCGCCACCGTCGACGCGGCCGCGCTGGGCGAGTTCACCGAGCAGATCACCGGCCGCGACGGCGTGCTGGCGCAGGCCGCCCGGGTGATCCTGGAGTCCCTCGGCCACGCCGAGCAGGCGTCCGCGCCGGAGGTCACCACCGACACCCTGGTGGATCTGGTCTCGGCCGAACTGGGTTCGGACTGGCCGCGCCTGGTCGCGCCCGCCTTCGACGCCAAGAAGGCCGTGCTCATCGACGACCGGTGGGCCTCGGCCCGTGAGGATCTCGCCCGCCTGTGGTTCGGCAACGACGGCTCGCTGCCTGCCGAGCCCGCGGTGGACGGCTACTACGGCGCCGGTGAAGCCGTTGCGGCGCAGGCCACCTGGTGGCGCAACCGTGCCATGAAGGAAGCCCGCTCGGTGCTGGCGGGCGTCTACGGCGCCATCGCCGAGGCCGCGATCGGCTCCGACGAGCCGGGCGTCTGGTCCTCCGACATCGCCGTGATCACCGGCGCCAGCAAGGGTTCCATCGCGGCGGCGGCCACCGGTCGGCTGCTCGCGGGTGGCGCGACCGTCGTGGTCACCACCTCCAAGCTGGACGACGACCGCCTGAGCTTCTACAAGCAGCTCTACCGCGACAACGCCCGCAAGGGCGCCGCGCTGTGGGTGGTGCCGGCGAACATGGCCTCCTACAGCGACATCGACGCGCTGATCGACTGGGTCGGCAACGAGCAGGTCGACAATGCCGGTGGCGCGAAGATCCTCGTCAAGGAGGCGATGACCCCCACCCTGCTGCTGCCCTTCGCCGCGCCCCGGGTGGCCGGTGACCTCTCCGACGCCGGCGCCCGCGCCGAAATGGAGATGCGGGTGCTGCTGTGGTCGGTCGAGCGGCTGATCGGCGGCCTGTCCGCGATCGGCGCCGACCACGACGTGGACGCGAAACTGCATGTGGTGCTGCCGGGTTCGCCCAACCGCGGCATGTTCGGCGGGGACGGCGCCTACGGCGAGTCCAAGGCCGCCCTGGACGCCATCGTCGCCAAGTGGCGCGCGGAGACGTCCTGGTCGGAGCGGGTCACCCTGGTGCACGCGCTGATCGGCTGGGTGCGCGGCACCGGTCTGATGGGCGGCAACGACCCGCTGGTCGAGGCCGTCGAGAAGGCCGGCGTGCACACCTGGTCCACGCTGCAGATGGCCGACGAGCTGCTCAAGTGGTGCACCTCGCGGGCCCGTGTGGTGACCGCGGCCGGACCGCAGCAGATCGACCTCACCGGTGGTCTGGCCGGGGCCAAGCTGGACCTGCCCGCCCTCGCCAAGGAGGCGCGCGAGCAGGCCGAGGCCGCGGCAGCGGAGTCGGAAGACGCTGACGGCGTGACCATTTCGGCCCTGCCGGCCCCGCCGACCCTGAGCTCCAAGCTGCCCACCCCCGAATGGGGTTCGGTCACCGCCGATCTCGACGACATGGTCGTCATCGTTGGCGCCGGCGAGCTCGGCCCCTACGGTTCCGCGCGCACCCGTTTCGAGATGGAGGTCTCCGACCAGCTCTCCGCCGCGGGCGTGCTGGAGCTGGCGTGGACTACCGGTTTGGTGACGTGGGAGAACGACCCCAAGCCGGGCTGGTACGACACCGAATCCGGTGACTACGTCGAGGAATCCGAGCTGGCCGACCGCTACCACGACACCGTGGTGGAGCGCTGCGGCGTGCGCCGCTACGGCGACGACGGGGCCATGATCGAGAACGCGGCGCCGCTGCTCACCTCGGTGTTCCTGGACAAGGACCTGTCCTTCGTGGTCAACAGCGAAGCCGAGGCGCGCGCCTTCTTCGCCGCCAACCCGGAGCAGACCGTCGTCACCCCGGTGGCCGGTACCGGCGACTGGCAGGTGACTCGCAAGGCGGGCACCGAGATTCGCGTGCCCCGCAAGGCCAAGCTGACCCGCACCGTCGGCGGCCAGATCCCCACCGGCTGGGACCCCACCAAGTGGGGCATCTCCGCCGACATGGTGAGCTCGGTCGACCGGGTGGCGCTGTGGAACATCGTCTGCACCGTGGACGCGTTCCTGAGCTCCGGCTTCAGCCCCGCCGAACTGATGAGCTGGGTGCACCCGGCGATGGTGGCCAACACCCAGGGCACCGGTATGGGCGGCATGTCGTCGATGCGCTCGCTCTACATCGACAACCTGCTCGGTGAGCCGCACGCCAACGACATCCTGCAGGAGGCGCTGCCCAACGTCGCGCTGGCGCACGTGGTGCAGAGCTACGTCGGCTCCTACGGCGGCATGATCCACCCGGTCGCGGCCTGCGCGACCGCGGCGGTCTCCGTCGAGGAGGGCGTGGACAAGATCAAGCTGGGCAAGGCCGACCTGGTGGTGGCCGGCGGCTACGACGACCTCGGCATCGAGGGCATCGTGGGCTTCGGCAACATGTCCGCCACCGCGGACTCGGCGGCCATGTCCGCCAAGGGCATCAGCGACCGCTACTTCTCCCGCGCCAACGACCGCCGCCGCGGCGGCTTCGTCGAATCGCAGGGTGGCGGAACGGTGTTGCTGGCCCGCGGCTCGGTGGCGCTCGAGATGGGTCTGCCGGTGCTCGGTGTGGTCGCGTTCGCGCAGTCCTTCGCCGACGGCGTGCACACCTCGATCCCGGCTCCGGGCCTGGGCGCCCTGGGCGCGGGTCGTGGCGGGCCGGAGTCCAAGCTGGCCAAGGAGCTCGCCAAGCTCGGCGTCAGCCCGGACGAGATCGCGGTCGTCTCCAAGCACGACACCTCCACCGCCGCGAACGATCCCAACGAGTCCGAGCTGCACGAGCGCCTGGCCGCGGCGATCGGTCGCTCGGAAGGCGCTCCGCTGTTCGTGGTTTCGCAGAAGACCCTCACCGGTCACGCGAAGGGCGGCGCGGCGGCGTTCCAGATGATCGGCTTGTGCCAGGTGCTCGAGCAGGGCGTCATCCCGCCCAACCGCAGCCTCGACTGCGTGGACGAGAAGATGGCCCAGTACCCGCACCTGGTGTGGCTGCGCGAGGCGCTGACCGTGGGCGATCGCTTCCCGCTCAAGGCCGGTCTGGTCACCTCGCTCGGCTTCGGGCATGTGTCCGGCCTGGTCGCCATCGTGCACCCGCAGGCCTTCGTGGAGGCCATCGCGGACGCCGAGGCGCGAGAGTCGTACCAGCGCAAGGCGCAGGAGCGGCAGCTGGCGGGCCGGCAGCGGTTCGCCGAGGCCATGTGCGGCGGCGCTCCGATGTACGAGCGGCCCGCCGACCGTCGCCTCGGCGGCGACGGCACCCCCGCCAAGCAGTCGCGTCAGCTCGAGGCCGACATGCTGCTGTCGCAGCAGGCACGCCTGGGCTCGGACGCCGTCTATGTGGCGGTACCGAAGGGACCGGCCTGCCGGTAGGTAGCTCACGGCAGGTCTGACACGGCGGGTTCGTGTCCTGTGCTCCGCGCGAGCGCAGGACACGGGCCCGCCGTTCCATGTCGGTGATCCGGCAGAAACCCGCGGACCCTACGGTGCCGTAGGTGCGCTGGTATGTTCGCAGCCAATTCAATTGCATCAACGAGGAATCTAGGAGTCCCGCACTGTGACGATCCTGGGTATCGGTCTGGACTTGGTCACCATCTCCGAGTTCGCCGAGCAAATGGAACGCACCGGAACCACCATGCTCCGGGAGAGTTTCACCGCTGGGGAACGGCGCTATTGCCAAAGCAAAGGCACCGATCCGGCCCGCAGCTTCGCCACCCGCTGGGCCGCCAAGGAGGCGGTGATCAAGGCGTGGGCGTCGTCCCGCTTCGCCCGCAGCCCGCAGATCGGCGACAACCCGTATCCGCTGATCGAGGTCGTCAACGACGCCTGGGGCCGGCCCAGCATCAAATTGCACGGTCTGGCAGCGGAATTCCTGCCCCGGGTGCGAGTTCACCTGTCGCTCACCCACGACGGCGACACCGCCGCCGCGATGGTGGTACTCGAGGACCCGGGCGAACTCGCCGATCTGATCCGCGACTGACGCCCGCCGCGAGCAAATTCGCGAACCGGGCGGCAGCGGCCGGGCGTCAGTGCCGTTCGGCCAGGAACAGGGCGTATCGCGAGTCCGGATCCATCCAGGTCCGGGCGGTATCGAAGCCCGCGGCGGACAATTCGCGCCGCAGACCCGGCAGCCGGAACTTGGCCGAGATCTCGGTCCGGAGCTGTTCGTCGCGGTCGAATCGGACGGTCAGGTCGAGGTCGCGAATGGTGATGACGGTGTCGCGGAGGGCCTGCAGGCGCATCTCGATCCACTCGTTGGCCGGATCCCACAGCGCGACATGGGCGAACTCGGCCGGATCGAAATCCGCGCCCAGTCGATAGTTCAGGACCCGCAGCATGTTCCGGTTGAACTCGGCGGTGACCCCGGCGGCGTCGTCGTAGGCCGGGACCAGGATGTCCGGCGCGACCACCAGGCCCACGCCGAGCAGCAGGTGTTCGCCGGGATCGAGCAGGTCGCGCAGGTCGCGCAGGAACTCGGCGCGTTCGGCGGGCAGCAGATTGCCCAGCGTCCCGCCGAGGAACGCGACCAGGCGGCGGCCGCCGCTCGGCAGGTTGTGCAGGGTGTCGGTGAAGTCGCTGACCACCCCGTGCACCGCCAGGTGCGGGAACTCACCCGCGATCTGGCGCGCGGAATCGAGCAGTGCCGAGGACGAGACATCCTGGGGTACATAGGATTTCAACAGTCCCTCGCCGGTGAGCGCGGTCAGCAGCAGCCGGGTCTTGGCCGCCGAACCCGCACCGAGCTCCACCAGGACCTGGGCTCGGGCCAGGCGCGCGATCTCGTCGGCGGCCTGCTCCAGCAGCGCCCACTCGGTCCGGGTGGGAAAGTACTCGGGCAGCTCGGTGATGGCTTCGAACAGTTCGCTGCCGCAGGCGTCGTAGAACCATTTGGGCGGCAGCCATTTCGGCTCGGCGGTCAGTCCGCGCCGGACGTCGGCGCGCAGGGCGTCGGTGAGGTCGGCATCGGTCAGGTGGACGTCCAGGCGTGGCGTGGTCATGAATCGGCCCTTTCGAGTTCGTGGGGAGACAGGTCGCGGGCCAAACGGAACCCCGCGAAGATCTGGCGGCGGATGGGGTGATCCCAGTTGCGGAAGGTGGCGCGGCAGGCGACCTCGTCGGTGCCGAACGATCCGCCGCGCAGCACCTTGTAGTCGCCACCGAAGAACACCTGCGAGTACTCCCGGTAGGGGAAGGCGTGAAAACCGGGGTACGGGGTGAAATCGGAAGCGGTCCATTCCCAGACGTCACCGATCAGCTGGTGGATGCCGGTCGGGGTGGCGCCGGCCGGGTACGCGCCGACCCCGGCCGGTTCCAGGTGCCGCTGGCCCAGATTGGCCGTGGCGGCGGTGGGCTCCGACTCGCCCCACGGGTAGCGGCGCGAGCCCCCGGTGACCGCGTCGAAGCAGGCGGCCTTCTCCCATTCGGGCTCGGTCGGTAACCGCTTGCCCGCCCAGGTCGCGTACGCCTGCGCCTCGAACCAGCACACGTGCATCACCGGCTGCTGTGGGTCGATGGGCGCGCGAAGACCGAATGCCCATCGCCACCAGGTACTTCCGTGGCACTCCCAGAACTGTGGCGCGCTCAGCCCCGCCTCGGTGCGGTGCGCCCAGCCGCGCGCGGACCACAGCTCCGGCCGCTCGTACCCGCCGTCGGCGATGAACCGCTCGTACTGCGCGTTGGTGACCGGTGCGGCGTCGATCGCGAACGCGGGCAGGTGGACCCGGTGCGCGGGCCGTTCGTTGTCCAGCGCCCACGGATCGGTCGAGGTGCCCATGGTGAATTCCCCGGCGGGAATGGTGATCTCCCCGGAGACCGGTACCCGCGCGGCCGGCGCCGGCGGGGCGCTGAGCGCGGGTGCGCCGACGCGCAGCTGATGGGTGGCGAGCATGGTCTCGTCGTGCTGCTGCTCGTGCTGTGCGACCATCCCGAACACGAAGCCGTGCTCGGCGAGCCGGGTTCCACGTAAAGGGTGTTCCGCCAGCACATCCCAGGTCTTGCGCCGCACTGTGGCGACATACGCGTGGGCTCGGGCGGGGTCGAGGAGCGGCAGCGCCGGCCGGTCGGCGCGCGCGTGCCGGAACGCGTTGTACAGATGGTCGAGGTCCGGCCGCACCGGCTCGTGCCCGCCGGCATCACGGACCAGCCACAGCTCCTCCTGATTGCCGATGTGCGCGAGGTCCCAGACCAGCGGGCTCATCAGCGGCGAATGCTGCGCCACCAGGTCGGATTCGGGGACCGCGGTGGTGAGCGCGGCCGTCCGCTCGCGCGCCCGCTCGAGTACGCCGGCGATCCGTTCCCGCAGTCGTTCGGATTCAGAACGGTCTGTTCCGGGCGGTCCGGCGACATCCACGTCAACACTCATCAGACACTCCTTCCAGTCCCGGTGGTACTCGTCCGCGTCGCGGTCAGCCGGGGCTCTGCGACGACGCGCGGCACTCACGCCGAGGCGGCGATGCCGAGTGCCGGCGGGCGGGCGGCCCGGCAGCGGCGGGCGGCGTCGGAGAGTTCGGCCGCCGCTGCCGGAGTCCGCGCGTGCGCCTCGGCCAGTGCCAGCAGATCCACCGCGGCCGCGCGCAATTCGGGATCGTCGAGACCGTGGCGCGCCGCCGCGGTCCAGCGCTCCGCGGTGGATCCCGCGCGGGCCGTCGCCGCCGCGGTGACCCGAGGACTCGACATCAGCGCCTCGACCGCCAGCATCGGGACCCGCCACTCCTCGCCCGGCTGCGCATCGAGATAGCGGATCTCGAGGTGCCCGGCCGGGCGCACCGGGGGAAACAGCGTGGTCAGGTGATAGTCGAGATCGGTGGTGCCGGGCCGGCGCCCGAGCTCGTCGTCCAGATCACCGCGCAGCCAATCGGCGAAGCTCGCGCCGGGCGGCGCGGTCCAGTCGGCCTCGGCGCCCGGCCGCCGCACACACAGCAGGGGGACGTCGAGCGCCCAGCGGGCGTACCCGGTGATCGGGTCCGGCCAGTCCCGCACCGGCGGATGGGTACGAGCCGGATCCAAGCGCAACCAAGCGCGCATGCGCTGGGACGCCCAGCTTCCGGCCGGAGCCGTGCTCAGCGCGGGCGAACACGCGAAGGCCGCGACCAGCGCCGGGCCCATCGCGTACAGCGCGTTCCACCGCGTCGCCACCTCGTGCCGGTCGGCCCCGGCGTCCACGCTGATCTGCGTCGCCGCCGTATTGCACATCATCAGCCGGCCGAACGGCCCGATGCCGTCGAAGACGCGCTCCATGGTGCGATAACGCGGCGCGCACAGCACCCGGCGCGGCCGCCGGTCCGGGTCGGTGGCGCCGGGCAGCCGCCCGATGGCATGCGGCTCGAGCAGCTGATCCAGAAATCGGGTGTCGCGGCCCAGGTGCTCGACCAGGGTGCCGCTGTCCGGGTAAGGCGCGCTGGACAATTCGATCTGCCCACCGGGTTCGATGGTGACGCGGCTGCCGCCCGGCAGGGGCCATTCGGGCGAGTCCGGAGCGATCGAGCGCGGCGCGTAGGGGCCCAGCGCTGCCGCCAGCGCCATCGGATCCGGCCGTGCGGGGGCTCGCCCGCCGGCGGCGCGTCGACCGAGATCGGCGGTGAGCCACTCCAGTTCGGCCCCGATCAACCGGGGGGTTCTGCGGGCGAAGCAGCGGTCGGCGATGTAGGCCTCCGCGTTCGACCGCGACGGAAGAGACTCCGCCCCACAGCTTTCGCCTGCTTCGGGCCGTGCGATCGACGCGGGGCCCAGGGTGCGGTTGATCATGTCGAGTCTCCGCCTCGCTCCGTCGGTACCGGCCGGGAGACCACCGCGCAGGACCAGCTGAACCCGACTCCCGCGCTCAACACGAGCGCGTATTCCCCCGGCGCCAGCAGGTGCTGGTCGAGCAGGTCCGCCAGTCCGGCGGCCAGGTCACCCGCGCCCAGATGTCCGGTGTCCCGGCCGAAGTCCACCGTGTCGGCCGGGGTCAGCTCTGCCACCAGCGGCCGATATCCGGAGTCCAGGGCGTCCGCGTGGAAGCGCGGCAGGATGACGCGGGCCAGGCGGGGGTCGTCGCCGGTGAGCCCGGCGTCGGCCAGCGCCGTCGTGATCACCTCGGTGAGCTTCGCGCGCTCGATCTCCGCGTACCGATTGCGCGGCAGGGTGCGCAGGAAGGCCTTTTTCGTGGTGCGCACGTCCACCGCGCCGCGCAGCCAGCGCGGGGCGGGGGCGGCCGGATCATCGCCGCGGGTCATGGCCTCCAGCTGCGGGGCCGCGACGGTGGCGATGGCGTGCAACCACAGCCGCGGCCGGGCGTCCGGTTCGGTGGACAGCAGGACGGCGGTCCCCGCGTCGCCGTACGCCACGCCGTAATCGCCGGTCCACCGGTGGAATCCGGGTTCGGCGAAGCGATCACCGGTGCCGACCAGTGCCCGGCGGCAACGCGGATCGCCGCGCAGGAAGGTCGCGGCGGCTTGCACGGCCGCCGCGCCGCCATTGCACATCTGCTGAATGCCCAGGGGCAGTGCGCTGTTCGCGCCGACCCCGGCGGCCACGAAATGCGCCGGGGACCAGAAGTCGTGTCCCTGATAGTGACTCCACGCGTACAACAGCAGACCGACGTCCGCGCCGTCCCAGCCCGCCGCCGTGAGCGCTACCCGGCCGGCCAGCACCGCCAGCTCCGGGCCGGAGCACGACTCCGACACCGCCAGGGCCGTGTACCCGGGATCGGCGGGCCGGCGCGACGGCTCCAGATCCGCTGGCTTCTGCCGGTATTCGGGTATCCAATGCGTGGCCGTGACCACCGCGAGCGGTTCGCTCAGCTCCACAGCAGACCCCCGTTGACTTCCAGAATGTGTGAATTCACATACGACGCGTCGTCGCTGGCGAGGAACACCACCGACCTGCCCACCTCGTCCCCGGTCCCGCTGCGCCCCGCCAGCAGTCGCCCGGACACCTGCTCCCAGACCAGGTCGTTCTCCGAAAGGCGTGCCCCCAAACCGGTGTCGACGAATCCCGGGGCGACGGCGTTCACCGTGATGCCGTCGGCTGCCAGCTCGGCCGCGGCGGAGCGCACCAGCATCTCGATGCCCGCCTTGGACGCGCAATACGCGCTCGCCCCCGGCGACACCCGGGTGGACAGGGCGGAGGAGATGGCGATGATCCGGCCGCCGCCGCTGCCGCGCAGGTACGGGACAGCGGCGCGCACACAGTAGAAGGTGCCGATCAGGTTGGTCTCGATCACCTCGGCCCACCGCGCCGGATCGATGGCGGCGACCATGCCGTCATTGCTCATGCCCGCGTTGCACACCAGCACGTCCAGCCGCCCGAAATGCCGCACCGCGGCGGCCATCAGGTCCTCCACCGCGGCCGGGTCGCGCACGTCGGTGGCCTCGAAATGCACGCGGTCACCGCCGAATTCGCGGATCAGCTCCAGCTCGCCGGCCGACCGGGCCGCGCACACCACCTTCGCGCCCTCGGCGAGCGCGGATTCGGCGATGGACCGGCCGAGTCCGCGGGTCCCGCCGGTGACGATCACGACCTTCCCACGCAGCCGCATCAGATGATCCCGACCATCTGCGCGTGGTCGGGGACCGAATCCCAGATCACCGCGTCCGGATCACCATTGCGCAGCAGATTCGCCATGCGCTCGCGCAGAATGATGTTGGTGCCGTCGGAGTGCAGCCAGATGGAGGCGTCGCGCAGCAACTTCTCGATGCCGTTCTCCTTCATCACCCCGTGCCCGCCCCACAGCTCCATGGCCCGGCGCGCGGAGTCGAAAATGCGCTCGGAGGTGATGAGTTTCGGTGCGACCGCCAGCGCCGGGTCGAATGTCTCCGCGGTGCGGGCCTGCCAGGCCGCGCGCCAGATATAGGTGCGGCTGACGTCGATGTTGAGGTACATGTCGGCCAGGTAGGAGCCGACCGCCTGATGCTCGATGATCGGCACCCCGCCCTGCACCCGTTCCCGGCACCAGCGCAGCGTGCGGTCGAAGCACTCGCGGCCCACACCCAGGGCGCACGACGCGGCATAGGCGTTGCTGTGCCGCAGCAGCCGTCCGACGCTGCGCAGTGCCACACCGGTCTCACCGAGCACGTCCGCATCGGACACGAAGACGTTCTCGTAGAAGATCTCCGCGTTGTTGGCGATCCGCTCGCCGTTCTTGTCGTGCACCCGGCCGATCCGGAAACCCTCGGCGTCGGCGGGCACGATGAACGCGGTCACGGCCTCGGTGAGCGGGCCCTCGCGGTCGGTCCGGGCGAAGCACAGGACGGTGTCGGCGCGATTGGCATTGGAGATGTAGTGCTTCATGCCATTGATGCGGTAGCCGCCGTCGACCTTCTCCGCGAAGGTCTGCATGCCCGCACCCCGGCCCGTGTACGGCAGCAGGTTGTCCGAGCCGGCGCTCGGCTCGGTGAACGAGGCCGCGAACAAGCCGCGCGGATTGGCGGCATTGCGCGCCAGGAAGCGCTCCCGCTGCGACGGCGTGCCCAGCTCGTTGAGCATCTGCGCGAACTTCCAGTGCTGGGCCAGCACCACCGCGGTGCCCAGATCCGCGGCCGCGATCTCCTCGAGGATCAGGCAATTGGTGACGTAATCGGTGGCCGCGCCACCGAATTCGAGCGGCAGCGGGGCCTGGCGCAGACCGTGGGCGTCGGCGGCCTCCACTAGATCCCAGGACCAAGCCAGTTCGGGGTCGGGCTGGGCGTCGAGGTCCGCGGCGACCGGGCGCACGACGGTGTCGGCGAAGTTCCGGGCCTTCGCGCGCCAGGTGATCATTTCGTCGGAGAGTGTGAATTCCATTGTCTATCAGTCTTTCTCGGTCGATCAGGAAGAAATGTCGAAAGAATCGTCGGGAAGATCGGTACGGATCAGCGAGCGGCCGCATCCGCCGGGATCGGGGCCGGGCGGCGCAGCAGCAGGGTCACCGCGGTGGCCACCAGCGCGCACCCGGCACCGGCCCACCAGGCGGCGGTGATGCCACCGGCCAGGGCGTGTGCCGCGGACGTCGTCGGCCTGAGGTGCTCGGTGCGAGCGGCGGCGAGCGTGATCATGGATGCCAACCCGATCGCACCCCCCAGGCGATAGGTGGTCGCGATCAGACCGGAGGCGACCCCCGCCAGCTCCGCCTCCACCCCCTGCGCACCCGCCACGAACGAGGCCGCCTGCGCGATGCCCCACCCCGCCGCCCAGATCACCGTGGGGGCCAGCACATCCCGGAGATAGGAACCCTGCGGCGGATGAGCGGCCAACCAGATCAACCCGGCCGCCGCGACCGCCAGGCCGCCACCCAACGCCGCGGCCAGCCCAAACCTGGCGATCAGCCGCGGCACCGCGGTCGACACCACGAACAGCGTGACACTGATCGGCAGGAACACCGCGCCCGATCGCAGCGGGGAGTAATCCAGCACCTGCTGCAGGTACAGGGTCACCGTGAAATAGGTGATCTGCCCGATCGCGCCCACCAGCGCGATCACCGTGTTGCCCGCCGACACACTGCGAAATCCGAAGATGCGCAAGGGCACCAGCGGATCGCGAACCCGCGCCTCCCACACCGTGAACCCCGCCAGCAGCAGCAGCGCCACCCCGAGCAGGCCCGAAGTGGACCAGTCCGTCCAGCCCAGCCGCTCGGTGCTGATCACCGCGTACGCCACCAGCAGCAGACCGGTGGTGCTGAGCAGCGCGCCGAGCACATCCGGGCGGCCCACCGCGGGCAGCCGGCGGTCGCCGGTGTACCGCGACAGCAGCAGGATCGCGATGCCGATCGGCACATTGATCAGGAAGTTCCAGCGCCAGGACACCGTGGTCAGCGCGCCGCCCAACAGCATTCCGAGGCCGCCCGCCAGGCCCGACATGGCGCCCCACCAGCCCAGCGCCCGATGCCGGGCGGGACCGTCGAACCGGGCCACCAGCAGCGTCATCGCCACCGGAGACATGAGCGCCGCGCCGACGCCCTGCACCGCTCGGGCCGCCACCAGATCGATCGGGCCGGTCGCGAGCCCGCACCACAGTGACGAGACCGCGAAGACCACCGTCCCCCAGCGGAATACCCGCTGCGCGCCGAGCCGGTCACCGAGTCGCGCGCCGAGCAGCAGCAGGCCGCCGAACGGCAGCGCGTACCCGTTGACCACCCAACTGAGGGCAACATCGCTGAAGCCCAGTTGATCCCGGATGGACGGCAGCGCCACGTTCACGATGGTGGCGTCCATCGAGATCATGAACTGGGCGCCGACCAGCACCAGCATGACCAGCCCGGTCCGGCCGGCACGGGTCGGCGCGACAGTCGTCGTCACGGCGCGTCCGAGCCGTTCGGCGCGGCCAGCGCGGCGATGCGCTCGGCGGCGGCCCGCAGCGAATCCGCCTCCAGCAGTAGCTTGGCCGGGACGGTCACACCGAACTCCGCCTGGATCTTCGACTTCACCTCCAGCGACATCAGCGAATCCATGCCGATCTCGGTCGCGGTCCGGCGGGCGTCGATCTTGGCCGCCGGTCGGCGGGTGACCGCGGCGATCTGGGCGATCAGAGTCTCCAGTACGGCCTCCGCGTCGGCGCCCCGCCGCGGTGGGGCCGCGGCGGTCGCGGTCACCGTGTGGCCGTTCGAAACCTCCTGCACCCGACGGCCGTTCGCGGGCTCCACGAGGCTCCGGTGGGCCGGGCCGGTCACCGGGGAGTGACCGTTGACCGGTGGCGTGATCGGGACCGTGACCGCGGCGGGCGCGATCGGTGGGCGCGGGACCGCGGGGACCACCGGGGCAACGGTGGCGACCGGGGCAGTGGGTGTCGCGACCGGAATGGCCGAATTAGGCACCGCGGCGGAGCTTCCCGCGACGGGCTGCAGGCCGCCGGGCCGGAAGGCCAGGCTGCCGGACAGTTCCAGCACCGTCTGATCGGCGGCGTCGCGGATGCGCAGCTCGCCCCGCAGCTCCACCGTCAGGCCGCCGCCGGCGGGGAGACCGATCGGAGCCGACGGCGCCGACAGTGCCGGCGTTGCCTCTTCCGGAACCGCGGTCAGTGTGGAAATGGCCGGCAGGGACGGGGATTCGGCGGTGCGGGGCGCGGACGGGTGAATGCGCAGACCGGAGAGTTCGGCCACGATGTACTCCTGATCATCGAAGACGGTGATGTCGGCGATTACTTGGGGGCTGGTGGAAGACCCGGGGGAGGAGGCGATCCGGACATGCGCCCAGCCCTGATGAACCGGCTGGTCGGCGACCCGCGCCAGCTCCAGCTGATCGGCGATCATCCACACCGGCTCCTCGAAGAGGGCCAGTACCGGCGCGGCACACGCCTCCAGCAGGGCCGGATGTGCCTGCACGGCTTCGGGATCGGCGGCCAGCACGGCCGGCAGGGCGACGCGGGCCAGGACCTCGCCCGAACCCAGCCACAGGTCGCTCACCGCCCGGAAGCCCGGGCCCCAAGCGGTGCCGCCTTGTAACGCCCAGTCGTAGAACCGGTCCCCGGTCCAGTGGACGTCGAGCCGCTCGCGCAACTCGGCCAGCGGTCCGCGCGTCCGCGGCGGAATGGAGCCCGTGCGAACGGTGCCCCGGCAGTGCTCCACCAACGGGCCACCCGGAATCTCCGCACCGCCCACGGTGAATCGCCAGACCCCGAGTTCGACCGGCGTCAATTCGATACGCAGTGATCGGGATTCGTGGGGAACCAGCAGCAGCGCCGCGACGAATTCGACATCCGTCAACGCCACCGGCAGACCGATCGCCTCCCGCCCGAATTCCCGTACCCGGTCCAGGAATACGGTGCCCGGAACCAGCGGGACGCCGTTCACCACATGCTCCAGCAAATACGGGGTGACGCGAGGATCGAGGGTGAACTCACGCGACAGGGCGCCCATGGTGGTCAACGGGTCCGGAGCCGGGAGCCAGAACCGCTCCCGCTGCCAGGGATAGTGCGGCAATGGAACGCAGCGTCCACCGGAATACAAGGACCGCAACCGAATCGGCGCATCGCGTTCGTAGAGCTCGGCCAGTCCGGCCAGCATGGCGGCCCGTTCGGGCTGACCGCGGCGCAGCGACCCGACCGCCACACCGTCCACGTCGATCTCGGTGAGGTTCTCCCGGATCGCCTGCACCAGCAGGGGATGCGGGCTCAGCTCCACGAACACCGTCGGCCGGTCGGCGGCCGCCGCGCGCACCACGGTGCTGAATTGCACCGGCTCCCGCAGGTTGCGGGCCCAGTACGCGGCATCCAGGTCCGTTCCGGCGACGGGCGCGCCCCGCACCGTCGAATGCACCGGCACCGACCCGGCGCGTGGCTCGATGCCCGCGAGCGCCTCGATGAGCTCGTCGAGGATCGGGTCCATCTGCACGCTGTGCGAGGCCACGTCCACCTTCACCATCTGGCAGAACACCTCCCGGGCATCCAAAGCGGCCTTCAGCTCCGCCAGCACGCCCGGATCACCGGACAACACAGTGGTATCGGGGCTGTTGTTCACCGCCACCGACACCTGCGCCCGCACTGGTTCGATCAGCGCGCGGGCCTCGTCGAGGGACAGCCCGACGACCGCCATCGCCCCCTCGCCGGACAGCCGGCGCATCAGCGCGCTGCGGCGGCAGATGACGGCGGCCGAGTCGGCCAGGCTCAGCGCGCCGGCGACGTAGGCCGCGGCGGCCTCACCCATGCTGTGCCCGATCACCAGATCCGGCTCCACACCCCACGCCCGCCAGGTCTCGGCCAGCGCGATCTCCACCGCCCACAGCGTCGGCTGCACCACGTCGATGCCGTCGAGTTCGGCGCCGTCCCGGATCCGTTCCAGCACCGACCATCCCGCCTCCGCGCGAATCGCCTCGTCGCAGCGCACCAGCGCGTGCCGGAAGGCAGGCGAGACCTCCAGCAGCTCACGGCACATGCCCGGCCACTGCGACCCCTGCCCCGGGAAGACGAAGGCCACCCGCGGGCGATCGTGCGCGGTGAACTCGGTGTCGCCGTGCAGCACGGCCCGCAACTGCTCGACGAGTTCGTCGTGGGTCGCGCCCACCACCGCCAGCCGGTGATCGTGATGGGTGCGCCGGGCCGCGGCGGTATAGGCGATATCGCGAATGTCCTCGCGCCGCCCGGCCCCACGTTGACCCAGGTAGGTGAGGTGGAAGCGCACGAGATCCCGGAGGGCCTCGTGGGATTGCGCCGAGAGCGCCAGCAATTGCGACTCGCCGCTCTCGGCCAGGCTCGCGTCGGTGTGCCGTCGGCGGGTCGTCATCGCCGGGGTCGCCTCGGTCAGCACCACGTGCACATTGGTGCCCGACACCCCGAAACCGCTCACGCCGCCGACCAGGGACCCTTCGTCGTCCAAAGGGGTGGCCATGGCGGGCAGCGTCACCGGCAGTTCCTCCCAGGGAATGGCCGGGTTCGGATTGCGCAGGTGCAGGTTGCCCGGCACGGTCCGATGCCGCAGGCACAGCACCGCTTTGATCAAACCGATCAGTCCGGCCGCGGCCTCGCTGTGCCCGATATTGGTCTTGTGCGAACCGACCAGCAGCCGCCGCTCGCGGCCCGGGCCCAGCACCGTGCTCAACGCCTCGAGTTCGACCGGGTCGCCCGCCTGGGTGCCGGTGCCGTGCGCCTCGACGAAAGACACCGTGCCCGGATCGATTCCGGCGTCCGCGTAGGCGTTGCGCAGCATGGCGACCTGCCCGGACACCGCCGGGGCCATGAACAAGCCGCTGCCCATGCCGTCATTGCTGGAACCGATGCCGCGGATCACGGCGTGAATCGGATCCCCGTCGGCCAGCGCCGCCCGCAGCGGCTTGAGCACCACGGCCGCCACGCCTTCGCTGCGCACGAAACCGTCGGCGTCGCGGTCACCGAATTTGCACCGGCCGTCGGGGGCGAGCATGCCGGCCGAGGAGAAAGCCACGCTCTCCCACGGGCTCAGCACCAGGTGCGCGCCCGCCGCGATGGCCATCTCGGACTCGCCGCTGCGCAGGCTCTGACAGGCCACGTTCAGGGCCGACAGCGATGAGGCGCAGGCCGAGTCGATCGCCAGCGCGGGACCGTTGAGGTCGAAGGCGAACGAGAGCCGGCCGGCGATGGCCGAGCGGGCGCCGCCGCCCATGATGCCGTAGATGCTGGGCTTGCCGCGGTTCTGCAGCTCCCAGTAGTTCGAGCCGTCCGTGCCGACGAAGACGCCGGTGCGGCTGCCGGCGAGCTCGTCGCGGGTCTGTCCGGCGTCCTCGATCGCCTCCCAGGCACATTCCAGCAACAGTCGCTGCTGTGGATCCATTGCCTCGGCCTCGCGCGGGGAGATGCCGAAGAAGTCCGCGTCGAAACCGTCGATATTGTCGAGAAAACCACCCGATCGGGTGACGATCTTCCCAGCCTGCGGTCCGCCGGGCTGATAGAAATGGTCGACCGGAAATCTGGTGATCGGTATTTCGGTAATAGCATCGATGCCATCGAGCAGCAGTTGCCAGAATTCGTCTATCCCATGCGCGCCCGGTACATGACACGCCATTCCGATAATCGCGACCGCGCGCTCGTCCACCCCGGTGGATCCGATGCCGGCGTTGTCTGAATTTTCGAGAGTATTCACGTTAGCGCCCCTCCCAGGCACTCGAGGAACAAATACACCGGGCTGGGCGACGCCGGTGACGCCCAGCCCGGTCACCGCGTCAATCGACCGCCAGCACGACCTTGCCGCCGGGCAGCTCCCGCTGCCGCATCTGCTGTACGACCTTGCCCAGCTCACCCCAGCCCGACACCTGACCCGGCGTCGAGACCAGCCGTCCGGCCGCGGCGAGCGAGACCAGGATGGCCAGGTCGGCGTCGTCGGGATCGGTGGCGGCGTAGGAGATGTAGTTCTGCAGGCGGGCGCCCTCGTGGCCGATGAAGTTGTAGACGTCGATCGGGGTCTTCTCACCCGAACTGCTGCCCAGTACGACCACGGTGCCGCCCGGGGCCAGCTGGGCCAGCGCGCCGGTCAGGGCGCTGCCGCCGACCGATTCCAGGACCAGGTCGAACGGGCCGGTCGCGCTGTCCACGTCCGCAACCACCGCGGTCGCGCCCAGCGCGGTCAGTTCCGCGGCCACCTGCGCGGCCTGGGTGGTGACCGCGGTGACGGTCGCGCCCGACAGTGCGGCGAGCTGCACCTGGAATCGGCCCACGCCCCCGTTCGCGCCGGTGATCAGCACCTTCCGGCCCAGCAGGGCACCCCCGATGCGCAGGGTGCGCAGCGCGGTGAGCCCGGCCATGGGCAGCGCCGCGGCCTGTTCCATCGACAGGTCGTCGGGCAGTTCGGCGAGCCGGGAGGTCGACAGGGCCGCCCGCTCGGCCCAGCCGCCCTGCTCGACCATGCCCACCACCCGGGTGCCGGGCCGCGGGCCGGAACCGTCGGCGGCGCTCTCGAGCACCACGCCGGCCACGTCCTGGCCGGGCCGCCAGCCTTCCGGGCGGATGCCGAGCAGCGCCAGTTCGCCCCGGTTCAGTGAGAACGCCCGGACGGCGACGAGCGCCTCGTGCGGCGCCGGCGCCGGTTCCGCGACCTCCTCGAAGGCGACCGGCGAATCGCCCTGTGGATTGTTGATTACTGCGCGCATTCGAATCCCTCTCCTCGCGGTTTCATTGTTCTCTTCGAATGCTGGCATTGATTCGGAGTGGCGAGAAGGAGTGGGTTTTAATCGGGTGATCACGAGAATTGATCGGCTCGCGCCGGTGTGACGCAAGGCACTTTCGGGCCGGGAATAATTGTCTTGTTGGCAAATTCGGCAGGGTGTGCCAGTAGGCATTCTATTTATTTGGACCGATAGGTTTGTTTCTTCTCCGCATAGCGAGCTCCGGTCAACTCCCGGTGGTATCGTCTGGACTGGATCCAGTTGCGACGACATGGGGGAGCGCATGGAACTGAGGCATCTGGTCAGCTTCGTCGCGGTTGCGGAGGAATTGCACTTCGGCCGGGCGGCACGGCGACTGCATATCGTGCAGCCGGCCGTCAGCCAGCGCATCAAGGCGCTCGAGAACGAGTTCGGGGTGCTGCTGTTCGACCGCACCGCCGCCGGGGTCGGCCTGACCGATTCCGGGCAACAACTGCTGCGGCAGGCCCGGTTGGTGCTGAGCACCGCCGATCAATTCGCCGCGCTCGCCGGTGAACTCGCGCGTCGCGAGAACGCGCACGCCCAGTTCCGCATCGGCACGGCGGAAGGCATGACCACCCGCCTCGAACACATCCTGGCGGTCCTGCACGACCAAGAACCGACCACACCCATCCAGCTGGAGAGCCTGCCCGCCTCCGAGCGCCTGGCCAAGGTCGCGTCCGGGCAGCTCGACGCCGCATTCGTGCGCATGCTGCGGCCGGTGTCGGGCCTGCGGGTCATCCCGCTGTGGGACGACCGGCTGGTCGCCGCCCTGCCCGCGCAGCATCCGCTGGCCGGGGAGCCGACCTTGTCGTTCCAGCGACTGGCGTCGATGCCGTTGCGGCTGTCCAAACGCGAGTCCAGCCGGACCTTCGTGGACACCGTGCTCCGGGCGTGCGGGTCGGCGGGCTTCACCCCGGAACTGGGCGGGGCCTTCACCACCGTGCAGAACACGCTGGCACTGCTGGGATCCGGGCAACCGACCTGGACGGTGCTCTACGAGGAGGCGGCCACCGCGTTGCCGACCCGGCGCGTGGCCTTCCGGCGGCTCACCGATCCGGACGTGGTGGTGCGCACGTCGCTGGTCGTTCGCGAAGTGTCGCCGATCGTGGGGCGGCTGGTGGACATCTCCCGATCATCCGGTCCCGGGGCCGTATTCGGTCCCGCCGAATCGGAAACGCCTGAACCGCCGGTGATTCGAGCCGTCGCCGGCTAGTCCGGATCGAAGGTGGTGCGCTGGCCGCCGCTGCGCGATTCCTTTTCCGCGATCAGCAGATACGCCACCATCAGGCGCTTGAGTTCGGCGACGGCGTCCTCGTGGGCGAGGCCGTCCTGCACCGAGAAGTTCAGCATCGAGTACACGACGTGCACCAGCACCTGCGCCATCATGGAGCGGCGGCCGCGCGGGGTGCGGGGCATCAGCGGGCGCAGCATCTGCGAAACCGCTTCCGCGAACTCCTTTTCGTGGATCGCGCCGGTCGCGCGGGTGGACGGCGTGGACTGCATGGCCAGCCACACCTCGCGCCGCGACGGGTCGGTCATCCACAGATCCGCCAGGTGATCGACGAGCTGGGTCATGTGCCGCAGCCAGTCCATGGACGGGATCTCGCCGTGGAAGTCGGCCAGCTCCTGCGAAACCGCCACCAGATCTTGACGATTCAGCTCGCAGACGATGACGTACTTGTTGGCGAAGAACTGGTACAGCGTGCCGATCGGCACTTCCGCGCGGGCCGCGACCTCTTCACAGGTGAACGATTCGAAGCCGACCTCGACCAGCAATTCGCGGGAGGCCTGCAACAGGGCGTCGAACTTGCGCTTCGATCGTTCCTGCGTCGGGCGGCGACGGGGCATCAGCTCCTGTGGGTCGTCCTGCAGCTCCAACGCAGGGTCCGGTCGTCGTGCCGACCTGGTTCCCGTGCGTGCTTCCACGGTGAACAGCCTACGGGTTACGACACGCGCATGACACGCTGCGGTAGTTCGTGTGTCACCGAATCCGACCCATCCACGCCGCCATCGGCTCCGAAGACCCATCGCAGCTGCCTCCCAGCTGCGGATCTCCGCTGAAAGGGGTCCGGCCCCTTTCGAACCCGGCTCGCCCCCGCTTCTCCTCTCTCGACCTTGTGATCATCGCCAGTTCGTCGACGTTGGAAGGCTGATTGTGGTTGCTTCTACCTCTGTTCGTTCCGCGGTGACCATCGGCGTCGCCACCGAGCGCGGCACGGTACGCGCCGTAGCCCTCGCCGATACTGGAGACAAGCTGGCCGAGCGCGTGGTGCTGGAACGCACCTCGCCGATCGCCGGTGAATCGAAGGCCGACCTGGCGATCGCGGTGGAGTCGGCGCTGGAGGACATCGCCGACCAGATCGGCGCGGACCGGGAGATCATCGGCGCCGCCGTCGCCTACCGGGACGCCACCGAGCGCCGCGCCATCGTCACCAAGCTGGCCGCCGGCCCCTGGCACGATGCCTCGCTGGTGTCCGCCAAGGCCGCGCACCTGTCCGTGGCGCGCGCCATGACCTGGGTGGACGAATTCGAGGACCTCGCCATCTGCGAGGTGGTGCCAGGCTGCCAGGCGTTCTCGCTCATCTCGCCCGACCGCGCCCGGGTGCTCGCCGCGGTGACGCTGAACGGCGGCGCGGCCACCGAGGACGCCATGCGTTCCGCGGTCACCGCCGCCTGGGATCAGTTCGACGCGGCCGGGGTGAAACCGGACGCGGTGGTGCTGATCGGTTCCGCCGCAACCGAACCCGCGGTGGTGGCGGCGCTGGAGTCCGGCTTCGGCGCACCGGTCATCCCGTGCCAGGTGGCGCCGATCGCCCCGGCGCTGGGCGCGGCCCTGACGGCCCTGCCGGAGGTCGAGTTCGCGGGGGAGGTGGCCGAGCGCATTCGCCGCGCCCGCGGCTCGGCGGCACTGTTCGCCGCGGCCAGCGTGCTGGCGGGCGGCCTGGTGGCGGGCGGCGTCTACGCCTCGGGCAGTGATTCCAAGAAGGTGCCCGAGCCGATCCTCACCGATTCCCGCGTCTCCGCGGACGCGCGCAACGGCGCCGAGCACCCGAGCGAAGTAGCAGTGCCCGGCGTCGACTCCGGATCCGCGGGCACCGGCGTCGACGGACTGCCCGGCGACCAGGTCATGCCGACCGAAGCGGTCACGCCGGACCCGGGGCAGGGCGGGATCGAATTGCAGCCCAGCGACGTGGTGACCATCGATCCGGCCACCCTCAACTGGGGTTCCATCCGGTCCGGCGGGAGGGCGCGGCCGCTGATCAAGGCCAAGCCCGAACCGGAGGGCGTCTCGAGCCCGGAGTCGATCATCCCGGCTCCGACCCACGCGGCCGGTTCGCCCGGTGAATCCGGGTTGTTTCCGGGCGAGCTCGCGCCGCCGCCGGTAGGCACCGACGCGTTCTCCTCCTGGTGGGACAACCACTGGCGCATGATGCTTCAGTGGGCCGCGCAGCTGATGCCGAAGGTCTAGCCCACCGCTGAACATGACGAACCCCCGGTCCGCGTGCGGGCCGGGGGTTCGATCCTGTGCCGGCTCAGACCGACAGGTCGCGACGCAACTTCGCGACGTGCCCGGTGGCCCTCACGTTGTATTGCGCGACTTCGATCTTCCCGTTCTCGTCGATCAGGAAGGTGGAGCGGATGACGCCGGTGACCTTCTTGCCGTACATCATCTTCTCGCCGAAGGCGCCGTACGCGGACAGCGTCTCCTTCTCCGGATCCGACAGCAGCGGGAAGGTCAGCTGCTCGGTGTCGCGGAACTTGGCCAGCTTGGCCGGCTTGTCGGGGGAGATGCCGACGACCGCGATGCCCGCGCCGTCCAATTCGGCCAGATTGTCGCGGAAATCGCAGGCCTGCTTGGTGCAGCCCGGGGTGCTGGCGGCCGGGTAGAAGTAGACGATCACCTTGCGGCCGCGGTAGTCGGACAGGGAGATGTCCTTGCCGTCGGCATCGGGCAGGGTGAAGTCGGGGGCGGGGTCGCCGGGACTGAGTCGGTGATTCTCGGTCATGCCGCCACGCTAGTCGACGGGCTCGAGCCGGTGTTGGCGATACACTCTCGGCAGGTCGGCTCGCATGCGCCTGTGCTTCTCGAATGGAGAGCAGCGTCGCGCGAGCGGCCCCGAGACGACAGCGCCGCGGATTCCGCGCGGCTTTCAGACAGGAGTGTGACGTGGCGAGAGATACCGAGGCGATCGAGCGGGAGATCGAGGCCGCACGCAACCGGCTCGCGAGCACCCTCGACGAGCTGGCGGTACGCGCCGACCCCCAGCGGCTGGCGGACAACGCGAAGCAGTCTCTGGTGGCCAAGGTGAACGAGCCCAAGATCAAGTACAGCCTGATCGGCGCGGGCGTCCTGATCGCGACCCTGGTCGTGGTGAAGATCTTCCGCCGCTAGCTGCGAACAACGACAACAGCCGCGTGGCCCGGTCCGAATGGACCGGGCCACGCAGCTTTTCGGGGTTTCAGGGGTTTACCCCCGAGAGTCCCGAGAGTTGGTCTTCTCAGACGGTGGGGCAGGCCATGCCGGTGCCGTCGGGGTCCAGGTGCGGGCTGTATCCGGGCTGGCCGCGGAACAGCGGGGCGGCACCGGCGGCGCGGGCCTGGTCGCAGTTCTGGTACACGGGGCCGCCGGCCGAACCGGTCTGGGTCAGACCCGCGGAGCCGGTGGCGGCCGAGCCGGTGTCGATGGCGGAGGAACCGGTCCCCGAGGACCCGGTGATCACATCGGCTTGGGCAATGGCGGTCTGGGCTGCGATGGTCGTCAGACCCGCGACGCTGGCGGTGACGAGTAGCCGGCGAACGTTCATGTATTCCTCAATGTCGGCGCGGTTAGGGTTAGCTGGCCCGAGTGTTCTGGCGCAACGTTGCATTGTCAACCGGATGAGCTATGCACAGAGGTGAATTAGGGGATTTACCCCGAATGCCGGAACCCCTTCTGCCACTATGTGTCTCATTCGTCCTGACTGAAATGCGCTCGGGCATTGACGATTTCCGCCAGAACTACGCAAATCGAACGGTCAGTACTGTACCGAAGGTTGCATGGCGGGGGTGGCACGGATTCACCGTGAAGTTCCTGAGGATTGTCATGGTGTCCATGTCAACTATTTATCGATACCATGGATGTCATGACGCGCTGGCTGACCGATGAGGAACAGACGACCTGGCAGTCCTTCATCCGCATGCGGCAACGCCTCGACTCGGCGATCGCCGCCGGACTGACCCGCGACGGGCTCTCCTTCTCCGACTACGAGGTGCTGGTCGCGCTTTCCGCGGCGGACGGGCAGCTGCGCGCCAAGGAACTCGGCGCGGAGATCTGCTGGGACAAGAGCCGGCTCTCCAAGCACCTGTCCCGGATGGCGACCCGCGGCCTGGTCGACCGTTGCCAGGCCGCCGACGACGCGCGCGGCCGCGAGATCCGCCTCACCGACGCCGGCCGCGCCGCCCTCGCGGCCGCCGCGCCCAACCATGTGGAGCTGGTGCGGCGGCTGTTCATCGACGAGATGACCGCGGAGGAGGCCAAAGCGGTGCGCTCGCTGGCCGACCGGGTGGTCGCCGAAGTCGAGCGCACCGACCTCGAGGAGACCGGCTAGTCCGCGGGCCGCTCGAATTGCGCGCGCTTCCGATCGCCGAACGGTTCGTCGCGTTCGCGCACCGCCTCGCGGAATCCGGTGGTAGCCGAGCGCAATTGGAAGGCGTAGCCCTCGCGGGTGTGCCGGGAGATCCCGTCGAACACGGTGCTGATCATGCCGGAATTCGCCACGCCCTGATTCAGTAGCGCGCTGTTGAGCGCCAGCTTGGCCATCACCAGCTGGTTGATCGGCACCAGCGAAATGCGTTCCAGCAGTTCCTCGGTGCGCGCGTCCAGTTCGTCGGCGGGCGGGGCCTCGATGGCCAGGCCCCATTCCAGCGCCTGCTTGCCGCTGAGGCTGTCGCCGGTGAACAGCAGCCGCTTGGCGCGCTGGTCGCCGACGCGGTGCGCCCACATGCCCGCCGCCGGAATGCCCCAGGTGCGGGTGGGCGGGTAGCCGAAGCGAGCGTCGTCGGCGCAGATGATCTGGTCGGCGAACAGCGCGATATCGGTGCCGCCGGCGATGGCGAAGCCGTGCACCTTGGCGACGGTCGGCTTGTTGGCGTGCAGCAGGCTGGAGAATCCGCGGTTGAACCGCGACATCATGGCGTAGTCGACCATGGGATCCCAAGTGGCCCAGGGATTGTGATTGCGGGCCTGGGCGACCGGGTCGAGGACGGTGCCCGCGGTGGGCTGTTCGCCCTCGGCCGGCGCGAGGCCGTTCTCGGCGAAGATCGACAGGTCGTAGCCGCCGCAGAAGCCCTTGCCGCGCCCGCTCACCACGATGACGTGCACCCGCGGATCCAGGTCGGCGCGCTCGACGGCCGCGGCCAGTTCGGTCGGGGTGTCGGCGGTGATGGCATTGCCGCGCTCGGGACGGTTGAAGGTGATGCGCGCGATGCGCCCGGTCACCTCGTAGGTGAGGGTGCGGGCGGTGTATTCGTTCACCGGTTCGGGGCGGCCCGCGAACAGCGAGTCGTCACCGCCGGTCAGGTCGTCGCGCCAGGCGGCCGGGCGGGTGCCGGAGTGGTTCTCATGGTCGGGGGACACTCAAGCAGTGAACCCTGGTTCATTTCTTGGTGTCAAGAGTCCACGCCCTACCGCCGCGCGTCGGTGCGTCCCGCTACTCCCACGGCTTGACCGGCGGTTTCACCCACAAGATCTTTTCGTCCAGCCGCTCCCGCACCGCCGCGGGATGGCCCGGATTGCGGGCCGCCCACGCGTCCTTCTCGTCGAGCAGCCGGGCCACCACCTGCCAGGTCTCCTCGGTGCTGGGCGGATTCGTCTCCGCCGCCCGCGCCAGCTTGCGCCGCTGCGCCACCGGCAACTCCAGCAGTTCGGCCCCGCTGATCCCGTGCGCCCACACATACGCGGCCAGTCGCCGCGCCTTCTCCTCCCGGCTGCGGCTGGCGTGATCGGAATGTGCGTAGTCGGCCATATCTTCCTCGAACTCCGCGCAACCTCGCAGGTCGCGGGCCATGTCCCGATCGACCCTACCGGACCGCCGACCCGCACCCACCGGCCGCTCAGGGCGTTGCTGCAGCGCGGCCGAGCATGGATGACATCGCCCGGGAAGCCCAGATCACCAAGCCGCGGTTGTATCGGCAGTTCGCGGACAAGGGGGACGCCCGAGTGCCGCGACAGCCGGATGTGCTGCTGTCCTCTGCTGGGCAGAGGGTGCCATAGCTGCGAGGGTGGGAGAACTGCCGCCCCCCACCCCGCGTCGCCGTTGTGACCGGGGCGGGTGCTGGTGTCGTCGGGGACCTGGCTGCTGCCGTGGCCGGGTGGGAGTGCCATGTCGCAGGTGGTGGGCCTGCCGTTGTCGCGGGGCTGGATTCCCCCTGTGGCCGGGCGAGGCGTCGCTGCCGGCGGGGACGGCCGCGCTGCCGTCGCTCCGTGCGAGGTCCGCGAATTCTGCCGAGTAGCAGCGCTTTTGCGGCTACCGTGGTCGCATGCCGGAGACCGCGCGCATCGATGATCTGGTCATTTCCCGGGCGACACCGGGGGAGTGGGCGACCGTGGTGGGGTGGGCTGCCGCCGAGGGGTGGAACCCCGGGCAGCGGGATACCACCGCGTACTTCGCGCAGGATCCCGACGGGTTCCTGCTCGGGCGCGTGAACGGGGAGCCCGCCACCGCGGTGTCGGTAGTCAATTACGGCGCGGAGTACGCATTTCTGGGCTTCTATCTGGTCCGGCCGGATCTGCGGGGGCGCGGGTTCGGGCTGGCCACGTGGGAAGCCGGGTTGAAGCATGCGGGCGGCCGGGTGATCGGGCTCGACGGGGTGCCCGGCCAGCAGGACAACTATCGGCGCAGCGGATTCGAACTCGCCTATCGCAGTGCGCGATTCATCGGCGTGCCGCGGCTGCCGCTGCCGGACGACGCGGTCACCGCGCTCGCGCCGGCCGACACCGCCGAACTGCTGCCTTACGACTCCGCGTGCTATCCGGCGGATCGCCCCGAATTCCTGCACGCCTGGCTCACCGAACCGGGGCATCGAACCTTCGCACGGATCGTCGACGGCTCCCTCACCGGCTACGCCGTGCTGCGCCCGGCCCGGGATTCGCTGCGCGTCGGCCCGCTGTTCGCCGACACGCCCGCCGACGCGCGGCAGCTGCTGGCGGCGCTGGCCGCCCACGCGGCCGGCATGCCGCTGGCGGTGGATGTTCCGCTCGACAACGAGCCCGCGGTGCGCCTGATGGAGGAGGCCGGTCTGGCGCCGAGCTTCGAGACCGCGCGCATGTACACCGGACCGGTGCGTGACTATCACCGCGAGCGGGTATTCGGCGTGACCACCCTCGAACTCGGGTGATCAGACCCCCGGCAGCGTGGATCACGGTTGACTCGCCTCTCACTGCCCGGGTCACGGTCGATTCGGCCCGGCGATCTGGATCCAGCCGGCTCGGCCTGTTTTGAAATCGTCTGTGCGGTAGGAGCGTTCGTCACCAGCCCGACGGGCGCACGCGGCCCGGCGTGACGACGTGGGCGAGGGCGTTGCGCAGCTGCACCGTCGCCGGTGTCCCGAGTCTGGCCGCCCACTGCTCGGTGAATCGGGCCAGGGCGGCGTCGGCGGCGCGGGTGCAGGCCCAGCCGCGTTCGGTCAGGGTGACGAGTTTGGCGCGTGCGTCCGTCGGGTGCGGATTGCGCTGTGCGTAGCCCTTTTTGACGAGTTCGTCGACCAGTTGGCTGGCGGCTTGTTTGGTCACGCCCAGGTGTTCGGCGATCTCCCCGGCCGTCGCGCCGTGGGGCGCCATGCGCACGAAGGCGAAGCCGTGGGTGGGCCGGATGTCGGTGAACCCGGCTTCGACGCACCCGTTGTGGACGGCGTCGGTCACCTCGGCGGCGGCCGCGAGCAGTAGCAGCGGCAGGTCCTGTGCGTGTCCGGGCATGTCTGGAATCTTGACACTTGACAGAACAGTCAACAAGCTTGACTATGTAGTCAATCTGCTTGACTAAAAGGAGAGTGCAATGCCTGTCGTCCACGCCGCCGATATTCAGCCCCACGAGATGCACGGTTCCCGTTTCACCCCTTTGATCCGCCCCGGCACCGGCAGCAGCGAGCTGTGCGTCTGGCGGCTCGAGATCGGCCCCGGCGTGCTGGGTGTCGAGCATCGCGTCCACCGCGAGGAGGCGTTCGTGGTGCTCGCCGGTTCGATCACGATCACCATCGAGGGGGAGTCGGCGCACCTGGCCGCCGGCGATGCGGCGGTCGCTCCCGCGAAATCGGTCATCTGCCTGACCAATCCGGCCGATCGGCCCGCTGAGGTGCTGGTCAGCGCCCCGGTCGGCTTCACCGGAGAACTGCTCGACGGCACCGTGGTGAACCCGCCCTGGGTGAACTGATCGCCACCCTGTCCGGTGATCGGGACGTGTACCTTCCCTCACGTTTCTGACACGTGTTCTAATTTGGAAGATCATCACCAGGCCGGGGAGGCATCATGACCGCGTTCTTCACCCATGAGGACGGTCGCTATACGGCGACCCGCATGGCGGTCAGCGCCTGGTCTTCCGAGCAGCTGGCGGGCACCGCGGTGTGCGGGCTGCTGGCCCACGAACTCGAAACCCACAGTCCCGGGCCGCAGTTCGTGCCCGCCCGCTTCACCGTCGACATGTTCAGCCCGATCCTGAACGAGCCGATCGAACTGCGCAGCTCGATCGTCCGCGACGGCAACCGCATTCGAGTGGCCGACGCCTCGATCGTCCAGCACAACCGGGTCCGCGCCCGCGCCACCGTCCAGTTCCTGATCGCCTCCGCCGAGCCGCCCGGGGAGATCTGGCAGCCCACCCACGACCTGCCGATCCCCGACACCCGCCTCGACCGCCCCGAAGGCGCTCCGCCGCTGTTCAAGTCGGGCGAGTCCGACTGGACCCACGATTTCGCCTCCGGCGTCAACGCGCACCGCAAGGCCGCCTGGAACAACGTCCCGACCCTCATCGAGGGCACGCCCATCACCCCGTTCGAACGCGCGGCCTTCGTCGCCGACACCACCAACCTGGTCTGCAACTGGGGCACCGCGGGTGTCGGCTACATCAACACCGACGTCACCCTGAACCTCTCCCGCCTGCCCGAAGGCCCGGAGCTGGGCTTGCAGGCCCGCGATCATGTCTCCGCGAACGGCATCGCCGTCTCCACCGCAACCCTCTACGACCGCGCCGGTGCCCTGGGCCTGTCCACCATCACCGCATTGTCGAACGCCCGTCGCCAGGTCGACATGGCCGCCTTCGCCGAACGCGAGAACCTCCCGGTCTCCGCGAACTGACTCTTTGCCGGCCGCATCGGCGCTGAGCCGCCTGCTCGCAGCAGCGCCTGCGCGCCCGATGTATGCATCGTAGGTCTACACTGTTGACACCGGGCTGCGTCGAGCGTCTACTTGAGGTGTGAACGAGCCTGCGGGCCGAGGAGTAGGAAATGACGATCGAAACCCCCTATGAGCGACGAGTGAACCGGGTGCGCGATGTCGTGCGCGAATGCGCGGAACTCGATGACGCGGCCGCGACCGCACTCGCGGTACGGGTGCTGCGGGCGCTGGACTCCATTCCCGAGCGAATTCGCTGACCGGAACTTCGGCGCCGGCCGGGATAGCGCGGGTTCGAGATCAGCGGATCGCGGTCGGCTGCCGGAGGTCGTCGATCGGCAGCGTGCCCTCGACGGTGGCGTTCACGGTCATGCCGGTCAGGGTGATGTCGCCGCCGTGATTGGCCAGGAAGGCGATGTCGGAAGCGTCACGGCCGGTGGCGATTCGGAGCAGGCTCGAGCGTGGGGCGAGGCAGGTCGGGTCGAAGGCCAGCCACCGCCCGGACACGTAGGCCTCCGCGACGGAGTGGAAATCCATCGGCGTGCAGCCGGGGGCGTAGACGGCGGCCACCCGCGCGGGTACGCCGACCGCCCGGAGCAGGGCGACGACGAGGTGGGTGAAGTCCCGGCATACGCCCGCCCCGGAGAGCAGGGTCTCCACAGCGCCGTCGACCGGGTCGCTGCTGCCGGGTAGATAACAGATCCGCCGCCTGACCCAGGCTGAGATTCGTTCGGGCACAGTGGGATCGTCGATGCCGCAGCCGAATTCGGTTGCGGCGAAACCGAGGAGCTTGTCGGATTCGGCGAATCGGCTGGGCCGCAGGTACATGGCGAGGTCGTAGCCGGAGGCGGGTTCGGGTGTCGCGGATCCCAGCGCGGTGGCGCGATAGCGGGCTTCGAGCCGGCCCTCGGGGCAATTCACCACGTGGATGCGGGTGCCGTGCGGTCCCGTGATCTCCCGTGGCCACAGGGGCCGGCCGTCGAGGATGAATTCGGTCGACTCGATGAGGTCGACGCCGGACTGATGGGCGACCGCGACCTGGAATTCGAGCACGGAGTCGGCCTGCACGGTGATGTCGAGAGCGGTGGAGACCTCGCGCTTCATGGGGAAGCCTTCCGATGGAGCGGCGGTAAGTGTCAACTCCGTAATACTACGTTGTAGACACCCAGTGTAGAAGCGGCCTACGCTGGGGGTATGGCTCTCACAATCGTGAGGAGGAGCCGTGAATGCGCTCGGTGTTCTGATTATCGTGCTCGTTGTCGTCCTGATCGTGGCGGCGCTGTCGATCCGGATCGTGACGCAGTACGAGCGGGGCGTGCTGTTCCGGCTCGGACGTGTGGTCGCGGTCCGTCAACCGGGACTGAACTTCATCGTCCCGCTCATCGACCGCCTGCGCCGGGTGTCGATGCGCATCGTCACCATGCCGATCCAGTCGCAGGGCATCATCACGCGCGACAATGTCAGCGTCGATATCTCCGCGGTCGCCTACTTCCGGGTCGTCGATGCCGAGAAATCGGTCGTCGCCATCGAGAACGTGTATTCGGCGATCGATCAGATCGCCCAGACCACGCTGCGCAAGGTGGTCGGCCGGCACACGCTGGATCAGGCACTGGCCGAGACCGACACCATCAATATCGACATTCGCCGGATCCTCGATGTCACCACCCTGGAGTGGGGTGTCGAAGTCACGCTGGTCGAGCTCAAGGACATCCAACTGCCATTGAGCATGCAACGGGCGATGGCTCGCCAGGCCGAGGCCGAGCGTGAGAAGCGGGCGAAAATCATTGCGGCCGAAGGTGAATCGCTGGCCGCCGCCGCGCTCGGCGACGCCTCGGACACCATGATGGCGCACCCGCTCGCGCTGCAATTGCGCAATCTGCAGACCTTGATCGAACTGGGCGTCGACAAGAACACGACCGTGGTCTTCCCGGCCCCGTTGATGAGCGCGATCGGTGAGATCAGCGCGTTCCTGGCGCGCGAAAACGCCTCCGCGGCATTGCATGCCGCCCCTATCCCGGAAGCAGGTGTCTACTCATGATCATCTTCGAAGGAGTCCTGCGGAGGTTCGGCCACGGCCATTCCCCCGCAGGTCAGGGTCCACCCGGTCGCGCGCCTCGCGTGCAGCTGAAGCCGCGGGGGGATGGCGACGGCTACATCGACGGCACGTGGTGGCCCCGATCCAGTGACCTCGTCCAGGAGTTGCCGGGTCTGCTGGTCGCGCTGGCGAGCCGGGTGGGTCCGGCTCGGCGCGTGGTCTACGACCGCATCAGCTGGTCGCGGACCCCTGGTCGGCTCATGGTCGGGAATCGCGTGGTGGAGCTCGATGCCCACCGATTCGAACTCGGCAACACGCTCTACGTGTTCGGCAGCGGCGGCGGCATGATCGTGTTGCGCGTCATCACCTCGGCCACCGACCGCAATCTCGCTCGCGCGGCCCTGCTGAGCTCGGGGGTCTGACATGCCCCAGTTCAGTGCGGGACGCGTGTTCGCCGGTCCGATCTCCGATCGCACCCAGCCCTTCCCGGCTCCGACCCGGACGCCGCGGTTGCTGTTGCACGAACGCGGCGTCGGAACCGGCGAAGTCGACGGCGCGTGGTGGCCCTGGACGGCCAACCTCACGGCCGAACTGCACGACTTGATCAGCGCCGTCACTCCGCGGATGGGACCGATAGCCCGCATCGGATTCGACTGGAACGCGAAGAGTCTGGCCCAGCGCGGCATCGACGGCGACGACGGCATCGAGCTGCTCGGTCCCGGTCTCGGTCAGCCACCCGCCGTCATGCGACTGATGGGAACCGACGGCGGCAGGTTGACCCTGCTCGTCATCCCGTTCGACACCCCGGTCCACCGGGCCGACGAGCAGATGCGGCAGGCGGCGCAGCTTCATCCAGCCCAGCATCGGTAGCGTCGTCGCCGGTTATCTGGACCGCAGCTGCGCGGAAGTCCGCGGGCCGACCCCGAGCGCTCGGGGGTAGTCGCGAGTCGCGCTCCGATGTCAACGGCGTATGTCTACGATCGAAGTCATCGGAAGGTCCGATGGGAACGGAGGATCTCCCGCATGGTCGAACGCCCTGCCGGTCGCGGGCGCGGCCGAGCCGTCAACCGGCGGTCCGACCCCGGCGTCGGCGCGCGCGGTGAGGGCCCGGTGACCAGGGCCGTGGTGCTGGCCGCGGCGCTCGAGCTGATCGACCGCGAGGGCGTCGACGGCTTGTCGATGCGGCGGCTGGCCGAAGCCGTGGGGCGCGATCCGATGGTCATCTACCGGCATGTGGAGAACAAGGCCGCGGTGCTCGACGGCGTCGCCGAGCTCGTGTTCGAGCAGTTGTCGATCGATGTCACCGACGCCGATTGGATCGGTCAATTGCGTTCGGTCGCACGGGATTTCCGGCGGCTGGCGCTCGCTCATCCACGGGTGGTGCCGCTGCTGGTGACCCGGCCCCTGGCCACCCCGCTGGGGCTGCGCCCGCCCGCCGTGGTGCGCCCGCTGGAGGACGTCCTCGAATTGCTCACCCGGGCAGGGTTTTCCGGTGCGGCCGCGTTGCACGTCTACCGCGCGCTGTTCGGGTTCCTCTACGGGCATGTGCTCAACGAGTTGCAGGAGATCGTGGAGCGGCCCGAGGAAACCGACGAGGTGCTGCGGCTCGGGTTGTATCGGCTGCCGATCGACGAGTTTCCGCTGGTGCGGAAACTCGCGCCGGTCCTGGCCGCCTACGACGGCGCCGCGGAACTCGAACGCGGCCTGGACATTCTGCTGACCGGTCTCACCGCGACGCTGCCCGATCCCGCACGTTGATCCGCGGCTAGGCGGCCGCCCCGCCCTCGGACTCCCACCGTTGTTGCGCGTCGATCAGGTCGGCGTCGTCGACCGGGGTGATGAGACGCAGGGTCACCCGCGCGCCGATCTCGGCGCCGTGGACTTCGACGATGCGGGCGGGCATGTGCCGGTAGCCGTCGAGCCGGACCTGCCGTCCGCCGACTTCGAGGTTTCTCGGCGCGGCGTCCCATTCGTCGAGGTGGTAGATCACCCGGTGGATCGGCCCCAGCTGGCGGGTCAGCATCGCGAGCGCCTCCGGAAGTTCCGCGGTGAGGCCCCGACTGTGCGGCCACCAGAATCCATTGACGGGTGCGGTGGCGGCGGCGTCGAGCGCGAGCCGAAGCCGGTGAGTGCTCGCGGGGATGGTGTCAGGTCGTGGCGTCATGATCGTCGCTTCTCTTTCCCGGCCGTGCCGCGGCCGTTGTCATGGTGGTGGTGAGGCCGCTGAGCAGGATGTCGAGGCCGCGCTCCAGTTCGGTCGCGCCGTCGTAGGCGGCCAGATCCGTGGCGAGACCGCGCAGTAGGGGGAACTCGCCGATCGGGAGATGATGCAGGCCCAGGCGCAGCACGTCGTCGGTCTCCTCGGGGTGTTCGACCAGTTCCTGGAGTTCGTTGAGGATGTGGCCGTGCAGGAAGCCGAACAACGCGCGATAGATGTGGAGCGCGTCGGCGCCGCTGAAGTCGGCTCGGGTCAGTAGGTCGAGAATGTGTTCCAGCGGTCGCAGGGTGCCGAGGGGGCGCAGCGCCAGCGGGGTGGCCAGGGGCAGGGTGACCAGCAGTGGCACCGTATTCGGGTGCGCCACGGCGACTTTGCGGTACTCGCGTGCGACTTCCCGTAATTGGTGGCGCCAGTCGGTATCGGCGGGATCGACGGTGAGCTGCGCGAGCACGAGCTCGGCGACTCCCTCCAGCAGTGCGGCCTTGTTCGCGGCATGCCGGTAGAGGACCATCGGGTCGCGGCCGAGCGCCTGCCCGAGGCGGCGCATCGAGAGCTGGTCGACGCTGTCCCGGTCGATGATCTCGAGTGCGGCGGTCAGCATCGCGGCCCGGGTCAGAGGAGCGGTCCGGGGGTGGTTCGGCGGGTGGCGCGCGGCGGGTCCGGCGCGAATTTCGTTCATCATTCCTCCGTCCGGCAAGGCCTGTCTACAACGTCAGTCTACGCTGTAGACACCCCTCGTAGTTGTGCCCTAATCTGGGAATATGGCGATCACGCAGGTTGCGGTCTACGCGCACCTGAGCCCCGAGGATGTCGAGGCGCTCGGGCTGGAGCTCGACGCGATTCGCCTCGACATCGACCAGCGCCTGGGTTCCCGGGACGCGGCCTATATTCGCCGGACCATCGTGTTTCAGCGGGTCCTCGACCTCACCGCGCGTCTGGTCATCGCCGGCAGCCGGACGAATCTGGGTGTGGCGCTGGGATCGGTGGCGCTGGCGACGGCGAAGAGCATCGAGAACATGGAGATCGGCCACAATGTCTGCCACGGCCAGTGGGATTGGATGAACGATCCGGAAATCCATTCCAGCACTTGGGAATGGGACATGGCCGGTGTCTCCGCGCAATGGCGGTACTCGCACAACTACCGCCATCACGTGTTCACCAATGTCCTGGGCATCGACGACGACATCGGCTTCGGCGTCATGCGGGTGACGCGTGATCAGCCGTGGCGCGCTCGGTTGCTGGTGCAGCCCCTGCAAAACCTGCTGCTGGCAGCGACTTTCGAATGGGGGATCGCCCTGCACGGCCTGTATTCCGAACGTGAGCGCGCGGCCACCGCGGCCGAGAAGTCCGCGCACACCAGGGCTTTGATCCGCAAGATCGAACGCCAGGCCGGCAAGGACTACGTGCTCTTCCCGGTGTTGAGCGGCCGCCGCTGGCGCCGGACTCTCGCCGCGAACGCCGCCGCCAACACACTCCGGAACCTGTGGGCCTATCTGGTGATCTTCTGCGGCCACTTCCCCGACGGCGCGGAGAAATTCACTCCCGCCGCGATCGAGCACGAGACCAGGCCGGAATGGTATCTGCGGCAGATGCTGGGCACCGCGAACTTCGACGCGGGCCCCGTGCTGGCCTTTCTCAGCGGGCACCTGTCACACCAGATCGAACACCACCTGTTCCCCGACCTGCCCAGTAACCGCTACCCCGAGATCGCCGAGCGGGTCCGCGCACTCTGCGACAAGTACGACCTGCCCTACACCACCGGCCCGCTGCTCCGGCAGTACCTGCTCACTCTGCGCACGATCAACAAGCTGGCCCTGCCCGACGGCATGCTGACCGCCACCTCCGACGACGCCCCCGAGACGGCGTCGGAAATCAGATTCGGCCCGCCGCGTGCTGTCGCATATTCCCGGGTCATCGATGCGGCCGCGGGCCGCCGCGGGCTGCGCACCGCACTCGCGGAACGGTCCCGCCGTCGCGCGGGGTGACGACGGGACCGTTCCGCGCGCACGTGAGATCGCCGCTCCGTGCACTACCCACGTCCGAGGGTCGCCGGTGTGGGATCGGACAAATTATGTGGCGCCCGGTCGTCGGCGCTGTTAGCTTGTTCCTGCGACGCGGGGATGTTCCTGGATCTATAGCTGGGGGCCGAGTTGAGTTCCTCCGCGTCGTCCAAAACTCTTTGCTCCGGGCCGTCGTCGGCTGCGTGCCGACGCGCCCTGTCTGCCTGTCGCGCACCGCGCAGGTCATCCTCGTGATGGTCACAGGACCATGGGCAATGTGATCGGGGCTCAGGGCCGAGTCGGCTCCGACAACAGTTCTCGTGTGAGCAGCGTGGCCCCGGCGACAGCGCCCGGCATCAGGAGCACCGCCACGAACGGAATCAGGAACGCCGCGGCCAGTGGCGCACCGAATCCCCAGGCGATCGCCTTGCGGGAGCGCAGCATGCCCATCTGCTGGTTCAGATGCACCCCGCGCCGCTGCAACGCCACCGAGGTCAGTTCTTGGGTGAGGAAGAACCCGGTGACGAACACCGCGAGCACCGGAATCACCGTCTGCCCGATGACGGGCACGAACCCCAGCACGAACAACAGCACCGCCCACAGCATGGCCCGCACCAGGATTCGGACACTGTCGCGCAGCGATATCCACAGCTCCCGCCACCAGGCCAGCCCCGACTCGGGCGCGTTCCCGTCCGGCGATACCGATCGATCCACCCGTTCGGAGATCACGTCATAGAACGGCGACCCGAGCAGCAGCGTCACGGCGGTGAAGGTGAGCACGGCCACCAGTACGGCGAGCGCCACCAGTGCGATGATCAGCGCCCCGCGAAACAACCCCGCCCACGGACTGGGCCAGTGATCCGCGAACGGCGTCAACGTATCCGAGAGATCCCCGCCCCACGTGATCACCGCGATCAGGGCGGCCACGTACAGCACCAGCGTGATCAGCGCCGGCACGATTCCCAGCCCGAACTCCCGCCGATGCCGGGCCACCCATCGTTGCCCCTGCAGAAAGTGGGTGAACCCCACTCCGAAATCACGCATGCTGGAACGATACTGGCGAGACGTCGGAACCCGGCCGGGGGAGAGGACGCGGGCGGCGCGCGGGGGCCGTTGGTTGACGCTCGGCCGCGAATCGATCTAGGTTCGGCAGATGCCGGTCGAACAGGACAGCAGCGGATATCGCTGGAGCGACGTGCCCGCGAACCGGCTTCGGGACGCGCTGGCCGAGTCGCTGGCCGCGTTCCCCCGTCGATCCGCCGAGCTCGGCGACCGCAAGCCCGCCGCGGTGTTGATCGCGATCGTCGATCACGATGGGAAGCAGGGTATTTGGCTGACCGAGCGGTCGCCGGGGCTGCGGGCCCACGCCGGCCAGCTCGCCTTGCCCGGCGGCAGACTGGATCCGGGTGAGGACGCGAAAGCGGCGGCCTTGCGCGAACTGCACGAGGAACTGGGCATCGAGCTGCCTCGATCGGCGGTCCTCGGCCTGCTCGACGACTACCCGACCCGTTCCGGCTACGTGATGACCCCCGTGGTCGCCTGGGTCGGCGACCCGCCGCCCCTCACCCCGAACCCCGCCGAAGTGGCGTTGGTGCACTGGATTCCACTGTCGGAGCTCGACGTCCCCCCGCGCTTCGCCCCCGCCCTCGGTTCCGACCGCCCCACCATTCAGCTGCCCATGCTGGGCGGCCACCTGCATGCCCCGACCGCCGCGATCCTCCACCAGTTCCGCGAGGTGGCCCTGCACCGCCGCCCCACCCGCGTCGACCACCTGGATCAGCCCCGCTTCGCTTGGGAGTGAACCGCGGCGGGGCCGGTCGTCAGCGTTTCGTCACCTCGTAACCGGGGTCGGCCGGGGTCCGGCGGTTCTAAGGTCGAATGACCCGGAGCGCTCCGGTCCTGTCGAGGAGAGGTGGCTGGCGTCATGTCCGATTACTCCGACCTGCGGGCCCTGTTCATCAATTGCACGTTGAAGCGGTCGCCGGATCCCAGCAACACGCAAGGCCTCATCGATGTGAGCGCGCGCATCATGGAGAAGAACGGCGTGCACGTGTCCCATATCCGGGCCGTCGACCACGACATCGCCACCGGCGTCTGGCCCGACATGACCGAACACGGCTGGGCCACCGACGCGTGGCCCGTACTGCAGCAGCAGGTGATGGACGCCCACATCCTGGTGCTGGCCGGACCGATCTGGCTGGGCGACAACAGTTCTGTGATGAAGCGCGTCATCGAGCGCCTCTACGGCAACTCCTCGATCCTGAACGAGAGCGGCCAGTACGCCTATTACGGCCGGGTCGGCGGCTGCCTGATCACCGGTAACGAGGACGGGGTCAAGCACTGCGCCATGAACATCCTCTACAGCCTGCAGCACCTGGGCTACACCATCCCGCCGCAGGCGGATGCCGGTTGGATCGGCGAAGCCGGTCCCGGCCCCTCCTACCTGGACCCCGGTTCGGGCGGCCCCGACAACGATTTCACCAACCGCAACACCACTTTCATGACCTGGAACCTGATCCACCTGGCCCGCCTGCTGAAGGACGCGGGCGGCATCCCAGCCCACGGCAATCAGCGTTCGGAGTGGGATGCCGGTTGCCGCTTCGATTTCGAGAATCCGGATTACCGCTGACGGTCGTCAACTGCGCAGGGATTCGAATATCGAGGTCCACCATGGCCGTCTGTGCTCGGGTGTCGGGGGTGACGCCGCGTTCTCGCCCGACTCGATCGCGTGCGCGGTCGTCGGTGCCGGCGCGGAGATTGTGAGCGGTGCGCGGCGGACGAACGCCGGGCGGATCGCCGGGTCGGGTGGGTCGAAGTAGCGGTGGAAGGTGGGGGTGAGGCTGGCCGACAGTGGCGGATTGATCCAGGTCCAGTCGGCGGGGCAGGTGCGGCCCGCGGCGTTCTCGCGGTCGACATGGTCGATGAATTGGCGTGCCACGGTGTGATGGTCGACCAGGTGGACGCGAGCGCGCCGGTAGCTGTGCAGGATCGCGTGGCTGAGTTCGATCAGGGCGCGGTCGCGCCACAGGGTTCGATCGCTCGAACGGTCCAGTCCCATGTGGACGGCGATCTCGGGCAGGGTGTCGTAGCGGTCGCTGTCGCCGAGGTCGCGGCCGATCTCGGAGGAGACGTACCAGCCGTTGAACGGCGCGCACGGGTAGGTGATTCCGCCGATCTCCAGGTCCATGTTCGACACCGCGGGCACCGCGCGCCAGCGCAGGCCGAGGTCGGCGAACCAGGAGAGTTCCGGATGGGTGATCGGGACTTCGAGCACCAGCTCCGGCGGTACGGGGAACAAGTGCACGACGTCGTCGGGCGAATGGATCAACAGCGGCAGGACATCGAAGGGGCCGCCTGCCCCGCGCCAGCCGAGATCCATGGCCAGCGTGGTCGTCTCGACATTCGCCGGGTCACCCAGAACGCCGCCGGGCACGCGGTAGCCGGCGTAGCAGATGAGCTGCGGGTTGATGATCCGGAAGGCGCGGCCCTGGGCATCCGCGGGCGGCGCGATGGTGATGGCGGATCGAACCGCTCCGCCGTTGGTGGCGTAGTGCAGGTGCTCCCAGCACGCGTGGGCGATATCGGCGGCCGAGGTCGCCGCGCGGGCGTCGAGCACTTTCAGTGTGCGCCAATGCTTGCGGCCGACGCAGCGGTCATGGTTCCGCCATGCGAGTTTCGTCCCGATGTCCAGTTCCTCGGGGGTGTGCCGGTAGGTGCCGTCGCGCCGGAGCTCTCTACGGGCGTCGGTGGATCGCGTGGGTGAGAGGTGCGCCAGCTCGGGCAGCGCGAAGAAGTCCTCGCATTGGCGTTCTCGCTCGGACACGCCCGTTCGTGCCTCGGTACCCCTGGTAAAGGTCGTCATGAAGTTGTCGCCTTCGTGGTCGATGCATATTCGCTCGATATCGGCAGGTCCCCCCGAATTACTTTCCCGCCGACCAATATCCCATGCGTCGCCCGGAGTTTGCCCCGAAATCAGGTCAGCTGTCCGGAACTCGCAGGGTCCGACGCGCCGGACGGTCCGGAATGCGGTCGCGTTCAGTGAGCGCCTCGGCATCGCCGCATCGCGGTACGCCTGCGCGGCAGGCTCGCGATGATCGGATTACCCTCTTACGCAGTGTGATTCGCTGCCGATGAGATTGCCGGCAGCAGGACAACCATTCTGCAACGCCGGTGTGGAAGAGTATCTGCGCGCCGGCGAGGCGGGACATCGGAGTGTTCGCCGGCCGCCATTTCTCCAATTGCCCTCGGGTATCGACTTATGCAGCGTCCGAACGAGAATTTCGGATAATGGTCGTGTCCGACGCGATGTTGAGGGCTCGATCACGGATTCTGGTTGTCTGCTCCGGTCAACACGTATGGCGGTGCGAGGGTGAAGCGGCGGCAGTCGGCGCAGCGCCGGGTCATCGCTTCGGGGGCGCCGACGTGGTGGAAGACGGCGTGGGTGGGGATGACTTCCAAAGCGTTGCCGCGGAGCGCCGCGTGGCCGTCGATGATGAGGACGTGGCCGTCGGGCCGGGTCGGTGGCCAGAGCAGGGTGACGGCCGGGCGTGCGGCGATATTGCGGCAGGTCGCGGGGCCGGGGGTGGAGATCTGGAATCGGCCGTCGCGCAATACCGGATGCTGGGGTGTGGTGTGCGGGCCCAGGTCGCCGATGCTGACCAGGAAGGCGAGTTCGAGGCCGGCGACGATGTCGGCCAGCTCGGGCGGGAAGTCCGGCTCGCTCATCCTTTCAGCGTAAACGAAGGTTCGGACCAAATGGGAGGATTGCGCCGCGAATGCGGGACCAACCGCCCCGTACTTCCGCAGATGTGGATTCAGTAGACGTCGCGGACATAGCGCTTGTCCGCCGAGAGCTTCTTGACGTAGGCGTCGGCGTCGTCGGTGTCCATGTCGCCGTGGTGGGCGATGATCTCGCGCAGCGCCAGGTCGACGTCCTTGGCCATGCGGGAGGCGTCGCCGCAGACGTAGAAGTGGGCGCCGGAATCGATCCACTTCCACAGCTGTGCGCCGTGTTCGCGCATCCGGTCCTGGACGTAGATCTTGGTGCGCTGGTCGCGGGAGAACGCCAGATCGAGGCGGGTGAGGATGCCTTGCTGCTGGAGTTGTTCGAGTTCCTCGCTGTAGTAGAAGTCGGTGGCGCGGTGTTGTTCGCCGAAGAACAGCCAGTTGGGCGCTTGGTCGCCGCGGGCCTGCCGGTGTTCGAGGAATCCGACGAAGGGGGCGACGCCGGTGCCGGGGCCGATCATGATCGCGGCGACGTTCGGGTCGTCGGGCGGCTGGAAGTGGGGTGAGCGCTGCACGTGCAGCGCGAGGGACTGGTTCTGTTCGGAGTCGGCGAGATAGGTCGAGCAGAGTCCGCCGCGGGGCCGTCCCGTCGGACCCGGGTAGCGGATGACGGAGACGGTGGTGCGCACCATCATCGGGTTCGACAGCGGGCTCGACGAGATCGAATACAGCCGCGGTTGAATGCGTTTGAGCATGTCGACCCAGCGCTGCGGGTCGGCGAGCACCGGATGCTCGGCGGCGATGTCGACCGGTTGGCGGCCCCACAGCCACTTCGCCAATTCGCCCTTGTTGTCCTGGCGCATCAGGGTTTTGAGGTAGGGATCGGCGGTGGATTCGGCCAGCTGCTTCAGCAGTTCGGGGGTGACCGTCGTCAGGTCGAGGTGTTCTTCCAGGGCGATGGACAAGGGCAAGGACCCGACCTTGGGCACGTCGACGACGGCGGCCGGATCGAGTCCGGTGGTGGCCAGGAATTCCCACACCAGACCCAGATCGTTGAACGGGCGCACGCCGAGCGCGTCACCGACGTCGTAGCTCAGGCCGGTGCCGGTCAGGTCGAAACTGAACTGCCGGACCTCCTTCTGCGCGCCGGGCAGGCTCAGCAGCCGATTGCCCACCAGTTGACCCAGCGGCTTGTCGGTCTCGACACGCGTGGCCGTAGCCGTCGAGGTGGTGTGCGGCTGCGCGGCCGACGCCGCCGGACCAGACGGAGTGTCAGTAGCCGGCGTCGGTGCGGTGGAAGCGGATGTATCCGGTGCCGTGGCGGATTCGGTGGGGACCGCGAGGGTGGGCAGGAGCTGTTCGAGCCATGCGGCGGCGGTGTCGTCGAAGTCGGGTTCGCAATCAGCGCGGGGGATGAGCCGTTCGGCCCCGAGTTCGGCCAGGCGGGCGTCGAGGCGTTTGCCATGTCCGCAGAACGCGTCGTAGTTCGAGTCGCCGAAGGCCAGGACCGCGAATCGTGTTCCGGTGAGGGCGGATTCGGTGAGGCCGGCGAGGGTCGCGAAGAATCCGGCGCCATTGTCGGGGGCGTCGCCGTCGCCGAAGGTGCTGCTCACGACAAGGAGGTCGGCGCCCTGCGGAAGATCGGCCGCCGAGAGCGAATCCATGGCGTGCACGGCCGGCGTCATGCTCTGCTCGGTGAGTGTCTTGGCGAGGGTTCCGGTGGCGAAATCCTCGGCATTGCCGGTCTGCGAGGCCCACAGGATCATCAGCGGGCGTGCGGGGGTGGATGTTTCCGCGGCCGGAGGCTCGGCGGTCAGCAGTGCGGTCGGCGCGGTCGCCGTGACCTGAGCGGCAGGGATCGCGCGGGCATGCGGCGTGAAGAGACCTGCCATCATGCCGTCGACCCACGCGGTGACATTGGGGCGCAAGGGATTCACTGCGGGCACGGCGGGCACGATGTCCTCGTCGCCGGTGCGTTGCACACCCGAGAGGAAGCCGGCGAGGTACGCGGACTCGAGGTCTGTGAGGGCGGGCGCGCCGATATCGGCGAGGCCGAGCGCAGCGGCGGCCGACATCACCCGATCACCCGCTCGCGCGGCGGCCGTAGCTGCGGTGGTGGTGACAGGTTCCGGCGTCGAGGTCGGTTCGATGACCGGTTCGGGCCGGATGGGCGCGGCGACCTTGGTCAGCGTGACCGCACAGACCTTGAATTCGGGCTGGAAGGAAATCGGGTCCACGGCGTCGTTGGTAATCGCGTTGACGGTCAGGTACTCGCCGAATAGATCGTTCCAGTGGAACGGTGCGAACGTGGTTCCGATCCGAACCCGGTCGCTGACCACCGCGGGCAGGACGGCACGGCCACGGCGGGATGCCACTTCGAGCCAATCACCTTCGGCAACAGTAACTTTCGCCGCGTCATCGGGATGGATCTCGATGAACGGTCCGGGGTTGAGCTTGTTGAGCTTGGCGACCTTGCCGGTTTTGGTCAGCGTGTGCCACTGATGCTGCACCCGGCCGGTGTTGAGCACGAACGGATAGTCGTCGTCGGGCAACTCGGCGGCGGGCAGATGCGGGCGCGGGAAGAACACGGCGCGGCCGGAGGCGGTGGGGAACCACAGCCGCGGGGTGGAGCCGTCCTCGCGGGTGCGTTGGTGCCGGCTGATGCCGTCGTTGTGGTAGCGAATCGGGTTGCGTGCGGGGCCATCCGGTGCGATCGGCCATTGCAACGGTTCTGTGCGCAGCCGTTCATAGGTGGCCCCGCGCAGGTCGTGTCCGGTCTTCGGATTCCAGGTCCGTTTGATCTCTTCGAAGATCTCCTCGGCGCTCGAGTAGGTGAAGGCGTGCGCGTAGCCCATGGCGCAGGCGATGCGGGCGATGATCTGCCAGTCCGGAATCGCTTCTCCCGGTGCGGGTATCGACTTCTGGATCAGCGTGAGGTTGCGCTCGGAGTTGATCATCACGCCTTCGCCTTCCACCCACAGTGTGGCGGGCAGGATGACGTCGGCGTAAGCGTTGGTCTCGGTCTCGGCGAACACGTCCTGGGTGATCACCAGCTCGGCGGCTTCCAGCCCTTCGAGCACGGTCTTCCGATTGGCCACGGTGGCAACGGGATTGGTGCAGATGATCCAGCACGCTTTGATCTCACCGGCGGCCATCTTGGTGAACATGTCGATGGTGCCGGTGCCCACCTCGGTGCGCAGCGTACCGGCGGGCAGTTCCCACAGCTGTTCGATGAACTCGCGGTCGGCGTCGACGAGCACCGACCGCTGCCCGGGCAATCCCGGTCCCATGTAACCCATTTCGCGCCCGCCCATGGCGTTGGGTTGCCCGGTCAGGGAGAAGGGGCCGCTGCCGGTTCGGCAGATGGCCCCGGTGGCCAAGTGCAGGTTGACCAGGGCGTTGGTGTTCCAGGTGCCGTGGGTGGACTGGTTGAGGCCCATGGTCCAGCAGCTCATCCACTGTTCCGCGGTGCCGATCAGCTCGGCGGCGCGCCGGATGTCGTCGGCCGGGATGCCGGTGATCTCGGCGACCGTTTCGGGCGGATAGTCGGCCGCGAATTCGGCCATCCCTTCCCAGCCCTCGGTGAACTCGGCGATGAAATCCGGGTCCGTGTACCCGTTTTCGATGAGCAGGTGCAGCAGACCGTTCAGCAGTGCCAGATCGGTGCCGGGTCTGATCGACATGAACAGATCGGCTTTGTCGCCGGTGGCATTGCGGCGCGGGTCCACCACGATCAGCTTCGCGCCGGCTTTGACCCGATCCATCATGCGCAGGAACAGGATCGGGTGGCAGTCGGCCATGTTCGCACCGATCACGAAGAACAGGTCCGCGTGGTCGAAGTCGTCGTAGGAGCCCGGAGGGCCGTCCGCGCCGAGGGACAGCTTGTAGCCGCTGCCCGCGCTGGCCATGCACAACCGCGAGTTGGATTCGATCTGATTGGTGCCGATGAAGCCCTTGGCGAGCTTGTTGGCCAGGTATTGGGCTTCCAGGGCCATCTGCCCGGACACGTAGAAGGAGACGGCGTCGGGGCCGTGCTCGTCGATGAGCGCGCGCAGCCGTCGCGCGGTGTCGGTGAGGGCGGTATCCACGGCCACCGGTTCCGGTGCGGCACCGCGGTCGGCGCGGACCATGGCGGCGCTCAGCCGCCCGTCGGCGGCCATCATGTCGGCGTGGCTTCCGCCTTTGGTGCACAACCGGCCACGGTTGGCCGGATGTGCCTTGTCTCCGATGGCTTTCCGGATCGCGTGTCCGTCCGGGCCGGTGTCGAGCTCGAGAGTGATCCCGCACCCCACCCCGCAGTACGAGCACACTGTCCGCTTCGTACCCGTTTCGGCGCTGGAATCGGCTGCCGCCACCGTGTTCCTCCCCTGCGTATCGCGCTGACCGTCGGTTCTCCAGCCCCACGCTAGAAACCGGCTGTTAACGGTCGGTCACGTTCGAAGTTACGTTCACCTCTCGGTCCGGTCGAGCTGTCTGTGCGTATTCGGGTTCGCACAGTCGGTCGCGGATGCGGGTGAGCAGAGTCGATGTGGCCGTGGCGGAGCTCGACGTCGTGCTCGGTTCGGAACTGTCCCCGATCCGCGAGCGATACGCCGCGCTGGCCGAAGCCGTGGGCGCGACTCTGGCCGGACCGCTGTGGGCGACAGCCGCTTTGCCGGTCGCCGACACCGCGGCCATGGACGGGTTCGCCGTCAGCGGCCCCGGACCCCGATGGCGGATGCTCATCGGAACCTGTACCGCGGGAAGGCGATCCAGGATCGCTCTCGCCGACGGTGAGGCGGTCCGGATCGCGACCGGTGCGCTGACCCCGCCCGGCACCACGGCGGTGATCCGTTCGGAGCATGTGTACGGCGAACGCTTCGGCGGGCAAGCCACCATCGCCGTCCTGCCGGGGGCTCCTCGGCGCAATGACACGCGGGTGCGCGGTGAGTCCTGGTCCGACGGTGACGAACTCGCCGCCGCGGGCATGCGCGTGGACGCGAGCGTGATCTCGGTGGCGCAGAGCGCTGAAACCCCCATCGCCATGATTCGAGGCCCCTTACGCGCCGACGTCCTGCTCACCGGCGACGAGATCCGCGCGACCGGAGAACTCGCCCCCGGTCAGGTCCGCGACGCGCTCGGCGCGGTCCTCCCGCATTACCTGGGCCACTGCGATATCGGAGTGCGCCGGCTGACCCGGCTCCCCGACGACCGCGCCCTGCTGCGCACCTGGTTCGAACTCGACACCGACGCCGACCTCGCGGTCACCGTCGGCGCCACCGGCCACGGCGGCGCCGACCACCTGCGCAGCGTGCTCGAGGAGATCGGCGCCCACATCCTCATCGACGGCGTCCGCATGCGCCCCGGCGGCTCCCAACTGGTGGCCCGCCTCCCTGACGGCCGAATCCTGCTGGCCCTCGCCGGAAATCCCCTCGCAGCCGTAGCCGCCACCCTCGTCACCGGCCGCTCCCTCGTCCGCGCCCTCACCTGCCGCACCGACTCGGCCTCGTCCTGGGGCCGAATCGCCGACGCCGCCGCCCCCGACGACGCCCGCACCCGCATCGTCCCCGTCCGCCAGGTCGAGGGCGGCGTCTGGCGCGCCACCGCAACCTCCGGCACCGCCCACCTGGCCGCCCTACTCCAGGCCCAATCCCTGGCCCTGCTCCCCGCCGGAACCGGCCGCGGCGCCCTCGTCGAATTGCTGCCGCTACCCCGGTGACTCGCTGTGCGCGTGATCGGTGTGAGCGCTCGGCTACACGTCAGAAGTCTTGCGGGCCAGCCGAGTACGTGTCAGCGGAATACGGTGTGTATTCCGGGGCTGGTTGGAAGTGGGTGCCGGATTGCTTGATCCACAACAGGATTACGACCGCGAGGCCGACCAGCCAGGTGAGGACGGTGATCGCGGTCGATATCGCGGTACCGTCACCCACGGTCACCGTGGCCAGCGTGTCGACGGTGTACATGCCGAAGAAGACGGTCGCGGTGATGCGGGCCCAGTTCCTGCCGGCGCGATTCGCGAATGCCATCCAGATCCACAGCCCGACCGAGATCAAGGTGACCACGCAACCGACTACGAAGGAGACAGTGACAATCGTGTCGATCTGGCTGTCGCTGAGCGTGCCCTTGCCGGAATGTTTCGCCATTGCCGTCGCGCGCACGTAGGACAACTCGGTGAGGCCATACAGCAGATCGATGCCGCTGAGAGCAGCACCCGACAGCATGAGATAGAAGGCATAGGTCACCGTGCGCGGCGGCGTCGCTCCACCCGACGTCGGCTCAACAGGGTATGACTGCCCGGCCCCGAACGGTTCGTAATGCTGCGGATTCGGATAGGGCTGGTATTGCTCGCTTGTCACGTCGTCTCACTCCCCGAGTTCCCGGACACGCCGGGCGTTCATCCTCTCACCGATGAATCGTGAGCGCTGATCGCAGAGAACTACGAAGATTCGAGGTATGCGGTACCCACGAAGCGGCCCGGCAATGCCGGGCCGCTCTAGCTCGCGTTTGCGTGGGGTTGCTACCTAGCTGGACCCAGCGCTTCCCGTGGAGGGGAGCGCACCAGGGCGCGGCTTCTCGAAATTCACGTAGTACCGGTCACCGTGGATGTGGTAGCAGCGCGCGGTGTACCCCATGTCGCGGTACATCTTCGCTACCTCCTCGCACGCCTTACTGCCGATGATCGTCCCAGTCTCACCCGCGTTGGCCGCACCGGCGCCGAGAACCAACGCTGTCATCGCGATCCCGAAGGCGGTACCAGCCCGCACAAAACTACGCATTACCTTTTGCTCTCCGTTGTCCGAATGCTCAGCGACCTCATCTCCGCCCCGGATGGTGTGGCTCCCCGACCAAGAGTCGCTCCGACCATATTGCCCCACAATGGAATCGGTTTCAGCAACACTCGAGCGAATGGCACGGAAGGTCACAAACAGCCGTCATGGCTGTGGTCAGGATTTCCAAGCGTGAATTGCCGGGGCCGATTGGCTCGACTTCCTTTCGCGTCGTCGTAGACGAGGTCGATTGCCGCAAGGGGCTCGACATCGACGACCTCGGCGATGAGGCCGGCTGCCTGGAGGGCGGCCAAGTCCTGGTGCGCTGCTGCGAGCAGCTCGATCGGCGTGATCGGCGGCCCGACCCGCCCGTCTAACCCGACCGGGGCCCAGGACCCGTCCTGGAAACAAACCCACCCGGCGGGAACGCCTTCGTCCAGTAACGCAAGAACATCCTCGATAGACATGGCATCGCCTAGCTTGTGATAGCGAAATGTGCAGTGCTGGAGACGATCACGGCGGATGGCAGCAGCAAGTCACCCCTCCGGAATGTCGAGCAGTGCGCGGCCGCGGCCGCCGGTCACGAATCCCGCTCCGGCGGATGTCGGCATCCATGCATTGCGCTGCAGGCCCTTGCTGCCGACGGCGAAGCCTTTCGCGGCAAGTGATCTGACACCGTTCTGGGCACTGCGAGTGGAAATACGTGCGTCGCAGGCGATCTGGTCGATGGTGCGCTGCTCGCCTGGCGCCAGGGCGCGCATCACTCTGGCTTCTGTCTTGTTCACGGAAGGTTCCCTCCCGAGCTTCGATGTGTGGCAACTTCTCTCGGACTCGAGAGCTAGATACACCATGCCACCGATTTGTGTCTCCAAAGGCTCCATTTGGAGGGACATTGCCGGGACATTATTTGTCTCTTTGGGGACAAAGAGTTCTGGATCGAGCGTAGGGTGGTGGGTATGACGTCTCCGCCGCCCCCACTTCGACTGGCGCGCTTGAGTCTTGGCTACCGATCGCAGGAAGATTTGGCGAAGGCGCTCAACGAGACCGCTCGAAGTATCGGCCTGCGCATCGCAGTGACCAAGAAGACCATCGGGCGATGGGAATCGGACTCACCGCCATGGCCGCAGGCGGACCACGCGCAGGCTCTGCAGGCTTTGTTCAATCGGCCGATCACGGAGCTAGGGTTCAGCTCATCGCGCCGGTCCACTTCCGAATCGGCTCGGCCGCAGGCGATCGGGAGCGGCGAGACGTGGGCATCTCGCCACGCCGGTGCTGTGCCCGGGACGTTGCCTCAGTCGGTGGCATCGGACTTCATGTCCGCGGCGGCCGCGTACCGCCGGATGTACTGGTCGGTGCCAGCCGACCGCTTGCAGCAATTGGTAGCCACCCACGCTGCTCTGGGCTGGGATCTGTTGGAGCAGGTTCCTGGTGCCGGCCAGAAGCTGATGGCGCGTGCGGTTGCCGAAACCAGTCTGCTGGCCGGACGCCTGGAGTTCTTCGATCTACAGCAGCCTCAACTCGCGGTGGCGAGTTTCGGGCTCGCGTTGCGAGCTGCGGGACGCGCCGATGATTCGCTGTTGGGGGCGGCGACGTTGGCGCACATGGCATTCGCTCCTGCGTTCGCGAACGACGCCGAACAGAATGGCACGCAACCCCAGCGACTCGAGGCTGCTCGCGAAAGCCTTCGTGGGGCACGCATTTTCGCAGAGCGCGGGCAAGCCGGCGCGGAGATGACCGCGTGGCTCGATGCCGTCGAGGCCGAGGTCGAAACTCGGATCGGCGAGGTGAGCAGGGCCCTCGAACTGCTCGATCACGCTGCGCTCGTGTACGCCGAATACGACCCGGATGATGCTCCGAGTCCGGTATGGCTGGACTGGTTCTCGACGGCGCGGCTCGCCGGGTTCAAGGGCAACACCCAGATCGCGGCCGGCCATGGTGCTGCCGCGCGTGAGACGCTCGAGCGAGCGCTGACGGAGTTGTCCGTCGACGCGATCAAACAGAGGGCGGTGCTGCATGCGGATCTCGCGGCGGCGGAGGTGCTCGACCGGAATCCGGAGAAGGCGTGCGAGCACCTCGGGAAAGCGTTGGAATTGCTTGGGGAGCATTGGTACGCGACCGCGATGGATCGGGTGCGAACGGTCAGGCAGACCCTCCGGGAATGGGACTCGCTCCCCGTGGTACGTGACCTGGATGGCCAGCTCTACAACTGGCACACCATGATCAGGTCGCTGGCCACCTAACCGTTTTCTGCGGCAGCGATTTTCGCCAGCTCATTGAGGTCGTGGATCTTCCAATCGGATAGTTCTGCGACCTCTGGCATGTCTCGCTGGATCCAGCCCCATGGTCCCCGCTGGATGTATGCGGTTCTCATGCCCACCGCCTTCGCGGGGGCGATGTCGTTCTCGATGCGGTCGCCGACGTAGACGATCTGGCCGGCCTCGCAGGGCGCGACCTCGACCACCTTCTCGAAGAACGCGACCGAGGGCTTCTCGACGCCCCAGTCGTCCGAGGTAGCGATGAAATCGGTAGGCAGGTCGAGGCTTCGGAGGATCCGCCCCGATCGGACGGTCTGATTGCCGACGATCCCGACCCACACACCCACATCCCGCAGCTTCGCCAGCGCCGGCCGGACATCGGGATAGAGGTCTTCTTCGCCGTAGGTCTCCGGATGCCCGGCTCGAGCCCGCGCCTCCCGCTCCTCGGCGAGGTTGAATCCGGGGCGAAAGACCTGGAACGCCTCGCGATAGTCCTTGCCCTGCGCAATCGTCGCGCCGAAGACGGAGACGAAGGTGTGCCGCGGCACGCCGAGCCAATCAGCCCACGTCCCGTATTCACGCGTCTCGTCCACCAGCGTTTCCCCGACATCGAACACGACAGCCTCGATCATTGGCCACACGCTACCCGGACGCGACGTGGAGCTCAGAGCCGTCGGTGCTTGTCCGAATATCCGGGCCGACGAACAGGAAAGCCTCGCCGGTGACAGCATTTGTGCTGGCCGAGTGCGCTTCCGGTGATGCACCATCGGGATTCGACGCCGAGCCCGCTGAGTCCTCGACGGCGTTGCCACCGGCCCAGGCCCACCGCTGGCTAGTGTCCGCGCAGGTCGGTGAGGACCTGAGCGAGGGCGCGGATGGGTTCGGTTTCCGCGTCGGTGCGCCAGCAGAGGCGGTAGGTGAGGGGCGGGACGTCTGGGATGGGGATGAAGCGGACGTGCGACATGTTCCAGTACTCGGTGACGTGGGAGGGGAAGGGGTGGATGATGTCGCCGTTGAGGACCCATTCGATCAGGTCGTCGACGTTGGTCACCGGGCGTAGGCGGTCGATCGGGCGGCCGCTCGGTGTGGCGAACGGCAGGTAGGTTTCCTCCCACTCGCGCGGGTTGCCCGGCGGCATGGAGTGCAGGTAGTCGGGGTAGTCCTCGATGGAGACGGTGCCGCGGCCGGCCAGTTCGTGATCGGCGCTGACGGCCATTACGCGGTTGTCGCTGAACAGGGTCGGGCCGGCGGTGATGTCGTCGGGGTACGGGCCCCAGACGGCGATCACGTCGTACTCGCCGCTGCGCAGTGAACCGAACACGTCGGTGTAGGGGAGTCGATGGACCTGCAGTTCCCATTGCGGGTGCCGGGTCCGGAATTCGTTCCAATAGCGGTGGAACTCGGGGATATTGAACGGCAGCAGGGCGAGTTTCAGCACGGCGGTTTGCCCGCGGGCGGCCTGTTTGGCGCGGCGCACACTGCGTTCCAGTCCGTCGAACAGTGGGCGCAGGTCGTCGCGTAGCTGCTCGCCGACCGCGGTCAGGCGCACCGAGCGGTTGGTGCGTTCGAACAGCAGTGCGCCGATCTGCCGCTCCTGCTTCTTGATCGCCTGTGTGATGCGGGCCGGGGTGACGTTGAGTCGTTCGGCGGTCCGGCCGAAGTGCAGTTCTTCGGCCAGCGTCAAGAAGATCTCGATCTCGCGCAGTTCCACGGAATCCCTGTCTCGTTAACTCCGCGGTTAATGCGGCATTGCTGTTTCTGTCGTTGTTCGGCTGTTGCCGGGCGATCACTCTAGTACGTGAACCTCGCGAGTCGGTGTGACCAGCGAGTTCCCTCGGCGACCGCGCAGGTCGCGATCCCCCTTCAGGAGTTGTTGTATGACGTCCGTTGTCGGTTCTCCGGCACCAGATTCCGTCGACGAACCGGTGCCTCGGAGTCCGGATCGCCGTCCGCGGTCGGCGCTGCCGGAGTTGAACATGCGTCAGCTGGAGTCGTTTCGTGCGGTCGCAGAGGAGGGCGACATCACGCACGCGGCGGCCCGGCTGCAAACGACGCGGCGGACCGTGGCCGCGCAGCTCGACCAACTCGAGCAGGCGCTGGAAGTGCCACTGCTGGTGCGAGACTCGCGAGGGGTGAGTCTCACAGCGGCGGGGGAAATCTTCGCGGACGGGGTGACGACCATGGTGGCCGGGCTGCTGGAGTTGTCCGCGCGCATGAATATCGGTGCGGGACAGTCGATCGACCGGCTGCGGGTGACGTGCTCGCCACGCTCGTCCGCGGACTTCCTGATCCGGATCGCCCAAGAGCTCGAAGCCGCCGACCCGGGCCTGCGGGTGGTGCTGGTCAGTGTCCGGTCCATGCCGGAGAGCCTGCGCGAACTGGAGTCCGGCGGCGCCGACGTGGCGTTGATCTGGCTGCCTGTCGGTGGAAAACACCTGCGTTACAGCGTGATCGGCCAGGACTCGTGGGTGGCGGTCCTCGCCCGCGATCACCGTTTCGCCGGGCGGGAACAGGTCGTGCTGGCCGATCTGGCCGGCGAGACCCTGGTGCTCCCGGCCATCTTCCTGTCCGCCCCGGCGGCGCAATACTGGGCCGCCGCGCTGCGACCCGAGGCCGGACGGCCCGAACCCGTCGTGCTCGACACGGCGGAGGGCCCGACCACCGCACGTCGGCACGGGGTGTGGCTCGCGCCGAAATCCCTGGGCCGCCGCTTCTCCGACGCCGACAACAGCGTGGTCCCGATCTCCGACGCACCGCCCATCGAGGCAGCCGTAGCCTGGACCGCGCGCGCGTCACAACCCTTGATAGGCGAACTGATCCGCGCGGTGCGCGCGGCCGTGGAAGAGAGCTCATGAGCTGGCGTGCCCAATCCTGCCTGGCCCCGGCCGGCAGCACGATCGAAACAGAAAGAGCGACAATGGGTGTGGAAACCGACGTCATCATCGTGGGAGCGGGCCCGACCGGCCTGATGCTGGCCGGTGAACTACGTCTGACCGGCGTGCGGGCCCTGGTATTGGAGCGGCACCCGCAACCTCGGGAGACCCCGAAGGCCAGCGGCCTGGGCGGCCGGATCCTGGACGTGCTGCGCTATCGCGGACTGCTGGAGCGCATGGAGAAGGATGCCGACGGCGGTTACCCGCCGCCCCGGTTCCCTTTCGGCGGTGTGCATGTGGACCTCACCACCATGTCGGAGCCCCCGATGCGGGCGCTGGCCATCGCCCAGCACGCCATCGAACGCGTGCTCGCCGAGAGCGCCGATGAGCTCGGCGCGGAGATCCTGCGCGGACACGAAGTGATCGGCGTGAGCCAGGACGACGCGACGGTCACCGCGCACGTGCGCGGCCCGGACGGCGAGTACCGGGTGACCGCCCGCTACCTGGTGGGCTGCGACGGCGGCCGCAGCCCGATCCGCTCCATGGCCGGCATCGACTTCCCCGGCACCACCTTCTCCGAGGTCAACCGCCTCGCCCAGGTAACCGTCCCCGATGAGGTGACGGTGCTCGCCAACGGCGACCTCGAGATTCCCGGAACAGCCATGGTCCGTTCCGGTTTCACCCGCACCGAGCACGGCATGTTCGCGGTCGCCGCGCTCGACGGGATCATGTACCTGCAGGCCACCGAGGACGAGCCCGCCGACTACGACCCCGACGACCCCCTGACCCTCCCCGAACTCCGCGACAGCATCCGCCGCGTCCTCGGCCACGACCTCCCCCTGGGCGACCCGACCCGCCTGTCCCGCTACGTCTTCCAGGACCGCCAGGCCGAGCACTACCGCGCCGGCCGCGTCTTCCTGGCCGGTGACGCCGCCCACCTGTTCCCCGCCACCGGCACCGCCCTCAACTGCGGCCTCACCGACACCGTCAACCTCGCCTGGAAACTGGCTGCGGCAGTACAGGGTTGGGCCCCCGAAGGCCTGCTCGACACCTACCACACCGAACGCCACGCGGCGGGCGCCCGAGCCCGCCTCCAAACCCGCGCCCAGGTAGCACTCCGCCGCGGCGGCGACCCGGCTGCCGACGCCCTGCGAACAGTCTTCGCCGAACTACTCTCCGACGAACCCGCCGCCCGCCGCATGGGAGCCCTGGTCGGCGGCACCGACATCCACTACCCCATGCCCGGCACCCACCCCCTGACCGGCACCTTCGCCCCCGACCTCACCCTGCACATCGAAGGCGACGTCACCGGCGTAGCCGACCTCATGCACACCCCCCACCCCGTCCTCCTGGACCTGTCGGGCCGCGAGGACCTCCGCGAGATCGCCGAAGGCTGGCGCAACCGCGTAGACATCATCACCGCCAAAACCGACAACCCCCCGGCGGATGCCCTCCTGATCCGCCCCGACGCCTACATCGCCTGGGCAGCGGACTTCGACGAGCCCACCGACACCGCCGCCCCCGCCCTCCGCGCCGCCCTGTCGACCTGGTTCGGCGCGGCCGCCGACTAGAACGAATGAAGCCCCTGACCGGATTGCCTGGTCAGGGGCTTCATTGTGGTGCGCCATCAGGGACTCGAACGGCAGCGCGTGGCCTTGCCGTGGTGGCACTCGGCAATCGCTCGATTCAGCGCTCAGTGGCCGAGTTCGGCACGTCGCCAACGCAGTTCGCGCTCCGTATGGCGCATGGGCGATCCTGAGAACGGCAGGGCGGCATAATCGACCGCTGCGGCCGCTCGCAGTGCGACAGTGCGCGCCGAAACGGCGGCGCGCTCGGTGAGTCCGACCTCTGCGGCGAACGCAGCCCAGTCGCGGGAGCGCAACTTTCGGGTCCGGCCGGCGATCGGCAGCGCCATCGAGTCATCTCCGTAGACCAGAGTGCACGGGATGTCGAATATCGGTGCGATACCCCATCTCCCGGCGGGCTCCTCGACCACACCGACGTTCTTCGCGTGTAGGTCACCGTTTCCGGTGAGCCAGGCAAAGAGGAACTGCAAGTAGAGGTTTCGACGGGCCACTGTCGGAGCCTCGGCAATCCGCGCGAGTGCGTTGACCACGGTGGCCGCATCGGGCTGATACTTCGACGCCGGAGGTAGGCCCAGCACCTGTGTCGCATCCTCGAATGCCAAGCGTCGCCACGATCGGCCCTCGTGCACCCGATCGAACCGCCGCACCAGCAGACCGGTGTCGCCAATGCGGTCGGTTACCAGATCCGCCTCGGCTACAGGGATTTTCATCAACCTCGCCGCTTTCAGATGCACCGCTTCGTTCTCCCCCAGATGGGGGTACTCCGGTTGTGAGAACTTGAGAATGAACCGACCGTACCGAGCCGGGAACGGCACACTGATCATCGACGCACTGGCTTTTCGCTGCACTCCCGGCAGCGCATGCGGATCGATTTCATCCACGAATCGCGCGAATTCGAGTTCTGCGGGCGAGTCTCCCTCAACCAATGCCGGAACGTCGGTGAGCGCCTGATCAGCAGGGATGATCTGCACATCCCCGGGCGCATCACGCCCCACCGCCAGCAGCAGGCTCAATTCATCGTTGATGCTGGTTTTGACCGCACGCTGCAACACCGTGAGCCGATGCCCCTCGGGCAGAAGACCTTCGAAGAAGGGCGGCACCGCACCGGCATTGCCGCGCACCGGATCCGGGTCGAGCGGGAGCGTCGTCGCTACAGGCGTACCGTGGTTGGCGAGATAGTCCTTCTCGTAGCGAAATTCGGTCCCGCCCTCCGCTGTCCGCTCCAGCACAGCGGCGCGCCGACCGGCCTTGTACACATCCGCTCGGGCAACCCGCCGAAGCTCCTCGAGATCCTTCAACCGAGGACCCCCAGGGTGAGTCCGACCACGTCGGCCACGGCGGCGACAGTGGCGATACTGGTCGAGCCGCTGCCGTGCTCGATCTCGCGCACCGTGCGAGTGGAGGTGCCCGCCAGCTCCGCCAACTGCTCCTGCGTCAGCCGATGACGGCGGCGTGCCGTGTGAATGGCATCCCCGATGCTCGATACCGCCGTCATCGAATCACCTCCATAAAGCGGCAATATTCTGCCGATACCCTGCGGATTCAATCAGGCTACCTGAATCAACGCCAAAATCAGCAGAGTACTGCCGATTTTGCGCGCATCACTCACGCTCGGTGCGGTGGAGGGTAAATCCGGCAGGATATCGCCGATAGAGGACCGGCATGGAAGCCGGTTCGGCGGAGCGTGACGGTGCGAGACAGGTAAACGAATGTGGCCCTTGACCAGGATGCCTGGTCAAGGGCCACATTGTGGTGCGCCATCAGGGACTTGAACCCCGAACCCGCTGATTAAGAGTCAGCTGCTCTGCCAATTGAGCTAATGGCGCGTACGGCGGATGACGTTAGCAGAGGCAAGGGCTGAAATGCCAAACGCCGTGGTGGGATCGATGCGTACTCCGCGCCTCCAGGGCCACCCGAGGTCTGTTAGGTTCGGGCGAATGTGCTTCACATCAAGGCTTTTCGGGGGGATCGGCCTGGTGGCCGCCGTCATGGTGGCGGTCACCGGGTGCGGATCGGCCTCGTCGGTGAGCTCCTCGCCGGTCACGCATGTCACCACTACGGAAGATCCCGCGACCAATCGGGACTTCGATGATCTCGGGGTCGGGCCGTACCGCAGCTATGGGACGGTGGAGGTCGGTCGAGGACCGCGGGGCGTCGCCGTGGATCCGGCGCTGCATCACGCGTACGTCGTGAACCAAGACTCCGCCACGGCGCCCTATCCGGTCAGCGTATCCGTCCTCGACACCCGCAATCGCACGGTCACCGCCACGATTGCCGTGGACGGGCTGGTCGTGCGTGAGCCGCAGCCGATCGTCATCGATCCCGCTACGCACCTCGTGTACGTACTCGGTATCGGGGGGAGCGGCGCACTGGCGGTCATCGACCCCAGCACCAATTCGGTGGTCGCCCGCATCGCGATCGAGGACGTTGTCGACCCCACAGCCGTCGCAATCGATTCCGACCGGCACCGCGTCTATGTGGCCGGCCAATTCGACCAGAAGATCGCGGCGATCGACACCGGCAGCAGGGCGGTCGTGGCGACCGTCGCGGTCGGTGCGAAGCCCGCGGCGCTGGCTGTCGATCCACTCAGCCATCAGGTGTGGGTCGCGACCGCCGCCGGCGCGTCGGTCATCGACCCCGATCCATTCGTCGTGAGCGCCACGATCGCGGCCGCCGGCGAGCCGGAAGCCGTGGTCATCGATTCCGACTCGCACGCGGCCTATCTCACGGAATTCCGTGGCAATTCGGTCACGCTGGTCGACACCGCCACCCATGCGGTCAGCCGTACTTCGCTGAATCGCGAATCTTCGTTCGCGGTCGCGCTCGATCCCGCCCTGCATACCGTTTTCCTGACCTCCGGGGCATTCGACAGCATCACGATGATCGACACCCGGACACACCAGCTCACCGCCTCACGCCGAACCGCGCACCCGTACTCCGACGGCCATTGGACTGGCGGGATCGCGGTGGACGCCACCACCCACGAGATCTATGTGACCCACGGCGAGAGCTCCCACACCATCGAAATCCTGGCACCGGCCTAGCGTCGCCTCCGGACACGAGAACGCCCCGGCAGCTGGACTGCCGGGGCGTTCGTCGTTGTGGGTGGGTCAGCGGCGGGTGCCGTCGAGGCCCGTCTCGATGGCCTCGATGATCCGGGGGCGGAGTTCGGCGGCGCGGATGATCGCGTCCACCGAGCCGACCTGGACGGCGCGTTCGATGTTGTGGACGCGGTCGAATTCGGCGGCGACCTCGCCCAGCTTCTCGACGCGGACCGAGGAGCGCAGTTCGTCGCGTTCCGCGGTCAGCGTGGCGCGGTCGGTGCCGGAGGCGCTGACGGCGCGGGACTCGAAGTCGCGGACCCGGGGGTCGGCCGCGGTGCGCGCGTTGACCTCACCCGCGAACACGACCGCGGCGGCGGGGGCGCCGCCGAGCACGGAGGCGAAGGAGCCCTCCAGCGCCAGCACCGTCATGTTCGGGTTGAGGGCCTTCGAGAACACCACGAACGCGCCACCGTGGTAGCGCGAGATCACGCAGAACACGATCGGGCCCTCGAAATTGACGATGGCGCGGCCGATTTCGGCGCCGTACTCGAGCTGCAGCTTGCGCATCGACTCCGGGGAACCGTCGAAACCGGACAGGTTCGCCAGCACCACCAGCGGACGGTTGCCGCTGGCCGTGTTGATCGCCCGGGCCGCCTTCTTCGACGACTGCGGGAAAAGCGTTCCCGCGGTGTAGGTGTCGGGTCCATCGGTGGCGGGGAAGCCACGCCGGGACACGTTCTTCGACTCGATACCCAGCAGGCACACCGGGATTCCGCCCAGCCGCGCGTCCTGCACCACCGCGGTGTCGGCGTCCGCCATGCCCGCCCAGCGTTCCAGCACCGGGTGGTCCTGGTCGGCCAGCGCCCGCATCACCGTGCGAATGTCGAACGGCTTCTTGCGATCCGGGTTGTGGGCGGCGGAGAAGATCTCGCCGACCGTGGCGAAATCGCTGCCCTCGAGGACGTGCGGGAAATCGGAGACGTCACGGTCGACCGGGTCGCCGGTCGTCACCCGCCGCGGTCCCGACTCGCCGGGCGCCACATAGGTGTAGTCGTAGTGCGACATCAGGATGTCCCGCGCGGCAAGCAGATTCGGCGCCCAGTACTGGGCCTGGCCGTTCGGGCCCATCACCCGGTCGTAGCCGCCGATACCGAAGTTGTCCTCCGCGGAGACCGCGCCGGAGAAGTCCAGCGCCTGCTTGCCGGTCAGCACCATGGCCGATTCCGGCGTCATGATCAGCACGCCCTTGGTGTGCATGAGCATGGTCGCCTCGGCGTTCCAGTACGGCTGCGCACCGACATTGATGCCGTTGACCACGATATTGATCTCGCCGCCGGCCTGGGTGAACTCGACGATCCGCTTGAGCGCGGCCGCCACCCAGTCCATGTTCTCGGTGCCGGACTGCATCGAGATACGCGCGCCCGAGGACAACGCGTACCACTCCAGCGGCACCCGCATCTGCTCGGCCAGATCCAGCGCCGCGATCACCCGGCGGCATTCCGGCTCCGACAGCGCGCCCAGCGACTTCGTCGGATCACCGAGCAGCGCCACACGGGTGACACCGTCCGGGTACTGGGCGGTCACGGTGGTGACCACACCGGCGACCAGCGCGGCCTTGTTGTAGCCCTTGGGCCGGCCGACCGGCACCAGCATGTGCTTGTCGTTGAGGTCGTATTCGGTGAAATCACCGAGCAGACCGGTCAATTCGTACGGGTAGACGGTGTTGCGGCTGCTGGCGCGCAGCACCTTCTGCCGGTACTCGTCGAGCGGCTCGACCGCCTCGTCGGTCCGCTCGGCGACGCTCACCGACATGCCGCCGGTCGCGTCGAACGAGATCCGCACCGCGACCTTGGTCAGCTCCCCGGTCTGCGGGTCACGCTGGCGCGCGATCAGCAGAATCTCCTCGAGCCCGGCGCCCGCGGTCATCGGGTGGACGTGCCCGCCGATCACGGTCTCGAGTTCGGTGCGGGTGACATCGACCGGCGGCCAGATGTACATGACGATGCGGTTGGTGTTGAACCGCTTGTTCGACGGCCGCTGCGCCTGCGCGCGGCGGATGGAGTCGATGCAGGTCGCGATCGTGGACTCCGCGGTCGGCAGCACCAGCAGCCGGCCGTCGTGCTCACGCAGCGCGGCCAGGTCGCGCACCTGCGCGAACGCGATGAGCCGTTCGTCGGCCGGATTCTCCTTGGCCACCGCCCGGAACAGGTACACCTCTTCGTCGTCCGAGGACGGCAGGCGGGTGAGGTCGAACTTGCGCAGCCGGCGCATCTGCATGCGCTGAGCGATGTACGGGTGCAGACCGCGGATCAACCGCTCCTCGGTCATCCCGGTGGTCGCGGGCCGGAAGGTGAAGTGGTGGTGCATGACCGCACCGCCGCTGCCCGCCACCGTGCAGGTGACCCGGTGCACCTGATCCGGAAGCGGTTGCGCGGCAAGCGCTTCCTGCAACGCCACCGCCATCGCCTCGAAGTCCTCGGGCTGCTTCTCCCAGCTGAGGTAGATGTCGGCTTCGACGGAGGCGGTATTGCGGCCCACCTCGGCCAGACCCCGCAGCACGGCGTTGAGCGCGTCGAAGCTCACCGCGGCCGACACCAGGTTCACGCCCCGGCGTTCGGCGATGACGAAGCGGTGCCCGTTCGACTCCTCGGTCCGCACGTTGGTGAGGTCCTTGTTGCCGTAGTAGCGGCGGGTCAGCACCTCCAGCATGACGGTGTTGTCCGCGCTGCCGCGCACCAGCCGCTGCCCGAGCAGCCGCACCAGCGGTTCGGTGGCCCGCACCATGTCGGCGATCCGGTCGGCGCGCTCAGTGGTATCGGGCTGGGCGTCAAGGAAACTCAGGTGCTTGCGCACGGTGGTGTACACGCGGGCACGGTTGCGGCGCAGCAGCGGGTGACCGTACCAGGCGTACGCGACACCGCGTGCCAGGTCGGCGAGGCCCGGGAAACGGATCTGGGTCGCGGTCACCAGGCGCTCCAGCGCCAGACCGGCCGGCTCACGCAGCGCGCGGTCCGGCACCGGCTCGCTCAGCCACTCGCGCAGCAGCGCGGTGACGACGGTGATGGTGTCGGCGGGCCGCTGGGAGGCCAGGAAGATCCGGAAGACCGCGGCCTCCAGATCGGGGGAGCGGTCCAGATCGGTGACCCCGTAGTGCGCGAACGCCTTCGACAGGTCGGCCCGGTACGACTCCGGCAGCCCGGCGCGCTCGACGTCGAGGCTCTGCATGTAGGTGTGGAAGAACTCGCGGGCGCTGTGCACGTGGCCCTGCGCGCCGTCCTCCCAGGACACGTTGGTGCTGAGCTCGGCGAGATCGGCGAACACCTGCACGAGTTCGACTTCCTCGGCCAGCGGCCGACGGTTGTCGGCGACGGCGGCCCGGCGCACGGCCAGGTAGTCGTCGAGCACCCGCTGCTCGTCGTGCGGATCGACGTCGAAGCCGAGCAGCAGGCCGCGCAGATCCTGCAGGCTGCGGTTGAGGCCCTCGTGCGGCAGCACGGGTGCGGGCGCGCCGGGCAGATCCAGCTCGACCGCTCCGGTCGAGGCGGTGTCCTCGGCCTCGTCTCCGTCGGTCAGCGGTTCGAGCCGCAGCAGCGGTGCGCCGGTCTCGACCTGCGAGCCGACCGCGACCGCGCTTTCCTTCAGCCGCGCCCGGAACGGCGCGCGCAGCACCGTTTCCATCTTCATGCTCTCCAGCACGAGCACCGGTGCGCCGGCCTCGACCTCGTCGCCGACGGCCAGCGGGGTGGCGACCACCAGCGCGGGCGCGGGGGAGCGGACGACGCCGCCCTCGTCGCGGCTGATCCGGTGCGTGACACCCTCGACATCGACCAGCGTGACCGGTCCGTGCGTGCCGGTGACGACCCGGAATCGGCTGCCGTTCACCACGATCTGCCCGGTGTGCCGGTCGAAACGCTCCAGATCGACGTCGGCGGCCCGCATTTCGCCGCCCGCCTCGATGCCGATGCGGAACCGGTGCGCACCGATGCGGGCGACCCGCACCCGGTAGCCGACGCCGCGCAGCTTCAGGTCGTGCGGGCGGCCGCTCTCGTGCTGCACCTGGGGACGGCCGCCGGCCGCGGTGGACAGCAGGCGCTTGCGCTCGGCCTGCTCTTCCTCCTCGTAGGCGTCGATGGCCGCGACGGCCACCGCGATCGCGGAGTGGCGGTGCGACACCAGCCGGCCCTCGGCGCGGACGCGGTCGATCCAGCCGGTGTCGGCGCTGCCGTCGATCACCTCGGGCTGGTCGAGCAGGTCGAGCACGAAACTCTTGTTGGTCGAACCGCCTTCGATGACCACGCGGGTCTGGCCCATGGCCCGGCGCAGCCGGCCGAGAGCCTCGTCGCGGTCGCGGCCGTAGGCGATGATCTTGGCGATCATGGAGTCGAAGTCGGCGGGGATGGTGTCGCCCTCGCTGACACCGGTGTCCACGCGAATGCCGGGTCCGGCCGGCAGATCCAGGCGCGCGATGCGGCCCGGGGCGGGCGCGAAGTCGCGGTCCGGGTCCTCGGCGTTGAGCCGGGCCTCGATGGCGTGGCCGCGCTCGGCCGGGGGCTCACCCTCGAGCTTGTGGCCCGAGGCGACCATCAGCTGCGCGCGCACCAGGTCGAAACCGGTGGTGGACTCGGTGATCGGGTGCTCGACCTGCAGGCGGGTGTTGACCTCGAGGAAGGCGAACAGCTCATCGCCCGGGTGGTACAGGAATTCGACGGTGGCCGCGCCGCGGTAGCCGACCGCGATCGCCAGCCGCTCGGCGGAAGCCTTCAGCTCGGCGGCCTGATCGGGGCGCAGCACCGGCGACGCCGACTCCTCGATGACCTTCTGGTTGCGTCGCTGCACCGAGCAGTCGCGCACACCCAGCGCCCACGCGGTGCCCTGACCGTCGGCGATCACCTGGACCTCGACGTGGCGGGCGCCGGTGACCAGACGCTCCAGGAACACGACGCCGGAACCGAAGGCGCGCGCGGCTTCCTGCCGGGTGCGCTCGTAGGCGTCGACCAGTTCGTCGGCGTTGGAGACCATGCGGATGCCGCGGCCGCCACCACCGGCGGTGGCCTTCAGCATGAGGGGGTAGCCGATGTCCTCGGCGGCGTCGAGCGCGGCCTCGACGGTGTCGACACCGCCGCGGCTCCACGGCGCGACGGGCACGCCGACCTCTTCGGCGATCAGCTTCGCGCCGATCTTGTCACCGAGCTTGCGCATGGCCTCGGGGCTGGGACCGATGAAGGTCACCCCGATGTGCTCACACAGTTCGGCGAAGGCCGGATCCTCGGCGACGAATCCCCAACCGACCCACGCGGAGTCGGCCTTGGTCGCGACCAGGGCCTGCTCGAGCGCCTTCAGGTCGAGGTAGGGGCGCGCCGACGCGGGACCGAGGTCGTAGGCGATATCCGCTTCGCGCACGAACGTGGCGTTGCGGTCCACGTCGGTGTGGAGCGCGATGGTCTGGATCTGTTGTCCGGTCTCGGCGGCGAGATCCCGGACGGCATGAATCAGGCGGACCGCGGCCTCACCGCGGTTCACAATGGCGATACGGCTGAACACCCGTCAGCTCCTTAATAAGTTGCGCGAGGCCCGGTCGGGCGGCATTGCGACTGCCGGTCACCGGTAGTGTGCATCCCTGCTGCGTTCGATACCACCCCGGTAGGGGGTTACTCGTACGTATCGTGGTGACAGCGTCATCCGAGGCCGTGACTTGTGGGAGGCGATCCGAGTGTCCGACATCCTCGACGTACTGCAGTCGCGCTGGGCCGAATCGGCCGCAGAGGCCATCTTCGCCGGGGACGAGCACCCTAACGTGACCCTCACCACCCCCGAGGCGGTGGATCTCATCGCGCACATCACGGCCCTGCGGCACGCGGTCGCCGAAGCCGCCGCCTCCTTCGAACGCATTCGCGCGGCACTGGATCAGCACACCGCCCACCCGGAAGCCCAATCGCGCCAAGCCTGCAGCATCGCCCGCCACGCCGCGGAAACCCTCACCGGCGTCGGCGGATCCGCCACCTGAAAAACGAAAAACGCCCTGGCAGTTGGACTGCCAGGGCGTTCTGTTGTGCGCCATCAGGGACTCGAACCCCGAACCCGCTGATTAAGAGTCAGCTGCTCTGCCAATTGAGCTAATGGCGCATGTTTACCCCGCCGGGGGCCTCGGTCTTTCGCTTCGGCTCTCTGCGGTGCGGAAAGAACATTAACAGGAGTGGTGGCGGAAAGTGAAATCGCGTCGCTGAGCTGGTTGTTTCCGGAGATGTCGAGGGTTGTTAACACGGCGGGGGTGATCACGGATGTTGTGGGGGAAGGCTTGGGACGGTGGCCGCTGCGCGCCGAGACGTGAAGTGGGGATGCGATGGGTGACAGGCAAAGCGGACGTCGGTGGGGGAAGCCGGCGGGCATCGGGGTGGTGGTGACCGTGCTGGCGCTGGCCGTGGTGGGGTGCTCCTCCGGTGGCAAGAGTCAATCCGCTTCGGTGCCAATCGATTCCAATCCGATCGGCGAGCTGATGAAGCCGAAGCTGATCTCCCCGGTGAAGGACGGCGACAAGGGCGTGGCGCCCAGTGAGCTGAACCTGAAGGTGGAGGACGGCAAGCTCACGGCGGTCGTGCTCAGCAATCCGGACGGCAAGCCGGTGCCCGGGGAACTCGCCGTGGACGGCCGTTCGTGGAAGTTGGCCGAGCAGTTGGCATTCGGGCGCACCTACAAATTGAGTGTGGAGGCCATCGGCCTGGGCGGGGCGACCAGCTCGACTATGAGTTTCACCACCATCTCGCCCAACAACCGCACCCACCCGTACCTGCTGCCCGCCGAGAACGAAGTGGTCGGTATCGGTCAGCCGGTGGCCGTCCAGTTCGACGAGAACATTCCCGACCGCAAGGCCGCGCAGGACGCCATCAAGATCACCACCACGCCGGCGGTGGAGGGCGCGTTCTACTGGGTCAACAACCGTGAGGTGCGGTGGCGGCCGCAGAACTTCTGGGCCCCGGGCACCCGCGTCGACATCGCGGTGAACTCCTACGGCAAGGATCTCGGCGGCGGCCTGGTCGGCGACAGCGACATCCACTCCGGCTTCACCGTCGGCGACGCCACCGTCTTCACCGCCGACGACAACACCAAGATCGTCACGGTGGAACGCAACGGCCAGGTCATCAAGACCATGCCGACCTCGATGGGCAAGGACTCCACCCCCACCGACAACGGCGTCTACATCGTCGGCGACAAGTTCGACCGCATCATCATGGACTCCTCCACCTACGGCGTCCCGGTGAACTCGCCCAACGGCTACAAGACCCCGATCGACTGGGCGACGCGCATCTCGTACTCCGGCATCTTCTTCCACTCGGCCCCGTGGTCGGTGGGCGCGCAGGGCTCCTCCAACACCAGCCACGGCTGCCTCAATCTGAGTCCGGCCGACGCCAAATGGGTGTACGACAACGTCAAGCGCGGTGACATCACCATCGTCCGGAACACCGTCGGCGGCACGCTGTCCGGCGTGGACGGGCTGGGCGACTGGAACATCCCGTGGGAGCAGTGGAAGGCCGGCAACGCCGACCGGAGCTGATCGTCCGGAAGACAGCAGAAGGGGCATCAGCGATTCGCTGATGCCCCTTCGACCATGCTCGACAGCGGCTCGGGTCAGCCGATGGTGCCCGGTCCGTTGGGGCCGCAACCCAGGGCGGCGAGGCCGGAGAGCGCGGACGCGGTGCCCATCACGGTGCAGGTGCCGGGTTCGGCGGAGTTGGTGTTCGACGAACCGACCGCGCCGCCCAGCTTGAAGCCGGAGGAACCGGTGACCAGGGCCTCGATCGGGCTCTTCGGCGCGGGGTCCTTGCTGGTGGGGCAGGTCCCGGGCGTGGTCGCGGTGGCGGCGCCCGCGGTGGCGGTGCAGGTGTTCGAGTCCGGCGTGGTGGTGCCGGGGGTGGTGGTGCCCGGGGTGGTCGCGCCCGGCGTCGTGGTGCCCGGGGTGGTGGTCACCGGAGTCGTCGTCGTGGTGTCGATGAGGGCGATCTCCGCCATCGCGGCGGGCGCAGCGGGCAGCAGTGCCGCAACGGCTAGCAAAGTGGTTACGGCGTAACGATTCACGTGCCAATTCCTTCGGATCGAGCGTGGTCGGGGGCCCCGACTCCCCAGATTGTCTGGAGCAGTCTACGAAGATCGGGTGACCTGTGCCGCAAAATGCTACACACTGACGTTTCTCTCACACTCCGGTGCGGGCCACCGCCCGCACCGGAGCTCCGTCCGCGCCCGGCAGATGCAGCGGGAACAGTGACACTTCCACCCGCTGACCGGCCGTCTGTGCGTCCAGCACCGCCGCCAGCCCGGTCAGGTTCTCGGCGATCACCGCGTGCGCCCCGCACAGGATCCGATGCACCGGAATCTCCTCGGCCGGGGTCGGGTCGACACTGAGCGCGTCGATACCGACCGTGCGGACCCCGGCCGCGACCAGATACTCGGCGGCGGCAACCGTCAGATGCGGATGGTTCAGGTACGCGGGCGTGCCCCAGTGTTCCGACCAGCCGGTGACGATGAGCACGACCTGCCCTGCCGCCACCCGCCCCTCGAAGAACTCGCGCCCGATCGCCGCGCCCGCCCCGGCCGCCCGCGCGTCGATGACCACGCCCGGTCCGATGAACCGGTCCAGCGGCAGCTCGTCCAGCGCGGGCAGTGTGTCGTCGATGTGCCGCGGCGCGTCCACGTGTGTGCCGGTCTGCGACCCCAGGTCCAGGTGCAGCACATTGACGCCGTCGGCGGCAAGGGTCAGCGCGGGCCGCACCGTGACCTCGGGATCACCGGGATAGACCGGCATGCCGGACCGGATCGGCACCGAGAGATCGAGGATGCGCATATTCGCCTGCCTGTCTGCGGATTTCACGGGATGATGCCGGTGGGGTCGAAACAATCGCCGACGAGGATTCGAGAATCGCCATGTCTGCCATACATATTGCCGTGTGGAACCGCAGCACCGTCCTGACCGACGCGCAGGTGTCGGCCGTCGTGCCGGCGCTGCAGACGCAGGTGCATCGAGATTGGGCGCCGGCCTGGGGGAGTGACGCCGACCTGACCTTCGTGGCGAGCCACGATACTCCGCCCGCGGGCGCGTGGTGGCTGGTGATCCTCGACGACTCGGATCAGGCCACCGCGCTGGGCTACCACGACCTCACGCCGGACGGCCTGCCGCAGGGAAAGGTGTTCGCGCACAGCGACATCAAGTTCGGGTACACCTGGACCGTCACCGCCAGCCACGAACTGCTGGAGATGCTCGGCGACCCGGACATCAACCTCGCCGCCTACGTGTACACCGGCGCCACGCTCAACCGGCTCTACGCCTACGAGGTCGCCGACGCCTGCGAGGCCGACCGGTACGGCTATCAGATCGACGGAGTCCTGGTGTCGGACTTCGTGTTTCCGTCCTGGTTCGAGAGCTTCCGCAAGAAGGGCAGTACCCAGTTCGACTTCGGCGGCCACATCACCGAGCCGTTCGAACTGCTGCCCGGCGGCTACATCGGCGTGTTCGATATCCGCTCGGGCAGCGGTTGGCACCAGCTGACCGCCGAGTCCACGCCGCTGCATTACAGCATGCGCGCCCGCGTCGGCAGTCGCCGCGAACGGCGGCGCACACCCCGCGATCAGTGGTTGATCAGCGAGATCAGCTGAGTTCGGGGGCGGTGGCGCGCAGCAGCCAGCAGGCGGCGGTGAAGCGCGCCTGGTCACCGTGCACGAACGGCTCGAAGGCGGCCCGCACCACGTCGACGACCGCGGCGCGGGTGGCCTCGTCCACCTCGAGCAGCGCCAATCCGACCGGTCCCAGGCGAGAGACGTAGCCGGTGAGCGCCGGTTCGGGCATCACGCAGTCGGCATCGACCGGGGTGATGTCGATATCGGTCCAGCCGCTGTCCATCAGGATCCCGGCCACCCGCTCGCGGTTCGCGAACCCGAATTGCCCCGGAGCGTCCGGGATTCGGGGTCCGAGGCCGGGCAGCAGCGGTGCGGCCGCCTGCTCCGCCGCGATGAAGAACGGATTCTCGGCGGCATCGCGCCACACCACGCAGGCGAGCCGCCCGCCGGGCCGGGTGGCGTGGCGCAGATTGGCGAACGCGGCCACCGGGTCGGCGAAGAACATCACCCCGAACCGGGACATCACGAGGTCGAAACCGCCGGGTTCGAAGGCGTGGGTCTGGGCGTCGGCGTGCAGGAACTCCACGGGCAGGCCGTCGCGTTCGGCAGCGGCGCGGGCCGCGGTGATCATCGGCTCGGCGACGTCCACGCCGTTGCACCGCGCGCCCAGCTCGCGCGCCACGGCGAGAGTGGTTCCGCCGGTGCCGCATCCGACGTCCAGTACCCGGTGCGCGTCGTCGGAGCGCGCGGTCTCGACGAGCAGGTCCTGCAGCGGGCGCAGCACTTCGGCGATGAGTTCCTGGAAATCGACCCAGGCATTGCCGGAGGCGCCGTTCCAGCGTTCGGCCTGGTCCTTGTCGAGCGGTGTCGTCATGTCGCTGTCCTTTGTCGGTGGGACGGGCGTCTAGCTACACTGTTCCAATTCAAGTCGACTTGAGGTCAAGCCCCGAGGTATCCGCATGACCAGTCTGGATATCGCCGAAGTTGTGCGCCGCTCCGGCGTCCCCGCCTCCACCCTGCGCTACTACGAGGAGCGCGGACTCATCGCCTCCACCGGCCGCCGCGGCCTGCGCCGCCAATTCGACAGTTCGGTCCTCGAGCACCTGGCCCTCATAGCCGTCGGCCGCACCGCCGGCTTCTCCCTCGACGACATCGTCCTCGTCTTCGGCCCGCCCGGCGAACTCCGAGTCGACCGCGCCCTGCTCACCGGCAAGGCCGACGAATTGGACCGCACCATCACACAATTGACCGCCGTCCGCGACAGCCTGCGCCACGCCGCCGCCTGCCCCGCCCCGAGCCACGCGGAATGCCCGAGCTTCCGGCGCATCCTGCGCGAGGTCATCGAAGGACGGATGGCCGCCATGGACGCGCTCGCTCCGAAAACCACGCGCTGACTCCGTGAAAACCGCTGCGGCACAGCGGAACGCCGAGCCGCGCCCGGGCAGTCCGGGCGCGGCGCACCTGGCCGTCCGATCTCGGCCGCAGGCCCACTCCGCGACTCGATTCGATACGCGTCGCCGTACCGCTGCTGGTCCCTCCCGCAGCACCACCTGGGATGCGGGCGAGGCGGGCCTAGCGAACTGCGCGCACGGCCTCGGTTGTCAGGGCGGCGACCAGTGGATTGTCGTATTCGGCAGCCTTATCCGGCTTGGCTGTCAGCACCACGATCACCAGGGGCGCGGCGCCGCCCGCGGGCCAGGTGACGGCGACGTCGTTGGCGGTGCCGTAGTCGCCGGAGCCGGTTTTGTCGCCGGTCTTCCAGTCCGCCGGGAGGCCGGCGCGGATGCGGGCGTCGCCGGTGGTGTTGGCGAGCAGCCACGCGGTCAGTTGAGTGCGTTCGGGTTGGGCGAGGACGTCGCCGAGGACCAGCCGCCGATAGTCCTCGGCGAGTGCGGCGGGGGTGCTGGTGTCGCGGTCGTCGCCCGGGATATTCGTGTTGATGTCCGGCTCCCAGCGATCCATGTGGGTGGTCTGATCGCCGAGACCGCGCAGGAAGTCGTTCAAAGCTTGTGGTCCGCCGAGCAGTTCGAGGATCTGGTTGCCGGCGGTGTTGTCGCTGCGGGTGATCGCGGCGTCGCAGAGTTCGGTCACGGTCATTCCGGTGTCCACCCGGGTGCTGGTCACCGGTGAGGCGGACACCAGCTTGTCGGCGGTGAAATGGATGACCTGGTCGAAGAATCCGGTCTGCAGCGGGTGGGCGCGCAGCAGCGCCCCGCAGGCGAGGCCCTTGAAGGTGGAGTTGAAGGTGAAGCGTTCGTCCTGCCGATAGCCGACGGTCCGGCCGGTGCCGGTGTCGATCACGAAGACGCCCGCTCGCGCGCCGTGCTGTTGTTCGAGATTCCGCAGGGCATCGGTGGTTGCCGGGGTTGTTGTCGAGCCACTGTGTGCGGCTTCGTTTTTCGAGTCGGTTCCGCAAGCGCCGAGCAACGGTGTGAGCGCGAGTAGCGATGCCAGAGCGAGAGTTTTCAGGGTCGGCAAAACAAGCCTTTCGATCTGATATGGGTGTTGCGGGAGGTCAGCGCTGTGCGCGCACCATGCGGCCCGCGGCCTGGACGGCCGGGTCGGAACTGCCCGCGTCGCTGACGAACACGGCGAAGGCGAGGTCGCCGTCGATGCCGACGAACCAGCCGTGCGCGTGCTTGTCGTCGATGTATTCGGCGGTGCCGGTCTTGCCGAGCAGGCCGGGGATGTCGCGCAGCGCGGTGGCGGTGCCGCCGGTGATCGTCTCGCGCATCATGGATTTCACCTGATCGGCGATGCCGGGCGGCAGCGCCGGGGGCTGCCGGTCGGGCTTGCCGGGCTGCCCCTGGACCAGGGTCGGCGGCTTGACCGAACCCTGCGCGAGCGCCGCGGCCAGCAGCGCCATGCCGAACGGTGACGCGGTCACCTTGCCCTGCCCGATGCCCTCCTCCACCCGCAGGGCGGGCGTGTCCGCGGTCGGCACCTTGCCGGTGACGGTGGTCAGGCCGGGTGTCACGTAGTCGATGCCGAGCCCGAGCTGCTCGGCCGCCTTGGTCAGCCCGTCCGGCGCGAGCTGCACGGCCAGCCGGCCCATCGTGGTGTTGCAGGACTTGGCGAAGGCGGTGTGCAGCGGCACCTGGCCGAGGTCGAAGTTGTTGTCGTTGGGGATCTCCCGGCCCTCGATGTTCTCCTTGCCGGGGCAGGCGACGGTCGAGTCGGGGGTGACCTCGCCGGCCTGGAGAGCGGCCGACACGGTGACGGTCTTGAACGTGGACCCCGGCGGATACAACCCGGTCAGTCCGATCGGTCCCTGCGCGTCGGCGGGCGCGTTCTGCGCCATGGCCAGCACGTCTCCGGTCGACGGCCGGAGCGCGACGATGGCGGCGGGGGTGGTGATCGGGTCCAGCGCCGCCTCGGCCGCCCGTTGCAGCCCGACATCGAGGCCGGTGTGAATGTCGGTGACCGGCCGCGGATCCGGGCCGCCGACCCGCTGCGTGCCGTCACTGCCCTGGGCGCGCACCGCCCACCCGGCGGCGGCGTCGGCCTGCTGCTGCCAGAGATCGGACAGCCCCGAGAAGGTCGGCGACGCCAGCGCCTTGTCGACGGCCAGCAGCCGGGTCTGCTGCGCGGTCGTCACATTCGCCAGGTTGGTGAGCGCGGACTGGACTGTGGCGTAATCGGATTCGCGCAAGGTGACCGCGGTGATCGGCTTGCCGTGCGCCGCGGCCAGATCCGCTTGCAGGCTCGCGGCGGTGACATCGGGCGCGACCGGCAGCAGCGCCGCCGCGACGGCCGCGGTGTCCGCGCCGGGCGCGAGGTTCACCAGCGTCACCATCTGCTGGGTGAGCAATGCGCCGCCGGCGCTGTCGAGCACCTTGGCGGGATCGGGGTACACGACGCTGTAGGACAGCGGGCCGAGGTTCAGGCCGGGTGCGACGGTGGCGGGGTCCCAATGGATCTTCCAGTCGCCGCCGGCGCGTTCGGCGCGGCCCGCGGTGGTGTAGGTCCACTCGTTCTTGCCGTCCTGGCCCAGCTTCCAGGTGGCGGTGAGGGTGAAGGTGCCGCCGTCGTCGGTCTTCTCGACGTTGCCCGCCGCGAAATGCGCCTGCTTGCCGAGGTTGTCGTAGAGCGGACCCAGCACGTTCGAGGCCTGGGCGGGGTCGCTGGTGGCCTGGGCGGCGGCCGGGACGTCGTCGCGGGTGAGGGCGTCGGCGAAGGCGTCCACCGCCTTGGACAGCCCGGAGGTGGAATCGGATCCGGAGCACGCCGTCGTCGCCACCAGCACGGCGGCGACGCAGACACCGGTGCGGGTCGAGCTGCTGAAACCTGCCATGCCACCCACCCCAACACGGATCACCCGCGGCTGTCCAAGACCGACACGGATGAGTATTGATAAGCGAATCGATATCGTTCCAGCGTGCGGCCCTGTGTGTGCCGGTTCGCCGGGTGCTCGGCGGCCGCATCCGGGGCACCGGGAATGCTGGGGGAGTGGACGACATCTTCCGGAACGCCGGCGTCGAGGGCCGCGTGCACGCCCGCTGCTTCGACTGCGACGCGGAATTCGGCTGGGCCGCCGACGAACCGGTGGTGCTGTCCTCGGTGGTGAAAGTGCCGCTGGTGCTGGAGTTCGCGCGGCAGGTGGCGGCCGGGCAACTGGATCCCGCCGACCGGGTGCGGGCCACGGCGGCGGACCGGCTGGGCGGGGTGGGTTCGGCCGGCTGCCATGACGACGTCGAGTACAGCCTGCGCGACGCCGCCTATTTCGCGCTCACGGTCAGCGACAACACCGCCGCCGACCTGCTCTTCGACCGGGTCGGCGTCGACAATGTGCGTTCCCTGGTGCGGGAGCTCGGGCTCGCCGACACCCGTGTGCTGGGTTCGATCCGCGACATCCTCTACAGCATGGCCGAGGACATCGGTGCGCGTGACTTGCTCGAATTCGCCCGGCGCTACCCGGAATCCAGTGCCGAGGAGGTGTTCGGCAGCCGCGCGGTGGATCCGCTGCGCACCACGGCCGGGACCGCGCGGGATATGACCCGGCTACTGCTGCTCATCGGCCGGGACCAGGCGGGGCCGCCCGAGGCGTGCGCGTTCGTGCGGGATCTGATGCGGCAGCAGGTGTACGGGCATCGGCTGCCGTCGGCGTTCCCGCCCGGCGTCGACATCTGGTCCAAGACCGGGACGCTGCCCGGCATCCGCAATGAGATCGGCGTGGTGGGCTATCCGGACGGAAGCCGGTACGCCGTCGCGGTTTTCACGGTCTCGCACTCACTGGCCGGGCGGCAGCCCGTGGTGGACCGGGCCATCGGCACGGCGGCGTCGGTCGCGATCGAACGCATCGATCACTGCCTGCCCGCGACCACATCCCACGGTCGGCGCTGCGGACGGTCCTGAATCGGTGCCGGGACGGCCGTGCTGTCGCCCCGCACCACCGATACGACGAGGTCGGCGAATTCCCGCACCAGCGGATGCGGTGCCGCCGCCGGCCAGGTGAGGGCGAGCCGCCAGCTCAGCGTGCCCGCGGGCAGGGGCCGCCACACCACGCGCGGCTCCTTCTGCGCCACCAGGCCGGTGTCGAAGGCGACGCCGCGCCCGGACAACACCATGCCGAGCACGAATTCGGGATTGACGGCGTGCTGCACCGAGGCCGGGTGGAAGCCGTGCTCCCAGCAGGTACGCAGGGTGGCGTCGTAGAGGCCGGGGGCGGCGGCGCGCGGGAAGATCACCAGGCCGTGCCCGCTCAGGTCGGCCAGGGTCAGTGAAGTCCGTTGGGCCAGTGGGGAATCGCGGGGCAGCACCACGCCCAGCGGGGTCTCCACCACCGGGCCGGATTCGAGGCCGGTCACCTCCACCGGATATTGCAGCAGGCCCGCGTCGAGTTCCCGTTCGGTCAGCAGCCGGACCTGCTCGGCGGTGGTCAGCTCCTGCAGGTCCACCCGCACCTGGCGGTTCTCGAACGCGGTGAGCATGGCGGCCAGCACCCGGCCCGCCAGCTCGGGCGGCACCCCGATCCGCAGCGCGTCGACCTCGCCGCGGTGCGCCTTGTCCACCAGCGATTTCGCCCGTTCCCAGCGCGCGATCAGGTCGCGCGCCTCGACCAGCAGGATCTGGCCGGCCTCGGTGAGCTCCACGCGGCGGCTGTCGCGGTCGAGCAGCCGGGCGCCGAGCTCGCTCTCCAGCTTGCGGATGCGCTGGCTCAGCGCGGGCTGGGCGATCCGCAGCCGCTCGGCCGCCCGGCCGAAGTGCAATTCCTCGGCGACGGCGATGAAGTAGCGCAGCTGACGCAGCGGGTCCACCGGGTCAACGATATAGGTTTCCTTATCGCTGGGCCCGGGCGCGCACCTCCAGGATCTGCAGGCAGCGCCCGATCGGGCCCTGTGCGTCGTGCAGCACGGTCGAGCACAGCCCGATCCCGTCGGGTCCGATGGAGGTCTCGACGGCCAGCCCGATCCACTCGCCGACCGGCAGCCGGAACAGGTCGATGGTCAGGTCGGTGTTGAGGAACGTCCAGTGCGTCGGATCCAGCCGCGCGCCAACGCCATTGGCCACATCGGCGACCGAGAACACCCGCACCAGGGGCGAGATCGGCTCGCCCTCGACCACCTCGACGCGGGGCCGGACCCACACCCGCCGGGTGATGTCGTCGCTGTCCACCCCGCGCAGGTCCACCGACTTCACGTAGCCGATATCCCAGCCCTCGGGCAGGCCCCAGCCGACCTCGCCCGTCTCCGGCACCGGCGGCAGCGGGGCGTCGGCGGTGTGCACGACCTGGGAGGTGTCGGAGGTGGCGATCCGCCAGGCCGCGGCCTTGGCGACCACGCGGGCGCTGCCGTCCGGTTGCGGCGCGACCAGTTCCGCCGCGACCAGTTCGATTCGCTTGCCCGGCCGCTCGATCCAGGCCCGAACCTCGATCTCGCCCACGGGAACCGGGCCGAGGATCTCCATGGTCAGTCGCGCGATCCGAGCCCCCTCACGGGGTGCGCACCGTTCCACCGCGCGGGCGAGCAATGCCGAGGGCGGCGCGCCGTGCTGCATGGTTGCCGCCCAGACGCTGATGGTCGAGGCGGTGGCCGAGTATCGCTCGTACCCGTCGCGCGTCGGTTCCAGCTCGACGTAGTACGCCCTGGTCCCGGCCTCGTCCTCCGAGGCCGCCTGGTCTGCCGCTGTCACATCCTGCATCCGGGTCACTCCGTCAACGTATCAGCCCACGTCCGGCCTACTAGACGGTGTACGACAAACCCCCGCATGTCCATTCCGACCGTTCGGGTTTCCTGCCCCTACCCTGATGAATGTCAGATGCACTTTCCAGGCGTGGAACGAGGTAGTCATGTCAGGCAAGTTCGAGCTGTTCGCTGATGCGGCCGACAAGTTCCGGTGGCGGCTCAAGGCCGGCAACGGCGAGGTTATCGCGCAGAGCCAGGCGTACGCGAGCAAGGACGCGGCGAAGAAGGGCATCGCCTCGGTTCAGACCAATGCCGCCGGCGCAGCGGTCGCCGATCTCACCGACAAGTAGTTCCGCACGAGCCAGGCCCCGCCGCGGACGTTGCCGCGGCGGGGCCTCACTTGTCCGGTGCAGCTTCACCTTCCGGCCGCATCGTGTCCGGGCCGCCCCGTGGTTGATAACCGGCTCTCCCGCGCACCCAGGCCGCAGCACTGCCCGGAACGGCCCTCGGAACCTCGGGCCGCCGCGGACTGGGGCTCAGTGTCGTTGCGTGCGTGCAGCTTCGATTCGGGCAGCCAGTTCGACCAGCTCGGCCGCCGGGCCGGTGGGCGGTGTGCGCCGGTGCCAGATGGCCCGGAACTTCCTGGTCAGCGGTGTCGACTCGGCGAGCGTGACGGCCCGCAGGGTGCCCGCGCGCAGTTCGTGCGCGACGATCAGCCGGCTGACGACCGCGGGTGCCGCGCCGCTGCGGGCGGTCGCGAGAATTGCTGCGGCGGAACCGAGTTCGGCGGCGGGCGGGGCCGGGGTGCCGTGAATCTCCAGGGTCTCCCACACCGTGTCGCGGGTGCCGGATCCCCGTTCCCGCCACAGCAGCGGGGTATCGGCGAGTTCGCGCGCCGTCAGCGGCCGCCGCCGCGACGCCCACGGGTGCCCCGGCGCGACGACCACCACCAGCTCGTCGGCGGTGAGCACCCGGCTGCCCAATCCCGGTGGCGGGTGCGGTCCTTCGACGAACCCGAGCTCGGCTTCGCGATCGCGGACCGCGGTGGCCACCTGCCGCGAATTGGCCACATCCAGCACCACCGCCACCTCCGGATGGACCTTCCGCAACGCGGTCAGCCAGTGCGGAATGCGATGGTCGGCAATGGTTGTCGAGGCGACGATCCGCAGTCCCGGCCGCTGCGCGCGATGCAGCCCGGCGATCCCGTCGGTCAGCGCCAGCGCCGCCGTGAGCACCGGCCGCCCCAACTCGACCACCGCCTGCCCGGCGTCGGTCAGCACCGACCCGGTGCGCCCACGATCGAGCAGCCGCAGACCGAGCCGCCGTTCCAGAGCGGTGATCCGCATACTCGCGGCGGGCTGACTGATACCGTGCCGCCGCGCCGCCGCACCGAGACTGCCCAGTTCCGCGACCGACGCGAGCAGCGCGAGCCCGTCCAGGTCCGGTGTCCCGGGCGGCAGCATCATAAGGACAGCTTATGGCGTGATCGGCATTCGGGTGCTACCTGAGCACGCGAAACACCCGCAGGATCATGACTGTCCGCATCGCGCGGACCCAGATTGATCGAGGAGCCCACCGTGACTTTCGTGATCGGCGCCGACTGCGTGGATGTCCTGGACAAAGCCTGCATCGAGGAGTGCCCCGTCGACTGCATCGTGGTCGGCGACCGCATGGCCTACATCAACCCCGACGAATGCACCGACTGCGCCGCCTGCGAACCGGTCTGCCCGGTCGAGGCGATCCACTACGAGGACGACCTGCCCCTGGGCCAGGAGCAGTTCGTCCTCGTGAACTCACGGTTCTTCAGCGAAGGCGCGCAGATCTAGCCGACCGGAACCGGTTCGCGTGCCGGGATCGATTCCGCGGCGGGGCAAGTACGGAGCCCGCCGGCAAGGACTAGCGCAGATCCGGATCGCCTGCCCAGGCGGATGGGAGGATCTCGGTTGAAACATCGGCGATTTCGCGAAGGCGGGCGGAGGCGACGCCCATGCGGCTCAGCTGGATGAGGCCCTGGGCGGTCATGATGACGTTCGCGCTCAGGGCCGAGAGGAGTTCTTCGTCGGCCGGGCCGGTGGCGATCATGGCGCGGCGGAGGCGTTCGGCGACAGCCTCTTCCATGGTGGCGGTGGTGCGCGCGCCGATGGTCGCGACTTCCGGAATACGGCTGCCCAGGTTCGCGACGCTATTGATCATGAGGCAGCCGCGGCGGTCGGGGTGGGCGGCGCAGTCGTCGATGACGGCATGGCAGAGGGTGCGGACGGCTGCGCGCGCCGACTCGGGGGCGGATTCGATTGCGGTGCGGACGAAGCGGGCGCGCCGGTCGCAGTAGCGTTCGAAAGCGGCCAGGAACAGGCCGCGTTTGTTGCCGTAGGCGCCGTAGATGCTGCCGTTGCCGATGCCGGTTACGCGGGAGACATCCTCGACCGAAGTGGTGTCGAAGCCTTGCGCCCAGAAGAGCTCGATCGCGGCTTCGAGCAGTGTCTGCTCGTCGAACTGTCGCGGTCTACCCATGGGACTCACCGTATCAATATCAATCTGCGATCTCGAGCACTCCGCTTGTTCTGGAGGCGTGTCTCCAGAATACTGGTGGACATGTCATCAATATCTTCCGAATCCGCCCGTCGTCGGGTGGGGATCCTCGTGTTCGATGGTGTGAAGATGCTCGACTTCGCCGGTCCCGCCGAGGTCTTCGTGGAAGCCAATCAAGCGGTGGACGGGTACGAGGTGGTATTGCTCTCGGCCGACGGGCGGGATGTGCAGACCTCGATCGGCGCGCGGGTGGCGGTGGGCGGTGCGGCGGCCGAGGCCGGGAGATTCGACACCGTGGTGATTCCCGGGAGTGAACTGCCGGCCTCGGTGTTCGTGACGCCCGAGGTGCTGGCCGCGGCTCGGCATCTGTCCGCGCACACCCGGCGGCTGGTGTCGATCTGTAGTGGGACAGCGGTGTTGGCGGAACTCGGACTGCTCGACGGGCGGCGGGTGACCACACACTGGAAGTACGCACCGGATCTGGCCCGGAAGTTCCCGGCCGTCGAGGTGGAGCCGGACGCGATCTTCGTAAGGGACGGCAATCTCTACAGTTCGGCAGGGGTGGCGGCGGGCGTGGATCTGGCCCTCGCGCTGGTCGAGGAGGATCACGGCGCGGACGTGGCGCGGCGGGCGGCGCAACTGCTGGTGGTCTACATGCAGCGGGCGGGTGGGCAGTCGCAGTTCTCGGCTTCCCTGACCGGCCCGGTGCCGCGCAGTCCGCTGGTGCGCACGGTCGTCGATCTGATCTGCGCGAATCCGGCCTTCCCGCATACGGTGCAGACCCTCGCGGCGCACGCCCGAGTGAGCGTGCGGCACCTGACCCGGCTGTTCCGGTCCGAGCTGGAACGCTCACCGGCCGAATATGTGGCGTTCATCCGCTTCGGCGTCGCGCGGGACATGCTGCACGCCGGGTGCTCGGTGACCGAGGCGGCCATGGCGGCGGGATTCGGTAACAGTGAGGCGCTGCGCCGGGCTTTCATTGCTCGCCTGGGTATTTCGCCGCGCAAATACCAGCAGCGCTTCCGCACCACGGGCTCGGCGAAATGGCCGGCGCTGCCGGAGCCCGCCATCGCGGCCGTGTCCTGAATCGGGGATTTCACGGCCCGCACCGAGGGGCGCCGCGCAGAGATTCCGGATAGAAATATCCCTTCCATCACCGTAGAGAGGGCTACAACTTTGTCTGGAAATCCGCACCGCATTTCGCTCGAACCGGCCGCGCAGGAGTTCGTCGACGCCACCTCGCAGCCGCCGTTCCTGTACCAGCTGCCGCCCGAGGAAGGCCGTAAAGCGGTTGACTCGGTGCAGGATTCGCCGATCTTCAAGCCGGAGATCGACGAGGAGTGGATCGCGGTCGAGGGTGGCCCGACCGGGTCGGTGCGGGCTCGCATCGTGAAGCCGCGGGGCGCGGCCGAGCCGCTGCCGGTCATCGTCTACACGCACGGCGCGGGCTGGGTGTTCGGCGACGCGCACACTCACGACCGGCTCGTTCGTGATCTCGCCGTCGGAGTGCGCGCAGCCGTCGTATTCCCGGAATACGATCGCTCGCCGGATGTTCGGTACCCCGTTGCCAATGAGCAGTCGTATCGAATCGCGCAGTGGGTCACCACCGATGGCGCGAGCAAGGGCCTGGATGCTTCCCGGATGGCGGTTGCCGGCGATTCGGTCGGTGGCAACATGGCGATCGCGCTGACGCTGATGGCCAAGGAGCGCGGCGATGTCTCCTTCGCCCAGCAGGTGTTGTTCTATCCGGTCACCGACGCCAACTTCGACACCGGATCCTACGAGCGATTCGCCGAGGGCTACTTCCTCACCCGTGAGGGCATGCGGTGGTTCTGGGACCAGTACACCACCAGCGCCGAAGACCGTGCGCGCATTACTGTTTCGCCGTTGCGCGCCACCACCGAGCAGCTGGCCGGACTGCCGCCGGCGCTGGTCATCACCGCCGAAGCCGATGTGCTGCGGGACGAGGGCGAGGCGTTCGCCGGGAAGCTGCGCGACGCGGGCGTGCCGGTCACCCAGGTGCGCTACGGCGGGATCATTCACGACTTCGTGATGGTGAACGCGCTGCACGACACGCATGCCGCGAAAGCCGCCGTGACGCAGGCGGTCGCGACACTGCGCGCGGCGCTGCATTCCTGACCGCACTGCCGGGCGAGCCGATCCGCGCCCGGCACAGCCGTCCTATTCGATCTCGATCCAGGAGTCATCCCCATGACCACCATCCCCACAGTCGTTCTGGTTCACGGCGCTTTCGCTGATTCCTCCAGCTGGAACGGTGTCATCGAAATCCTTGCCGCCGAGGGAGTTTCCGTGCTCGCGGCGGCCAACCCGCTGCGCGGTCTCACCTCCGACGCCGCCTATGTCGCCTCGGTCGTCGATAGCATCGACGGGCCGGTGGTGCTGGCCGGGCATTCCTACGGAGGCAGCGTCATCAGCGTGGCAGCGCAAGGAAAGTCCCAGGTCACCGCGCTCGTCTATCTGGCGGCGTTCATTCCGCAGGTCGGTGAGAGCGCGCTGGCGCTGACCGACAAGTTCCCGGGCTCGACCCTCGGCCCGACGACCCGCCCGGCGTCCTACCCGCTGGCCGATGGCGCCGACGGCACCGAGTTGTACATCCGGCAGGACGAATTCCCGCAGCAGTTCGCCGCCGACGTGCCCGCCGCCACCGCCGCGGCCATGGCGGTGACGCAACGGCCGGTCGCCCTGGCCGCGCTCCAGGAACCGGCCGCGGCGGCCGCGTGGACGAGCATTCCGGCATTCGCACTGCTCACTGCCGACGACAAGAATATTCCGTTGGAAGCCCAGCGGTTCATGGCCGAGCGCGCGCAGGCCGAATCGGTCGAGATCGCCGCCTCACACGCGGTCACCGTGTCCCAGCCCGGCGCGGTCGCCGAGCTGATTCTGCGTGCGGTGCGGCAGTCGAACTGATCGCTCGGGGCGATCCGATTCGAGGACGACCTGCTCCTGGACAGGGGCAGGTCGTCCTCGGGAGAGCCCAGTTCTGCACCGAACCGGGGGCAGGGGCGGGGTTACGGGACCGGATCCGGTTCGCGTGCCGGGATCGATTCCGCGGCGGGCGCTTTCCGCTTGCCGAGTACGGAATGGGAACGGCTGTAGGCGAAGTAGATGATGATGCCGATGGCCATCCAGATGACGAAGCGGATCCAGGTTTCGATGGACAGGTTCAGCATCAGCCACAGGCAGGCCAGGGCGGCCAGGATGGGGATGAGGGGGACCAGGGGGACTCGGAAGCCGCGTTTCAGGTCGGGGCGGGTGCGGCGGAGGATGGGGACGCCCAGGGAGACCAGGACGAAGGCGACCAGGGTGCCGATGTTGACCATTTCCTCGAGGGTGCCGAAGTCCACGAAGCCGGCGAGCAGGGCGCAGACGACGCCGACGATGACCGTCAGGCGGACCGGGGTGCCGTGTTTGCCGGTGTGGGCCAGGCCGCGGGGGAGCAGGCCGTCGCGGGCCATGGCGAACAGGACTCGGGTCTGACCCAGGAACATGACCATGACGACCGTGGACAGGCCCGCCAGGGCGCCGATGGAGATGATGTTCTTGACCCAGGTGGCGCCGTGGATGGCGAAAGCCGTTGCCAAGGTCGCATTTCCGCTCGCCAGCTCGGTGTAGGGGACCATGCCGGTCAGGATCAGCGAGACCGCTACGTACAGCACGGTCACGATGGCCAGGGAGGCGAAGATGCCGCGCGGGACGTCGCGCTGCGGGTTGCGGGTCTCCTCGGCGGTGGTGGCGACCACGTCGAAGCCGACGAAGGCGAAGAACACCAGCGAGGCCGCGGCCAGCAGGCCGTACCAGCCGAAACTCGTTCCGCCGGAACCGGTCAGGAAGGAGAACAGGGACTGGTGCACGCCGCCCGCCCGCTCCGACGGCTGCGCCGGGGGAATGTAGGGGCTGAGGTTGGACGCCTTGAAGTAGGTCGCGCCGACCACCAGCACCAGCGCGATCACGGCCAGCTTGATGGCCACCGCGACCGCCGAGACCCGGGAGGACAGCTTGGTGCCGGTGGCCAGCAGCAGCCCGACCACGGCGATGATCAGCACCGCGCCCCAATCGAACCTGACCGATCCGAGGTGCGCGACGGGGCTCACCACCCCGCCCAGCACCTCACCGAGATACTGCGACCACCCCTTGGCGACCACCGATACCGCGAGCGCGAACTCCAGGATCAGATCCCACCCGATGATCCAGGCGATGACCTCGCCGAAAGTGGCGTACGCGAACGTGTACGCGCTGCCCGCCACCGGCACGGTCGAGGCGAACTCGGCGTAGCACAACGCCGTCAGCCCGCACGCGACCGCCGCGAACACGAAGGCCAGCGAGACCGACGGCCCCGCCACCTGGCCCGCGGTCCGGGCGGTGAGCGTGAAGATGCCCGCCCCGATGACCACCGCGACACCGAAGATGGTCAGATCCCGCGCGGTCAGATCCTTGCGCAGCTTCGAATCCGGCTCATCGGTGTCCCGGATCGATTGCTCGACCGATTTGGTGCGGAACATTCCGCTCACGAACGCCACTTGTCGTCTCCCTTCCGAAAATTCGGTGCCGCGTTCAGCGAACTCGCGGGATGGCGTCGAGACGCCGCTCCGCGAACCTGTTCGCCGCCGCACCGGTGCCGATGCCCTCGGCCCTGGATTCCGCGATGATGTCGCGGCAACGGTCGAAGATGCCCCTCACTGCGTCTTCGACCTCGGCCGGCGCCGCGTGCCGCAGCTCTCCGGCCACCTGAACCAGCCCGCCGGCATTGGCCACGAAATCCGGGACCCAGGTGATGCCGCGCTCGTTCAGGGTGTATTCCACTGCGGGCGTGGCCAACTGGTTGTTGGCGGCGCCGCAGACGAGTTTCGCCTCCAGGGCCTCGGCGCTCGACACGGTGAGCGTGCCGCCGAGGGCGCAGGGGGCGTAGACGTCGACCGGAGCGGCGGAAACATTGCTCAACAGTCGAACCGACGGGTGATCCGCCGAAATACGTTCCAGCGCGGCCGTGTTCACGTCGGTCGCGCACACCTCCGCGCCGTCGGCCAGCAGCAGCCCGATGAGTTCGCGCCCGACCTTGCCGACGCCTTCGACGCCGACCGTGCGGCCCGCCAGGGTCGGTGCGCCCCACACGGATTCGGCGCCGGCGCGCATGGCGTTGAACACGCCCAGCGCGGTGAGCCCGGCGCTGTCGCCGGAGCCGCCCGCCGCGGTGCTGCGACCGGTCACGTGACTGGTGTAGCGGCCGATGGCATCCAGATCGTCGGTATTGGTCCCCACGTCACCGGCGGTGATGTAGCGCCCACCCAGGGATTCGACGAACCGCGCGTAGGCCGCGAACAGTTCCTCGCTCTTGTCCTTGGCCGGATCGCCGATGATGACGGCCTTGCCGCCGCCCAGATCCACCCCGGAGGCCGCGGCCTTGTAGGTCATTCCCCACGACAGGCGCAGCACGTCGTCCAGCGCGGCCGCCTCCGAGGCGTACGGGTACATGCGGGTGCCGCCGAGCGCGGGACCCAGCGTGGTCGAGTGGATCGCGATGATCGCCTTGAGTCCGCTCCGGTCGTCCTCGCAGAACACCACCTGCTCGTGTCGCCGGGCGCTCAGTTCGTGCGAGCGGCCGAAAACCCCTGCTTCGGTGTGCATTGCGGTCACAATCGATTCCTTTCGTGGGACGCCGCTCGTGGCGGCGGGGTGGTTGGCCGCGGGGTGGGCGGCCGGGGGCGTGCCCGCGCGCGGGCACGGGTCATCGCGGCACGGCGGCGTGACGCTGCTGCCGCCGTCCGGCGATTCGGTATGGATTGGATGAGGTGTGCGGGCCGAGGCCCGCAACCGGTGTCAGCCGTCGAGGCCGAGTTCGCGCAAACGGGCACGGTAGAGCTCGACATTGCCGAGCTTCACGTCCTCGTAGCCGCGGACCAGGTCGGGCAGACCCGCTGCCTCGGTGGCGGCGACGTAGGTGTCCGGGCTCAGGTTCGCCGCGAGCCGGGCGACCATCCCGGTGTAGTGGGACAGCAACTCCCGCTCCACCTTCCGGACGTGGGCGTAGCCGAAGGGGTCGAGCTTGGTGCCGCGCAGCGCCTTGCCTTTGGCGAGCAGCTTCAGCGCCACATGGGATTTCGGTGCGAGCCCGATCTTCTTCTTGCGGCCGAGGGCGCGCAGCACCGGCGGATGCAGCTTGTAGGTGAGGTTCTCGCCGCCGGGCACCTGCGCTTTGACCTCGTCGAGGAAACCGGGATCGACCAGCAGGCGGGCGACCTCGTACTCGTCCTTGTAGGCGGTGAACTTGAACAGCCCGCGCGCCACGGCCTCGGTGAACTCGGTGCGCTCGGTGACCGCGCGCTCGGCGGTCCAGGCGGCCTGGACGGTATCGATGTAGCGGCGGGCGACCTTGGCGTTCTGATAGTCGATCAGTTCCGCCGCGCGTAGCTCCACCAGCCGGCGGACCTCGCCGTCGAAACCGGTTCCGGCCAGCAGCTCGGCGGGCGCGACCCGCGGAGCCCGCTGTACCGCACCGGAATCGGTGGCCGCCGCGAACGCCGCCGGGTCGGCGATGGCCACCCGGCCCCAGCGGAAGGCCGCGATATTGGCCGACACCGCGACACCGTTGATGCCGATCGCCTCCTCGATCGCCGCGGCGGGCAGCCGCAGGCCGCCGGTCTGGAAGGCCGCGCCGACCATCAGGAAGTTGGCGGCGGCGGTGGTGCCGAACAGGTGCTGGGCGGCGGCCAGCGCATCGAAGGCGAACTGCGCGTCCGACACCGCCGCCAGCCGATCCAGCAGCGGCCCGGTCTCGGGGTAGGCGACCGACTTGTCGTAGACCATGTCGCCGGTCGGCGTCTTGCTGGTCGAGGCGACCACGATGGTCCCGTCCGGGTTGCCGTACTGGAGGTTCTTGGGGTCGGCCGCGGTCAGCAGGTCGATGGCCATGATGCAGTCCGCGCTGCCCGGGGTGAGCCGGTTCGACGGCTCCAATTCGCCGGTGGCGAAGCGCAAGTGGGACAGCACCGGCCCGGCCTTCTGACTCAGCCCGATCTGGTCGAGGCTCTCGACCGCGTACCCGGCCCGCAGCGCGGCCGTGGCCAGCACCTGGTTGACGGTCACGATGCCGGTGCCGCCGATGCCCGCGATGAGCACGTTCTGCGTGCCCAGCGGAGCACTCAGGCCCGGATCGGCCGCCATCGGCGGCTCGGCGGGCTTGCGGCGCATCCCGCGCACCCGCTTGGAACCCTTGCGCCCCTTGGCGTCCGGGCGTACTTCCACCGTGACGAACGACGGGCAGTCGCCGTCGAGGCAGCTGTAATCGGTGTTGCAGGAGGTCTGGTCGATGCGCGTCTTGCGTCCGAACTCGGTCTCCACCGGCTGTACCGACAGGCAGTTCGACTTGGTGCCGCAGTCGCCGCAGCCCTCGCACACCGCCTCGTTGATCACCACCCGGGTATTGCGCACCGGCAGCGTGCCGCGCTTGCGTTGCCGCCGCGCGTCGGCCGCGCAGTGCTGGTCGTAGATCAGCACCGTGACGCCCTTGACCTCACGCAGTGTCTTCTGCGCCTCGTCGAGCCGGTCCCGATGCCACAGCAGTGTGCCCTTGGCGAGGGCTTTCTTGTTGTGCCGCTGGGGATCGTCGGCGCAGATGATGATCCGCTCGACGCCCTCCATGGTCAGCTTGTGGGTCAGCTTCGCGACCGTCAGCCCGCCCTCGACGTCCTGTGCGCCGGTCATGGCGACGACCTCGTTGTAGAGCAGCTTGTAGGTGATGTTCACCCCCGCCGCCACGCACGCCTGCACGGCCAGCTGCCCGGAGTGGAAGAAGGTGCCGTCGCCGATGTTCTGGAACAGGTGCGGCACATCGGTGAACGGCGCCTGCCCGATCCACTGACTGCCCTCGCCGCCCATCTGGGTCAGGCCGGTGACCGCGCTGTCGCTGCGCCCGGACAGGGTGACCAGGGTGTGGCAGCCGATGCCGCCACCGCCGATGGAGCCCTCGGGGATGGCGGTGGACCGGTTGTGCGGGCAGCCGCTGCAGAAGTAGGGGGTGCGCTTGGCCGACAACACTTCCAGCGAAAGCGCCGGGGGCGGAGCCTTTTTCAGCTCGACGTGCGCGCGCAGCACCCGGCGCAGCGGGGCGAGCAGGCGGCCCGCCGTGAGCTCGCCGTCGAAGGGCATGAGCGGCAGTCCGTTTCCATCCAGCTTGCCGATGATGCGCGGGGCATCGGCGGCGCCGTAAAGGATTTCACGGATCTGGGTCTCGATGAACGCGGTCTTGTCCTCGACCACGATGATCTGCTCCAAGCCGCGCGCGAATTCCGTGACCCGCTGCGCGCCTACCGGATACGGCATGCCGATGCGCAGCAGGCGGATGCCCGCGCGCTGCAGCGCCGCCTCGTCGACGCCGAGGTCGTGCAGCGCCTGGCGGACCGCGTCGAAGGTGGTGCCGGTGGCCGCGATCCCGATCCGCGCGTGCGCCGGATCCACCTCGATGACGTCGAGGTCGTTCGCGGCCCCGAAGGCGCGCACCGTGGCCCAGCGCGGCCCGTACAGATCGGCCTCGGCGAGCACGCTGTCGGCCGGCGCCGCCATCGGCCGCTGCCGGTAGGCGAAAGTCTTACCGTCCCACTGCACTTCGGGCACCGCGATGGGCAGGTTCGCGACCGAGCCGTCCACCGTCCAGGCGCCGTCCGCGACATCGGCGACGATCTTCATGGCCACGATGCAGCCCGAGGCCCGCGACAGCGCCACCCCCTGCATGCCCATGGTGATGATCTCGCGGGCATTGCGCGGGAACAGCACCGGCACGCCCATGGCGGCCAGCGACCGCTCGCTCACCGCGGGCACCGTCGAGGACTTCGAGGCCGGGTCGTCACCAACCAGCAGCAGGACGCCGCCGCGCGGATTCACCCCGTACATGTTCGCGTGCCGGATGGCGTCGGTGGCGCGGTCCACGCCCGGCCCCTTGCCGTACCAGACGCCCACCACGCCGTCGTGGGTCGGCGTGCCCGCCGGGAGATCGGCTTGGCTGCCCCACACCGCGGTGGCGGCGAGCTCCTCGTTGAAGCCCGGCACGAAGGCGATGTCGTGTTCGGTCAGCACGGTCGGCATGCCCAGCAGCATCTTGTCGACCCCGCCCAGCGGGCTGCCCTGATACCCGGACACGAAGGTCGCGACCCGGTGGCCGGCGCGCATATCGCGCACATGCTGTTCCACCAGCAGCCGGGCGATGGCCTGTACGCCGGTGAGGAGGACCGGACCCGCACCCGACCGGTAACGGTCGGCGAGGTCGTAGGGCGTAGCCGGTTCGGCCTGTGGTGCAGGCGCGCAGGCAACGTCGGTCATGAACAGTCACCACACTCTCTACAGCCCAGATTGTGAGCTGCAACGAAGGGACCAAGCGATCGGTGCTGCGAAATCTGCCGTGATGTGTGATCTGTGTCAACAGTCGTGCGAAAAGTTGATCAGACTGCTCAAAAGTGATCTGGAGCACTCTGATGTGCGCAGCATTCTGGTCAGTCGGCGCCCGGATGGCTGGTCAGCTGTTCGACGAGCGGCAGCGACCGGTATTCGATCGGCGTCGCCAGGGCGAGCATGGTCTCGGTGTGCTTGACCCCCGCGATGGCGTGCACACGCTGGATGACGCCGAGCAGATCCGGCTGCGACCGCGCGGCCACCCGCACCAGCAGATCCCCGCGTCCGGTGGTGGCGTGTACCTCGAGCACGTTCGGGAACGCCCGCAACGCCTCGACGATGTCGTTCATCTTGTTCTGGTCCAGTTCGATGCCCAGGAAGGCGTGCACCGCGAACCCGATGACCTCGAGATCCACGTCCGGCGGATACCCGCGCACCACCCCGGCCGCCTCCAGCCGTTTCATCCGGGCTTGGACGGTGTTCCGGGCGATCCCCAGCCGCTGCGCCAATTCCAGAATCGGCACCCGCGGATCGGCCGCCAACTCCCTGAGCAGCGCGGAGTCGAGACCGTCGATCTTGATGCTCATGCCGCATTCTCGCACAGCGGTTCTCGATAACACCGCTGCTCACGTGCCCGATGATGAGGGCGTGACACGTGCGCGGGGAGACATCATGAAGACCAGGTCAGCGGCTCTGCTCGCGATGGCCGCCGCCGTCATGGCGGTGACCACCGGGTGCAATCCGGGGACATCGACGGGTCCGGCACCGACCACCGCGAGCCCGGTGGCGACCAGCGTGGGGAGCCCGGCCACGTCGAACGCCGGGAGTCCGGCGACGACGAGTCCCGGCGCCGCGCCGCAACAGCAGGGCGGCGCGCCCGCGGGGAGCGGACACGGGCTGTGCTTCGACATCAACTCCGAGCTGGCCCACGCCGCCATCGCCAAGCTGAACCCGCCGCCGGTGGGTGGGTGGCAGGCCGGTGAGGCCGGGGACGTGGCGCTCGCCTCGGGCTGCGACGGCGTGCTGTCGTGGATGACGGTGAACTCCAACACCAATCACCCGTACACGCACGTGCTGTTCTTCACCGGCGGCACCTACCTGGGTACGGCGACCGCCGACCCGTACATGTACACGCAGGTCACCGGCAAGACGCGGAACTCGCTGTCGCTGACCTACCGCTGGCTCAACGGAAGCGACCCGATGTGCTGCCCGCAGGGCGGTCCCAGCGTCGTCACCTTCACCCTCGATGGCACCAAGGTCACGGCGAACGGCCAGTTCCCGCCGCACGCCTGAGGCGGTTCAGGCCAGTTCGTGCGCGGTCGCGCGCAACGTCCACGCCGGGCCGCGGTGATGCAGGGTGGTGGCGCTCAGTGGCGGAATGTCGATGCGCCAGAACGACTCCGGGGGAGCGTTCAGGGTGCGCAGGACCGCGGCCCGCACGATCGCGGGATGCGTCACCGCCACGATCCGGTCGCCGCTGCCCGCCAGTGCGTGCAGCCAGTCGCCGACCCGGTCGAGTAGATCGGTGATCGATTCACCGCCGTGGTCGCGGTAGGCCGGGTCGGTGAGCCAGCCCATGAGCTGCTCGGGCGCGAGCTCGTCCATGGACTTCCCGGCCCAACCGCCGTGGTCCAGGTCGCGCAACGCCAATTCCGGCGCGCCGGTGAAACCCAGCGCGCGGCAGGTCTGTTCGGCCCGGACCTCCGGTGCGTGCAGCACCGTCTCGGGCGCGGGGCCGGGCAGGCCGCCCGCCTTCTCGACCGACCGCGACCCGAGCGGGTTCAGCGGTTCGTCGGCCGGAAAACGGGCGCCCTGCACGGCATCGGTGATCGCGTGCGTCACCAGGGTGAGGCGGGTGACCGCGCTCATGCCGCCTGCGCGGTCTCGGTCGCGCGGTCGCCGAGCAGGCGCGGCGCGAGCCAGGCGAAGCCGACACCGATGACCACCCACACGATGAGCTGGGCGGCGATCGAGTACAGCCGGAAGTAGTACAGGTCGTCGGCCGGGAACCCCGGGAAGACGATCGTGCCGGACGGATCCTTCAGCGGCTGCGGCGTTTCGGTGGCGAAGTCGCCGTATTCCTTGTTGGCCGAGAGCTGTCCGAGCGACGGCAGCACCGCCATCACGACACCCATCACCAGCACGAAGCCGGCCGAGGCCGCCACGCCGGCGGTCCAGACATCCAGGCGCGCCGTGAGTTTGCGGCCCAGCCAGATCGCGGCGCACAGCGCGACCACGCCGATCGCGATCATGCCCAGATACAGGGCGGTGCGGGGCCCGGTGGTCTCGTGGTGCCCGATCGACGGCGGATTGGCCGGATACTTCAGGAACGGGACCAGGTCCAGCACCAGGAACATGCCGCCCGACGCCAGCAGTGCCAGATTCCGCGGCGAGATCTTGCCCGCCCTGCGCAGCGCCAGGAAGTAGACCACCGCGAACAGCGCGCCCAGGGCGGCACCGAACACGATCATGCCGAAGCCGAAGCCCACGTTCTGCTGCTGCGCGCGGGTGAAGAGCTCGACCCCGTGGTCCATGTCCATCGGCTTGCCGGCGGCCTTGTCGAGCGCCATCTGCGCGTCGTCACGGCCCTCTTCGTAGGCGATGGCTCGATCGATGATCGGCTCGGACAGGATCCGGGCGAAGACGAACGCCAGCGATCCGCCGAGGGCGCCCAGCAGGACACCTCGGCCGATGATTCGCTTTTCCATTGTGGTTACTCGATTCCCGGTGCTAGTGGCAGGGGAAACCGAGGAAATGCCGGCCGTCGTGCACGAACTCGTGCACGTGCATGTCGCTGCCGAAGACCGACACCGCACCCTGATCGATGCCGATGAAGTACAGGGCCAGCAGCGCCAGCAGCGTGGTGCCGACCAGCCACAGGGCCGTGGTCGGGATCGCGAGCGCGCCGCTGCCGAGACCGGAGCGAGGAGCGAAAGAGGTAGCCACGAAGGACTCCTTTGAGTCTGGGGGATTTCGCGTCCCCGTTGCCGATCGAACCGACGATGTGAGGGTCTGACTCGCATCCTGTCTCTCACCGAGACCGGCTGCTCACAGTGGCGCGACCGTTCCGGCATTGCACCGGATTCCTCATGGCATCGTCGATCAACCATACGAAAGCGCATCGCCGCTGGTCAATCCGCATGCTCCGGGTCGCCCACCTGTTGGGACGACGGCGCGTGCGCCGTCAGCACGGTGTCATTGGGCTATATTCGCCAACGCAACTGGTTCGCCGGAGGTGGAGTCGAGGAGCCCCTGACCCATTCGACGGCGTCGAAGCCCGCCCCGCGTTCACGCGCCGGCCGGGTGAGAGGGAACCCGGTGAGAATCCGGGACTGTCCCGCAGCGGTGAATGGGAACGAACGCTGTCATCAGCACTGGGCGCAGGCCTGGGAAGCGACGGCCGGTAGGTCCGGCCTCGGTCACGTACCGGGGCCGACCCGAATTTCGGGTCGATGCCCATGAGTCCGAAGACCTGCCCGTCGTGCCGGATACGCCGTATCCGGCGGTCGTCGCCTCGTGGATTGGGCGCTACGCCGATCGGATCCGGGCACGGTAGCTGCCCCATGGGCTCCGTCAGCGTGCGCTCGTAATGGGCGGCGGTCATCGACTGCTGACCACGGAGTTCATCAATGCCGAACCCTGAGAACACCTTCACCGCCACGGTGCTGGGCCTGCCCCGCATCGGCCCGAACCGGGAACTGAAACGCGCCGTCGAGGCGTACTGGGCGGGGCGGATCGACGCCGCCGCACTGCACGGCCTCTCCGGGGGCCTGCGCGCCGCGCAACTCACCGCGGTGCGTGCCGCCGGACTGGATTCGATTCCGGTGGGCACCTTCTCCTACTACGACCAGGTGCTCGACACCGCCGTGTTGCTGGGCGCGCTGCCCGAGCGGGTGCACGGCATCGCCGACGAGCTGGACCGCTACTTCGCGGCCGCGCGCGGCACCGCCGAGGTCGCGCCGCTCGAGATGACCAAGTGGTTCGACACCAACTACCACTATCTGGTGCCCGAGCTGTCGGCCGCGACGGAGTTCTCCCTGCATCCGGGCAAGCCGCTGGCGGAACTGGAAGAAGCTCTGGCACTGGGTATTCCGGCCCGACCGGTGATCATCGGCCCGATCACCTTCCTGAAACTGGCCAAGTCGGTGGACGGCAGTGAGCTGCTCGATCGCCTGCCGGATCTGCTGCCGCTGTACGAGCGGCTGCTGGGCCTGCTGGCCGCGGCGGGCGCGCGCTGGGTGCAGATCGACGAGCCGGCACTGGTCGCAGATCTGACGGAAACCGAACTGGCGCTGGTGCATTCGACGTATCAGCGGCTGGCCTCCGGGTCGGGGCGACCGGATCTGCTGGTGGCCGGCTACTTCGGCCGGTTGGGTCCGGTGCTGCCGGTGCTGGCGGCCACCGGGGTCGAGGGCATCGCCGTCGACCTGGTCGCGGACGGTGGCGCCGATGTGGCCGCGGCGCAGGAGCTTTCCGGAACGCTCCTGGTCGCGGGCGTCGTCGACGGCTACAACGTGTGGCGCACCGATCCCGATCGGGCGCTGACCGGGCTGGCCGCTCTCGCCGCCGGCGGCGCGCCCGTGGCGGTGTCGAGTTCCTGCTCGCTGCTGCATGTGCCCTACAGCCTCGCCGCCGAGCCCGACCTGGAGCCGCGCCTGCGGTCCTGGCTGGCGTTCGGAGCCGAGAAGATCGCCGAGATCCGGCTGCTGGCCACCGTCCTGCATGAGGGGCAGGACGCGGCCGCCGAGCAGCTGGAGATCGCGCGAACGGCCGTGCTGGACAGGCGGTCCGACGCCCGGCTGTGCGATCCGACGGTCCGGGCCCGGCTGGCCGGGCTCGATGCCGCCGACGGACGCCGGGCGCCCGCGGACGAGCGGCGGCGGTTGCAGCAGGAACGTCTGCACCTGCCGCCGCTGCCGACCACGACCATCGGCTCCTACCCGCAGACCGGCCGCATCCGGGTGGCGCGCGCCGCCTTGCGCCGCGCCGAGATCGATCGGGCCGAGTACGACACCCGCATGCGCGCCGAGATCGCCGAAGTCATTGCGCTGCAAGAGGAGATCGGCCTGGATGTGCTGGTGCACGGCGAGCCCGAGCGCAACGACATGGTGCAGTACTTCGCCGAGCAGCTGGACGGATTCGCCGCCACCGCGAACGGGTGGGTGCAGTCCTACGGCACCCGCTGCGTCCGCCCGCCGATCCTGTTCGGCGACGTGACCCGCCCGGCGGCCATGACCGTCGACTGGATCACCTACGCGCAGTCGCTGACCGGCAAGCCGGTCAAGGGCATGCTCACCGGGCCGGTCACCATCCTGGCGTGGTCGTACGTGCGTGACGACCAGCCGCTCGCCGACACCGCGCGCCAGATCGCGCTGGCCATCCGGGACGAGACGGTCGACCTGGAAGCCGCCGGGATCGCCATCATCCAGGTGGACGAGCCGGCGCTGCGGGAACTGCTGCCGCTGCGCCGCGCCGATCAGCCCGGGTACCTGGAGTGGGCGGTGGCGGCGTTCCGGCTGGCCACCTCAGGCGTCGCCGACACCACCCAGATCCACACCCACCTGTGCTATTCGGAGTTCGGTGAGATCATCGGCGCCATCGCGGGATTGGACGCCGACGTCACCTCGATCGAGGCGGCCCGCTCGCACATGGAGGTACTCGACGACCTCAACGCGGCGGGCTTCGACCTGGGCGTGGGACCGGGCGTGTACGACATCCACTCGCCGCGGGTGCCCAGCACCGAGGAGATCGGGACCTCGCTCGCGCTGGCACTGAAAGCGGTTCCGGCCGAACGGCTCTGGGTCAACCCGGACTGCGGGCTCAAGACCCGCGGCGCCGCCGAGGTGACCGAGTCGCTGCGCAACCTGGTGGCCGCCGCACGGGCGCTGCGCTGACCGAACGCCGGGGCGTTCCGCCGCGCGGAGCACCCCGGCATCCGGCTACGTGATCGGCGCGTACGGGATGGTCAGGGAACTGTTGTCGTCCACCCGGATCGGGCGGCCCAGCTGCGGGAAGGCGCGCTGGGCGCAGTCGGTGCGCTCGCACACCTTGCAGCCCGCGCCGATCGGCACCGCCGTGCGCGGGTCGTCGACGGGCAGGCCGTGCGAGTAGACCAGCTTGTCCGCGTAGGTCAGGTCGCAGCCCAGTCCGATGGCGAAATCCCGGGTGGGGGACAGGTATCCGGGCGTCTTCTCGTCGGTGGTGCGCGCCAGCCACAGATAGTTGCGGCCGTCGGGCATCCGGGCGATCTGGGTGCGGATGCTGCCCGGTGTGGAGAACGCGTCGTGCACCACCCACAGCGGGCAGCTGCCCCCGACCCGGGAGAAGTGGAACGCGGTGGCGGACTGGCGTTTCGAGATGTTCCCGGCGCGATCGGTGCGCACGAAGAAGAACGGCACCCCGCGCTTGCCCGGACGCTGCAACGTGGACAGGCGGTGGCAGACCGTCTCGAACCCGACCTCGAAGGTGGCGGCCAGCAATTCGATGTCGTAACGCAGCGATTCGGCCGCGTCCCAGAATCGGGTGTAGGGCAGGATCAGCGCGCCGGCGAAGTAATTGGCCAGCCCGATGCGCAGCAAGCCGCGTGAATTCTCGGGCATGGCGTCGGTCGCGTCGATCAGGTCGGCGATCACCTCCGCCTGGGTGAGAAAGGCCAGCTGCGTGGCCAATTGGAACGCCCGCTGACCCGCGGTGAGCCGGCGCGCCAGGGTCAGCACCCGGCTGTCGGCGTCGAAAACCCGTTTCGGGCCCGGATGGCTGGGATCGTCGGTGCGGATGAGGACCGCGATGCCGTGCTGTTCGCGCAGCAGGCGGGTCAGCTGCAGGTCGAGCCCGCCCAGGCTCAGGCCGTTCCGGTCGAAGAGCTGCTCGGCCGCGGTGTCCAGTTCGGGGATGTGGTTGCGCCGGTCGTAGAAGTAGTCGCGGACATCCTCGTAGGGCATGGCGACCGCGGATTCGCCCGGGGCGCCGTCGATTCCGGCGGAGACGCGTTCCATCTGCTCGGTGGTGCCGCGCAACCGGCGATGCAGGCCGACCAGCACGCGCGCCGCCGCGGGCACCCGGGCCACCAGATCGTCGATCTCGGCGGTGGTGATGTCGCCGCCCTCCGGGTCCTCGGCGAACACGTCCTGCAGGTCGGCGATGAGCCGGGCGTCGGTGTCGGCGGCGAAGAAACCCATGTCCAGGTCGAAGCGCGCGTTCAAGCGCAGCAGCACCGGCACGGTCAGCGGGCGCTGGTCGTGCTCGAGCTGATTGATGTAGCTCACCGAGAGTTCCAGCGTCTTGGCCAGCGCGGACTGAGACAGCCCGCGCCGCTCCCGCAAGGCGCGCAGGCGCGCGCCCGCGTACATCTTCTGCATGCGGTCAGCCTAGCAATTTCAGCTTTCACAACTTTCGCTGAATCCCGGCTTCGATTCCGCAAAAATAGGCTTTTGCAAGGCATTTCCCGGCGCCGAACCGCTGTGTAGCGTGCGAAATATGAAGAACCATCTCGTCCGCACCCATCGCTCCGCCGAGCGCTTTCCCCGCACGGAACACCTCGCGTGGCGGATTGCCGACGTCGCGGCCGACCCCGTGGACGTCGACCCCGACGTCGAGCAGATGATCGTCAACCGGCTCATCGACAACGCCGCGGTCGCGGCCGCCTCGATCACCCGGCGACCGGTCGCCAACGCCCGCGCCCAGGCCCTGGCCCACCCCTACCGGCCGGGCGCCACCGTCTTCGGCGCGAGCGGCTCCTACTCGCCGGAATGGGCGGCCTGGGCCAACGGCGTCGCCGTACGGGAACTGGACTTCCACGACACCTTCCTGGCCGCGGAGTACTCCCACCCGGGCGACAACATTCCGCCCGTCCTCGCCGTCGCCCAGCACACCGGCCGCAGCGGCCGCGACCTGATCCGCGGTCTGGCAACGGGTTACGAGATCCAGGTGAACCTGGTCCGCGCGATCTGCCTGCACGAGCACAAGATCGACCACGTCGCGCACCTCGGCCCGTCGGCCGCCGCCGGCATCGGCACGCTGCTCGGACTCGACACCGAAACCATCTACCAGGCCATCGGCCAGGCCCTGCACACCACGACCGCCACCCGCCAGTCCCGCAAGGGCGAGATCTCCAGCTGGAAGGCCTACGCCCCCGCCTTCGCCGGGAAGATGGCCGTCGAAGCGGTGGATCGCGCCATGCGCGGCGAGGGCGCGCCGTCCCCGATCTGGGAGGGCGAGGACGGCGTGATCGCCTGGCTGCTGGGCGGCCCCGACGCGGAGTACTCGGTGCCGCTGCCCGGCCCCGGCGAACCCAAACGCGGCATCCTCGACACCTACACCAAGGAACACTCGGCCGAATACCAGAGCCAGGCCCCCATCGACCTGGCCTGCCGCCTGCGCGAGCGGATCGGCGACCTGGACCAGATCGCCACGATCGTGCTGCACACCAGCCACCACACCCACTACGTGATCGGCACCGGGTCCAACGACCCACAGAAGTTCGACCCCAACGCTTCTCGCGAAACCCTGGATCACTCGATCATGTACATCTTCGCGGTCGCGCTGCAGGACGGCGTCTGGCATCACGAGCGCTCCTACGCCCCCGACCGTGCGCAGCGCCCCGACACCATCGCGCTGTGGAACAAGATCTCCACCGCCGAGGATCCGGAATGGACGCGCCGCTACCACTCCACCGACCCGAACGAGAAGGCGTTCGGCACGCGCGCCGAAATCACCCTGCGCAGTGGCGAAGTCATCGTCGACGAGCTCGCCGTGGCCGACGCCCACCCGCTGGGCGCGCGGCCCTTCGCGCGGGACCAGTACATCGCCAAGTTCCGCACGCTCGCCGAGGGTGTCATCGAGCCCGGCGAGCAGGACCGCTTCCTGGAGGTGGTTCAGCGTGCGGGCGAGCTGTCCCCGAACGAGCTGTCGGAGCTCACCTTCACCGTCTCGCCGGATGTGCTCGCCCGCGCGCCCCGGTCGCCGAAGGGACTGTTCCGATGACCGGCCTGCTCGCCGCCGCCACCCCCGCCACCGACAAGCGTGCCGCCTTCAAGGCGGGCCTGACCTCCGGCACGATCCAGCGGTTCCCCGGTGCGTTCAATCCCTTGGTGGCCAAGCTGATCCAAGAGATCGGGTTCGAAGGCGTGTACGTCTCCGGCGCGGTGCTCTCCGCCGATCTGGGCCTGCCCGATATCGGCCTGACCACCCTGACCGAGGTGGCGGGCCGCGGGCAGCAGATCGCACGGGTCACCGATCTGCCGGTGCTCATCGACGCCGACACCGGATTCGGGGAGCCCATGAGCGCCGCCCGCACCGTCACCGTCATGGAGGACGCCGGCATCGCCGGTCTGCACCTCGAGGATCAGGTGAATCCGAAGCGCTGCGGCCACCTCGACGGCAAGGCGGTGGTTCCGGCCGATGAGATGGTGCGCCGGTTGCGCGCAGCCGTATCCGCGCGGCGCGACCCGAACTTCGTGATCTGCGCGCGCACCGACGCCGCCGGGATCGAGGGCATCGACGCCGCGATCGACCGGGCACGGGCATACGCGGAGGCCGGTGCGGACCTGATCTTCACCGAGGCGCTGCACACCCCGGCCGAGTTCGAGAAGTTCCGGGACGCCGTCTCGATTCCCTTGCTGGCCAACATGACCGAGTTCGGCAAGTCCGAGCTGATCCCGGCGGCGACGCTGGAGTCCATCGGCTACAACGCGGTCATCTACCCGGTGACCACGCTGCGGCTGGCCATGTTCGCCGCCGAAACCGGGCTGCGGGAGATCGCGGCCACCGGCACCCAGGCCGGGCTGCTGGACCGTATGCAGCACCGCAGCCGGCTCTACGAGCTCCTCGAATACGAGCGCTACAACGAATTCGATTCCGACATCTTCAATTTCACTCTGGGAAGGAATCAGTGATGACGGAGACCGCGATCCGGACCATTTACAAGGGTCTCGCCGGCGTCGTCGTCGACACCACCGCTATCTCGAAGGTGGTGCCGGAAACCAACTCGCTGACCTACCGCGGCTACGCGGTCCAGGATCTGGCCGCGCACTGCAGCTTCGAGCAGGTCGCCTACCTGCTGTGGCACGGCGAACTGCCCGGCGACGCTCAGCTCGCGCAATTCCTGCAACGGGAGCGAGCCGCGCGGCGCGTGGATCGGTCACTCCTGTCGCTGGTGGCCAAACTGCCCGAGAACTGCCACCCGATGGACGTGGTGCGCACCGCGATCAGCTACCTGGGCGCCGAAGATCCAGCCGAGGACGACAATTCACCGAAGGCCAACCGCACCAAGGCCTTACGCATGATGGCGGTACTGCCGACCATCGTGGCCGCCGACCACCGCCGACGGCACGGTCTGGATCCCATTGCGCCGCACTCGCATCTGGGCTTCGCCGAGAACTTCCTGAACATGTGCTTCGGCACAGTGCCCGCGCCGGAGCTGGTGCGAGCGTTCGAGGTCTCGCTGATCCTCTACGCGGAGCACAGTTTCAACGCCTCCACCTTCGCCGCCCGCGTGGTCACCTCCACCCGGTCCGACATCTACAGCGCGGTCACCGCGGCCATCGGCGCGCTCAAGGGCCCGCTGCACGGCGGGGCGAACGAGGCGGTCATGCACGACATGATCGAGATCGGCGACCCGGCCCTGGCCGCGGCCTGGCTCCGGAACAAGCTGTCCGGCAAGGAGAAGGTGATGGGCTTCGGCCACCGGGTCTACAAGAACGGCGACTCCCGGGTGCCGACCATGCGGAAGGCCTTGCTGGACATCGCCGCCGCGACCGACGGCGGCCGCTGGGTGCGGATGTACGACGTCCTCGAACGCACCATGCACGAGGCCACCGGGATCGAACCCAACCTCGACTTCCCGACCGGCCCCGCCTACTACCTGCTCGGCTTCGATATCGAGGCGTTCACCCCGATCTTCGTGATGAGCCGGATCACCGGCTGGACCGCCCACATCATCGAGCAGAGCGAATCCAACGCGCTGATCCGGCCGCTGAGCGAATACGTCGGCGTCCCGCCACGATCCGTCGTGGCGGGATGACCGAAACCGCTACCGGGTCGCGAGGTGGCTGTAGACCTCGGCGGCCACCGCGGTGTCGCCGCGCGGCGTCGGGTGGAAGGGCAGACCGACCAGATTGACCTTCGGGTCGAGCGCGGCCAGCAGCCACGGGTCCGGCGAGCACAGGCCGTGGCCGGCGGTCGGGACTCGGGCGTCGACGTAGTCGATCGAGAGCAGATGCGCAGCATCGCGTTCGGCGTCGTTGAGCCGGTTCCAGAACTGGTTGATGGCGCCGGCCCGCGGCTGGACGTAGCGGAACACGCCCATCACGTCGAGGCACCAGACGTTCGAATCCGCCGGAGCCAGTTCGGGATAGCCGACCAGCTGGATCTTCGCATTGGGGGCGTAGTACTTCACGTACTCCACGACCTTGCGGATGCGGTCGGCGTAGGCCGGGCCGGTGACCGAGTTCAGATCGGGCCAGCGACCCTGCTCCACCGCGTCGGGATTGCAGCCCTCGCTCATGTTGAACGCGCAGCGCAACTGGGCCGGGGCGTCGGCGGCGGTGGCCGAGTCGTGCGGCCATTCGTCATTGGCGCCCAACTGGATCGCCACCACCTGGGTGCGGGGACCGAACGCGCCGTTCTTCGACGCCTTGAGCGCCAGCTGCGCCAGGGTATAGCCGTCGCGGCCGGGCACCTCCTTACCGGTGGAGGTGACCGGGCCGCTGTCGATCGAGGCATTGGTGCAGGTGGCGTTCTCGAAGTCCGAGGCGGGGACGTTCATCAACGCGCTCAGCTGCACCGGCCACGAGGTGTCGCGGTGCAGGCATTCGTGCGAGTCGGCGTCCTTGTTGCCGTCGCACTTCACCAGGACGCCGTCGCAGGACGGGTTCGCGGCGAACGAATCACCCATCACCACCAGCGTGCGGCCCTCCGCCGCGGCCGGTGCCGGGTCGGCCCCGGCGACACCGGCCGAGCCGGCCGCCGCGAGCACGGCGACGGCCGCGGCCAGCCGGAACGGGAGCGCGGCGGCCCTGGTGCTGAAACTCATCATGCAAAAACTCCCCGGCGGAAACGTAGTGCGGCACCGACAGTGTTGCTCATGACGCCGGTGGAACGATCATGTAGGTCAGTTTGGGCCATGCCACCGACAACGGGACCTTGGGCTCGCGGCAGATCCACACGGTCACATGGTGATTCTGACCGGCGATGCCCAGCTCGTTGTCGAGCTTCAGCGTGGGCGTGGCCTGCGCGAAGTTGGCCAGGAAGGCCCGCTGCTCGGGACTGTCGTTGTAGCCGACCCACAGGATGGTGGTGGCCGAGTCCGGCGGCGGACCCCATTCGGCGAAGCCACGATTGGGGCTGTACACCGGCGGGATCGCCTTGAACTTCCGATAGTGGTCGAGCGCGCCCGCCTCGTTGTAGGCCTCGGCGACGACCGCGGTGCGCGCCTGCTCCTCGGGCGGCAGGCTCGTCGCCACGATGTTGACGGCGTCGGCCAGATCCTCCCAGTCGTCATTGCCGTAGTGCTGCAGGAAGCCCAGCTTGCTGGTATTCGGAACGTCGATCCAGCTCTTCGGATACGGGAACGTCGCCAAGGCGGCGGCCAGCAGCGCGGTCAGCACGGTGAGAACCGTGAACAGCCGCCGCAATACGGCAACCGAGCGCGGGCTCGCCGTGTCGAAGAGCCCGGACAGCAGCGCCGCGCCCGCACCGAAGAGCGCGGGCACGATCCCGGCGACGTAATAGGACCGGCCGTGGCTCGCCACCACCAGCACGATCATCGCCGCCGCCGCGATCAGCACGAACCGGTACGGCCGCAGCTTCGGCTCCCGGGCCAGACCGTAGATGCCGAGCACACCCAGGCCGCCGCCGAGGAATCCGGTGACGACCATGATCGCCACGATGGTGCCCCACTGGCCGCCGTCGCTCTGCGCGGTCTCGTGGGCGATCGCCGCGTTCGTCGCCAGCTGCGGCCAATCATGGGAGGCCTGCCACAACAGCGCCGGGGTCATGGCCGCGCCCATGATCAGCAGGCCCAGCCACAGGGCGGGGCGACGCAGGATCTCCCGCGGACCCGCCACCAGCATGGCGAAACCGACGCAGGCGCCGAGCATCAGCACCAGCCACTTGTCCTGCACATCGATCGCGGCGGCCACCCCCGCGGCGACCAGCAGCCGATCACGACGGGTGCGCACCCAGCGGACCAGCAGCCAGATGATCAACGCCTGGAACGCCACATCGATCGCGACGCTGTCGAGCACGGTGTAGGCGAAGATGAACGGCGAGGCGGCATACGCCGCGGCCGCCAGAATCTGGAACCGCGGCCGCGCACCGCATTCGAAGGCGACCGCGGCCGTGAGTACCGACACCGCGATCAGGAACAGCAACCCGGGTATCCGCAACGCGATCACCGATCCGGGCGCGATCACATCGGACAGCCGCGCGATCAGCGGGATCAGCGGACCGTTGTCGACGTAACTGACCGCGAGCCGCCGCCCGCAGGCCAGGTAATACAGCTCGTCCCCGGCCAATTGGAACCGGAACGCCGAGACCGACCAGACCAGCGTGATCAGGCCGGAGACCAGCAGGACGCCCCGCCACGCGAAGGGCGGTGGCGCGGTGGTCGATTCGGCTTCGGGGGTGATAGTGAGCGTCATTGCTTCTCCGGGGGATGCGCCGCGGCGGTACTCGACCGCGGACGCGGGTGGGGCCTTGTCAGCGCGGCGCGACGTGGCTGTACACGGTGGCGGCCACGGCGGCGTCACCCTTCGGTGACGGGTGGAAGGGCAAGCCCGCCACGTCGTTCCGCAGATCCAGGAAGACGTTGAACCACGGATCGGCGGCACACAGGCCGTGCCCCGCGGTCGCGGGCTTCACGTCGACGAAGTCGATCCCGAGGATTCCGGCGGCGTCGCGCTGCGCGGTCTGCAGCCGCTCCCAGTACTCGACCATGGCCCGGGCCCGAGGCTGCACCCAACGGCCGGCGCCCAGCAGGTCGACGCACCAGTCGGTCGCGCCCGCCGGAGCGACCTCGGGATAGCCGACCAGCTGGATCTTCGCGTTCGGCGCGTAGTACTTCACGTAGTCGACGACCTTGCGAATGCGGTCGGCGTAGGACGTTCCGGTGATCGACTCGAGGTCCGGCCAGCGGCCCTCGGCCACCGCGTCGGTGTCGCAGCCCTGCACCAGGTCGATCACGCAGCTGACCACCCGGCTCACGTCGGCGGTGACCGTATTGTCCCGGGGCCACGCGTCATTGAAGCCCAGCTGGATCGCCACCACCTGGGTGCGCGGTCCGAACGCCCCGTCCTTGGCGGCTTCGAGCGCCTCCTGCGCCAGGGTGAAACCGCCGCGACCCGGCACCTCCTGCCCGGTCGAGGTGACCGGACCGGTGTCGATCGACGCGCTCGAGCACGAGTTGTTCTCGACATCGGCGGCGTCGACGCCCATCAGCGTGCTCAGTTGAACCGGCCACGAGGTCGGGCTGTGCAGGCAGGCTCGCAGTCCGGTGGCGCCGGAGTCTTCGCACTTCACCCGGACCACATCGCACGGTGGGTTGGCGGTGTACGAGTCGCCCAGCACGACGAGTCTGCGGCCCGCCGCGGGAGCGGGTTCGGCGTCGGCCGCGCCGGCGGCGGCCGCCGTGGTGAGCACGCCGACGACGGCGGCGAGCCGGAGCAGCAGGGCTGCCCGGCCGGTGGTCCAGGTGCTGGTCAAATGCAAAATCCTCGTCGAGCCACAGCCAGGCCGATTCGGGCTTCGGCCATGACTCGGGCCCGCAGCATCTGACAGTTAATGGAAAATAACGCTGCTTCACTTTATTGGCAAGGAAGCGATCGGTGACCGAAACGGTGGGAAAAATGCTTCCGGAACGCAATTCGGCCCAGGCCAGAGAATAACCTCTGGCCTGGGCCGACAAGTCGCCGGTGCGGACGCCGGCTCAGGACAGCGGGCCGACCACGGCTTCGGCCCCGGCCAGCAACTCACCCGAGGCCGCCAACCGCACGACCGCCTCGATCTCCGGAGCCAGGTAGCGGTCCGGACCCGGACCCTGAACCGACTCGCGAATCCGGTCCCGCACGGCACCGGTCGCCGGAGACGGTTCCAGCGGCGCCCGCAGATCCAGGGCGCGGGCCGCGGTGAGGGCCTCGATGGCCAGCACGCGCGTCAGGCCGTCGATGGCGCGGCGCAGCTTGCGGGCCGCCGACCAGCCCATCGACACGTGGTCCTCCTGCATGGCCGAGGACGGGATCGAATCCACGCTCGCGGGCGCGGCCAGCCGCTTCAGCTCGGAGACGATCGCGGCCTGCGTGTACTGCGCGATCATGTGGCCGCTGTCCACGCCGGGATCATCGGCCAGGAACGGCGGCAGGCCGTGGTTGCGGGCCCGATCCAGGAAGCGGTCGGTGCGGCGTTCGCTGATGCTCGCCACGTCGGCGACCACGATGGCCAGGAAGTCGAGCACGTAGGCCACCGGCGCGCCGTGGAAGTTGCCATTGGACTCCACCCGGCCGTCGAGGGTGACCACCGGATTGTCCACGGCGCTGGCCAGCTCGTACGACGCGATCCGCTCCGCGTGCGCGAGGGTGTCCCGCGCGCCGCCGGCGACCTGCGGGGCGCAGCGCAGCGAGTAGGCGTCCTGCACCACCGTGCAGTCGGGGGTCGCGTGGCTGGCCACGATGCCCGAACCCTGCAGCAGCCGAACCATATTCGAGGCGGCCAGGGCCTGACCCGGCTGCGGGCGCAGGGCCTGCAGGTCGGCGGCGAACACCTTGTCGGTGCCGAGCAGGCCCTCGACGCTCATCGATGCCGTCACATCCGCCAGGCGCAACAGTCGGCGCAGGTCGTGGCAGGCCAGCACCAGCATGCCGAGCATGCCGTCGGTGCCGTTGATCAGCGCCAGGCCTTCCTTCTCGGCGAAGACCATCGGCTCGAGACCGGCCGCGGCCAGCGCCTCGGCGGCGGGCATCAGGGTGCCCGCGGCGTCGCGGACCATGCCCTCACCCATCACCGCGAGCGCCACGTGCGACAGCGGGGCCAGGTCGCCGGAACAGCCGAGGCTGCCGTACTCGTGCACGACCGGCGTGATGCCGGCCGACAGCATCGACGCGTAGGCCTGGGCGACCTCCACCCGCACGCCGGTCCGGCCGGTCGCCAGGGTGGACAGCCGCAGCAGCATCAGGGCGCGAATCACCTCACGCTCGACCTCCGCCCCGGAACCCGCCGCGTGCGAGCGAACCAGGCTGCGCTGCAACTGGGTTCGCAGTTCCAGCGGGATGTGGCGGGTGGCGAGCGCGCCGAAACCGGTCGAGACGCCGTAGACCGGCTTCGGGTCGGCGGCCAGCGCCTCGATCCGGGTGCGGCTCGCCGCGATCACGGTGAGCGCGTCCTCCGACAGCCGCACCGTGGCATTGCCGCGGGCGACCCGGACCACTTCCTCGGGGGCGAGGGCGCCGACGCCGACTTCGACCTCGCCTGCTGCCAGGGTGTGGTCTTCGGATAGGAGGGTGTTCGAGCTCATCTCTGTGTCGTCCAATCTGCGGTTACTAGCGGTCAGTGGTCAAAGAAGGTCTGCGGCCAGTGCGGGGTCGACCCCCGGCGTCTGGTCCGCCGAGGCGGCGGGTGCGTCGTCGGTCGACGGCCGGACCCACAGTCGATAGGCGGCGGTCAGCAGGGCCAGCCACACGGCCCCGACGACGAGCGCCACCCGGGTGTCGGCGTCGAAGGCGAGCAGCACGATCACGAAGCCCAGGCCCGCGATCGCGAAGATCGGCAGGTAGGGCCACAGCGGCACCGGGAACTTCAGCTCGGCCGCCTCCGCCGGGCTCATCTGCTTCCGGGAGCGGAAGTGCGACACCAGGATCATCAGCCAGACGAAGACGGTGGCGAAGGTGGCGATGGAGGCGATCACCACGAAGACCCGGTCCGGGATCAGGTAGTTCAGCGCGACGCCGACCAGCAGGGCCGACACCATGATCACGACGGTCATCCACGGGACGCCGTTGCGCGAGACCCGCGTCATCACGGCCGGCGCCTGCCCGCGCAGGGCCATGCCGTACATCATCCGGCCCGCGCCGAAGATATTGCTGTTGATGGCCGACAGGGCGGCGGTGATCACCACGACGTTCAGCACGGCCGCGGCCGACCCCAGGCCCAGGCTGTTGAAGATCTGCACGAACGGGCTGCCCTCGTCGCCGATCTGGTTCCACGGCGTGACGGCCATGATCACGGTCAGGGTCAGGACGTAGAACAGGATGATCCGGACGGGGACGGTGTTGATCGCCCGGGGAATCGTCTTCTCGGGATCCTCCGCCTCACCCGCGGTGACGCCGATGATCTCCGAACCGCCGAAGGCGAACATGACGATGGCGAAGCAGCCGAGGAAGCCGCCGATCCCGTTGGCGAAGAAGCCGCCGCCGGAGTTCAGGTTGGACAGGCCGGTGCTGGTGTCGTGGATGCCGAATCCCCAGATCAGCACGGCGGTTCCGCCCGCGATCATGGCGATGATCGCGACCACCTTGATCAGGCTGAACCAGAACTCGAGCTCACCGAACACCTTGACGTTGAGCAGGTTGATCGCGCCGATGAAGAAGACGATCGCCAGCACCCAGATCCACCGGGGGACGTCCGGGAACCAGAACCCCATGTAGACACCGAAGGCCGTGGTATCGGCCAGCAGCACGATGACCATCTCGAAGACGTAGGTCCAGCCGGTCATGAACCCGGCCAGCGGACCGATGTGCCGGCTGGCGTACTCACCGAACGATCCGGAGACCGGGTTGCGGACCGCCATCTCGCCCAGTGCCCGCAGCACGATGAAGATGATCGCGCCGCCGATCAGGTAGGCCAGCAGGACCGAGGGTCCGGCCTTCCTGATCGCCTCGGCCGATCCGTAGAAGAGGCCGGTGCCGATGGCCGATCCGAGTGCGATGAATCGGATGTGGCGGGCGGTGAGACCCCGGGTCAGGGTCGAGGAGATGTCTTTCACGGATCGGACTCCCTGGTGTTGTTCATAACGCAGCCCGACAGGGATTGTGAGTGCGTTCACATATGTATAGGGCTGTCTATACAACTGTGTCAAGAGTGTGTAGTTACACAACGGCAACTAATTTAGTCGGCCGTCGTGCCGAGTCACGATCCGGTGAATCAGGCGGGCGGCGGTACGCGCGGTCCGGTTGTCGATATCGAGCTCCGGATTCAACTCCGCCACATCCAGCAGCGCCAGCTTCCCGCTGCCCGCCACCAGGTCGCACACCCGCTCGAGCACCTCGAGCGGCACGCCGTACGCGGCGGGGGCGCTGACGCCCGGCGCGACCGATGCGGGGAGTACATCCAGGTCAATGGTCATATACACGACGTCGACGGCGGCCAGGAACTCCTCGACGAAACCCCGCACCCCGGCCAGCTGCCTGGTGGCGCAGTCCTCGTCCAGCCGATAGCGCACGCCCAGCGCCGCGGCGGTCTCGAACAGCGCCGCGGTATTGCTCGGCTGCGAGATGCCGAGCACGGCGTAGTTCAGCGCCCGCCCGGCGGCCGCCTCGGCCTCGGCCATCTGCCGGAACGGTGTCCCCGAACTGGGCGTCGGGTCGGCGCGCAGATCGAAATGGGCATCGAGATTGAGCACGCCCAGCCGGGCCCCGGCCGTCACCGCGGCTCCGGAGGCGATGCCGAGATAGCTGGCGTAGGCCACCTCGTGCCCGCCGCCGAGCACCGTCACGAAGTGCCCGTTGTCCAGTAATTCGGTCACCACCGCGCCCAGTCGTCGCTGCCCGGATTCGAGATCCCCGTCCTCGACCGCGATGTCACCGGCGTCCATGACGCTTGCCGGGCGGGGGAGCGCCATGGACGACAGTGCCTGCCGCAGGGCGGCCGGTCCGGCCGCAGCTCCGGTCCGCCCCTTGTTACGGCGGACCCCCTCATCGCTGCGGAATCCGACCAGAACGCTTGCCCCGGGCGAGGTTTCGGGGGTGAACGGGGAGATCGCGCTGTGCCAGCGCAGATGTGCCGGGCCCGGGCCGTCGTCGCGACCGGACCAGGGGGCGGGGGGATGATCGACAGCGGTCACAGCCGGTGCCCGTCCTTCCAGATCTCGCGCACCAGCGCCACTCCCGGCCGGTAGGCCAGGTACAGGTGCGAGGGGGCGTCCAGGGCGATCAGATCGGCGCGCGCACCCACCCGGATCTGCCCGATGTCGTTGCGCCGCAAGGCCGCAGCGCCACCGGCGGTCGCCGCCCACACGGCTTCGTCCGGGCTCATGTGCATTTCGCGCACGGCAAGTGCGATGCAGAACGGAATGCTCGTGGTGTAGCAGGTGCCCGGATTGCAGTCCGCGGCCAGCGCGACGGTCACACCGGCGTCGAGCAGGGCCCGTGCGTCGGGATACTTGTTGCGCGTGGAGAAGTCGGCCCCGGGCAGCAGGGTGGCGACGGTGGTGCTCGCCGCCAGCGCCTCGACGTCCGCGTCGGTGGTGTAGGTGACGTGATCGACCGAGGCCGCGCCCAGCTCGGCCGCCAGCCGCACTCCGGCGCCGTAGCTGAGCTGGTTGCCGTGCACGCGGGGCGTGAGCCCGGCCGCGATACCGGCCTCGAGCACGGCCCGCGACTGGTCCTCGTCGAAAGCGCCCTCCTCGCAGAAGACGTCGATCCAGCTCGCGTGCGGGGCGCACGCGGGAATCATCTCGTCGATGACCAGCCGCACGTAATCGTCGGTGCGCCCGGCGAATTCCGGTGGCGTGACGTGTGCTGCCAGCAGGGTCGTCTCCGAGGTGTGCCGGGAGGCGATCTCGAGACTCCGCAACTCGTCGGCAACCGTCTGTCCGTAGCCCGACTTCGTTTCGATCGTGGTGGTTCCGGTCCGCAGCGCCTCGGTGACCAGACGGGTGACATTGGCGCTCAGCGCCGCGTCGGTGGCCGCCCGGGTGGCGGCGATGGTGGTCCGGATGCCGCCCGCGCTGTAGGGCGCGCCGGTCATGCGGGCCGCGAACTCCTCGGACCGCTCACCGCCGAACACCAGATGCGCGTGACTGTCGACGAATCCGGGCAGGGCGGCGCGGCCTTCGAGGTCCACCCGGGTCCCGGCGCTGCCCTCGGGCAGACGGGAACGCGGGCCGACCCACTGGATCAGGCCGTCGCCCAACACCACCGCCGCATCCCGGATCACGCCGAGCTTGCCGGCGCCGACCTCGGGATCATTGGTCACCAGGGCGCCGATATTGTCGACGACCGTCCACTGCCCGGATTCGTTGTGCATGAGGGTTCAGTTCTCCTGCATCGGGATTCGAACGCCGCGGGTGGCGGCGACATCGGCCGCGTGCTGGTAGCCGGCGTCGACGTGGCGGATCACGCCCATGGCGGGATCGTTGGACAGCACTCGCTCGAGCTTGCGGGCGGCCAGTTCGGTGCCGTCGGCGATGCACACCTGACCGGCGTGGATGGAACGGCCCATGCCGACGCCGCCGCCGTGGTGGATCGACACCCATGATGCCCCGGACGCGGTGTTGACCAGGGCATTGAGCAGCGGCCAGTCGGCGATGGCGTCGGAGCCGTCGGCCATGGCCTCGGTCTCGCGGTAGGGGGAGGCGACCGAACCGGAGTCCAGGTGGTCACGGCCGATGGCCAGCGGCGCGGACAGTTCCCCGGAGGCGACCATCTCGTTGAACTTCAGTCCCGCGCGGTGGCGTTCGCCGTAGCCGAGCCAGCAGATGCGGGCGGGCAGGCCCTCGAAGTGGACCTTCTCCCCGGCCATGGTGATCCAGCGCTTCAGGTGCTCGTTCTCCGGGAACAGTTCGAGGATGGCGCGGTCGGTGGCTTCGATGTCCTTCGGGTCGCCGGACAGCGCGGCCCAGCGGAACGGGCCCAGGCCCTCCTCGAACAGCGGCCGGATGTAGGCGGGCACGAAGCCCGGGAACTCGAAGGCGCGGTCGTAGCCGCCCTGGCGGGCCTCGTCGCGGATGGAGTTGCCGTAGTCGAAGACCTCGGCGCCGGCGTCCTGGAAGCCGACCATGGCTTCGACGTGGGCGGCCATGGACTTGCGGGCCTCGGTGGTGAACCAGGCCGGATCCTCGGCGGCGCGGCGGTGCCAGTCGGCCACCTCGACGCCGATCGGCAGGTAGGACAGCGGGTCGTGCGCGGAGGTCTGGTCGGTCACGATGTCGATCGGCGCGCCCATGGCGAGCAGCCGCGGGAAGATCTCCGCGGCATTGCCGACCACGCCGATGGACAGCGGTTCCCGGGCGTCGCGCTTCTGGACCGCGAGTTCCAGTGCGGCTTCGAGGGTTTCGGCCTTGGTGTCGAGGTAGCCGTGCGCGATGCGGCGATCGATGCGGGTGACGTCGACGTCGACGCAGATCGCGACGCCGTCGTTCATGGTCACCGCGAGCGGCTGCGCGCCGCCCATGCCGCCGACGCCGGCGGTCAGGGTGATGGTGCCGGCCAGGGTGCCGCCGAAACGCTTGCGCGCCACCGCGCCGAAGGTCTCGTAGGTGCCCTGCAGGATGCCCTGGCTGCCGATGTAGATCCACGAGCCCGCGGTCATCTGGCCGTACATCATCAGGCCCTCGGCCTCGAGCTTGCGGAACTGCTCCCAGTTGGCCCAGTCGCCGACCAGGTTGGAGTTGGCCAGCAGGACCCGCGGCGCCCATTCGCTGGTGCGCATCACGCCGACCGGCTTGCCGGACTGAACCAGCAGCGTCTCATCGTCTTTCAGGGTGGTCAGCGTGCGCACGATGGCGTCGTAGGCCGCCCAGCTGCGGGCGGCGCGGCCGGTGCCGCCGTAGACGACCAGATCGTCGGGGCGCTCGGCGACCTCGGGGTCGAGGTTGTTCATCAGCATGCGCAGGGCGCCCTCCTGCTGCCAGCCGAGGCAGTTCAGTTCGGTGCCGCGCGGCGCACGGACCGGGCGGGGGCCGGACGTGGGGGTGGTGGTCATCGGGACTCCTGTGGATGGGCTGATCGTGATGCCCATAACACCGCGTATTCGAGGCCTGGAACAGCGTCGGCGTGAGAGATTCTCGGATCCGAGACACCTGACCGGCGCCGGGCCCGGGAAGTGCGCCGATACACTCGGTCTCGAATGTGCTGGTGTCCACCGATGGGCAGGATGTGGAACAGGTGACGAATGTGGCGATGGACGAGGTGGATATCGCGTCGCTGTATCGGGCTCGCGGCAGCGGGTCGGCCCCGGCGTATCAGCGCGTCAAGGACATGATCGCGGAGCAGATCGTGGCGGGGCGGTGGCGCGAGGGCGAGCTGCTGCCGTCGGAGAATCAGCTGGTCGGCGCGCTGGGACTGTCGCGCATGACGATCAATCGCGCGCTGCGGGAGCTGAGCGCCGACGGTCTGGTGGTCCGGACGACCGGGGTCGGCACATTCGTGGCCGAACGGAAGGTCAGTTCGGCGCTGGTCGAGGTGCGCAATATCGCCGACGAGATCGGGGAGCGCGGCCACCGGCATCGGGCCGAGGTGGTGTCGCTGGAGGAGCGCGCGGCGGATTCGGTGATCGCGCAGGATCTCGGCGTCGCCGAGGGCAGCCCCGTCTTCCATTCGAAGCTGGTGCATTTCGAGGACGGGCTGCCCATCCAACTGGAGGACCGCTTCGTGAATCCGGCTGTCGCGCCGCACTATCTGCAGCAGGACTTCACGACCACGACGCCCAACACCTACCTGGTCTCGGTGGCGCCGCTGGGTCGGGGCGAGCACGTGGTGGAGGCGGTGCTGCCGACCCCGGACGAGAGCGTCCTGCTCGGTCTCACCGGGTCGGAGCCGTGTCTGCTGATTCGCCGCCGGACGTGGTCGCAGGACCGGCTGGTCAGTTCCGTGCGTTTGCTGCACCCCGGTTCCCGCTACCGGCTCGCGGGAACCTTCGACGCGCAGTCGTCGTGAATTGTTGCTGCGGGAGCGGTTACGCGGTGTGGGCCAGACCGCGGATCTGACGCACCGCCACCGACATGGCCGCCACGTCGGCCGTGGGGCCGTCGAGGATTTCGGTGAGGGTGGTGCTGGTCCGGTGGATCCGGGTGGCATTGCGGGTCGCCCAGCGCGCGATGGTGTCGGCGGGCGGCTCGGCCGGGTCCGGGCGGTCCGCCAGCAGCGCCAGGCACAGTAGCCGCAGCGATCCGTACAGGTCGTCGCGCAGAGCCAGGCGAGCCATCGAGCCCCAGCGGTCCTCGGTGGACAGCCGTGAAACCGATTGCAGCAGACGCACTGTGCCCAGATGCTGGCTCAGCGCGTAGTACAGCCCGGCGACGTCGGCGACGTCGTGGCTTCCGGCATCGGCGACCTCGATGATGTCGAGCAGGCCGAACTGGTCGAGCAGCAGGTGCACCCGGGCGGCCAGCTCGTGCGATACCCCGGCGTCGATCGAGTCGGCGATCCGGTCGCGCAGATCCGCCGCTTCGCGGTCGCGCAGCCATTCCGGGACCAGGTGGGCGTGCGCTGCCAGCCGCGGGGCGAATCGGCCTGTCTCGGTGACGATGTCGAGGGGCTGCGGGCGGTTGGCCAGCAGCCACCGGACCGCTCGGTCGAGGAACCGTTGCGTGGTGCGGACGAGCCCGTCGGCCACGGTCGCGGGCAGGTCCGCGGCGGCGATGTCGTCCCAGAGGCGATGCAGCCCGAACAGGCGGGTGGCGACGAGGTAGGCGCGGACCACGTCCGGCCCGGTGGCCGCGGAGTTCTCGGCCAGCCGGAACACGAAGCTGATGCCGCCGTGGTCGATGACGTCGTTGGCGAGCTGGGTGGCGACGATCTCGCGGTGCAGCGGGTGCTCGGAGACGTTGTCGCCGAACCGTTCTCGCAGTGTCGCCGGGAAGTAGGCGAGCAGGGGATCGCGCAGCGCGGGGTCGTCGGGCAGGTCGCCGGCCAGGAGTTCGTCCTTGACCGCGAGTTTGGCGTGCGCCAGCAGGGTCGCCAGTTCCGGGGAGGTCAGTCCGCACCCGCTCGCGGTGTGCCGGGCGAGCTCGTTCTCGTCGGGCAACGCCTCCAGGGACCGAACCAGTCCCCGCCGGGATTCCAGGTGCGCGATCATGCGGGCGTGCACGCCGATCCGGTCGGCCGCGCCGGCGCGGCTCACGCCGAGGACGCGATTCTGGGAACGGTTGTCCCGCAGCACCATTCGACCGACCTCGGCGGTCATGTCGGCCAGCAGCCCGTCGCGTTCGGCGCGGGTGAGCCGTCCAGCCGACATCATGGCGTCGAGCAGGATCTTGATGTTCACCTCGTGGTCGGAGCAGTCGACTCCGGCCGAGTTGTCCAGTGCGTCGGTGTTGATCCGGCCGCCGCGGCGGGCGTATTCGATGCGGCCGAGCGCGGTGAATCCGAGGTTGCCGCCCTCACCGACCACCGTGGCGCGCACGTCGGCGGCGTTCACCCGGACGCCGTCGTTGGCCTTGTCACCGACCTCGGTGGCCGATTCGGACGAGGCCTTGACGTAGGTGCCGACCCCGCCGTTCCACAGCAGGTCGACGGGTGCGCGCAGAATCGCGCGGATCACCTCGTCCGGGGCCGCCGCGGTGACCGAGTCCGGAAGTCCCAGTGCGGCGCGGGCTTCGGGGGTGAGCGGCACCGATTTCGCCGTGCGCGGCCAGACGCCGCCGCCGGCGCTGATGAGGGTCGGATCGTAGTCCGCCCAGGACGAGCGCGGCAGGCGGAACAGGCGTTCGCGCTCGGCGTGCGAGGCCGCGGCCCGCGGGTTCGGGTCGAGGAAGATGTGCCGGTGGTCGAACGCGGCGACCAGCCGGATGTGCTCGCTGAGCAGCATGCCGTTGCCGAAGACGTCGCCGCTCATATCCCCGATTCCGGCCACCGTGAAGTCGGCGCTGCGGGTGTCGCGGCCCAGTTCGTGGAAGTGGCGTTCGACGCTCTCCCAGGCGCCGCGGGCGGTGATGCCCATCGCCTTGTGGTCGTAGCCGACCGATCCGCCCGAGGCGAACGCGTCGCCGAGCCAGAAGCCGTAGTCGGCCGCGACCGTGTTGGCGATGTCGGAGAAGGTCGCGGTGCCCTTGTCCGCGGCCACCACCAGATAGGTGTCGTCGCCGTCGTGGCGGACGACGTCGCGGGCCGGGATCGCGGCCCCCGTGGCGGCGTCGATGTTGTCGGTGACGTCGAGCAGGCCCGCGATGAACTGCCGGTAGCAGGCGATGCCCTCGGCCAGGTGCGCGGCGCGGTCGGCCTGGTCGTCGCCGCGGGGGCGCGGCGGCTGTTTGACGATGAATCCGCCCTTCGCGCCGACCGGCACGATGACCGCGTTCTTCACCGCCTGTGCCTTGACCAGGCCGAGCACCTCGGTGCGCAGGTCCTCCTTGCGGTCCGACCAGCGCAGGCCGCCGCGCGCCACCGCGCCGAAGCGCAGGTGCACGCCCTCGACCCGGGGGGAGTAGACGAAGATCTCGAATCGCGGTCTGGGGTGGGGGAGTTCGTCGATGCGCTGCGGGTCCAGTTTGAACGACAGCACGGTCGTGTGGCCGCCGCGCACGAAGTAGTTGGTGCGCAGGGTGTTTCGGATGAGGGTGGTGAGGGCGCGCAGGATGCGGTCCGCTTCCAGCCCGACGACGCGCCCGATGCTGTCGTTCAGACGGCCGGTCAACTCCGCCTCGCCGCTCGCGGCGGGTTCGCCCGGCGAGAAGCGCGCGTGGAACAGTTCGGCCAGCAGGTGCGCGGAGTCGGGGTGGGCGGCAAGGACTTCCGCGATCCGTTCCGGGCTGTAGGGGAACCCGCTCTGGCGCAGGTACTTCGCGTAGGCCCGCAGCATCGATACCGGCCGCCAGGCCAATCCGGCGCCCAGCACCAGGCGGTTGAAGGTGTCGGCCTCGGTGTCGCCGCGCCAGGCGGCGGCGAAAGCGTCGGTGAACCGGGTGTGCGTGCCGGCGTCCGGTGCCGGTGCGTGGTCGAAGGCCAGGCCGAAGTCGTAGATCCAGCACTGGTTTCCGGCCGAATCCTGGAGCGGGTAGGTCCGTTCGTCCAGGACTTCCACGCCGAGGGATTGGATCACCGGCAGGATGCGGCTGAGGGAGACGGCCGTTCCGCTGATGTAGAGCGTGAGGCGGGCTTGCCCGCGCGCGCTGCCGGTGGGTGCGTGCAGGGCGACGTCGAACGATCCGGGGCGCAGCGCTTCGATGCGGGCGATGTCGGTGGCGGCCCGGCCGGGGTCGAAGTCGTGTTTGTACCACTCGGGCAGGGATTGGGCGTACGCGTTCACCAGCGCGCGGTCTGCGGTTCGGGCGTGGAGGTCGTCGTCCCAGTCCTGTGTCATTGTCGGAAAATCTCCCCGGTCAGGCGGTTGTCTATACAACAACATACAACCTCTGTGAGGGGACTCACAAGGGTGGTGTGAGGTCAGGGTGAGACGGGCGCCTGCCCGGAGATTCGTGAGGTCAGGCGATCGGCGCCCCATTGCAGCGCCTTCCCCACCACATCCGGTTCGGGGTAGGACAGCTTGCGCCACGTGGTGCTGAGCGCCGCCACCGGCCGGCTGTTGTGATCGAACACCGCTGCGCCCACCGACCGCAGCCCCGCGGTCACCAGCTCCACCTCCTCGGCCCAGCCGCGGGCGCGCGCCTCCTCCAGATCCCGGCGCAACTCGGTCAACGTTCGCGGCCCGCGCCCGGTGCGGGTGATGAAGTCGGAGCGCTTGGCGTACAAGGCTTTCACCTGGGCGTCCGGCAGTGCGGCGAGGATCGCGCGCCCGTTCGCGGTCAGGTGCGACGGCAGCCGCACCCCGATATCGGTGATCAGCGAGACCTCCGCGGCCGGCCCCGAACTCGGTCGTTCCTTGAGCAGATAGACCGTCTCGTTGCCGTGCAGGATTCCCAGATGCACCGCCTGCCCGAGTTGCCGGGCCAGCTGGTGCAGAATCGGCTGCGCCAGCCGTTCCAGCGGTTCGTGGCGCAGATAGGCCGAACCGATCTCGAAGGCGGTGACGCCCAGCCCGTAGGCCTGTTCACCGGGCACGTACACCACGAATCCGCGGTCCACCAGCACCGACAGCATGTGGTAGACCGACGAGCGCGGCAGTCCCAGATCGCGGGCCAGCGCCGCCGCCCGCACCGGGCCGGGGGCGTGGGCCAGCCGGACCAGAATGTCGAGCGCCCGGCCGACGGCCGGAGACGTCGTCGAGGATTGCGCCATGCTCCGGATTCTGCCAGTGGTCGCGAACCGGGCGGAAAAGAGAAACGGCGTGCGAACTGCTCCGTGAGGAGCGGCTCGCACGCCGTGAAAGGGTGGCTGACGGGACTTGAACCCGCGACCCCCAGGATCACAACCTGGTGCTCTACCAGCTGAACTACAGCCACCATCGCCGTAACTTCCGGCGCGGTAGATATTAACGTGTTCTCGCGGCGAGTACCTAATCGGCTGTTCAGGCGGGGTTTACGGGCGGTTCCGCGGGGGTCGCCAATTCGGCGGCGACGGCGGCGATCTCGGCGGTCGACGGGCCGGGCGCGGGGACGAACGCGGTGCGCCGGTAGTACTGGAGTTCGCGGATGGATTCCTGGATGTCGGCGAGCGCGCGGTGCGCGAGGCCCTTCTCCGGCTGGCCGAAGTAGATCCGCGGGTACCAGCGCCGGGCGAGTTCCTTGATCGAGCTGACGTCGATCATCCGGTAGTGCAGGTGCGCGTCGAGCGTCGGCATGTCGCGCGCGATGAACCCGCGATCGGTGGCGATCGAGTTGCCCGCCAGCGGCACCGTGCGCGGGGTCGGCACGTACTGCTTGATGTAGTCGAGGACCTGCTGTTCGGCTTCCTCGAGGGTGACCACCGAGCGCCGCACCTCTTCGGTGAGCCCGGACTTGGCGTGCATCTCGGTCACCACCGGCGGCATCGCGGCCAATGCGGCGTCGTCGGCGTGGATCACGATGTCCACGCCCTCGCCGAGAATATTGAGGTCACTGTCCGTGACGAGCGCCGCCACCTCGATCAGCTTGTCGCTGTCGAGCCGTAGCCCGGTCATCTCGCAGTCCATCCACACCACGTACTTGTCGGTCACCGCCAAACACTAACCCTTCGGCCGAGCGGGACCGGGTTGCCCGGCTCCACGGCGTCGGCTCGACCCGTGAGTTAACTGAAGGCAAATCGCGTCGAGGCCGCTCGGACGTGCGAATGAGCAGTATGGTTGCGGTCGAATCTCACGCGCAGCGAGCGGTCGGCGTGTGGGTTGGGCAGTTTTGTTCGGACGCAGTCGCAGTTGGCACAGCAGACGGAGGAAGCGCGATGACCACCCCGCAGGAGAAGGCAGCGGCGGCACGGAAGGCGGCGGAGGAGGCGGCGCGGATCGCGGCCGAAGCGGCCGCTGCGGCGGAGGCGGCCGAGCAGGAGGCCGCGGCGCAGGAGGCGGCCGAGCAGGCTGCTCCGGCCGATGCCGGTGCCGCGGAAGCGGATTCGGGCAAATCGAAAGCTTCTGCCGCTCCGGCCGACAAGGACGAGGCCGCCGCCCTGGAGATCGCGGCCGGCTACGCCATGGAGGGGCTCGCGCTGGAGTTGGGCACCGTGATCGTCGGCGGCGCCGTGCATCCGGATGCGCGGGTGCGGATTCCGATGAAGACGATGAACCGGCACGGGCTGGTGGCGGGCGCGACCGGTACGGGTAAGACCAAGACCGTGCAGGGCATCGCCGAGCAGTTGTCGGCGGCGGGCGTGCCGGTGGTGGTCGCCGACATCAAGGGCGACCTGTCGGGGCTGTCGCAGCCGGGTCAGTCCAATGAGAAGCTGCTGACCCGCGCCCAGGAGACCGGTGATCCGGACTGGAAGCCGCAGGGGTTTCCGTGTGAGTTCGTCTCGCTCGGCACCGGCGGCATCGGGGTGCCGATTCGCGCGACCATCACCTCGTTCGGCCCGATTCTGCTCAGTAAGGCGCTGGGGCTCAACGAGACCCAGGAGTCGACCCTGGGCCTGATCTTCCACTGGTCGGATCAGCAGGGCCTGGCGCTGCTGGATCTGAAGGATCTGCGCGCGGTCATCCAGTACCTCACCAGCCCGGAGGGCAAGGAGGATCTGAAGGGCATCGGCGGCGTGTCCGCGCAGACCGCGGGCGTGATCCTGCGCGCGCTGGTGAATCTGGAGGCCGACGGCGGCGACACCTTCTTCGGCGAACCCGAGCTGGAGCCGGCCGACCTGATGCGCACCGCGGGCGGGCAGGGCGTGATCACCCTGTTCGAGCTGGGCGCGCAGGCCGCGCGGCCGCAGATGTTCTCGACCTTCCTGATGTGGGTGCTGGCCGACCTGTTCCAGACGCTGCCCGAGGTCGGCGATGTGGACAAGCCGAAGCTGGTGTTCATCTTCGACGAGGCGCACCTGCTGTTCAACGGCGCGTCCAAGGCGTTCCTGAACCAGGTGGAGCAGACCGTGAAGCTGATCCGCTCCAAGGGTGTCGGCGTGTTCTTCTGCACTCAGCTGCCCACCGACATCCCGAATTCAGTGCTCTCCCAGCTGGGTGCGCGCATCCAGCACGCCTTGCGCGCGTTCACCCCGGAAGATCAGGCGGCGCTGTCGAAGACGGTGCGGACCTACCCCAAGACCGCGACCTACGATCTGGAGAAGGCGCTCACCTCGCTCGGTATCGGTGAGGCCGTGGTGACGGTGCTGTCGGAGAAGGGCGCGCCGACCCCGGTGGCCTGGTCGCGCATGCAGCCGCCGCGCTCGCTGATGGACACCATCGGTGACGATGGAATCCGTTCCCGCGCTCAGCAATCCACGCTGTACAGCAAATACGGCCAGACCATCGACGCGGAGTCGGCCTACGAGATCCTGACCGCCAAGATCCAGGCCGCCGCCGAGCAGGCCGACCAGGAGGCCGCGGCCAAGAGCACCCGCTCGGCGAAGCCTGCCCCGGAAGAGGATTCGATGGCCGAGAAGATCGTCAACAACCCGGCCTTCAAGAACTTCCTCCGGTCGGCGGCCACCGTGGCCGGGCGCGAGATCAGCCGCAGCATCTTCGGCACCCGCAAGCGGTAGCGTTCAGCGCCCGATATCGCGGCGGAGCAGATCGTCGATGGTCTCGCGGCGCACCAGTTCCCGGCTGCGGCCGTCGCGGACCGCGACGATCGGCGGGCGGCCGATGCCGTTGTAGGACGAGGCCAGGCTGTGGTGGTAGGCGCCGGTGCACGGCATGGCCAGTACTTCGCCCGGTCGCAGGTCGGCGGGCAGCCGGACGTCGCGGGCCAGGATGTCGCCGGCTTCGCAGTGCCGGCCGGCGATGGTGGCGGTCATCTGCGGGCCGGTGGGGTGCCGGTTGGCGACCACGGCGTCGTAGCGGGCGCCGTAGAGGGCGACGCGGGGGTTGTCGCTCATGCCGCCGTCCACGGTCACATAGGTGTGGCCGCGCTCGACGTGCTTGATCGACAGCACCCGGTAGAGGGTGACGCCGGCGCGCGCGACGATGGCGCGGCCGGGTTCGAGGGCGATGCCCGGCCGCGGGAATCCGTGCCGGGCGCATGCCGCGTCCAGGGCGTCCTCGATGATGTCGGCCAGTTCGGCCAGGTTCATTTCGGCGTCGCCGCCGCGGTAGGCGACCGCGTGCCCGCCGCCCAGATCCAGTTCGGTCAGGGTGAGGCCGAATTCGTCGCGGATGCGGGCCATTTCGCCGATCATCCGCCGCACCGCTTCGCCGTAGGGGAAGGTGTTGTAGATCTGGGAGCCGATGTGGCAGTGCAGCCCCGTGAGGGTCAGATTCGGTTGCCGCACAATGCGATCCACCGCGTCCCGGATGGCCGGGCTGCCGATCGGGAACCCGAACTTCTGGTCGGTGACTCCGGTGCGGACGGCCGGATGCCCGTCGATGTCGATATCGGGGGTGACGCGCAACAGGACTCGTTGCGGGCGTTCGGCCAGCGCGGAGAGCAGGGTGATCTCGGTGAGGGAGTCGATCACGATGCGCCCGACTCCGCAGTTGACCGCCGTCTCCAATTCGGCGAACGGTTTCCCGTTGCCGTGCAGCACGATTCGCCCGGGGTCGGCCCAGCCGGACAGGGCCACGGCCAGTTCCCCGGCCGAGCACACGTCCAGCGAGAGGCCTTCCTCGGTGATCCATTCGGCCACGGCCCGGGTCAGCAGCGCCTTGCCCGCGTAGATGATCTCGGCGTCGGGGAAGCGGGTGCGGTAGGCCTGGCAGCGGTCGCGCACCTCGCCCTCGTCGAGCACGTAGGTGGGGGTGCCGTACTGGTCGGCGATATCGGCCAGTGCGACGCCGCCGACGGTGATGCGCCCATCGGCGTCGTAGTGGGTTTCGCGCGGCCAGATCGCCGGGTCGAGGCGGGGGACGATGCCCCCGTCACGCAGCGACGGGAAGATCTCGAGCAGCGTCAAGACGTCTCCTGGTGAGAGCTCCCCGCTTTCTCTCATGCGGGGCCTTCACCAGGACTACGCCCGATCCGGGGAGCCGGAAACGTCCGGAAACGTCCCCTTTACGAGGGACTACTCGATCTTGACGCTTTACTGATCAGCCGCCGAGCTTCTTGTAGGCGGCGCCCGCGACGAGCGAGGTGATCGAGCGCGGCCCGAACTGGCCGGCGATGCTCATGCCCTTGCTGATCAGGCCCGGCACCACGCGCATCTTGTTGCGGGCGAGGGCGTCGATGGTGATCTTGGCGGTGTGGGCGGCGGTGACCCAGATGAACTCCGGGATCTTGTTGCCCATCTCGTCCTGGTCCGGGTTGTCGGTGCGGACCGGGCCGGGCGCCAGCAGGGTGACGTGCACGCCGGTGCCCTTGAGCTCGCCGCGCAGCGACTCGGAGAAGGTGTTGGTGAACGCCTTGCTGGCCGAGTAGGTGGTGTTGTGCGGAATCGGCATGTTGCCGGCCGCGGACCCGGTGATCAGGATGCCGCCCGCGCGGCGCTCCAGCATGCCCGGCAGCACGGCCAGGCTCAGGTCGTGCACGGCGACGGCGTTCAATTCCATGATGTCGCGCTCGTAGTCGAGGTCCAGCTTCGCGAGCGCGCCGAAGGTGGCGACACCGGCGTTGTTGCACAGGATCGCGATGTCCCGCGCGGCCAGTTCCTTGGCCAGTGGGGCCCGCTGCTCGCGGTCGGAGAGGTCCACCGCGCGCACCTCGGCGGTGATGCCGTACCGCTCGGTCAGCCGCTGTGCCAGTTCGGCCAGCAGATCGCCGCGCCGGGCGACGAGGATCAGCGAGTAGCCGCGCGAGGCAAGCTCTTCGGCGAGGGCGACGCCGATCCCGGACGAGGATCCGGTGACGACGGCACGGTTGTCGGCGGTGGGTGCAGGCAGGCTCACAGTCGGTGAGCCTACCGATGATCGCCCGAAGCGGGCGGCCGGGCCGGGGTGCGCCCCCCGGCCCGGGATCCGGCTAGCTGCCGGTGGAGCAGTCCGCCCCGTGCACCCGTGCGGTGCTGGGCTGTGAGCTGCCCAGGCCGACCATCAGCGGGTTCGGGTCCGGGCCGGTGGCGGCCATGGCCTTGGCGACGGCGTCCGCCTCGGTGGCGCCGGTGCCGTACCAGTAGTCCTGGCCGCGCTGGGCGATGGCCACGCAGCCGTTGACGTAGCGCACCTGGACCTCACAGGGCTTGAGGTCGCAGTTGGCCAGGGCCGCGGCGTCGGCCTCGTCCTGGCTGGGGAAGTTGGTCGCGGAGCTGACGTACAGCTCGCCCGCCGAGTCGAACGACACGGCCAGCGCGCCATAGTAGTTGGGAGCGGCATCGGCCGTTCCCATGCCGCCCGAGAGCAGCGCGGCGGCAGCGGTGGTGACCACACCGGCGGTGGCCATCTTGGAAAAACGCATCAGAGAAGTTCTCTCCCACGATCGTTGAAGCAGGTGTTCCGCGATCATGACAGGACCCGGTGACAACCTTCACCATCTGGATCGGTTACCAGATCGGTCATTTGGTTGTCGACCGGGTTCGTCTCTCGGATCAGCCGGCGTTGGCGGTGCAGGCCGAGTGGCGGACGGTGGCGGTGCTCGGCTCCGCGCTGCCCAGGCCCACCAGGAGCGGGTTCGGATCCGGACCGGCGGCGGCGAGGGCATTGCGCTCGGCCTCGGCGCGGGTGGCGCCGATGGCCCAGAACAGGTTGTCGTCGCGGCGCGCGTAGGCCGCGCAGCCGTTGGACCAGCGCAGCTTGATGAAGCAGTTGGAGTAACCGCATGCGGACAGCGCGTCGGCGTCGGCCGAGGCCTGGTCCGGGTAGTTCCAGCGGGCCGAGATGTGGGTGGAGTCGTCGAGGTTGGCGATGGCGAACGCGCCGTAGAGGTCGCCATCCGCGTGGGCGGTGCCCATGGTGCCGGTGAACAGGGCGCCGGCGGTGCAGGCCACCACACCGAGTGCGGCCTTACGAGTAAAGGACATAGAGAATTTCTCCCCCGGATCGATCGAATCACGTGCTACGCGATCATGACAGAGGGGTGCGACAGCGCGAACCATCCGAATCGGTTGCCGGATAGGTCATTCCGTTTTCGGATGGAAGCGCTGCGGCGGCCGGGACCTACGCCCGTGGTTTGGGTTTGGGTTCCATGAACGCGACGCCCCACCGCACGTGGCCGCGCCAGACTCCCGCGATCCGCCCGCCCTGGACGGCCGGTTTGGGGTCGCCGACGGGGCCGCCCGCGGCACGGATGGCGGTGACGGCGGCGTCCAGGTCCGGGGTCATGAAGGCGACGCCGACCAGCGCGGCCGGCCGGCCGGAGGTCACCGCTTCGATGAAGGGTTCGCCGACGCGGTAGAAGGCCATCTCGGGGCCTTCCGGGCCGCGGGGGAAGAAGCGGCGGCGGGGCTCGATGCCGAGGACGGCGTTCAGGTTGGTGACGGCGTCGTCCAATTCGGGGGCCCAGTAGACGACGTGGTCGATGGTGGTCACGCCGTTGGGGTGGGTTGCGGCGGAAGCGGGCTGGGAGCCGGTCGATTCCAGGTAGGGGACACCCAGTGTGTCGGGGGCGGCGTGGGTTTCGTCGAAGCCCCAGGCGGCTTCGCCCAGGACGCACTCGACCTGGCCGACCCGGAAGCGGCCGTCGGTGACGGTGAAACCCAGTGCCGCCCAGGACTGCTCGTCTCCGGGCAGTCCCAGGCGGGTGAGGTTCGGCATTACAGGCCCGCCGCCAGGCGCGTGCCCTGGTCGATGGCGCGTTTGGCGTCGAGTTCGGCGGCCAGGTCGGCGCCGCCGATGAGGTGCACCTTCACGCCCGCGGTCTGCAGCGGCTCGTGCAGGTCGCGCACGGATTCCTGGCCGGCGCACAGGATCACGTTGTCGCATTCGACGATCTGCGGGCGCTGCCGCTTCTCGCCGAAGCTGATGTGCAGGCCGCGGTCGTCGATGCGCTCGTAGTTGACGCCGCCGAGCTGCTCGACGCCCTTGGCCTTGACCGCGGCGCGGTGCACCCAGCCGGAGGTCTTGCCCAGGTCCTTGCCGAAGGCGGACGACTTGCGCTGCAGCAGCACCACTTCGCGGGCGGCGGGGGAGGGCTGGGGGGTGGTGACGAAGCCGGGGACGTTCGGGTCGTCGGAGACGCCCCACTCTTCCTTCCACTCGTCGAGCTTGAGGCTGGGATGTCCTTCGACGGTGAGGAATTCGCTGACGTCGAAGCCGATGCCGCCGGCGCCGATGACCGCCACCTTCTTGCCGACCGGCTTGCCGTCGCGCACCAGTTCGGCGTAGGTGAGCACCTTCGGGTGGTCGATGCCGGGGATGTTGGGGATGCGCGGTTTCACGCCGGTGGCCAGGACGACCTCGTCGTAGCCGCCCGCGATGAGCTGCTCGGCGGTGGCGCGGGTCTGCAGATGCACACGCACGCCGGTGATTTCGAGCTGCCGCGTGAAGTAGCGGATGGTCTCGTTGAACTCTTCCTTGCCGGGGATGCGGCGGGCGATGTCGAACTGGCCGCCGACCTTGTCGTCGGATTCGAACAGGTCCACGTGGTGCCCGCGCTGGGCCAGGCTGACCGCGGCCGAGAGTCCGGCCGGGCCCGCGCCGACGACCGCGAACTTCCGGGTGCGGCGGGTGGGCAGCAGCTTCAGTTCGGTCTCGTGTCCGGCGCGCGGATTCAGCAGGCAGGACACGGTTTTGGCCTGGAAGGCGTGGTCGAGGCAGGCCTGGTTGCAGGCGATACAGGTGTTGATCTCGTCGGTGCGCGCGTCCTGCGCCTTGCGGGCCCAGTCGGGGTCGGCGAGCAGCGGGCGGGCCAGCGAGATCAGGTCGGAGTCGCCGCGGGTGAGGATCTCCTCGGCGGTCTCGGGCATATTGATGCGGTTGGACGCGCACACCGGAATGTCCACGAGGTCTTTGACTTTCGCGGTCCACTCGACGAACGCCGCGCGCGGCACCGAGGTGACGATGGTGGGCACCCGGGCCTCGTGCCAGCCGATGTCGGTGTTGATGATGGTGGCCCCGGCGGCCTCCACATCCTTGGCGACCGCGGCGATCTCGTCCCAGGTCTGGCCCTTCTCCACGAAGTCGGCCATGGAGAGCCGGAACACGATGATGAAGTCCGGCCCGACCGCCTTGCGCACCCGGCGCACGATCTCGCCCGCGATGCGGCGGCGGTTCTCCGGCGAGCCGCCCCACTTGTCCTTGCGCTTGTTGGTGCGCTCGGCCAGGAACTGGTTGATGAAATAGCCTTCACCACCCATGATCTCGACGCCGTCGTAGCCGGCGAACTTGGCCAGGGCGGCGGTGCGCGCGTAGTCGTCGATGGTGTTCTCGACGCCCTTGGCGGAGAGCGCGCGCGGCTTGAACGGGTTGATGGGGGCCTTGATGGCCGAGGCCGACACGCTGGTCGGCATGTAGGAGTAGCGGCCGGCGTGCAGGATCTGCAGCGCGATCTTGCCGCCCTCGGCGTGCACCGCCTTGGTGATGGCGCGGTGCCGGTACGCCTCGGTCTTGTTGGTCAGTTTCGCGCCGAAGGGCAGCAGCCAGCCGGTGCGGTTGGGGGCGTAGCCGCCGGTGATGATCAGGCCGACACCGCCTTTGGCGCGTTCGGCGAAGTAGGCGGCCAGCCGGTTGGTGTGCCAGGCCCGATCCTCGAGGCCGGTGTGCATGGAACCCATGACCACCCGGTTGCGCAGGGTGGTGAATCCCAGGTCCAGGGGTTCGAACAGGTGGGGGTACGCGCTCATCGGCGGGTGCCTTTCGGGTCGGACGCCTGCGACCGGGCTGTGTCGCGTTTCAGGGCGTCGAGTACTTCGTCGCACCAGTCGATGAACCCCTCCTCGACGCGGATGCCGCCGCGCAGGACGAGGTACTGGTGCAGTTTCGGGCCGGTGAGGGCATCCGGCGCGGGGTAGTCCTTCTTTTCGAAGGCGCGGTACAGGTCGAGGCGGTGGGCGTGCTGGTCGCGGTGGCGCTGCACTTCGGCGATGATCACCTCGGGGTCGCCGAGGGAGGCGGCGCGCAGTTTGACGCCGAGGTCGCTGCGCAGTGGCTCGAGGTCGGCGGTTTCGGCGATCCAGCGGACCAGTTCGGCGCGGCCGGCGTCGGAGACGGTGTAGACCTTCTTGTCCGGGCGCCCGTCCTGGGGCACGGTCTCGGCGTCCACCCAGCCCTGCTCGTCCATGCGCTTGAGGACGCGATAGATCTGCTGGTGGGTGGCGTGCCAGAAGAATCCGATGGATTTGTCGAAGCGCTGGGCCAGGTCGTAGCCGGAACTGGCGCGTTCGGTCAGCGATACCAGCAGCGCGTGTTCGAGGGCCATGCCGCCAGGGTAACTGCTACGACACGTACTATGCAATTCAGTGCATAGAGCGGCGGCGTGCCGCGCGGGTGTCGGCGCGTCGGTTAACGCCGCCGGTCACGGGGCGGATTTCAGAGCGAACCACCAGCCCGGGGGAGATACTCGGTCAGGGATGAACTCAGGGGAGCCGATATGCGTTCGACATTCGCGACGGTGGGGGCGGCAGTTCTCATCGCGACATCCGCGGTATTGATGACCGCCTGCAACGACAAGACCGGAACTCCGGTGCCGACGACCTCGGTCAGCGTCGCCCCGCAGGGCGCCGGGCAGCCGGGTGGCACCAAGCCCGGAGGCGTCGACACCCGGGCGTTCCTGCGCGCTATCGGCAAGACCGGTTGGTACGAGGGCTTCGAGATCACCATCGACCAGGCCACCGTCACCGCCGACGGATTTGGCGGCGCGAAGATCCGGGTCGACATCACCTACAAGAACACCACCACCGCCAACAAGACGCTCGCCGTCGTGCCCGCCGTCCAGATCGGCGGCGCGATCGATGGCGGCGCCGGGTGGAACAGCCCCGAGGTCCCCGGAAAGGGTTCCGCCACAGGCGATATCACCGCGTCGGTGAAGTCGTACGACACCCCCGAGCACCTGCTCGACACCATCACCATCCTCTACGGCAGCGCGGCGGAGAACCAGACCAAGTTCCCGCTGAAGGCCGACGCCAAGGTCGAGAGCATCGCGCCGCGCACCCTCGACGTCACCGGCAAGCTCACCCAGGATCAGACCACGGTCGAAATCACCAGCGCCACACTGACTCCCAGCTACACCAAGAACGAGGCCGGGAAGATGGAACTGGCCTTGAAATTCAAACTCGTCGGCGGTTCCGGCATCGGCGACGGCGGTCTGAACGTCTTCTCCGAGTACTTCACCATCAAGGCGCCGGGCGGTCAGACCGTGGTGGACGACCAACTCCGCGGCTTCATCGACGAACTGCTCGGTCGCAATCAGACCATCGACAAGTCCGATCTCCAAGCCGTGTTCGTGGTGCCCGCCCCGGCCACCGGCAATTACACGCTGAGCTACGACGCCACCAAGGGCAAGAACGCCGTCCCCACCTTCTCTTTCACGGTCAGTTGAGCGTCGCCGCGAAGGCCCGCGCCGCGTCCAGATCACCGGCGTCGGGCCGCCCCTTGTTGATCCCTCCGACCAGTTTCAACGGTGCGACGGTGTCCAGCGCCCGCACCGAGAAGGTGTCCACGACCTCGAACCCTCGCTGGCCGAGCAGCCGGGTCATGGGCCCCATCAGTACCGGAAATCCACTGGTGGCGAACAGGAAAGCGCGCCCGCGTCGCCCTTCCGGCAGCGCTCGCACGAACTCGCGCAGCCGCGGATGAAACGCCATCGAGAAGATTCCCGACCCGAACCCCACCAGGTCGTACTCGCCGAGTTCTGCGGCGGTCACCTCCTCTGGCTCCACCACGCGCGCCCCGAGCACCGCCCCCATGGCCTCGGCGACCTTCCGTGTATTCCCGTGTGACACAGAGACACACACGATCAGAACCTTCATCGCACCACTCCTCGCTCCCCAGCGGATCCGGACATTCTCATAGACACCGCTCGGGGTGCGAAGCGTGACAGCGGCGGAGTGTGTTCGCGATCACTCCGATGGCAGAGCCCTGAATCAGGCTTCCAGCCGGGCGCGGACGGCGGAGAGTCGTTCACGGAGTTCGGTCTCGTCAATGACGCCGCGGGTCACCAGCGAGTGCGCCAGGGCGACGAGCTGGTTCTCGGGGTAGGGCAGGTCGGCGTACACGGTCGCGGTCAGCGAATCCTCCTCGTCCCGCCGGTCTTTGAAGTCGGGGATGTTCGCTTCGCAGACGGCGTGGTCCAGGGCGTCGCACATGCCGTCCAGGCTCGTCTTCCAGGGCGGCACCGGATTGCTGACGCCGTATTTGGCGGCCATGCGGGGCCAGACCTGGTTGCGCTCCACGATGCTCTGCAGTGCCGCGATGTCCTCGGTGCTCACGGTGCGCGCTCCCTCAGTCGACAGGATGGACGGCGGGACGGGTGTCGGTGATGATGTTGGCCGTGCGGCCCGGCTTGGGCAGTGCGACACCGATCAGGCAGTCGCGCGTGATGATTTCGGCGAGCCGGTCCTCGTCCCAGCCGTTGGTTCCCTCCGGGCGCATGGGCATCACCATGAATCGGTGCTTCTGGTTGGAGTCCTGCACCCGGACCGCGACGCCCTCGGGCAGTTCGAGTCCGAACTCCGACAGCACCTGTCGTGGCCACCGGACCATGCGCCGGCGGTAGTTGGGCGTGCGATACCACTCGGGGGAGTTGCCCAGGATCGGCCGCGGGTAGCACGAGCACAGTGCGCAGACGATCACGTTGTGCAGGGTCGGGGTGTCCTCGAGGATCTCGAACGCGGTGAAGTCGCTGGGTGTGCCGAAGCCGGTGGGTTCCAGCCAGTCCACGCCGACTTCGCGGCTGGCGGTCATCGGTTCGGCGAGGGCGAGCGACTTGAAGTCGGGGTCGAGCCACGCCCGGGCGACCAGGTGCGCGGCCGGGGCGGGCCCGATCTGTTCGGCGAACTCGGTGAATCTGCGGTGCTCGTCGGCGCTGAATATGCCTTTCTCTATGCACAGTTCGCGGAGCGCGATCTCCAGCACTTCGAAGTCGGTGATCTCGTCGACCATGGGCGCGACCGTGCGCATGTGGTCGTGATCGTGGTCATGGTCGTGATCGGTCATTCGGTCCCTTCCAGCCAGCGCTCGGGGAGCTCGGTTTGCAGGGTGTCGCTCGTGGTGCCGGTATAGCCGTGCCACAACTCGGAGAGATTGAACCTGACGACGTAGAACCATTCCGGTTTCGCATCGGGGCGGTCCCAGGTCTCGTCCTCGGCCGCGGGACTCTCGTAAGCGACCGAGGCGATTTCGCCGGTGGCGCCGCGCACGTATTCCGGTGTGCGGGTGTAGAACAGGGCGGGCAGTTCGCGCACCCTGACCCGATCGCCGACACTGTACCGCGGCTTTCCGGCCTGACCGGCGAAGACCTGCGGGTCGCCTTTACCGACCGCCGCGAGGTGATGGTGGTTGCGTCGGACCTGCGCACCGTCGCCTTCGAACCTGGGGTACGCCTCGATCGCCTTGCCCGCCAGCCCGCCCGCGTAGCGCTGCTGCACCTCGACCATCCGCTCGCTCAGCTCGCCGAGTGCGATGTGGTGCTTCTCGACCAGGACGCGCGCGACGGCCAGCAGCCAGCGGGCGTAGTACGGAATTCCCAAATAGATCGCGCGCCCCAGGTCGACATTGCCCATCCGGCGTCGCTCCTCCGACACCCAGATGCCACGCCACGCGAGCACCTCGCACATCACGTACGTGTTGTGCTCCCACACCTCGTACTGCTTGTTCTCGTACTTCATCGGGGCGTCCGGCTCACCGCCCACGTCATGAACGGTCTTCAGGTAGGCGGTGACGCGATCGTGGTCCATGAGATCAGGAGTCGGCGCATCCGGAATCTCGGGATATGAGGACTTCAGTCTGGCCACCAGATCCAGCTGGGCTGCCCGTTCTGCTGCCGTGCTCATGAGGGTTCCCTTCGTCGCGCGGAGAGCAAACCAAGGTCAAACAAATCTATGCCGGACCGCAGCGGGGGTAAAGCGTTGTACACCGTCAGCGAGCAGCCTTTATGGCGAGAATTCCGGCCGCGGCGAGAGTGGCTCCGGCCGCGACGGCGGTGGTGCCCAGGGCGTGGGCGGCCGCGAGGTGATCGGTGGCCAGGGTGAGGAAGAGGGTGCCGAAACTGGCGACGCCGATGACCACGCCGAGTTGGACACAAGTGACCAGAATGCCGCTGGCGTCGGCCGCCAGGGCGACGGGGATCTTGCCGGTGGCGCGGTTCATCAGGGGGCTGAAGGCCAGGCCGTACCCGATGCCCATGATGGCGAGAATGACCAGGTCGAGCGGATCGATCGAGTGGCCGTCGCGCAGCGACAACCCCATAGCGATGGTGCTCGCGGCAGCGAGCAGTAGGCCGCCGGGAATCATCGCCCGGTGAAAACGGTCGGGGATGCGGGTCCAGTTCAGGCTCACCAGGCCGAAGGTGACGCCGTTGGGCACGAACAGCAGACCGGCGTGGACGGGGCTGTAGCCCAGGGTGGATTGCAGGTGGATGGTGAGGATGAAGACCCAGCCACCGAAGGTGCACATGATCAGGAACAGGGTCGCGGCGGCGAGGAGCAGTCCGGGAGCGCGGACCACTCGATCGGCGAAGAGCGGCTCACCGCCGCGCCGGTGCACCCAGCGCTCCACCAGAGCGAACGCCGCGAATCCGAAAGCGGACGCGCCCAAGACGATTCGGGTCCACAAGGGCCAATGCTGTTCGTGGCCGAGAACCAGCGGCACCGACAGCGCCAGCACCGAAGCCGTGAGCACCGCCAGCCCGGGCAGGTCGAGCCGCCGCGCGGCACGCGGGGCGGGCGCGGGCAGGATGCGCGGCGCGACGGCGAGCAGCGCGACACCGATCGGCACGTTCACCAGAAACACTCCGCGCCACCCGGTCCCGGCGATATCCCCGCTCACGATGAGCCCGCCGAGAATCTGGCCCGCGACCATCCCGCCGGAAATGACGGCGGCGTAGGCCGACAGTGCCCGGGCCCGAGTGTTCCCGGTAGCGGTGACCTGGATCAGTGTCATCACCTGCGGCACCATCGCCGCGGCCCCGATGCCCTGGAGGAAGCGGAAGACGATGAGCGAGGCCGGGTTCCACGCCAGCCCGCAGGTGAGGGACGCAAGGGTGAACAGTGTGAGCCCCGCGATGAACATGGCCCGCTGCCCGAACCGATCACCCAGCCGCGCCCCGGTAACAAGCAACACCGCGTAGGCAATGACGTAGCCGGAAACAATGAGCTGCAGCCCGGAACCGCTGGCGTGCAGGGAGGTCCGCATCGAGGGAATAGCGACATTGACGATGGAGGCATCCAACACCGCCATGAACTGGCCGAGCAGGATGACGGCAAGCACCGCGAGTGGCCGCCGAACGCCGCCGGGCGGGGTAGCCGGAGTCGGTGCGGCAGGCGAGGCCGATACCGCGGGTGAGGCATGAGTAAGGCTCTGTGACATGGGATTCAGCGTGCGCGCCGGCCGCCTCGGCTGACAGGAGTCCGCTTATACGGGTACTGGCACCACCTGGATACCGGTAACGATTACCGCCACGATGGAGTGATGGTGTCAGCAGCGGGGTACAACGTTCTGGTTGAGCGGACCGCCGGAGCGGGTGGGCGCAACGGTGATTCGCGGTCGGTGCGCAAGGTGCGGCGGGGGGAGTTGTCGACGTTTTTGAAGTCGCGGCGGGCGCGGATCCGGCCGGAGGATGTGGGGCTGCCGGTGGGGGCGCGGCGGCGGACGCCAGGGTTGCGGCGGGAAGAAGTGGCGCAGCTGGCTGGGGTGGGGATCACCTGGTACACGTGGCTCGAGCAGGGGCGTGACATCAATTGCAGTGTGCAGGTGCTGGATGCGATTGCGCGGGCGTTGTGCCTCGATGGGGCGGAGCACGCGCATTTGTATCGGCTGGCTGATGTGCCGACGGCGCCGGCGTTGGTGGTCGAGGAGCCGGTGCCCGAGGAGGTGCAGACGATTCTCGATCATCTGCATCCGCTGCCGGCGACGCTGTTCAGCTCCAAATACGATGTGCTCGCGCACAATGCCGCCTATGAAGCGTTGTATCCGCTGTTCGTGACCGGCCATCGCAACGTGCTGCGCAAGGTCTTCCTGGCCGACGAGTGCTGCACGCCGTACCCGGTGAATTCCGAACCCGATCATCTGGCCCGCATGGTCGGCTACCTGCGGGCCGCGTACGCCCGCAATCTGGGTGATCCGGAGTGGACGCAGTTCATCGACGGCATGGTCGCGGACAGTCCGCATTTCGCGGAACTGTGGGCGCGCAACGATGTCGCGCTCCCGGTCGGCCGCACCCGGGTGGTCCGTAATCTCGCGGTCGGCACCCTCGAGATGTACATGACCAGCATGTCGCTGCCGTCGATCGCGGGCGCGTGGATGCAGGTCTGGACGCCGTCCACGCCCGCGGCCTGGGACACGTTGCGCACCTTGCTCGCCATGACCGAGGCGGAGCGCCGCCGCCCGTGGGACGAGCACATCGAGCGGGTGCACGGCCGGACTCCGGCCTGACCGCGGCTCGCGGCGTGCGCGGATGTCGCACGCGAGTCGTGTTCGGTCGCTTAGTCTGCGCTGCATGACCGAGCGCTCGGGAGAAGTCACCGTGGGGCAGGCGACCGGGCGGGGGACGGTGCTGGCGTGGGGGTTCTGGGATTGGGCGGGGGCCTCGTTCAACGCGGTGATTCTGACCTTCGTCTTCTCGGTGTATCTGACCGACAAGGTGGGCAAGGAGCTGCCGGGCGGAATCTCGGCGAGCGCCTGGCTGGGGTGGGCGCTGGGGGCGGCGGGACTGGTGGTGGCGTTGACCGCGCCGGTGGCGGGTCAGTGGTTCGACGCCACGGCGAGACGCAAACTCGCCCTGGGGATTCTGACCACGGTGACCGTGCTGCTGATGGCGGCGATGTTCTTCGTGAAGGACGACTACCACTACCTGTGGGTAGGACTGCTGTTGCTGGCCATCGGTTCGGCAAGCTTCGAGCTGTCGCATGTCCCGTACTTCGCGATGCTGCGGCAGGTGTCCACCCCCGCGAATGTGGGGCGGGTCTCCGGATTCGGCTGGTCCATGGGCTATTTCGGCGGAATCATCCTGCTGCTGATCAGCTATGTCGGATTCATCGCGGGCAAGGGCGACAATCGCGGCCTGCTCGGGGTGCCGATCGAGGACGGGTTGAACATCCGGCTGGTCGCGGTGCTGGCGGCGGTGTGGTTCGCGGGGTTCGCGGTGCCGTTGTTCCTGTTCGTGCCGGAGGTGCCGCGCACCGACGCGGATCCCGGTGCGGCGGTGCGTGGCCGGGCGTTCCTGAGCTCGTATCGGGTGCTGTTCCGGGATGTGCGGGAGTTGTGGCGCACCGATCGGCGCACGGTGGGTTTCCTGCTGGCCAGCGCGGTCTTCCGGGACGGGCTGGCGGGTGTGTTCACCTTCGGCGCGATTCTGGCGGTGAAGGTGTACGGCATCGCCGACGCGGATGTGCTGTTGTTCGGTATCGCAGCGAATGTGGTTGCGGCGCTCGGCGCGCTGGTCGGCGGCCGGTTCGACGACCGGACCGGGCCGAAGGCGGTGATCGTCGCCTCGCTGCTCGGGATGATCGTGTGCGGGTCGTTCCTGCTGGTGTTGTCGGGGCCGTTGATGTTCTGGATCTTCGGCCTGCTGCTGACCGTATTCGTCGGTCCCGCACAGGCTTCCGCGCGGTCGTTTCTGGCGCGCGTGTCGCCGCCGGGTCGCGAGGGCCAGATGTTCGGGCTCTACGCGACCACCGGCCGTGCCGTGTCTTTCCTCGCCCCAACCCTTTTCGGCTTCTTCGTGTGGGCGTTCGACGCCGAGCGCGCCGGCATCGTGGGTCTGCTGCTGGTGCTGGTGGTCGGTCTGATGCTGTTGCTGCCGGTACGCGGAGATGACCTGAGCGACAGGTGAACTCGGCGTAACGGGCTGATCTCAGGGTCGCCAGACGCCCATGCCGAGCGCGATCAGCCGCACCTGCAGCACGGCCCGTTCCACGGTGCGCGCGCTCTCGCGGGGCTCGGCCATCAGGTAGTCGGCGATCCGGTCGGCGACGGTGGACACGATGAGGTCCGCGGCCAGTTCCAGATCGTCGGGTGTCCACGCGTCGAGGGCGCGCACCCGGGACAGGTCGACCACCAGTTCCCGTTCGATGAGCTGCATTTCGACCGAGATGGCCCCGCGTAGCGGCGCCGAGCCGCCGTGGCGTTCGCGAATCAGGAAGCCCCACAGGTCGCGTTTCTCGTCGACCTGTTCGAACACGAAGCGCACGGTCTGGGCGAGGGTCGGGTTGGGGGTGCGCCGCATTTCGCGCAGTGCCAGGCGCAGTTGCCGCACGCCTTCCTCGACCAGTGTGGTGCCGAGTTCGTCGAGGGAGGTGAAGTGCCGGTAGAACGCGGTGGGCACGATGCCGGCCGAGCGGGCGATCTCACGCAGTGACAGGGCGGCGAAGCCGCGGTCGGCGGCCAGGGCGAGGGTGCCGTCGAGCAGCGCCGCGCGGGTGCGTTCTTTGCGCTCGACTCGGGTAGCTGCCTGCTCGCTCATCTCGATGAGCATACATGCGTTCACATTCGTTCCATTCGAGAGATGTCGTGTGGGTCACACGAACTGCCGGTTGAACTGGAGTGGCTTCACCGGGCACACTATCTCAGTGTACAGATGTGCACCGAAATGGCGTCGAAGTCAGCGTGGACCTCGGCGCCGGCTCGGCAGCCGCATCGAACGTGGAGAGGCGTCGCTGTGCCCGGCGACGCGACAGGAGGCTCACATGGTCGGACTACTCGACCTGGTGCAGAAGACAATGACCACCCCGCACCCGCTGGATCGCTACCTCGAGCTGGTGCGCCCGACCTTGACCCGGCGCTCGATGCGCGCGGAGATCACCCACGTGCGGCGCAGCGCGGTCGGCTCGGTCACCCTCACCCTGAAGCCCGCCCGGCAGTGGTCCGGGCACGTGGCGGGGCAGTACGTGCAGATCGGCGTCGTGATCGACGGCGTCCGCCACACCCGCTGCTATTCGCCGGTCAACGCCGAGGGGCGTCGCGACCGGCACATCGAACTCACGATCAAGGCGCACCCGCAGGGGCTGGTGTCGAATCACCTGCACGACAACGCCATTCCCGGCATGGTGGTGGACCTGGAGCCCGCCGCCGGCGTGTTCCACCTGCCCGCGTCGCGGCCCGAGTCGGTGGTGCTGATCAGCGGCGGCAGCGGCATCACCCCGGTGCTGTCCATGCTGCGCACCCTCGCCAACGAGAGTTACCGCGGCCGCATCCTGTTCCTGCATTACAACCGTTCGCCGGAATTCGTCGCGCACCGCGAGGAGCTCGAGGCGATCGCCATGCAGCACAGCAACGTGCGGGTCGAATTCCGCTACCCGGAGACCCAGCGCGACGCCGGTTTCGGCTACGACGAGCTGGAGGCCCTCGCGCCCTGGTTCGCCGGCGCGCAGACCTACCTGTGCGGCCCGCCCGGCCTGATGGCCGCGGTCCGCACCGTCTACGAGGCCGAACAGCTCGGCCCGCGGCTGCACAGCGAGGAGTTCACCCTCGCCACCGCCGTGGTGGACCCCGCCGACGCCGAGGGCAAGGTGACCTTCTCCGGCAGCGGCGTGGTCGCCGAGAACACCGGCGAGAGCCTGCTCGAGCAGGCCGAAGCCGCCGGCCTGAGCCCGGAGTACGGCTGCCGCATGGGCATCTGCTTCTCCTGCACGGCCGTCAAGCGCAGCGGCTGCACCCGCAATCTGCGCACCGGGGAGCTCGACAGCGACCCCGATCAGCAAATCCAGATCTGCATCAGCGCCCCCGTCGGGGACGTCGACATCGCTCTTTGAACGGGAGACATCATGGCGATTCTTACCGAAACCCCCGAAGGCCCGCTGGTCCTCAGCGTCGAGCAGGTCGAGGAGATCGGCCGCGAGCTCGACGCGCTGCGCGCCCGCGTCACCGCCGACCTGGGTGACCGCGACCGCGAGTACATCTACAAGGTGATCAAGGCCCAGCGCGGCCTGGAGATCGCCGGCCGCGGCCTGCTCTACCTGGGCTTCCTGCCCCCGTTCTGGCTGGCGGGCGTGGCCGCGCTGAGCGTGTCGAAGATCCTCGACAATATGGAGATCGGCCACAACGTCATGCACGGCCAGTGGGACTGGATGCGTGAGCCGACCCTGAATTCCCGTGTCTTCGAATGGGATACGGTCTGCCCGAGTGACCAGTGGCGGCACTCGCACAACTACATGCACCACACCTACACCAACATCCTTGACATGGACCGCGACATCGGTTACGGCATCCTGCGCGTGGACGAGGCGCAGCCGTGGAATCCGCTGCGGCTGGGCAACCCGCTCTACGCCTTCATGCTGATGGTGGCGTTCGAGTGGGGCGTGATGGGCCACGACCTGGAGGTCGAGAACATCGTGCGCGGCAAGAAGTCGTGGGCGGATGTGAAGGCCCTGCTCGCGGGGCAGAGCCGCAAGGCGGGCCGGCAGGTCCTCAAGGACTACGTGGTGTTCCCGGCGCTGACCGGACCGCTGTTCCTGTCCACGCTGGCGGCCAACTTCACCGCCAATATCGTGCGCAACCTGTGGACCTTCTCGATCATCTTCTGCGGGCACTTCCCCTCCGGCGTACAGACGTTCACCAAGGAGGAGTGCGCCGAGGAGACCCAGGGCGAGTGGTACGTGCGCCAGATGCTGGGCTCGGCCAATATCCAGGGCAGCAAGCTGTTCCATGTGATGTCGGGCAATCTGTCGCATCAGATCGAGCACCACCTGTTCCCGGACCTGCCCGCCAACCGTTACCCGGAAATGGCTCCCGAGGTGCGGGCGCTGTGCGAAAAGCACGGTTTGCCGTACAACACCGGCGGCTTCGCCAAGCAGATCGGCTCGGTGTGGGGGAAGCTGTTCAAGCTGGCGCTGCCGCCGTTCCTGGTCAAGAATTCAGGGCAGGCCGGTGTTATCGTGATGCGCCGGGGGCAGGCGAGTGAAGTGGGCGTGTGAATGATTTCTAAATTCGAGAGCAACAAGGATCTGATCCAGGAATTGACGTCGTCGGGAGCACGGCACGTCGGCAATATCGCATCGATCATCACCGGCACGGTCGCCGAGGTGACCCGGGAGATCGGTGACTGGATCACCGATGCCATCGAGATGCGCGAAGCCGCGGCCGCCGCCGAGCAGGACGCCGCCGCCCAACGCGCCGCCGACCTGTCCGACGACCTCGACGACGACGTCGACGAGGCTCCGGAACCGACACTCGCACAGGAGGATTCGGCTGCGAAGCCGGTTCACAGCGAGCGCGTGACGCAGTCCGATGTCATCGACGCCGAGGTGATCGACCCCCGCTAGCGGGGGTCGGGGGCCTGGCCCCCGCAATCTCGAGGGGGCTCGGGGGCGAAGCCCCTGAGAGTTTCGAGAGTTGTATCTACCAGGTGGGGAGGCGCCGGCGGTGCTGGGCGACCTCCGTGATCAGATCCCGATAGCCGTCGGCGAGCTCGGCGAGCCGGTACCACTGCAGATGGGCCTCGGTGTCCACGCCGCGGTGCGGCCGGTCCTCGCTCACGCGATGCGCCTTGGCGCGGCGCCGGGCTCGCCCGTCGACGGCTTTCGGAGGGGGATTCGCCGGGCCGGTGTTGCCCAGGGCCTGTTGTGCGGCAACCCATTTCGCGGCCATCCGGTCGATGACGGCGCCGAGGGTCTCGGTGTGCAGGGAGGCTCCGGTGCGGTGCGGGATGTTGACCGCGACCCATTCGTCGATGCGGGCCACCAGTTCGGTGCGGCGTTCGTCGATCCGGTCGATGTGGTGGGTGCTGTCGGCGACATCGTCGGGGGTGGCGTCGGCGGCGTGGGCCGTTTCCAGGGCGTGATGCCGGTGTTCGTGGCACCGCACCAGCTCGTGGGCCGATTCCAGGACGTCTCGATCGCGCCGGTCGGTGTTCACGGGTTCTCGGAAGGCGCGCAGCAGGGTGTCCGGCGAGGGTAGTTCGGCGCCGAAACCCGCTCCGCTGTAGTCGATTACCATATTTCCCGCCCTCGGCCGCGCATGCGTGTGGATACGCCAGGGCCGAGGGGGATTCGGGGAGGGGCTCCCCTCGGCTCCGGCGCAGCCCCGCACCCGGAACGCAACAGCCCACCACCAGCGACACGGTGAAGTAACCGGGAAATCCGCGACGATGCGATGAGAAGACTGTCCGATAATGCGGGACATATTCAGGAAAGCGCGATAGTCGGAGGGGCGCAACCATCCGGCGCGTGATCGGCGAAGCTGCCTGAAAATCGTTATACAGCATTACAAGACGGTCACATGGCCGCTGCGGTTGAAGGCTGATCGACACCTGCGCGGGCGGTGTGTGAGACGGCTTGGGGGTCCTCCGCCGCCGGGGTGAGGCTTTCCTTGCCCGGCTACGGTTACCGAGGCTTATGGATAGCTATCTCTGCGGCGCGCCGAGGGCGCGACGCGCCGTAGTCGGTTAGCCTCGGTATTTGTGCCCGCCTATGCGTCTTCTCCGGAGCTACGGTTCGGTTTCATGTTCGCGCTGGAAGACCCCGAGCGAATTGCCGAAGTTGTCCGGAATCTGATCGTTCGCCGAACGGTGTCGGTGTTCCGTCTCGCGCATCTGTCCGACGACAACGGACCGCCTGATCGGTTTGTAGTGAACTGGTCCGCGGTACCGCAGATCTCCATCACGACCAGAGCTCCCGAGTCCGACGAATTGCGTTCCAGTGGAACGATGCTGGTCAACGCGTTCCTGGGGGAGGACGGCGAGATCAGTCTGTACTCGGGAGGCGCCACCCCGCCACAGTAGGAACTGGACGGTCCTCTCCACTGTGTCGGGCGACACACCCCGTCTCAGTTACTTCTCAGCGACGGGCAAGGTTCGCCTAAGTCTCGCTGTGCAGTGTGGGTCCGGTCGCCGCTCGGAAATCCCGGACGACGGCAGACTCAACAGAGAGGTCGAAAAATGATCCCGGTTATCATCAACACTGGTTCCGCTGCTCTCAACGGCGTGCTGGACACCGGTAGCGCTGCCCTCGGCGGTCTTCTCAACACGCTGTGGACGGGTTCGTTCGGCCGTTAATTCGCATTAGCGCGAAGGGTTTTCGGGCAATCGCCCCGGGTGCGTACGCATCCGGGGCGATTTTTGTGCAGTCGGCCGCTCAACCGGCCAGCGCCGGCGCGCGGCGGGCCTGCAGAATCTGCTCCAGCAGCGCCACCAGCACGAGTTTCACCGACTCCCGATCGCGGGCATCGCAATCCATCAGGTGAATCGCGGGCGCCAGGTCCAGCGCCTCACGGACCTCGCCGAGGTCGAACCGGGAGCCGGACTCGAATCGGTTGACGGCCACCACGAACGGCGTCCCGCGCTGCTCGAAGAAGTCCAGCACCGGATAGCAGTCCTCGACCCGGCTGGTATCGACCAGGATGACCCCGCCGAGTGCGCCGTCGAGCAGATCGTCCCAGAGGAATTCGAAGCGTTCCTGGCCCGGCGTGCCGAACAGGTACAGCACCAGGCTCGGATCGAGGGTGATGCGGCCGAAGTCCAGGGCCACCGTGGTGGTGGTCTTGCCGGTGGCCAGGCCCGGATCGTCGAGCCCCACCGACACCTCGGTCATGGCGGCCTCGGTGGCCAGCGGCTCGATCTCGGAGATGGCCCCGATGAAGGTGGTCTTGCCGACCCCGAACCCGCCGCTGGTCACGATTTTCACCGAGGAGGCCAGCGGCAGTGTATCGGCGGATTGTTCAGAGGTTCCGAACAAGGTCCCGGATCCTTTCCAGAGCAGCGGTGGAGAGTTCGTCGGTACGCCCGACCGACACGTGCCCGGCCGACACCAGATCGCTGACCAGCACCCGCGCCACCCCGATCGGCACCCGCAGGGCCGCACCGATTTCGGCGATGGAGTGCGGGCGCTGGCACAGCCGGACCACCCGTTCGAGCTCGAAGCGCAGCGGCGCGGACAGCGACGCCGGGGTGGCGCGCACCAGGGCCTCGATGCGCAGTCCGTCGACCACGGGTGTGGTGCGACCGGAGGTGATCATGAAGGGACGGACCACCGGCTCGTCGGGGTCGATGAGTCCCTTTGTGCGAGAGTCTTTTCCAGGCGCTGCGGCACCGGCCCAGCCACTGGGGCGGGTCAGCGCGATCATGCGCTCGTCCGGTAACCGGGGCGAATCGTTCATCGGCTCAACGACTCCCGCAATTCGGTGATCAGCGCCGGGGTGAGTAGCGCGCCGGCCCGATCGGCGAGCACCGCCATCTGATACCCGACCAGCCCGACATCGGCGTTGTGGTCGGCGATGACGCCGATGCAACTGCCGTTGGCCATGGCCGAGACCAGCAGGAACCCGCGGCCCATCTCGATCATGACCAGCCGCAGGCCGTCGAAATCGTAACTGCGCGAGGCACTGCGGCCCAGGCTGGTGAGCCCGGAGACGATGGCGGCCAGCCGGTCGGCGCCATTGCGGTCCAGACCCTGCGACATCGCCATCAGCAGTCCGTCGGAGGACACGGCCACGGCGTCGCGCACGCCGTCGGTGGTGCGGACGAAGTCGGCCAGCAGCCAGTTGAAGGTGTGCGGATCGGTATCGGTGTAGTGGGTGGTCACCCGGTGTCCTCCTATGCTCGCGATCCGGGTCGGGGCGGTTCGCCACCCTGCCCGCGCTGATGCCCGGATCGGAATCCGGCCAGAATGCTGCGTATCTCGTCGGGTGAACGGTCCGCTACCGGCGTCGGATTCGGCCGCCCCGCCGCCGGCTGGGCACCACCCGGAGTGGCGCCCGTGTGCCCGCGAGTCTTCCTGGTGCGCTTGACGAGACCGTTTCGCGTACGTTGCACCTCCGGGACGGCTCCCGAAACGTCCGCCCCCGCGACCGGTGAGCCCGCCGAAACCTGCTCCACCCCAGCCGCCTTCGCGCCGGTGGTTTCGCCGCCCGCGTTCACCGGACCGGCGGCGGGTGCGCCACCCCGCAGCGCCGCATAGGAGCCCGTGACCGGTCCGTTGAACAAGCGCTCGGCCGCCGTCGGCGCAGCGGGCGTACCAGGTGCTGAAGCCGCTGTGGCAGCCGTGGGAAGCGCGGCTGATCGGGGTGCGCGCGATCCGGGCACGTCGGGTGATCCGGGCGCAGATGGCAATTCGGGCGCGGTCGGATATTCGGGCGGGGCAGTGGGTTCCGGCGCGGCGGCCTTCGGCGCCTGCGGCTCGAGCGGCACCAGCTTGATCGTGCTGGGGCGCGCCAGTGCGCCATTGGAACGCGAGCCAACCGAGCCGCCGGGTTCGGCCGGTCCGCCCGCAGCAGCCGAGCCGCCGGCGATCGTCGTGCTGCCGGGTGGGGTGGGGCTGCCGGGGATCGTCGTGCCGCCGAATCCGGTTGTACCGAGCGATATGGACGGTCCGCCGGGAATGGTGGGGCTGCCGTCAGCGGTCGTGCCGTTGGGTCCCGAGTAGCCGTCGGCGTTGTGGGCGGGCTCGCTCACGACCGGTAGTTCGGTGGAGTCGCCGCCGATGTCGCCGATGAATTCGGTGAGTGCGGCGAAGGCGACGCCGGTGTCGAAGTCGGGATCGGTGGCGTGGGTGGAGCTGTGCCGCCCCGGCTTCGGCTCGGGCATGGTGTCGACGACGGTCGGGAGTTGAGCGCCCGCGGCGTGTTTCGCGTCTTCGGGTGTGGCGGGACGCTCGGTGCGGGGGTCGCCGAGGAGTTCGGCGGGGAGCAGCATGCGGGCCACGACGCCGCTGGTGGGCGAGACGGTCAGCTCGACCTCGATGCCGAGGCGCTGGGCCAGCCGGCCGACCACGTAGTGGCCGAGGAAGCGGGTGGGCGCGACCAGGAAGTCGGCCTCGCCGCGCAGCCGGGCGTTGGCGATGGCGAGCTGGTCGGGCGGCATGCCGACGCCGTGGTCGACGACGGCGATCATGTAGCGGGCGCCCAGTCGGCGGCCGTAGATCTCCACCTCCAGGTCGGGCGGGGAGAAGGACAGCCCGTTCTCGATGAGTTCGGCCAGCATGTGCGCGACCTCGCTGACGTGCGCGCCCGCGATGGCGGTGTCGTCGACCCGGCGCAGCACCACGCGCCGGTAGTCGTCGACCTCGGACAGACCGGCCCGGATGACGTCGGTCAGCGGAATGGGTTTCGACCAGCGCCGGGGGCTGGATTCGCCGACCAGCACCAGCAGGCTCTCGGCGTTGCGGCGCATGCGGGTGGCCAGGTGGTCCAGCTCGAAGAGGTTCGACAGCGCGTTGGGGTCGAGTTCCTCACGCTCGAATTCGCTGATCAGCCCGAGCTGGCGGCGCACCAGGTTCTGATTGCGCCGGGCCAGGTTGGCCATGGATTCGGTGGAGTTGCGGCGCAGCCGGGCCTGCGCGGAGGCCAGCTCGTAGGCGGTGGTCTGCACCCGGTCCAGGGCAGAGGCCACCGAGGCGATCTCGGCGCCGGCGCTCTCGTCGGCCCGGACCGGTTCGGGCGGTTCGGGATCGGCGTCGTCGGAGTTCTGCCAGGCCGCGATGAGCTGCGGCAGCCGCCGCCCGGCCACGATGTCTGCCTCCTCGGCGAGTTCGGCCAGCGGGCGCACGATGGCGCGCACGCTGGCCACCACCAGCCACACCTGGGCGGCGATGGCGAGCGCCGCCGCCAGCAGGTAGAGCGCGAGCACCAGGGTGGCGTCGCGGCGCAGATCGGCGGCGCGGCCGGTGATCTCGCTGCCGAGGTCGCGCTGTACCACGCGTTCGCCGTCGATGACCGCGCTCATCTCGCGCCACCAGTCGGCCGGGTTCACCGTTTCGGTGAGGGGCCCGCGGGTGGAGGCGATGGCGACGGCCTCGGCCGCGCCGGCCCGGACCGACTCATCGGATTGCATGGCGCCGTACAGCTTCGAGCGCTGTCCCGGGGTGGCGTCGCGTTCGAAGCCGGTGACGGCGGCCTGCTTGGCGGCGCGGATGTCGAGGAACTTCACGTACTCGCCGGGCGCGAATTCCCCTGCGGCGAAGACGCCTTCGAGGAAGCCGCGTTCCTGCGCGGTGAACTCCTTGACGTCGCCGAGGTCGTGCAGTGATTGCAGGCCCCGCCACAGTTGCGCGTCCGGTGCGTGGTCGAGGCCGGGCCGCGCCTGGTTCAGGGCGGCGATGGCGTTGGTGTAGAAGGTGAACGACGTGGCGCGGTCGATGCGCCCGGCGTCCACGTCGGCGCGATTGGCGGTGACGCCGGAGAACTGGCTCAGCCCGGATCGGACCTGGTCAGCCCCTTGGGGCTGCTCGCCGAGGGTCTGATTCAGTTCGGCCAGTGCGGTATCGGTGGCCAGGCGCTGGTTGCCGATGGCGGGGCGCGCGGTGGCGTCGCCGCCGAGCAGGCCGTTGGTGAGGCCGCGTTCGCGCTGGATCTCGTGCACCAGGTCCTGCACGGCCAGGGCCAGCCGCACCGCCCGCGCGGTCTCGCCGGTATCGCGGAAACTGCTGACCTGGTGGGTGATGATGACGGCCAGCAGGGCCAGTACCAGCGCGATGGAGAAGATCAGAATGCGGCGTAGTCGCGCCGCGATGGTGCGCGGACGGATCAATTCCAGTGGTGGCGTGAGTTTTACGTTACCCGGTGGCAACACTTTCGCCGAACCTGCCTTCACTCAGTCTCCCGATTATCAGCTGCCGTGCCGACCCGGGCCGAGCACTTGGAGAATAGTCAGCAACGTCGCACACCCGACGGTGGTCCGCAATTCGAACGGTGCCTGTGTGGCGTGCGGAACTCGCCGCCGTGCGCGCTATTACAAATCTGGTCACAATGTGTGAGAAGCAGATGTGATCTTCGCGTCGCAGGGGAAACAATGGGGTGAACAACGGCTCACCGCTGTTCGCGCGGTGGTCGCCAGGGTGGGCGCCGCCGCCCGAGAGGAGTGACGGCCATGCCTGGTCCTGTTTATCCGGTTCGCGTCCGTGGGGATCTGGATCCCGGAGTATCCCGCTGGCTGTGGATAGTCAAGTGGATACTTGCTATTCCACACTATATTGTCCTGCTCTTTCTGAGCATCGCCTATGTCGCGGTCACCATCGTCGCCTTCGTCACCATTCTGGTTACCGGCGCGTATCCGCGAGCGCTCTTCGATTTCAATGTCGGGGTGATGCGCTGGAGCTGGCGCGTCCGTTTCTATGCGCTGTCCCAATTGGGAACCGATCGCTACCCGCCGTTCAGTCTGGAACCCGACCCGGAATATCCCGCTGACCTGGAAGTCGACTATCCCGCACAGTTCAACCGCGGCCTGGTCTTGATCAAATGGTGGCTGCTCGCTATTCCGCAGTATCTGATCGTCGGGGCCCTGCTCTACGGCGGCCGGAACACCCTGGCGCCGATGGCGACCCTGGTGCTGGTCGCCCTGATCGGACTGCTGTTCACCGGCGCCTACCCGGCGGGCCTGTTCGATTTCCTCATGGGCATCAACCGCTGGTCGTTGCGCGTGCGCGCCTACGTCTCGCTGATGACCGACGAATACCCGCCGTTCCGCCTCGATCAGGGCGCGAGGGAGCCCGACGCCGCGGCCTCGTAGAGCCGCCGCACCACGTCCTCGATATCGGGTTCCTCGATGGACAGGTCGCGCACCTCCGCGCGCGCCGACACGGCCGCGAGCAACTGTGCGGCGGTGGTGGTCTCGGTGTCGAAGGCCAGCCGCTGCCGCATGCCCGCGCCCGCGCTGTCGAGGAGTTTCGCGCCGGGCAGGTCGGCCAGGTCGGCGGTGGGTTCGGCGAGATCGACGGTGAGCACGCGTTGCGCGCCGACGGTCGCGCCGAGCCCGGTCAGCGAGCCGTCGTAGACCAGCCGCCCGTGGTCCACCACCAGCACCCGCTCGCAGAGCCGCTCGATATCGCCCATGTCGTGGGTGGTGAGCAGCAGGGTGGTGCCGCGCTGGGCGCGCTCGTGCCGCAGGAACTCGCGTAATCGCTGCTTGGACAACACATCCAGGCCGATGGTCGGCTCGTCCAGAATGACCAGTTCCGGCGAATGCAGCAGCGCCGCCGCGACTTCCGCGCGCATGCGCTGCCCCAGCGACAGCTGCCGCACCGGGGTGTCGAGGGTGCCTTCCATCTCCAGTTGCGCGATGAGCTCGGCGGTGCGGGTGCGGGCGGCCGCCGGACCGATCCGGTGGATGGCCGCCAGGATCGAGAACGATTCGCGCAGTGGCAGATCCCACCACAGCTGTGAGCGCTGCCCGAACACCACGCCGATCCGCCCGGCCAGCTCGCGGCGCCGGCGCACCGGGTCCAGGCCACAGGTCCGCAACCGTCCCGCGGAGGGCACCAGAATCCCGGTGATCATCTTGATGGTGGTGGACTTGCCCGCGCCGTTGGCGCCGATATACCCGACCGCCGCGCCGGGTTCGACGCGAAAGCTCATGTCGTCCACCGCGGTCAGCACTTCCCGGCGGCGCCTGCGGCCCTCCTTCTTGCTCACCGTGAAAGTCCTTGTCAGGCCTTCGATATCGATGATGGGCCCGTTCACCCGCCGCCTCCTTGATAGTGCCTGGTGCCCAGTCGCCACAGGAACAAGGCCGCCGCCCACACCCAGGCCGCCGCCACCGGGGCCGCCCAGGCCAGCCAACCCGGCAGCAGGGCGGGGCCGGGCAGTCCGAGCAGTGCGATGGCGGGCAGATAGGAGGTGAAGGCGACCGGAATGAGAAATCCGAAGACCAGTTTCATCGGTGTGGGGAACACCGAGGTGGGTTGCATGGACGCGTAGGAGCCGCCGTAGGTGAACGAATTCGTCAGCTCCGCGCCGTCGATGAGGAAGAACTGCACTCCGGCCGCGCACACGAAAAGCCCGGCGAAGACGGCGATTCCGGACATCAGGGTGATCACGAACAGTGCCAGGTGCGCCGCCGACCAGTCGATGTCGTTGCGCGCCAGGCCGAATGCCAGCACGGTGGCGGCCACCGCGATGCGCGCCACCCGCCGCAATTGGATATCGCTGGTCATGAGTTGCAGCAGCAGTGGTTGTGGCCGCAGGTAGAAGGCGTCGAGGGTGCCCATCCGGATAAAGGTGGGCAGGGTGTCGGCATGCCCGACGATCATGTCGGCGATGGCGAAACAGGTATTGCTCATGCCGAACAGCAGCAGCATGGCGTTCAGGTCGAGCCCGCCCAGCTGCCGCACATTGTGGAAGATGACCCACATTTCGGCGAATTCCATCAGCCCGATCAGGAAGGCGCTCAGCACATCGGTGGCGAAGGACAGTGGGTAGGCGCGTTGCGCGCGCATCCGCGATGCCAGGACGGCGCGGTAGGGAGCGATTCGAGACGAGTGCGTCTCACCCACCCTGCACCTCCAGTTTGCGCCGCCCCGCCCACAGCAGCAGCTGCCCGATACCGACCAGGACCACCAACCAGAAGCATTGCACGGCAACGAGTTCCACCGCAGCCTTCCCGGTGGTGCGGCCGGAGATCAGATCGACGGGCCATTGCAGCATGGAGGGGAACGGGGTGGCGTAGGCGAGGGCGCGCAACCAGTCCGGGAACAGGTGTACCGGCGCGAACAGTCCGGCCAGGAAGGTCCCGCAGATCATGTGCAGCGACCGCAGCCCGCGGGTCTCGATGAGCCAGAACCCGGCCAGGCTGACCGCGAACATGGACAGGAACGACAGGATCATGGCCAGCAGCAGGCTCAGCGCGCCGAGGAGGTACGGGCCGGGTGTGTCCGGGAAGGCGAGCCCGAAGGTGAGCGCCCCGACCGCGATGGCGGGCAAACCGCGCGGGACCAGTGCGCAACTCGCGCGCCCCAGGTATTCGGCCAGGTGCGCGAATTGGATGTCGACGGGCCGCAGGAAGTCGATGGCGATGTCGCCGGTGCGGATCCGTTCGACGGTGTCGGGCAGTATCCAGAAGGCGATGGCCCCGAGCAGTGCTTGCGACAACCAGACGTAGGCCCCGATGGTGCCGCGGTCGTAGCCGCCGAAGCCGTGGTTCTGGCGGACGGCGGTCATCAGCACGGCCGCGCGGACGAACCCGAACACGAGGTTGGTGACCAGGCCCGCGGCCATCGCGAGCCGGTAGTGCGATTGTCTGCGAAACCCTGCTCCGACCAGCCGCCAGTAGACCCCCACGTCGCTGCGCACAAGGGAATCACGGTACGGCTGCCACCGGTGTGGCGCAACGAGTTATGCTCTGCTCCGGTCTGTTGCGGCGTGGGTCACGTGGTCATAGGCAGCGCGTATGGCTGCCTGATTCACAGGAAAATGATTTCGCTTCGCCGCCCATGTGATAGAAACAACAGCGTTTCACTTAGTTGCGACGCTAGGACCGATCACGATGACCATTGCAGAGACGACCGTCTTCGAGGCGCTCGAGTCCAATGTGCGTGGCTACTGCCGTTCCTGGCCGACCGTGTTCGACACCGCCCGCGGCGCCTGGCTCACCGACGAGAACGGCAAGGAGTTCCTGGACTTCTTCGCCGGCGCCGGCACCCTCAACTACGGTCACAACAATCCGGTCTTCAAGAAGGCCCTGGTCGACTACATCATGGCCGACGGCATCACCCATGCCCTGGACATGTCCACCGTCGCCAAGCGCCGCCTGCTCGAGACCATGCGCGATCTGGTGTTCGTCCCGCGCGGGCTCGACTACAAGGTGCAGTTCCCCGGCCCGACCGGCGCCAATGCCGTGGAGGCCGCACTGAAGCTGGCCCGCAAGGTCACCGGCCGCACCACCGTCCTGAACTTCACCAACGCCTTCCACGGCATGACGCTGGGCGCGCTGTCGGTCACCGGCAACGCCGCCAAGCGCGCCGGCGCGGGCGTCCCCCTGGTGCACGCAACCCCGATGCCCTATGACGGCTATCTGGATGAGCCCGAGGACTTCTCGTGGATGCGCCGCGCCCTCGACGACAGCTCGTCGGGACTCGACAAGCCGGCCGCCGTCATCGTCGAGACCGTGCAGGGTGAGGGCGGGGTCAATGTGGCCCGCGCCGAATGGCTGCGCGCGCTCGCCGAACTGTGCTCGGCCCGCGGCATTCTGCTCATCGTCGACGACGTGCAGATGGGTTGCGGCCGCACCGGTGGGTTCTTCTCCTTCGAGATCGCCGGCATCACCCCCGACATCGTCTGCCTGTCGAAGTCCATCAGCGGCTACGGCCTGCCGATGGCGCTGGTACTCATGCGCCGCGAACTGGACCAGTGGGCGCCCGGTGAACACAACGGCACCTTCCGCGGCAACAACGCCGCCTTCGTGACCGCCGAAGTGGCGCTGCGCGAGTACTGGTCCGACGACGTCCTGCAGCAGTCCACCCTGGCCAAGGGTGCGCGCATCCACGACCGGCTGGTCACCCTGACCGAATCCTTCGGCGGCATCACCACCCGCGGTCGCGGACTGGTGCACGGCCTGGTCTTCGAGGACGCCTCGCAGGCCGAGAAGGTCTGCCAGGTCGCCTTCGAACTCGGCCTGCTGGTCGAGACGTCCGGCGCCACCGACCAGGTCGTGAAGCTGCTCCCGCCCTTGACCGTCAGCGACGACGAGATCACCCACGGCCTCGGCATTCTCGGCCGCGCCGTGGAGATCGTCCGCGACGGCCACTAGACGTCGGCCACCGCCCACACCGGTGCCGACCCGGTGCCGGGTTCCCAGCTGCGGAGGGAACCCGGCACCACCCCTTTCCTGATCCGCAGCCTCTGACGCACAGCTCTCCCATCCCCTCGGGACCCCAGAATCACGGGGATTCCAACCGGTGACCGGCCGGGCTCGGAACGGCACAGTCGGACAGGTGGCGCTCGAAGGCCCTCGGCCGCCACGGTCCCCGTCCCGTTCGCCCGAGGGGTGCTTCGTGTCCTCAATTGCTGTGCAGGCCAGGCCCATCGTGGGCCGGCCGCGCCTGCCGAGCGTTTCCGTCCTGGCCCGCTTCGTCGCCCCCCTGCTGGTGGTGGTGGCCTGGCAGCTGGCCGGGGCGACCGGGGTGCTGCCCGAGCGGCTGCTCGCCTCCCCGGTGACGGTCGTCCGGACAGCCGTGGACCTGATCCAGGACGGCACGCTGACCAAGGCCGTCTCGGTGTCGTTGAGCCGCGCCGCGCTGGGCTTCGCGATAGGCGCGGCGGCCGGAATCGCGCTGGCGCTCGTGGCCGGACTGAGCCGGGCGGGGGAGTATCTGGTCGATCCGCTGATGCAGATGCTGCGGACGCTGCCGTTCTACGGCTTGATCCCGCTGTTCATCCTGTGGTTCGGGATCGGGGAGCTGCCCAAGATCGTGCTGGTCGCCTTCGGTGTCGCGATCCCCTTGTACCTCAATACTTTCGCCGGCATCCGCAGCGTGGACGGCAAGCTCGCCGAACTCGCCCGGGTGCAGCGGCTGAGCCGCGCGGGGCTGATCCGGCACATCGTGCTGCCGGGCGCGCTGCCGCAGACCCTGGTCGGGCTGCGTCAGTCGCTGGGCGTGGCCTGGCTGGCGCTGATCGTGGCCGAACAGGTGAATGCCGATGCGGGCCTGGGCTTCATGATCAACGACGCTCGCGAGTTCCTGCGCACCGACGTGATCGTGGTCGGGCTGCTCGTCTACAGCCTGCTCGGGCTGCTCACCGACGCACTGGTTCGTTCGATCGAGAGGAGAGCGCTGTCATGGCGACGCGGCTTCCTGGCATCCTGACCGATTCGGTCATCGCGGAGACCCTGGCCGGCCTGGTGGAGACGGCGCTCGCGGACGCCCCCGCGGCTCCGCAGACCCGGACTCCCGAAGCCCCGGTGGCGCGAATTCGCGGGCTGGTCAAGGACTTCGGCGACCGCCGCGTCCTGCACGGACTGGATCTCGACATCCGGCCCGGCGAGTTCGTGGCCCTGCTCGGCCGCAGCGGCTCCGGCAAATCCACCCTGCTGCGGGCGCTGGCGGGCCTCGACGACGAGACCGGGGGCGAGCTCACCGTGTCCGGCGAGATCGCTGTCGCCTTCCAGGAGCCGCGGCTGGTCCCGTGGAAACGGGTGCGCGACAACGTTGTTCTCGGGTTGCGCCGCGCCGATGCCAAGGCGGCGGCCGCGGCTGCGCTGGCCGAGGTCGGTCTCGCCGAACGCGGCGCGGCCTGGCCGCTGACCCTGTCCGGCGGTGAGGCCCAGCGCGCCTCGCTGGCCCGCGCCCTGGTCCGCGAGCCGGACCTGCTGCTGCTCGATGAACCCTTCAGCGCCCTCGATGCCCTGACCCGCATCACGATTCACACCCTGGTGCTGGACCTGTGGGCGCGGCACCGGCCCGGCGTCCTGCTGGTCACCCACGACGTGGACGAGGCGCTGCTGCTGGCCGACCGTGCCGTGGTGCTCGACGGCGGCCGCATCGCCCGCGAGCTGCCCATCGACCTGCCGCGTCCGCGCCGCCGCGACCACCCCGAATTCCTCGCTCTGCGTACCGCTCTGCTCGCCGAGCTCGGCGTCACCCCGGAAGGAACCACCGAATGAAGACCAAACGCCTGTTCGCCGCCCTCGCGGTCGCCGCGACGCTCGCCGCGGCGGCGTGCTCCTCGGGCGGTGACGACAACAAGGGCGTGAACGCGGACGGTTCGGTGGATCTGTCGCAGGTGACACTGCACGTCGGTGACCAGAAGGGCCTGGCGCTGCAAGCTCTGCTGGAGGTCTCGGGCGAGATCAAGAACCTGCCGTACAAGATCGAATGGTCCACCTTCACCGCCGGTCCGCCGCTGCTGGAGGGCATCAACTCCGGGTCCGTCGACTTCGGCGGCGTCGGTGACGCCCCGCCGGTGTTCGCCGCGGCGGCCAAGTCGCAGATCAAGATCGTGGGAGTCTACGATTCCGGCGCCGCCGGCAATGCCGTCGTGGTGCCCAAGGATTCGGCCATCAAGGATCCGAAGGACCTGCGCGGCAAGAAGATCGCCGTCACCAAGGGCAGTTCGGCGCACTACCACCTGCTGTCGGTGCTGACCAAGAACGGGCTGACCTTCGGCGATATCGAACCGCAGTACCTGCAGCCCGCCGACGCCCTGGCCGCACTGTCCACCGGCCGGGTCGACGCCTGGACGGTGTGGGACCCCTACGCCGCGCAGGCCCAGGTGGGAGGCGCGCGGGTGCTGGTCGACGGCACCGGCTACGTGAAGCCGGACAGCTTCTACGTCACCGGCTCGAAGACGTTGCAGAACAAGGCGAATGCCGCCGCCGTCCGCGACCTGCTGGAGCGGCTGCGGCGGGCGCACACCTGGATCACCGGGCACCGCGAGGAGTGGGCCAAGCAGTCCTCCGGCATCACCGGCGTGCCCTACGACGTCACCCTGCTGGCCGTGAATCGCGCCAACTACCAGGACCATCCGCTCGATGACGCGACGATCGCCGCGGAACAGCAAGTGGCCGACGGCTTCGCCGACGCCAAGCTGATCCCGGGCAAGGTCCGGATCGCCGACTACATCGACACCCGCTTCAACGACCGATTCACCTCCTAGGAGTCCCCGAATGAGCTTGTCGTTCCACTGGTTCCTGCCCACCTCCGGCGACTCCCGCGGCCTGGTGGTCGGCGGCCACGGCACCCCCATGTCCGGTGACCGCCCCGCCTCCCTGCACTACCTCAACCAGATCGCCGCCGCGGCCGAGACCAACGGCTTCGAGGCCGTGCTCACCCCCACCGGCTCCTGGTGCGAGGACGCCTGGCTGACCACCGCCATGCTGGTCGAAACCACCGAGACGCTGAAGTTCCTGGTCGCCCTGCGCCCCGGTCTGATGAGCCCGACCCTGGCCGCCCAGATGGCGGGCACCTTCCAGCGGCACTCCGCCGGGCGGCTGCTCATCAATGTGGTCACCGGCGGCGAGCGCGCCGAGCAGGCGGTTTACGGCGACTTCGCCGACAAGGAGTCGAGGTACGCACGCACCGGCGAATTCCTGCACGTGGTGAAGTCGCTGTGGAACTCCCACGAGCCGGTCACGTTCCAGGGCGAGCACATTCACGTCGAGAACGCGCTGCTGAGCAACCGTCCCGACCCGGTCCCGCCGGTCTTCTTCGGCGGCTCCTCGGGTCCGGCCGGGCCGGTCGCCGCCCAGTACGCCGACACCTACCTCACCTGGGGTGAACCGGTGCTGGCGGTGAGCCGCAAGCTGGACTGGATTCGCGGGCTGGCCGTCGATCACGGCCGCAAACTGGATTACGGCCTGCGCATCCACGTCATCACCCGCGACACCGCCGAGGAGGCGTGGGCGGTGGCCGACCGGCTGCTGGCCGGCATCGACCCCGCTGATATCGAACGCGTCCAGAACGCCATGGCCCGCAGCGAATCCGAGGGCCAGCGCCGCATGACCGAACTGCACAACGGCAGCACCGACCGGCTCGAGATCGCCCCCAACCTGTGGGCGGGCGTCGGCCTGGTGCGCGGCGGCGCGGGCACCGCCCTGGTCGGCTCGCACGAAGAGGTCGCCGAGCGTCTCCTCGAATACTCCAACGCCGGCATCACCCACTTCGTCCTCTCCGGCTACCCGCACCTGGAGGAGGCGTACTGGTTCGGCGAGGGCGTCCTGCCCATCCTGGAGCGAAAGGGTCTGTGGCGGCACCCGAACCGCCGCCCAGCCGTCCCCGCCGTGACTCCGTTCGCGAACGCCTCCAGCAGCTAGGCCCCTGATCGACGGCTGTCGCACCCCGGGTGTGGCGGCCGTCGGCGGTCCGGTCTTCGACAGCGGAATTCACCCGGCGGTCGTGCGAGCGTCGACGGCATCTGCCAGAGTCGATACCCATGAGCAGTCGACGACGGGTGCTGGGACTGTGCGCGGCCGCGATGAGCCTGGGGCTGGTGGCGGGTGCGGCGGAGCAGACCAGGCCGCGCCCGCGACTTCGACGGCCGCGCAACCGGTTTCGACAGCGGACCTGCCCAAGGCGCAACCGGGTGAGGTGCATCTGTTCGGCATCAACGACCTGCACGGAAACCTGCAGCCGCCGGACGGCTCCAACGGCAAGGTGGGCACGTACACCGCCGGGGGAGCGGTCTTTCTGGCCGCGCACCTGGCTCGGTTGAAAGCGGCCTATCCCGACAGTGCGGTATTGGCGTCCGGGGACAATATCGGGGCCAGCCCGCTGATCTCGGCGCTGTTCCACGACGAGCCGACCATCGACTTCCTCAATGCGATCGGGGTGGCGGCGTCGTCGGTCGGCAATCACGAATTCGACCACGGTGTCGCCGAACTGCGGCGGATACAGCAGGGCGGCTGCGCGATCGACGGCTGCAGTCCGGGTGAGCCCTTCACCGGCGCCAAGTTCCCGTACCTGGCCGCCAACGTCACCGACGCCGACGGGCAGTTGCCGGCAGGTTCGAAGCCGTGGACCATGCTGGAGCTGGGCGGGCACAAGATCGGGGTGGTCGGCGTGGTCACCCCCGACACCGCCAACATCGTCATGCCGGAAGGCATTCGCGGCTACCGCTTCGGCGACGAAGCCGACGCCATCAACAAGAACGTCCCGGCGATGAAGGCCGCGGGCGCGGAAACCGTGGTGGCGTTGCTGCACGACGGCGGCGCGCAGCAGACCCACGGCCGCCCGGCCGACTACAACGGCTGCGAGGACATCGCACCGGGCGTGAAAGCCTTGGCGCACAAGACCGATGCCGCCGTCTCGGTCATGCTCACCGCGCACAGCCACCAGGCCTACAACTGCACCCTCGACGGCAAGGTCGTCACGCAGGCCGCCTCCTTCGGTCGCCTCGTCACCGACGTCACCCTGCGCTTCCACGACGGCAAGGTCGACGCCTCGGCCGTGAACCGGGTCGTCACCCGTGACATCACGCCCGCCCAGGCCACCGCGAAACTGGTGGACTTCTATGCCGCGCAGGCGAAACCGCGCGCCGAACGGGTGATCGGCACCGCCGCCGCGCCGTTGCCCGCCGAACCCGCGCCCGCCGGTGACTCCCCGCTCGGCGATGTCATCGCCGACTCCATGCTCGACGCCATGTCCTCGGTGCGGGCGGTGGCGGCGTTCATGAATCCCGGCGGCGTCCGCGCGGGACTCGGCGGCGGGAACATCACCTACGAGCAGGCTTACACGGTGCAGCCGTTCGGCAATCAGGTGGTGGCGGTGTCCTTGACCGGTCAGCAGATCCTGAATCTGCTGGAACAGCAGTGGGACAACGCCAGCAAGCCCGCAGTGCTGGCCGTCGCGGGCATCTCCTACTCCTATTCCGAGACCGCGCCCAAGGGCCACAAGGTGATCGACGGCAGCGTCCGGGTCGCGGGGGAGCCGTTGAATCCCGTAGCGGTCTACCGGGTTTCGACCAACAGCTTCCTGGCTGCCGGGGGCGACGGCTTCACGGTGTTCACCCAGAGCAGCGAAACCCTGGTCGGGCCCATCGATCTGGACGCGCTGGAGACGTACCTGCGGGCCCGCGGCGCCGTCGCCCCGCCGGGCGGCCGGATCGAGAAGCGTTAGCGTCGCGGAATCATTGGCCCATCACGTATTTCACGGTGGGCCCGGCGGTCCAGCCGCCGTCCACGGCCAGTTCGGCGCCGGTGATGTAGGCGGCCGCGTCCGACAACAGGAACACGATGGCGGCCGCGATCTCGCCGGCCTCGCCGACCCGGCCCATCGGGGTATTGGGATAGCCGCCCTCGCCCTGCCGAATGCCGACCTGTGCGGTCATCGGCGTGTAGGTCATGCCCGGGTGCACCGAGTTCACCCGAATCCGGTCGGTGCCGTTCTCGATGGCGGCCACCTTGGACATGCCCCGCACCGCCCACTTGGACGCGCCGTAGCTGCCGGTAAGGGCCAAGCCCATGAGACCCGCAGCGGAGGAGACATTGACGATCGAGCCGCCGCCCGCCTGTTTCAGCGCGGGAATGAAGGTCCGCATGCCGAGGAACACCCCGACCAGGTTGATGTCGATGACCTTGCGGAAGTGCTCGACCGATTCGTTCGCCAGCAGCTCGCCGGTCGAGATCCCGGCATTGTTGACCAGTCCGTCGACCACCGTGCCGCCGAAGGCTTCGCAGGCCGCGGCCAGCGCGGTCACCCAGTCGAGTTCGGAGGTGACGTCGAGATGCTGGTAGACCGCCGGCGCGCCGAGCTCGGCCGCGAGCGCCTTGCCGTCATCGTCGAGCACGTCCGCGATCACCACATTCGCCCCGGCCGCGACCGCCTGCCGCGCGGTCTCCGCACCGATGCCCCGGGCCGCGCCGGTGATCAGAATCGTCTTGCCGGACAGGTCGTGCATGGGAGGCTCCTTCCAGAGGATCCGGCGCACGGTGACCCGTCCGCCGGCCACGCAGTTGTTCGCTGAATATTGTCCGACGCGTTCCGAATTGGCGCGGAGCCGCACCCGGTACCAGATCATTGATATCTCGATCAGTGCAGCTCATGTCATCGAGCAGGCAATTCGGCGACCGGTGGCGAGTGCTGCCCACGCGCCGTAGGGTGCGTTCGTGAACCGCGCGACCGCCGCATCGAACGACCGGGCCGCTACCGTCGCCCAGTCGGCCCAGTCGGCCCAGTCGGCCCAGGTCGCCGAGGTGGCAACTGTCTCCGCGCCGGCCACCGTCGCCGAACTCATGGCCCTGCTCGCCGACTGCCACGACGCCTGGGACATGCCCGACCGCAGCGGCGATCCGGTCGACATCCTCGACCACGACCGGCAGTGTGCCGAGCTGCTGCGCCGCGACTTCCCCGCCGACGAGGAACTCCAGGTCGCCGGACTGGTCCACGACATCGGACACGTGCTCGTGCCCGGCGACGACGCGGGGCACGGCGTCCACGGCGGTGACGCCGTGCGCGGGTTGCTCGGTGCACGCGTCGCGCGACTGGTGGAACTCCACGTGGTGGCCAAACGGTATCTGGCAGCCACGGATTCGGCCCACGCCGCGGCGCTGTCGGCGTCCAGCCGCCGCACGCTGGTCGCTCAAGGCGGACCCATGACCGCCGCGGAGATCGCCGCCTTCGAGAGCGATCCCGAATTCACCGCCGCCATCGCCCTGCGCCGCGCCGATGACGCCGGCAAGGTCGTCGGCCTCACCGTGCACGCACTCGAAACCTGGCGGCCGATCGTCGAGCGCGTGGCGGCCGCCGCTGACCTGGCCGTCGCGCGCTGATTCCGTCGCCACCTGGCGGCCGCCCGCCGACCTGGACCTCGTGCGGTGATTCCATCGCCACCGGGCGGCTGCCCGCCGGTGCCGAGGTCATCGGACCCGGTCGCGGGGCGCGCATAGACTCGATCTATGCCGTTGTCCCCGCGCGTCCCCGATCTGTCCGCCCTCGACCTGCTGCTGTCGGTGATCGAGCTGGGCAGTCTGGGGCGCGCGGCCAAGGCGCACGGGATCAGTCAGCCGTCGGCGAGTTCACGGATCCGCTACCTCGAGCAGCTGGTCGGCGTGCCGGTGCTGGAGCGGACGACGCTCGGTTCGCGGCCGACCGCGGCGGGGGCGCTGATCGCGGAGTGGGCGCGCGATGTGGTGGACGCGGCCGCGCGCCTCGACGCCGGGATCGACAGTCTGCGCACGCAACGCGATTCGCGATTGCGGGTGGCGGCGAGCCAGACGGTGGCCGAGTACCTGTTTCCCAAGTGGCTGATGGGTCTGCGGGCGCGGATGCCGGACACCTCCATCGCGCTGGAATCGGGCAATTCGGCCGAGGTGGCCAGGGCGGTGCTCGACGGGCGGGCCGGAATCGGATTCGTGGAGAGCCCGCGGCTGCCGGGGGAGCTGGAAAGCCATGTGGTGGCGCGGGATCGGCTGGTCGTGGTGGTCGCGCCCGGTCATCCGTGGGCGCGGCGCGCGGAGATCGGCGCGGGCGAGCTGGCGCGCACCCCTCTCATCTATCGCGAGCCCGGGTCGGGAACCCGGAACTCCTTCGAGCGGGCCATGACGGCGGAGGTCCCGGGGTGGGAGCCGGCCGTCGCGCTGGAGTTGTCCTCGACGACGGCCATCAAGACCGCGGTCGCCGACGGCCTGGCGCCGGCGGTGCTGAGTTCGCTGGCCGTCGCGACCGAGCTGGCCGAGGGAATTCTGGTGTCGCCCGGCGTGACGGGTCTGGATCTGGAACGGCAGTTGCGGGCGGTGTGGCCGATCGGCCAGAAGCCGACCGGTCCGGCGCGTGACTTGTATGCCATTGCGTGCCGCCCGATCTGAAGCATTCCAGCGGGTTTCGCTGTCACTTCCGGGAGTTTTGTCCGATGTGTTGACAGAGTGACGCCGATCACCATAGTCTTCCGGCGCGAGCCGAACGGATTTCCGGACGGCCATGTCTGCCTGCACATTCAAAGTGCCTTTACAATGGCTTCGCTGAATTCGCAGCGCGAAGACACAAGTGCGCCAACGCGTCCCGTGTGCGTTATCAAAGGGTTATGGTCACGGAATGGTGCGAACCGCCGCCGCTGCCGCAGACCCGGATGAGCCAGTCATTCCGGCCACTGCTTCGCGGGCGAAGCTAGAGGTTGTTCCCGAAACGCCCGACCCAGAAGCGCCCCAGCCCCATTCTTTCGGCGCACACGTCCTGAGCGCGGCCGATATCGAGCGACTCCCGTCCTCGGCCCGCCACCGCATCGCGGCCTTCATCCATCTCCAGGTGGCGACCCTGGAGGAATGGCCCGAGCCGGTGCTGCCCCCGATTCCGGAGCTCGACGAACTCTGACCGACCCGGCCGACGCGGAAGTTCCGCGCCGGCCCACCCGAGATGTCGGGTTCTGTACGGGCCACCGACGGCCCGGGGCTCAGCTGCCGATGGCCTGAGCCACCTTGACCCCCACCAGGATCACGGCCACCAGCAGGTATCCGCGCAATGCCAGCATGCCCGCGGTGCGCCCCGGGGAGAACGCCGGACGCTCCAAGGTGTCCAGCGCGGGGGTGCGCCAGGTGTCGCGGTCGGCCCGCAGGATGGCCCTGCGCTCGTCCCGCGTCAGCCGGGTCGCCTCGAGCTCCTCCACCTGATCCGGGTCCAGATTCCCGAATTCCTTTGCCGTGCGCTCGGTTTCCCGGCGTCGGCCGCGCTGCCAGGCGATCAGCATGCCCGCGCCACCGAGCACGCCCACCAGCGCACCCCCGCCGAAACCCAGCTCCAGGTTCGCGGTGGTGATGCCGGGGAAGAAAGTCGCCGCGGTCAGCGCCAGCGACAACAACACCAGCGACCACACGATCACGCCCGCGACGATGTTCTGCCGCACCGTGTTCACCCACGGCCCCAGCACCGCCTTGTCATTGCAGAGCAGCACCAGGAACACCGTCGCCGAGGGCAGCAGCACCCCCGCCAGCGCCTGTACACCCTGGGTGAGCAGGCCCAGCACGTGATCGGGGCTGAACGACACCGCCGCCGCGAGCGCCAGCAGCGCCGCGTAACCCGCGTAGAACGCCGGCGCCTCGGAGATCTTCCAGTGCAGCGAATGCCGCTTGCCCAAGGTGTCGCCGAGCGCGTAGGTGGTGGCCAGGCCCACCGCGTTCGCCCCGATCAGCGACGCGTCCAGCAGCAGCAGCGCGAACAGCGCGCCCACCGTGGGCCCGGCATGGTCGTGCAGCGCCCGCGCCACCGCGCCCGCATCGGTGAAATTCCCGGCCGCGACGGTGCCGCCGAGCCCGAAGGTGGTGGCCGTCATGATGGCGACGGCCCCGGCCATCACCACCACGATGCCGACCCACAGATCGATGCGCTCGTAACGGATCCACCGCGGGGTGATGCGCTTGTCGACGATATTGGACTGCTGGAAGAACAGCTGCCAGGGTGCGACGGTGGTGCCCACGATGGCGACGATGAGCAGCAGCAGCGTCGAGTTCAGCCCGCCCGGGAACGAGGGCACGAAGCCGTGCACGACCTGGGATCGGTTGGGGTGCACCAGGAATGCCAGCGGGAACATGACGATGTTCAGTGCGATCAGCCCGAACAGGAACCGCTCCCAGCGCTGGAACGACCCGCCCGCCACCATGGCGAACAACCCGACGGCGGCCAGCGGCACGGCCACGTCCTTGGGCAGCCCGAAGTAGCTGAGCGCCATGGAGACACCGATGAATTCGGTGACGATGGTGAGCGCGTTGACCACGAACAGATCGCCCACGCTGAACGCGCCCCAGAACTTCCCGAAGCGGTCGAAGATCAAGCGCGCGTGGCCGACTCCGGCGACCGCGCCCAGGCGGACCACCATCTCCTGGTTCACATACAGCACCGGGATCAGCAGGATCAGCGTCCAGGCCAGGGCCATGCCGTAGTTCTGCCCGGCCTGCGCGTAGGTGGCCACGCCACCGGCGTCGTTGTCGCCGACCATGACGATCAGGCCGGGGCCGATGATGGCCAGCAGCATGCGGAAACGCTGGAGGCGCGAGCGCCCCTCGAGGGTGTCGTGGCGGCCGATGGAGCCGAACGCGCCGACGATGTCGCCGACGTGGGCGCTGTCCATGACGGCGCCCGTCGGGCCGGCGGTGTCACCGGGCGGAGTGGCGGTGGCGCCGGAGGCGGCGACGGTGGAGGTGCGGCGGCCGGAGCCGTTCGCGAAGAAGGCCATGGCCTGTCCCTCGCTTTCGATCAGCAGTTTCTGCGGGCATGCGGAATACGCCCGGCGGCAGCCGATTTCGGGCAGCGATCGACCTGACCACGGCGCGCGCCGACGCCGGCGCAGGGTGCGCCGGGGCAGCTCGAGCGGGAACGGGTCAGCCGGTGACCGGAATGCGGCGGGCCGGGGACGTCGAGAACGTGAAATACGTACTCGGATACGGACTATCGCCGGAACTCATGGTTCGTCCCTCACCTCCTTGCCGCCGAGGCGTACGGGGACGCCGCTGATCGTGGTGTCGCAACGCGCACGGCAAGAAGGAACCAGGGCCGCGCACACGAACAGCGAAGGCCCCGCACCCCTCTCGTCAGAGCTTCGGCACTGCACGACGTATCCGGGGGCTCGCGGCCCGGGGAAGCCACTTCGGATCACCCCTTAATCCGGGGTGATCTGTCCTAACCCTGGGCGTCTCTCGACGTCGTCGGATCAGTGGCCTGTGTTCGTACAGGAGCCTCGCCTAGCGAGGTGCTGACTTGGGCAATGGTGAGCCCGGGTCGGGTGCTTGTCAAATCCGGCCCGGTCGGTTCGCTGAAACCCCGTTTGTTCATCTTCGAGACATATTGGATATACCTGAATGAACGGCGGATTCACTTGGCGTGCAACGGGATAGCCACGGATGTGTAACGAGTCACTTATGGCAAATATGCATTGCCGATCAGCTGAGAACAGACTTAGGGTTTGCTTGTCACTAACTGATCCTGCGATGAGGTTTAATTCCGCGGGCCTACTCAATCGAGGTAAATCAAGTGCGCAAGAGTGGATTCGCTGCGGTTACCGCATTGGTGGCCGCCGTCACGGCAATTACCGCAGGAACAGCGAACGCCGACCATGAGGTGGGTGACGTCGGTGCCGTTCACTACTCGGCATCCGCTACCGACCGATCGGCGGTCATTTCCACCGATATCGGCTCGATGGACGTGGAGAATGGCGTTTTCAAGATCAAGGGCGCCGATGGCACGGTAGTTGCCGGAACCGAGCTGACATTCCGGGTGGACGACTTCGTTTTCCCGATCGCGGCCGAAATCCGGGAGCGCACTGTCACTTTGACGCCGCAGCTCGATCTGCAGCACGCGGCCTACCAGCCGGTCGCGCTGCCTTTTGAGGACACCGCTCCCTGGAAGACCCCCTACGACCGCGAGCAGGCGGCGTGGAACCGTATGAAGGACACCATCTCCGTCGGCGCGACCATCGGGACCCTGGTCGGCGGCGTCGGCGGCGCGGCCGTCGGCTGCGCCCTGGGTGGCATCGCCGTCGGCGGCGGGGCCACGCTGGCCACCGGCATCATCGGCGGCCTGTTCTCCTTCTTGCCCGGTGCGGTCGTCGGCTGCCTCGCGGGCGCCGCGGCCATGGGTGCGCTCGGCGCGATCGGCGGCCTGCTCCTGGTGACCGCCCCGGTGGCCATCGCCGCCGCGATCCAGTACTTCACCACCATCAACCAGCCGTTCACCCCGGCTCCGGCGAAGTAGCGGGAGCGGAGCTCGGTGTCGGGTCGTGGCCGGTCAGCCGGTCACGACTCGATGCCTTCGCCCTTCCGGACCTGCCACGAGCTGAGCTGGCGCGGCCGGTACTCGGCGCGGACCAACGGGTTGTGGCCCTGCCGCCCGACCTGCTGCTCCCGTTTGAATTCGCGGAAGTATTCGAACCGGATCATCAACAGGCCCGAAACAATCAGTACCGCAGCGGCAATCCCGCCGATGAGCGCCCAGCCGTAGAATTTCGACGCGGCCGCCACGATCGTCATGCCGAAGGCCGCGATCCCGAGCAGGCACATCACCAGCGCCGCGCCTTCTCGCGGGTCCTCGATAGCGTCACCGGGATGCGGATGCCAGTGCTGACCGTCCTGTTCGACCGCTGTCACCCTGACCATGTCCTTACCTCCCTCGAGCAGCGAAGATTCCTTTCTCTTCTCCAGAATGCACCCGCCGCCCCGGCTACGCGAGGGTAATATCCCGGATTAACGAACAAAGCGCCGGATTGTGTTTCAACCCTGCTTGGCGCGGTGGTCCGGTAAATGACCGCGTCGTATTTCGGACGATCGACCGGAATAGCTTTCGCGCGCACTGTGAGAACGCTCGAAGGATTCGAAACCCGCCGCCGCGCATAGCATCTGGTACGCGAATCCAGGTACGTTCGGAGACATGGGGAGTCCGGACGGCGTGTCACGCCGCTCACGCAGGTTTCGCCGTCCGCTCGCCCTGGCGGCCGGTGTCGTGGCGGCGGTGACGATCGCGGGTCTGTTGCCGAGTTGGTGGTGCGGCCGCGACGCCGACGCCTGGTTGCGCGGGGATCCGGGACGGGTGCGCGCGCTGGCCGAGGAGTCGGTGGCCTTCGAAGCCGCCGACGATCAGCAGCGCGCGAACGGATCGAGTGGCGAGCTGACCGGCATGTGGGGACTGATCGCACATCAGATGACCGCGCTCGGCCTCGCGCAGATCTCGCTGGCGCACCCCGAATGGCGCGACCGCTACGCCCCCGTCGCGACCCGCGCGGCCGCCAAGACACTGCTGCCCGAGATGCGGCCGGTGTTCACCGCGGCCTGGCACGGCGAGGACGGCGTGACCGTGCCCGACTCCGCGAACGGGCACGCCTACCTCTCCTACCCGGCCCTCGCCCTGGGGATGGCTCGCCTGGTCGATCCGGCCTTTCCGCCCGACCTCGCCGCCCGGCAGGACGCGCTCGTCGCTTCCTACGAGCGGCGGCTGCTCGCCTCGCCGACCGCGCTGATCGACACCTTTCCCGATGAGGCCTACCCGACCGATGTGGCCGCCGTCGCCGCCGCGATCGCCGTGCACGGCCGCGCGACCGGCGCCGACCACAGCGCCGTCCTCGCGCACTGGGCTCGGCAGGTCCGCGCGGTCCAGATCGACCCGGGTACCGGGCTGGTGCTGCAACGCATGGGCGCCGACGGGCACGCGCACGACGCCCCGCGCGCCTCGGGCACCGGACTGGCGGCCTACTTCGCCGGCTTCGCGGACCGGGCGCTCGCCGAACAGTTGGCGACCGGACTGTTCCGGGAGGAGCGCAGCGTGCTCGGATTCGGCGCGATCCACGAATACGGCGGCGGCTCCGACGGACCCGGGGACATCGACAGCGGTCCGGTGATTCTCGGAATCTCGGTGTCGGCCACCGCATTCGCGCTCGCCCCCGCCCGCGCCTTCGGTCACCGCGACGTGTTCACCCGTATTTTCCGCACCACCGACCTCACCGGCCTGCCGCTGCGCAGCGGGAACCGGCTGCGCTTCGCGAACGGCGGGGCGATCGGCAACGCACTGTTGCTCGCCTTCCTCACCTCCGGGCCGGAGCTGGCGCGATGAAACCGCCCGCCTGGCTGCGCGCCGTCTGGCGGCTGATCCGCTTCCCACTGATCCCCGTCGTGCTGTATCTCGCCCTGCGCCCGGTCCTGGCGTCGGTGTCGGAGAGCCACGGATTCGGTTCGCCCGGCGGCATGGGCCTCGGCTACCTGCTCTTCGCCGCCACGGTGTCGGCGTTGCGCCTGATCGTGCTGGTCATCGTCCCGGCCTGGCTCGCCTATCGGGTGGTGGCGGGCGCGGTGCAACACCTGCTGCGTGATCCCGGCTGAGCGATCCGTGGTCGCGGCCGCGGAGTGGCGATGGCCGATCGCGGTGTTTCCGGGCAGTAGCGTTGCTGATGATTCACTGGCTCCGCGAAGGGATGGGACTGCACATGAATCGCCGCGTCGCCCTGATCGGTTCGCTCCCCGCCGGAGCGGTGAGGTTTACGGGTTGGCGCAGCGTTCTGGCGGTCGCGGGTGCGGTGACGGTGGCGATCGGGTCCACGGTCGTCGGGGTGGGTGCGGCGCAGGCGCCCGCATCCGGGCCGCCCGGCGAGGAATTCGCCAATCCGGTGCTGGCGCCCGGAGCCGACCCGAGCATGGCGTACTACCAAGGCCGATTCCACTTGGTGCAGGGCGACTTCTACAACGACGACAACATCGTGATCCGCAGCTCGGACACGCTCGGCGGGTTGGGCAAGAGCGAGCCGAAGGTGGTGTGGGAGCACCCCGCCTGCCCCGCGCCCGCCTGCACCAAGATCTGGGCGCCGGAACTGGTGCACATCGGTGACCGGTGGTGGATCTACTTCGCGGGGCAGTCCGACGACAGCAACGAGTCCCATCGGATGTACGCATTGCGTTCCACCGGTGACGATCCCACCGGTCCCTACGACTATCTCGGGCCGCTGAATCTGCCCGGCGGCTGGGCCATCGACGGCACCTACCAGCAGTTCGAGAATGTGGGCTACTACTTCTGGTCCTGCCTGCACGACCCCGAAGACACACGCGTACAGGACATTTGCGTGGTCCGGATGTCGGATCCGATGACGCCGGTCGGCGACCGCGTCAGCATCGCCACCCCGACCGCGGACTGGGAAACCGTCCCCAACGACGCGGATCTGAAGATCAACGAGGCCCCGCAGCCGCTGATCGCGCCCGACGGCCGCCTCTTCGCCACCTTCTCCGCCAACGCCAGCTTCGACGACACCTACCGAATCGGCTTGCTCGAATTGGCGCGCGGCGGAAATCCCTTGGACCCCAAGGCCTGGACCAAATCCGGCGGACCCATGCTGCCCGGTGGCCCCGGCGCGATCGCCCCGGGGCACAACGGATTCCTCACCATCGACGGCCACCCGTGGATCACCTACCACGCCCGCCTCGAACCGGGCACCGGCTGGGAGGGCCGCAGTATTCGCGTGCAGCCCATGTACTTCGGCCCGGACGGTCGTCCCCGCTTCGGCATGGCCTTCGGCCCGGACTCGCCCATCGTGATCGAAGCGCCGACTCCGGCGACTTCGGCAGCTCCGGTGACGCCGGCCGCTCCGGCTACTCCGGCAGCTCCGGTGACTTCGGCGGCTCGTCCCGCTCCGGGCAAACCGGGATGATCGCGATCCACTGACCCAGGCGTCCGATCGCCCCGCGAGGTGGGCAGGACCGCATCGATCCTGCCCCGCCCGGTCGCTGCTACGACCCGGTCGACCCGGTCGGCAGCGCGGCCAGCGTCGGGCCGTACGCCCAGTTCAACATCCGCTCCGCGTCGGCCTTCGCGGCCGCACCGCTGCCCGCACTGTGCAGCACCACACCGATGAGCGGGATTCCGGCCCTGACGGTTTCGAACAACAGGCAGGCGCCCGCCGCGTCGGTGGACCCGGTCTTGATCCCGATGGTGCCCGGGTATTCGCGAAGCAACTGGTTCGTCGTCTTCCAGACGTGGTCCCGATTGCCCGCTCCCGCCGGCAGGTGATAAGTCTGTGTCCCGGCCACCTCGCGGAAGACCGGCTGTCCCATGGCGACCAGCCCGAGCCGGATCAGCGCCGCCGGTGTCGAATAGGTCGAGTAGTCGTCAGGGACCGGCAATCCACTCGGATCAGCGAAACCCGTTCCCCCCATACCGATCTGGCGCGCGGTGTCGTTCATCCTCCCGATGAACCCGTCCTGCCCCGGCCCATAGGACTCGGCCAGTGTGTAGGCCGCGTCGCACCCCGACGGCAGCATCATCGCGAACAGCAACTGCCGCGCCGTGAGTACTTCCCCGGCGGCGAGCCCGGCCGTGCTCCCGTCATTGCGCACGCAGTAGGCGACCGCTTCGGCCGGCACCGTGATGCTCCGCTCCAGATCCCCGCTGTTGATCACTACCAACGCGGTCATCGCCTTCGCGATACTGGCGATCGGAATCTGGGTATCGGCTTCCCGGGACCAAAGCAGGGTCCCGGTGAACCCATCCGCCAACGCGGCCCCATCGGCCTGCACTCCATCGGGCTGAGAGCTCAGCCAAGGCAACTGAATCTGCGGCGCGGCTCCCGCCGGCGCGGCCTCGATTCCCTGGCCGACCCCCACGACCATCGCACTGACGACGAAGGCTTGCAACACTCGGGCAAATGTCTGCATGGGCACACATTGTGCACTCCACTACCTCTGATCAGCGGTATTTCGCCAGCTGGCGGGGTCAGCCGGAGAGGCGGGTGTGTCGCCGGCTATCCGTTCGCCGATGCGCGCAGCGGTGAGGTCAGTTCGGCGAAGTCGTCGGTGCGGGGGAGCGCACGCAGCAGCGTCAGCAGGTCCTCGGGTGCGGCGATCAGGCGTCGGCCGGCGAGGTCGAGCCAGCCTCCGGTGGAGGTGACCGTCGCGGCGACGACGCCGTCGGCGCGGGTGAAGCTATTGCGCATGATGAAGCGGGCGCCGTCGCCGGACAGGCCCGCCAGGCGCAGCGACAATTGAGCGGGTTCCAGCAGGCGCAGTTCGCTGCGGTAGTTCAGGGTGTCGGTCTGGATGACCGGGCCGAAGCCGCGCCGCGCGAACTCTCCCGCGGAGAAGCCGGACTCGCTGAAGTACAGCATTCGGCTGTTCTCCGCCGCGGAGAGGTAGCCGGCGGTGCGCATATGGCCGTTCTGATCCATATCCGACCATTGCGGCCGGAACGGGAACGCGAGTGTTGCTTGCACGTTGCTCATGCCGCCATGGTGATCGCCGCCGCCGGGCCGGTCCAGTTCAATCTTTGAACCACGGACTTCCCCGGTTCGGGCATAGCATGCCCGTGTGGGCGGATATGGACAGTTCTGTGCGGTGGCACGGGCGTTGGATGTACTCGGCGAGCGCTGGACCCTGTTGATCGTGCGGGAGTTGATGATGGGCGCCGCGTCCTTCAGTGACATCCGCCGAGGGTTGCCGCGGATTCCCCGAGCCACCTTGTCGACGCGGCTGCGGGCACTGCGGGCGGCCGGGATCATCGACGCCGACTACCGCCTCACCGACTCGGGTCGCGACCTGGCTCCGGTGCTCCAGGAATTGGCCCGCTGGGCAGTAGACGCCGACAGCGCGGCACTGTCCGAGGGCGATCTCGACACCGCCGCCCTGACCTGGGATATGCAGCGCCGCATCGATATGACCGAACTCCCCGATCGCACCGTCGTGCTGGCGCTCACCTTCACCGACCGGCAGCCGACGGACCGCTACTTCTGGCTGCACCTGTCGCCGACCGGAGTCAATCTGTGCCGCGACGACACCGGAGCCCCCGTGGACCTCTGGCTCACCGCCCCCACCCTCGCACTCACCAAATGGTGGACAGGCGACCTGTCCTGGCACGAGCTCCAGCACCAACCCGGCGTCCAGTTGGAGGGCGACGCCACCCTGCGCCGCCGCATTCCACACTGGTTCAAACGGTACGTCTTCACACCGGAAGCCCTTGCCGGCTCGACCCTTCGATGACCGGGGCTCGGGGTGTTTCCGCAGGAGGAACATCCAAGCCGATGCGGTCACACCGGACGTTGCGTTGGACGCCTCCCCGATTGATCGCGCGGGCGCCGGGGAGGACAGTCGATGGGACCGTCCACTTCATCCCGGATTGCGATACATGTCAGCAGTTCCCGCACACGGCACACCTCGAACCCGCTACACCTCCGTCGGCAGGGGGCAGGCGGCGTGGCGAATGATCGGCAGCAGTATCGAGATCCTCGCACTCACCGTGACGAATGCGGCGCGGCTCCCCGAGTACGTGGCCTTCGACGACGACAGCTGTCACGACCTGTGCTGGGCTCGTGAACGATTCGGCAAGTTCGCCGACCTGTGGGACGCGATACGCAGCGAATACTGGCAGTTGCTGTTCCACTCCGACGCGTCGGTCACCTAGCGGCCGGGACCATCAGAACAGCAGTGTTTCCAGCTGCGCCGCGCACCTTCGGGCGGACTCGTCGAAGGTGGTCATGGCGTCGAGGCGGCTGGTGGCGCCCGCCAGGCAGAGGGCGGCGTCGGGAGTGCCGGATTCACTGCGGATCGGGTAGGCGAAGCAGGTCAGGCCCGGTAGGAGTTCGTCGACGGCGCGGGCGTGGCCGGTGGATCGGATGGCGGCGATGTCCGCGGCGAGGGCCGCGTGCGTGACCCGGGTGTTCGGGGTGAGGCGGATCGGCGCCGGAACCAGTGCGGGCCAATCACTGTGGACGGACAGCAGTAGCTTGCCTGCAGCGGAGGCGTGCAGGCATCGGGTCAGCTCCCGCTCGGCCGGGACCGGATGGTCGGGGTCCTGATCGATCACCCGCACGGTGCTCGCGCCGAAGCCGATCAGGTTCACCGCGAACCGGGTGGACGCGCGGAACTCGGCGAGGCACTGGCGCGCTGCTCGAGACACGGTCGGCGTGTTCAATGCGGCCGCCAGCCCGCGCAGTCGCGCACCGAGACCGAAGCCGCGCAGATCGGCCGTCCGGATCAAATATTCGTCGGCGACCAGAGAATTGAGCAGCCGGTACGCGGTCGCCGGCGGGAGACCGAGGCGTTGCGCGATTTCCTTGGCGGTGATTCCCACACCGCATTCCGCCACGATCTCGATAATTGCGAGAGTATTGGTGACCGAGGTGCCGCGTGTATTCATGGGCTACCGGAATACCGAGGTCAGCAACAGGTCGTCGCGTTGCGGTTCATCGAATATTCCGATCCCGCGCAGCCGGTCCGGCGCGAACCGCCGCAGTGCGCCGGCGAAGGCGATGCCCGCCACCATGATCGCGACGTACACCGCCACCACGGCGGTATTGCCCGGTTGCCCCGAGAATGCCGCCGCGACCATCAACAGCCCGATCAGCGCCGCCGCGGTGCCGCCCAGGATCGCCAGCGCCCGGCTCGGTTCCCCGATGCGCCGCAGCAGAATCGGACCGGCCAGGCAGGCCGGCAGGTAGGAACCCAGGTAACCGAAGGCGCTGAGGGTGAGGAACGAACGGATCGCGTCCTGCGGCGCCACGCCCACCCACAGCACCGCGATCGCGCACCCGGTCACCACGGTCATGGCCGCGGCGATGGCCGCGGCCGGGGTGTGGAAACGCGGATGCGCGCGGCCCGCCCGCCGCGGCGCGATGCCCTCCCGGCCCATCGTGAACAGCACCCGCACCAGGGCGTTGATCGAGGCCACGGTGCAGGCGAAGAACGAGGCGGCGACACCGAGATCCAGGGCGACCGCCAGCAGCCGCGAATCATGGTGCAGGAGTAGATCGGACAACGGGGTGCCGCTGCCCGCCGTCGGATCCACCGACAGCGCCACCGCTTCGGCGCCGACAGCGAGCAGGTAGATGACGCCCGCCGCCAGCGGTGTCCACAGCACGGTCCGCGGCACCGAACGGAACGGGCGGAACGACTCGGCGGACAGCGTGGTCGCGCTCTCGAATCCGACGAACGCGCTGATCGCCACCACCGCGCTCATGGCGAGATCACCGGTGTCGCCGCGCCACGACACGGCCTGGACCGGATCGACGTCGTGCCGTTCGGCGACGAGCAGATAGCCCAGTGCCGTCAGAATCGCCACCACCGATACGCATTCGATGAGCAGGGTGGCGACGGCCGACGGCCGGATACCGCGGGTCATCAGCACCACCGCGGCCGCGGCCGCCGCGACCGACAGCAGCATCGTCACCGCGACCGGGACATCGAGCCCGGCGAGCATCGCGACCCGACCGAGATAGGTGCCGACGGCGACCAACCCCGCCACGCTCACCGCGGCATACCCGACGATCGCCGACCAGCCGACCGGGATCGCGCAGGTCGGGCCCAGACTCTTCGCGGCGTAGGTGTACAGCCCGCCGGTGACCGCGATCCGCTGCGCCATCGGCCGCACGACCAGCGCCACACACCAGGTCAGCAGTGCCGCGGCGAGGAAGGCCAGCACACTCGGCCCGCCGCCGACCGCCGCGATCACGAAGGGCGGGGTGACCGCGGCCGTCCCGGCGGGCGCGATGGCCGCCACCGATTGCGCGAACACCGGAGCGAAGGCGAGCCGCCGGCGCCGGAGTCCGCTGATCGACGACCGCTGCACCACCAGCGGTGGCGTCGGCGTGGGTACGGTCAAACGCGGGCAGCCTTTCTGCTGGTGCCGCGGACGAGCTTCGTCCGCGAAAGAGCCTCAGAGTAGCCAGGCGCTCGTGGCGCGGCGGTTACGTTCAGTTACTTCCATATTTCCGCCGGTGAGAAAATTCTCCGCCGGAATTCTCATCACCGGTTATCCGGGAACGGCGCTGCCGTAACAGAACCCGATTAGCGTCTGCCGCCATTGGAATTCGACGGCTTCCGGGCCCGGCGTGAGAGGACGTTTTCCGCGATGACCTACCGTCAGCAGATCGGCGGACGAACGCATGTGTTCGGGAGCCTCATCGAGGTACTGGCGAAGGCCGGCCCGGCCCGATCCGGGGACGAATTGGCCGGGTGCGCAGCGGAATCGGATGCCGAGCGGGCGGCCGCGAAATGGGTGCTCGCCGATATTCCGCTGGCGGTGTTCCTGAACGAACCGGTGGTGCCCTATGAGACCGACGAGGTCACCCGGCTCATCATCGACACGCACGATCGGGCCGCGTTCGGCCCGGTCTCCCATCTGACGGTCGGTGAGTTCCGGGATTGGCTGCTCACCGAAGTTGCCTCCGGGACAGCCGAATTCACGATTCCGGCGCTCGCGCGTGGCCTCACTCCGGAGATGGCGGCCGCGGTGTCGAAGCTCATGCGCAACCAGGACCTGATCACAGTCGCCCGGGCGCTCTCGCCGCAGGCGGCGTTCCGGACCACCATAGGCGCGCCGGGCCGGCTGGCGACCCGGTTGCAGCCGAACCACCCCACCGACGATCCGCGCGGCATCGCCGCGGGCATCCTCGACGGGCTGCTGCTCGGCTGTGGCGACGCGGTGGTCGGCATCAACCCCGCCTCCGACGATCCGGTCGCGATCGCGCGGCTGCTGCATCTGCTCGACGACATCCGTGTGCGTTTCGACATTCCGATGCAGTCCTGCGTGCTCACCCACGCGACGACGACGCTGGAACTGATCGAACAAGGCGTGCCGGTCGACCTGGTGTTCCAGTCCATCGCCGGGACGCAGGCCGCCAACACCGGTTTCGGGATCACCCTGGATCTGCTGGCCGAAACCGCCGCGGCGGCAGGCGAATTGGGTCGCGGCACCGTCGGTCAGAACGTCATGTATTTCGAGACCGGGCAGGGCGCCGCATTGTCGGCGGACGCGCACCGGGGCGTGGGCGGGCAGCCGGTCGATCAGCAGACTCTGGAGGCCCGCGCGTACGGCGTGGCGCGGGCCTTCGATCCGCTGCTGGTCAACACCGTCGTCGGATTCATCGGCCCGGAATACCTCTACAACGGCAAGCAGATCACCCGGGCCGGGCTGGAAGACAACTTCTGCGGCAAACTGCTCGGCCTGCCGATGGGTGTCGACGTTTGCTACACCAACCACGCCGAAGCCGACGCCGACGACATGGATCTGCTCGCGACCGCACTGGCGGTGGCCGGGACGGCGTTCGTGATCACCGTCCCGGGCTCCGATGACACCATGCTCGGCTACCAGAGCCTGTCCTTCCACGACGCGCTCTACCTGCGCCGGGTCTGCGGACTGCGGCCCGCACCCGAATTCGAGGAGTGGCTGCGGCGGATGGACTTGGCCGACGACAGCGGGCGCGTCCTGCCTGCCGGGCCGACCGGATCCCCCTTGCGTGCGCTGGCGGCGAACCGATGACCAACGAGGCCGTCGACAGTATCGATCCTTGGGATCGGATGCGGTCACACACGCTGGCCCGGATCGGGCTGCGCCGGGCGGGCGACACCCTCGCCACGCCGGAAGTGCTGGCGCTCAACGCATCCCACGCGCTGGCCCGGGACGCGGTGCGGACGCCGCTGGAAGTGGCTGCCGTGCACGCCGCGCTGGCCGAGCTGGAACTGGGCGACCCCGTTCACGTGACCAGCGCGGCGGGCGACCGAGACCGGTATCTGCGCCGCCCGGACCTGGGGCGCATTCCATCCGGACCGCTCGAATTGTGCTCCTCCGGAGCGGATCTGGCGCTGGTGGTGTGCGACGGACTGTCGGCCACCGCGGTCACCGCGCACGCCGCCGGACTGTGCGCCGCGCTGGTCGGGGCCTTCGCGCCGGACTACTCCCTGGCGCCGCCGGTGATCGCGACACAGGCGCGGGTGGCGCTGGGCGACCACATCGGCCGAACCCTCGGTGCGCGAGCGGTATTGGTGGTGATCGGGGAACGGCCCGGCCTGTCGGTCACCGACAGCCTGGGCATCTATCTGACTTATGCGCCGCAGCCGGGCCGGGCCGACTCCGAGCGCAACTGCATTTCGAATATCCGCCCACCGCACGGCCTGAGCTACACCGATGCCGCCATGGTGGCGCGCGACCTGATCGATCAGATGTTCCGCGCCGGTCGCTCCGGCGTCTCGATCAAGGCCCGAGCCTCCGCCGCCGCCCTGCCGAGTCGGCCACCAGGCATTTCCTCCGATAACGAAATCAGCTAGTAGAGAGAGTATTTCGATGACGCAGACAACCCGCGCAGCCGTTGCCGCCGCGCCGCCGCCCGAGTCGGAGACCGCCGTCCACCGGCTCAAGCCCAACGCCATCGGACTGCTCGGCGTGGTGTTCATGGCCATCGCCACCGCCGCCCCGATCACCGCCATGACCGGCAACGTGCCGTTCATGATCTCCGCCGGCACCGGCAAGGGCACGCCCGCGGCCTTCCTGATCGCCATGGTCGTGCTGGCCGTGTTCTCGGTGGGTTTCACCACCATGAGTAAGCACATCACCGCCACCGGCGCCTTCTACGGCTTCATCTCCTACGGTCTGGGCCGCACCATCGGTTTGGCGTCGGGCCTGCTGGCGGCCTTCGCCTACATGGTGTTCGAACCGTCGCTGATCGGCATCTTCGCGAGCTTCGGCACCAATACCGTGCTCGCACAATTCGATACGCACATTCCGTGGTGGGTGTTCGCGATCGTGATGCTGGCGATCAACGCGGTCGGCACCTGGTTCGGTGTCGCCGTGGCCGAAAAGCTGTTGGTGGTCCTGTTGTTCACCGAGATCACCGTGCTCGCGGTGATGGCGGTGTCGGTCGCCGTGCACGGTGGCGGGCCGCACGGCTTCTCGCTGTCGCCGCTGAACCCGGTCGCCGCGTTCACCGGGCCGTCGGCCGGGTTGGGTTTGTTCTTCGCGTTCTGGTCGTGGGTCGGGTTCGAGTCGACCGCCATGTACGGCGAGGAGTCCAAGAACCCGAAGAAGATCATCCCCAAGGCCACCATGATCGCCGTGCTCGGCGTCGGCGTGTTCTATGTGCTGGTGTCGTGGATGGCGATGTCCGGCAACGGCATCGACGAATCGGTGGACCTGGCCGGCTCCGCCAACCCGATGGACGTGTTCTTCCACCCGACCACCACCTACGTCGGCCACTGGGCGGTCACCGCCATGCAGTGGCTGATGATGACCGGTTCCCTGGCCTGCGGCATGGCCTTCCACAACTGCGCCGCCCGCTACCTGTACGCGCTGGGCCGCGAGGGCGTCCTGCCCGTGCTGCAACGGACCCTCGGCCGCACCCACCCCAAGCACGGTTCCCCGCACATCGCCGGCCTGGTGCAGACGATCATCGCCGGACTGCTGATCGCCGGCTTCGGCATCGCCGGCAAGGACCCCTACACCGGGACCTACACCCTGCTCGCCATCCTGGGCACCATGGCCATCCTGGTCGTGCAGTCGTTGTGCTCCTTCGCGGTCCTGGTCTATTTCCGCAACAACCACCCCGAGACCCGGCACTGGTTCAAAACCCTGGTCGCCCCGCTGACCGGCGGCCTGGCGATGCTGGGCGTGGTGGTGCTGCTGGTGGTCAACATGGGCACCGCGGCCGGCGCGGAATCCGGCTCGCTGGTGTTGAAGGCCACGCCGTGGCTGGTCGGCCTGGTCGGCGCCACTGGCATCGGCTACGCGCTCTTCCTCAAGCTGCGTGACCCGGCCCGCTACGCGCTGCTCGGCCGGACCGTGCTGGAGGAAGCGCACGAGCGCTGAAAACACCTCGGCTCCAGTCGATTACGGAGAGGAAACTATGAAGAAGCGATCCCTCGTGGGGTTGATCGCGGCCGCCGGCGCCCTACTGTCGCTGACCGCCTGCGGCTCCGGCTCCGATGGCGCAGCCGCACCCACCTGCAAGCAGCTCGATCCCGCGCAGACGTGGTACGGCACCAACAAGGAGACCTTGTCGACGTTCATCGCCACCACCGGAACCTGCGGCAAGAACACCGCCGCGAAGCCACTGGCGTTGTTCGACTGGGACAACACGCTGGTCAAGAACGATGCCGGTGAGGCCACGTTCTATTGGCTGCTGTCCCACGACAAGCTGCTACAGCCAACCAACTGGTCGGCCACCAGCCCCTACCTGACCCCGGCGGCCGGTGACGCTCTCCGCGCCGCCTGCGGTACCGCTGTTCCGGGAACCCCGCTGCCCACCTCCACCAATACCGCCTGCGCCGACGAGATCCTCGCCATCGGCGACAACGGCAAGACCAAAGCCGGCACATCGGCTTTCGACGGCTACGACCACCGCCGACTGGAGCCGGCCTACGCCTGGCAGGTACAACTCCTGGCCGGACACACCCCCACCGAACTCACCGACTACGCCACCCAGGCCCGAGCCCAAAACCTCGCCGCCCCCGAAGGCACCGAACAAACCATCGGCACCACCAAGGTCGACGGCTGGGTCCGCTACTACCCCCAGCAACAGGACCTGGTCAAAACCTTGCAGGCCAACGGATTCGACGTCCGAATCGTCACCGCCTCCGCAGAACCGGTAATCAAGGTGTGGTCCCCCGAACTAGGCGTCCCCGCCGACAAGGTGATCGGCATCGTCCCCCTCACCGACCACGACACCTACACCGGCCACATCGCAGGCTGCGGCGGCCTCGGACCGGACCAGGTCATCACCTACATGGAAGGCAAACGCTGCGCAATCAACGAACGCATCTTCGCCATCACCGGCCCCACCGCCTTCGACCAACAACCCCCCGACAAACGCCCATCCCTCGCAGCCGGTGACTCCGACACCGACGTAGTCTTCGTCGCCGACGCCACCACCCTCCACCTCGTAATCAACCGCAACAAACCCGAACTCATGTGCCACGCCTACGCCAACCCCGACGGCAAATGGCTGATCAACCCAATGTTCATCACCCCCAAGAAACACAAGGACCAGCCCTACCCCTGCGCCACAACAGGTTTCACCACCGCCACCGGCGACCACAAACCCCTCACCGGGCCCAACGGAACCGTAGTCCCAGACCAGCAAGACACCGTCTACTGACCCGAACCAGAGCCTCTGGACGGCGCGGTTCAGAGGCGTCAGGGCGCCACCGAGCTGAGCTGCATGGCGTGGTCGGCGATATTGCAGCCGACAGCAAAGGGGACGAGCAGCAGCAGTAGGGTCGCCAGCGCCCAGCCAAACCGCAACGTACGGGTCACCGCGGCACCGATCACACAGCAAAGCCCGATCACCAGCACCGCGGCCATCCCCACCAACGACACCTCGATCCCACGCCCCACCTCGTCCAAGCAGGGGCTCCCAGGCGCACACGAATCGCCTGCCATCGCGAACATCCCGGTGGCCATCATCAAGAAGGTCGCCAGCAGCAAGGCGAGAACGATGCACACCGCGGTGATCACCCCATCCCACCCCGGGGTCTGCCGCCGGCGGGCCTGCGAGCCCGCAACTGGGGCAAGTGTCTTCGTCACGCAAGCCAGCATCGTCCCCGCACAGTCCCCACCACACCCGTAGATCTACTCACCCTTCGGCGGAAAACCCTCATCCGAGCCTAGGCTCGGAGAACCCATCCCTGAGCAACATCGGTGCCGTCGACAGATCTATCGGATCCTCCAGTCGGACTTCATGATCGGTCACTGGTCGCTCTGTGGCGATAATCCTCGTCGTGTTCTCGGTTCGGATGAACGATTTGGCGGTTGAGGCAATGGCCGTACTCACGGCTTCCGCGATGGAGCCCCCGGGAGGGCTGGCCACCGGTCTTCGCGAACGCGCGGCGCGGGGGATCGTCCATCGAGGTCAAGTAGTCACGTGGGCCGATTCCACCGGCGACGTCGGCAATGTGCCGTCGTCCTTTCCCGATCTCACCGGTTGGGAATGCGGTGACAGTTCGTTCCATCTCGAGGACTTCGTCCCAGTCCAGATCGACATCATCGATGGCCAGCCGAGCATCGGCGAGGACGACCAATGCCTGCTACTACTCCACGGAATTGCGTTGGCGCGGTTGGTCGGCCGACTCGTCCACGACCTCGACCCACCCGCCCCGGTTCGCTGCATCATCAGCGCGAACGAGACCAACGCCACGTTCAGGTTCCACCGAATCCGCGCGGGCGAGAGCTGGAACACACCCAATCTGGACGACTACCGACACGAGAAGATCATCGTCGTCGACATCGAGCCGCGCGGCGCGCTGTAGTGCCCGATGAGCAACGGCCGGTGCCCATGGGCACCGGCCGTTGGTCTTTGCCGAGTGAGTTGCTGGGTGTTTGACCCTCTCCCAGCTCGGGTATTGGTGTTACTGCCAGCGTTGTCGCTGGTCAGTCACCCTTGTGCGCCCCCGGCAGGAATCGAACCTGCGACCTAGGGATTAGAAGGCCCTTGCTCTATCCAACTGAGCTACGGAGGCAGTGCGGGCATCGGCGGTGATGCGGGCTCCAAACACCTTGACCCAAATCGATCTCGGTGTCCAGCGCGATAAGTATAGCGAGCGTCCAGATCAGTAATGGTTCTCGCTCAGCAACCGTTCGGCGCGTCGGGGCGGTTGTGCAGACCGGAGGACCGGAAACCCCAGGGGAGTCTGGACGGGCGCTCCGAACTACGCTGGGCCTATGTCGTCAGTGCAGGACCCGCCCGCAGGATCGGATGTTTCGGCGAATCGGTCGGGTTCGGGGGTGACGTTCGCTGCGGTCACGGCACTGGGTGGGGCGGCGGCCGCGTTGGTGGCGGCGCTGGTCGTGGCGTTGTCGGCGGCGCAGGCACTGACCTTGCTGGGGATTCCGGATCCGGGGCCGCTGACCACCTACGGGTTGCCGGCGGTGCGGGCGGTGGCGGATCTGGCGGCGGCGTTGACCGTCGGGTCGCTGTTGTTCGCGGCGTTCTTCGTGCCGCCGCAAGGCACCGGGGTGCTGGATGTCGGGGGGTATCGGGCGTTGCGGCGGGCCGGTAACGCGGCCCTGGTGTGGGCGGGCGCGGCGGCGCTGCTGGTGCCGTTGACGCTGTCGGACACCACCGGGCAACCGTTGCTCGACTCGATACGGCCGGAGCAGGTGTGGCGGGCCGCCGACCAGGTCGAGGTGGCCGGGTCGTGGCGGTTCACCGTGTTCATGGTGCTGGCGCTGGCGATCGGATGCCGGGTGGCGTTGCGCTGGGGCTGGACTCCGGTGCTGCTGCTGCTGTCGGTGCTCTCGCTGCTGCCGGTGGCGCTGACCGGGCATTCCTCCTCGGGCGGCGCCCACGATCTGGCCACCAACAGCCTGATCCTGCACCTGCTTTCGACCTGCTTCTGGGTCGGCGGGCTGTTCGCGGTGCTCGCCTACGCGCTGCGGGAAGGCAAATACACGGCACTGGCCGTGCGGCGGTTCTCGATCGTGGCGACCGTCTCGTTCGTGGTGATCGCGATCAGCGGTGTGATCAACGCCCTGGTCCGGCTGCCGGTGTCGGAGTTGCTGACCACCACCTACGGCAAGCTCGTGCTCGCCAAGGCCACCGCGCTGATCCTGCTCGGCGTCATGGGCTTCCTGCAGCGCAAGCGCGCGATCCCGGATCTGGAGCGGGATCCGCAGGACCGCGGCGCGCTGATCCGCCTGGCGGGCGTCGAGGCCCTGATCTTCGCGGCAACCATCGGTCTCGCCGTGGGCCTGGGCCGCACCCCGCCGCCGGATCAGCGCAAGGTCCCGACACCGACCGAGGTCGAGATCGGCTACAACCTGGCCGGCCCGCCGAACGTCGCGCGACTGCTGTTCGACTGGCGCTTCGACCTGATCTTCGGCACCCTCGCCCTGGTGCTGGCCGCCGCGTATGTGTGGGGTGTGCTGCGGTTGCGCAAGCGCGGCGACTCGTGGCCGGTCGGCCGGACCATCGCCTGGCTCGCGGGCTGCACGACGCTGCTGATCGCCACCAGTTCCGGGGTGGGCCGGTACGCGCCGGCCATGTTCAGCGTGCACATGGCCCAGCACATGATGCTGTCCATGCTGGCGCCGATCCTGTTCGCGCTGGGCGGTCCGGTGCTGCTGGCGTTGCGCGCGATTCAACCGGCCGGTCGGAATCAGCCGCCGGGGGCGCGCGAATGGATCCTGGCGGCCGTGCACAATCCGGTGTCGCGTTTCCTGACCCAGCCGGTCGTCGCCTCGGTGCTGTTCGTCGGCGGGTTCTACGCGCTCTACCTGGGCGGCATCTTCGACAAGTACGTCGGCACCCACGGCGCGCACATCCTGATGAACGTGCACTTCCTGCTCAGCGGCTACCTCTTCTATTGGGTTGTCATCGGCATCGACCCCAAGCCGCGACCGGTGGAGCCGCTCACCAAGCTGGGCATGGTCTTCGGATCGCTGCCCTTCCACGCCTTCTTCGGTATCGCCCTGATGAGCATGAACACCGTGATGGGCGGCTGGTTCTACCGCGGTCTGGGCCTGTCCTGGAACAAGGACCTGCTCGACGATCAGCACACCGGCGGTAGCCTCGCCTGGGCCAGCGGTGAAGTGCCGCTGGTGGTGGTGATGCTGGCGCTGCTGATCCAGTGGTCGCGCAGTGACAAACGCCTGGCGACCCGGCTCGACCGCAAGGCCGAACGTGACGACGACGCGGAACGCAACGCGTACAACGCCATGTTCGCCGAGCTCGCCCGGCGAGACGGAGAGGTGCGCAAATGAGGGATGTCGCCATGGCGACCCGGAAAGTCAAGCGGCTCTACCGATCCGACGTACGCCAGGCCCGTCGGTTGCTGCGCGGGCACACCCGCAAGACCCCCGTCTTCCACACCGAGATCCTGGGCCCGCACGGCCCGGTCCCGGTGACGCTGAAACTCGAGCATCTCCAGCACGGCGGCACCTTCAAGGTGCGCGGCTGCCTGAACGCGCTGCTGCAGGCGCGCGGTGACCAGACCCAGGTGGTGCTGGCCTCGGCCGGCAATGCCGGGATCGCGGCGGCACTGGCCAGTGCGGTGCGCGGAATGTCGTGCACGGTGGTGGTTCCGGAGTCGGCCTCGCACACCAAGGTGGCGGCCATGTGGTCGCACGGCGCCGAAGTGCTGTGGCACGGAACGACTTACGCCGAGGCCCACAAATACGCGCGCCAGCTCGCGGCCGAGCGCGGCGCCATGCCGTTGCACGCCTACGACCTGCCCGAGATCGTGGCCGGGGCGGGTGTGGTCGGGCTCGAGATCGAGGAGCAGGTGCGCGGCAGACCGCCGGTGCTGGCCGCGGTCGGCGGCGGTGGCCTGGTGGCCGGGATCGCGGTGTCGCTGGGGCTGCGCGGACGCGTGATCGGGGTCGAGCCGGTGGGCGCGCCGACGCTGCACGCGGCGCTGGCGGCGGGACACCCGGTGGATGTCGACGTCTCCAGTGTGACCTCGGATGCCCTGGGCGCGAACCGGATCGGCGAGATCGCCATGGAGGTGGCGCAGCGCTATGCGGTGCGATCGGTGCTGGTCAGCGATGACGCGATCGTGATGGCCCGGGAGTATCTGTGGCGCGAGTTCCGGGTCGTGGTGGAGCCGGCGGGGGCGACCGCGGTGGCGGCGATCCAGTGCGGCGCGTACGTGCCGGCGGCGGGGGAGCGGCCGGTGATCGTGTTGTGCGGGGCCAATACGGATCTGGCGACCCTGTAGCTCGATCCGGGTCGGGCCGGAAGTTATCCACACCCCGCGAGTTGTCCACACTCGCCGATAGGGGGTCTGCCCCGGGGCGCTCGATCGGGCGAAGCTGGAAGCCGATCGAACGCACAGGCTCGCGGGGCGGGCTCGAATCGACAAGGGGGAGCGCGATGTACGAGGCGAATACCGCGGTGATCGGCCGGGTCGTCACCCAACCGGTGGTGCGCGGGCTGCAGAACGGCGAGCAGCTGCTGAGCTTCCGGCTGGCCAGTACCGCCCGCCGCTACGATCAGGCCGCCGGGGACTGGGTGGACGGGGGCACGTTGTACCTCACCGTAAGCTGTTGGCGACGGGGGATCATCGAAGGAGTCGAAGCGTCGCTGCAACGAGGTGACCCGGTCATCGCGTACGGGCAGCTGCGCTCGAACGAGTACACCACCCGAGACGGCGCGGAGCGCACCGACCTCGAGATGCGGGCCCTGGCAGTGGGTCCCGATCTGGGGCGTTGCACCGCCCCGGTGGTGCGCAAAACCTTCGCTCGACCTGACCGGACCGACCCCGTGGAACGGCCGTCCGTGGATGCGGACACTGCCGGAGAACCCGCTACTACACACAGTTAGGCTTGCCGATATGGCTGAGTTCATTTACCAGATGATCAAGGTGCGAAAGGCGCATGGCGACAAGGTCGTGCTCGACAATGTGACCTTGAACTTCCTTCCCGGCGCGAAGATCGGTGTCGTCGGCCCGAACGGCGCCGGTAAGTCCAGTGTGCTGAAGATCATGGCGGGACTGGACCAGCCGAACAACGGTGACGCCTGGCTCGCGCCCGGCGCGACGGTTGGCATCCTGATGCAGGAGCCGGCGCTCAACGAAGAGAAGACCGTGCGCGGCAATGTCGAGGAGGGCCTCGGCGAGATCAAGGTGAAGCTGGACCGCTTCAACGAGATCGCCGAGCTCATGGCGACCGACTACTCCGATGAGCTGATGGAGGAGATGGGCAAGCTCCAGGAGGAGCTCGACCATGCCGACGCCTGGGATGTCGACTCGCAGCTCGAGCAGGCCATGGACGCGCTGCGCTGCCCGCCGCCGGACGAGCCGGTCGTCAACCTCTCCGGTGGTGAGCGCCGTCGTGTCGCGCTGTGCAAGCTGCTGCTGAGCAAGCCCGACCTGCTGCTGCTCGACGAGCCCACCAACCACCTCGACGCCGAGTCCGTGCTCTGGCTCGAGCAGTTCCTGGCCTCCTACCAGGGCGCCGTGCTGGCCGTCACCCACGACCGGTACTTCCTCGACAATGTCGCGGAATGGATCCTCGAGCTCGACCGCGGCCGCACCTTCCCCTACGAGGGCAACTACTCCACCTACCTGGAGAAGAAGGCCGAGCGCCTCGAGGTGCAGGGCAAGAAGGACCAGAAGCTGCAGAAGCGCCTCAAGGAGGAGCTGGCCTGGGTCCGCTCCGGCGCCAAGGCGCGGCAGGCCAAGAACAAGGCGCGTCTGGGCCGCTACGAGGAAATGGCCGCCGAGGCCGAGAAGATGCGCAAGTTGGACTTCGAGGAGATCCAGATCCCCGCGGGTCCCCGCCTGGGCAGCGTGGTCGTCGAGGTCGACAACCTGGACAAGGGCTTCGGCGACCGCCAGCTCATCAAGGACCTGTCGTTCACCTTGCCGCGCAACGGCATTGTCGGCGTCATCGGCCCGAACGGTGTAGGTAAGTCGACGCTGTTCAAGACCATCGTCGGCCTGGAGAACGCGGACAGCGGCAACGTGCGCGTCGGCGACACGGTCAAGCTGAGCTACGTCGACCAGAACCGCGGCGGCATCGACCCGAAGAAGACGGTGTGGCAGGTCGTTTCCGACGGGCTGGACCACATCCAGGTCGGCCAGGTGGAAATGCCTTCCCGCGCTTACGTTTCGGCGTTCGGCTTCAAGGGTCCGGACCAGCAGAAGCCGGCCGGCGTGCTCTCCGGTGGTGAGCGCAACCGCCTGAACCTGGCGCTGACCCTCAAGCAGGGCGGCAACCTGATCCTGCTCGACGAGCCCACCAACGACCTCGACGTCGAGACCCTGAGCTCGCTCGAGAACGCGCTGGAGAACTTCGCCGGCTGCTCGGTGGTCATCTCCCACGACCGGTGGTTCCTGGACCGCACCTGCACGCACATCCTGGCGTGGGAGGGCACCGAGGACAACCCGGCCGCGTGGTTCTGGTTCGAGGGCAACTTCGAGGCCTACGAGGCCAACAAGGTCGAGCGCCTGGGCCCGGATGCGGCCCGCCCGCACCGGGTCACCCACCGCAAGCTCACCCGCGGATAGCTCACCACCCCAACCGAATTGACCGTTCCGCCCCCCGCCCGCCGATCCGGGTGGGGGAGTCGGACCGTGCCGTCATCGGCCGGTTACTACGGTGCTGACGTAATCCGACCCGTAGTCGAGCGGTCGGTTGGTTGCTTTTGTCCGGCTCGGAGGGTGTTTGCCGGCCGCTTCATGGTTCGCTGGATGGCGGGTCGTGGCTGCTCAGGTGAACGGTTATCGAACAGCGAACTCAGCGGTTTCGCATTCGCAGTAATGCGTGAAAACTGTTTTGGTGCAAGGTTTGTCAAAGGCGACCTGGCGATATCGGACAAGAACCTCACTCATGGAACCGTCCGGTTTGTCGGTATTATGAGACGCGGCGTGGCATTGGCAGGAATTCGACCCGGTACCTGTTGAGCCCAGCTACTCTCGCATCGGCGTCACTTTGTTACGGAACCGAATCCGAGGAGTTGGCGAAATGACGGTCTCGTCCGAACTGTCCAGCGCGGCCTGGGCTGCGAGTTTGCCCGCGTCCCTGGGCGGCAACCTCGTGTCCCTCGAGGAGGCATATTTCCGTCACGTCGACGCCGGCGACGCGGACTGCGCTATACCCGCGACCTCCACCCACATCTTCCGCTGCCACGTCGATCTGGCCGTCCAGCGCACCCCCGGCACCGCGAATGTCCATGTGTACCAAGCGGATGACGAGGCCGGGCTCGGCGTCGCCATCCAGATGGTCACCGACGACATGCCGCTGCTCGTCGAATCCGTCACCGCCTTCCTGAGCCGCATCGGCGTCAGTGTCAGCGAGGTCGTGCACCCCATCTTCGAGGTCACCCGAGACGCCACGGGTCACCTGGAGACCGCGGTGCCGCACGAGGTCGACGGCAATGGCGCGACCGATCTGCGCGAGTCCTGGATGCATGTGCAACTGCACCCCGCCACCAGCCGCGCCCAGCTCGAGCGCATCGAGTCCGCGCTGCCCGACGTGCTCACCGACGTGCGCCGCGTGATCGAGGACACCGAGGCCATGCGCGAGGCCCAGGAGCGGGTCGCCGGGGAACTCGACACCGCGGCCGCGGGCGGTAGATCGGGCTTCCCGGCCACCGACCTCACCGACTGCGCCCACCTGCTGCGCTGGCTGGCCGACGGCCACTTCACCGTGCTCGGGTACGCCCGCTACGAGCGCAGCACGGTCGACGGCCAGGCCAAATCCATCATCCTCCCGGAGACCAGCCTGGGCGTGCTGCGCCCCAATGTCGGCACCGACTTCCGGGTCCCGGACAACAGCGGTGACCAGCCACTGCTCATGCTGACCCAGGGCCTGGTCCCCGCCACCGTGCACCGCGCGGTCTACCCGTACTTCGTCGGCGTGGCCGAGATCGACGAAGCCGGGGCCGTCACGGGCGAGCACCTGTTCATCGGCGTCTTCACCGTCACCGCCCTGCACGAGAACGTGCTCGACATTCCGGTCATCGACCGCCGGGTGCGCTCCATCATCGAATCCAGCGGGTTCGACCTGGACTCCTTCTCCGGCCAGGAGATGCTCGAGGTCATCCAGTCCTTCCCGCGCACCGAGCTGTTCTCCTCCGACGGCGAGGCCCTGCGCCGCACCGCCAGCGCGGTGCTGAATGTCGGTATGCGACGCCAGGTCCGGCTGTTCATGCGCCTGGACGGCTACGGCCGCTTCGTGGCCTGCATGGTGTACCTGCCGCGCGACCGCTACACCACCCGGGTGCGCCTGGAGATGCAGGACATCCTCATGCGCGAGCTGGGCGGCGTCTCCATCGACTACTCCGCGCGAGTGTCCGAAAGCGACCTCGCCAGTGTGTATTTCACCGTCCGCCTGCCCGATCAGGGAACCGCGACCGACGCCCCCGCCGCCGACACCAGCGAGACCAACCGGCTGCGCATCCAGCACCTGCTGGCCGAGGCCAGCCGCACCTGGGACGACCATCTGCGCGACGAGGTGGCCACCTCCGCCGTGCTGGACCCGGCCATCGCGCAGCGCTACGCCGAATCCCTCCCGGAGAGCTACAAGGAGGACTTCGACCCCACCCGCGCCATGGCCGACATCCTGCGCCTGCAGGGCCTGGCCGAGGGCGGCATCGATCAGCATCTGTACCGCTGGCCCGACTCCGCCACGGGCTCTTGGCGTTTCACCCTCTACGTCGGGGGCGGCGGCATCTCGCTGAGCCAGGTGCTGCCGCTGTTGCAGAGCCTCGGTGTCGAGGTGATCGACGAGCGGCCGCACCAGGTCGACGGCGATCACGGCCCCGAGCAGTGGATCTACGACTTCGGCCTGCTGGCCCGCCCCGAGCTGCTGCGCAGCTCCCTGGACCGGAACATGGACGCCGAGCTGGTGGAGTCCGTGGGTCGCCTGGACGCGCTCGACGCCCAGGTCCGCGGGCTGCGGGAACGCTTCACCGAGGCCTTCGAGGCGCTCTGGTACGGCCGCGCCGAGGCCGACGGTCTCAACGAACTGGTGCTGCGCGGCGGGCTGAACTGGCGTGCCGTCGCCATCCTGCGCGCCTACTCGAAGTACTTGCAGCAGGCGGGATTCCCGTACAGCCAGGCCGCCATCACCCGCGTGCTGCTGGCCTACCCGGAGGCGGCGAGCATGTTCGTCGACCTGTTCACCGCGCTGTTCGATCCGGACTCGGCCAACGCCGCACACGCCGTCGAGGTGGAGGCCGCGGCCCGGCACCGGATCGACGAGGTGGTGAGCCTGGACGCCGACCGCATCCTGCGCGCCATCCTGGGCCTGATCAAGGCCACCCTGCGTACCAACTACTACGTGCTCGACGCCGAAGGCAAGGCGCGGGACTACCTGTCGTTCAAGGTGGAACCGCGCGAGATCACCGAATTGCCCAAGCCCCGGCCGCAATTCGAGATCTTCGTGTACTCCCCGCGGGTGGAGGGCGTGCACCTGCGCTTCGGCCCGGTGGCGCGCGGCGGCCTGCGCTGGTCGGACCGCCTGGAGGACTTCCGCACCGAGATCCTGGGCCTGGTCAAGGCGCAGGCGGTGAAGAACGCGGTGATCGTGCCGGTCGGCGCGAAGGGCGGGTTCGTGGTCAAGCAGCCGCCGGCGGCCACCGCCGATCCGGTCGCCGATCGCCAGGCCCTGCAGGGCGAGGGCATCGCCTGCTACCGCACCTTCATCTCCGGCCTGCTCGACGTCACCGACAATGTCGATCGCGCCACCGGCGCCGTGCTGCCCCCGGCTCGGGTGCTGCGCCGCGACGCCGACGACACCTACCTGGTCGTCGCCGCCGACAAGGGCACGGCGACGTTCTCCGACATCGCCAATGACGTTGCCATGCAATACGGTTTCTGGCTCGGCGACGCCTTCGCCTCCGGCGGTTCGGTGGGCTACGACCACAAGGCCATGGGCATCACCGCCAAGGGTGCGTGGGAGAGCGTGAAGCGGCATTTCGCCGAGATGGACATCGACACCCAGACCCAGGATTTCACCGTGGTCGGCATCGGTGACATGTCCGGCGACGTGTTCGGCAACGGCATGCTGCTCTCGCGTCACATCCGGTTGGTCGCGGCCTTCGACCACCGCCACATCTTCCTGGACCCGGATCCGGACGCGGCGTCCTCGTTCGCCGAACGCGAGCGCATGTTCGCATTGCCGCGCTCGTCCTGGGCCGACTACGACCAGTCGCTGATCAGCGCGGGCGGCGGCGTCTACGACCGCACGGTCAAGGCGATCCCGGTCAGCGAGGAGGTGCGCGAGGCGCTCGGCCTGGGCGCCGAGGTCACCTCGCTGTCCCCGCCGGAGATGATCCGCGCCATCCTGCTGTCCCCGGCGCAACTGCTGTGGAACGGCGGCATCGGCACCTACATCAAGGCCGCCACCGAGACCAATGCCGAGGTGGGCGACAAGTCCAATGACGCGGTGCGGGTGAACGCGAACGCCTTGCGCGTCAACGTCATCGGCGAGGGCGGCAACCTGGGCGTCACCGCGCTGGGCCGGATCGAGTTCTGCCGGTACGGCGGCAAGATGAACACCGATGCGCTCGACAACTCCGCGGGCGTGGACTGCTCCGACCACGAGGTCAATATCAAGGTCCTGCTCGACGGCGTGGTCTCGGCGGGCGAGCTGTCGCAGGCCGAGCGCAATCCGCTGCTGGCCTCGATGACCGACGAGGTGTCGGCGCTGGTGTTGCAGGACAACGTGTCCCAGAACTATCTGATGGGCATGTCCCGCGCCGAGGCCCCGAACATGCTCAATGTGCACGAGCGGCTCATCGAGGATCTCGAGGACCGCCGGGGTCTGGACCGCGAGCTCGAGGCGCTGCCAGGTGAGGTGGAGCTCAAGCAGCGTTTCGAGGAGGGCGTCGGACTCACCTCGCCGGAGCTGTCGAATCTCATGGCGCACGTGAAGCTTTCGCTCAAGGCCGACCTGCTGGCCAGCGACCTGCCCGACAGCGCCTACTTCTCGGCGCGGGTGTCGCAGTATTTCCCGACACCGCTGCGCACCCGCTTCGGCGCGGCCATCAAGCGGCACCGCCTGCGCCGCGAGATCACCAGCACCATGCTGGTGAACGAGGTGGTGGATCTGGGCGGCATCACCTACGCCTTCCGGCTGGGCGAGGAGATCGGGGCCTCGGCCTCGGACGCGGTGCGCGCCTTCACCGCCGCAACGCAGATCTTCGACCTGCACACGGTGTGGAACACCATTCGCGTCGCCGACGTCTCCACCGCCATGAAGGACGCGCTGGAGCTGGAGACCAAGCGCACCCTGGACCGCGCCTCGCGCTGGCTGCTCAACAACCGCCCGCAGCCGGTGGCGGTGGGCGCGGAGATCCACCGCTACGCCCAGGGTGTGCGCACGCTGTCGCCCAAGGTGCCGGGCTGGCTGCGCGGCCACCACATCGACTCGCTCAACGAGCACTCGCAGGCCATCGTCGACCAGGGCGTGCCCGCCGATCTGGCCATCACGGTGTTCGGGCTGCTCAACCAGTTCCCGCTGCTGGATGTACTGGACATCGCCGACATCACCGATCGCAGCGGTGAGGAGGTGGGCGCGCTGTACTACGCGCTCAACGATCACCTCAAGATCGATTGGCTGTTGCAGGCGGTCAGCCACCTGGAACGCGGCGACCGCTGGCATGCGCTGGCCCGCCTCGCGCTGCGCGACGACATGTACGGTTCGCTGCGCTCGCTCACCCTCGATGTGCTCTCCGCCGGTGACCCGGAGGAGACCGCCGAGGAGAAGATTGCATACTGGGAGTCGAAGAATCAGTCCCGACTGGGCCGAGCCCGCTCTGCCCTGTCGGAATTGTTCGAGTCCGGAACCCACGATCTGGCCACGCTGTCGGTGGCGGCGCGGCAGGTGCGCAGCATGGTGAGTGGGGTGGGAGCGCAATCGGAGGTACCGCGTTGACGAGTGTCGATTCGCTGAACGGCCATGCGGCCGGTGTGACGGATCAGGCTGTGCCCAGCCGTTTCCACACCACGGTGGAGGTGCGCTGGTCCGATATGGACGCCTTCCAGCACATCAACCACGCCCGCATGGTCACCCTGTTGGAGGAGGCCCGCATCCCGTGGCTGTTCCTCGACGAGCGACCGACCGTCAAGCTGCGGGCCGGCTGCGTGCTGGCCGACCTGCGGGTGCAGTACAAGGGCCAGTTGCGGCACGAGGATTCGCCGCTGGACGTGTCCATGTGGATCTCGCGGCTGCGCGCGGTGGACTTCACCGTCGGTTACGAGGTGCGCGCCGCGGGCGCGGCCCCGGACTCCCCGGCCGCGGTGATCGCGTCCACCCAGCTGGCCGCCTTCGACATCGACACCCAGCGCCTGCGCCGCCTCACCACCGAGGAACGCGACTACCTGTCGCTGTGGCTGGCCGACTGACCCGACGACGACCTTGTCGGGACAACTGACCCTGCACGTTCCGGATCCCGCGGAACGCGAGAACCTGGCCACCTTCCTCTCCCATGCCCTGCGCCTGGACCCGGCGGCGGTCATCCGGTTGCGCCGGCGCGGCGACCGGTTCGTGTCCGCCTGGGCCGCCACCGGATTCGAGGCGCTGGCGGTGCGCACGGTGGTGGCCGAACTCGGGATCGACGATGTGACCATCGGTGCGGACACCATCCTCGCGGGCCTGCACGGTCCCGGCGCGGGCAGCGGGTTCGGCCTCGGCTTCGCGATGGATTCGGCCTGGCACGGGGCATTGCCGCCGGAGTCCGGGTTCGTGCACGTTGAGGACGTCCCGGCCCGCATGCTGGTCGAATTGGCCGAACGCGGAGCCGAAGTGGCGCAGGAGCACGGTGGCAAGCACGGCCCGCCGGCCGCGCTGCTGGATCAGACGGTGCTCACCGTCTCCGGCGGTGGCGAGCAGGTCGAGGTGCCGATGCGGGTCGTGTTCGCACTGGCCGCAATGGATTTCATTCCGCACGGCGGCGAGAAGACCGACTCCCGGCGCATCTCGGTGGACGAGATCGTGCGGGTGCGCGCCGCCCGCACCTGGCTGCGCCTGGACGCTCGCTACGGGTCGGTGGCTCGCCGCCGCGGTCCCGCCCTCCCACTGCTGGCGCACTGAACGCCCCGGTGCCGGCGGATGAACGCTGCGGTGCCCGGCGAATGAACGCCGGGGTGTGCGGCGAAAGCTGATGGGGCCCAGCGGAAATTCGATGGATTGCGGCCCCGGATCGGGTGGCAGTCTTCGGGCTCGCGGCGCTACGTTGGTCAGCATGACTGCTGTCGCGATCGAAACCGGGTGGGTCGACCTGAAGGTCGGCGACGCCGTGATGAGCGCCTACGTGGCCTACCCCGCCGAGCCCGGCGCCTATCCGGGAGTCGTTGTCGGGCACGAGATCTACGGCCTGCACGCGACCGCGAAGCAGGCCACCGAGCGCATCGCCGCCCTGGGCGCGATCGCCATCCTGCCCGATCTGTTCCACCGGACGGCCCCGCGCGCCGATCTGGAGTTCGGGGGAGAGGGCCGCGACCGCGGCCTGGAATTGCTCCACACCCTGCGCCGCCCCGATGTGCTCGCCGATATCAGCGCGTGCCTCGAGGAACTCCGCGCCCGGAAAGCCACCTCGGTGAACATGGTCGGCTTCAGCGCGGGCGGGCACATCGCCTACTACGCGGCGACCCAACTCCCGCTGGCCGTCACCGCCGCCTTCTACCCGGGCTGGCTCACCAACACCGACATTCCGCTCTCCACGCCGGAACCGACCATCGAATCGACCTCCGGCATCACCGGGCGCATCCTGCTGTTCTTCGGCGGCCTCGATCCGCTGATCGATCCCGAGGCTCGCGACGAACTCGAAGAAGCCTTGACCGCGAACAACATTCCGCACGAGATCGTGGTCTACGAGGACGCGCCACACGGCTTCGTCTACCCCGGCCGGGACTGGTACCGCCCCGAACTCGCCGAGGATGCCTGGTCCCGGCTCGCGGACCTGCTGCACGGCTGAGCGCTCGCCCGCGCTGATCGCGGGTCAGGACGTCGGCGCAGCGGTCAGTGCACGCCGAAAGCGCGAAGCCCGGCGGTCACGACGGCGGCGGACAGGATCACCACCAACAGTGGCGCCCGCCGCCAGGCCAGCACGGCTGCGACCACCACGCCCGCGGGCAGCGCCCACCCGAATTGACTGCCGCCCGAGGGCATCAGCGTGGTGACGGCCAGCGCCGTGAGCAATACGACCGAGGCGATCTCCAACAGCCGGATGGTGCGCGGCGAGATCCGAATCCGGCTGCGCAACAACGGCCCGGCGAACCGGAACGCGAAGGTGCCCAGCGCCAAGGCCATGGTGGCCAGCAACAGCGTCTTGGTCATCGTGCCGCGCTCACAGGGTTGGGCGGTCGATATTCGGTCCGCATCAGACGGTCCCGGCCACAGTAGCCGCAGTGGTCGCGGCCGTTGTACTGCCGGTTCCCACGGCCTGATGCACGGTGCCTGCGGCGTGATCCCCGATGCGAGCGGAGTGGTGGTTCGCATCCACACCCTGTTTCGCGATATTCGAGATCTGGTCGGGGGTGGCCGTGCCCTCGGCCTCTCCGCTGCCTGCCCGGCGCGCGACCAGCAGGACGGCCGCCAAGGCGAGCAGAACCGGCAGGCCCGCACCGAGGAACGGCGTGGTCGCCGCGGCGACGGCCGCGCCGGCCAGCGCGGCGGTGCGGGTGAGGGAGTCGCGCAGGGCGGGCAGCACCAGGGAGAAGAGGACGGCCGGGAAGACGGCGTCCAGACCGAACATGTTCGGGTCGGGCACGATCGCGCCGAGGGCCGCGCCGATCGCCGCGCCCAGGGGCCAGGCGGCGGCGACGGCGAGGCCGCACACCCAGTAGGCGGCGCGGCGGCGGTCGCGGTCGGGCTGCGCGAGGGCCATGGCGACGGATTCGTCGTTCATGACGTGGGTGCCGAGCAGTCGCCGCCAGCCGGTGCCGACCACGTCGGGGACGGACAGGCCGTAGGGTACGTGCCGGGCGTTGACCAGGAGTCCGGCCAGGACGGCCGCGACCAGGCCGCCGCCGGCGGTGAGAATGCCGATGAAGACGAATTCCGAGCCACCGGCCACGACGGCGATGCTCAGCAGGACCGGCAGCCAGCCGGGCAGTCCCGACGTCACCGCGGTAGCGCCGTAGGACACGCCGATCATGGCGACTGCCAGGCAGATCGCCGCGATACCTGTGAGCACACCCCGATCGAGTGTTCGCCATGCCGAACGCATGTTTTCTATAATGAACACACCAGGTGGGGTTCGTCAAAGGGGCGTGCCGGAGGAAGGGCCGAGGCCCCCGCGGCCGGTACTGTGAACGCCACCATGACCCAGCAGCCCGACCGCTCCGCGCCGGCGTCTCCCTCGGAGGCGTCGGCATCTCCACGGGACGCGAGCCCCTCGTCGCCGCAGGAGGCGATCGCCACCGCGCTGCGCCGCGAACGGGCCCGCGCCGGACTCTCGCTGACCGAGGTCGCCCGCCGGGCCGGGATCGCGAAATCCACACTGTCCCAGCTGGAATCGGGTTCCGGAAACCCCAGTATCGAAACACTGTGGGCGCTCTGCCTGGCCCTGGACATCCAGTTCTCGCGGCTGCTGGATCCGCCGACGCCGCAGGTTCAGGTCATTCGCGCGGGCGAGGGTCCCGTGCTCGCCTCGGCGCACTCGGAGTATCGGACCACGCTGCTCGCGGCCTCCCCGCCGGCCGCCCGCCGTGACGTATATCGCGTCACCGCCGAACCCGGCCATCCCCGCGACTCGGCCCCGCACTCGCGTGGCGTGGTCGAGCACATCGTCCTGTGCGCCGGTCGCGCCAAGGTCGGCCCCGCCGAGGATCCGGTCGAGCTCGAACCTGGCGACTACATCTGCTATCCCGGCGACATGCCGCACGTTTTCGAGGCCCTTGTGCCGGGCACTTGGGCGCTGCTGATCAGCGAATACAGCTGACGACGCGAATCACCTTGCGATGCAGGGGGATTCACTGTCCGGTCAGCCACCAGGCGGACAGCAGGTGCACGGCCGCCAGTCCGACGCAGGTCGCCGCCATCGGCCAATTGCGCCGTCCCCCACCGATGATCGCGTCGCCGATCTGCGCCAGCCCGGCTACCACCAGGATCGGCGCGAGTCCGCCGCGGGTTCCGGCCGCGAGCAAGATCAGCAGCACGACGCTCAGTGGTACCGCCCGGGCTCCGTATCCGTAGGCGAAAAACCTTGTGCCCGCGTTGATCTGGCCGCCGTCCGGCACCGCCAGCGCGGGCCGGGCCATGCCCACCACGCTCGAGATTCCCGAGATCAGCGCGACCGCGGCATTGGCGATCGCGATTCCCGTGTACGCGTCCATTTCGTTCACTCCAATAATCATTCAGACTGTGAATGGTTCGAGCAGAAGTATCATCTGACCTGTGAACGATGTCAAGAAGCCGACCGGGCTCCCGCGGACCGTCGCGTTCCGGCTCGGCACCGTGGGCGCGGTGGTCGCCGATCGGTTCGCCGCGCGGATCGAGGAACTGGACCTCAAGCCCAAGCACGCGGGTCTGATGACCGCGCTCAGCCACGGCGAGGCCGCCTCACAGCAGGAATTGGCGGGCCGGCTGGGCGTCGCGCCCAGTCTGGTGGTGGCGCTGGCCGATCACCTGGAACGGCTGGGCGCGATCGAACGCGTGCGGGACCCCGCTGATCGGCGCAGGCAGGTGCTGCGGCTCACCGCGCACGGCCACACGTTGCTCGCGGCATGCGAGCAGGCCGCGCGGGAACTCGACGACGAGCTCACCGCCGGAATGACCGCCGAGCAGCGCACGGCGCTACAGCGTGCGCTCGGCGTGCTGGCCGCCGAGACCGGGCTGCCTACCGGCGAGTGACCCTCAGGCCGCGCCCTCGCCCAGGTACTGCAGCCAGGTCGGATCCAGCTCGGAGCTGGCCGAGAGCAGTCGCCAGTGCGGTCCCTTGGGTGCGACCATCGGATGGTGCAGCGCCCAGCCCAATTCGCTCAGCAGCTTGTCGGCTTTGCGGTGGTTGCACGGGGCGCAGGACGCCACGCAGTTCTCCCACGAATGCGCGCCGCCGCGGCTGCGCGGAATGACGTGATCGATGGTCTCGGCCTTGCCGCCGCAGTAGGCGCAGCGGTAGCGGTCGCGATGCATGAGGGCGGCCCGGGTCATGGGTACCCGCGCCCGGTAGGGAACGCGCACGTAGGTGCGTAGTCGGATGACCGAGGGGAGCGACACCGAGGTCCCGGCGGAATGCACGACCGGACCCTCCGGGTTGTCGTGCACGGTGTCGGCCTTGTCGCAGATCAGCAGCACGATGGCGCGGCGCGCGGACAGGGCCGTGAGTGGTTCGTATGTGGCGTTGAGCAGCAGCACGCGGCGTTTGGCCCAAGCGGGGACGGGTGCTGCGCTGGGTGGATGATGCGAGTGTTCGCGGTGGTCGCCCGGATGGGCGGGCTCGGGATGAGCGCCCGGATGATGCTCGGCATGAGAATGTTCGGACAGTAAGTGCAGCGGAGTAGCCCCCGACCCACGATTGTGGACATCGGCGGGCTGGAGTTGTCGATGCGTCCGCGCCTCTCGGGCGCCGTGCCGCTGCTTCATGGGCCATACCCCGGTTTCGTATTCGTCCGATTGTGTGGTATCTCGGCAGACTGCCACCCAGTTGACCATGGAACGGCGCACAATGCCATCTCTTTCGACACATTGTTCGGCACATTCGGATGAACACGACGTGACAATCGCCCGAGGTCGGATTTTGTGCCGTTGACAGGGCTCTTCGGCGGCTCGGCCCAGTGGTTCGCGGCCGTCTCGATTCTGGACTGAGTGGAGCGGGGGAGCGAAGCGGAGGAGCGGAGGGAGGGAAGAATCGAGACCTAGGGGCCGCGAACCCGCCCGGAGCGAAGCGCAGGGCAAAATAGGCACTGTGACTTCCGGCGAACAGACGCAGATCTCCTTCTTCGAGGCCGTGGGCGGGCAGGCGACGTTCCATCGGATCGTGGCGGCCTTCTACCGCGAGGTGGCCGAGGACGAGGTGCTGCGGCCGCTGTACCCGGAAGAGGATCTCGGTCCGGCCGAGCGCCGGCTGCGGATGTTCCTGGAGCAGTACTGGGGTGGCCCGCGGACCTACTCCGACGAGCGTGGCCACCCGCGGCTGCGGATGCGGCACCACCCGTTCAAGGTCGGCCCGATCGAACGCGACGCGTGGCTGCGCGCCATGCGAATCGCCGTGGCGGAGATCGAGCCGGAGGTGCTCGACGATGCGCATCGCAAGCAGTTGCTCGACTACTTCGAGATGGCCGCCAATTCGCTGATGAACTCGCCTTTCTGACCGCCAGCCGCAGAATACGCACTGTCCCACAGCGTTTCTGGGTGGCTGCAGGTGCCCGCTGATCATTTGCTGAAACTGGACAAGTCCTGACGACGCGCCGCGAAAGCCGCTGTGCTTTGGCACCATTACGGCTGTGATGGACGATTCCGAAGCCCCCTGGTGGCGGTCGGCCGTGTTCTACCAGGTCTATCCCCGCTCCTTCGCGGATTCGGACGGCGACGGTGTGGGTGATTTAGGCGGATTGCGGGACAAGCTGGGCTATGTGGAGCTGCTCGGCGTGGATGCCCTGTGGATCTGCCCGGTCATGCGCTCGCCCATGGCCGACGGCGGCTACGACGTGTCCGACCCGCGCGACATCGACCCGCTGTTCGGCGGTCTCGAGGCGCTCGACGCGGTGATCGCCGAGGCGCACGACCGGAGTATGCGGGTGACCATGGATCTGGTGCCCAATCACACCAGTGATCAGCATCGGTGGTTCCGGGCGGCGCTGGCGGCGGGGCCGGGGAGTCCGGAGCGGGCGCGGTACTGGTTCCGGGACGGCCGCGGGCCCGACGGCGCACTGCCGCCGAACAATTGGCCGAGCATCTTCGGCGGTCCGGCCTGGACCCGGGTGCGCGAACCCGACGGCAGACCCGGGCAGTGGTACCTGCACATCTTCGCTGCCGAGCAGCCCGACCTGAACTGGGAAAACCCCGAGGTCGCAGCTGATTTGGAGCAGACCCTGCGGTTCTGGCTGGATCGCGGCGTGGACGGTTTCCGCCTCGATGTCGCGCACGGCATGGCCAAGCCGCCGGGTTTGCCCGACATGGAGCGCATCGACACCCGGATGCTGCACCTCGAGGACGACGATCCGCGCTTCAACAACCCCGGTGTACACGAGATCCACCGGCGGGTGCGCAAGGTGATGGACGAGTATCCGCACGCGGTCGCCATCGGCGAGGTGTGGGTCAACGACAACACCCGCTTCGGGGAGTACGTCCGTTCCGACGAGCTGCATCTGGCCTTCAACTTCCGGCTCGCCCAGACGCCCTTCGATCCGGAGCGGATCCGTGCGGCCGTGGACAATTCGCTGCACGCGGTCGCCGGGGTCGGCGCGACACCCACCTGGACGCTGTCCAACCACGACATCGAACGCGAGGTCACCCGATACGGCGACGGTCCGGCGGGGCAGGCGCGGGCGCGGGCCATGATCATGCTCGAGCTGGCGCTGCCGGGCGCGGTGTTCATCTACAACGGGGCCGAACTGGGGCTGCCCAATGTGGACGATCTGCCCGAGTCCGCGCTGCGCGACCCCACCTGGGAGCGGTCCGGCTACACCGTGCGCGGCCGCGACGGCTGCCGGGTGCCGTTGCCGTGGGAGGGCGGGCGGGCGCCGTTCGGGTTCACGACGGGGGTGCCGTGGTTGCCGATGCCGCCGGAGTGGGCGTCGGTGTCGGTGGAGAAGCAGCTGGAACGCCTGGATTCGATGCTGTCGCTGTATCGGATGGCGATCGAATTGCGGGCTGTCCGGCCGGAATTCGCGGGGCCCGGGTTCGAGTGGTACGCGAGTCCGCCGGGCTGTCTGGCTTTCCGGCGCGACGGCGGGCTGCTGTGTGTGCTGAACGCCACCGCCGCGCCGATCCTGCTGCCCGCGGGGGAGGTGTTGATGGCCAGCGCGCCCCTCGCGGGACGCACATTGCCGGCGAACTCGACGGCCTGGTTGGTCTGATCGGCGCTGTCCGGCTGGTCCGAAAGGCGAATGTCACGACACGGCCGCACTAACCCTTACCGGTCGTAGTAGTCGTGACCCGATCGACTACCGTTGGCCCGTGAGCATTCTCCAGACAGTGCTGATCTACGTCGGCATCCCGGTCGCGATCTATCTGGCGATCGCCGGATTGTCGTTTCTCGGCAAGCCGCTGCCCGGCGAGAAGCCGGAACACTACGAACTCGGTGCGAAGTGGACCCAGCCTCCGGTGCTGTGGAGCGCAACCGACGAGGTGACCGGATCCGGACACCACGACACTGCTGATTCGCATGGGCACCATGCGGCTATCGAAACCGCCCACGCGGAGCTGATCGGAGGCCGGGCAAGTGGCAACTTCTAATTGGCCCGCGGTGAACGAGGCCGACCTACCCCACGGCTACGCCGTCACCTCCAGCGGACGCGTGTCCGGTGTGCACGAGGCCGGCGATGTCTTCAAGGAAGCGCCGTTCAGCGACCGTGAGCGGCTGCTCATGGACAATGCCCTCACCGACGCGACCCGCGCCACCAAGGTGCGCTTCAACGTCTTCATCGGCGACCTGGGCGCCGACTCCGCCGCCGGCGTGGACGCGCTGTTCCCGGCCACCCCGGAGGCCGCTCGCTCGGTCCTGATCGCGGTGGACCCGAACACCCGCTCCGTCGAGGTCCGCTCCGGCCACGAGGTCGCCGAGCGCGCCAACGACCGGGTCTGCCAGCTCGGCGCGACCGCCGCCACCAGCTCCTTCCGTCAGGGTGAGCTGATCGACGGCCTGGTCTCCGCGGTGCGCGTGATGGCCGCCGCCATCGGCCGGGTCTAGCCCGCAGCTGTAAACATTCCGAGGGACGTCCGGGGCTCCGGACGTCCCTTTGTTTTGCGCGCGGACGAGTTCGCTCTCAGCAGATCGGGGCGCGCGGGCGGGTCGGCGGACTTTACGCTCGGGGTATGTCCGAGCATCCGCGTTTGAAAGCCCTTCCCGGTGGCCTCGAGGAATCGGCCCGGCCGGTTCGACGCGGAACGCCGCCGGCCCCGGCGATCGCCCCGGCACGGACCTCCGGACCGGAGCCGCTGTGGCGCGAAGCCCTCGGGGAGCGGTTGCGTTCGATGCGACTGGATCTGGGTGAGAAGCTCACCGAAACCGCTGGGCGCGCCGGTATCTCGCCGCAGTACCTGTCCGAAGTCGAGCGCGGCCGCAAGGAACCGTCGAGCGAGATGATCGCCGCGCTGGCGGGAGCGCTGGGCACCAGCGTGGGCGGACTCACTCATCAGGTCGCCGAGGACATGCTGCGCACCCGTCGCGTCGCCGCCGCACCGCCCGTGGTCCCGCAGCTCTACGCGGGCCGGGTCATGCTGTCGCTCGCCGCCTGACTCACGAGCCGGCCGCCTGACCCGCTGATGGGGGCCTGATGCGCCGGACCCGAGCCGCGATTCGGTGCAGCGTTGTCGAGCAGGACAATTCGATCTGACCGGTGCTGGTCGCCGTCACCTCGCGCAATGGTTCGGAGGCGGGGCTCCCCATCGCCATGTATGCGAGGTGACGGTGGTCAGCGTGGTCAGCGTGCGCCGAGCAGTTGGTCGGCCAGGCCGTAGTCGATCGCGGTTTCGGCGGTGAAGACGCGGTCGCGGTCGGTGTCGCGGCGCAGGGTTTCGGCGGATTGGCCGGTGTGGCGGGCCAGGATGGCTTCGATCTGGGCGCGCATGCGGACGATTTCGTCGGCTTGCAGGATCAGGTCGGGGATGGTGCCCTGGCCTCGGATCGCGGGCTGGTGCAGGACGATTCGGGAGTGCGGCAGCACGTTGCGGCGGCCCGGCGCGCCGCCCGCGAGCAGCACCGCGCCGACCGCGATGGCCTGGCCGACGCAGGTGGTGACCACCGGCGACGAGATGTGCTGCATGGTGTCGTAGATGGCGAGCATGGCGGGCAGTTCGCCGCCCTCGCAGTTGATGTAGAGGTTGATGTCCTGGCCGGGGCTCTCCGCGTCCAGGTGCAGCAGTTGGGCGATCAGGGCGTTGGCGACGCCGGAGTCGATGGGGGTGCCCAGGTAGACGATGCGTTCGCTGAGCAGGTGCGAGTAGACGTCCATGATCCGTTCGCCGCGCGGGTCGCGGGTGATCACATTCGGAATCGTGTAGGTGCTCATGCGGAGATCCCCAGTTTCTGTCGCGCCGGGACCACCTGGTGGAAGGAGTCCACGATGTGGTCGATGAAGCCGTACTCGCGGGCCTGTTCCGCGGTGAACCAGCGGTCGTGCAGCGAGTCCTCGAAGACCTGGTCGTAGGGCTGGCCGGTGTCGGCGGCGATCAGGCCGAGCACGGTCTGCACGGTGTAGCGCAGGTCGTCGGCCTGTACCTCCACCTCGACCGCGCTGCCGCCGATGCCCGCCGAGCCCTGATGCATGAGGATGCGGGCGTGCGGCAGGGCGTAGCGGTGTCCGGGCGTGCCCGCCGAGAGCAGGAATTGTCCAGCGCTGCACGACAATCCGAGCGCCAGCGTCGACACCGGGCACGGCACCAGGCGCATCACGTCGCGGATGGCGAGCATGGCCGGCACCGAGCCGCCGGGGGAGTGGATCCACAGCGAGATGCCCGCCTCGGGGTCCTCGGCCGCCAGCGTGAGCATCTGGGTCATCAGCAGCGTGCCGTTATCGTCGTCGAGCCCACCGTCCAGCACCAGCACGCGGCGGGCGAAGAGCTGTTCCCTGGTGCTCCAGTTGAACATCGGAGTCTTGTTGTCTGCCATGCCTTCACGGTGCCGCAGCCGGGCGCCGTGAGTCTCGCCACGCTGCTGTGGGCAGATCCGCTCCCAGCAGCGGGAATCCGAGCCCCAGGGTTCGGGGGCACCGGTTCGTTGGTCTTCAGAGTGAGGGTTGCAAGGCCCTAATCTGCTGTGCGGTCGGGAAATTCGAGAGAGGACACAGCATGACCTTCGTCGCCACCTCCACCGGCAGTGATGTCGGCAGCCTGGCCGCCGCCCTGTTGAAGCTGCTGGGCATCACGTCGATGTGCACGATCTCGGCGAACTGGGTCGGGTGCAACCCCACCCAGATCTGGTAGCGGGCCGAACCCCCACGCACAACAGCACCTCCCGAAGGTTCGGGAGGTGCTGTTGCGTGTGGAAGGTGTTGCCGGGCAGTGCTTTCTAGGCGCGGTCGAAGACGCGGGCGCGCAGCGAGCGTTCGATGCCCGCCTTGCCCTCGACCACCAGGCGGCGCAGGGCCGGCGGGTGGTCGCCGCCGAGGAATTTGTCGGCCACCGCGACCGCCTCGTCGGTGACGGCCCAGTGCGGGTAGAGACCGACGACGACGGTCTGGGCGACCTCGCTGGAGCGGCGCTCCCACACCGACGCGATATCGGCGAAGTACCGCTCCACGTACGGGCTGAGCAGCTCGGCCTGCCCGGCCGGGGCGAAGCCCGCGACGATGGCGCGCGCGGTGATGTTGGGCACCGTGTCGTCACCCATGACGGTGTCCCACGCCGATTCCTTGACCGCGGCCTGCGGGCGGGCGGTCGAGGCGGCGGCGGCCTGGCGGCGGCCCGCCGCGGTGTCGTCGCGGGCGAGTTCCGCGTCGATGAGCGGGGTTTCGACACCGTCGGAGTCGATGGCTCCGGCGGCGGCGAGGGCCTGGGTGATCCGCCAGCGCAGGTCGGTGTCGACGGTCAGGCCGGGCAGGCCCGCGCCCTCGGGATCCTCGGCGTGCAGCTGCCGCAGCACCTGCACGTGCTGCGGGGACAGCAGCGAACCGGTGAGCGCGTTGACGAACGCCAGCTGGTGGTCCGAGCCCGCACCGGCGGCGCGAGCGAGCTCCAGCAGCCGGTCCGCGTAGGCGGGCCAGCCGTCGGTGCGCGCCCACTCCGGGTCGGCGTACGCGCCGAGCGCGGTGTTGGCCTGCATGAGAAGCCGCTGCACGACGCCGATCTCGGTTTCCGCGCCGACGCCGCGCTGCACCAGCGCCACGAAGTCGCGGGCCTTCATCTCCGCCTGGCGGGTCATCTCCCAGGCGGCCGACCAGGCCAGCGTGCGCGGGAGCGGTTCGGCGATGTCGGCGATGCGCGCCACTACGGTGTCGAGCGAGTCGGCGTCCAGGCGGACCGAGCAGTACGTGAGGTCGTCGTCGTTGACCAGCACCAGCTTGCCGCGGCCGACGCCGACCAGCTCCGGCACCTCGGTGCGCTCGGCGGCGTCGACATCGAGCTCGACGCGCTTGGTGCGCACCAGCTTTCCGTCCAGGTCGTCGTAGATGCCGATGGCGAGCCGGTGCACGCGCCGCTCACCCGCGCCGGGCTCCGCGCCGTCCTGCACCACCGCGAAGGACGCGAAGTTCCCGGCCGCGTCGACGGTGAAGTCGGGGCGCAGGATATTGAGGCCGGTGGTCTTGAGCCACTGCGCGCCCCAGTCGGACAGGTCGCGCCCGGACGCCTTCTCCAGCGCGCCCACCAGGTCGTCGAAGGTGGCGTTGCCGTAGGCGTGTTCGGTGAAGTAGTCGCGCAGACCTGCCAGGAACGGTTCCTCGCCGACGTAGGCCACCAGCTGCTTGAGCACGGATGCGCCCTTGGCGTAGGTGATTCCGTCGAAGTTGACCTCGACGGCGGCCAGGTCGGGGATGTCGGCCGCGATCGGGTGGGTCGAGGGCAGCTGGTCCTGTCGGTACGCCCACGACTTCTCGACGTTCGCGAACGTGGTCCAGGCGTTGGTGTATTCGGTCGCGCCGACCTGGCACAGCACCGAGGCGAAGGTCGCGAACGACTCGTTCAGCCACAGGTCGTCCCACCACTTCATGGTGACCAGGTCGCCGAACCACATGTGCGCCATCTCGTGCAGCACGGTCTCGCAGCGGCGCTCGTAGGAGGCGCGGGTCACCTTGGAGCGGAAGACGTAGTCTTCGAGGAAGGTGACCGCGCCCGCGTTCTCCATGGCGCCGGCATTGAATTCGGGCACGAACAGCTGGTCGTACTTGCCGAAGGCATAGGGCACACCGAAATTGGTGTGATAGAAGCCGAAACCCTGCTTGGTCTCGGTGAAAAGCCGTTCGTGGTCCATGAATTCGGCCAGCGAGGCGCGGCAGTAGATGCCGAGCGGGATCTCGCCGTGCGAATCACGGTAGGAGTCGGTCCATTTCGCGTACGGGCCGGCGATGAGGGCGACCAGGTAGGTGCTCATGCGCGGGGTGGTGGCGAAGGTGTGGCGGACCACCGCGCCCAGCTGGTGGGTGCCGGTGACGGCCCCGTTGGAGATGACCTCCCAGTCCTGCGGCGCGGTCACGACCATGTCGTAGGTGGCCTTGAGGTCGGGCTGGTCGAAGCAGGCGAACATGCGCTTGCAGTCGGCGGTTTCGAACTGCGAGTACAGGTACACCTTGTTGTCGGTGGGGTCGACGAAGCGGTGCAGGCCCTCACCGGTGTTCGAGTACTCGCCGTCGGCCTCGATGACCAGCTCGTTGCTCGCGGCCAGGTTCGGCAGGGTGAGACCCTGCTCCTCGTCGTAGCCGCTCACGTCGAGGGCGACGCCGTTGAGGACGGCCGAGCGCAGGCCCGCGCCCACGAAGTCGATGAAGGTCTGCGCACCCGGCGTCGCGGTGAAGGTCACCGTCGCCTTCGAGTGGAAGGTCTCACTGCGAGGCGCGTCGGCGCTGGTGGGCTGGCCGGTCAGGTCCAATTCGACCGTGTAGTTCTCCACCTGGACCGTGGCAGCGCGTTCGATGGCCTGCTCGCGGGTGAGATTCGGTGCGGACAAGGAGGCTCCTTAGCTCTCGGAGAACTGTGCCGTGCGGGATGAACCCGCCGCAGCCCAGCTTGCCATGTCCGTCCGGCGGCGGTTGGGCGTGTCGGATGCGGGCGGGGCCACCCACTAGGCTGGGCGGCGGCAGCTACCGCCCAGCACGAGGAGGACCGTTGAAGCACATCCACGCCGGTAAGGTGCGCGACCTGTACGAGGACGGCGATTCGCTGATCCTGGTCGCATCCGACCGAGTGTCGGTGTATGACGTGGTGCTGCCGACCCCGATCCCCGACAAGGGCGCGCTGCTCACCCAGCTGTCGAACTGGTGGTTCGGGTTCTTCTCCGACGTGCCCAACCACATCCTGTCCACCACCGACGTGCCCGCCGAGTTCGCGGGCCGTGGGGTGCGGGTCAAGCCGCTGCGGATGGTGAAGGTGGAGTGCATCGCCCGCGGCTACCTGACCGGCGGCGGCCTGGCCGAGTACAACCGCACCGGCACCGTGTCCGGCATCGCGCTGCCGCCGGGCCTGCGCGACGGCGACAAGCTGCCCGAACCCATCTTCACCCCCACCACCAAGGCCGACGAGGGCCACGACGAGCCGATCAGCTTCGACGATGTGGTGAACCAGGAGGGCAAGGAGGTCGCCGAGAAGCTGCGCGACCTGACCCTCGAGATGTACTCGCGCGGCGCGGATCACGCCGCCGCCAACGGCGTCATCATCGCCGACACGAAGATCGAACTGGGTTGGGACGGAGACGTTCTCACCGTCGGCGACGAGGTTCTCACCTCCGACTCGTCGCGCTTCTGGCCCGCCGACGACTACGAGCCCGGCCGCCCGCAGAAGTCGTTCGACAAGCAGTTCGTGCGCGACTGGTCCACCTCCACCGGCTGGAACAAGGAGTACCCGGGCCCCGAGATCCCGGCCGAGATCATCGACGTGACCCGCCAGAAGTACGTGCAGGCCTACGAACTTATCACCGGCAACACCTGGAACGGCGTCTAGACCGGAACCGGTTCGGCGGCCAGGAAGTTCGTCACGAACGCGTCGGCCCGGCGCTCCAGATCGGCGTACTGGGCCACGCGCTCGGCGCCGGCGGTGGCCGCGTCGATGCGCAGCTGCCCGTCCGCGTCCATGCGCTGACGACGCTCCTCGGCGTCGGGCAGCAGTCCGACGGCCGAGTGCGAGAAGCCGCAGTAGTAGGCGATTCCCAGATTGAGCTGGCCTTCCAGGCTCTGCTGGAGGAAGTCCACCAGCGGGTCGCCCGCGGCCATCCCGGCGAGGCCGAGCCACAGCATCCGCTTGCCCGCCAGTCGAGGCCGGCTGCGGCCGTAGGCGAATCCGTAGTTCCAGACGCGGTCGATCCAGCCCTTGAGCAGCGCGGGCAGGCTCGCCCAGTAGACGGGGAAGACCGCGATCACCACCTCGGCGGCGAGGATGCGCTCCATGTGCTCGTGGACCTCGGGGGAGTAGGTCTTCTCGCGGTTGCCCCAGTCCGGCTCGTCGGCCACGGTCATGCGCGGGTCGAAGCCCTCGGCGCGCAGATCCAGCAGGTCGACGCGGTAGCCGTCGGCTTCCAAGCGGGTGATGGTGCGGGCGGTCAGGTGTTCGGTCAGCGAATCGGAGCGGTGGTGGGCGACCACGACCAGGGCCGTGCGGGAGTTCTGGTCGATACCGTTGTGCGACAAGGGATTCCTCCTGGATCAGGACGGTTGTTCGTTCCGGTGCCTCCAGTACACCCGCCCGGATGTAGACGATCCATGGGTGAAAAGCTCTCTTGGATAGGAATTCGTCTACCCTCGATGAGGTGGATCCTCTGAGTAAGCTGCTGAGCGGTATTCGAGCCGAAGGCGCGGTGGTCACGCACGCCGTCATGCCGGCGCCGTGGACCATCCGGTTCGCCGATCGCGCGCCACTGACCATGATCACCGTCATGCGCGGCGGCGGCACCCTGCTGCTTCCGGACGGCGGCAGCCGCACCCTCGAGACCGGTGATACGGCGCTGGTGCGGGGACCGGGCGAATTCCGGCTGGTATCGGGAGAGTCCGACGCCGTCGCGCCGACCGAGTACGAGATCTCCTGCTTCACCACCGATTCCGAATGCGCGGGCGAGGAACTCACCGGAATCCATTGGGGCGGTGACGCCGACGCCACCGCGCTGATGGTCGGCGCCTACCGCACCTCCTACCGACGCCACGAACGGCTGTTGCGAGCGCTCCCACCGGTATTGGTAGTCAGGGAGGACTACGAATCCTGCGGCTGGTACGAGCAGGCGGCCGCCTCCGCCGTCGGGCAGAGCGCGGGCTCGCAGGCCATGATGGATCGCCTGCTCGACTGGAGTCTGGTCTGCACCCTGCGGACCTGGTTCGAGCAGGCCGGGCCCGACGCCCCCACCTGGTTCCGCGGCCTGGCCGATCCGGTCATCGCGCCCGCGCTCCAGGCCATCCACACCACGCCCGGCGCACCCTGGACCGTCGCCTCGCTGGCCACCGAAGCCGGTGTCTCGCGGGCGCTTTTCGCCAAACGCTTCACCGCCGTCATGGGGCGGCCGCCGCTGACCTACCTCACCGAATCCCGCATGGACGAAGCCGAGGAACTGCTCGCCGACACCGACCACACCGTCGCCCACATCGCGAGATCGGTCGGCTACGCGGATCCGTTCGGCTTCTCGGCCGCGTTCAAACGCCACCGCGGGTTGAGCCCCACCGCTTTCCGCGCGGCCGCCGCCTGACGCGCGGGGCGGAACGGCGGCCGGACGACGAGCGGTCGATCACCGGCTCGACGGGTGGTTGGTCATGGGCGGCGGAGGCGGGCGGCGCGGATGGTGAGGTAGTCGCGCTCGGGGAGACTGGTGGTGCGGCGGGCCGCGGCGGTGTAGCTGGCGACGGCTTCCTCATGGTCGCCGGCCATTTCGTGCAAGTGGCCGCGGACGGCATCGAGGCGGTGATTGGCCGCCAGCGAATCGGCGAGGGTGTCGGTCAGATCCAGGCCCGCCTGCGGGCCGTGCACCATGGCGGTCGCGACGGCGCGGTTGAGCGTGACCATCGGATTGGGTGCCTGGCGTTCGAGGGCGTTGTACAGCAGCAGGATTCGCGGCCAGTCCGTGTCCTCTGGGCGCAGCGCCTGCGCGTGCAGGGCGGCGATGGCGGCCTGGATCTGATACGGACCGATCAATCCGCTGCGCACCGAAGCGGTCGCCAGACGCACGCCCTCGATGATCATTTCACGATCCCACAGCCCGCGATCCTGTTCGGCGAGGGGGATCAGTTCGCCGCGCTCGCCGGTGCGCGCCGCGCGCCGGGCATCGGTCAGCAGCAGGAGTGCCAGCAGGCCGGTGACCTCGGGGTTGTCGGGCAAGGCGCGGGACAGGCTGCGCGCCAGGCGAATCGCCTCACTCGACAGATCGCCGCGGCGCAGTCGCTCGCCGCCGCTGGTGTGGCCCTCGGTATAGATCAGGTAGAGCACCCGCAGCACGTTGTCGAGGCGCTCGTTCCATTCACCGCGCTGCCCGTTCGACGCCGACGGCATCGCGAAGGGCCGCTCCTCCTCCGCGATTCGCTTCTTGGCGCGGGTGATCCGTTGCGCCATGGTCCTTTCCGGCAGCAGAAAGGCCCGCGCGATCTCCTCGGTGGTCAGCCCGCCCACCGCGCGCAGGGTCAGCGCGATCGCGCTCGCGGGTGACAGCGCGGGGTGGCAGCACAGGAAGAACAAGGTCAGGGTGTCGTCCCGCTCCTCCAGTGTGGCGATCACCGCGTCCGACGGGTCGGGCGCGGCGGCGCCCAATCGTTCCGGGTCGCGGATGGCGTCGGCGGTCTCGCGGGTGCGGCGGGCCGAGTCGGCGCGGATGGCGTCGATGAGGCGGCGGGCGCCGACCTGGATGAGCCAGCCGCGCGGGTTGTCGGGGAGTCCGTCGGCGGGCCACTGGGTGGCGGCGGCGAGCAGGGCTTCCTGGAGGGCGTCCTCGGCGGCGTCGAAATCGCCGTAGCGGCGGACGAGCGCGCCGAGGACCTGCGGGGCGAGTTCGCGCAGCAGGTCCTCGATCGCGGTGTGCGGCATCAGAGCTCGGTGGGCGGGGCGCTCATCACCGGGCGGACCTCGATGTATTCGCCGATCGGCTTGCCGCCGGGGCCGGGCGCGGCCGAGGCCTGCGCGGCGATCTCGACCGCGCGTTCGGGGGAGTCGACGTCGATGATCCAGTAGCCGGCCAGGAATTCCTTGGTCTCGGGGAACGGGCCGTCGGTGATGACCGGCGCGGACCGGCCGTCGGAGGAGACGGTGCAGGCCTGGCCCGGGTCGGCGAGGCCCTGGGCGTCGACGAGCTCGCCGGACTTGGCCAGCTGCTCGCCGAGGGCGCGCTGGAAGTCGATGTGCGCCTGGATCTCCTCGGGCTGCCATTCGTGGATCGGGGTGTCGCAGAAGGCGGCGGTGCTGTAGGTCTTGATCAGCATGTACTTCATGGTCGGCTCCTTCGTCGGTGCGCCGCGGTGGCGCTCTCATCCACAGGTCGGAGCCCCGCACGCCGGATCGACGTATCGCGTAGCCCAGTGTTTTGTGACGATGGTCACAGCGTGTCGGGATCCACGGCCTCGCCGCCGAGGATCAACTCCTTGATCTTGTCCGTGACATCCCACACGTTCACGTTCATCCCCGCCAGCACCCGGTTTCCGGGGTCGAGCCAGTAGGCGACGAACTCGCGTCCGGCCAGGTCGCCGCGCACCACCACGCGGGCTTGCTGCTGGGGTGCGACGTAGCCGGTGTACTCCATCCCCAGGTCGTACTGGTCGGTGAAGAAGTAGGGCAGCTTGTCGTACACGGCGGGCTTGCCGAGCATGGTCAGGGCCGCCACCGCGGGCTGGTTGAGCGCATTCGCCCAGTGCTCCACCCGGATTCGCTGACCCAGCACCGGATGCTGTTGGGCGGCGATGTCGCCGATCGCGACGATGTCCGGATCGGAGGTGGCCAGGCTCTCGTCGACGAGCACACCGCCGTCCACGGCCAGACCGGCGTCGGTGGCCAGTTCGATATTGGGTCGCGCGCCGACCGCCATCAGCACTGCGTCCGCCTCGATCACGGTGCCGTCGGCCAGCCGCACCCCGGTGGCCCGGCCGTCGGCGGTGGTGATCTCGCTGACCTGCACCCCGCAGCGCAGGTCGACGCCGTGCGCGCGGTGCAGTGCGGCGAACACCTCGCCCATCTCCGGGCCCAGGGCCGCCCGCAGCGGCACCGAGTCCGCCTCCAGCACAGTCACTTCCACGCCCGCCGCCCGCGCTGCCGCGGTCACTTCCAACCCGATCCAGCCCGCGCCGATGACCGCCAGCCGCCGGACACCGGCGAACATGGCCAGCAGGGCATCGGAGTCCTCGATGGTGCGCAGCACGTGCACGCCCGCCGCGTCCGCGCCCGGCATCCGCAGCAGTCGCGGCCGCGAACCGGTGGCCAGCGCCAGCTTGTCGTAGGGCAGGGTCGTGCCGTCCGGCAGCGCAACGGTTTTGGTGCTCCGGTCCACCGCGGTGACGGTGGTGCCGGGCATCATCTCGATGTGATGGTCGCGATACCACTGCGACGGGTCCACGGTGAAGTCGGCGAGCGCCTTCTTGCCCAGCAGATGCTCCTTGGACAGCGGCGGCCGCTCGTAGGGCAGATGCTCCTCGGCGCTGACGAGGGTCACCGTCCCGTCGAAGTCATTGGCCCGCAGGGCTTCCGCGAGTTTCGCCGCGGCCAGGCCACCCCCCGCGATGACGAACCTGGATGTGGTCATGTCGAAACCTCCCTGCTCACGCGGCCGGGACTGCGCCACGGACGTGGCTGTCCTCCCGGCGAGGCCGATGTTTCGACCCTAGCCCCGGGCGAGTCGGGCGGAGCGGAAATATCGGCAACAATCCGGGTTGTTGCGTAAGGGGAACGGCCGTGCGTCCGGCCGTCGACTGCGAAAGGACTTCCTTGTGAGCGACACCAATAAGGACCGGGTCGATTTCTGGTTCGATCCGCTGTGCCCCTGGTGCTGGATCACCTCCCGCTGGATCCTCGAGGTCGAGCAGGTCCGCGATATCGACGTGAACTTCCACGTCATGAGCCTGTCGGTGCTCAACGAAGGCCGTGAGGGCCTGCCGCCGCAGTACGAGGAACTGCTGCGCAGCGGCTGGGGCCCGGTCCGGGTCGCCATCGCCGCCGCCCGCGAACACGGCGACAAGGTGCTGGCCCCGCTCTACACCGCCATGGGCACCCGCCTGCACAACCGTCGCGCCGACTACGAGCAGGACGGGCCGCGCGAGGACCTGCTCGCGGTGATCATCGCCGAATCGCTCGAGGAGGCGGGGCTGCCGGCCGAGCTGGCCGCCGCCGCCACGTCCGGCGACTTCGACGAGGAGCTGCGGGCCTCGCATCACGCGGGCATGGACAAGGTCGGCCAGGATGTCGGCACGCCGACCATTCACATCAACGGTGTCGCGTTCTTCGGGCCGGTGCTGTCGCGGATTCCGCGCGGCGAGGTCGCGGGCAAGGTGTGGGACGGCGCGGTCGCGCTGGCCTCCTACCCGCACTTCTTCGAGCTCAAGCGGACTCGCACCGAGGACCCCGCCTTCGACTGAGCGGGCCGGGTAATCGACGCGGAACGGGCGGGGTCCCTGGGGACCCCGCCCGTTCTCGTCGGTCAGTGCGGCCGGTACTCGTGATAGGTGGCGGTCTCGCCGTATCGGGGCGGGGGACCGCCGTAGCCGCCGGGCGGCTGCTGGCCGGCGTAGGGTCCCGGCACCGGCGGACGCTGCGGGGCGTCGGGCCGCCAGAACAACTTGCCGTGCCGGCTGCGGTCACGCAGCGCCGACATGCGCCAGGTCAGCACCGGGTGGCTGGCCATCGCGTTCACGATCCAGACGAAGAAGCCCTTCTCCTGGGGCGCCCGATCCGCCATCTCGTCGAAGCCGACCAGATTGTTCAGGTACTTGCCCGCGGCCAGCGTCTGCATGGCCGTCGCCGCGCCCTGCGGACGGTTGCAGAAACCGTGATTGTCGGCCGTGTACTCCTGCGAGCGGATCAGCGAATTGCCCAGGATCGGCAGGAACGGCGCGAGGAACATGCCCACCTGCCGCCAATACGAGACATGGCCGGCGGCGATGTGGCCGACCTCGTGGCCGATGATGAAGGCCAGCGCCTCGGGATTGCGTGCCGCGCCACTGATTTCGAACAGGTCGCTGTACACCACGACATAACGGCGGAAGCCGTGACCGGAGGCGAAGGCGTTGATCTGGCCGTTGCCCGTCACCACATAGGCGTCGGGCACCGTGGCCATCCCGAACCGGGCCGCCGCCTCCTGCACCATGCGGAAGCCCTCGGGAAACTGGGTCGGCGACATCTTCACGCCGTTGACCCGCTGCGCCGCGTAGTTCATCCCGCGGCCGAGGTAGACCAGCAGCGGCGCGAACACCAGCACCAGCACGATCTGACCGGAAACTCCCGACAGCAGCAGGAGCAGCGCGAACAGGTAGGCCAGCACCGTGGCGACGATCACGATCACCAGCAGCGGGATCTCCCAGCTGTGCCGGGCGGGCATCCCGAACGGGGACAGGCCGCGGCTGCCCTGCTGGATCACCGGCGGAGGCGGCGGCGAATACGGTTGCTGCGGAGCCCATCCCGGCGGACCCACCCGCGGATCCCAGCCGGTCATGCCGGTGACCGGGTTCCATCCGGGCTGTGCGGGGGCCGGTTGGCCGAGGTAGGTGGCGGTCGGCTGGGCGGGGACCTCGCCGGTGGACGCGGTCGGTGGTTGCTCCGGGAGATCACCCGCGGATTGCCCCCCGTAGGCGTTCGGCGGTGATGAACTGTCGTCGGACGTCATGCCTGGATAGTACGTTCGGCGACGTCGCCGGGGTGTGCTCGCCACGGGTGGCTCACACCTCGTCCTCCGCACGTGACAGCCCCGTGCGGACCGGCCGCGCGCGGGCTGACAGAATCGCTGCCATGCGCGTATACCTGGGTGCCGACCATGCCGGCTTCGAACTGAAGAACCACGTCAAGGCTCACCTCGAGGGCCAGGGCCACGACGTCGTCGACTGTGGCGCGCTGGAATACGATGCGCTCGACGACTATCCGGCCTTCTGCATCGAGGCCGCCCGCCGCGTTGTTGCCGAGCCGGGCTCGCTGGGCTTCGTCTTCGGTGGTTCCGGCAATGGCGAGCAGATCGCCGCCAACAAGGTGCCCGGCGCGCGTTGCGCCCTCGGCTGGAGCGTGGAGACCGCGCAGCTCGCCCGCCAGCACAACAACGCCCAGCTGCTCGGCATCGGCGGCCGCATGCACAGCACCGAGGAAGCCCTCGCCATCGTCGACGCCTTCATGACCACCCAGTGGTCCGACGAGCCGCGCCACCAGCGCCGCATCGACATCCTCGCCGAGTACGAGAAGACCGGCGTGGCCCCCGCGCTGCCGAACTGACCTGTGCCGGAAGGCCATACGCTGCACCGTCTGGCGAAGCTGCACGAGAAGCGCTTCGCCGGCGGTCAGGTCCGAGTCTCGAGCCCCCAGGGCCGCTTCGCCGACGGCGCCGCACTGATCGACGGCCGCGTCCTCACGCACGCCGAAGCCTGGGGCAAACACCTGCTCCATCACTACGATTCGGGTGTCACCCTGCACGTCCACCTGGGCTTGTACGGCAAATTCACCGAATCATCGGTCCCCATGGACGCCCCCGTCGGCGAGGTCCGCATGCGCCTGATCGGCGCGGGCCGCACCGGCGAACCCCACGGCACCGACCTGCGCGGCCCCGCCGCCTGCGAAATCCTGCACGACCCAGAGGTTTCCGCTCTCACCGCCCGCCTCGGCCCCGACCCCCTGCGCCGCGACGCCGACCCCGACCGCGCCTGGACCCGCATCAGCCGCTCCCAGCGCTCCATCGGCGCCCTCCTCATGGACCAGAAGGTCCTGGCCGGAGTCGGCAACGTCTACCGCGCGGAAGTCCTGTTCCGCCACAACATCTCACCGCACCGCCCCGGAAAGTCGTTGAGCCGTCCCGAATGGGAAGCCATGTGGGCAGACCTGGTCGACCTGATGAAGGTCGGCGTCCGCCGCGGCCTCATGCACGTGGTGCGTCCCGAACACGACCACGGCGCCCCGTCCTACGCCGCCGACCGCCCCCGCACCTACGTCTACCGCCGAGTCGGCGACCCCTGCCGCCTCTGCGGCACCACCGTGGTGCACACGGTCATGGAGGGCCGAAATTTGTTCTGGTGCCCGACCTGCCAACCTCGCTGAACCTTCGTTCGGGAGGGTGATCGAGTCCACTGGCGTAGGGTCGACGTATCGAGGCTGTCTAGGCCTTGCAAACAAAGGACCTACTAGTTGTCCGACAAATCTCCGCGTAGCAAGATGTCCAAGGCTCAGGGTAAGTCCCTGAAGGAAAAACGAGCGGAGAAGAAGGCGGGGTCCGCCGACCCGCAATCCGGTATCGAACCGCAGGCGAACAAGGGTAAAAAGGGCAGATAAGCCACGTTTTTCCGTGCCGGGGCGTAGCTCGGATGCATTCGAAGTGGGTCGGATCGATAGCGCTCCGGCCCACTCGATCACATCGAACCGGTTGATCCCGCCCATCCCGGCATCATCGGATAATTGTGTGGCGCACCGGAATTCGAGTGCGGTAGTTCCTGTCGGGGGCGGCGATCCGGTTGGTCACCTGCGCAGGTACGGGGTGAGGAGTTCTTCGACGCGGGATTTGACCATGGCCGGGTCGGTGCCGGTGTCGACGAGTCGGCTGGCGGAATGCACGATCGCGTTGATCAGTTCGGCGGTCAGGTCGGGGTCGGCGTCGCCGAGGTCCTCGAGTGCGGTGACGAGCGGGGTTTTGAGCTGGTCGTGCAGGACACGGGCGCGGGCGGCGAGTTCGTCGGTCGGCAGGGCGGTCGCGAGGGCGCGGGCGACGGCGTGTTCGCCCTCCTGGGTCAGCTCGATATTGGCTGCGACGTAAGCGATTACCCGGCCGGCCGGATCGGGGGCCCGGCTCATCTGCTCGGCGATCCGCGTCGACCAGCGCGGCAGCACGTCTTCCATGACGGCGACCAAGAGGTCGTGGCGAGAGCGGAAGTACTGGTAGACGCTCGGGCGGGCCAGTCCGGTGCGGGCGGCGACATCGGCGAGGGTGGGGATCTGTCCCGCCGTCAGCATGGTGCGCGCCGCGTCCAGGAGGGCGTTCCGCTGCGTCGCGCGATGTTCGGCGAGGGTGGCTGCCTGAATCTTCGGCACTGCGTCGGTTCCTCCTGGACAAATTTGTACTGATCAGCTCGGACAAGTCTCGCATCGAGCGGCTCGTGGGGTGGACGCTGCCTCCGTTCGGGGCGGGCGGGGGCCGGCGGGTTGACGCGGCCGGTGTGCGCGCTGCTAGAGTCCCGCCTCGCGGATCTTACCGACGCGGTGTCGGGAAAAATCTCCGCAGACAGGTTTGAGGTACGGCAATGAACCAATTCCCCGGAGTCGACGGATTCCTCGGCACGCGCGCATCGTGGGCGATGGACACCATGGTGTTGGTGATGGCGCTCGTGGTCGCCGTCCTGGCCTGGAGCGTCTACCAGGTCAAGGCCAAGCGAAAGTTCGGTCTGCACAAGGGAGTTCAGATCCTGCTCGCGGTCGGTCTGCTGGCCGCGGTGGTCCTGTTCGAACTCGACGTGCGCTTCAACGGCTGGCAGTCCCGCGCCGCCGGCGTGGTCGGCGGCACCGCCTCGACCGCGGTCTGGACCGCCCTGGCCATCCACCTGGCCTTCGCCGTCTTCTCGGTCGTCCTCTGGCCGATCGTGATCATCCGCGCGGCCCGCAACTTCGACACACCCCCGCACCCGGGCGCGCACAGCGCCTGGCACCGCCGCTGGGCCCCGATCGCCGCCATCGGCATGACCCTCACCGCGGTCACCAGCTGGATCTTCTACGGACTCGCCTTCGTGGCCTGACCCGCCCGCTTCGATTTCGTTGGGAGTGGGGCTATCGCCGGCGGGCGAGGAGGCCGACCAGCCAGCCGACGGCGAAGGTGACCAGCAGGACCAGCCACATCGGGGATCGGATGGTCATGAGCAGGAATTCGATGTCGACCTTGTGGCGGTTCTCGAGAATGAACAGGACGGCCAGCACCGTGAGGACGATGGCCACCCACTGCTTGGGTGAGATACGTGCCAGGACTGAGGGTTTCGAGGGTTCGGTCACTGTCGGGCTCCCGGTGGTGTGTGTCGCTCCCCATCCATTGCGGGCCGATAACTGTCTATCCGATCCACTGTAGTCAAGCCGTACCGGCGAATGCTGGATGTCAGCCGATGTTGTTTGTTCGTTATTGCGCCCGAGCGCGCCGATCGAAGGCGGCCTACTGTCGTAGTAGCTTTCTCGGCAAAGGGATTGGGATCGAATCGGTTCCTGGCAGGCGGTAGGACGGGAGGCTGGGTGATGTCGGGGAGTGTCGCGGCGACAGCACGCAAAGGGATGGTTCGGGTCCCCGGCGGCGCATTCGCTATGGGTTCGCGGGACTTCTTTCCCGAGGAGCAGCCGGTGCGTGAGGCGGTGGTCGAACCGTTCTGGATCGACGTCCACCAGGTCACCAATGCGGACTTTCACCGATTCGTGCGGGAGACCGGTTATGTGACCGTCGCCGAGCGCGACCTCGACCCGGCCGACTTTCCCGGCGCCGCGCCCGAGGACCTGGTGCCGGGGGCGCTGGTGTTCCAGCGCACGAACGGGCCGGTGCCGTTGGATGATTGGCGGCGGTGGTGGGCCTACGTGCCGGGGGCGAGCTGGCGGCATCCCGGCGGGCCGGGCACGAATCTGGACGGCCGCACCCTGCACCCGGTGACTCACGTCGCCTACGCCGACGCCCTCTTCTATGCCGAATGGGCGGGCAAGTCACTGCCCAGTGAGGCGCAGTGGGAATTCGCGGCCCGCGGCGGCCTGGACGCGGCGACGTTCCCGTGGGGCGAGGAGTTCGCGCCGCGCGGGCGGCGGATGGCCAACACCTGGGTCGGGCGGTTTCCGTGGGAGTTCCAGCCGGGCAAAGGCCAAGCCGTGCAGCCGGGCACGACCAAGGTCGGCACCTACCCGCCCAACGGGTACGGGCTGTTCGATGTGGCAGGCAACGTGTGGGAGTGGACCACCGACTATTACCGCGGCGATCACGGCGCCCCGGCGAGCTCGTGCTGTGCCCCCGCCGCCGGTCCCGCCCGCGCCGACGGGCCGCCGCCGGTGGAGGCCGGTGAGCGGTTTCCGCGGCGCGTGGTCAAGGGCGGCTCGTATCTGTGCGCACCGAATTACTGTCTGCGGTATCGCCCGGCGGCGCGGCAGGGTCAGACCGAGGACACTGCCACCTGTCACCTCGGCTTTCGGTGCATCCTCACGGACTGACCTCCGCAATTAGGCAGGGAACAGAAAGGTCCGTCGTTAATCTCGGTTGAGACACCTATTGGTCGCTGAACAGCAAATATTTGGCGAATGATCCTTCGGGCTGCCTAGCCTGCTCGATATGACGCCGTCGAATCGCGAGCAGTCCTCCTCCGACGATCCCGGTTCCGATCCGCAGCCCACCCGCGGCAAACTGTCCAGGCGCTCGATGCTGGGCGGGTTCGCAGCGGCCGGGGTGGGCGCCGCCGCCGTCCCGTTTCTCGCCGCCTGTGACAAATCCGGCGGCGACGGACCTCCCGGCTACGGGACGGGGATCAACGACGGATTCGACGGCAAGATCGAACTCGACGTGCGCGATTCCAAGGCCGACTGGAAACCGTTCGAATTGAAGACGGCTCCCGAAGGCGCACCCAACGTGCTCGTCGTGCTGTTCGACGACACCGGCCTGGCGTCCTGGTCGCCCTACGGGGGCCGCATCAACATGCCCACCCTGCAGCGGCTGGCCGACAACGGGCTCACCTACACCCAGTGGCACACCGCCGCACTGTGTTCGCCCACCCGCTCCACCATGCTGACCGGCCGCAATCATCACGTGAATCGTTTCGCGTCGATCACCGAGGGCTCCACCGGGTTTCCGGGCGCGGCGGCTCGCCTGCCCGCGCAGTGTGCGACGGTCGCGCAAGTGTTGCAGGACAATGGTTTCAGCACGTTCTGGGTCGGCAAGGAACACAACGTGCCCCAGGAGGACGTCGCCCCCGGCGGCAGCAGATCCGAATGGCCGACGCAGAAGGGGTTCGACCGCTTCTACGGATTCCTCGGCGGTGAAACCAACAACTGGTATCCGGACTTGGTGGAGGACAACAGGTTCGTCGACCCGCCCGCTACCCCGGAGCAGGGCTATCACCTGTCGAAAGACCTCGCCGACCATGCCATCAAGATGCTGCGGGATTCACGGGCGACCAACCCGTCCAAGCCGTGGTACATGTGGTTCTGCCCCGGCGCCAACCACGCACCGCATCACAGTCCGACCGAGTATGCCGACAAGTACAAGGGTCAGTTCGACGACGGCTACGAGGCGTATCGGGAATGGGTGCTGAAACGGATGGTCGACAAGGGCATCATGCCCAAGGGCACCACCCTGACACCGATCAACCCGCTACCGAAAGACGTTGCGCTGGACGCGGACGCGGTGCGGCCCTGGGACTCGCTCAATCCGGACGAGAAGCGGTTGTTCTCCCGGATGGCCGAGGTGTTCGCCGGGTTCTCCGAGTACACCGACGCGCAAGTCGGGCGCATTGTCGACTTCCTGGAGCAGAGCGGTCAGCTCGACAACACCGTCATCATGTACTGCGCCGACAACGGCGCCTCGGGTGAAGGTTCGCCGAACGGGTCGGTCAACGAGAACAAATTCTTCAACGGGTACCCCGACGATCTCGCCGAGAACATGCAATACATCGACACGCTGGGTTCGCCCGCCACCTACAACCACTATCCGACCGGTTGGGCCACGGCGTTCTCGACGCCGTTCCAGATGTTCAAACGCTATTCGCAGTTCTCCGGCGGCACCTGCGACCCGTTGATCATCCACTGGCCCAGGGGAATCAAGGCCAAGGGCCAGATCCGCCACCAATACCACCATTCCACCGACATCGTGCCGACCATCTTCGACGTCACCGGTGTGCAGATGCCCGAGGAGTACCGGGGAGTCAAACAGTATCCGCTCAACGGGGTCTCGATGCGCTACACCTTCGACGACGGGGGCGCCGCCACCACGAAGAAACGTCAGTACTACGCCATGCTGGGTACCCGCGGCATCTGGCAGGACGGCTGGAAAGCCTCGGCGTTGCATGCCCCGATCAGCGACAAGGGGCATTTCGACCAGGACAAGTGGGAGCTGTTCCATGTCGACGAGGACCGTTCCGAATCCAAGAACCTCGCCGATCAGTATCCCGACAAGCTGAAAGAACTGATCGGGGTGTGGAACGACGAGGCCAAGGACAATTACGTGCTCCCGCTCGACGACCGCGGCGCCGCAGAACTGCTCGCCGTCGAACGACCCCAGCCCGAACCGCCCCGAAACCGCTACGTCTACTACCCCGACGCGTCACCGGTTCCCGAGGCCGCCGCGGTCAACATCCGCGGCAAGTCCTACAAGATCCTCGCCAGTGTCGACCTCGCACCCGACGCGCAGGGCGTGATCTTCGCCCACGGGTCGCGGTTCGGCGGGCACACCCTGTTCATCAAAGACGGTGTGCTGCACTACATCTACAACTTCCTGGGCATCAAACCCGAACAGGACTTCGTGTCGTCCGCGCCGCTGACGCCGGGCAAACACACCCTCGGCATGGAATTCACCCGAGAAGGAGCCGGTCAATACGGTGAATCCCTCGGCACCACAACGCTCTACGTCGATGGCCGACCGGTCAACAAGGGCGCGATGCGTGCCCAGATCGGAATGTTCTCCCTCGCCGGCGACGGCCTGTGCGTCGGTTACGACAGCGGCGACAGCGTCACCACGCAGTACCGGCCCCCCGGCACCTTCACCGGCGGCACCATCGAGAACGTCACCATCGACGTCGGCAAGGAGTCCTACACCGACCTCGAGAAGGAGGCCGCGGCCGCGCTCGAACGCAATTAGCGGAATTTCGCGAATGGGCGGGCGATGGTGATCGCCCGCCCATTCGCCTCAGTCCCACTGAATATCGCTGGCGGTGGCCTCGTAGACCAGTCTGTTCTTCGGGATGAGGCCGATCAGGCGCGAGAGGAACGCCCGCGCGGCCGTCTGCAGCGCGGTGGTCAACTCCGATTCGTCGACCGTCGCCTTCCGCTGCCCGATGGTGCCACTCCGCAAGGTCACCAGCACCCGTCCTCCCTCGATCCGGCGGAAGGTCAGGTCGATCGGCTGATCCGGAAATGACGTGCTGCCTTCACCTTTGGCGCGAAGTTCACAAATCGCGGTGACGATGTACGCCCAGAGCTGGTCGACGTCATCCCACAGTTCCTTGTCGAGAATGGTGACCCCATTGATCTCCAACTCGATGGCTCCCTCCACGTGCCGGGGATTCGACGGCGTGAAGCCGACCTCTTCTACCGGCACGAACGACCCTCGCCGATCCTTCAGGTACGAAGTCACCCTGATCAATTCGACATCCCCTCGGATCTCATGCCCGGGAGCTTCGCATCAGTCCACGGTCAGTGGTGGATGACCGCGCCGAGGCGGGGCAGCACGAGTCGCTTCCAGCTGCGCTCCACGGCATTGCGGGCCATCCGCTGTCGGCGATCTTCGATGTCGAAGCCGGTCTGCGTCAACAGCAGTCGGGTGCCGCGGCCCTGCGGTCTGAGGGTCCAGTCGACGGTCCAGTGGGTGGGGTAGTCGGCTCGCGGGTATGTCCAGGTGTAGGTCAATTGCTCGCGGGGGTGGGCGACCAGCACCTGGCAGATGATTTCGTCGATCGACGAGTCGGGGGTGGTGAATCGGAAGCGGGTTCCGACCATGGTGGCGAAGCCGGTGGGGCGGAGTGAAGGCCCTGGCGAGAGCGGCATCGGGCGCGATGGGGTGAGGGCTGTGTGACCTGGGTGGTTGCCTAAGGGGTTGCCTGCCAGAGGGTTTCTATGGGGAGAGCGCGGAGACGGTCGCCGAAGGGCAGCGAGTGCTGGCCGGTGTAAACGATGAAGCCCGCAACGAAACGGTCGCCCAGCCGCTCCTGGAGATGGCGGAGTCCTGCGAAATCGTGTTTGTGGAGGGTAGCGCCGGCCTTGACCTCGATGCCGATCACACGGCCGTCGGTCGCTTCGAGAACGGCGTCGACTTCGACCTTGTCCTTGGTGCGGTAGTGCCACAACGTCGCACGCTCATCATTCCAGGTGAGCTGGCGCGCGAGTTCCATGAGGACGAAGTTCTCGAGGACGGTGCCGGCAGCCCCGCCCGGATCGGCGAGTCGCGCGGGACCTTGGCCGAGGAGATGGCACAGCAAACCTGTGTCGACAAAGGCAAGTTTCGGAGTGCCGATCGCCCGGTGAGTGGCGCCACCCGACCACGCGGGATGGTCTTGATCAAGAAGACGGTCTCGAGCAGCGTCAGATAGCGGGTGATCGTCGAGCGGTGAATGGCGAGCTCACTGGCGATGGTTGCAGGAACAAGCAGGTTCGCGCTGCGAATGGCGAGTAACTGCAGGAGTTTTCGAAGCTGCGGTGTGCGTTCGATCGCTGAGATCTCCTGCACGTCCCGTTTGATCAGGGTATCGATGTAGCTTTCGAAGAAGGCGCTACGGCGGCGATCTGTACGACGCACCGCCTCGGGGAAGCCGCCGACCGCGGCACGTTCGATGTAATCGCGGCGGCGCAGGGCTGAATCATGGGTCAGGCGAATGCCTTTGGCGAAGGCGGCATCGATGAATCGGTCGGGAGTATCCGATATCTCACCTTGGGAGAAGGGCCATAGTTCGATGGTCTCCATGCGTCCCGGCAGCGCATCCGGCAACGACTTCAGCGCAAGCACCTGTGCTGACCCGGTGAGCAGGAATCGGCCCGGTCGTGGGTCGGCGTCGACGTCGGCCTTGATCGGAAGGAAGAGTTCAGGTGCACGCTGTACTTCGTCGATGACGAGGAGTCCGTCGTGTTCGATGAATCCGACCGGGTCGTCGTGTGCTGCGCGCAGTGCCACCGGGTCGTCGAGCGTCAGTGAGCGCACCGGTCGCCGCGTCGCGGCAACAAGCTCTTGCCTGACTGCCGCGCGCCATTGAGCGTGACAACCCGTGTATCCTGTAGCGCTTCGATCACTCTGACCTGGGCTTTTCGGGTGACCAGTCCGGTTCCGGATGCGCTTGGCATACACCCAATTATGCCCTGTTGTGCGCGTCTGGACGCTACTTTCGTGCGCATCTGGTCGCAACAGTGCTGCACATTTGGTCGCTAGTTGGGTGCGCGTATGGCCACACGTTTGGCGCGCGGCTGGTCGCCATCTTCACTAGCGCGCGGTCGTTCCGGACCCTATTCGTTGCGGTCGAGGCCGTGGACAGGGGCGCGTTCGAGCGGCACCGCCGTGTCGGGGCTAGACGCGTGCGGTACGGGCGCGGAGCGTGAGCAGGCGGGCGAGGCCCAGGGTGAGGAGGGCTGCGGTGGCGAGGATGTAGATGTCGCCGGGGATGTGTTGCCACCAGGTCCAGCGGAGTTCCTGGTGTTTGCCGTTGGGGACGATGCCGGGGCCGATCAGGAAGAAGAGGGCGAAGGTGGCGATCAGGGCGTAGGTGGCGGTGGCCGGTTTGGTTGAGGTCCAGGCGATGGCGGCTACCAGGGCGGGGGCGGCCCAGACCCAGTGGTGGGTCCAGGAGACCGGCGAGATCAGCAGCAGGACTGCGGCGTTCACCAGGAGGGTGGCGACGGCCAGGGCGGTCATGGGGGCGGGTTCGGGGATGCCCGCCCGGGCGGCGGCGGTGCGCTCGACGCCGGTCAGGTGGTGCATGAGATAGGCGCCCGCGCCGACGACGACGAGGGCGAGGGCCAGCCAGACGATGGTGGCGGCCGGGGACGAGTAGCCGAAGACGCGGAAGGCCATGCCCTTGAGGGACTGGTTGCCGACGTAGTCGGGGGAGCCGATGCGGTTGGTGTCGATGACGGCGTGCAGCCAGTAGTCGCGGGATTCGGTGGGGAGCAGGACGAATCCGGCGGCGACGATGCCGACGGCGGTGCCGGCCGCGGTGGCGGCGGCCTTCCAGTCGCGGCGGATCAGGAAGTAGAGGATGAACGCGGCGGGGGTCAGCTTGGTGACCGCGGCGATGCCGATCAGCACGCCGCGCGGCCAGCGCGGCTTCTCGGTCAGGCAGTCGAGGGCGACGGCGGCCATCAGAACCAGGTTGATCTGACCGAACCAGAGGGTGGTGCGGACTGGTTCGACGGCCAGCAGCAGCACGACCGCGGACACGGTGAGCGTGAGTTTGGCGCGGGCGTCCAGATCGGGGCGGATGCGCGACAACACCAGCCAGACCGTGACGCCGAGGCAGGCCAGGGAGCTCGCGGTCACCAGCAGTTCGGCCAGCCAGAGCGGGACGATGGCGAGCGGGATCATCAGGACCGCGGCCGAGGGCGGGTAGGTGAACGGCAGATCGGTGTGGCCGGCCACGGGGAGGGTCGCGCCGTAGAGGGTGCCGTGGTCCAGCCAGCCCCGGGTGTCGATGCGATAGACCTGCAGATCGAGGAAACCGTGCATGGCCGAGAAGATGGCCGTGATCGCCAGCGTGAGCAGGATTCCGACCACGATCGGAATGCGAGGCAGGCCCGCGCGGCCGTCAGACTTGAGATTGCGCAGCAAGCTCTGTTGCCCCGCCCGCGTAGTGATCATCAGGGAGAGGGTAACCCTTTCGGTGTTCGGGCAAAGATGTCCGGATTGCGTTGGGGGAGTGGTTAATCGACGGCAAATCCGTCGATGGGTGTTCTGCCTCCCCAGTGCGCCAACCGGCTACCCGGACGCGCGAACCAGGTCGCGTAGAAGAGGAACGATACGGCCGCCAGCGAGCCCAGCACGACCGCCCCCGCGAGTACCGGGTACGCCGCCATCGTGCCAGCCAGGAACCGATAGGACAGCAACAATCCGGCGAGCACCGCCGCGCCGAGCGACACCATGCGGACACGCGGATGCTCCCAGCCGCGCTCGGGATCGCGCAGCGCCGACTCCACGGTCAGGCACAGCACCGCGCCCGCCACCAGATCGGCGCCGTAGTGATAGCCGAACCCCAGCGTCGCGAGCAGCGTGCACACCAGCCAGAACGCGCCCGCCCAGCGCAGCCACCGCGGCCCGCGGCGGGAGTGGATGAACAGCGCCGTCGCCCACGCGGTGTGCATGGACGGCATGCAGTTCCGCGCGGTCTCGGAGTCGAACAGCATCGGCTGCGGGTCGGTGGTGAAGGCGGGCCACACCTGCGGCCAGTCCCCGATCTCCAGCCCGTGCCCGAGCGGACCGTAGGCGAAGACCGGCCCGACCACCGGAAACAGCACATACCCGAGCGGTCCGATCACGCCCAGTACCAGGAAGGTTCGCACCAGGTGGTGCCGCGGCCACGCACTGGTCGACACGTGACGCAACTGCCACACCGCGACCACCACCGCCGCGACCGGCAATTGGATGTACACGACATGCAGGACATGCGAGGGGATCGGACCGAGCGTGTCGAGCAGCCGCCCGACCAGCCACGCCGGTTCGCCCAGCGCCCGATCCGCGAGCTGGACGTATTGATCGAGCACCCGCGGTCCGGCGACGATACTGACCATCAGCCAGGTGTCCGCGAGCTTGGACGCCATCACCAGCAGCACACCGAAGGCGATGGCTTGCAGCGCGGTCCGGCGTCGCTCGCCCTCCCAGCGCAGCACGACCACGGTCAGCGCGGTGAGCGCCAGCGTCGGCCCGGTGCCGATCGACACATGCCAGCCGCAAGCCACTTGCAGCCCGAGCGTCAACAGGTCCAGCACCCCGGCGGCAACCAGTGCGATCACCCGGGTACGCGCCGGCACCCCGACGCAGGCGAGCCCCAACCCCGCCCACGACACCGCCGCCGACTGGGGGTTCGCGAAGTAGTCGTCGACCAGGCTGCGCAGCGGCCCCATCACGCCGTGCGCGGATGCCCACGCCTGCGCGATCGCCAGCAAAACAACGGCGATCCCCAGCCCGGCGGCCGGGATCAGGCGAGAACGCGTCTCGCGCCCGGACAGCACCGAGCTGGAAGCGTTCATCTTGTCGTCGACCAGCACCGTAAATCGATAACACAGTGCAAACGGAGGCACAACATCCGGTTACCGAAATCCCACTTCCAGGTGGATCGGGCACGGATCAGCTACCGGAGATACGGGTGAAAGCGACCTGGATGCGGTCGGGAACGGCCGAAAATACGGCCGCGGGCGAATTGTCCGCTGCTACCGGCTGGATCGGGCGGAGCGATGCGAAAGATGGTCGGGGTGACAGGATTTGAACCTGCGACCCTCCGCTCCCAAAGCGGATGCGCTACCAAGCTGCGCTACACCCCGTTGCACGTCGGATCCGACGCTCCCCGATGAACGGGAAAGAGCGGGTGACGGGAATCGAACCCGCGCTATCAGCTTGGAAGGCTGAAGTTCTACCATTGAACTACACCCGCAGCCACCGCATCCAAGGATGCCGTGTGCGTAGAGCACTGTACCGAACCTCACTCCCCGAATGCCAATCAGGTCGCGTCGTCGCACGTCGCGGCCGGTGAGGGCAAGCATTCGGCGCGTCGCGAGAACATGCCGAAATTGGGTGTAACGCCAGGGCGTCGCCAGCGATGTGACATCCGATCGCCATTCGCGAGACAGTGGGAACCTGTTCTGAATCAGGGGTTTTCGATGTCGGGTGGCTTGCTAGGATCCTTTTTGTCCGGACGGGGGTATCTGGAAAGGGGGCGGTGAGCATGCACCACTGGTGTGGCCGACCGCGTAGCAGTGAGTTCGATCCGAAGGGCGTGACCGGCGAGGATGCCGGCCCTGGCATCACGTACGCAGGGTGAGCGCGCATGTCCATCCGTCTCGATACCCGAACCTCCGCCATCGTGGCGGCGACCATCCGGGAATGGGTGCGGTCGGTGCACCCCGGCGCGAGCAGCGCCGCACTGGGTCATGCGCCCAGTGTTCCCTCCGCTGACCTCGAGGCCATCTTCGGCCGGGTCATCAACGAATTGCTGGAATTGGCGGGCTCCGAACCGTTTCCGGTGCGCTCGGCCCGCCGCATCGGCCGCAGCCTGGCCGACGCGCCGTTCGAACGCACCCGCATGCTCGCCCCCGCCAGCCGCGCGCTGCTCGGGCTCGCGCCGGGCGTGCGCGGCTCGCTGATCGCCACCCGCTGGTCGTTCATCGCCAGCCAGGCCATCGACGCCTACGCCGAGGCGCTGCAACAGCGTGCCCTCGTACAGCAGGAACGCAGCCTCTCCGAGGCGGTGTCGGTGCGGGTGCAGGAGATCGCGGCCTTACAGACCCGGCTACGGCACGAGGCCACCCACGACGCCCTCACCGATCTGGCCAATCGCTCCCTGTTGCAGGAGCGGGTGCGGGTGATGGCCACCGATTCGGCGCGCGGGGTGGGGCTGCTGCTCATCGACCTCGACGACTTCAAGGCCATCAACGACAACTACGGCCACACCGTCGGCGACGAGGTGCTGGTCAGCATCGCGCAGCGGCTGCGGTCGGCCTGCCCGCCCGAGACGGTGATCTCGCGCTACGGCGGCGACGAATTCGTGGTGGCGCTGCCCGCGCGCCGCAATTCGCTCAGAGAGCTGGCCATGCGGGTGCTGGCCGCGCTGTGCGAGCCGGTGCCCACGGCCGCCGGGTCGGTGCCCGCGTCGGCGAGCGTCGGCACCGCGTTCTGCCCGCCCGGCCGGGACTGTGATTTCTCGGACCTGCTGCGCAGTGCGGACCGGGCCATGTATTCGGCGAAAACCGCCGGCAAACGACAGTTCGCGGTGTCGGAGCCGGACGAAGAGGAGGTTGATCCAGCCGGTCGCACGACACGATTCGCGGCCGTGGCCGGGTGAGCCGGAAGATTCAGGGACCTCAGAGCGACTAGCAACTATTCGGCGAATTTCGCCGCGTAGGCTGGTCGCGTGTCTACGGTCGTTGTTCTCCTCCTCATCATCGTGGTCGTGCTGCTGGCTGTCGTCATGGTCAACCGCGGGCAACGCTCGCGCGCCGGCACCGAACTCGCGGACGCCAAGGCCGACGCGCGCCGGGTGATCGAACGCCTCGGCGGCCAGGTCTACAACCTCACCGGCAGCGACGACGCCTCCAAACAGGCCCTCGCCGACGCGGGGGAGCGGTTCAACGCCGCGGGGTCGCAGATCGAGCAGGCCGCCACCGCCGCGCAGGCGCGACTGGCGAAAGAGACGGCGCTGGAAGGGCTTTACTACGTGCGGGCCGCCCGCTCCGCGATGGGCATGGACCCCGGACCCGCCGTTCCCGAACTCGACGGTCAGCGCAGTGCCGGTCGGGTGACCGAGGAGCGGGCCATCGACTTCGACGGCCGCCGGGTCGAGGCCTCGCCCACGCCGTCGGCGTCGACGCCGAACTATTACCCGGGTGGCCGGGTCGCCGGGCGTCCGGTGCCGGCCGGTTGGTACTCCGAACCGTGGTGGAAGACCGCCCTGGTCGCCGGCGCCTGGGGTGTCGGCTCCGCGGTCCTGTTCAACGCGCTGTTCAGCGGCATGTCCGGGGTCGGCTACGACTCCGCGGCCTTCGAAAGCGGTTACGGCGACGGCTATCAGGACGGTCTGGACGCAGCCGACGGTGGATATGCCGACGGCGGCTACGACCAGGGCGGCGCCGACCCGGGTTACGACCAGGGCGGCTACGACCAAGGCGGTTTCGACCCCGGCGCCCAGGACTACGGCGGCGGCACCGACTTCGGCGATTTCGGCGGCTTCGACGGCGGCGACTTCTGACCGTCGGTCAGTGCCCGGCGCTCGTCTCGGTCAGGAAGCCCCGGATCGCGCCGACCAGCTGCTCTGGCTGATCCTCGGGCGAGAAGGTGCCCGAGTCGCGGATCCATTCGATGCGCGCGTCCGGGAAGTCGGCCGCCATCCGCTCGGCGTACTTGTCCGGGAAGAAGCGGTCGCCCGCCGACCAGGCCAGCAGCACCGGCTTCTTGAAATCCGCGAAAGTCCTTGCCGCGGCGAGGGTGTGCTTGCGGTCCAGGCCGAGGATGGCGCGGCGGGTATCGCTGCGGATGGCCTTCACCCCGACCGGCAGCGCGTAGGAGTCGCTGGCGGCGCGGTCGATCGGGCGGCGGGCCAGCCAGCCGTAGGCGATGGGCAGGCGGCGGGCCGGTCGCAGGCGCATGCTCGCGGCCAGCGGGACCAGCGCGCCCGGGGTGCGGGCGGCCAGGCCGAGGTAGTCGAAGAACGAGGGCGGGAAGTTCTCGTAGGCGTCGCACGAGGTCAGTACCAGGCGGGCGACGAGATCGGGGCGGGTGGCCACGACCAGCTGGCTGACCGCGCCGCCGGAGTCGTTGCCCACCAAGGTGACCGGGCCCAGGTCGAGGTCTTCGATGGCCGCGATGACCAGATCGGCCAGGCCGGTCGGGGTCAGGTCCGCGTCCGGCATCGCGGTGGTGTGCGATCCGAACGGGAGATCGATTGCCACACAACGGTATTCGCCGGAGAAGGCCGGGATGATCTTGCGCCACAGGTTGGCGTTGACCAGTAGTCCGTGCACGAAAACGATGGGATCGCCGTTGCCGCTGTCGAAGACGGTCAGCGAGCCTTGCGGCAGGGTGAGCTCGCGGCGGGCGCCCAGTGCGGGATCGCGCCACGCGGCGGGGGATTCGGGGGTGATGGTGTTCGTCATCTGGATTACTCCCTCTGGAGCGGAGATGGTGAAGACCATTTCAAACTAACAAACAGGCTGCCTGTTTTCAATGGTTCGGCGTTACGATCCACCTACCCAGACCGGAAAGGCGTCGATGATCAGGCAAGCCGAACGATCCGAGTCGACGCGCGCCAATCTGATGGCCGCCGCGCGCGCACTGTTCGCCGAACGCGGCTACGCCGGGGTCAGCACCCCGGAGATCGTGGAGCGCGCGGGCAGCTCTCGCGGCGCGCTCTACCACCAGTTCAAGGACAAGAAGGACCTGTTCCGGGCGGTCTACGAGCAGGAACAGCAGGAGATCCTGCAGCAGATCGCCGCGACCATGGCCGAGGCCCCGCCCACCGACCCCATGGCCGTCCTCGAAACCGGCCTGCACAACTTCCTGCTCTCCTGCGTCGACCCCGAACGCGTCCGCATCACCCTCATCGACGCCCCCGCGGTGCTCGGCTGGCAGGAGTGGCGCGCGGTCGACGAGAAGTACGGCCTGGGCCTGATCGTGGCCGGCCTCGAAGCCGGCATCCAGGCCGGCGTGCTCCGCGCCGACCTCGACATCCGCCCGCTGGCGCTGATGATCCTGTCCGCACTCGGCGAGGCCGCCATGTTCATCGCCAACGCCGACGACCCCGAATCCGCCCGCGCGCGAACCGAACCCGCCGTGCTGGCCCTCGTCCACGGCCTGCGGATGTAGGCACCGGACCCGACGGGTCAGCGGACGCCGTCCGCCCGGTTGTCACCGCGCCGACTCTCGGCGGGGATCGCGGCCGAGAGCGGCGGGGCGGGCCGCTCGAGATCGCCGAACGCGCGGCCGACCTCGGCGGCGCGTTCGGCTCGTTCTGCGCTCAGTTGGCGGGCTGCGCGGGCTGCTCTGCGGGGGTCGTGGGAGTGGTGGTCTTGTCGGCCCACCTGGTGGTGCCCTCGGCGGCCTGAATGGTGGCGAGCAGATCGATGCCACTGGCGATCAGGACGGGTCCGCCCACCGCCATGGTGCCGAGAATGCCACCCACGGCCGCGCCGGTCGTGAAGCCCGGCAGGCATCCGGCAACCAGGGTGACCACGCAGCCGATGGCCGCCCCGAGTGCGGTGCCGACGAATCCGCCGATCATGGTGGCCAGGCCGAACTGGCCGGCGAAGCTGCTCATGGCGCGTTGGTTCTCCAGTTCTGAGGCAACCGGTTTCACGACCAGGGGCTGCGACACCGACAGCCCTGCAGGCTTGTCGGGGGTGAGGGCCAGGACGGCGCCGTTCTGCCGTACCTCCGGCTTGACCGGGATATCGATCGGGCCCAGGCTGAATTTCATCGGCAGGATCAACAGCACCTTGCCGTCGGTGTCCTTCACGTTCACCACCGGGGCCGACCCGTCGGCCTGCGATAGTTCGAAGGTTCCGTCCTTCAGGGTGGTGACGACGGTCTTGTCGACCAGCTTGACCGAGTACTCGACCCCCGGGGCGGGGGCGGGCTGGGCATTCGCCGGGATGGTTGCCACGGTGAACGCGGCGGCCTGGGTGACGAGTGCGCCGGCCACCAGGGTGGCGGCCGCAGCAGCAATGCGGAACTCCATGCCTATCCAATCCTTTATCGGGTGTGGGCATATCCGAACCCGGAGCTTAATGCAAATAAATGTTGCCGAAAAGGTTTCGGACACAAGAGATAGAGCGGAAATTATGTGTCCTATATGGGGAAATGGTCCCGGAAGTCCGAATTGCCGCAATGTTGCTCGCGGTAGTGCCCGATGTGTGCCCGCGCCGGAGTGTTCGGCACACTCGTTTCCATGAGCTTCAGATACAGCGCCGGAGTCCTGCTGTTCCGCCGCACGAACGGCCTCGAAGTGCTGGTCGGGCACATGGGTGGCCCGCTGTGGGCCAAAAAGGACGCCGCCGCCTGGTCCATTCCCAAGGGGGAATACGACCCCGCCGAAGAACAGCCGCGTGATGCCGCCCGCCGCGAATTCGGCGAGGAACTCGGACTGCCGGTTCCCGACGGCGACTGGATTCCCCTCGGTGAGGTCGAATACGGCAGCGGCCGGGGCAAGAAACAACTCACCGTGTGGGCCGTGGAAGCCGACCTCGACCCCGCCGAGGTCGTTCCCGGAACTTTCGAAATGGAATGGCCGCCTCGATCCGGACGAATTGCCGAATTCCCCGAAATCGACCGGGCCGCATGGTTCGACCTGGCCCTCGCCGAGGAGAAGCTCGGCAAGGGCCAGCGTCCCTACCTCCAGCGCCTGAAGGATCTCGTCGGTTAGAGACGCGGGTCGACCGGCTCGGTTTCGAGGGCGAGGATCGCGAAGACCGCCTCGTGTACCCGCCACAGCGGCTCGCGGGCCACGAAGCGGTCCAGGGCCTCCAGGCCCAGGGCGTATTCGCGCAGCGCCATCGACCGTTTGCCGCCCAGCCCGCGCTGCCGCAGCCGATCCAGCTGACCGGGCCGCAGGTACTCCGGGCCGTAGATGATCCGGAGGTATTCCGGCCCACGGCATTTCACGCCCGGCTGCACCGGCCGCCCGCTGCGGCTGCCGGTGCCCGCCACCAGCGATTCCAGTGGCTTGACCACCATGCCCTCACCGCCGGCCACGGTGAGATCGGTCCACCAGGCCGTCGCGGCGGCCTCGCTCTCGGGGGAGGCGAGGTCGACGACGCGGCGGCCGGTCGGGGTGAAGAACTCCGGGTCGGCCGCGACCAGGCGGTCGATCCGCTCCAGATGCCAGGTGTGGTCGCGCACCGCGTAATTCGCGCCGGACGCCGCCAGCAGCTGGAACGGGGCCAGGCGGACGCCGTCCAAGCCGTCGGTCGGCCAGCAGTAGCGGCCGTACGCCGTGGTGAAGGCATCGGCGTCGGCCCGCCGATCCGCGGTGCGCTCGGCGAGATCACCCAGCTCCACCCCGCGTCCCGCCGCGGCCGCCAGCACCTCCGAGGCCTGCGTGAGCGAGGCCCGCGCGGCCGCGCCGACCGCGCCGTACTGGGAGCGCAACAGGCCCATCGCCTTCGCCGACCAGGGCAGCAGCTCGGTGTCCAGCAGCAGCCAGTCGGTGCCCAATTCCTCGAACAGCCCGGCGGATTCGGCCGCCGCTCGCACCCGGGCGAGCACGGCCTCGGTCCGCTGCGGGTCGTCGAAGAAGGGGCGGCCGGTGCGGGTGTACACCGCGCCCGTGCTGCCGTCCTCGACCCCGAACCGGTCCCGCGCCGCCTGCGCCGACCGCGAAACCGCAACGACCGCACGCGAACCCATGTGCTTCTCCTCGCACACCACGGTGCCCACGCCCTCGGAGCGGTAGTACTCGAAGGCCTGGGCAGGATGCTCGAGGTGACCGTCCAGGGTGGAGGTGGCGCACGGCGACATGGTCGGCGGCAGGTACACCAGCCAGCGCGGGTCGACCGCGAAACGGCTCATCACCTCCAGCGCGGCGCTCGCGGCGTCCTCGCGCACGGTGACCCGGCCCAGGTGGCGGGTCTCCACCACGCGCCGCCCCAGCACGTCGTCGAGATCCAGCACGCCCGGATCCCGCTGCACCACCGCCTCGCCGGTGGCGAAGGTGGCCGCCTCCAGCGGGCGCACCGGCTCGAACCAGACCTGTTCGGCCGCAACCGATACCGGCTCCCGCTCCGGATAGCGCAGGGCGGTCAGGCGACCGCCGAACACCACGCCGGTGTCCAGGCACAGGGTGTTGTTCACCCACACCAGTTCCGTCATCGGCGTGTGCCCGTAGAGCACCAGCGCCTTGCCGCGGTAGTCGTTGGCCCACGGGTAGCGCACCGGTAGTCCGTATTCGTCCGTCTCGCCGGTGGATTCGCCGTACATGGCGAACTCGCGGACCCGGCCCGAGGTGCGGCCCTGGTACTCCTCCTTGAGACCGGCGTGCGCGACCACCAGCTTGCCGCCGTCGAGCACATAGTGGCTGACCAGGCCGCGCATGAATTCCTGTGCGGCCTTGCGGAACTCGGCATCCTCGGCCTCCAGCTGCGCCAGCGACTCGGCCAGGCCGTGCTTCACCGTGACGCGGCGGCCGTCGAGCGCGCGCACCAGTTTGAACTCGTGATTGCCGGTGACGCACAGGGCGTTTCCGGACGCCACCATGCCCATGACGAGCCCCAGCACGCCCGGGGTGTCGGGTCCGCGATCGACCAGATCGCCGACGAACACCGCGGTGCGGCCCTCGGGGTGGCTCGCGTCCACCGGCCGGTCATCGTCGTCGTGCACGAGCACGTAGCCGAGTTCGCCGAGCAGCGTCTCCAGTTCACCGCGGCAGCCGTGCACGTCGCCGATCACGCCGAACGGCCCGGTGAGATCGGTCTTGTCGTTCCACAGCCGCTCGTCGCGGATGGTCGCCGCCTCGATCTCCTCGACGCCGCGCAGTACGTGCACCGTGCGGAAACCTTCGCGCTCCAGGAACTTCAGCGAGCGTTTCAGGTCGCGCACGTGGCGGCCGACCACGTGCGGGCCCAGATCGGCGCGATCCACCCGCAGCGCGTTGCGCTCCACGCACACGCTCTCCGGGACGTCCAGCACGATCGCCACCGGCAGCACGTCGTGGGCGCGCGCCAGCTCCACCAACGACTGCCGCGCCTTGGGCTGCACATTGGTGGCGTCGATGACGGTGCGCAGGCCGCGGCGCAAGCGCACGCCCGCCACATGGTGCAGCAGCTCGAAGGCCGCGTCGGTCGCCGACTGATCGGCCTCGTCATCACTGACCAGCCCGCGATAAGCGTCGGAGGACAGCACCGCCGTCGACCGGAAATGCTTGTGCGCGAACGTCGACTTACCCGAACCGCTGCTGCCGATCAACACGACCAGCGACAGCGCCGGGACGGACAGTTCTGCCATTACGCGGCCCCCTTCGCGGCGTCGTCATCGTTGTTCTTCCTGGTGAACACAGCCATCTGTGTCGAGGCCCCCACTTCCGCATCCTCGGGCCCGACCGGCTCGAAACGCACGGCATACCCGTGCGTCGCGCCGACCCGGTGGGCCCAGTCCGCGAATTCTGCCCTGGTCCACTCGAACCGGTGATCCGAATGCCGGAAAGCACCCGCGTCGAGCCCGTCGTAGCGCACATTGAACTCGCTGTTCGGCGTGGTCACGACCACCGCGCCCGGAGCCGCCGCCCCGAACACCGCCTGCTCCAACGCCTGCAAGCGGGTCGCGTCGACATGCTCGATCACCTCCATGAGCACGGCCGCGTCATAGCCCCGCAGCGAGGCGTCGGTGTAGGTGAGCGCGCCCTGCCGCACGGTGACCCGCCGCGCCTGCCACTCCGGCAGCCGCCGCACCCGCCGCGCCGCGATCTTCAACTCGCGCATCGACACATCGACGCCGACGATCTCGGTGAGCGCCCGGTCCGCCGCCAGTTCCAGCAGCAGCGCACCCTGCCCGCATCCGAGGTCGAGCACCCGGCTCGCCCCCTCCGCCAACAGCGCCCGATGCACCGCCGCCCGCCGCAGCACCGCCAGCGAGGGCCCGCGTTCGCCGGACTCCACGGGCTGTGGGGCCGTGTCTCCGCCGACCGACGCACCGGGCTCGTGCCCGGGGCCGCTCGCGGTCGAACCACCGTCCTCGGCAAGGGCATTGCGGGAGGCGGTCTCGGCAGCAGGCTGCCCGGCTGCCTCGGTTATGCGGGAACGGACTGCGGCGTCGCTCGCCGATGCGTACTCACCGGCGACCGGAGTGTCAGCGGGTTCAGTGGTCGGCGCGGCAACGTCGACGCCGCGATGCGGGGCGGTCGTCTCGGTGTCGGGCCCCTCGTCGTCGTAGTCGTGCTCCAGCGCGCCGAGTTCCTCCGGGTCCTGGTCGTCCAGCTCCGCGAGCCGGGCCAGCGCGGTGCGGACCAGGGTGTGGCGGCGGGTCAGGTAGCGGCGGGTGATCCACTCGCGCTCCGGGTGGGCGGTGAGCCAGCCCTCGCCGAAACGGAGCAGCTTGTCGATCTCGGCGGTGTCGAGCCAGTAGTGCTTGCTGCCGTCGAGGACGGGCAGCAGGACGTAGAGGTGGGTGAGGGCGTCGGCCAGGCGCAGCGTGCCGGTGAGTTCGAGACGCAGGTAATGGGAATCGCCCCACTCCGGGAACGCCGGGTCCAGCGGCAGGGGAGTGGCCGCGACGGTCCAGCCCAGCGGCTCGAAGACCCGCTCGGCGTACTCCGGGCCACCCTTGCACGGCACGGCCGGAAGCGTGATCCGCAGGTCGAGGGCGGTGCCGGCCAGCTCCGGCCGCTGCGCGCACCGGCCGTGCAGCGCGGTGCCGAAGACCGTCGAAATGGCCACGGACAGCAGCGACGATGCCGCGTAGGGGCGGTCGTTCACGTACTGGCCGAGGCTGAAATCCGGTGTGCCCTTCGACTTCCCGCGCACCAACCGCACCGGGTCGATCTCCAGCAGCAGCGCCGCCGTGCAGCGTTCGTCACTCGCCTCCGGGTACAGCACGTGCGCGACACCGTAGGACTGCTCGAAAGTCTGTCTGCGCGAGGGATTCTTGTGCAGCAGGTACCCCAGATCGGTGGCGGGCCATTCGGCTCCCACGGGGCGTGTACAAGAAATCGTCACCAGCATCCTGAGATGCTCCCGTAGGCCGTGGGTGGTCGCAAACAATTTTCCGTCTACGGAAGCCGTTGTGGCAGGCGCGAATTGTCACGGACCGGTCGCGATGTCCGGATAACCGGTTGCCGCGGGTAGCTGGTGCGCCCACACTCGGAAATCAAGCGGCTACGGGGGTGGCGGGATGCGCCGAGACGATCCGATGAACCGGCGGCGTCACGCCGGACGAATCCCACTGGTGTCCATCGCGGTGCTGGTCAGCGCCTGCGCCGTCGCGGGCGTCCCGCGCGCGGCGACACCGGAACTGCGCGCACTGGATCTGGGCGGCTACAGCGGTCGACCGCTCGCCATGCCCCGGGGCACCGGCGAAACCTATGCGCGGCTACTGGAATCGGTGCGCATGGCCGACGCCGTCGTCTCGCCCCGCGACGTCGACCCCACCCTCACCCGGCTCTCGGCCATCCCGGTGCCGTCGCCGACGGATGCGGTCGGCATCCTCGCCGAGGCGACCCGGCCCACCCTCACCGCGCACGGCATGCTGGCCGGATTCAGCATCGGTGGCACCGACGATCCGAGCGGCAGCCCGAAGGAGGGTGCTGCCACCGGACTGCGCATCACGGTCCTGCGCATGCGCGACCCGATGGCGGCCATCGACACCGCCCGCGAGATCGACGCCTCCGACGCCGCGGTCAACCGCGACAATGTCACCGTCCCGTTCCCCGAATACTTTGCGACACACGGGCATTGGCGGCCTCATGTCCCGACCATGGCGGTGACGCTCGCCCACGGCCCCTATGTGGTGAGCCTGTACATCTTCAATCCGACAACCGACAGCGCCGCCATGAAAGCGCTCGCCACTCGCGCCTTCGACGCGGAACTCCCTCGGCTGGACTCTTTTACGGCCACCGAGCCCGAGGCGCTCCCGGCCCTGACCCTCGATCCGGACGGCATGCTGTCGCGCCTGCTGCCCGCCCAGCCCGGACGCTGGCCATACCCCACCCTGTTCCAGGACGAGTACGGCCTCATCGCGGGCTGGGGCGGCGCCCGGCGCGCCACCGGAGTCGTCTACGGCCCGGTCGTCGCCGACCTGCTGATCAACCGTCCCGGTGCGCCCGGCCTCCCGATCCAGGCGGTGGCCGTCACGGATTCCGCACGGCTGCTGCGTTTTCCCGACGCCGGCGCCGCACGGCAGGCGCTGCACCGGCTCGCGGAACCGACCGCCACCCGAACCGTGGCGTCCGCGCCCGAGGGTGTTCCGGACGCCGTGTGCCTGCGTGATTCCGAGGCCGCGGCACCGAACAAATACACCTGCCTGGTACTGGACGGTCGCTATCTGGCCTCGGTGTCCGGCCCCACCGAACCGGCCGTCCACCACATGGCCGCGGCCCAGTACGCCGTCCTCGTCACCGCCCGCTGACCGCGCCCCGCACGCCGCCGAAACCCTTGCGGGCGCGCCCCGGCCGCCTCCATCGCCCGAACCCGTGTAGGTTCGGCGCGGCGTCGCAATCTGTGCGGCAACCGGACTGGACGGACAGGAGCGGGAATGCGCTTGGTGGGCAAGGTCGGTGTGATCGGTGCGGTCGCGGCCGCCACGATGCTGGCGGCCGGTTGTGGTGGCAGCAGCGACAACAAGGCGTCGTCGACCACGACGACCGCCGCCGCGACGAGTACGACCGCCGCGGCCGCCACCACGGCCGCGAGCAAGGGCCGTGAGTGCACCGCCGAGGACATCGCGGTGGACGGCGGCTTCGGTACCGCGCCGACCATCAAGCTCCCCGCCGACTGCGATCCGCCCAAGGAGCTCATCACCAAGGACCTGGTCGTGGGCAGCGGCCCCGAGGCCAAGGCCGGGGACAAGCTGAGCACCAACTACACGCTGATCACCTGGTCCAACCAGAAGAAGCTGGACAGCTCCTTCGACCGCGGCAAACCGCTGCCCCTCACGCTGGGCGCGGGCCAGGTCATCAAGGGCTGGGACCAGGGCCTGGTCGGCATCCAGGAGGGCAGCCGCCGCCTGCTGATCATCCCGCCCGCCCTCGGCTACGGCGACCACCCGCCGAGCGGCATGAAGCCGGGCGAGACGCTGGTCTTCGTGACCGACGCCGTCAAGGTCGGTAGCTGAGCTAAACCCCCAGTACCAGGGCGACCGGTCGATCGACCGGCCGCCCCGGCGCCCTGTGCAGTATTCGGGTACCCCCAGCGCGACGACCGGTTACACGGCCCGAGGGGCCGTCAACTAACCTGGTCGGGATGCGTTCGGGGGGAACCTAGACGTCAACCATGAACAACGAACAAGGAGCATGTCCGTGAAGAGCACCGTCGAGCAGCTGAGCCCGACTCGGGTCCGCATCAATGTCGAGGTGCCCTTCGAGGAGCTCAAGCCGGACTTCGACCGCGCCTACAAGGCTCTCGCGCAGCAGATCCGTATCCCGGGCTTCCGTCCGGGCAAGGCGCCGGCCAAGCTTCTCGAGGCCCGCGTCGGCCGTGGCGCCGTGCTGGAGCAGGTCGTCAACGACGTGCTGCCCAAGCGCTACAGCGAAGCCGTGATCGAGACCGAGGTGAAGGTCATCGGTCAGCCGGAGATCGAGATCACCAAGATCGAGGACGGCCAGGAGCTGGCCTTCACCGCCGAGGTCGACATCCGCCCGGAGATCACCCTGCCGGACTTCTCGACCCTCGCCGTCACCGTCGACCCGATCGAGATCACCGACGCCGACATCGACGAGCAGCTGCAGTCGCTGCGTCAGCGCTTCGGCACCCTGACCGCGGTCGAGCGGGCCATCGAGAACGGCGACTTCGTCTCCATCGACCTGTCCGCCACCGTCGACGGCGAGGCCGTCGAGGAGGCCTCCACCACCGGCCTGTCCCACGAGGTCGGCTCCGGCCAGCTCATCGAGGGCCTGGACGAGACCCTGATCGGCCTCAAGGAGAGCGAGTCCAAGGACTTCACCTCCAAGCTGGTCGCCGGCGAGCACGCCGGCAAGGAAGCCGTCATCACCGTGACCGTGCAGTCGGTCAAGGAGCGCGAGCTGCCCGAGGCCGACGACGAGTTCGCCCAGCTGGCCAGCGAATTCGACACCATCGACGAGCTGAAGGAAGACCTCAAGACCCGCGTCGAGCGCGTCAAGAAGGTCACCCAGGCCGGCGAGATCCGCGACAAGGTGCTCGAGCAGCTGCTCGAGACCGTCGAGATCCCGCTGCCCGAGGGCGTCGTCAAGGCCGAGATCGACGCCGTCGAGCACGACGCCGTCCACGGCTTCGACCACGACGAGGCCAAGCTGTCCGAGGCCCTCGAGGCCCAGGGCTCCTCGCTGGAGGAGTTCAAGAAGGACACCAAGGAAGCCGCCGAGAAGTCGGTCAAGACCCAGCTGCTGCTGGACGCGGTCGCCGAGGCCGAGAACACCCAGGTCGGCCAGGACGAGCTGTACGAGCGGATCATCTTCCAGGCGCAGCGCTACGGCATGTCGCCCGATCAGTTCATCCAGCAGATCCAGCAGGCCGGTCAGCTGGGCGCGGTCTTCGCCGACGTGCGTCGCGGCAAGGCCCTCGCCGGTGTCGTGGTCCAGGCCGCCGTCACCGACACCGCCGGCAACGCCGTGGACACCGCTGAGATGTTCGGCAACCCCGCGGAGGAGGCCGAGGAGGTCTCCGCCGAGGAGCTCGCCACCGTCGCCGACGCGACCGAGGCCGCCGAGGCCGAGACAAAGTAAAAGAACTACATACCCCGCGTAGGGGGTTGGCCCGGTGACACCCGTGCGAGCCCCCATACACGGGAACTCGAAGTGTTGACGTAAGTTTGCGCTGTGAGCGAAGCAGGGCGGTACCGGGAGTTCGGTACCGCCCTGCTTCGTTAGGGTTTGTGTCAGCGCTGGGATTTCCTAAGTGCTGGGATGTCCAAGTGATCAGTAGGGGCTTGTTCAACCGAGCCGTTGAGAGAGGGCAGGTATCCGTGACAATCAATCAGGCAGGGGTGCAGATGACATCCGCGACTGCTGGTCTGAACCTCAGTGATTCGGTGTACGAGCGCCTGCTGCGCGAGCGCATCATCTTCCTGGGCACCCAGGTCGACGATGACATCGCCAACAAGCTCTGCGCGCAGATCCTCCTGTTGTCGGCCGAGGACCCGACCAAGGACATCTCGCTCTACATCAACTCTCCCGGTGGTTCGGTGACCGCGGGCATGGCCATCTACGACACCATGCAGTTCGCCGAGTGCGACATCGCCACCTACGGCATGGGCCTGGCCGCCTCCATGGGCCAGTTCCTGCTCGCCGCCGGCGCCAAGGGCAAGCGCTACGCGCTGCCGCACGCGCGGATCATGATGCACCAGCCGTCCGCCGGTCTCGGTGGTTCCGCCGCCGACATCGCGATCCAGGCCGAGCAGTTCGCCTACACCAAGCGCGAGCTCAACGAGCTGCAGTCGCTGCACACCGGCAAGTCCATCGAGCAGGTGACCGCCGACGCAGACCGCGACCGCTGGTTCACCGCCGCCGAGGCCAAGGACTACGGCTTCATCGACCACGTGATCACGCACGCGAGCCAGGCGAACGGCAGCAAGTAGTTCCGCCGCCCACCCACACAGACTCTGGAGAGATGTTTATGTCCAACATGATCGATCCGCGGGCCGCGGGCGTCACCTTCGCCGCCGCCGGTAACCTGCCGCAGTCGCGCTACATCCTGCCGCAGTTCACCGAGCAGACCAGCTTCGGCGTCAAGACCTCCGACCCGTACAACAAGCTGTTCGAAGAGCGAATCATCTTCCTGGGCAACCAGGTCGACGATGTTTCCGCCAACGACATCATGGCGCAGCTGCTGGTGCTCGAGTCCCAGGACCCGGACCGCGACATCACCATGTACATCAACTCGCCCGGTGGCTCGTTCACCGCGCTGATGGCCATCTACGACACCATGCAGTACGTGCGCGCCGACGTCGCCACCGTCTGCCTGGGTCAGGCCGCCTCGGCCGCCGCGGTCATCCTCGCGGCCGGCGCCCCCGGCAAGCGCGCCGCGCTGCCGAACGCCCGCATCCTGATTCACCAGCCGTCCACCTCGGGCGGTATTCAGGGTCAGGTCTCCGACCTGGAGATCCAGGCCGCCGAGATCGAGCGCATGCGTCGCCTCATGGAGGTCACGCTGGCGCGCCACACCGGCAAGGACGCGGACGTCATCCGCAAGGACACCGACCGCGACAAGATCCTCACCGCCGACGAGGCGAAGGACTACGGCATCGTCGACACGGTGTTCGAGTACCGCAAGCTCAGCGCACAGAAATGAGCTGGGCGGGTGGCGGGGTAGCGGCGTGTCGCGAACGTCCCCGCCACCCGGGCAGAGGTGAGTCCACGCACATGTCCGGTGAGAAACGTGCCCAAGTTGTCGACCTCGGTCGCGCGAAACGGGTACGGTCACTCTAGGGACCTTTGCTCGTGGTTGTCGGCTCTGCTTTTCGAACAGGCATCGTGGATTCACAGCCGAATCGCCGGATCCGCAAATTCAGGGGTCGCGGCATACGCTCGAAGAAGGCAGCTCGCCGGCAACCGGGGACAGATGGTTGCACGCGGACAAGGAAGTAGGGACCCAGGAGATGGCGCGCATCGGTGATGGCGGCGATCTGTTGAAGTGCTCGTTCTGCGGAAAGAGCCAGAAGCAGGTCAAGAAGCTCATTGCGGGACCGGGGGTGTACATCTGCGACGAGTGCATCGACCTGTGCAACGAGATCATCGAGGAAGAGCTCGCCGAATCCAGCGAGGTCAAGCTCGACGAGTTGCCCAAGCCCGCGGAAATCCGGGATTTCCTGGAGCAGTACGTGATCGGGCAGGACTCCGCGAAGCGGACGCTGGCGGTGGCGGTCTACAACCACTACAAGCGGATCCAGGCGGGCGACAAGGGCCGTGACTCCCGGGGCGAACCGGTCGAGTTGGCCAAGTCGAACATCCTCATGCTCGGCCCCACGGGCTGCGGCAAGACCTACCTGGCGCAGACGCTGGCGAAGATGCTGAACGTGCCGTTCGCCATCGCGGACGCCACCGCGCTGACCGAGGCCGGCTACGTCGGTGAGGATGTCGAGAACATCCTGCTCAAGCTGATCCAGGCCGCGGACTACGACGTGAAGCGCGCCGAGACGGGCATCATCTACATCGACGAGGTCGACAAGATCGCCCGCAAGTCGGAGAACCCGTCCATCACCCGCGACGTGTCGGGTGAGGGCGTGCAGCAGGCGCTGCTGAAGATCCTCGAGGGCACGCAGGCATCGGTGCCCCCGCAGGGCGGCCGCAAGCACCCGCACCAGGAATTCATCCAGATCGACACCACGAATGTGCTGTTCATCGTGGCGGGCGCGTTCGCCGGCCTGGAGCGCATCGTGCAGGACCGGGTCGGCAAGCGCGGCATCGGTTTCGGCGCGGAGGTCCGGTCCAAGGCCGAGATCGACACCGCCGACCACTTCGCGGAGGTCATGCCCGAGGATCTGATCAAGTTCGGTCTGATCCCCGAGTTCATCGGCCGCCTCCCCGTCGTCGCCTCGGTCACCAACCTGGACAAGGAATCCCTCGTCCGGATTCTGGCCGAGCCGAAGAACGCCCTGGTGAAGCAGTACGTGCGCCTGTTCGAAATGGACGGCGTGGACCTGGAATTCACCCAGGACGCCCTGGAAGCCGTTGCGGATCAGGCGATCCTGCGCGGCACCGGCGCTCGCGGTCTGCGCGCGATCATGGAGGAAGTGCTCCTCCCGGTCATGTACGACATCCCCAGCCGGGATGACGTGGCCAAGGTGGTCGTCAACGCGGACACGGTGAACGACAACGTGCTGCCGACGATCGTTCCCCGCAAGCGTCCGGCCCCGGAGCGCCGCGAGAAGTCGGCGTAGGCGACTCTCCACGAACGAAACCGGCTCCGCGAGAATCTTTCTCGCGGAGCCGGTTTTTTTTGTCGCTACCTATTGGTCCGAGCCGAAGTCGCCGTAGGTCGGCGCGCCGTTCTTGCGGTAGGTCGCGATGAGTACGCCCTTCGTGGTGACCCGGGTTTCGGCCAGGGTGAAGGCGGCCGGGTGCGAGTTCTCCGGGAACAGGCGCTTGCCGGTGCCGAGCAGGACCGGGAAGGCCAGGATATTGAGGGTGTCGACCAGGTTGGCGGCCAGGAGGGAACCGATCAGTTCGCCGCTGCCGTGGACTTGCAGTTCACGTCCGGGACGGGCCTTCAGTTCGGCGACCTCCTTGGTCAGGTCGCCGTGCAGGAGTTCGGTTCCGGACCAGTCGGCGGTCTCGAGCGTGCTGGTCGGCACGTACTTGGGGAGGTCGTTGAGCTTGTTCGCGATCGGGTTGCCGGGCTCGTTGTGCTCGGGCCAGTAGCTCGCGAAGATCTCGTAGGTGCGGCGGCCCAGTAGAAAGGCGTCCACGCGGTCGAAGACCGAGACCATGAATTCGCCGAAGGCGTCGTCGTCGAAGGGCGCCGACCAGCCGCCGTGCGCGAACCCCCCGCTCGGATCTTCCTCCGGTCCACCCGGCGCCTGGTAGACGCCGTCGATGGTGACGAACTGGGTGACCGACAGTTCCATGATGTTCTCCTGCTGGCTGTCCGTAGGTGTGAGACGACACCGTCGGATAGCCGTGGAGTCGGTGACGGTCGGTGTAGCCGACTGCGCCCGTTGCGAGGATCGCCGTTGATCCTCCGTGGTTCGCCGTTGAACCTTTACTCCGCTACTCCGAAAATCGGTGCGATCAGGTCACCTGTTACGACGGCGCGACCGGACGGAAATCATCGCTGGGAAGTGTTTCCGCGACCGGGGAACTTGAAAGTGAAGGGTGCCGGCTCAGGGACCGGGAAACGCTCACGCGGGGCGACCAGCAGAATTGCCAGGCCGAGCGCCGGGAGCAGCAGGGCCGCGACCAGCGACAGGGCGTAGCTGAAGCCGCTGAGCGCCTCCGGGCGGTGGAAGGCGTGATAGAGGAAGTGCGGCACGCCGAAGACCAGCCAGGCCAGCCCGGCGATCCGGGCGATGACGCTGTCGCGGTAGTAGAGCGCGGCCGCGGAGATCGCGCCCAGCGCCAGGAAGAAGGCCCCGACATCGGCGACCAGATGGTGGTTGTAGGGGCCGTCGACGCGCACCCAGCGCAGCCCGAACCCGGGGTAACTGTCGTAGAACGACTCCGGCGCGAAAACCGCCCACAGGCCGGTCACGACGCCGGTCGCGGCGAGCACCCCCAGCATGATGAACAGGGCGATCCAGCGGCGGCGGTTGATCTCCAGCCGCATACTGACCCGCACACCGTCACCGGTACCGCGCAACGAGATCCGCACAGGCCCTCCCACCTTCGCCGAATCACTGTGTTGTCACCGTAATTCGGGCGAGGGTGGGGGGCAAGCCCGTGGTTAGATCTGCTCCATCTTCAGGTCGTCCGGACCCCAGTAGGCGCGCATCTTGATGATCTTGCCCTCGTCGTTCAGCTCCATCACGTCGATGGGCGCGAGGGTCATCTTGTGCCCGTTGGTCACGGAGACCAGGGTGAAGTGGGCGGCGACGTGGTTGCCGGCCACCTTGACGGTGTGCAGTTCGGTCTCGCGCTCGAGGCCCTCGAGGGCCTTGTAGAGCTCCCCGATGGCCTCGTGGCCGCGCCGTTCGGGCGAACCGATCGGGTCCTCGATCACCGCGTCCGCGGCGTACAGGTCGACGATCGCCGAGGTCGGGCCGGTGGCGACCAGCTTCACGTACTGCTCCACGACATCCCGGGGCTGCGCTGCCATAGGGGTTCTCCCATCAGAATTGAAACGTGTTCTACTGCGGAGACTAGCAGCCGGAGCCGGTGAAAGAACCCCGCTGCCTCACCCTGTGGAACACCCGCGAGATCACAGTGCGATGCGGTCCTCGCCGGTGTACACGTTCATCGTTTCGCCGCGCAGGAATCCCACCAGCGTCAGCCCGGCGTCGGCGGCCAGATCCACGGCCAGGGAACTGGGCGCCGAGACCGCGCCCAGCAGTGGAATGCCCGCCATGACGGCCTTCTGCACCAGCTCGAACGAGGCGCGACCACTCACCATGAGAATGAGATCCTGTGCGGGCAGCCGGTTCTCGCGCAACGCCCAGCCGACCAGCTTGTCCACCGCATTGTGCCGACCGATGTCCTCGCGCACGGCCACCGCCTCGCCGTCCGCGGTGAACAGGCCCGCACCGTGCAAGCCGCCGGTGGCGTCGAAAACCTGCTGGCGGGAACGGAGTTCGGTGGGCAGCTTGGCCAGGGTGTGCACATCGATGCGCGGTGACCCGGCGGGGATCGGATGGCGGATGCGGGTCCGCACCTCGTCGAGGGCTGTCTTGCCGCACAGCCCACACGAGCTGCTGGTCAGAAACGGCCTGGGGCGCACCGGGACCGGCGTCCGCAATTGCAAGTCGAGCACGTTGTAGGTGTTCTGCCCATTCTCGTCGGTGCCGGCGCAGTAGCGGGCGCTGACGATGTCCTCGGCCGTGTCGATGATGCCCTCGGCGTAGAGGAAACCGTGCACCAGATCGATGTCCGCGCCCGGCGTACGCATGGTGACGGTCAGCGACTGCCCGCCCGTGCGGATCTCCAGCGGCTCCTCCACGGCCAGGGTGTCGGGCCGGGTGATGGTGCCGTTCGGGGAGATGCGCAGGGTGCGGCGGCGGGCGGTGACGCGGCTCATGCGATCACGTGGGTGTGGCGTTGGAAGCGGACGGTGACCGCCTTGGAGACTGGCGTGTTGGAGCGTTTCGCGACGTGATCGAGGGGGATGAGGGGATTGGTCTCGGGATAGTAGGCGGCGGCATTGCCGGGCGGGGTCTGGTAGCCGACCAGCCGGAACCCGGCCACACTGCGTTCGGTGCCGTCCTCGAACTCGGAGATGACGTCCACCAGATCGTCCTCGGCGAAGCCGAGCGCGGTGATGTCCTGCGGGTTGACCAGCACCACCCGGCGCCCGTCGCGGATGCCGCGGTAGCGGTCGTCCAGGCCGTAGATGGTGGTGTTGTACTGGTCGTGACTGCGCAGGGTCTGCAGGATCAGGCGGCCCTCGGGGACCGGCAGCCAGTGCAGGTCGTTGACCGCGAAATTGGCCTTGCCGGTGGCGGTCCGGAATTCGCGGGCGTCGCGGGGCGGGTGCGGGAGCTGGAAACCGTTGCGGCCGCGGACCTTCGCGTTGTAGTCGGCGCAGCCGGGAACCACGCGGGCGATGGCGTCGCGGATCTTGTCGTAGTCGCGGCGGAACTCGGCCCACGCGATGGCGTGGCTCGCGCCGAACAGCTGCTCGGCGAGCTCGCAGACGATGGCGACCTCACTGCGCAGCTGATCGCCGACCGGGGTCAGCCGTCCCGTCGACAGGTGCACCATCGACATCGAATCCTCGACCGAAACCTGTTGGCGCACACCGTCCTGGATGTCGGCGTCGGTGCGGCCCAGGGTGGGCAGGATGAGCGCGGTGCGCCCGTGCACCACGTGGCTGCGGTTGAGCTTGGTCGACACCTGCACGGTGAGTTCGCAATTGCGCAGCGCGGCCTCGGTGACCTCGGTGTCGGGGGTGGCGGAGACGAAATTGCCCCCCATGCCGAAGAACACCTTGCCGCGGCCGTCCCGCATGGCGCGGATGGCGTTCACGGTGTCGAAGCCGTGGGTGCGCGGGCTGGTGATGCCGAATTCGCGGTCCAGGGCGGCCAGGAACGGTTCGGGCATCTTCTCCCAGATGCCCATGGTGCGGTCGCCCTGCACATTGGAGTGGCCGCGCACCGGGCACACGCCCGCGCCGGGCTTGCCGATCATGCCGCGCAGCAACAGCAGGTTGGTGGCCTCCTCGATGGTGGCGACGCCGTGCACCTGCTGGGTCAGTCCCATGGCCCAGCAGATGATGGTCGAGGTGGATTCGGCCAGGAGTTTCGCGGTGCGGTCCAGGTCCTCGCGGCTCAGCCCGGTGGCCTCCACGACGGTGTCGAGATCGACCGCGCGCATGTGCTTTTCGTAGTCGGCGAAGCCCGCGGTGTGAGCGTCGACGAAGGTGCGGTCCACCACCGTGCCCGGAGCGCGGTCCTCGGCGTCGAACAACAGCTTGGCCAAGCCCTGGAACAGGGCCATATCGCCGCCGAGACGGATCTGCAGGAAGTCGTCGGCGATGCTGACGCCGCCGGTGAAGCCCTTCAGGGTCTGCGGGTCCTTGAAACTGATCAGCCCGGTCTCGGGTAGCGGGTTGACGGCGATCACCTTCGCGCCGTGCATCTTCGCCTCAGCCAGCGCCGAGAGCATGCGCGGGTGGTTGGTGCCGGGGTTCTGCCCGGCCACGATGATCAGGTCCGCCTTGGCGAAGTCGTCGATGGTGACCGAGCCCTTGCCGATGCCGATCGAGCTGACCAGTGCGGTGCCCGAGGACTCGTGGCACATGTTGGAGCAGTCGGGCAGGTTGTTGGTGCCGTAGGCGCGGACCAGCAACTGGTAGAGGAACGCCGTCTCGTTGGCGGTGCGGCCCGAGGTGTAGAAGACGGCCTCGTCGGGGGAGTCCAGGCCGCGCAGGCTGTCCGCGATCAGGCGGTAGGCGTCGTCCCAGGCGATGGGGGAGTAGTGGGTGTCGCCCTCGCGCAGCACCATCGGGTGGGTCAGGCGGCCCTGCCGGCCCAGCCAGTAGCCGGACTTGTTCGCGAGGTCGTCGAGGGAGTGCTGGGCGAAGAATTCGGGGGTGACGGTGCGCAGGGTCGCTTCCTCGGCGACGGCCTTGGCGCCGTTCTCGCAGAACTCGGCCGGTCGCCGCCGACCGGCCGGTTCCGGCCAGGCGCAACCCGGACAGTCGAAGCCGTGCCGCTGATTCACCCGGGCCAGCGTGCGCATCGTGCGCACCACACCCATCTCCTCGACCGCGCGCTCCAGCGCGACCGTGACCGCCTTGACGCCGGCCGCCTCCGTCTTGGGGGCGGTGACCTGCAGCGCGGACTCGTCGATGTCGCTCTCGGGCGCGGCTCGATGCATGGTGGCGATTGTCCTCTCGGCGCGATGGAGCGTCCCAGTCGGTCTTCGCCATCGTAGGGCGCGGCGCCCGGACCCAGCGGACCGGTCGGTCCCGAGTGTGAACGCTCGCGATCACCACGGCGATAGACAGGGCGGCGGGGGCGCGGTTGGCCTTACCATCGAACAAGCGAGGTCACGCCGATGAATGTTCGAGTGAATACCATTCGGCGTGCTGGTGGGGACCGGCACGCGAAACTGGCCCGCGCGGTGAGAGTTTCACCCCGGACCTTACACCTTGTCCTATTGCTCGCAGCGCTGCTCGCGCTCGTGCTCCCGGCCGGAATCGGTTGGGCCAACCCGGGAATCAGCGCCCCCGCGCCGATCACCACCACCACCGTTCCGCAACCCGCACCCCAGGGCGGCGCACCGGCGAAAGTCCCACCCACCACCACGATTTCAGCCGACAGCAGGAAATCGTGCGGCAACTCCTGCGACCACCAGGGCTGCGGCTGGACCACCGACTGCAACAAGCCCGTGTACTGCGACGACGGCACACTCAAACCCGCCTACGGCGACTGCCCGACGAAACCGAAGTACTGCTGGGACGGTTCGGTTCAGCCATCCAGCGGTGTCTGCCCGACGAAATGCCCGGATGGTTCTGCGAAACCGGCTGGTGGTGAGTGTCCGACGAAGTGTCCGGACGGTTCGACCAAACCCGCTGGTGGTGAGTGTCCGACGAAGTGTCCGGACGGTTCGACCAAACCCACGGGCGGTGAATGTCCGACGAAGTGCCCCGACGGTTCGACCAAGCCCGCTGGTGGTGAGTGTCCGACGAAGTGTCCCGACGGTTCGACCAAGCCCGCCCGAGGAGACTGCCCTACGACCAAGCCGCCGGTGACTTGTGCGGACGGATCCGTGAAGCCTGCGAACGGGGACTGTCCATCGCCGAAACCGACTTGTCCGGACGGTTCGGTCAAGCCCCCGAACGGTGTGTGCAACACCGATACCGGTGTCAGGCCGCCGCCCATCACGTCGGTGACGACCGCCGCGCCGCCTCCGCCGCCCACGACCACGACCCCGCCGCCCACGACCGAGACGACTCAGCCGACCACCACGCCGGTGGCCCCGAAGGGTTCCGGGTTGCAGCTCGAGCCGCCCGCCGTGCCGCCCGGCGCGCCGGTGCAGGCCAGTGGCAGCGGCTGTGATCCCGGAGCGGCCGTGCGGCTTTCGATCGGCGGCGCCACCGCGGCCGACACCACCGCCGGCGCGGACGGCGGGTTCCAGGCCACCCTCACCACCGGCGGCACCGAGATCGGTCAGCACGAGGTGACCGCGGAATGCGGGCGAAAGCTGGCCGCGCCCTTGGACATCGTGCTGGTCAGTCAGGTGGGCGGCGGCGCGGCCACCATGACGGTGCTGTTGTTCTTCCTGCTCATCGGCGGCTGGTTCTACGGCCACCGGATGATCTCCCATCTCCCGGCACGGAGGACCCGATGACCATTCGCACGTCACCGCCGCTGAGCGCGCGCGGTGCCCGAAGCATGCGGGGAAGGGGCCGGGCGGTGTGCGCCGGCCTGGCGGCGGTCGTATTCGCCGTCGCGGCACTGCTGTTCACCGCGGGACCCGCCGCCGCGGCGGGCGGCGTCAGCGCCACCGCCACCCTCGACGGGCGGGCCATCGGGGGCGCGGACGCCGGGAATCCGGTGCGCCTGGATCCCCGGAAGGTGTCCCTCGTCGTCGTCGAAGTGACCAACAAGTCCGCGAACTCCGTCTCGATCCGGCGCGTGGACCTCGCCGGGCATGTGCTCGGACTGAACTTCTACTCCTACTCCACGACCGTCGAATTGACGGTGGGGGCGGGCAAGACCGAAAAGCTCACCTACCGTTTGGATCCCGCCGGGCTCGACGGGCAGGCGACCGGTCTGATCGGTTCCGACCTCACCCTCATCGGCCAGGACGGCAAGCCGCTCGCCGCCGTCCACACCGTCGTCGACGTGCGCGGCTCGCTGGCCTCGGTGTACGGACTGTTCGGCATCATCATCGCCGTCCTGACCGGCCTCGCCATCACCGACGCCGCCCTCACCGTTGCCCGCCACCGCCTCTCGGCCAACCGCTGGCAGCGCGGCCTGCGGCTGCTCGCCCCCGGCATCGGCATCGGCCTGATGATCGGCTTCACCGGGTCGGTGGCCCGGTGGTGGGTGCCCGGCACCGCGCTGTGGCTGGCCCTGGCCGGAGCCCTCGCCACCGTCTTCTTCCTCGCCGGCTACTTCTCACCCACGCCCCGCCAGTCCGACGACCTCGGCCTCGACCCCGAAGACCTCGCCGCCGCACAGGAACTCGACGCCCGCGGCTTCCCCGCCGGCGCCGGCGCGCCACTGAGGATCGGCGCACCGGTCGGGATCGGTGCACCTCGCGGGACCGGTGTGCCCTTCGGCGGGAGCGCGCCCTACGCGGGTGGTGGACCGAATCCCTTCCCCGGCTCACCCGAACCCGATCCCCGTGCCGCCCCGATCGGTCCGAACCCGCCCTACGGCGGCACCTTCCGCGACCTGCCGCCGGTCGGGGGACCCGGCGGTACCTACCCGGACCTGGATATTCGCAATCAACCATCCAGCGCCGCAACAGAGTTCGTCCCTTACGGCCCCGCCGGAGCCGGGACCGCTCACCAGTCTGCCCCCGGCGCACCGCAAGGCCCGATGCGTGTCTTCCCGGGCGGCCCCGCGCCCAGCCCGAACCCCACGCCCAACCCCGCCGACTTCCAGAGCGGCGAGACCACCCGCATCTCATCTCCCGGATTCGGCGGCTCCTACCTGGGCGGCGGCCCCCTCGCCTCCGCCATGCAACCCGATACCGGCGAAACCCGCACCTCTGCAACAGATTCACCGAAATCGGGACGCCTACCGTCCGGGCCGGTCGGAACCGGGCCACTGCCAGGACGTTCCGGAGACACCGGGGCCGAGACGCTGCTGCCGTCGGGCGGGGTGCCGTCGGTCAGCAGGCCCGGCGGCACGACCGGTCCCACAGGTCAGGACGCCGCCGGCGCCGGTGCGGCGACCGCCGGATATCCGGCGGGCGTGCAACCGCCGGGTGGAGCGGGAGGCTCGGGGGAGACGGTGGCCGGGCGCGCCCAGGGCCCGGTGTGGCGTGGGCCGGGGCGCGACGCCGGGGGCCGTCCCGCCGGGCCGGGCGCCGAGGCGGCCGAGGCCGACGACGAACCGACGGTGCGCAGTGACCCTGGGGGACAAGGATTCCGGTCGGAGGGCGCGGGGAGATGAGTGCGGGGAATCTGAGCGACGCCGATGTGGCGCGCGTGCGAGCGGCGCTGCCCGGGTACGAGATCGGCGGGCAGATCGGGCGCGGCGGGTGCGGGGTGGTGCTGGCCGGGGTGCATCGCGGGCTGCACCGGCGGGTCGCCATCAAACAGATTCCGCCGCATTTCGCCGACGACATGCAGGTGCGGCGCCGGTTCGTCGACGAGGCGCGGGTGATGGCAGCGCTCGACCATCCGCACGTGGTGCCGGTGTACGACTACATCGAGCACGACGATCTGTGCCTGCTGGTGCTGGAGTATCTGCCCGGTGGCACCGTCGAGAACCGTTTCATCACAGCGGGATTCGAGGCGACGGCGGCGGTGGCGGTCGCGCTGTCCTGCGCGGCCGGGCTGGACGCGGCGCACCGCAGCGGCATCCTGCACCGCGACGTGAAACCCTCCAACCTCATGTTCGCCGCCAACGGCGCGCTCAAACTCACCGACTTCGGCATCGCCAAGATCGTCGGCGGTGAGGACACCCTGGTGACCAAGGCGGGCGAGATCATCGGCACGCCCTCCTATATCGCCCCCGAACAGGTGCGCGGAAACCAGCTCACCCCGGCCACCGACGTCTACGCCCTGGCCACCATGCTCTACCAGCTCCTCTCCGGTGTCCTCCCCTTCCAAACCGGTTCCGACGCCCTCGCCCTGCTCTTCGCCCACGCCTACGGCGACCCCGTCCCCCTCACCGACGTGGCCCCGTTCGTCCCGCACCCCATCGCCGACGCCGTCATGCGCGGCCTCGCCTCCGACCCCGCCGAACGCTACGACTCCGCCGAAACCTTCGGCGTCGCCATCGCCGAAACCGCCGCCCACTTCTGGGGCGCGAATTGGCTCACCCCCGTGGGCATCCCGGTGATCGGCGCCGACACCATCGTCGCCGCCACCACCGGCGGCCCCCGCCTGACTCCCCCCGTCCCGCACACCCCACCCCCGGGCCGCGGCCCGCAGGGCCCCTTCACTCCCCCGCCCGGCTCGGGGATGCGGCCTGGGCCAGGAATGCCCTCCGGCCCTGGAATGCGTTCCGGCCCAGCGATTCCACCGCGCGGATCCGGCCCGATCACGCCAGGACCGCAACCGATCCGCTCCCAGCGCCCGCCCAACTCCACCGCCGGCGGACCGATGCCACCCGGCGATCCCCGCCGGGCACCGGACGGCCCGGGCGGGCAACCCACACGGTTCGGCTCGGCTGCCGCGGCCGAGAACGCCGCCCGCGCGACAACTCCCGCCGACCGCCGCTCCGCGCCGACGATGCGGGCCGGTCAGAGTCCAGGGGTCATGCCCGGCCGCGTCGGCGGGCCGGGAGGCACGCTGCCGATGGAGCGGATTCGGCCTCGGGAGCCGATTCCGCACGGCGGGGCGAAGCTCGCGGAGGTGGCGCGGGCGGATCTGGTGCCGGTGCAGCAGGTTGTCACTTTGCGGTCGTCGCGGGTGCCGTTCGTGGTCGCGGCGTTGCTGGCGGTGGTGACCGGTGGGGTGGCGGTGCTCGGGATCGGGGTGGCCGAACGGAGTGCGCCGCCGGTGGGGATGGTGCGGATCGGCGGGGTCGACCCGGCCGCCGAGACGGTGGTGCTCGATCTGTCGAAGCCGGTGCCGGTCACCGTGTCCGGTGGCGCGGCCGACGGGGCGAAGCTGTCGGTGAATGTGCTGGGTGTGCGGGCCGGGGGTGAGAGCGCCGACCTGGCGGGCGGGGCGGGGGAGCTGGCCGCGCCGGTGAACCGGTTTGTGCTGGCGGGGCGGTTGACGGGGGAATTGTCGTTGTCCCGCAACGGGTCCGAGACGGCCGACTACACGTTCGGGGTGCGCACGCGGCAGCCCGCGACCACCACCGCCACCGCTGTCGGGCTGGCCTTGCTGTTGCTGTTCGCGGCGGCCTACGCCGAATCGAACGCGCGGACCCTGCGGCACGGCAGCGCCCGGTTCGCCGCCACCGTCGGATTGGCCGTCAGCATGGGATTGCTCGGCGTGGCGGCGGTCGGCGCGGCGTGGGTGCTGCTCGGGCGTGAACCGACGCTGCTCGGTGTGATCGCCTGTGCCGCAGGCGGTGCCGCGGCGGGGTTGGCGCTCGCCACCGGGTGCCGCCGAGTCGGCAAGCGGTACCGGTATGTGCGGGTGCAACGGCTACGGGAGAGGGCGTGATGTGGGTGCATCGCCTGCGGGAACGGGCTGACTGTGGTGCCCGACAGGCGTTGATGAGCGCCTGACCGGGGCGCTCGGCGGACGGGCGCGCCGATACCGGCGGCCGTCATCACGGCGATGAAGATCGCGGCACGGTAATGGTCGGTCCGGATTTCGGCGATATACGCACGAGCGCGGCACGATCGACGACCGCGCCGCGGAAGGGTGGGGACTATGGCGGGTCGGCCGGTCATCGAGATCCGGGAGTGGGGGCGGCCCGCGCGGCGGCGCATGCTCGACGGTCCACTCGTGTTCGGGCGGGAAGGCAGTCAGGAAGTACTCGCCGACGGCGGGGTCTCACGGCAGCATCTGCGGCTGGTGCCGACTCCCACCGCACTGTCGGTCGTCGATCTGGGCAGCCGCAACGGCACCACCGTGAACGGCGTCGCGCTGACCGGGCGGCGCGAACTGGTCACCGGCGACGTGGTTAGGCTGGGGCGTTGCGAGATCCTCGTGCTGCACACGCCGACCGTGGAACCGGACGGGTTCGACGGGTCGGAGACCGTGCTCGGGCCCACGGGGGCGATCCCGCGTCCACCGGGCGGCGAACCGGAGCCCGCGCCGGGCTGGGTGGCCGTCGCCGACCGGGTCCTCGGCCTCGACCCCTCCGGGGAACGAAACCTGTTCCCCGCCTTCACCGATCTGACCAGCCGGATCCCGCTGCGGGTCTGGCAGGCCGCGCGCGTGCTGAGCATCACCGCCTACCTGGCGCTCATCGTCACCATGTTCGTGCGGCCCGCGGGCGGGTTGTTCGTCTTCTTCAAGATCGTCGTCCCGCTGCTGCCCGGACTGTTCCTGATCGCACCGGGCCTGTGGCGCAACACCTGCCCGCTCGCCGCCACCAACCAGCTGCCGCGGCTGCTGCGGTTCACCCGCGCCGCCACCGCGCCGGCGTGGTTGCAGCAGCGCGGCTATCTGATCGCGGTCGCGTTGTTCTTCGGGATCGCCGGATCCCGGGTGGCGGGCCTGGACCGCAGCGGAACAGCCACGGGCATAGTGCTTTCCGCGGTCCTGCTGGCCGCGTTCACCGGCGGCATCGCCTTCAAGGGCAAGAGCGGCTGGTGCAGCAGCATCTGCCCGCTGTTCCCGCTGCAACGCGTCTACGGGCAGACGCCGTTCGTCACCATCGCCAACAATCACTGCCAACCCTGCGTGGGCTGCGCCAAGAACTGCTTCGACTTCAAACCGCGCGCCGCCTACCAGGCCGACATGGCCGACCCGGACCCCGGCTGGAGCGCGCCGCGCAAGCTGTTCGCCGCCGCGCTGCCGGGGTTCGTGCTCGGGTTCATGGTGCTGGCAGGATACCCGGGTGTCGCTGTGCCGCAGCGATATCTGGCGCTGGGGGCCGCGGTGCTGGTCGCGGTGGGCGGGTACTTCGCGGTCGAGGCGTTGACCGGGGTGAGCGCGGCCGTCCTGTCGGCGGTGTACGCGGCGGTCGCGTTGAACGGCTTCTACTGGTTCGCGGGTCCGGTGCTGCTCGGCGCGTTCACCACGGTGACCGGTGTTGGAGGTGTGGCGTGGCTGCGGTGGCCGATCAGCCTGTTCGTGCTGGGGGCGACCGTGCTGTTCGTGGCCCGCACCCGGGTCAGTGAACTGCAGTACGCGCTCACCACCGGGGCGCGAACCGAACCGGTCCTGCTGCCCTTCCCGCGTGCCCGCGTGGACGCCGAAAAGGACACGGCACCTGGCGCTTCGGTGGAATTCGACGGCCGCGCGGTGGCGGCCGAACTCGGCGTCAGTCTGCTCGACCTCGCCGAAAAGGCGAACCTGCCGCTGGAATCAGGCTGCCGCATGGGCGTCTGCGGGGCCGACCCGGTCGCCGTTCTCGAAGGCGGCGACAAACTTTGCGAGCCGACCGGTGACGAACGGAACACGCTGCGCCGGTTGGGTTTCGCCGATAACACCCGTATGGCCTGCTGCGCGCGGGTGAACGAGGGCGGCGTGCGGGTCTCGCTCACCCCGCAACCCGGCCACGGAACCGGCGACCGCCCCGCCCATTTCGATCGATCCCTGGTCAGTCTGGTGGTCATCGGCACCGGTATCGCGGGCGTCACCGCCGCCGACTTCCTGCGCCGCGGCCACCCCGACTGCGAAATCCATCTGGTCGGACGGGAACCCCACGACTTCTACAACCGCATGGGTATCTCCCGCCTCATCCCCGGCCGCTCCGCCATGCAGGGCCTCTACCTGCAACCCGAACAGTGGTACGAGGACCATCGCATCACGCCGTGGCTCAACACCCTGGCCACGCAGCTGGATCCGCGCACCCAGCGCGTGCACCTCGGCACCGGCGACGTGCTGCCCTACGACCGGCTCATTCTCGCCACCGGCGCCTCCGCCGCCCTGCCCGATATCGAGGGACTGCAGCGTCCGGGCAGCTTCGTGCTCCGGGAAGCCGGGGACGCGTTGAACATTCGCGCCTACGCCCAGCAGCGGACCTGTACCCGGGCGATCGTCGCCGGCGGCGGGCTGCTCGGCTTGGAAGCCGCCTACGCGCTGCACCAGCTCGGCTTACGGGTCACCGTGCTGGAACGCGGCGCCCGCCTGCTGAGCAAACAACTCGACGCGCGCGCCTCCGCCATCGTCGAGGACCACTTCGCCCGCGCCGGAATCGAAGTCCGCCATCGCGCCGAAACCGCCGCGCTGACCGGGGATCCCCGAGCGGCCGGACCGCGCGGCGGCGACCCCGTCCGCACCGTCGTGCTGAAGGACGGCAGCCTGCTGCCGTGCGACGTGTTCCTCACCGCCACCGGCATCCGGCCCAACACCGACCTGGCCGTGCGCGCCGGAATCCGCTGCGGCAAGGGCATTCTCGTCGACGACCGGATGCGCACCGCCGCACCCAACGTGTACGCCGCCGGTGACGTGGCCGAACACCGCGACCGCGTACTCGGCCTGTGGCCCATCGCGGCCGAACAAGCCCAGGCCGCGGCCGTCAACGCGCTCGGCGGCGAACAGGTCCTCACCGCCGAGACACCCGCCACCATCCTCAAGGGCGTCGGCCTGGAACTGTTCAGCATCGGGCAGGTCGAACCGGAACAGCGCGACGAGGTGATCGTGGTCGACGACTCGCCCCGCCGCTCCTACCGCCGCCTGGTCCTCGCCCAGGGCCGCGTCGCCGGCGCGATCGTGCTCGGTCACCATCCCTCGGACGTGGCCGCCGCCCAGCAGGCCGTGCGCGCCCGCAAGCCGATTCCGCCGGTAGCCCGCAACGCCCTCCAGCGCGGCGATTGGTCGGCGCTGCAATGACAGTCGGCCGCTCGCCGGCGCTCGACTACGGGTGGCTCGAACGGTAGGTGAGGATCCGCTCCCCGATGCGCAGACTCCAGCCCGCCTTCAACTCCGTCGGCTGCTGGCCCACGCGAATCCACTCCGCGGCGCCGGGCGCCGCCACGAACGTGCCGCCCGGGGTGCCCGCATCCCGCACGAACACCTGACCCTTCTCGATGAACACCCGCGCGTGCACGCGGGAAACATGCCGGTCGCGCGCGATCACGATCGGCGAGGCCACCGCCCGCCGCACCGCCTCGTCGATCATCGGATCGCGGCCGATCACATACGGGCGATCCAACGGATACGTCTCGCCCTCCGTGCTCGTGAGCGCGGCGCCCGCCCCCGCCAGCGTGGACGTGGAGGGCGGACCGGACGGCACCCGGGTCTCGGCTCCCTCGGACTCGGGGGAGTAGGCGGCGGTCGGCGGCTGCTCCCCCGGATCGGGGCGATTCTCCCGCCCGGAGGCAGGCGGCGAATCCGCCGCGGGCCGCTTCGACAAATCCGGCCCGGCAGCCCGGGGAGCTTGCGCGGGGTGCTCGGCTCGCGGGGCACCCGGTCGTTGTCCCTGAGCGGGAGCCGTGGGCGCGTTCCGCGGATACGCGGGCCCGGGCTCGGAATCGGGGCCTGACGGGGAAACCTGTTGTGCGGAAGCGGGTTCCGCGCCCGATCCGGGCGTGGGCGTCGAGAACCGGATACGTGACGGCGGGGGAGTCGAAACGCGCCGGGTCACATCCAGGTTCGGCCCGGAGCCAGGCGGCGACGCCGGCGAGGACGGGGCGGCCGCGGGCCCGGACGCACGCTCGGTCGGCGCGGGGATCGGCTTCGAGGCGTGTTCGGGCGCGGCGGGGGCCGGTTTCGACCCGTGATCGGGTACGGCAGCAGCCGGTTTCGACCCGTGTTCAGCTGGGGCGGCAGCCGGCCTAGAACCGTGCTCGGGTGAGGCAGCAGCCGGCCTCGAACCGTGGTCAGGTGGGGGAGAAGCAGGCTTCGACGCGTGTTGGGCCGGGGCGGGGATGGGGCCTGACGCGGGCCGGTCGGCTGGGCCCGCCGGGGGCCGGTGGTCGGGCGTGCGCTCCCGGGCGACCGGCTCATGGGCCGCAGCCGCTCTCGGGGCGGGGTCGGCGGTGCGTGGGGCCGACAGGCCGGAGACCGGCGCGTGCAGGACGAAGCCGCGGCCCGGGACGACGCCCGCGCGCAGATCGGTGTGGGGGATTTCGCCGCTCGCGCCGTCGGCGGCCAGGGTGAGGCGGCGGACCGGGTGCCCGACGATCTCGTCGGCCCAGGTCATGGCCCGTTCCCCGGAGAGTTTGCGGGAGCCCTCGGGGCCGTCGACCGCGGCGGTGACCGGGCCGCGCAGCAGGATCAGCAGGCCGCCGGCGGTCGGGGCGACCACACCGAAGGCGGGGGGCTGGGCGGAGCCGGTGAAGACGGTGGCGGCGAGCCGCTGGGCGATGGCCATCCCCGGGTCGTGGGCGGTGGCGGCGGCCTCGGCGGTGCCGAGAATCCGGTCCGTGGACGGGCTGTCCCCGTACAGGAAGATGACCACGTTTCCGTACCGGGCGACCAGGCCGGCCCCCGGTATCACTCCGACCCGCGTCGGCATTCGGCCCATCCGCGCCTCCCTCTCCCGGCGCTCGGAATATCGCAGCCAAGCATATGACCGTTCCACCCGGGTTCGCAGCGACACGTAATCCGCCCGATTGCGGCAATGCACCCCGAAGCCGGGATGCGCGAGCGAGGATCGTGGCATCGTGCCGGTGCATTCGGCCCCGGCAGCACCCGATGAGGACCGAACCATGACGGGCTCGATCATCAGGACCACGACCGCCGCCGCGGTCGGTTGCGCCACGGTCGCCACCATCGCCGCGCTCGCCGCCCCCGCCGCCGCGACCGGCACCCGGGTCGGCATCGATCCGGGTATCAGCTTCGGACTGGCCACCAACTACGGCACCGGCTGCAGCTACGCCATCGACGGCGTCGTGGACGACCCGGTCACCCCGGTCGTCTTCTACGACAACAACGTTCCCTTCGCCGTCGCCAACCCCTCCGGCTCGCTGGCGCAGGCCCACTGGACCCCGGCTACCCCCGGACCGCACCGCCTGCAGATCTGGCAGCGCCACGCCGGCGCCGCGGACGTCTTCCCCTACGTCGACATCCAGGTGGGCACCGGCCTGCCCACCGGTTCCGGCTGCGCCGTCCCCGGCTGACCGGGCCCGGCGCGGCCTCGCGGCAACGGCCGCCGGTGGAGGCGGTGCGGCTACCGGCCGTGACCGCGGCGCCGCAACCGCCCCACACGAAAGCGGCGCGGCAATTCGGTACCCGACAGCTACTGGAAAGCTGCCAGGGCGGCGGGCTCGGCGGCCTTGCGATCGGTGTCGACCAGGCCGATGCGGGTGCGGCGGTCGAGCAGGTCGGCTTCGTCCACGGCCCCCTCGTGGGAGACCGCGAAGGCGAATTCGGCCGCGGTGACGTCGATCCCGGGCGCGACCTCCGCCGCCAGGGCCGGATGCTGTTGTGCCAGTTCGAGAACCGCGGCGGCCTCGCTGCCGTAGCGCTCGACCAGCCGGGGCGGGGCCTGAATGGCATCGCGAGCCGCGCCGGACACCGCACCGACCAGCGGCAGCGCGCGGGTGCGGCAGGGGGCCGCGGACAGCCGCGCGTGCGCCACCGCGGCGTCCGTGGCGTCCTCGGCCATCTTGCGGTAGGTGGTGAGCTTGCCGCCCACCACCGTGATCACGCCGGTGGGGGAGGTCAGTACCGCATGCTCGCGGGAGATGTCGGCGGTGCTGTCGTCGCCGGTGCGCAGCAGCGGTCGCAGGCCCGCGAAGGAGCCGCGGATATCGCTGCGGCGCAACGGCTCCCGCAGCACCGTGTTGACGGTGTCGAGCAGGAAGTCGATCTCGCCGTCGGTGGCGTGCGGGACGTCGGGCACCGGGCCGGGCGCCTCCTCGTCGGTGAGACCCAGGTACACGCGGTTGTGCGCGGCCGGGAAGGCGAAGATGAAACGACTGGTGCTGCCCGGGATCGGCACGGTCAGCGACGCGGTGAGACCGCCGAACGCGGCCGCGTCGAACACCAGGTGCGTGCCGCGCGACGGCCGCAGCTCGATGCTCGGATCCACCTGATCGGCCCACACGCCGGTGGCGTTCACCACCGAACGCGCTGTCACGTCCAGGGTTTCACCGGTGAGGGTGTCGGTCAGGGTGGCCGAGGTGCCGGTCACGTTCCCGGCCTCGACCCGGGTCAGCACCGTGGCGCCCTCCCGCGCGGCGGTGCGGGCGATGGCCACCACCAGCCGCGCGTCATCGACCAATTGCCCGTCCCAGGCCAGCAATCCGCCGCGCAGCCCGTCCCGTCGCACGGTCGGGGCGAACCGCAGCGCCTCCGCCGCGGCCACCCGCCGCGACCGCGGCAGCACCGACGCCGGCGTGCCCGCCGTCCGGCGCAGCACGTCCCCGGCCAGGAACCCGGCCCGCACCAGCAGCTTCTGTGCCGCACCGATATTCGGCAGCAGCGGCACCACCTGCGGCAGCGCCCGGGTCAGATGCGGCGCCGTGCAGGTCAGCAGGATGTCGCGCTCGACCGCGCTCTCGTGCGCGATCCCGACGCCACCGCTGGCCAGATACCGCAGGCCGCCGTGCACCAGCTTGGAACTCCACCGGCTGGTCCCGAACGCGAAGTCGTGCTTCTCCACCAGCACCGTCCGCAAACCGCGCGCGGTCGCGTCCAGCGCCACCCCGACGCCGGTGATGCCGCCGCCGATCACCAGCACGTCGATCGGGGCCCCGTCGCCCAGCGCGGTCAGCTCCCGCTGCCGTCGCTCCCGATTGAGCGCGGAATTGGACCGATCCGGATTGCTGGTCATATCAGGGCCTTTCGATGCGGGTGTCGATGGAAGGGAGTGAGTCCGTGGCGACGGACGGCCGATCGGTCCGCGGTTCCGGCGCCCGTTCCGTGCCGCGCCGTATCCGCCCTAAGGAGCGGAATCGTTGCGCGGGAGGGGATTCGGTCGCCGGACATGGTCATCGCGGGCCGGGGTCGCCGGGCGTGAGGTAGCCGTTCAGGGCGTGGGTCAGTTCGGCGTCGAGGTGGTCGCTCTCGAGCACCACCGCGAACGCGGAGGCGGACTGGACCGCGGATTGGGCGATGAGCAGCAGCATGGCGGCCAGGTGCTGGGGGTCGCCGTCGCGAATGGAGTTGTCGGCCTGGCCTTGCCGGATGCCGTCGGCGAACAGGTCGATGAGGGCGCGCTGGTTGCGGCCCAGGCGTTCGAACACGTAGGTCTGCATGACGTCGGCGTCGGCGCGGAAGATCTTGGCGAACAGGGGGTTTCGGCGGATCATCGACCCGCCGCCGACGATCGCGCCGACCAGGCGCGCGCGGCCGGTGCCGGTGCTGGGGGCGGTGTCGACGATGATCTCGCGCAGTTCGCGCACCAGCAGGTCGGCCACCAGCGAGCCGGTGTCGGGCCAGCGGCGATACACGGTGGGACGGCTGACACCGGCACGGCGGGCCACCTCGGTCAGGGTGGTGCGCCGGACGCCGAATTCGGCCACGCAGGCGCGTGCCGCGTCCAGGATGGCCCGGTCGACGGCGGATGATGGTTCGGTAGAACTCATGGTTGCCACCATGGGAGAGTAGTTGCCGTTACTGCTTGACATTCTATGTCACACTGTAACGCATGGTCGACACACAAGCAGCTTCCGCATCCACCGAAAACTCGGGCGAGGCGCACGCCCGCGCGAGTATGGTGTGGGACGCCTGGGGTTCCCCGGCCGGACACAAACCACTGTCCGAGCAGATCCGGGGACTGCTCACGCAGGTATTCGGGGTGTCCGGCGAGCCGGCGACCCGTCGCGATGAGGGCGATGTGCCGTTGCGCGCCTCGGCGCTCACGCCGGATCAGCATGCCGGACTCGTCGCGGTGGTCGGAGCCGAGAACCTGTCGATCGACCACCGCGACCGGCTGCTCCGCGCCGGTGGCAAGTCCACCCCCGACCTGCTGCGCCGCCGCGCCGAGGGCGAGCAGGACGCGCCCGACGCCGTCGCCTTCCCCGCCGACCACGACGAAGTCCTCGCGGTCCTGAAGTACTGCGCCGCCAACGCCATCGCGGTCGTGCCCTTCGGCGGCGGCACCAGCGTCGTCGGCGGCCTCGACCCGGCCCGCGGCGAGTTCCCGGCCGTCATCGCTCTCGACCTGCGCCGCCTCGACACCCTCACCGACGTCGACCCGGTCAGCGGCACCGCCACCCTGGGCGCGGGCCTCACCGGCCCGCAGGCCGAGGAACTGCTTGCCCGCCACGGCCTTTCGCTCGGCCACTTCCCGCAGAGCTTCGAATACGCCACCATCGGCGGCTTCGCGGCCACCCGCTCCTCGGGCCAGGCCTCGGCCGGCTACGGCCGCTTCGACGACATGATCCAGCGCTTCCGGATCGCCACCCCCGCAGGCGATCTCGACCTGGGCCGCGCCCCCGCCTCCGCCGCCGGACCCGATCTGCGCGAACTGTTCTCCGGCTCGGAGGGCACCCTCGGCATCATCACCGAGGTCACCCTGCGCGTGCACCCGGTCCCCGAGACCACCGGCTACCAGGCCTGGTCCTTCCCCGACTTCGCCACCGGCGCGGCCGCCCTGCGCGCGGTCATCCAGGCCGGGGCCGCCCCCACCGTCATGCGGCTCTCCGACGAGGCCGAGACCGGCCTGAACCTGGCCCGGGCCGGAGACATCGGCGGCGCGGCCGTCGGCGGCTGCCTGGCCGTCACCACCTTCGAGGGCACCGCCGCGCACGTGGCCGCCCGCAGCACCGAGGCCGCCGCCCTGCTGGCCGCCACCGGCGGCACCGCTCTCGGCGAGGGCCCGGCCCGCGAATGGGAGCACGGCCGCTTCGCCGCCCCCTACCTGCGGGACGCGCTGCTGGACGTGGGCGTGCTGTGCGAGACCCTCGAAACCGCCACCACCTGGAGCAATCTCGACAACCTGAAGGCCAAGGTGACCGCGGCGCTGGTCGACGCGCTCGGCCTGCCGGCCCTGGTCATGTGCCACATCTCGCACACCTACCCGACCGGCGCGTCGCTGTACTTCACCGTCGTCGCCAAGCAGGCCCAGGACCCGATCGCCGGCTGGGCCGTCGCCAAGAAGGCCGCGGGCGATGCCATCGTGGCCGCGGGCGGCACCATCACCCACCACCACGCGATCGGCGCCGACCACCGCCCCTGGATGACCGATGAGATCGGTGACCTGGGCGTTCAGGTGCTGCGCGCGGTGAAGAACGCCGTGGATCCCACCGGAATCCTGAACCCTGGGAAGCTGATTCCGTGAGAACCATCCGCTCCATCGCCCTGGTGACCAACGCGCTCTCCGGTCACGGCAAGGGCGCACTGGTCGCCGTCGAGGCGGCCAACCGGTTCGTCGAGTTCGGCGTCCAGGTCACCGAGATCCGCGGTGAGTCGGCCGCCGACAGCGAACGACTGGTCCGCAAGGCGCTGGCCGACCCCGACAAGCGTCCCGATGCCGTGGTGGCGGCGGGCGGCGACGGCCTGGTCGGCGTCGTGCTGCAGGCGCTCGCGGGCACCGGCGTGCCGTTGGGCCTGATACCCGGCGGCACCGGCAACGACCTGGCCCGCGAACTCGGCATCCCCGACGACACCGCCGCCGCGGTGGCCACCATCCTGGACGGCCGCACCCGCGCCATCGACCTCGGCACCGTCGAGACCGAGGAATCGGGTCGTGCCGTCTGGTTCGCCACCGTCACCGGCACCGGCCTCGACGCCCGGGTCACCCTGCGCGCCAACGCCTTACGCTGGCCCAACGGTCCCATGCGCTACACCGTCGCGGCCTTGCTCGAACTCGTGGGCAAGCTCGCGGTCCCGTATCGCATCGAACTGACCGGTTCCCCGGACCACCCCGACGGCACGGTCCTCGAACTCGACGCGGTCATGGTGGCGGTCGGCAACACCAGCACCTACGGCGGCGGCATGCGCATCACCCCCGACGCCGAGATCGACGACGGCCTGCTCGACCTCACCGTCGTCGGCGCCATGTCCCGCCTGGAAATGCTGCGCCTGCTCCCGACCCTGTCGGCCGGCAAGCGCATCGACCACCCGGCCGCCGTCCAGTACCGGGCCCGCGAGATCCGCCTCACCGCCCCCGGCGCCCCCGCCACCGCGGACGGCGACCCGGCCGGCCACCTCCCGGCCCTGTTCCGCGCCCACCCCGGCGTCCTGGACGTCCTCGTCCCATGACGTCGACGCACTGTGCCCCATGCCGGAAGGCATGGGGCACAGTGCGTATCGGGGTGGGCCTCAGTTGGTGATCCGGCCCCCGGCGACATCGATGGTGATGCCGGTCAGATAGGCGGAGGCATCCGAGGCCAGGAACAGCGCGGCCTCCGCGACATCGTCGGGGGTGCCCAGGCGGCGCAGCGGATGCTGCGCCGCCACCTGCTGCTGAACCGCCTCGGGCATATTGGCGGCGACCTTCTCGGTGCGGATGGCGGTGGGGGCCAGCGCATTCACGCGGATGCCGTGCGGACCGAGCTCGGTGGCCAGGTGACGGGTGAGCATCACCACGCCCGCGTTGGCGACGCCGTAGGCCAGATTCGCCTGGGACGGTTGCCGTCCTGCCGAAGAGGACATGGTGATGATGCTGCCGTGCGCCCGCTCGATCATGCCGGTCAGGAAGGTGCGGATGGTCAGGAAGACCGAGGTCAGATCGGAGTCGAGGACCTGATGCCAGCGTTGCTCGGTCAGTTCGGCGCTCGGCGTCGGGTAGCCCTGACCGCCGGCGAACGCGGCGAGGATATCGACCGGACCGAGCTCGTTCTCGACCAGTTCACGCACGGAGGCGAGGTCGGCGTCGGAGGTGACGTCGGCGACGGCGGCGACCGCGGTCCCGCCCGCACTGGTGATCGCGGTGACCACCTCGCCCAGAGCCTGCTCGTCGCGGCCCACCACGCAGACCCGTGCCCCATTGGCGGCCAGGGCGCGCGCGGTCCGCGCGCCGATGCCTCGCGAGCCGCCGGTGATGACGGCGGTCTTGCCGGACAGGTCGGAATAGCTGCTGATCATTGCGGTGACCTTTCAAACATGCGCGGGGAGCGCGGATTCCGTCGGGAACGACGCACGCCGCGACACCACGACGGCGGTGCAGATCAACCAGATCAGCCCGCCGAAGCGGACGACCGGCAGCAGATAGGTGAACCCGGAGGCCACCAGCGCCAGCGTCGAGAGCGCCGCCGCGCCGGCGATCACCAATCCGAAGATGCCGACCCAGCGCGGCAATTCGGTGTCCATCAGCACCGGAATCGACAGACCCAGGGCGAGCAGCCCGAACCCGGCGGCATAGGCGGGTCCGCCGGTCAGGAACGCCAGATCTGCGAACGCCCGCGCCGATTCCGGTGCGGTCGAACTGGGTAGCCGCGCACCGGTCCAGGAGAACAGTGCGCTGAGGGTGAGCCCGGACGCGGCGAGCGCTCCGCCCATGACCGCGATGGCCGGGGCCCGCAGCGCCCGGTGCAACAGCCCGGTCGCGAGGACGAGCGGAGCGGCCGACAGCAGCAACAGAAACGCGCCGAGATGGATCAGGTCCTGATGGGCGGTGGTGTAGGCCAGCACGGCCGCACCGCTGGCATCCGGGTGCGGCGTAGCGGAATTTGTGGCGACGTAGGCGATGGTGAGCCCGGTGAAGGGCAGGACGGGGACCAGTGTCAGGAGTCTGGAGCGGGGGGCGATGATCGTCATGAGCGGTGATCCTTGGTCTCGAGAGTCAGGAAATCCGGGACAGGGTGGCGACCAGCTCGACCGTGACCGCCATCTGGCCGTCGATGGTCAGATGCACGCCGTCGTCGAGATGTAGCTCGGCTCCGGGGAGGGGTTCGGTGACCGACAGGGCGTCGACCACGGGTTCCGGTTGAACGGACAGCACCTTCGCGGTGTCCGCCATATCCGCTGTGGCCCAGGTGATTCCGGCCCTCCGGAAATGTGTGAAGGTGGCGGCGCGGCCCTCGTCGACCGCGGTCGGGGTGAGCCAAACCCACTGTGCGGAAGTGATTTCCAGGCCGCGGTCGCGCAGCAGCAGCAGGTTGCGTGCGGTCTCGGTGGCGCTGACCAGCCGGGTTCGGGTGCTGCCCAGCCGTTGTGCGTCGTTCGCGCCGAGCTGGCACAGCACCCAGTCCGGACGCTGGAAGCCCAGGCCCGGCAGTGTGGTCAGCGCTTGTGTTGTGGTGCACCCGGTCACGGCCGCATTGGTCAACTGGATCGCGTCGCCAGGGCGGCGGATGGCCAGCAGTTGACGCAGAATCTCGAACCAGGACAGTCGATCCGCCGTGGAACTCTCACCGAGCGCGAGCACGTGCTGACCCGCCGCGAACGGCAGCCGGTCCACCTGTGCCGCCAATTCGGCATCCTCGAGCAGTTCCTCGGCGGCCTGGCGGGTCTGATCGGCGAATCCCGCACGCAGGTCCCGGTATTCGCCCGGATCGAGGTCGAACAGTCCGGCGACGCGGGCGTCGTCGAGACCGTTCAGGTAGGGCAGCGCCTTCTCGGGCTGCTGGAATCGGATGAGCTTGGCGAGCAGTTCGGGGTTCATGGTCACTCCAGTTCGGGCGGTGCCGACTCCCGGGTGACCTCGAACCGGGGTCAGGGGACGGTCGGCTTGTTCATGTTGTGCGCCAGCCGGTCCAGCAGATCGCTGAGCACGGCGACCTCGTCATCGCTGAATCCGGCCCGCAGGCGCTGATCGTGGGCGGCGGCCGCACCGGCCAGCCGCAGGAACAGGGCGTCCCCGCGCTCGGTGAGTTCCACCTGCTGCACCCGGCGGTTGGCCGGATCCCGGCGCCGGGTAACGAGCCCCTCGTTCTCCATCGCGGTGAGGTGGTGGGTGAGCGTCGCGCCCTCGATACCCACCGCCTTCGCCAGCTCCCGCTGGTTGCCGAGCTGCTGAGTCTTCAAGGTCAGCAGGATCAGCCAGACCGGCAGCGAACCTCCCGAGGCGGCGAGGGTCTCGTCGAAGGCGCGGCTGACCGTTTTCGCGGTGCGGGTCAGAACCAGGCCTACGGGGGTTCGGTCGGGTCTCGGCATTCCCTCAACGTACCTCGATGGATTCGCGCCGCTACGGTCCGACGCTGGTGCTCAGATGCAGTCCGGCCAGCTGCCAGCGGCCGTCCCGCTCGACCGCGACATGCGTGCTCCGGAACCGGCCGTCGGCCTTGTTGCCCTGGTATTCGGCCTCCTGGACGTAGCGGCCGATCGCGATGGCGGCGGCGCCGTAATCGCGGACGATGACCGGGTCCTCCCACACGATCGACGTGGTCCGCAGCGCCCCGTTGCGGTAGCGGTCCAGCCACGCGCCCTTGTCGAGCACGAACCCGGCCGGCCCGACCAGGGTGAAGTCCGGCACAGCCATATCGTTCAGTGCCGCAACGTCTTCGAGCTGCTCGGCCGCGGCCCAGCGCCGGCACAACTCGCGCACCTGATCTTCGACGGTCATTGGTCTCCCTTTCGTGGATTTCCGGTGATGAGCAACCCCGCCGCGAGTGCGGCGAGGAAGAGCAGCGCCGCCGCCCAGGCGGTGGCGGTGGTGTAGCCGTGGACCACGGCGGCGACGGCGGATCGGTCCGGACGTCCGGTCAGGAATCCGGCGGCCGCGCTGGTGGCGACGGTGTTGAGCACCGCGACCCCGAGCGAGCCGCCGATCTGCTGACCGGCGTTCACCACGGCCGCCACCACGCCCGCCTGCCGGGGCGGCGCGTCGGCGGTGGCCACACTGATCGCGGGGGCGAACACGCAGCCCATTCCCGCGCCGAGCAGCAGCAGCGCGGGCAGCACGCCGGAGGCGTAGTGACTGTCCGGGGTCAAACGGGTGAGCAATGCCATTGCGAGCCCGGCGCCGCACAACCCGGGCACGATCAGCGTGCGGGGCGTGACCCGATGCGTCAGGCGAGCCGAAATCAGCTGCGCCGCAGCGGCTACCGCCAACGACAGCGGCAGAAAAGCGAGCCCGGCCCGCAGCGGGCCGTACCCGAGCACCGATTGCAGGTAGTAGGTGAGGAACAGGAACAGCGCGAGCATCCCGGCGACCGCGCAGGCCACCGTCAGCACCGCCCCCACCCGATTGCGGTTCGCGAACAATCCCAGCGGCAGCAGCGGATCGGCGACCCGCGCCTCCCACAGCCCGAACAGCGCCAGCCCGATCACCCCGCCCGCTCCGGGAGCGAGCGTCGACATCGACGCCCATCCCGAGGTCGCGGCCTGGGACGCACCGAACACGACCGCCGTGACGCCGCCGGTCGCCAGGACCGCGCCGACGATATCGAGTCGTTCCCGGCGGATCCCGCGATCACCCGGCACCAGCAGCCGGCTACCGGCCAGGACCACGGCCACCAGCGCGATGTTCACATAGCAGCACCAGCGCCAGCTCAATGTCTGCGTCAGCAGGCCGCCCAGCACCAGCCCGATCGCGCCACCGCCACCGGCGATCGCCCCGAACACCGCGAAGGCTTTCGCCCGCAGCCGGGGATCGGCGAAGGTCACGCTCACCAGGCCCAGCACCGTCGGCGCGAGCAACGCGCCGAACACGCCTTGCGCGGCTCGGGCCGCGACCAGTTCGGCCAGATTCCGTGCCAATCCGGCGGCTCCGGAGGCCAGCGCGAATCCCGCCAATCCGATAGTGAGCGCCCGCCGCCGCCCGAGCAGATCCGACAGCCTGCCCCCGATCAGCAGCAGCCCGCCGAACGCCAGCGTGTACGCGGTGATGACCCACGCCCGCCCCGAATCGGAGAACCCGAGGTCCGCCTGCGCCGACGGCAACGCCACATTCATCACGGTCGCGTCGAGCGCAATCATCAACTGCGTCAACGAAACCACCACGAGCACGGCCCACTGCCGGGTGGTCGCCGGTGTCGGCTCGACCTCGTCCCGCACCGGGGGACTCGCCCCGGCCCTGTCGACAGCCACCACGTTCCTCCTCGGTAGAACCAATCCGAGTGAAACGTTAGATATCGAATGATTAGATGTCAAACGTTTGCGGGACAGAAGTGTGCCGGAACCCGTCGACGATCACTTCATGGTGGCCGCGAAGGCCGGGCGCAACCGAAGTACGCCCGGACCGCGACCGCTCGACCCCTATCCGGTGGGGCGGGCGATGAGCAGATGGCCCGTCATCGGCCTGCTGGTGACCTCACGCTGATCGACCGTGAGGCCGACCCGCTCCAGCGCCGCACGGACTTCGGCGACCGGGCGGAGCGTGAATCCGTATGGGGTGAAAGGCATTTTCGCCATGGCGTCGGGGTCTCCGATGCCGATCACCAAGCGGCCCTTGGATTTCAGGACGCGAGCCAGCTCGGCGCACGCCGCGTCCAGCTCGGGCACGAAATAGATGGTGTTGCAGGTGATTACGGCATCCAGCGAGTCGTCCGCCAGGGGCAGTCCGGTGAGTGAACCCTCGACGAGGCGCAGCCGGTTGGAGGACACGTCGGCCGCGTACTCGCGGCGCGCCCGGGTGAGCATGTCCGCGGAGAGCTCGACGCCGGTCACGGTGCCGGTGGTGCCGACCCGGCCCAACAGCAGAGTAAGGCCGAGACCGCCGCCGAAGCCGATGTCGGCGGCCGCGTCGGTGGGGGTGACCTCGGCGGCGGTGACGGCGGCCTCGATCAGGGGGTGGTTGCCGCGGTTGAGCATGCGGGCGACGAGCTTGCCGAGGCGGCCGTGGGGGTGGCCCAGCTGGCCGGCGACCGTCGACATCAACCGTGTGACAATCGGATTCATGGTTTTCAGGCTACTGGGTCACAACCTGAGAATTGGGTATGGATTCGGGGGAATCGCGCAAAACGGCGGTAGTGTGGACGTCGAGGGCGAGGCTTCCGGTGTCCCTCATCCGCCGGAAGCCTCGCCCTTCGGCTATCCAAAATCACCCCTGGGAAAAACCCGGTCGTTGGGCGATAATCCCAGCCCTTAGAATCACACGGTGACCAGCGCAGCCTCTGAGAACCCGCGAAATCGTGCCGATGCCCTCCCCAAGAGCTGGAACCCCAGCGACGTCGAGGCCGACCTGTACGAGCGCTGGGTAGGCGCCGGTTACTTCACCGCCGACACCGGCAGCGCCAAGCCCGCGTACTCCATCGTGCTGCCGCCGCCGAACGTCACCGGCACCCTGCACATGGGCCACGCCCTCGACCACACCCTCATGGACCTGCTCACCCGCCGCAAGCGGATGCAGGGCTTCGAGGTGCTGTGGCTGCCCGGCATGGACCACGCCGGCATCGCCACCCAGACCGTGGTGGAGAAGCAGCTCGCCGTCGACGGCAAGACCAAGGAAGACTTCGGCCGCGAACTGTTCGTCGACAAGGTCTGGGACTGGAAGCGCGAATCCGGCGGCCAGATCCAGGGCCAGATGCGCCGCCTCGGCGACGGCGTCGACTGGAGCCGCGACCGCTTCACCATGGACGAGGGCCTGTCCCGCGCCGTGCAGACCATCTTCAAGCGCCTCTACGACGCCGGCCTCATCTACCGCGCCGAACGCCTGGTGAACTGGTCGCCGGTGCTGAAGACCGGCATCTCCGACCTCGAGGTGGACCACAAGGAGGTCGAGGGCGAGCTCGTCTCGCTGCGCTACGGCTCGCTGAACGATGACGAGCCGCACGTGATCGTGGCCACCACCCGCGTGGAGACCATGCTCGGTGACACCGCCGTCGCGGTGCACCCCGACGACGAGCGCTACCAGGCGCTGATCGGCACCACCGTCTACCACCCGATCACCGGCCGCCAGATCCCGATCGTCGCCGACGACTACGTGGACCCCGAGTTCGGCTCCGGCGCGGTCAAGATCACCCCCGCGCACGACCCCAACGACTTCGAGCTCGGCCTGCGCCACAACCTGCCGATGCCGACCATCATGGACATCACCGGCAAGATCGCCGACAGCGGAACCGAATTCGACGGCATGGACCGCTTCGAGGCGCGGCTGAAGATCCGCGAGCGCCTCGAGGCCGAGGGTCGCGTGGTCGGGCGCAAGTACCCCTACATCCACCAGGTCGGCCACTCCGAGCGCTCCGGTGAACCCATCGAACCCCGCCTGTCCATGCAGTGGTGGGTCAAGGTCGAGGGCATCGCCAAGGCCGCCGGCGACGCGGTCCGCAACGGCGACGTCAAGATCCACCCGGCCAGCCAGGAACCGCGCTGGTTCGAGTGGGTCGACAACATGCACGACTGGAACATCTCGCGGCAGCTGTGGTGGGGCCACCGCATCCCGATCTGGTACGGCCCCGAAGGCGAGATCGTCTGCGTCGGACCCGACGAGCAGGCCCCCGAGGGCTACGTCCAGGACCCCGACGTGCTCGACACCTGGTTCTCCTCGGGCCTGTGGCCCTTCTCCACCATGGGCTGGCCCGACTCCACCGAGGAACTGCGCAAGTTCTACCCGACCAGCGTGCTGGTCACCGGCTACGACATCCTCTTCTTCTGGGTCGCCCGGATGATGATGTTCGGCATGTTCGTCTCCGACGACCCGGTGCTCACCGCCGGCAAGGACGCCAAGCAGGTCCCGTTCCAGGATGTGTTCCTGCACGGCCTGATTCGCGACGAACACGGCAAGAAGATGTCCAAGTCGCGCGGCAACGGCATCGACCCGCTGGACTGGATCAACGAGTACGGCGCCGACGCCACCCGCTTCACCCTGGCCCGCGGCGCCCAGCCCGGCGGCGACCTCTCGGTCGGCACCTCGCACGTGACCGCCTCGCGCAGCTTCATCACCAAGCTGTTCAACGCCACCAAGTTCGCGCTCATGAACGGCGCGCAGCCGGGCGAACTGCCCGCCCGCGACACCCTCACCGACAGCGACCTGTGGATCCTCGACCGCCTCGACGAGGTCATCGCCGAGGTCGACGGCGCCCTGGACCGCTACGAGTTCAGCAAGGCCCTCGAAGGGCTCTACCACTTCGCGTGGGACGAATTCTGCAGCTGGTACCTGGAATTGGCGAAGGTTCAGTTCGCCGAGTCCGAGGAGCGCGCCGCGAGCACCCGCATCGTGCTCGGCAACGTCCTCGACGCCGTGCTGCGCCTGCTGCACCCGGCCGTCCCGTTCGTCACCGAAACCCTGTGGCAGGCGCTGACCGACGGCGCCGAGGGCGAGTCCATCGTCATCTCCGCCTGGCCGGCCGTCTCCGGCGCGACCGCCGACACCGCCGCGGCCCAGCGGGTGGCCGACACCCAGAAGCTGATCACCGAGATCCGCCGCTTCCGCGCCGACCAGGGCCTGGCCGACAGCCAGAAGGTGGCCGCCCGCATCGCCGGCATCGACGCCGCCGACCTGCGCGCCCAGGAGGCGGGCATCGCCAACCTGGCCAAGCTGACCGAGGCGGGCGCGGACTTCGCGGCCACCGCGTCGGTCGAGGTGCGCCTGAGCACCGCGACGGTCACCGTCGAGATCGACACCTCCGGCACGGTCGACCTCGACGCCGAGCGCCGCCGCCTGGAGAAGGACCTCGCCGCCGCGCAGAAGGAACTGGCCGGCACCAACGGCAAGCTCGGCAACGCGGCCTTCCTGGCCAAGGCCCCCGAGGACGTGGTCGCGAAGATCAAGGCGCGCAAGGAGATCGCCGAGGGCGATGTCGAGCGCGTCACCGCCCGGCTCGCCGAGTTGGCCGCCAAGTGAACGACGAACCGGAGCGTCAGTACGCGGAGGGCTCGCTGACCCACGGCACCTCGCCGGTGGATCTGGCCGAGATGGCGCTGGTCGAGGCCGAACTCGATCGGCGCTGGCCGGAGACCAAGATCGAGCCGTCGCTGTCGCGGATCGCGACGCTGATGGATCTGCTGGGCTCGCCCCAGCAGTCCTATCCGGCCATCCACATCGCCGGCACCAACGGCAAGACCTCGGTGACTCGCATGATCGACGCGCTGCTCACCGCGCTGCACCGGCGGACCGGGCGGATCACCAGCCCGCACCTGCAACTGGCCACCGAGCGCATCGCCATCGACAACGCGCCCATCACGCCGGGACGCTACGTGGAGGTGTACCGGGAGCTGCTGCCGTTCGTCGAGATGATCGACGCGCAGTCGAAAGCCGCAGGCGGCCCGGCCATGTCGAAGTTCGAGGTGCTCACCGGGATGGCGTACGCGGCCTTCGCGGAAGCGCCGGTGGATGTGGCCGTGGTGGAGACCGGACTGGGTGGTCGCTGGGATGCCACCAATGTGATCGACGGCCAGGTCGCCGTCATCACCCCGATCGGCTTGGACCACACCGAATTCCTCGGCCCCGACCTCACCTCCATCGCGGGGGAGAAGGCCGGAATCATCAAGAAGGCCCCCGAGGACGAACTGTCCCCGCGCGACACCGTCGCCGTCATCGCCCAGCAGGAACCCGAAGTCATGGACGTCCTGCTGCGCCGCGCCGTAGAAGTCGACGCGGCCGTGGCTCGCGAAGGCTCTGAGTTCCAGGTGCTTTCGCGTCGCGTCGCCATCGGCGGCCAGATGCTCGAACTCCAGGGCCTCGGCGGCGTCTACGACGACATCTTCCTGCCCATGCACGGCGAACACCAGGCCCGCAATGCCGTGCTCGCGCTGGCCGCGGTCGAGGCGTTCTTCGGCGCGGGCGCGTCGCGGCAGCTCGACATCGACGCGGTGCGAGCCGGATTCGCGAGCGCGCTCAGCCCGGGCCGGATGGAGCGCATGCGCAGCGCGCCCACCATCTTCATCGACGCCGCGCACAACCCGCACGGCGCCAAGGCTTTGGCCGCCACCCTGACCAGCGAGTTCGACTTCCGCAAACTGGTCGGCGTGGTCGCGGTGCTGGCCGACAAGGACGCCGGCGGCATCCTCGACGCGCTGGAACCGATCCTCGACGAGATCGTCGTCACCGAGAACGGCTCCCCGCGCGCGCTGCCCGTCGACGACCTGGCCAACCTCGCGGTCCAGCGATTCGGCGACGAACGCGTGGCCGTCGCCCACGACCTGGCCGACGCCATCGAGACCGCCATCGCGCTCGCCGAAGGCGGGGAGGACGGCGAATTGGTTTCCGGCGCGGGCATAGTCATCACCGGCTCGGTCGTCACCGCCGGGTCCGCCCGCAGCCTGTTCGGAAAGGATCCCGCATGACGGACGCCACCCCCGAGGTCCCGCCGCCCGCCACCGACCCGTGGAAGGGCCTGCGCGGCGTCATGGCCGGCACCCTGGTCCTCGAGGCCATCACCGTGCTGCTCGCGCTGCCGGTGATCAGTGCCGTCGGCGGCGGCCTGCGCTGGTGGTCGGTCCTCTACGTCGTCGGGCTGGCCGTGGTGATGTTCCTCGGCGCGGGCGTGCAGCGCCGGCCCTGGGCCATCCCGTTCAACCTGGCCCTGCAGGTGGCGTTGCTGCTCGGCGGCTTCATCCACATCTCGATCCTGGTGATCGGCGTGGTCTTCGTCGCCGTGTGGGTGTTCGTGCTGTTCCTGCGCGCGGATGTGAAGAAGCGCATGGACGCAGGCCAGCTCCCCAGTCAGCGAATGTCCGGGTCGTAGTTTGCGTTGCCCAGGGTGACAACTGATTTCGTTGCGCCCGGGGTAACTCGCCGGGTACGTCCAGAATTGTTTCGGATCCTGACCGCCGGTCCGCGAATGGGACTGGTTGCGGCTCTCAACTGTGCGCTTGAGTCTCGGAGAGGCGGGGGAGCTAAGGTTGCGGGCGTGACTGAGCAGACGTTGGTACTCATCAAGCCCGACGGCGTGGCCCGCGGCCTCGTCGGGGAGATCATCACCCGCATCGAGCGCAAGGGTCTGAAGATCGCGGCGCTGAAGCTCGTGAACGTCTCCGAGGAAGTGGCGGTGGTCCACTATGCCGAGCACGCCGAGCGTCCGTTCTTCGGCTCCCTGATCGAATTCATCACCTCCGGTCCGGTCGTCGCGGCCGTGCTCGAGGGTGAGCGCGCCATCGCCGCCTTCCGCCAGATCGCCGGCGGCACCGACCCGGTCGAGAAGGCCGTCCCCGGCAGCATTCGCGGCGACTACGCCCTCGAGACCCAGTTCAACCTCGTGCACGGCTCCGACTCGCCCGAGTCCGCCAAGCGTGAGATCGACATCTGGTTCCCCGGGTTCGCGCACTGATCTCGCGGGGGTGTTTGCCCCCGAATCCTCTATCGATAGGTCCGGGGGTACGCCCCCGGACCTTCGGCGTAGTGAACGCCCATGACACTCGCGAGGCCCGCTCCGGGCCGCGTGGGCACGACGCCCCGGCGTGGTGTGGGATACTGGCTCTGGAAGTGACCGACGCCGGCCGTTTGCGGCAGGCATCGTTCACCTCCGAACGACACCGCGGAGCGACGGACGATCATCGCTGCCGCCGACGGCTTCCTAGACTCGGCCGTTGGACAGGCACGCTGGATGAACGCTCGTGACACGGAGTTGAGCCAACCAACCAGGCGCCACGTGACCTGTTAGCCCGAACGACGAGACACCGGTGATAACGGGCCACGCGGCGCGAAGACTTACGATCTCGCGCCTCCGGGCGTGAGGCCAACAGAACAGTGCCCCCGCGTCGGCCGCGTCACTCCTAAGTAGGAACGCGCCCGGGGGCCCCGAGGAGATTTCGTGGCCGATCAAGAGCCGCAGGACGCATCGCAGGTGAACGGTGAAGGGGGCGCTCAGATCACCCCGGCTGCCGGACAATTGCCGGAACGGATCCGAGTGCACGCACTGGCGAAGCTGCTGGGCACCACCAGCAAACGTATTCTGGCCCACCTGACCGAGATGGGCGCTCAAGCGAGAAGCCCGCAGTCGAGTCTGGATCGCACCGTCGCCGAGACCGTGCGCGACGCCTTCGGGCCGCGTGATGTCGAGGCCGCCCCGGCGGGTCCGGGACCGATCGCCGAAAACACCGTCGACGCCGCCATCGCCGCGGGCGACGACCGGGCCGCCGACGAGCTGGCCGCCGAGGAAGTCGAGGCCGCCGAGTCTGCGGTCACCCCGACCTCGTCGCAGTCCACCCTGTTCGCCAGCCCCTTCCTGAGCGAGGCCCAGGCCGAGGAGCAGGTGCAGTATCAGCCGGCCGCCGTCGTCGCGGCGCCGCTGTTCCTGTCGCCGGACGCCACGGCCGTCGAGGAGACCCGCCGCAAGCGCCGTGAGCGCAAGCCGCGCGTCGAAGAGCCGGTCGCCGAGGAGAAGGTGACCGAGGAGACCGCGGTCACCGAGGACACCGCCGCCGAGGACGCCGAGGACGAGGGCGACTGGGACGGCGATCAGGACCGGGAGCAGCGCGAGGGCACCTCGCGTCGCCGCCGCCGGGGCCGTCGCGGCCGCGGCCGGGGTCGCGGTGAGCAGCACGGCGACGCCGAGGGCGAGGACGAGGAGTCCGACACCGAGGACGAGTCGGCCGAAGCTGCCGACACCGAGGCCGCCGACGAGGACGAGGACACGGGCGTGCCCGAGGGTTCCAGTAGCCGTCGCCGCCGTCGCCGTCGCCGCCGCAAGGGCGGGGACGACAACGAGCCCGAGGTCTCCGAGGACGATCCGCCGAACACCGTCGTGCACGAGCGGGAGCCGCGCAGCAAGCGCCGCGCCGCCGCGCAGGTGGACGAGGTGCAGGGCATCAGCGGTTCCACCCGCCTGGAAGCCAAGCGTCAGCGCCGCCGCGACGGTCGCGAGGCCGGCCGCCGCCGCCCGCCGATCCTGACCGAGTCGGAGTTCCTGGCCCGCCGCGAAGCGGTGGACCGGGTGATGGTGGTGCGCGAGAAGCACTTCCCCGAACACCCGACCTCCACCACCCAGGTGGCGGTGCTCGAGGACAACATCCTGGTCGAGCACTTCGTGACCTCCACGGGCTCGGCGTCCATGGTCGGCAACGTGTACCTGGGCAAGGTGCAGAACGTGCTGCCGTCGATGGAGGCCGCCTTCGTCGACATCGGCCGCGGCCGCAACGGCGTGCTGTACGCGGGCGAGGTGAACTGGGAGGCCGCCGGGCTGGGCGGCAAGGAGCGCAAGATCGAGCAGGCGCTTCGTCCCGGTGACACCGTGCTGGTGCAGGTCTCGAAGGATCCGGTGGGCCACAAGGGCGCCCGCCTGACCACGCAAATCAGCCTGGCCGGTCGCTTCCTGGTGTACGTGCCGGGCGGCTCCTCGACCGGCATCTCGCGCAAGCTGCCCGACACCGAGCGCAAGCGGCTCAAGGAGATCCTGCGCGACATCGTGCCGCAGGACGCGGGTGTCATCATCCGTACCGCGTCGGAGGGTGTCTCCGAGCCGGAGCTGGCGCGTGACGTCGAGCGGCTGCAGGCGACCTGGCGCACCATCGAGGAGCAGTCCAAGCAGGGCTCGGGCGCGCCCAAGACCCTCTACGAGGAGCCTGACCTGCTGGTCAAGGTGGTCCGCGACCTGTTCAACGAGGACTTCTCGAAGCTGGTCATCGAGGGCGAGCGCGCCTGGACCACGGTCGAGAACTACGTGCGCACGGTCGCTCCGGACATGCTGGCCCGCGTCGAGCGCTACGACAACAGCGCAGTGGACGTCTTCGGCAGCCTGCGCATCGACGAGCAGCTGGCCAAGGCGCTCGACCGCAAGGTGTGGCTGCCCTCGGGCGGCACCCTGGTGATCGACCGCACCGAGGCGATGACCGTGGTCGACGTCAACACCGGCAAGTTCACCGGGTCGGGCGGGTCCAACCTCGAGGAGACGGTGACCCGCAACAACCTGGAGGCGGCCGAGGAGATCGTGCGCCAGATGCGGTTGCGCGACATCGGCGGCATGATCGTCGTCGACTTCATCGACATGGTGCTCGAGTCCAACCGGGATCTGGTGCTACGCCGCCTGACCGAGGCGCTGGGCCGCGACCGCACCCGCCACCAGGTTTCCGAGGTCACCTCGCTGGGCCTGGTCCAGATGACCCGTAAGAAGCTGGGCACCGGCCTGGTCGAGGCGTTCTCCACCACCTGTGAGACCTGCCACGGCCGCGGCATCCTGGTGCACAACTACCCGGTCGAATCCTCGGCTCCGGCCGGTGCGGACAGCGGGGAGGGCGTGAGCCGTCGCGAGGGTTCGCGTCGTCGTCGCAAGGACCGCAACGCCGCTGCCGCCGAGCCGGCCCCGGCCGTCGAACCGGTGGCCGAGGAGCCGGCCGAGAAGCCCGAGGATCTGGCGGAGAAGGCCGAGAAGGCCGCCACCAAGCGGGCCCACCCGGTCGCTCTCGCCATGGCCGCGCACGCCACCGACGAGGAACTGGCCGCCGAGGGCGCGGCGCTCACCAACGGCGCTGCCGCCGAGGCGCTGGTGGACGAGGCCGAGGCCGCGTCCGAGGTGCAGGCCGCCGCGTCCGCGCCCGCCGCGGACACCGTGGTGGTCGAATCCGAGCCGGAGGCAATCGAATCGCCGATCGCCGAGGCGAAGGCGGCCGTCGCCGCCGTGGCCGCGGCGGAGGCCGCCGCACCGGTGACGTCGGGTCGTCGTCCCGCCCGTCGCCGGGTGGCGCGCACGGCCGCGGCTCCCGCGTCCGACAGCCAGGGCGCGGTGTTCGTGCTCTCCAGCGGTGAGCAGGCCGACAAGCCGGGCTTCAACCTCGACGACCTGGCTCCGGCCGTGGTCCCGCCGCGCGCCCGCCCGCGCCGCCGGGCCGCGGGCCGTCCCGCCGGTGCGCCGGAGGGCGAGAACTAGCCTCCACGTCGGAGATCGACTGTGGCCCCGCCGGATTCCGGTGGGGCCACAGCTTTTTCTCGTATGATGAACGCCATTCACGGACCGCTCACGGTCCGGCAACGTTGTTCGCACAGGCTCCGGGCGTTCGATCCATCACACCGTTCGATCCATCACAGAAGGGGAAATCATATGGGTTCCGCAGCCGACTTCCTGAGCGACCTGCTCGTCCAGATCATCACCAAGCTGCTGTCCGCCGGCAGCAGCACCCTCAGCGCGAAGTAGCTCGCAGCTCGCGTGAGACGACCGTGGCCCCGCCGGAATCCCGGCGGGGCCACGGTCTTTCGGTGTGCGTCAGGCGAGTTCGTAGTCGAACCAGATGCGGTGGGTGCCGTCCGCGTCGATGGCGATGTCGCCCTCGCCGGTGATGCCCGTCAGCGCGCCGGTGCCGCTGCCCGGCACGATGGCGAAGAACCCGTCGCTGCGGTCGGTACCGGTGGTCGAGGCCGCGTGCACGAAGTTGAACGCGCCCGCCTGCCCGTTCAGGGCGCCTTCGAAGGATTCCATCGCCAGGTAGGTCCCGATGCCCTGCTCCTGGTCGAAGGCGGCGGTGAACAGGGTGGCGGAACGCCCCGCGACCTCGCCCTCGAACTGCTTCTCCATCTTCGACAGTCCGACCGGCAGTCCGGTGGCGACGGCGGGGTCGGGGGTGATGTCGGTGGGGGTGAAGGACTTGACGCTGAAGGTGCCTGTCGCTCGCATGATTCGATTTTGCCCGGGTGGCGTGCCGCGATCTTGTAAGAACGCGACACCTGCGGGAGAGCGGTGCGGCAGCCCCGGTTTGGAGTGGTCACCGGTGTCCTGTAGTCTTGGTCAGTCGCTGCCCCCTGCGACGGCACTCTGTTGTGACTAGTGCTGTGAGTGGGCCCGGTTCGGTTCGTTAGAGCCACTGGCCCGAGGCGGCGGTGAATACCCAGACCAGTCTGCGGCGGTTACCGGTTGTGAATCGGATGACCAGCCGTGTGAACATAGTGCCGAGCACTTGTAAAGAAAGAAGGGCAGCCGACCGATGGCATCGTACGCAATCGTCAAGACCGGCGGAAAGCAGTACAAGGTCGCGGTCGGTGACCTGGTGAAGGTCGAGAAGATCGAGGGTGAGCCGGGCACTGCTGTGTCCCTGGCGCCGGTGCTGGTCGTTGACGGCGCCGAGCTGACCACCGATGCTGACAAGCTGGCGAAGGTTTCCGTGTCCGCCGAGGTCGTCGAACAGACCAAGGGCCCGAAGATCCGCATCCACAAGTTCAAGAACAAGACCGGCTACCACAAGCGTCAGGGCCACCGTCAGAAGCTGACGGTCCTGAAGGTCACCGGCATCAAGTAATCCGACTTGGGGTTCGTCACCCCGGCACGAGGAGTTTGAAATGGCACATAAGAAGGGTGCATCCAGCTCGCGCAATGGTCGCGATTCGAATGCCCAGCGGCTCGGCGTGAAGCGCTTCGGCGGTCAGACCGTCAAGGCCGGCGAGATCCTGGTTCGCCAGCGCGGCACGCACTTCCACCCCGGCGTCAACGTCGGCCGTGGCGGCGACGACACGCTGTTCGCTCTCGAGGCGGGCGCGGTGCAGTTCGGTACCAAGCGTGGTCGCAAGACCGTCAACATCGTGGTGCCGGAGCCGGTGAACGCCTGACCGGCGCACCGGAGTCCGCTCCACTAGCTTTTCGAAGCGGGTCAGGGTTGCACTAACCCTGGCCCGCTTTGCTGTTCGCAGCCCCGCTCGCGCTTCCTGCCGAGTCCCGGGGCGTCACATTCAGTCGACAAGTCCTGAAGGAGGATGATCACCGATATGTCCAAATTCATCGACCGTGTCGAGCTGCACGTGCGTGCGGGCAAGGGTGGACACGGCTGCGCTTCGGTGCGCCGGGAGAAGTTCATGCCGTTGGGTGGACCCGATGGCGGTAACGGCGGCAACGGCGGGGACGTGACCCTCGAGGTCGACCCGAACGTGCACACGCTGCTGGACTTCCATTTCCACCCGCATGCCAAGGGCGGGAACGGCAAGCCCGGTGAGGGCAGCAACCGCAATGGCAAGCAGGGCGAGGGGCTGCTGCTGAAGGTGCCGGACGGCACCGTGGTGATGAGCACCGACGGCGAGGTGCTGGCGGACCTGACCGGCGCGGGCACCCAGTACGTGGCGGCCCGTGGTGGTCGCGGCGGGCTCGGCAACGCGGCGCTGGTGTCCAAGGCGCGCAAGGCTCCCGGTTTCGCGCTGCTCGGCGAGGACGGCCAGGAGCGCGATGTCGTTCTGGAGCTGAAGTCGGTCGCCGATGTCGGCCTGGTGGGTTTCCCGTCGGCCGGAAAGTCGTCACTGGTGTCGGTGCTGTCGGCGGCCAAGCCGAAGATCGCGGATTACCCGTTCACCACGCTGGTGCCGAACCTCGGTGTGGTGCTCGCCGGCGATACGACGTTCACCGTGGCCGATGTGCCGGGTCTGATTCCGGGCGCGAGCGAGGGCCGCGGTCTGGGTCTGGACTTCCTGCGGCACCTGGAGCGCTGCGCGGTGCTGGCCCATGTGGTGGACTGCGCCACGCTGGAACCCGGCCGTGATCCGGTGTCGGATGTGGACGCTCTGGAGGCCGAGCTGGCGGCGTATCAGCCCGCGCTGGCCGGTGACACCGGTCTGGGTGATCTGGCCGATCGTCCGCGCGTGGTGATCCTCAACAAGGCCGACATCCCCGATGCCGACGAGCTGGCCGAGTTCGTGCTGCCGGAGTTCGAGAAGCGCGGCTGGCCGGTGTTCAAGATCTCGGCGGTGAGCCGGGAAGGCTTGCGGCCGTTGACCTTCGCGCTGGCGGAGATGGTCGCCGAGTACCGCGAGGCGCATCCGAAGGCGGAGCCGAAGCGGGCCATCATCCGCCCGGTCGCCAAGGGCGACAGCGGTTTCCGGGTCATTCGTGATCCCGAGGTCGAGGGCGGCTTCATCGTGGTGGGCGAGCGGCCCGAGCGGTGGGTGCGTCAGACCCAGTTCGACAACGACGAGGCCGTGGGCTACCTGGCGGATCGCCTGGCCCGCCTCGGTGTCGAGGACCAGCTGGTCAAGCTGGGCGCCGAGCCGGGCGCTTCGGTGACCATCGCGGATTACTGCTTCGATTGGGAGCCTTCGATTTCCGCGGGTGTGGACACCCTGCTGACCCGCCGCGGCGTGGACCCGCGCCTGGATCAGACCGAGCGCATCGGCGCGGCCGAGCGCAAGCACGCTTCCCGCGTGCGCCGTGGCCTGGTCGACGAGGACGAGTAATACAGTGCCACTGGGCTGTTCGCGACGGAGCGGACAGCCCGGTGTGGGTGAACGACGGATTCGGGTGCGACGGTGCTTCGGTATCGCAGGCGAATTGAGGTGTGGTGCAAGTGAGTTCGAGTGGCACTCAGGCGGCCGAGCGGGGCGCCGGGGAACTCAGCGCGGCGCGGCAGGCCATCGCGTCGGCGCGCAGCGTGGTGGTGAAGATCGGCTCGTCGGCGCTGACCAGCCTGGAGGGCGGTCTCGATACCGGCCGCCTGGACCGGCTGGCCGATGCGGTGGAGACCCGCATGCGCGCGGGTTCGGATCTCGTGGTGGTGTCCTCGGGCGCGATCGGTGCGGGCATGGCTCCGCTCGGATTGTCCAAGCGGCCCAAGGATCTCGCGACCAAGCAGGCCGCGGCGAGTGTCGGGCAGCTGGCGTTGGCGCACGCGTGGGGAACCTCTTTCGCCCGCTACGACCGGGTGGTCGGCCAGGTGTTGTTGAGCGCCGGGGATTTCGGCCGCCGCGAGCCGCATCGCAATGCCCAGCGCACCCTGGACCGGCTGCGGTCGCTGCACGCGATCGCGGTGGTGAACGAGAACGACACCGTCGCAACGGAAGAGATCCGTTTCGGCGACAACGACCGGCTGGCCGCGCTGGTCGCGCATCTGGTCGGCGCGGACGCGCTGATCCTGCTGTCGGATGTGGACGGCCTCTACGACGGTGACCCGCGCAAGGGTTCGGCGAATTTCATTCCGGAGGTGCGCAGCAGCGCGGATCTGGATGGTGTGATCGCCGGTTCCGGTGGCGCGCTGGGGACCGGGGGCATGGCTTCCAAGTTGTCGGCGGCCCGGTTGGCCGCCGATGCCGGCGTGCCCGTGCTGCTGGCCGCGGCTTCCGATGCGGCGGCGGCACTTTCGGGTGCGACGGTCGGTACGGCGTTCGCCGCGCGCCCGGTTCGGTTGTCGGCCCGCAAGTTCTGGGTCCGGCACGCCGCCGACGCCCGGGGCGCGGTGCATCTGGACGCCGGTGCGGTGTCGGCGGTGTCTGAGCGCCGGCATTCGCTGCTGGCGGCGGGCATCACCTCGGTGACGGGGCATTTCTACGGCGGTGACGTCATCGATCTGATCGCGCCGGACGGTGTGCTGGTCGCGCGCGGGGTCGCGGCGTATGACAGTGATGAGCTGGAGACCATGAAGGGTCTTTCCACCACCGCGTTGCCGGACAGCATGCAGCGTCCGGTGGTGCACGCCGACGACCTGGTGAAGGTCTAGGTCCGCTGCCCTCGTGGTGATCTGATTTCGCTGCGTGGTGGCAGCGTGGTTTCGCGGCTCGGGTGAAGGTCTGGCGTCGCCCGGGCTACGTGGTGGCGACATGTCTGTTACGAGCGAATTGCATTGGGGGAGAGGGCAAGTAACAGTACGGACTGGGCGGTTGGTCTCGCGCTGGAGGGGCAGTGCGAGGGCGGGGGAAGGGCGGTGGCCGGGACAGCCGATCGGTTCATGCTGGAGGTGCACCCGGTGCCGCATCGAGATGTGCCCTTCGCCGATAGCGGTTGCCCGGATCCGGCGCGGTCCGCCCTTGCCGCGCCGGGCTCGCGGTCCGGTGGCCGCCCGCGGCCCGGGTGCGCCCGCACCGCCCGTGGAGGTAGGTATGTACGTACCGCAACCTGATAGCACACCGCTGTGGCGGGCGAGCGGCCGTGACACCAGATTCGACCACCGCCACGGCCCCGCCGAGGATCGGACCGCCCGGTTCGACGACGATCGTCCGCTGCTACCCGACTGGCACGAACTGCTGGCCGCCTTCTGCGGGCACATCGGGGACCAGCCCGAGGACCACCCGGTCACCCGCTGGTCCCGGGCGCTGGCGGAGCTGCATCTGCAACGGCGTCACACCCGCTCCGGCGATGTGGGCGGGATCGACGAGCTACGCGCTCAGCTGGTGACCTTCATCGACGAGTGGGTATCGAGCCGGGCGCTGCCGAGGGGTGCAGCGCGGGCCGAATCCTTGGGAGCCGTGGTCGACGCCATGGCCGCCGCACACGTGCGCGCGGTGCATCTGCTCAGAACGGCAGCGAAGGTGTCGGACGAACAAGTACACGCCGCCTGGTTTCTGCTGGCGCAGATGGCGGACGGTTGGACCGATCGGGCCGCAGGGGTTGTCGGCCCACGGATCCGCCGTACCGCCTGAAACGCCGGTGTCACAACCGGATCCGGGCGGTCGGAGGTAGCCCGCGCCGGGCGTGTGGATTGCGCCGCACACGCCCCGCGGGCGCCTCGTTCCCGGTGCCCGTCACCGGGCGCGTCGAGATCAGCCTGCCTGGCACGTATTTGTCACCGGGCGCGTCGGGAGATCAGCCTGCCCGGCACGTATCTGTCACCGGGCAGGACGCTACTCGTTCAGTACGCGCCACGCTGCGATAACCAGGGGATGTGCCTGGTTCACCACGTTGGATGCGCCTCGATCACACACTCCGGGGCGGCGGTCGGGGTGATCCCGGTGAGTACGAAACCGCTGCGGGAGAGCAGGTTTCCGAACTCGGTCTTGGTGCGCTCCCGCCCGCCCGCGGTATTGACCAGCATCTCCAGGTCGATCACCTTGCCGGGGTGCGGGCGGTGGTGCTCCGGCATCACCATCTCGATGATCAGCAGCCGCGCTTCGGATTCCATGGCGGTGCGCACGGTCCGCAGGATGCGTTCGGCGTCCGCGTCGGACCAGTCGTGGACGATGTGCTTGAGCAGGTAGGCGTCCGCGCCCTTGGGGACCGTGTCGAAGAAGCTGCCGCCCTCCACGGTGAGGCGGCCGGTGAGCCCGGGGCCCCGCAGCTGTTCCTCCAGCCCGTCGGCCACCCGCGGCAGGTCGAACACGGTGCCGCGCATGGACGGATGGCGGTGCAGGATGTCCACCAGCAGGCTGCCGCGGCCGCCGCCGATGTCCACGATCGAGCCGAAGCGCCCGAAATCGAAGGCGGCCTGCAGCGGTTCGGTGGACAGGCTGCCGACGCTGGTCATGGCCTGGTCGAAGATCTGCCCGGCCTCGGGATGCTGCTCGGCGAACTCGAAGAACTCCATGCCTTCGAGTTCCGGCCACAGCGATCGGCCGGAGCGGACCGAGTCGGCCAGAAACGACCAGTGCTTGCGGTGCAGGTCGTTTCCGAGGAACACGAACAGGTCGCGCATCGAGACCGCGGCGTCGGCGCGCAGCCCCTGGGAGATGCCGGTCAGCTCGTAGGCCCCGTCGCGGCGTTGCCCGAACACGCCCGCGCTGATCAGCAGGCGCATGAGCCGGCGCACCCCGTCCTCGCTGGCGCCGATGGCGCGCGCCAGGTCGGCGGGCTGCCGGGGGCCCTCGGCCAGGGCGTCGGCGATGCCGAGTTCGGCCGCCGCGCAGGTGGCCTGGGTCAGGTACCCGGAAGTCGACAATTCCAGGAGGGCGATGTGCCCCGGGACCAGCCGCCGGTGCAGGGCGGCCAGTCCGTCGCGGACCCAGGTGAGGGCGCGCAGGAGCGGCAGTGGTGGAACCTTCGGTGGTGGTGCGGACGCCATGCTGAACTCCCCGGGATCGTTCGGCGACTGCGGGATTCGTCCGAGCCTACGCGCCGCGCCCCTGGTGGGCAGTGGTTTCCGCGACGACCGGGCTACCGGGCGCGGCGTGGCTCGGGCGGGTTGCGGCGTGGCTCAGGCGGCGCTGAAGGCGGGCGCGTTCTCGCGGGCCCACTGGGCGAAGGTGCGGGCGGGGACGCCGAGCAGGGTCTCGGTGGTGTCGGCGGGGGTTTCGGGCTGGTCGGTGGTGAGTGCCCAGATCTGGAGCAGGGAATTCACGATGTAGGGCGGCATGGTGCGCGACAGCTGGGCCTCGGCCTCGGCCGGGGTGATGGTGGTGATCGGGATCTCGCGGCCGATGGCCTCGGCGAGGTGGCCGATCTGCGCGCGGAAGCTGATCGCCGCCGGTCCGGTGAGAGTGACTGTGCGGCCGCGCAATTCGTCGCCGGTGAGGGCGGCGACCGCGATGTCGGCGATATCGAGAGGGTGGATCATGGCCAGGGCGGCGTCGGGATAGGCATGCTCGATCGGCTCGCCCGCCGACACCGCCGCGATCCAGCCGAAGGCATTGCTGTCGAAGCCTCCCGGACGCAGCGTGGTGGTGGCGAGATTCGCGGCGGCGAGAGCGTTCTCGACGGCCAGGTGGCTCGCGCCGATGGGGTTGGCGGCGGCGTTCGGATCGTTGACCGCCGAGGACGACAGCAGCACGACGTGCTCCACGCCGGCGGCCGCGGCGGCCTGGGCGAAGGTGTCGGCGGCGGCCGGGTTGGCGTAGAGGAAGACCTGGCGCACGTCTTTCAGTGCGGCGGTGAGGCTTTCGAGGTCCTCGGGCAGGCTGGTGGCCTCGATCCCGGCGGGGAGGTCGAGGGCCGAGGGGTCCTTGCTGGCGGCGCGAACCGGCAGGCCGCGCGCGTGCAGGGTGGTGAGGACGGCGCGGCCGATCTGGCCGCGAGCGCCGGTGACGAGAATGGTCATGAAATGCATGCTGTCATGCACACAGTTGTGCGTCAACACATATGTTCCGATGTGCACGCAGATGCTGATATGCATGCAGATACGATGTGGGGATGACGACGGACGACCGCACCCCCGACGAGCTGCTGGATGCCATCGGCCCGGCGTTCGGCAAGCTCCGCCGCGGTGTCCTGCAGCAGGTCGAGAATCCGATCAGCGCCAAGGACTCCACCCGCGCCCTGGTGCTGGGCCTGGTCCTGGGCTGCGGGCAGGACCAGCCGGGGGAGATGACCGTCGGCGGTATCGCCGCGGCCATGTGTGTGGACCCGTCGGTGGCGAGTCGCATGGTCACCGACAACATCAAGGCGGGCTACCTGCTGCGGGTCCCCTCACAGCTCGACGGCCGCCGCGCCGTCCTCGAACTCAGCCCCGAGGGCCTGGAGTTCATGACCCGCTTCCGTGGACAGCAGCGCGTCGCCTTCGAATACATCACGGCCGAGTGGCCGGAACAGGACCGCCTCGACTTCGCGCGCCTCATGTTGCGCTACGTCGACGCCATCGAGAACCTCGAGAACCGGCGGCCCGCCCACGACGCCTGAGCGCGTCAGGGCCCGGAGGTTCCCCCGTAGAGGGTGGCCTTGGCGTCCGGATCGGGGTCCGGGCCGAAGTCGACGGCCGAATGCTCCCGGTCGACCTCCTCGATCCACTGCGTCGGCTCGGGCGGTAGCTTGCGCCAGCGCGCCCGTGGATCGTTCGCCTCGTCGCCGCTGTTCCCCGTAGTCATGCTCTCTCCCTTCCCCATTCGACGGTACGCCCCAAGGTCAGGACGGGGTAGCCAACGCGAAGGGCAGGATGGCGTCGGCTCCGGCGGCGCGGAGGGTGCGGGCGGCCATGGTGAAGGTCCAGCCGGTGTCGGTGAGGGCGTCGACCAGCAGGATCGGGCCGTCCACCGCGGTGAGATCCGGTGTCTCCCAGGCATTGTGGAGGGCGGCGACGCGGTGGGCCGAGTTGGCGGCCGACACCGGCGGTAGATCGGGGCGCAGCGAGAGGACGCCGAGGTCCTGGAGGCGGCCGATCTCGGCGAGGCGGGCGGCCAGGGATCGGGTCAGCATGGGGCGGGTGCCGGAGTCCAGGGCCAGGACGGCGGTGGGGCGCTGGGCCCAATCCCATTCGCGCAGTACGGTGGTGCAGGCGCGGAAGACCTCGTCGGGGACCGGCGCGTCGGGGCCGTCGAGCAGGGGGCGCAGGCGCTGGCCCCAGCCGAGATTGCTCAAGCGGCCCAGCACACGGCCGGTCTCGGGGCCGTCGGTGATCTTGCCGGACAGCGAGATTCCGAGTTTGGCCAGGCCGGTGGGCCACTGCTTGCGGGGCGCGAGATCGATGCCGGGGCGGTCCAGGCGGGTGCGGATCTCGGCCAGTTCGGTGTCGTCGACGGCGGTGTCCTGGCGGGCGCCGGTGCAGTTGTCGCAGCGGCCGCAGTGGGTGCCGAGCACCAGGCCCGGATCGTCGAGTTGGCTGCGCAGGAACGTCATCCGGCATTCGGCGGTGAACTGATAGTCGATCATGGCCTGCTGCTCCGCCTCGCGCGCGACGCTGAGGCGTTCGTAGCGTTCTGTGTCGTAGACCCAGGGTTCGCCGGTGCCGAGCCAGCCGCCGCGCACCCGGCGCACCGCGCCGTCGACGTCGAGCACCTTGAGCACCATCTCCAGGCGGGAGCGATTCAGCTCCACCAAGGGTTCCAGGGCGGCGGTGGACAGCGGACGCTCGGTGTCCAGGGCGGCCAGCACCGAGCGCACGATGTGCTCGCGCGGGAAGGCGACCGACGCGAAGTAGCTCCAGATCTGGCGGTCTTCGTGGCCGGGCAGCAGCACCACCTCGGCCCGCTCGGTGCCGCGGCCCGCGCGGCCCACCTGCTGGTAGTAGGAGATGGGGGAGGAGGGTGCGCCCAGGTGCACCACGAACCCGAGATCCGGCTTGTCGAAACCCATTCCGAGCGCGGAGGTGGCGATCAGCGCCTTCACCTCGTTGTTCAACAGTGCGGCCTCGAGCGCTTCGCGTTCGGTGGGATCGGTCTGCCCGGTGTAGGCGGCGACGTGGTGTCCGTGCGAGTTCAATACGTCGGCGAGATCGTGGGCGGCGGCCACGGTGAGCGCGTAGACGATGCCCGACCCGGGCAGTTCGTGCAGCCGTTTGCTGAGCCAGGCGGTGCGCTGCACCGCGTCGGCGATCCGCACCACCGACAGGTGCAGCGACTCGCGGTCCAGGCTGCCGCGCAGAACGAGTGTGTCCGTGCCGATCTGGGTGGCCACGTCGGTCACCACCCGGTCGTTGGCGGTGGCCGTGGTGGCCAGCACCGGCACCTCCGAGCCGAGATCGGCGATGAGGGTGCGGATCCGGCGATAGTCGGGCCGGAAGTCGTGCCCCCAGTCCGAGACGCAGTGTGCTTCGTCGATCACCACCAGCCCGGCGTCGGCGGCCAGCTTGGGCAGCACCGAATCCCGGAAGTCCGGATTGTTCAACCGTTCCGGGCTCACCAGCAGCACGTCGACGTCCCCCGCGGCCACCCGCGCGTGGATCTCGTCCCACTCGGTGACGTTGCCCGAATTGATGGTCGCCGCAACGACTCCCGCCCGTTCGGCGGAGGACACCTGGTTGCGCATCAACGCCAGCAGCGGCGACACGATCACCGTCGGCCCCCGCCCCTGGGCCCGCAGCAGTTTCGCGGAGATGAAGTACACCGCGGACTTACCCCACCCGGTGCGCTGCACCACCAGGGCTCGTCGCCGCTGCACCACCAGCGCCTCGATCGCGACCCACTGATCCTCCCGCAACCGTGCGGCGGGCCCGGCCAGCTCCCGCAGCAGCCGTTCCGCGTCGTCCCGTAATCCGCCGTCGCCGGGGCGCGCGGAATCGACGAGTTCGAGGTCGGAGCGGTTCGAGTCGGCTGGGGTCACGCGCTCCATCGTGCCCCACCGCACCGACACGGTGACCTCGCCGCTCGGAATTCGGGCAACTTCGCACCCCGCCCGGTGGCGTGGACGGGCACGCGCGGATCAGCCGCCGGTGCGGAGGTAGGCGCGGACCAGGGTCTCGACCAGGCGATCGAGGGGCAGCCACGGGAAGCTGGGCCGGTCTTGGCGCAGCGTGATCAGGCCGTGCATGCCCGCCCACAGGCATTGGGCGGTGGCTTCGGGGTCGGGTGCGCCGGCGGCGGCCGCGGTGTCGACGAGCAGCATCATGGTGGGCAGGCCGGGGAGTTAGCCGCTGCTGGGTTCCCTGCCGGGGGTGCCGGAGGTGCCGAACAAGACGCGGTAGTGGCCTGGGTGGGTCCTGATTCACTACGCCTTCTCCAGCGGACCGCTCGGCGATCGTGTCATGACGAAGGGTGATCGCGCGGGCGCGGAGCACTTCCGTGCCGCCGCAGCCGAACTGGCCCCGCAGACAACCGTGCAATTACTCCAAACCGGACAGTCGCTCGAGGTCTAGGACGCCGCTGGACACCGCCTTGATTGCGGTGCCGTCAAGATCGCGCGGAATCCGGTGCGCGGACGGACAATAGGGTTCCGGGCACGAAGGGCGTCCGGGGGCGCGCAGGGAGACGCACATGCCGGAGAAGTTTCCGTCGCCCGCGGGGTGGACTCCGCCGGGGGCGCAGTTCCGCAGCAGTGGCAATGTTTCGCGGACGGTGGCCGGCACACTGACGGGGTTGCTCATCACGCCCGTCGGCATCGCCCTGGCCGCGCGCGGGGCGGCCGGAACCAGGCAGTGGACGATTCTGGGGGATTTCGCCGACCGCGTCGGCTCGACCATCCAGATTCTGCTGGCCGCAGCCCTTTTCCTGGTGGTCGCGGCCCTGGCCGCCTACTCCCCGGCGGGCACCATCGTGGCCGGCCTGGTGTGGGGCGTGCTGCCCGGGATCATCCATTTCATCTTCCCGGACGACACGTTCCGATTGATCGGCGATCTCCCGCTGTCCGATGAGATGCATGTCGCGCTGTACCAGTGGCTGCAAACCGGATTCCCGCTCATCGTGGGCATCCTGCTGGTGGGTGCGGGTGCAGCGGCGACCTTCCGTCGCCGCTGACCCGGCTCACCCCTTCACGCACAGCACCTGCCGCAGCGTGGCGACGACGTCCACCAGGTCGGACTGTGCCGCGATGACCTGGTCGATGTCCTTGTAGGCCGCGGGAATCTCGTCGATCACCCCGGCGTCCTTGCGGGACTCCACGCCCTCGGTCTGCGCGACCAGGTCGGCCACCGTGAACTGCTTCTTGGCCGCGTTGCGGCTCATTCGCCGCCCCGCGCCGTGCGACGCCGACTGGAACGAGGCCGGATTTCCCTTGCCCCGAACCACATACGACCGCGTCCCCATGGAGCCGGGAATCAGCGCGAGGTCGCCCGCGCCCGCCCGGACCGCGCCCTTGCGGGTGACCAGCATGGGGATTCCGTCGATGACCTCTTCCGCCACATAGTTGTGGTGGCAGGAGATCGGCTCGTCGAAATGCACTGCCAAACCGTCGAATTCATCGCGGACGGCCCTGCAGACCAGTGCCAGGATGACGGCCCGGTTGCGGGCCGCGTATTCCTGGGCCCAGGTCAGATCGCGCCGGTACGCGTCCATTTCCGGGGTGTCGGAAAGGAATACGGACAGGTCGCGATGCGGCAGGTCCTGGTTGTGCGGCAGCGTGCGCGCGACTGCCATGTGCCGCTGCGCGATCTCGTTGCCGATATTGCGGCTGCCGGAGTGCAGCAGGATCCACACCCGATCCTCGGTGTCGACGCACAGTTCCTGGAAGTGGTTGCCGCCGCCGAGGGTTCCCATCTGGTTGTGGGCCTTGGATTCCCGGGGCCGCACGATCGGATCCAGCGAGTCGAAGGCCTTCCAGAACCGCTCCCAGCCTGCCCGCATGGTGGTGCCCGCGGCGCGCTGGCCGAAGACCTCCGCGTTCAGCCGGTTCACGTCCACCGGTTCGCGGTGCGCCGCGAACCCGACCGGCAGCGCCGCCTCGATCCGCGATCGCAGCGAGTGCAGGTTATCGGGCAGGTCGGACGCGGTCAGCGAGGTCAGCACGGCTTCCATGCCGCACCCGATGTCCACCCCGACGGCGGCCGGCGCGACCGCGTCCCGCATGGCGATGACCGATCCGACCGTCGCGCCCTTGCCCAGGTGCACGTCCGGCATCACGCGGACGCCGTACACCCATTTCAGCTGGGAGATGTCGCGCAACTGCTGCAGCGCGGCCGCTCCGACTTCGTGCTCGTGGGCCCACATGAGCGTCTGCGCTCGAGTACCGCGCAGCTCGACGGGAAACATTGGACAGTCCTTTCTTTCGACTGCCGTTCACGGTAGGTGCACCGCCCGTCCCGGCGCACCGCATTATTCGGCGGTCAGGGTTCGACGAAGTCGGCGGTGAGGCCGCACAGCTTCCAGGCGCCGTCGCGGCGGACCATCGTTCCGGTGTAATCGATGTCCTTGAAGTATGCGCGGTATTTCTCGGGGACGTTGGTGAAGGTTTCGTGGAATGCGAAGGTGCCGGAGTTCGGGTCGGATTGGGTGACGCCGGTGACGGTATTGGTGTACCCGGCATTGCGTATTTCCGCGCCCAGGCTCCGGTCGTATTGGGGGGTGTATTGGAAAACGATTTCGTCGATGGCGTCGGCGTTCTCCGGGCAGACCAGGGAGCGGAATCCTTCCCAGTCACGGGCATTGGAGGTGGCGGCGACGGCTTTGGCGGCATTCACCAATGCGGGATCGAGGGTGGCCGGGTCGCCGGGTTCGACGGTTCTGTCGGGGGCGTTGAATACCACCGGTGCGGGTAGCGGTTTGTAGCCCGTCCCGTAGAGGTGGGCTTCCAATGCGCGCCGCCAGCTGCCGTCGTCGATCATCGCGTGAATGATCGCGGTGATGCGGCTCTGCAATTCGAGATCCCCTTTGCGCACGCCGACCCCGTACCGTTCGCGGGTGAATCGGTGCCCGACCAGGCGCAGCATCCCGGGTTGTTCGTGGGTGTAGCCGGCGAGAATGACGTCGTCGGTGGTGACGGCGTCGACGGTGCCGGCGATCAGGTCGGCGACGCACTGCGGGTAGGTCTCGCGGGTGGTGAGTTTGACGAAGCGGGCGAAGCTGCTCCGGATCTTGTCGGCGGAGGTGGAGCCCTCGGCGGTGCAGACGGTGCGCCCGTCCAGGTCCTCGGGTGCGTCGATGGCGCGCTCGCTCTGCCGCACCAGCAGGTCCTGACCGGCCATCAGGTAGGGCCCGGCGAAGGACACCAGCTGCTGGCGGGCGGCGGTGATCGAGTAGGAGGCGACGACGAAATCGACGGTCTCGGAGGTCAGCAGGGTTTCGCGCTGGTCGGAGCGGGCTTCGCGCCAGGTGATGTGTTCGGGGGTGACGCCCAGCTTGCCGGCGATGTAGGTGGCGATGTCGATGTCGAAGCCGCGCGGCCGGCCGTCGATTCCTTTGACCGACAGGCCGGGTTGGTCGAATTTGATGCCGATGGTCAGCGTCCGCGGTGGCGGCGGTGGCGGCGCGTCGTCGGGTTTCGGACTATTGCCGCAGGCTGCCAATGTCAGACCGGCGGTGAGGGCGACGGCGCGGATCGCACGCTTCATCGAATCTGATCTCCTGTCATCAGCTCCGGTGGCAATTGTTCAGCACAGGGAGCATCAAAGCACCAGATTCGGCGAAATGCCCGGATATTGCGGCAGCACGGGCGCGATTCGCCTGCGCTTCAGTTTATTCCGCAATATTTCAGCGACATTGCTTGGCGGCTGCGAGCGGAATCAGGAGGCGCGGCGGAGGTGAGCGGGCGGGCGCGCGCCCAGGGTGTCGCGAACCGTTCGGCAAGCGGTCAGGATCTGGTCGACATCGTCGTCGGTCAGGGCGGCGTGCAGCGAGAGCCGGATGATCGCTCGATCCTGGGAGGTGGCGGGCGCGCAGAAGACCGACCCGAACACGTTGTGTTCCTCGAGCAGGTCGCGCACGGCCATCGTGCGCTGCTCAGGTCCGCCGAGTACCGGGATGATCTGGCCGACCGAGTCCTCCAGGTCGAATCCCATGTGTCGCAGTCCGTTTCGAAGGCGCACGCCGACCTCCCGGAGCCGGGACCGCCGCTGGTCGGCGCCGCGGATCACGGCGAGCGCGGCGGCCAGTCCGGCGATGTCGTGCGGTTGCAGGGTGGAGGAGAAGATCGCCGGGTAGGACTCCATCTTGAAGTAGTCGGCGAACTCGCGGTCGGGTGTGGTGATGAATCCGGCGCGCCCGCCGAAGGCTTTGGACAGGCTCGCGGTGCGGAAATGCACTCGGTCGGCGAGGTTTTCCTCGACCACCAGTCCTGCACCGTCCGGTCCGTAGATGCCCAGGGTGTGGGATTCGTCCACGACCAGGACGCTGCCGGTGTCTGCGGCCACGGCACACAGCTCGACCAGTGGGGCACGGCTGCCATTGGTGGAGTACAGCGAGTCGACGGCGATGACGCCGGGCCCGTACTCGTCCACCCGGTCACGCAGCTGCTCGGCATCGTTGTGGCGGAACGGATGGATCGGGGCTCCGGCGAGTTTCGCGCCTTGCCACAGCGACATGTGGGCCAGATAGTCGATGTACACCGGGGTCTCGGCATCGCAGATCGGCCTGGAGCAGGCCGACATTGGCCTCGAGTGCCAGACAGCGTTGTCCGCCCCTTTGTCGCAGGTCAGCGGGTCGCTCGCAATCCATCCGCAATCACGGCGAAGGTGCGTTCGCGCAATCCCGGTGCGGCTCCGGCCTCGTGGACGGCGAGGAAGACGCCCTTGATGATGGTCAGCAGATCGTCGACGCTGATCTCGGGCCGCACCGCCCCGGCGTCCTGGGCGCGGGCGAGCAGCGTGCCCAGGGCCGCTTTCAGATCGTGGGACACCGTGCGCGGATATTCGCCGCCGCCGGAGCGCAGCGCGTCGGCCAGGTCGCGCTTGACTCCGCCCTCGAGCACCATCATCGCCAGGAAGTCGAAGAACACCGTGCCGGGATCCTCGGCCGCGGTCAGTGCGCGCGCATGTGCGGTGATCTTTTCGACCTGATCCAGGATGGCGGCTTCGAAAAGTGCTTCCTTGGTGGGGAAGTGGCGGTACACCGTGCCCGCGCCGACGCCCGCGCGTCGCGCGATCTCGTCGAGTGGCACCGAGATGCCTTCGGCGGCAAAGGCTTCCTGGGCGGCGGCCAGTACCCGCTCGCGATTGCGGCGGGCGTCGGCGCGCAGGGGTCGGTCCGTCACGTCCGACAGCCTACCCAGCCGTTGACAAGCGGGGCGCACGCCCCGATTATTAAGCGGGTCCAACGTTCCGTTTAGGAGGCTTTCGTGTCCACCGCTGTAGAAACCCCTCGTGACCTGGTTGTCCGACTGTTCGAGGTGTTGCCCTCGCGCGATGCGGATCGATTCGCCGCGCTGCTCGCCCCGGATGTCGTCTTCGAGATCCCCTTCCCGATTCAGGGTGAGCCGACCCGCATCGCGGGCCGCGAGCAGATTCGCGCCTACCTGGCCGCGCGGTGGTCGAACATGCCCGGCGTCGAGGTGCACGCCATCCGCCCGGTCATTCACGAGACCGTGGATCCGGGCCTGCTCATCACCGAGGTCGACGTCGATGTCACCCGCCCGGGCTCCGACCGGCAGTGGGTGCGCACCTCGGTCAATGTGATCCGGGTCGAGAACGGCCTGGTCACGCTGTTCCGCGACTACATGGACACCGGCCGGATCGCGGCGATGCGGGCTTCGCGCGGGTGATGTGACGCCAATTACGCACCGGGTCGTCGACTAACAGTTAGTGCATTAACTATTATTGCCCTAACGAAGGCGAGCGAGGAGGGCGGAACAGTGGAGGTCGACGACCCGCTGCGGCTGGACCGGCAGGTGTGTTTCGCGCTGGCGGTGGCGAATCGGGCGGTGCTGGCGGTGTATCGGCCGCTGCTCGAACCGATGGGCCTGACGCATCCGCAGTATCTGGTGATGCTGGCGCTGTGGGGTGAGGCGCCGATGTCGGTCAAGGACATCGGCGAGGCCATTCAGCTCGATTCGCCGACCCTCTCACCGCTGCTCAAGCGGCTGGAGGCGGCGGGTCTGATCACCCGCCGCCGTGACAGCCACGACGAGCGCAACCTGGTCGTCGACCTGACCGCCGCCGGGCGGGAGCTGCGCAACGAGGCGGAGAAGATTCCGCCGGCGGTGGTGGCCCGGCTCGGCGTCAGCCTGGCCGACCTCGAAGAACTGCGCGATGTGCTGAACCGGGTGAATGCCGCGGCGCGGCAGTCGGTTTCGGCGGAGACCGAGCAGGCCGGATCGCAGAAGGGAACCCGGAAATGAAGCGCCCCAACCCTGTTCAGTGGATCGGCTACTCGTGCGGCGCGGTGCTGCCCGAGGAGCTGCGCGAGTGGGTCCGCAACGATCTGACCGGCCCCTGGGCCGGACCCCGGCACGTGGTGCGTCAGCTGGTGCCGCTGCTGCCGGTGTTCGCGCTGGCGTTCCTGCTGCCGGGTGAGCTGTGGTTGCAGCTGGCGGTGATTCTGCTGGGCCTGCTGCTGGCGCTGTTCTACATCGTGGCGTACATGCCGATGAACCGTGCGCATCGGCTGATGAAGCATGGCTTCCCGCAGGATCTGGAGAGCCCGGCCCGGGCCGCGCGCCGGGCTGCCGAACGCGCGGCTTACGAGGCCCAGTACCCGCACTGAGCCCCGGTCGCGAACTCGCGAATCTCGCTGCTACTGCACGCCATTGGTGCACGCGCTGGCCGCGACGCGGGCGGCGCGCGGCTGGGCGCTGCCCAGGTCGGGGAACGGGGGAGCGCTCTGGCCCAGGCCGGTGACCGCGTTCTGTTCGGCTTCGGCGAGGCTGGGGCCGAGGGCCCAGCCCCAGGTGCCGTCGGCGCCCTGCGCGACGGCGCCGCAGCCGTCGGTGAAGCGGAGCACGATCTCGCAGTCGTAGCTGGCGCAGTCGCGGATGGCGGCGGCGTCGGCGACGACCTTGTTGGTGTCGGTGAGCGCGACCGCGGCGTTGCGCAGCCGGGACAGGGCCAGCGTGCCGTAGCCCTGGGGGGCGGCGTCGGCGCTGCCGGCCAGTGCGGCGGTGAGAGCCATGGCCGCGGTGAGCGCGGCCGCTGCGGTGACGGTCGGGGTAGGGCGTGCAACCGGCAACTGAATTCCTGACGTTTCAAACGGGCGAACGTAGGTGATGCTAACCGGTCGGCCCGTGAACGAATGCCGAAATTCAGACGACGGGTGTGCGCGACAGCGCCCGGCGCAGCGCGGTGAACGCGGAAGCGTTGGCGCGCTGGGTTTCCGGCAGATGGAACGCCATCGACATGAACCCGTGCACGGTGCCGTCCCAGCGGTGGATCTCGGTCTCCACGCCGGCCGCGCGCAGCCGCTGTCCGTAGGCCTCGCCCTCGTCGCGCAGCGGATCGAATTCCGCGGTGGCGATGTGGGCGGGCGGCAGGCCGGTCAGGTCGGCGATGGTGGGATTGGCGTAGGGGTCGGACTTGTCGGCGTCGGAGAACAGGTACTGCTCCCAGTACCAGCGGATGTGCGCCGCGGTGGTGAAGTAGCCCTCGGCGTTCTCGGTGTGCGACGGACGGTCGCAGGCCGGATCCAGCATCGGGTACATGAGCAGCTGGAACGCGATGTCGGGCCCGCCGTTGTCGCGCGCGGTGATGGCGGCGACGGTGGCCAGATTGCCGCCCGCGCTGTCCCCGCCCACCGCGATCCGATCCGGGTCCCCGCCCAGGGCTTCGGCGTGGTCGGCGACCCAGCGCAGCACCGCGTAGGCGTCGTCGGCCGCCGCCGGGAAGCGCGCGTCGGGTGCGCGCCGGTAGTCGACCGACACCACGATGACCCCGGCGTCGTTGGCCATGGTGCGGCAGAAGCGGTCGTGAGAGTCCAAGCCGCACAGCACGAATCCGCCGCCGTGGTAGAAGACCACCACGGCCGGAACGGCTTCGGCGTCGAGTGGCCGGTACACCCGCACCGGCACCTCGGGTGCGCCGATCGCGCCGGGCACCAGCCAGTCTTCCACTCCCGCAACGGGAATCGGTTCGACCGGAGCGGCCTTGCGGGCGGCCAGGAAGGCCCGGGCTTCGGCGGCGTCGAACACCTCGGTGCCGAGCGCCGGGAACGCCGCGGTGGCGGCGTCGACGAAGGTCTGCCATTCGGGGGACAGGGTCATTTCGGGCCTTCCTGGATCGCGCTGTCGTGGTTCGGGTTCCGCGGGGCTGCTACATGCCGCGCGGAATGAACTTGCCCGCGGCCAGGCCGCCGTCGACCGCCACTTCGGCGCCGGTGATGTAGGCCGAGGCGTCGGAGGCGAGGAAGGCGACCAGTTCGGCGACCTCCTCGGGCAGGCCGGTGCGCTCCAGCGGCAGCGTCGGGAAGCTGCCGGGGCCGGTGGTCAGGTAGGGGACCATCGGGGTGGCGATGGGACCGGGATAGACCGAGTTGACCCGGATCTGGGACAGGCCCAGCTCCAGCGCGGCGACCTTGGACAGGCCGCGCAGGCCCCACTTGGAGGAGCCGTAGGCGGAGTGGTTCATCAGACCCTCGAGCCCGGACTGCGAGGAGATGTTCACGATGGAGCCGCCGCCGTTCGCGGTCATCGCCGGCAGCACGGCCTTGATGCCGCGGAACGCGCCGACCAGGTTGACCGTCAGAATCCGTTCCAGCTCTTCGGGAGTGGTCTCGGCGATCGGCTTCATGGTGTAGATGGCCGCGTTGTTGACCAGCACGTCCAGCTTGCCGAAGGTGTCGACGGCGACCGCGACGCCGGCGTCCCAGCTGTCGCTGTCGGTGACGTCGTGGCGCACGAAACGCGCGTTCTCGCCGAGGGATTCGGCGAGTTCCTTGCCCTCGGTCTCGAGCACGTCGGTGATGACCACCTTCGCGCCGCGCTCGACGAACAGGCGGGCCTCGGCCGCGCCCTGGCCGCGAGCGGCACCGGTGATCAGGGCGACTTTGCCGGTCAGATCAGCCATTTCGGTTTCCTTCTCTGTCTGAGTTGAGACGGTGCTACTTGTTGCGGAAGTGGGGGATGACCTTCTCCCCCCACTGACGGATGGTTTCCAGGCACGCCTCCTGGGGGACGGTGCCCATCTGGATCAGGCACAGGATCTCGTCGGCGCCCGCGTCGCGCAGCCGCTCGACGTAGGCGATGGCGTCCTCGGCGGTGCCGTAGGCGTGCTCGGTGTTGAAGATGGCCGTCGCCCCGGTCTTCACCGGGATCTTGGCCTCGTGCAGGTAGGCGACGTGCTCGTCGGCGACTTCACGCATCTTGGCGAGCTCGTCCGCGCCCGGGTCCACGGCCTCGTCGGGCACCGGGCCCGCGCCGTAGTAGTACTTGATGGACTGCGCGAAGAACCGCTGTCCGCGCGCGCCGATCTGGCGGGCCCGCTCGCGATCGTCGAGGACGATGGTCGGGCACAGCGCCGCGAAGTGGTCGTTGACGACGGTGGAGACGAAGCGTTCGCCGGTGCGGGCCGCGATGGCGGCATCGTAGATGCGGCGCAGCTCCGCGATTTCCTCGATGCCGGCGAAACCCAGCACGAGCGCCCCGATTCCGTAGTCGGCGGCCAGTTTCAGTGTGTCCTTCTTGGTGCAGGCCATGAACAGCGGCGGATGCGGGCGCTGCACCGGCCGGGGCAGCAGATGGTGCGGGCCGATGTCGAGCAGTTCGCCGTGGTATTCGAATCCGCCCTCGGGGTCCTGCCAGGCGGCGGCGATCATCCGCAGCGATTCCTCGACCTCCTGGTAGGTGCGGTCGGGGTCGACGCCGCACATGGAGGTTTCGACGGCGGTCGCGCCGCGGCCCGCGCCCAGGTTCAGCCGGCCGCCGGAGAGCACGTCGAGCATGGCGGCGCGTTCGGCGGCGCGGACGGGGTGGTTGAAGTTGAACGGCATGCACACCACGCCGTGCCCGATGCGGATCCGGGTGGTCTGGGCGGCGACCCAGGTCAGGAAGATCTCCGGTGCGCTCATGTGGGCGTACCACTTGAGTCCGTGGTGTTCGACGGCCCACACGGTGTCGAAGCCGACCTGGTCGGCGAGCACGGCCTGTTCGACGCAGTCGCGCAGCACCTGGGCTTCGTGGGCGGCGGTGGGGTCGGTCATCTGCGCTTCGAAGATCATCGAGAACTTCATCCGAGCTCCTTACCGCGCCGCTATGCCTAAACGAAATACAACGGCACCCATAGCCTCAGGTCATGAGGTTGTCTCAGTGGCCGGGACCACACCGTGCCGGTCCTCCGCATCGGGACTTAGCGTCGGTTGAACAGCGGAGGAAGGACGGGATCAGGTGGGACAGCTGGACGGCAAGGTGGCACTGGTGACCGGTGGCGCTCGCGGCATGGGAGCGGAGCATGTGCGCCGGTTCGTCGCCGAGGGCGCGCGGGTCGTGTTCGGTGACGTGCTCGATGACGAAGGCAAGGCGCTGGCCGCCGAGCTGGGCGACGCCGTCCACTACGTGCACCACGACATCACCAGCGAATCCGATTGGCAGGCGGCGGTTTCCGCGGCTGTCGAGCAGTTCGGCAAGCTGGACGTGCTGGTCAACAATGCCGGGATCCTGCGGTTCAAGCGCATCCTCGAGATGAGCCTGGACGAGTTCAACACCATCATGAACATCAACGTCACGGGCGCTTTCCTCGGTATCAAGACCGCCGCGCCCGCGCTGATCGCCGCCGGTGGCGGGTCCATCGTGAACGTGTCCTCGGTCGAGGGCTTCGTCGGTGCGGCCGGTCTGTCCGCCTACAGCGCGAGCAAGTTCGCGCTGCGCGGTCTCACCAAGTCGGCCGCCCGGGAGCTGGGTCACTCGGGTATCCGGGTGAACTCGATTCATCCCGGCGGCATCGCCACCCCCATGACCGCGTCCGTGGCGGGCGCGTCCGGGGTGGACGGCAACTCCTTCTTCTCCGAATTGCCCATTCCGCGCTGGGGTCAGCCGGTCGAGGTGTCCGAGGTGGCGTTGTTCCTGGCCTCCGACGCCTCGAGCTATTGCACCGGAGGCGAATTCGTCGTCGACGGCGGCATGCTGACCAGCTGCGGCTACTAAGGATAGAGATTCATGGAATTCGAATTCGACGTCGTTGTGGTGGGTTCCGGCGCGGCCGGCATGACCGCCGCGCTGACCGCCGCCTACCGGGGCCTGTCGGTCACCCTGATCGAGAAGAGCGCTCTGTTCGGCGGCTCCACCGCGCGCTCGGGCGGCGGCATCTGGGTGCCGAACAACCCGGTGCTGCAGGCCGCGGGCGTGCCGGACAGCCCGGAGATGGCCCGCACCTATCTGAAAGCCGTTGTCGGCGACCGGGTTCCGGAAGCCAAGCAGCGCGCCTTCCTGGAGCAGGGCCCGGAGATGTTCCGCTACATCGGCGCCCGCTCCAAGCACTGGGCCTTCGCCTATGACCGCGGCTACTCCGACTACCACCCGGAGTTCCCGGGTGGTCTGGCGCAGGGTCGCAGCATCGAGCCCAAGATCATCGACGGCCGTCTGCTCGGCGCGGATCTGGACAAGATCAACCGCCCGACCATGTCCGCCCCCAAGGGCATCGCGATCACGGTCAAGGACTTCCACGACCTGAACATGATCGCCCGCACCTGGGCCGGCAAGAAGACCGCCATGAAGGTCGGCGCCCAGACCGCGCTGAACATGATCAAGGGCGCCAAGCCGCTGAGCCTGGGCAAGGCGCTGGCCGCGCGGCTGTGGCTGTCGCTGCGCGACGCGGGCGTGCCGGTGTGGCTGAACACCCCGCTCACCGACCTGGTCGTGGAGGGCGGCACCGTGGTCGGCGTGCGCGCCGAGCACGAGGGCCGCACGGTCACCATCAAGGCGCGCCGCGGCGTGGTGCTGGCCGCGGGCGGCTTCGAGCACAACCTGGAGATGCGCGAGCAGTACATCGACGGCCCGCAGAACACCGGCTGGACCGTGGGCGCGACCGAGAACGTCGGCGAGGGCATCGTGGCGGGCCAGAAGGCCGGCGCCGCGGTCGATCTGATGGACGACGCCTGGTGGGGTCCCTCGGTGCGCAACCCCGACGGCCCGCCGTTCTTCATGCTGGCCGAGCGTTCGCAGCCGGGCGCCATCGTGGTCAACGCCAAGGGCGAGCGGTTCGTCAACGAGTCCGCGCCGTACGTGAACGTCGTGCACACCATGTACGAGGAGGAGAAGAAGGTGCCGGGCAGCATTCCCGCGCACTTCATCTTCGACCAGAACTTCCGTGACCGGTACCTCTTCCTGGGCAACTTCCCCAAGCGGCCGCTGCCCCAGAAGTACTTCGACGCGGGCATCATCAAGCAGGCCGACACCCTCGCCGAGCTGGCCGCCAAGCTGGGCGTTCCGGCCGACACCCTGGCGTCGACCGTGAACCGTTTCAACGGCTTCGCCCGCAACGGCCGCGACGAGGACTTCGGTCGCGGAGATTCGGCCTACGACCGCTACTACGGCGACCCGACCGTCAAGCCCAACCCGACCCTGGCCCCGCTCGAGCGCGGCCCGTTCTACGCGGTCGAGATGGTGCCGGGCGACCTGGGCACCAAGGGCGGCCTGGTCACCGACGAGTACGCCCGCGTGCTCGACGACCAGGGCACGGTCATCAACGGCCTGTACGCGGCGGGCAACAACTCCGCCGCCGTCATGGGCAACGACTACGCCGGCGCCGGCGCGACCATCGGCCCCGCCATGGTGTTCGGCTTCATCGCGGCCAACCATCTGGCGGACGCGGAAGCCGTCGTGGCATCGGAATCCCGAGCGGCACAGGAGAACTGACATGGGACGGGTTGATTCGAAGGTCGTCATCGTCACCGGCGGTGCACGGGGCATGGGGGCGGCCTTCGCCCGCAAGCTCGCGGCCGAGGGTGCGAAGGTGGTCATCACCGACGTGCTCACCGAGGCCGGGCAGGCTGTCGCCGCCGAAATCGGTGACACCGCACGGTTCTTCCCGCTCGACGTGACCGACGAGGCGGCCTGGAACGACGTGGTCGCGCAGACCGAGGCGGCCTTCGGGCCGATCTCGGGTCTGGTCAACAACGCGGGCATCGTGCACGTCGACCCGATCGAAAAGCTCTCGGAGGCCGACTACCGCAAGGTGATCGACGTCAACCAGGTCGGGGTGTTCCTCGGTATGAAAGCCGTCATCGGCTCCATGCGTCGCGCCGGGGTCGGTTCCATCGTGAACATCTCCTCGACCGGCGGCCTGATCGGCTACTCGAACATCCTGGGCTACGTGGCCTCCAAGTGGGCGGTGCGCGGCATGAGCAAAACCGCCGCACAGGAATTCGCGGCCGACAATGTCCGCGTCAACTCCGTGCACCCGGGCATCGTCGCCACCGAGATGGTCGCGGCGTCCGAGCGGTCGGCGAGCATCGCGGCCAACCAGCCCATCGCCCGCCCGGCCACCCCCGAGGAACTCGCCAACATGGTGCTGTTCCTCATCTCCGACGACTCCTCCTACAGCACCGGCGCCGAGTTCATCGCCGACGGCGGCTTCACCACCCAGTAACAACTCCGTTGCGAGACAAGGAAACACCCATGAAGGACTTCCACGGCAAAGTCGCTGTGATCACCGGTGCGGGCGCGGGCATCGGCCGCGCGCTGGCCCTCGAGCTGGCTCGCAACGGGGCGCAGCTCGCGCTGTCCGGCCGAAACTACGACAACGTCGCCGAGACCGTGGCGCTGTGCGAGAAGGCGGGCGCCAAGGCCCGCGCCTACAAGCTGGACGTGGCCGACCGTGCCGCCGTCTACGCGCACGCCGACGAAGTGGTGGCCGACTTCGGCAAGGTCAACATCGTCATCAACAACGCCGGTGTCTCGCTGACCGCCAATATCGAGGAAGTCTCCTGGGAAGACCTGGAGTGGATCTTCGGCATCAACTACTGGGGCACCCTGCACGGCGTGAAGGCGTTCCTGCCGCACGTGGTCGCCTCCGGTGACGGCCACATCGCCAATGTCTCCAGCATGTTCGGCCTGGTGGCCTGCCCCAGCCAGGGCGGCTACAGCTCCTCCAAGTACGCCATGCACGCGATCAGCGATGCGCTGCGTCAGGAGATGATCATCGCCGGCCACAACGTGGGCGTCTCCAGCATCCACCCCGGCATGATCAAGACCGAGATCGCTTGGAAGGCACGGGCCGCCGCCACCCGTGACCGCGACGACCTGGCCGCCAACTTCGACCGCCTGGCCCAGACCAGCCCCGAGGACTGCGCCAAGACCATCGTCAACGGCATCCGCAAGAACAAGCCGCTCATCCTGATCGGCAAGGACGCCAAGGCGATGAACGTCATGCGCCGCCTGCTGGGTTCGGGCTACATGAAGCCCCTGACCGCCCAGATGCGCAAGGAAATCTAAGCAACTCACGTTCGTTCCGGTAGCCCCGCACCCCAGGTGCGGGGCTACCGGTCATTGTCCGGAAAAATAGATCTGACCTGCGGTTATATACGGTCCCAGTGAACGGGACCCTTCCTGATTGTGACCTCGGCAACACGCCACGATCGACGCGTGGCCCACTGACGGGCCGTTACCCGGAAGGACGGAGGCGGCCGATGCGCATCGGCATGCTCATGCCATATCTCGACGGCCTGGTGACCTCGGGCGGATTCCTACGGGAGTTCGCCGCGGCGGCCGAGGAATGCGGGCTGGAATCGATCTGGACCGTGGAACACGTTGTGGTGGCCCAGGATTACGAGCCGCTGTACCCGTACTCGCCGGACGGGCGGATGCCGGGCGGCGGCGGCATCGGGGTGCCGATGACCGACCCGCTGGAGACCCTCGCGTTCGTGGCCGCGGCGTCGCACACCGTGAAGCTGGGCACCGCCATGATGGTGGCCCCGCTGCACAGTCCGGTGGTGCTGGCCAAGCGGGCGGCCACCCTCGACCGGATCTCGGACGGACGGCTGCTGCTGGGCCTCGGAATCGGCTGGCAGAAAGAGGAATACGCGGCCATCGGCGTCCCGTTCGAGGATCGTGGCGGCCGCCTCGACGACTGCATCGGGGCGATGCGCGCTCTGTGGACGGAGGCCCCGGCGAACTATCACGGCAAGCACGTGTCGTTCGACCGGCAGTTCTGTCAGCCGCAGCCGGAACGGTCCATCCCGATCGTGCTGGGCGGCAACAGCGCTCCGGCCGTGCGCCGGGCGGCCCGGGAGGGTGACGGCTGGTTCCCGTACACGATCTCGTCGGAGGATTTCGCGCACGGCGCGGACAAGATCCGCGAATTGTCGGCGGCCGCCGGACGTTCCGAGGACGCCGTCGAGATGACCATCTGGCCCGGCTCCTTCGACTTCGTGCGTGAGTTCGACGCCGACTACGTGCGCCCCTACGTCACCGCCGGCGCGAGCCGCATCGTGCTGACCCCGCCCATGTTCGGCCCGGAGTCGCTGCTCAACGGCGTGGAAAACCTTGCGGCGTATGTGGATCGCTACCGCAACGACGTGGAGGCGAAGCTGTGAACCCGGCGACCCCCGTCCGCGTCCTCGACCGGGTCGTGCTGCCCGCGGACCGGGCCCAGGACTGGCTGGCCCGCTGGCGCGGCGACTACCTGCCCGGCGCGACCGCCCGCGGCCTGCGCGCCCCGCAGGTGCTGCGCGAGCACACCGGAACCGATTCGGTGGCGCTGCAGATCATCTGGGAGCTGCCCGGCATCTACGACTTCTACGGCATGCGCGCCGCCGCGGCGGCCGATCCCGCGGTGGCGGCGTTCTGGTCGGACACCGATGCCGTCGCGCTGACCCGCGAACGGCATGTCATGGCGATGCAGGAGGAATCGGTATGAGCCGCTGGGTGATTCTCGCCGCCCCGCACCCGGACGACACCGACGATCGGCTGGCCGCCTTCGCCTCGGCGGCCGCCGCGAGTCCCCGCGTCACGCACTGTTCGGCCGGGGTCGACCTGCCGGGCAGCACCGGCGGGCAGGGCGCGGTGTGGGATCTGACCACCGATTCCGCGCCCGCCGCGGTGCTGCCGGGACTGACCGCGGCCGCCGATGTGGTGCCGCTGGCTCCCGTGCACGCTCGGGTGGTGCGGCTGGACGCGCGCCGCCGAGTCAAGCGGACCCTGCTGCTCACGGTGCGCGAGGGGACGTCGCCGGAGACGGTGTCGCGCTTCGAATCCGACCTGATGGCCATGCCCGCGCACATCCCGGCCATCAAGTCCTGGTCGTTGAGCCGGGTGCCCGGCCACGCCCGCTGGACGCACGTCTGGGAGCAGGAGTTCACGGATCCGGACGGGCTCAACGGCGACTACCTGCTGCACCCGTACCACTGGACGCATGTGGACCGCTGGTTCGACGCCGAGATCCCCGGCTCCATCGTGGAACCGGCGATCGCCCACCTGTACCGGTGGGCGCGGGACCCGGTGCTGGGGAGCTGATCAGGCCGGGCCGCGCAGGCGCTGCTTGAGCACCTTGCCGCCGGCATTGCGCGGGAGGTCGTCGGTGAAGACGATCTCCCGCGGCACTTTGTAGCCCGCGAGCCGGGTGCGGGACCATTCGAGGATGGGGGCCGGGTCGGTGGGGGCTCCGGCGCGGGGGACGATATAGGCCCGGCCGACTTCTCCGAGTCGCTCGTCGGGGACGCCGATGACGGCGACATCACGAATATCGGGGTGTTGCAGCAGGACCCGCTCGATCTCGGCGGGGTAGGCGTTGAAGCCGCCGACGATGAACATGTCCTTGAGCCGGTCGGTGATGCGGAGGGAGCCGTCCGCGTCGAGGGTGCCGACGTCGCCGGTGTGCAGGAAGCCGTCGGCGTCGATGGCTGCCGCGGTGGCTTCCGGATCGTCGAGGTAGCCGTGCATGACATTGGGGCCCTTGACGGTGATCTCGCCCGGCTCGCCCGATTCCAGCGGTTTGCCTTCGCGGTCGACGATGCGGATCTCGCTGCCGTGCAAGGGTTTTCCCACGGTCTCGGTGGCGAGTTCGATGGGGGAGCCGGGTGCGCAGATGGAGACGACGCCGATCGACTCGGTGAGGCCGTAGGCGGTGAACACGGCGGGGATGCGCAGATCCTCGCGGATGCGGCGGACCAGTTCGGCGGGGATGGTCGCGCCGCCGGTGCCCGCCAGGCGTAGCGAGCCGAGCATGTAGTCCTCGTGGCCGGCGGCCAGCAGGTCGGTGAAAAGGGTTGGCGGCCCGGCCAGCACGGTGATCCGCTCGGTCTCGATCAGCTCCAGCGCGCGGACCGCGTCGAAGCGTTCCATCGGCACCATGGTGGCGGTACGTAGCAAGCAGGCCAGGATGCCGGCCTTGTAGCCGAAGGTGTGCGAGAACGGATTCACCAGCAAATATCGGTCACGCGGGCGCAGGGTCACGGTGTCGGACCACTGCGCGAAAACCTCGAGGGTCTGGCGGTGGGTGGCGAGCACGCCGCGGGGTGCGCCGGTGGTGCCGGAGGTGAACAGGATGTCGGAGATGGACTCCGGGTCCAGGCCGGTGGAGCGTTCGATCGCGGACTGCGGGTCGATCACCGCGCCGGGGGCCAGGAATCCGGCCCACGAGCTGATGTCCCAGCCGGCGGCGCTCTCGCCGCGGGCGTCGTCGAGCAGGATGAGGTGTTCCAGATCCGGTAGCGGGCGGCCGGATTCGGCGAGCATGGCCGGATAGTCCGCGCCCAGGAACTCCTGCACCGTGCACAGCGCCTTGACGTGGCTGCGGGCCAGCACATCGGCGGTTTCGGGGCCGCGTAGCCGGGTGCTGATCGGCACCAGGGTGGCGCCCGCGCCGAGCATGCCTAGAGCCGTCACGATCCAGCGCACACTGTTGGGAGCCCAGATGCCGACCCGGTCGCCGACCTCGATCCCGGAGGCGATCGCGGCCCGTGTCACCGCGGCCACCTCGTCGGCTAGTTCGGAGAAGGTGAGCCGTCCGGCGGGCCCGGCGATGGCCAGCGCTTCGGGGTAGCGTCGCGCCCGATCCGCCACCAGCGCCGGAATGGTCGTCACAGGTCCGACCGCGGAGATGCCGCCCGAGTGCCGCCGATCCATCCGCCCATCCTGCCCCACCCGGCACACCCCCTTGCCCGCTTTCGTCGTGCCATCCCGCTGACCGGGCGTGCCACACCCTCTGCGGTGCGTCCGCCGCCGACATACGCATCAGCCGCCGACAACGCTGCGCCCATACGCTCTGCGGCGCATCAGCCGCCGACATACGCATCAGCCGCCGACATCGATGCGCCCATAGTTCGCGGCGCAAGCGCGGGGAGGCGGAGCGCTTGTTCTGGACTGAGTGGAGCGGGGGAGCGAAGCGGAGGAGCGGAGGGAGGGAAGAACGAGACCTCCAGCGCCGCGAACCCGCCCCGGAGCGAAGCGGAGGGGCAAATTAAACACCGTTCCGGTCATCGGGATGGGACTTGGGGGTGCGGGGCGTCACACGGCACCCTCGTTGTAGTGGAACCGTCGGGGGGACGGATATTGCCCGGCAGGCCGCTCCATCAGCGGCGGAAAACGCTGGAGTGCGAATGAATCCAGAATCTCGAAGGAGTGACATGACGGCCGGAACGGAGCTTGCGCAGCGCCTGGACCTTGCGGCGGGCGCGACCACCGTTGTCGAACTCGACGGCGCGTGTGGACTGTCGCGGGACAAGATCGGCGGCAAGGCGTGGAGCATCGATCACATGCGGGCGCTCGGGCTGCCGGTGCCGCCCGCGTTCGTGATCACCACCGACGGCTGGGCCGACTACACCGAGCGCGGCTCGATCGCCGATGAGATCTGGGCGCAGGTGCTCGCCGGCATCGCCGTGATCGAGCGCGGCACGGGCCGCCGCTTCGGTTCGGCGGATCGCCCGCTGCTGGTGTCGGTGCGTTCGGGTGCGGCCATCTCCATGCCCGGCATGATGGACACCGTCCTCAACCTGGGCATGACCGACGCGGTGCAGCAGGCGCTGGCCGCCGAGACCCGCAACCCCGGCTACGCGCAGGACACCCGCGACCGTTTCGTGCACCAGTACCGCGAGACCGTGCTCGGCGACGCGAACGGCGCGGTCCCGACCGATCCGTGGGAGCAGCTGCGCGGCGCGGTCGAGGCCGTCTTCCGGTCCTGGGATTCCCCGCGCGCCAAGACCTATCGCGCCCACCGCGGCCTGGCCGACACCATGGGCACCGCCGTCACCGTGCAGGCCATGGTGTTCGGCAACCTCGACGAATCCTCCGGCACCGGAGTGCTTTTCAGCCGCAACCCCAACACCGGCGACGGCCCGGTGTACGGCGAGTGGCTGGTCGGCGGGCAGGGCGAGGACGTGGTGTCCGGCCGTCTGACCCCGCGCCCCCTCGACGACCTGGCCGTCAGCCAGCCCGGGGTGCACGAGCGGCTGATCGCCGCCGCGCAGCTGCTGGAGCGGGACGGCCGCGATCTTCAGGACATCGAGTTCACCGTCGAATCCGGCACCTTGTGGCTGCTGCAGTCGCGTCCGGCCAAGCGGTCGGCGCGGGCGGCGGTGCGTACCGCGGTCGCCATGGTGGAAGAGGGTCTGATCAGCGCCGACGAGGCCCTGGATCGGGTCACCCCCGATCAGGTGCGTGAGGTGCTGCGCCCGGCCTCCGGTGACAGCGCCGGCCAGGAGCCGCTGGCGCGCGGCGAATCCGCCTGCCCCGGACTGGCTTCCGGTGTCGTCGTGACCGATCCCGACGAGGCCGAGACCCGCGCCGAGGCGGGCGAGGACATCATCCTGGTGCGTCCCACCACCAGCCCCGACGATCTGCACGGCATGATCGCCGCGCGGGCCATCGTCACCGAATTGGGCGGCACCACTTCGCATGCCGCGCTGGTGAGCCGTGAGCTCGGACGGCCGTGTGTGGTCGGCTGCGGGCCCGGTGTGGTCGCCGCGCTGACCGGCAAGACCGTGACCGTCGACGGCGGCGCCGGCCTGGTGCTGCCCGGCGAGGTCGTCGCCAAGCCGGTCGAGCAGGCGGTGCTCGACGATGTGCGCCAGCTGGCCCAGTGGGCCGGCGTCGAGGGCGCACAGCTGGCCGAGCGTCTGGAAAACCGTTCCGCCGCAACCGAGAACATCGAGCAGGAGGAAGTGACCGCCGTGCAGGCTCCCGTCACCGAACTGGCCGTGCTGCGGCTGGTGGGCATCAAGGGCCGGGTGAACGCCGACAATCTGGCGGCCAGCCTGTTCGCCGATGCCGCCGAGATCGCTTCCTGCTGTGAGGATCTGGTGGCCGCGGGCTTCTGCGCCACCACTCCGGCCGGTTTCCGCATCACCCCCGAGGGTCGTCCGCGCCTGGAGCAGCTGCTCGCCGAGGAGCGCGGCACCGTGGACGCCGCGGCCATGACCGCCGCCTACGACGAGTTCTGCGTCTACAACGCCGACCTCAAGGTGATCATCACCGACTGGCAGATGAAGGACCCGGCCACGGTCAACGACCACGCCGACGCCGACTACGACGCCTCGGTGCTGGCCCGCCTGAACGGGACCCACCAGACGCTGCGCCCGCTGATCGCCCGCCTGGGCGGCCTGGCCCCGCGCCTGTCCCGCTACCTGGATCGCCTCGACCGCGCTGTCGAGCGCATCGGCGAGGGCGACCACACCTACGTGGCGCGTCCCATCATGGACAGCTACCACACCGTCTGGTTCGAGCTGCACGAAGACCTGATCGGCCTGTGCGGCCTGACCCGCGCCGAAGAGGCGGCGGCCGGCCGTGCCCACTGATCATTCTCAGCACTCGATGTCGCAGCCTTCGACGACCGAGCCGGTGACCAGCCGCTGGATCGACTTCGACCAGATCGACAATGTTCGCGACCTGGGCGGGCTCCCGGTCGCGGGCGGCGGCGCCACCCGTTACGGCGTAGTCCTCCGCTCGAGCACCTTGCAGCAGGCCACCTGCGATGACCTGTCGCACCTGGTGGACAAGCTGGGCCTGCGCACGGTCATCGACCTGCGCCTGCCCGACGAGGTGGAGCGTGAAGGCTACGGCCTGATCGGCGACTCCGAGGTGCACATCGCGAACCTGCCGATCCGCAAGTCGCCGCAGTCGTCCTTGGCGGCCCGCGATCTGGTCCCCGACAAGACCCGCGTGGACCTCACCGAGCTGTACGGCCAGCTCCTCGGCGGCAGCGGCGAGCACATCGTGGAGTCGGTCCGCCTCATCATCGACCCGGCCCGCCACTCGGTCCTGTTCCATTGCGCCGCAGGCAAAGACCGCACCGGCGTACTGGCCGCCATCCTCCTGGATGCGGTCGGCGTCTCCGCCGAGGCGATCGCCCACGACTACGCCCTCACCAACGAGCGCATCCAGCGGGTCCGCGACCGTCTCGACGCCCTCCCCTCCTACGAGGGCCTGCCGCAGACCAACACCGGCATCCTGGCCGTCTCCCCGGAGGTCATGCTCGGCTTCCTGCAAAACCTGCACGCCGAGCACGGTGGCGCCGCCGAATGGCTACTCGCCAACGACCTTTCACCCGCCGAACTCCAGCGACTCCGCGAAGTTCTGGTCGGCTAAGCGACAACCCTCTCGATCACAAGCTTCCCCTTCTCGCCAGGTGCGAGGAGGGGAAGCAGTCTTTCAGCCTCAGTGTGCAGGGCGTCCGCATCACTGGCCGCGAGCGGATGCCACGGCGTGACCCGAATGGTCGACCCGTCCAAATCCCAACGGCCGTGCACGAAACCGTCGACCAGATACATCGGCACCCCGCCGGAAGCGATCTTCGCGATACGTGCGCGGTCCTGGTCCCCGATGATCCGACGTCGATCCCGGTGCCCGAGGCAGGAGTTGTCGAACGCGGGCAGAAACCGGACCGGCGCCGGAAGATCCGGTTCCGCGATCACCGCATCCGGAAGATCGAACAGCTCCCGCCCCGAATCATCTTGCAGCACTCGAAGACTCGACCGCATCCCGTTCAACACCGACCCGAGCCGCGTGACACCCGCGAACTCCTGAATGTCGGCAGCGGTAGCCGGACCGTACGCGGCCAGATATCGCCGCACCAACATCTCCGGCTCCGGCCCATCCGCCAGCGGTGCCCCCACCACCTCCTCGGCCAGCGACACCGAGACCGACCTGCCGCGCCAAGCGCCCCATGCGCCCGCAGCAGCGTGGTGCACCAACGGGTGGATGATTCCGAGGGCATGGACCAGGTCGCGGGGCTCGCGTCCGGGGAATCGTTCCGACAACAGCTTGCCGAGGTCGCGGCGGGAGACAGTGGCCCCGGTCAGCAATTCTCGTCCAGCCGAGGTGAATTCGGAGATATCCAACCCCTCCGTCGCATCCCGGAGGTGGACCGATCGCAGTGTGGGTTCGATGGCCGGCCGGACCGTCGGATACAGCCAGCGGTAATCCTGAGCGTCTGTCAGGTGGACGGTTCGTCGAATCGTGGTGGCACGCAGAATGGTTCGATCCTCCAGCAGCCCCGACAGCTCATCCGGCCGAAAGCTGCTGAGCCGCGACCACAGTCCGACATACGGCCAGTTCGGCTCCTGCGCTTGCACTGCGACGAGGTGGCGGATCAGCTCGGCGGCGGGCATATCCACCCGCTCGTTCAACCTCTGACGCAGTAGGAGGGTGCGGTTGAGAGTTCGCAGCGAGAGTTGTTCCGGCATGAGTCCATTGTCGAAGGTATCTAGGACTGGTTCGGTCCTAGATTTCGAGAGAAGGGCAAAAGACAAGGACGGACTAAAAGATAAAAGACGCCTGGAGAAGGGAGAGGGGCTGGCTGGGTTGGGAGGCTCGCTCACCTTCCGGCCTCATTACGGCTCGGCCGTGGATCGGCCCGGTGTGGGGTACAAACACTCTGAAGTTGTCGAGGTACACGCACCGTGAAGGTGCCGGGAGGAAAGAAGATTCGAAGGTCGTCTCGAGTGTCTGGGTCTTTGGGTCTTTGTCTCGAGAAGGTGATCCGTGCAGTCCGTGCGCTGGGATCGGCGGGTTACGGCTCCCGGCTTGGCGTCAGCCCAGGTCCGGTAGGGCAGGCGAGGCGACCACACTCTATGTAGTTTTGCGCACGCCAGCAGGACACGAGCAGCTGGGTTTCACGCAGCCCGTGAGCGCCACTTTCGGCAACTGGAATCGATCGCAGCGGCGATCGCCTGCCCGACGTGATGGCGATCGTTGACCCTCGGCGTGCCTGTGGGATCAACACTTTTCGGAGCAATCCATCCCGTTCGGCCCCGATGGGGTGAGTCTTTGCCCATCACAACGGTTTTCCACCCATCGGGCCCGTCGTTGATCAACGCGTGGCAGTGATCGCACACGAGTGTCAGGTTGTTGATATCGGTGGGTCCGCCTTTTGCCCAGTCATTCACGTGGTGGGCGGCGCACATACTGGCTGGTTGTTCACACCCGGGGCGGGTGCATCCTCTGTCGCGGGCGATGAGTGCGAGGCGTTGGGCGCGGTCGGCGGTGCGGCGGGAGCGCCGCAGGTAGAGCGGCATTCCGTCGCCATCGAGAACCGCGATCACCGGGTGGGTTCCCTCGGCCATCTTCAGCGCCTCGTTGATCGAGATCTGGGTACCGGTGTTGGTGGTGGCCACCCCGGTCCCGTTCTCCAGGTCGGACAGGCTCATAGTGAGAACGACCTCGACCGGCAGCCCACGGTGCATCCCCAGCGCACGCATGTTCACCCCCGGCTGCACCAGCGCCATCAGCGCGTCGTGGGTCCGCTGCCCCACATCACGCCCGTCCCGGCGCGCGGCAGCATCGAGAACACTGTCAGCGATGAACCCACCAGAGGCAGAAGGGCTTTCCGGGTCTTCAACGTTGCACATACCGGGCCGCGCGAGCTTGGCGAACACAGCATCCAGGCACGCCCGCAGCTCGGGAGTAATCCAGCCTTCAATGCGGGACATCCCATCCACACCGGGGCGGCACAGGGTGATCCCACGCCGACGCCGACGGTCGGCATCGGAGACAACCTTCCCGTCCGGGTCCAGTCGGGCGAGGATGTCGCGCCCGATCTTGGGCAGGTCATCGGGCCAGCCCTCACGGGAGTAGTCGACGAGAATCTCCTCGGCCTCTACGCGGGCTTCGGTGGGGATGTCGGTCGGGAGGTGGTCCATCACGTCCATGATGTTGCGGACGTGATCCCGGGAAATCTCCCCGGCGGCAAACGCTTCCGCCATAACAGGGAGCACTGCTGGGCGCAGGTGTCCGCTCGGTTCGAAGAATTCCCCGCAGTGATGAGTGACCTTCACTCGCAACGCGGCGTCGTAGCGTGAGAGGCCGAGGGTGTGCCGCAGGAACGGCACCATCTTCCCGGCTCCGGAACGCGCGTGCAGCGAACGTTCCCCGGCTTCGATGATCAGCCGTGTATCCAGCGCGGCCAGTTGCCGCTTGCAGGCTTCGAGTTGCTGCATCAAGGCGACGACATCGTCGTCGGAGAACTGAGCCATCGTGGAGTTCTGAACGGAGTTCGAAAGGGTCGAGACCGCGGCCGCCAGTTCAGCGATACCGCAGTCGTCGAGTGTCACCCCATTCGAATCCATGTGCTAATTCTACGCCTGCCCAACCGCGATCGGAAGACGAATTACATTGTGATACAAGATGATTCAGGCTAATGCGTTCTTCTGATGGTTGCGAGGGCTGCCTCCGTTTCCCGGCGCCATGTCCTGCTCGATCGATGCCCGAGAGCATTCATTGCGGCGGGTCGTCGGACTCACCTTCCGGTTCGGCCGATAGCCGAAGCTAGGGTGACATGGGTGTCGGTCTGGCTCGGGCTTGCCGTGTTCGCGGGGGCCGCACTCCAACGCGTGACAGGGTTAGGTTTCGCGCTGGTGGCGGCACCGATGCTGGTGTTGCTGGCCGGTCCGTTCCAGGGCATTGTTCTCGCGAATTCGCTAGCGCTGATAGTCGCCATGGTGGTGTTGGCGATGACCTGGCGCGATGTGGATATCGACAAGCTCGTGCGGCTGGCGCCGGCCGGGGTGCTCGGCGTGTTTCCGGGTGCCATTGCGGCGCAACTGCTTCCGTCTGGACCGTTGCAGGTCTTCGTCGGTTCGATGATTCTGCTCGGGTTGGGATCGGTGCTCTTGGTTGCACGGGCCCGTTTTGCCCCCAGTCTGATGACAACAGTCGGCACCGGACTGGTGTCAGGGTTCATGACTGCGACCGCTGGTGTCGGTGGCCCCGCGCTCACGACGTACGCGGTCGCTACGCGCTGGGATCAGAAGGCATTCGCGGCGACCAGTCAGTGCTGCTTCGCGGCGCAAGCGGTCGCCGCACTCTCGTTGAAAGGGCTGCCCGCTATTCCGGCCGCCGGACTGTCGATGCTGGTTGGGGCATTGCTGGGTGGACTGCTGGTCGGCAACTATCTCGCCCCCTGGGTCGGTTCGGCACTTGCGCGACAAGTGGTGGTAATGCTCGCGCTGCTCGGCGCGCTCGGTACGGTGGTTCGGGGTGTTGTCGCCTGGTCCGCGTAATGGCTTGCGGCTCACCGCCTTGATCTACGTCGTGGCGCGTCGACTGATCAAGTAGCGATGGCGAATCGGTGGAGGACGCGGATTGGCTGGGATCACAGCGGGGGAGTTTCGGCGCATCTATGACCCGAGTGAGGGGGATCGGCGCTGGTATATCAACGATCACACGATGATTCGGGATCAGGTGGGGCGGTGGCATCTGTTCGGGATCACGCATCTGGAGCCGGCCGATCCCTTCGATGAGACCGAGTTCGCGCACGCTGTCGCGGAGGATCCGCATGGGCCGTGGGTGAAGCAGCCTGCGGTGCTGACGGTGGATCGGGGGCGGGGGGAACGGCATCTGTGGGCGCCGTTCGTGGTGCGGGATCGGGACCTGTACTGGATGTTCTATGACGGTGGCGGAAGCGACCGCACGGCAACCGGTATGGGGCTGGCTGTTTCCACCGATCTGTTCCATTGGGTTCGGCATCCGGCGAGTCCGGTGTTCCGTGATGGTTATGACGCGCGGGACCCGATGGTGTTGCGGGTGGGGGATCGGTGGGTCATGTACTACTGCGCTACCAGTGCTCCTACCGGCGGGAACCACGTCGTCGCCTACCGCACGAGTATGGATCTGCTGCGTTGGAGTGACCGGCGCATCGCCTATACCGATCCCACGACGGGCACGGGTGCGGGCAGTACCGAATCGCCGTTCGTCGTGCGGCACGGCGCGCACTGGTATCTGTTCATCGGTCCGCGGCCGGACTACGTCGGCACCGACATCTTCCGCAGTGACAACCCATTTCATTTCGACACGTCCGACCGCGTGGGACATGTGCGTGCCCACGCGGCGGAGGTGATCGTGCACGGCGGCGCGTACTGGGTCACTCATGCGGGCTGGGGGCAGGGGGGAGTGGCGCTGGCTCCCTTGTATTTCCCCGGCTGACGCGAAAATCCGATTTCGGGCGTGGCGTGCGGTCTGAACTGGGATTCTGGACGGGCAGTCGAGAGTCCCACCCAGGCGAGTAGAACGTTGCGGGGAGGCAGGCACGATGGCCCGAATCGGCGTGATCAGTCTTTCCGACGGCCGTGACTATGTGCACGGCGGCATCGTCGGATTCATTCGAACCGCGGAGGATCGGCTGGTGGCCGAGCTGACCGCGGCGGGGCACACCGTGATCCGCGGTGTGGAACCGGTCGGCCGGAACGACCAGGCCGTGTCGGTGGCCCGGCAGGTGCAGGCGGCGGGGGTGGATCTGACCGTGCTGCACTATGCGGTGTGGGCGTTTCCGCACTTCACCATGCTGGCGGCGGGCGCGCTGAGCGGGCCGTTGCTGCTGCTGTCCAATATCGATCCGGTGCAGCCGGGGATGGTGGGGATGCTGGCGGCGGGTGGGGCGCTGGATCAGGTCGGGCGTGAGCATGCCCGGCTGTGGGGTGATCCGGCCGACCCGGAGCTGATCGCGGCGATCGGGGTGCGGGCGCGGGCCGCGGCGGCGGTGGCGAGTCTGCGCGGCAGTACGTTCGGGCGGTTCGGCGGGCGGCCGATGGGGATGAACACGGCGGTCGCCAATACCGATCAGTGGCAGCGGGTGTTCGGTGTCGACGTCGAGGAGATCGACCAGTGGGAGATCGTGCGCCGCGCCGAACTCGCCGACGCCGGTGAGGCGCGGGCGGCGCGGGAATGGCTGGAGCGCACCACCGCCGGAGTCCACTACGACGGCGTCAAATTGACCCCGGAACTGCTGGAACGGCAGCTCCGCTCGTATCTGGCGGTGCGGGACCTGATCGCGGAATGGCGGCTCGACTTCTCCGGCATCAAAGGGCAACCGGAACTGACCCAGTACTTCGCCACCATGGACATCACCGAAGCGTTCCTCAACGACCCCTACGACTGGAACGGCCCCAAACAGCCGCACGTGTGCGCCACCGAAGCCGACATGGACGGTGCGCTCACCATGCAGCTGCTCAAGCAGATCACCGGCACCCCGGTGCTTTTCGCCGACGTCCGCCACTATCACGCCGACCGCGACATCTGGGATCTGTGCAACTCCGGCCAGCACGCCACCTGGTACGCGGCCCGCAGCGACGACCCGGCCGAGAACCTGGGGCGCGTCCACCTGTACCCGGAGGTGTTCTTCTTCCCCGCCGGCGGAGCGTCCGTGCACCACCTGGCCGCGCCCGGGGAGATGACCTTCGCCCGCCTCACCCGCCGCGACGGCGCCTACCGCATGCAGCTGATGCTCGGCGCGTTCGAGACCTACGACCAGGCCACCAACGAAGCGCTGATGAAACAGTCCACCCCGGAATGGCCGCACGCCTTCGCCCGCCTGGACGCCGACGCCGGAACGTTCCTGTCCCGCTTCGGCGCCAACCACATTCACGCCGTCCCCGGTGATCAGCGCGCCACCGTGCGCGCCGCCTGCGAACTACTCGGTGTCAGCCTGGACGAATTCACCAGGGCGAGCTGACATGCTCCTCGGCATCGATATCGGCACCTCCGGATCCAAAGGTGTCCTGGTCGGCCGCGACGGGCTGGTCGCGGCGAGAGTCGAACGCCCGCACGGGGTGTCGACGCCCCGGCCCGGCTGGGTGGAACACGACGCGGAAACCGTGTGGTGGGCGGACTTCACGGCGATCGCCCGCGAACTGCTGGCCGCCGCCGACGGCGAACCCGTCGACGCGCTCGCGGTCAGCGGCATCGGCCCCTGCCTGCTGCCCGCCGACGCGTCCGGACGCCCGCTGCGGCCCGCCATCCTCTACGGCGTCGACACCCGCGCGACCGTCGAAATCGCGGAACTGGACGCGGAATTGGGTGCGCACACGGTGCTGGAACGCTGCGGGTCACCGCTCACCAGCCAGGCCGTCGGCCCTAAACTCCGCTGGCTCATGCGGCACGAGCCGCAGGTGTGGGCCGCCACCCGCCTGCTGTTGATGGCGAGCTCGTTTCTCGTCCACCGCCTGACCGGCCGCTACGTCCTCGACCACCAGTCCGCCAGTCAATGCGTGCCCATGTACGACCTGACGGCCCGCGACTGGGCCACCGACTGGGCCGAATCCGTCGCCCCGGGCCTGCGACTACCCGAATTGGCCTGGCCCACCGAGATAGTCGGCCACATCACCCCGGAGGCCGCCGCGGCCACCGGCCTGCGCGCCGGGCTCCCCGTCACCACCGGCACCATCGACGCCTGGGCCGAGGCCGCCGGAGTCGGCGTCCGCGCCCCCGGCGACTGCATGATCATGTACGGCACCACCATGTTCCTCACCCAGGTGCTCACCGACCCGCACCCCCAGCCCGGCCTGTGGACCACCTGCGGAACCTGGCCCGGCACCTACACCTCGGCCGCCGGCATGGCCACCTCGGGCGCCGTCACCGACTGGCTGCGCACCCTCACCGGCAGCGACTTCACCGAACTCGTCGACGAGGCCGCCCACGTCCCGCCCGGCTCGCGCGGCCTGCTCGTGCTGCCCTATTTCGCGGGCGAACGCACCCCGCTGTTCGATCCCGACGCCCGCGGCGTCATCGCGGGCCTCACCCTCACCCATCAGCGCGCCGACCTGTATCGAGCCGTCCTGGAAGGCATCGGTTACGGGGTCCGCCACAACCTGGAGGCGATGGCCGCGGCCGGCACCCCGGCCACCCGCCTGGTCGCGGTCGGCGGCGGCACCAAGGGCGGCCTGTGGACCCGAATCGTCTCCGACATCACCGGTCTGCCGCAGCAACTTCCGGCCGACACGGTCGGCGCGGCCCTCGGCGACGCGCTGCTCGCCGCGGAAGCGCTCGGCGTGGACACCTCCGCCTGGAATCCGATCATCACCACGGTCGAACCCGACCACGAGGTCCATGCCCACTATGGCCCTTACTACCGCCACTACCGATCCCTCTACGAGACAACGAAATCCACCGCCCACTTCCTCGCCCGAGAGCAGCGCCGCGCCGCCACCTGATATCGGCCAGGGTCCGACGCGGGAGGCGGGCAGATGACCAGATATCACCGGATCGCGGCACGGGACCTGGGGCGGCTGGGCGTGCTCAGCGACGGAATATTCGCGGTCGCAATGACTTTGCTCGTGCTGGAGCTGCACGTGCCCGCGAGTCGGGCCTGGCACGAGCGCGCCCTGTGGACCGCCGGCGCGGCGTCGGACGAGGACCCCGTCCGGCACGCCCCCACCCACGTCGGCCCGCCTCGTCATCGGGCTCGGCCCGGTCCGTTGCGGCATGTGTTACCTGCGAGAGCCACCACTGTCTAGGGTGTGGATAATTTCTAGCAAACTACATGCGCTCGGATATTCTCGCATCTCACACCTCTTTATCTCGCAGTTACTTTGGCTGAACCGAACAGGAGACAGCTGTGGGCAAACATCGGTGCGTGTGGACGGGAATCGCACTGGCGACGGCGGCGGCCACCACCGCGGGCGTGCTGGCCGGGTGCGGTAGCGGCAACTCGTCCTCCGATTCCGGCTCGACGAGTTCAGCCAACGCGTCGAAGCCACAGGCGGAGGGGCCGCCCCGCAATCCATACCTGTCCGCCGACATCTACCCGGTGACCCATGTCGACCCAGGGCAGTCCGACAGCATTCCCTACTCCGTCGCACGGGGAACCTTCCACGTCGACCCGGCCCAGCAACCGCGCGCCGCGGGCGGTCCGATCAACTACATGACCCTGGCCTCGACCACCTCCGATTACATGTGGGTGGTCTCCACCGACGGTGTGCGCTACGTCGATGTCCGTGACGGTGGCTTCAAGCAGGTGGCCACCATCGACGCGCCCGGCGCGAAAGTACTTGCGCCGGCTCAGGTCGACGCCGTGGTCGATCAGACCCTCCACGATTCGGCCCAGGTTCATGCCGCGGTGGACTCCTGGGGCCTGGATTGGAAATCGTCCATGGCCAACGGCGTCTACGTGCTGGTCGACAACGAGAATCGCCTGTACTACAACACCACGGCCGGCGATATCGTCGTGTTCGGGCTGAAGAACAAGGACAAGCCCGAGGACGGCATAGAGATCGTCAGGACCTTCGACTTCAAGCCGTACCTGGGCGGCACCGGGTTCGAGGGCGCGCCCGAAACGATGGTCGGGCTCGACATGACCTATGACGGTCATCTGGTCGTGCTGTCCAGCAAGGGTGTTGCGGTGCTCAACCGCGACTTCAGCGGCGACGTGCAGCGGGTCCGCTTCGGCGACGACGAACTGGTCACCAACTCGATGGCCATCGACGAGCACGGCGGCATCTATGCGGCCAGCGACAAGGTCATGCGCAAGCTCGTGTGGACCGGGTCCAAACTGTCGACCGACGATGCCGACGGCGCCTGGTCGTCCGCCTATGACTTCGGCCGCCAGCCGCCGACGGTCAAATTCGGTTCCGGCACCGGATCCACCCCGACATTGATGGGATTCGGCAAGGACACCGACCAACTGGTGGTGATCACCGACGGCGCGGACCACATGAAGCTGGTCGCGTTCTGGCGAAACAAGATTCCCGAGGGCTTCACTGCGAAGCCCGGTGCCAAGTCCGAGCGCATCGCTGATCAGATCCAGGTGACCGCCGGCAAGACCGATCCGCTACCGGAGTTCATTCAGTCCGAGCAGTCGGTGGTCGTCAACGGCTACGGCGCGTTCGTGGTGGACAACATGCACTCGGGCGGCGATCCCAACCGTCTCGTGGATGTGCTGTCCGGCGGCCCGATCGACGAGGCCCCGACCGGAATGCAGCGGTTCGAGTGGGATCCGAAGGCCAAGAAGTGGGCTTCGGTGTGGGAGCGCGGCGACGTGGTCTCGGCGAGTATGGTCCCGACCGTCAGCCGCGGTTCGGGCATCGTCTTCGTCAACGGCTACAGCAAAGCCGACGGCTGGGAGGTCACCGGCATGGACTGGAACACGGGGGAAACCGTGCACCGCACCATTTTCGGTCAGTCGAACCGCGGCAACGGCGCGTACGCCCTCATCGAGTTCGCGCCGAACGGGGACCTGATCTTCAACAGCATTTCCGGCCCGTTCCGGGCCAAACTCACCAAATAGGACGGCACTCGGCGTCCGCCGCGGCATCGGGACCATGCGTCCCGGATGCGGCGGCGGACGTCTGCTGTCCGGCTATGCCGCGGCGGCGAATCCGGCGCGCAGGTCGGCGAGGATGTCGTCGATGCCCTCGATCCCCACGGCCAGGCGGATCAGGCCCGGCGTGACGCCCGCCGCGAGCTGCTGCTCCGGGGTCAGCTGCGAGTGGGTGGTGGAGGCCGGGTGGATGACCAGCGAGCGGACATCGCCGATATTGGCCACGTGGCTGTGCAGGGTCAGAGCGTCGACGAAACGCTTGCCCGCGTCGACGCCACCCGCCAGCTCGAAGCCGATGATCGCGCCGACACCCTTGGGCGCCAACTGCTTTCCGCGCTCGTACCAGGGCGAGGACGGCAGACCGGCGTAGGAGACGGCCGTGACCTCGGGGCGCTCGGTGAGGAACTCGGCCACCGCCGCGGCATTGGCGACATGGCGTTCCAGGCGCAGGCTGAGCGTCTCCAGCCCCTGACTGATCAGGAAGGCGTTGAATGGTGAGATCGCCGAACCCAGGTCACGCAGCAGCTGCACGCGCGCCTTGAGCGCGTAGGCGGGCGCGCCCAGGTCGGCGTAGACCACACCGTGGTAGCTGGGATCGGGCTCGGTGAATCCCGCGAAACGTCCACTCCGCCAATCGAAGCTGCCGCCGTCGACGATCACGCCCGCGACCGCCGCACCGTGCCCGCCCAGATACTTCGTGGCGGAGTGCACGACGATATCCGCGCCGTGCGCGAACGGCTGGATCAGGTACGGGGTGGCGACGGTGTTGTCGACGATGAGCGGAATGCCGGAGCCGTGCGCGACCTCGGCGATGCCGGGAATGTCGAGAATATGGTTCTGCGGGTTGGACACCGTCTCCCCGTAGAAGGCTTTGGTGTTCGGCCGGATCGCCGCCCGCCACTGCTCGAGATCGTCCGGATCCTCGACGAAGCTCACCTCGATGCCCAGCTTCGGCAGCGTGTACCGGAACAGGTTGTAGGTGCCGCCGTACAGCCGCGGGCTGGACACGATGTGATCGCCCGCGCCCGCGAGGTTCAGGATCGCGAAGGTCTCCGCCGCCTGACCCGAGGCCAGCAGCAGCGCGGCCACACCGCCCTCGAGCGCGGCGATCCGCTGCTCCACCGCGTCCTGGGTGGGATTCATGATCCGGGTGTAGATGTTCCCCGGCTCGGTCAGCCCGAACAGCGCCGCGGCGTGCTCGGTGTCGCGGAAGGCGTAGGACGTGGTCTGGTAGATCGGCAGCGCGCGGGCGCCGGTCGCGGCGTCCGGCTGCTGCCCGGCGTGCACCTGCTTGGTCTCGAAACTCCAGGTGGCGGTGGGGTCTTCGGGCAGCGCGGATTCGGTCATGGGGGGCCTCCGGTGAGTGGTGTGCGGTTACTGGGCGATGAGGGTGGTCTCGACCGGGGTGCGGCCGGTGGTGAGGTCCAGGACGGGGCAGTGCTCGTCGACGGCCCGCTGCAGTTCGGCGTAGCGCTCGGCGGATTCCGGGCCGGTGACCCGCACGGTGACGCGCACCGCCTGGAATCCCGCGCGGACGGTGTCGTCGAGGCCGAAGAAGCCGCGCACGTCGAGGTCGCCTTCGGCCTCGATGGCCAGATCGTCGATGGTGACGCCGAGCCGCTGGGCCCAGAACCGGTAGGTCACGACCTGGCAGGCTATCAGCGAGGCCAGATACACCTCCACCGGATTCGGCGCGGACCCGTCACCGCCCAGGGCGGGCGGCTCGTCCACCCGAACCGTGTACCGGCCCAGCGCTATCGCGCTGCCCACGGTGCCCTCCGGCGTTCCCGCGGCCCGGAACACGACCGTGGCCTGCGCGGGATCGGCCGCCACGGCTCGTCCGGTCGCCTCGACGATATCGTTCAACGGGGTGCTCAACTCGGTCGTCATAACGGCTGAAGCTACGACTCGGCCACCGCTGTGGACGATGGTTACGCTCGACGTGAGCGCAATCGCGGTGCCGGATCCGGGTCCCTGGCAACCTGTCTGTTCGTGTGACAGTTACCAACTGGACGGTCGTTCGGCAGACAGGGTGACCCCGGGGTGATATGAATTCGCGGTGGCATGGACTTTGCGGCTCAGCGAGGACGAAGAAGCTGCGCTGGGTGCGCAGGCGGCGATGGAAGGGCGATCCAAACAGGAGATCGCCCGCGACGCCATCCGGAACTACATCACGCGCAACAAGACGTGGGATGACTATCTGTCGGATCCGCCCGTCGTCTACGGGTAATACGTGTCTCTGATCTCGGCATAGCGCTGGCGAACGGCCGCGCCGACTCCCGCTGCCAGCGTATGGAATTCGGTGCCGGCCGGCGTGGGCCACCGGGGTGGTCGCGGACCCCCGCGCAGCGCCCAGGCCGCCTGCCGGGCCGCTCCCAGCGCGACGTACTCGCTCGGGTTGGGCACCGTCACGGTACGGCCGAAAATGGTGGCCGCGGCGTGCGCGATGAGGCGGGAGCGGGATGCGCCGCCGATCAGCAGGATTCGATGCGGCACCGTGGGCAGCAGGTCCAGCGCCTCGGCGATATTGCAGAGCATCCCCTCGATCGCGGCCCGGGCCAGGTGATGCGGCCGCATGGTGTGCGCCCGCAGGCCGTGCAGGCTGCCGGTGGCGTGCGGCAGATTCGGGGTGCGCTCGCCGGCGAGATAGGGGAGCAGGGTGAGACCGTCCGCGCCCGCGGGGGATTGGGCGGCCAGCACTTCCAGACCCGACACGTCGGTGCCGAGCAGCACCGCGGTCGCGTCCAGCACCCGGGCGGCATTGAGCGTGCAGACCAGCGGCAGGAACGCGCCGGTGGCGTCGGCGAAGCCGTTGACCGCGCCCGACGGATCGGCGCTGGGGTGCGTGGCGCGGGTGAAGACGGTGCCGCTGGTGCCCAGCGACACCACCACATCACCGTCGCCGATGCCCAGACCGAGCGCGGCCGCGGCATTGTCGCCGGTGCCCGCCGCCACCAGCCGCCCGCCCGGCGTGTGCCCGGCGATCTCGGCGGGCGCGAGCACCCGCGGCAGCGCGGGACTGCGGCCACGGAAGGCCAGGGCCAGCAGATCGGGCCGGTAGGCGCCGGCCGCCGGGGACCAGTACCCGGTACCGGAGGCGTCACCCCGATCGGTGGTCGGCTCGGTGTCCGGATCGCCGCCCCGCAACTGCCAGGTCAGATAGTCGTGCGGGAGCAGCACCCGGACCGTCTTGTCGGCCAGCTCGGGTTCGTGGTCGGCGAACCAGCGCAGCTTGGCCACCGTGTGCGCGGCCAGCGGCACACTGCCGACCGCGTCCGCCCAGGCCTGCGGACCGCCCAGCTCACCGACCAGTTGCCCGGCCGCCTCCGCCGAGCGAGTGTCGTTCCACAGCAGGGCGTCCCGCACCGGCTGCCCGGCGGCGTCGAGCGCCACCAGCCCGTGCTGCTGCCCGGCCACCGCGATGGCCTCGACATCGCGCATCATCCGATCACACGCCGCTCGCAACGCCTCCCACCACATGCCGGGCGGCACCTCGGTCCCCTCGTGATGCGGAATCTGGCGCTGGCGCAATACCGTTCCGGTATCGGCGTCGCACACCACGATCTTGCAGGACTGAGTGGACGAGTCCACTCCGGCAACGACCGTCATTGGTCCGCCTACCCTCTATCGTGCCGCCCGTCCGGGATGCAGCTGGATCTTGCGTCCGGTGCCCGCGCGGAAGGTCCGCAGGGCCTCGTCGAATTCCTCGAGCGCGAAATCATGGGTGATCACGGTGTCCGCGTCGATGACGCCCTCGCCGAGCAGGTCCACCGCCCGGCCGAAACTGTGCAGTACCGCCATGGATCCGACGATGGTGATCTCGTCGTTGTAGATCTGGAACGGCGAGATGTTCGCCCGCGCGGCCGCCGGGGCCACCCCGAACTGCAGATAGGTGCCGCCGCGCCGGACCCGGGTGAGCCCGTCCTCGATGGCGGCCACCGTTCCGCTGCAATCGATCACGATCTCCCAGCCCTCGGGCCGGTCCATGTCGTCGGCGGACACGGTGGCCGCGTCCGCGCCCAGGGTGCGGGCGATGGCCAGCCGGTCGGCATTGGTGTCCACCATCGACACCGACGCCGCGCCCGCCGCGATGGCCAACTGCTGCATGAGCAGCCCCATGGTGCCCGCGCCGTAGATCAGGTAGTGCGAGCCGAGTCGCCGTGGCAGCCCGTCGAATCCGTGCACCGCGCACGAGAGCGGTTCCACCAGTGCGCCGTGCGCGGGCGAGAGATGGCCCGGCAGCCGATAACAGTTGGCGGCGGGCACTTTCACGTACTCGGCCATGGCGCCGTCCACGGTGTCGCCGATCGCGCCCCAGTTCTCGCACAGGTTGCCGCGCCCGATCGCGCAATAGTGGCAGCGCCCGCAGAACAGTGAGGGATCCACCGCGACCCGATCGCCGATCCGCACCCCGGCCGCGTCCGCGCCGAGCGCCACCACCTCCCCGGCAAATTCGTGTCCGGGCACGATCGGATAGGGCGTCGGCGGGAATTCACCCTCGACGATATGGATATCGGTGCCGCATATGCCGACCGCGTCCACCCGGACCACCACCTCACCGGTGCCGGGTAGCGGATCGGGCACCGATTCGACCGAGAACTGTCCGGGCTTATCGACGACCAAGGCGCGCATAGCAATACCATGCACCCGCGCGCCCCGACCTCGACGCGTTTTACGCAATAGCAATCGCATTCTTTCTGCTGTCCCGCAATCGTTACGGGGAACAGCGGGGGTATCAGGGGCGCGCCTGATACCAGAAGGCGGTGGAAGCCACGTGGGCCTGGTCCAGCGGCAGGTAATGCCCGTCCTCGCGCCAACCGAGCGCTTGCACGGTGGCGCGCAGGCCGGACTCGAAACAGATGGGGTCGGGAATGTGCCAGCGGTACATGCCGAATCGCTGGTGCGGCTCGTAGATTCGATGCGGCGGCAGCACCTGCGGCATGCCCAGATAGGGGGTGGAGTAGGGGCGATAAGCGCCGTCGAGATCGAAATTCCAGGCGCCGCCGAAATAGTCCTCGGTCCCGGTGCCGCACAGGGTGGGGAATTCGGTGTCGTCGTCGAGATAGAACTTGAGCTCGCCCTCGCCCCACCAGCCGGTCGCCCGCGGCTGCACGGCCAGATACGTTCCGGCATACCGCCCGGGACCGCCGTCGATTTCGACGATCGGATGCTCGGCGGGGGTGCCCAGCGGATCGGAGCAGCGCCACCGGGTGTGCAGATACCCGGCGGCGCCCGGTAACTCCTCTTCCAGATAGGTGATCTGGTAGTACACCGGCGCGGCCTGCTCGGACCCGTTGTGCAGGGTGATCAGCGCGCGGTCGTGGAACGGCATGGGCCAGTAGCTGTTCAGCCCGCCCGCGGGCGCGACCACCACCATGGCGGAATCGACGAGCGCCAGCTGCTGCCAGCCGTTGCAGAAGAAGTCGCCCAGCGGCACCGCGACGGCCGGTTCGGGCGCATCGTCCCAATACATCTGGAGCGTGAAGTCGCGCAGCAGCGCGCGATCGGTGGTGAGCCACAGGTGCCGGATCACGCCCGGCCCGGAAATATCGGCGAGCGTGGCGGTTTCACCCGGCCGCAGATCGATGGACGGCGAGACCTTCCAGCCCCGCCCCAGCCCCGCGGCCGCGTATGCACCGGTCCCGGAGATGGCTCGTCCGCCCCCACCGGGCTCACCGGTCGGGTTCTCCGCGCTCACCGAGCGGGTGCGCCGCCCGTCCAGCTGCCAGATCTCGTGCACCATCGGAATTTTCGCACGGAGATCGGAAAAGTGAAGCGGACATGGGGCGGACATGCGAATGCCGACGCCGTCCCACACACGGCGCCGGCATTCCGGGAATTACTTGCCGACCAGCTTGGACTTCAGGGTCGCGATGGTCGCGTCGTCGATGCCCAGGCCCTGCGACAGGAAGTTGTCCATGGAACCGTAGTTCGCCTGAACCGCGTCGAAGGAGGAGTCCAGGAACGCGCGATCGACGCCGAGCACCGGCTCGAACAGCGACGGGTCGGTGACCCGGCCCGAGGCGACGAGACCGTCCAGCGTCGCCTTGTTGGCGGCGGCCAGGTTGTCGTTGGACTCGAGGTAGTTGTTGTAGATCTGGCCCTTCGGCGCGCCCAGGGCGCTGAGCAGGATGGCCGACATCCAGCCGGTGCGGTCCTTGCCCGCGGTGCAGTGGTACAGCACCGGGCCGTTGGCGGCGGCGATCTCCTTCAGAGCAGCGCTGAACTGACCGCGGGCGGCGGAGTCGGTGACCATCCACTTGTAGTAGTCGATCATGAACTGCCGGCCCTTGCCGTCGCCGAGCAGCTGCTGCTGCAGGGCGGGACCGCCCTGCACGGCCTTTGCGAAGAACAGGTAGAAGTCATTGTTCGGGTCGTAGACCGGCAGCGACTTCGCGGGGATGGAGGCCGGCAGCTTGTCCGGGTTCTGGCCGCGTTCGGTCGGGCTGCGGAAGTCGATGATCTCGACGATGCCCGCCGACACCAGCTGCTGCTGCTCGGCCTCGCTGAGCTTGTTGAGCGCGTCGGTGCGGTAGACCGAACCGGCCTTGACCTTGCCGTCGCCGCCCTGGGTCGGGATGCCGCTCAGGTCACGGGCATTCGGGGCGGTAGGCAGGTCCAGCGAGACGCCCTTGGGCGACTGCAGCACCGGCACGGGCGCGGCGAACGCCGGGGTGACCGCGATCGGTGTGATGGCAATGAGCGCGGCGGCTACACCGGTGAGTGTGCCGCGTACGGCGCGCGAGATCGTCACTAGGGGTTTTCCTTTCGATCACGGACCGGGTAGTGGGTGTGGCCGGTCCGGGCATGAGGGCTTTGCGGGGAGACTGGTTGGTATTGATTTGAGATCGAGCCGCCCCGGACGCGAGCGCGGCGCGGCCGGGGCGGATTCGGTTGCGGGCCCGCCTATTCGGCGTCGGCCAGCAACGTGATGGTCCCCGCCGCGCCGTCCACCCGGACTCGCTGGCCGTCCCGCAGACCGGTGCTGGCGGTCTTGACGTCCACCACGCACGGCACGCCGAACTCGCGGGCCACGATGGCCGCGTGCGAGGCCGCGCCGCCGATGTCGGTGACCACCGCGCCCGCGTAGGCGAACATCGCGGTGTGGCCGGTGTCGGTCACCGAGGCGACCAGGATGTCGCCCGGCTCGATGTCGTCGTCGAGAGTCAAGACCAGCTTGACGGTGCCCTCCACCACGCCCGGGCTCACACCCAGGCCGGTGATGGTCTCGCCCACCGCGATCGCGCCCGAGATCTCCTCCGGCTCCCACGGTCCGTTGACCACGTCGGGCATGCGAATCGCCTGGAAGCGGGTGCGCTCGGCGCGGCGACGCGCGACGCGCTCCTGCAGATCCGCGGGAGCCCAGAGGATCTCGTCGAGGTTCAGGAACACCGAGTCCTCGATCTCGGTGAGCTTGCCCGCCTTCACCAGCCGCGCCGCCCGCTCCTGGGTGGCCAGACGCAGGCAGTTGGTGATGCGCACGACCGCGTCGCGGGCCCGCTCGCGGTAGACGGTCGCGCCGACGGCCATCTTGGCGGTACGGCTGGTCGGCTCCGGCACCGGCTCGCGGTGCGGCGCGGGCATTTCCGCAGCCCGTCCCGCGGCGGTGACCAGCAGTTCGGGGCGGTCGCCGAAGGTGGTGTTGATCAGCTCGCACTCGCCCGGACCGCGATGACCGATCTTGGCCAGCTCCTGGTCGAGGGCCTTCGAGAACTCCGGCGACTTCTCCCGCGCCGCGCCCACGTCACCGGTCTTGGCCAGCGCCTGCAGCCCGGCGTCCTTGCGGCACAGGCCCGCCAGCCGCTCCACGGCCAGCATGGTCTTGGCGGACTCCAGGCGGTTCAGGTCGATCTTGACCTCGCCCTTGTGAGCGGCGGTGGCCGCACCGGTCATCATGACGCCGATGGAAGCGGCCTGCCACGCCTGGTTGAGCCGGTCGCGCCACAGCAGGGCGCGGGCGTGCAGCTGCTCGTCGCTGAGATCCGAGATCTGGTCGCGGTTCAGCGCCTCCGCGTGCGAGGCGGCATTGATCAGCTCGGCGGTCTTGGAGTAGCTCAGGGCGGTGGCGGCGACCCGGCCCAGCGCCTTGAAGGTGCCCGCGCGGGCGGCCATACCGGTCGGCATGGCCGGGCGGCCCTTGGGATGCAGCTCGAGGTCGCCGATGGTGCCGTAGACGTCGCGGCGCACGCTCTCCTCGTCCCAGCCGGGCATGTTCTCGGCCGAGAAGACGCCGATCGAGGCGTTGATGTACATGTGGTGGCCCAGCACGCTGGTCACGCGCGACACCCAGTGCTCGAGCGCGATGCCCTCGATGGCGATCATGTGGCCCATCGCCTCGTTGCCGAGCCGGATCGCTCCGGCCTGCAGGTCGATGGTGAGCGGGGTGAGCGGGCCGGGCAGCGCCTCGGAGGTGTTGGTGGCGGTGTAGACCGGGATGCGGTCGTCGACGAGATCGTCGAACTCGCCCTGAAGTCCTTCGGGCGCGGCCGATTTCAGCGCGTAGCCGTCGGAGGTCGGAGCGTTCTGCGGCACCACGTGGGTGGGCAGCGGGATCGCGCCGCGCCGGCTGCGGAAGCCGGAGCCGCCGGTCTTGCGGCCGTGCAGGCCGCGCGCGGTATCGGTGATCACCTCGGCGGCGGTCCAGCCGTAGCGGAAGCCCCACTCCTCGCGGGCGGCGCTCGCATCCACCTTGGTCCGGTTCACCGACGACTTGGGCAGCCACGCACCGTATTTCACGCCCGCGTCGGCCAGGATGCGCTTGACGTCGGCACTGGACACCTCGCCGGGCGCGGCCAGTTCGACCACGCCGGAGCGCTGCGACAGCGCGGCCTGCACCAGGAAGCGTTCCAGGTCGTCGTAGTGCAGCACCTGGATGCTGCCCTTGCCGCCGCCGGCCAGGCTCTCCAGGGTGCGCCAGCCGCCGTGGTCGACGCGCCGGCCCGCCACCAGCGCGGTGCGTACCACGAGGGCGTCCGCGCCGCTGCCGGCCACGATCTTCTCGATGCTCGAATCGGAGCCCGCCGCAACGGGAACCACGAGGCGCGCACCGGATTCCTGGGCCGCCTTCGCGATCGCCGCGACCGCGGCGCCCGCCAGGTGCACCACCGCGTCCACCCCGGCGACGGCCCGCGCGCACACCTGCGCGTCGGCCAGGTCGCCGACGGCCACCTGGACCCGCGGGTCCACGTAGCGGTGACGCTGCCGGTCCAGACCGGTTACCTCGTGGCCGGCCGCCAGCAGCATGCGCGCGACAGCGCGGCCGCTCGGCTCGGTGACACCGGTGACCAGAATCCGCATTGACTCTCCTCCTCGTGCAGGCGACCCCAACCACAGTGACGCCGTTCACACACCATCCCTATTGGAAGAGGGTGTGACGGGTCGCAGTCCCGTTGAACGGGATCGGTGAATCGGTCAGCAAGATGGACCGCTAAGTGATGGCGGTCGGAGCGGGCACCGTGCAGGCATGACAGTGCGGAATTCGGTCACGCCGCGGGCGGCCGGCGAGGTGGGCCACTACGACATCGAGACCGATGTGCTGGTCGTCGGCTACGGCGCCGCGGGCGCGTCGGCGGCCTTCGAGGCCGCGCACGCGGGCGCGCGGGTGCTGGTGATCGACCGGGCCGGCGGGCCCGGCGGCGCGTCGGCCAACTCCGGCGGCGAGATCTACCTCGGCGGCGGCACCCCGATCCAGGTGGCCTGCGGCTTCGACGACACCCCCGAGGCGATGGCGGCGTTCCTGAAGGCCGCGCTCGGCGCGGGCGCGGACGCCGACAAGATCGACGAGTACTGCGCCGGCAGCGTCGAGCACTTCCACTGGCTCGTCGATCGCGGCGTCCCGTTCAAGCCGACCATGTGGGACGCCCCCACCTGGGTGCCGCCGACCGACGACGGCCTGATGTGGCTGGGCGAGAACAGCTGGCCCTTCACCGAACTCGCGCACCCCGCCCCGCGCGGGCACCGGCCCACCGCCAACGACTTCGGCGGCAAGCTGCTGATGGAATGCCTGACCGCGGCGGCCGAATCCGCCGGTGCGACAGCCTTGTTCGACACCTACGCCACCACCTTGATCGTGGACGCGGACGGCGTCGTGACGGGCGCGGTCGCGCGCCGGTACGGCAAGGAGATCACCATCCGCGCCCACCGCGGAATCGTGCTCACCACCGGCGGATTCGTCGACAACGACGACATGCTCGCCGCGCACGCGCCGCAGCTGCTCGGTCACACCAAGGTCAGCGCGGGCACCGACGACGGGTCCGGCATCCGCATGGCGCAGGCCCTCGGCGCGGCCGTGCGCCACATGTCCGCCGGGCAGGTCGGCATGTCCCTGATCCCCGGGCTGGCCGTGCGCGGCATGGTGGTCAATGCCCTGGGCCGCCGCTTCGTCAACGAGGACACCTACCCCGGCCGCATCGGCCAGCACGCGCTCTACCGCCAGAACATGGGCGGCAGCTGGGCGGGCGACGACACCGCGGTCTGGGTGATCGTGGACGAGGACGGCTTCGAGGACGTGCCCGAACCCCAGCGCTGGGGCGTGCGCCCGACCCACGTCGCCGAAACCGCCGCGGAGCTGGAGGCCCTGACCGGCCTGCCGGTCGGCTCGCTGACCGCGGGCATCGAGCGCTACAACGAATTCGCCCGCGCGGGTATCGATCTCGACCACCACAAGGCCTCGCGCTGGCTGCGCGAACTCACCGGGCCGCTGGCCGCCATCGACGTGAAGGCGGGGGTCCGGCCGCCGTCGGAGGCCGGCGACCGCCGCGGCACCGGGGCCTCGGTCTTCACCCTCGGCGGCCTGCACACCGACCTCGACGGCCACGTCCTCGATCACGACGCCAAACCCATCCCGGGCCTCTACGCGGCGGGCCGCGCCGCCAATGGCCTGCACGGCTTCGGCTACATCTCCGGCACCTCCCTGGGCGACGGCACCTTCTTCGGCCGCCGAGCCGGCACTGCAGCCGCCCGCCGCGCCTGACCCGGGCTCGAATCGGGTTGGTCAATAGTCCAGTTGATTCGCGAGAGTGGGAATCGGGCCCGCGGGTTGGTCTTAGACTCGCTCGCTATGGATGTGCACTCGCGGCAGTTGCGGTATTTCGTCGCGGTGGCGGAGGACCTCAGTTTCACGCGGGCCGCGCAGCGGCTGCACGTGGCACAGCAGGGACTGAGTGCGCAGATCAAGCAATTGGAGCAGGCGCTGGACCTGGTGCTGTTCACCCGGACCACGCGCAGCGTCGAACTCACCGCCGCGGGGGAGGCGCTGCTCGAGGGTGTGCGCAGCGCACTGACCACCCTGGGGTTGGCGGTCGAGCAGGCGCGGGTGGCGCAGCGGCGGGAGTCGGATCGGCTGGTGCTGGGATTCCTCGAAGGGGCGGCGCTCACCCTCACCGAGCCGATCCTCGCCGCCTTCCGGGAACGACATCCCGACGTGACCGTCGATATGCGGCAGTTCACCTACGAGGATCCCGCCGCCGGACTGGCCGACGGCGCCGTGGACGTGGCCTTCGTGCGACTCCCGTTCCGCGCGGACGGAATTCGGGTCGAACCGCTGTTCGCCGAGCCGGTGGTGGCGCTGGTGCCCGCCGCGCATCCGCTGACCGAACTGCCCGAGGTGCGGGTGCGGGATCTGCTGGACCAGCCGCTGCTCGGCGCGGACACCACCGACCCGGTGTGGAATGCCTTCTGGGAGTTGCACGATCACCGCGACGGCAGCCCGGCCCCGGTGGTGTCGCGGTCGAAGTCGCTGCTCGAGGAGTTGCACAAGGTGTCGGCGGGCGTCGGCATCGTGCTGACGGTCGCGTCGGCGCGCTGGATGCCCTTCCCGCGGGTCCGGTTGCTGCCGATTGTCGACGCCCCGATCAGCGAGGTAACCGTCGCCTGGCACGGCGAGCACGAAACACCGCTGGTGCGTTCGTTCGTCGATATCGCCCGCGAGGTCCGGGCCGCCCGCCCGGAGCTGGTCGAGCTGCTGGAACGACCCGATTTCGCGGATCGGACACTGCCGGCCCACCTCTGATTCACAAGGGCGCCTTGTCAATCACCGAAAATTTGCTGTTTCACTTCCTTTGTGGGGCGCTCTAACGTTGCTGAACGTGGGCGGACGGTGCGGGGGGCTGCGTCGTCCACCGCGAACCTCCCTGCGGTTCGTGGAGCCTCATTCCCTGATGAGGCTGGTCCCCTCATTGCCCGATGAGGAGATCTCGGATAGCCGGCGCCGCCGGATCCCGGCCTGAGCCCCCGGGGTCCGGCGGCGTCGGTGTCGTCCGCGCGTGTCGTTGCCGGACAGGCGAGTCCGGGCGACCAGACTCGGGGGCATGACGGCGCAGGGTCAGCACATCGACGAGCCCGACGTGGACCAACCGCGGCCCCCGTCGGTCGCGTCCCGTATCTGGGCGGTCATCGCCCGGATCGAACGGGCGATCGATCCGAACTACCCCGGCCTCATAGTCGCGTGGATCTTCTTCCTCTGGGCGGTCTCGCCGTCGCTGCTGCCGCGCACCTGGTTGTTCGAGGGCCTGGTCTGCGGGATCAGCGCGGCCATCGGCTACGGCGTGGGCTGTGTGCTGGCCTGGGCATTCGAGAAGTGGGTACAACCCCGACTGCCCGACTCCGCCGAAGGTCTGGCCAAACTCTGGAATCCGAGCGAGACCACCCGGGCCGTGGGCAAGGTGGTGATCCTGGTCGGCACCATCGTGGGCGCGGCGCTGGTGCTGGCCCGGTCGGCGCGCTGGCAGCGCGATCTCGAAGTGCTGATGGGGATGGAGCCCACCACCACCTCCAGCTACCTGCGCGCCGAACTGCTGGCCGCCGCGACGCTGGCCCTGGTGATCGCCGCCTATCGCGTGGTGCGGTGGCTGATCCGGCTCATCGTGCGCCTGCTCAACCTCGACCTGCGGATCCCGCGCAGCGTCGCCTATCCGGGCGCGGTGCTCGTGGTCGCGGTGCTGGCCGTGCTGCTGTTCCAGGGCGTGCTGGCGAAAGCCTTCTTCGCCACCGCGAATTCGGCGTTCAGCCTGCGCAACGGCAAGACCTCACCCAGCGCGATCCAGCCGCAGCTGCCCGAAAGGTCGGGCAGCCCACAGTCGTTCGCCGCCTGGGACACCCTCGGCTCCGAGGGGCGGTGGTTCGTGGCCACCGCGCCCGGTGCCGACCGGATCGCACAGGTCACCGGAAGGCCTGCGCGCGAACCGATTCGGGTCTACGCGGGCCTGGACTCGGCGAAGGAGCCCGAGGACATCGCCGACCTGGTGGTGCGCGAACTCGACCGCACCCATGCCTTCGACCGCAAGGTGCTGGTCGTGGTGACCACCACCGGCACCGGTTGGGTGGACTCCACCACCGCCGCCGCGATCGAGTACATGTACGGCGGCGACAGCGCCATCGCCGCCACCCAGTACTCCTATCTGCCGAGCGTGATCTCGTTCCTGTCCGACCGGCAGAAGGCGACCGAGTCCGGGCGGCTGGTCATCCACGCCGTCCACCAGCGGTGGGCCCAATTGCCGCCCGAACACCGGCCGAAACTGCTGGTGTACGGGGAAAGTCTGGGCTCGCAGGGTTCCGAGGGCGCGTTCAGCGGGATCGACGACATCCGCAGCCTGGTGGACGGGGTGCTGTGGGTGGGCCCGCCCAATTCGAACCGCATCTGGAGTCAGCTCGAAGCGCGCCGGGACCCCGGGACACCGGAGATCCTGCCGACCTACGCCGACGGCCTGATCGTCCGCTTCGCCGCCACCGCACCGGATCTGGGCCGCCCGGACCGGCAGTGGATCGACCCGCGCGTGGTCTACCTGCAGCACGCCTCCGACCCGATCGTGTGGTGGTCACCGGATCTGCTGTTCACCCAACCGGATTGGCTGAAGGAGCCGCGCGGCGCGGACGTCTCCAAATCCATCCGCTGGTGGCCGATCGTCACCTTCTGGCAGATCAGCGCGGACCTGGCCAATGCCCAGGGCGTGCCGTCGGGACACGGCCACCGCTACGGCGATCTGGTGCTGGACGGCTGGGTCGCGGTCGCTCAGCCGACCGACTGGACCCCCGACCTCGACACCGCCGTCCGCAAGGCCCTCGACGAGGACATCACCTGGGAGTACGCCCACAAATAGGTCTCCCGGCCTGTCCGCGGAACCGAGATTCCGATGATCGGGACTATTTCGGTTCGAAACACCCGGTTGGCCATAACTTCGAGGGCAGGAAACTCTGGCACGAGGAGGAACGCCCGCATGACTAACAAGGTGCTCGATCGGGTCCGCGATCTGCTGCCCGCGATCCGGGAACGCGCGGTGCAGGCCGAGGAGCAGCGGCGGGTCCCCGACGCCAGCATCGCCGAGCTCACCGAGGCCGGTGTGTTCCGCATGCTGCAGCCGGCCCGCTTCGGCGGCATGGAGGAGTCTCCGGTCGCCTTCTACGAGGTGATCCGCGCGATCGGCACCGTGTGCCCGTCCACCGCGTGGGTGTCCTCGGTGCTGGGCGCGCACCCGTGGCAGCTGGCCCTGTTCGAGGATCAGGCCCAGCAGGACGTGTGGGCCGAGAACCCCGACACCCTGGTGTCGTCCTCCTACGCGCCGACCGGCAAGCTGACCGTCGTCGACGGCGGCTACGAGCTGTCGGGCCGCTGGCAGTTCTCCTCCGGCTGCGACCACGGCCAGTGGGTGTTCCTGGGCGCGCTGGTGCCGACCGCCACCGGCATGGACTACTACACGGTCCTGGTGCCGCGCACCGACTACCGCATCGAGGACACCTGGAACGTGTCCGGCCTGGCCGGCACCGGCTCCAACGACATCGTCATCGAGAAGGCGTTCGTCCCGGCCTACCGCGCCTACTCGGCCGCGGACCAGGCCAACCTGATCGGCCCCGGCCAGGCGGTGAACACCAACCCGCTGTACAAGATCTCGTTCGGCGCGCTGTTCTCCAACACCATCACCGCCCCCATCATCGGTGCGGCGCAGGGCGCCTACGACGCGCACATCGAGCGTCAGCGGGAGCGGGTGCGGCTGTCCTACGGCGGCCAGAAGGTGTCCGAGGATCCCTTCGCCCACGTCCGGATCGCCCGCGCCGCTTCGGAAATCGACGCCGCCGTGCTCCAGATGGAGCGCAACATGTCCGAGCAGCTGCGCTTCGCGCAGGCCGGCGAGGAGATCCCGTTCGAGCTGCGTCTGGCCACCCGCCGTGACCAGGTGCGCGGCACCGAGCGCGCGCTCGAGGCGATCGACCTGCTGTTCAAGAACTCCGGCGGCCACGCCATCCGCCAGCCCAACATCATCGAGCGCAACTGGCGTGACGCCCACGCGGGCAGCGTGCACGTGATCAACGACGTCGAGCGCGCGCTGGCCATGTACGGCAAGGGCGCCATGGGCCTCGAGGTCGCGGATCGGATGCTCTGATGACCCTCACCGCGGAGAGCACCACCAAGTGGGTGACCGTCGACGGTCACAAGCTCCGCTATCACGAGGCCGGCGAGGGTCCGGCGCTGGTGCTGCTGCACGGCTCCGGCGCGGGCGTCTCCGGCTGGGCCAACTTCGGTGAGAACCTGCCGGTGCTGGCCCAGCACTTCCGCTGCCTGATCCTGGATCAGCCCGGCTTCGGCGAGAGCGGCCGCCCGGAGGTGTACGAGCGCAACTACCTGCGCATCGCCGCCGACGCGGTGATCGGTCTGCTCGACGAGCTGGGTCTGGAAAAGGCGCACGTGCTGGGCAATTCCATGGGCGGCACGGTCGCGACCCTGCTCGCGCTCGAGCACCCGGGCCGCGTCGACCGCGTGGTGCTGATGGCCCCCGGTGGGGTCGGGGTGAACATCCTCGGACCCGAACCGTCCGAGGGCATCAACCGGCTCATGGAGTTCAACATGAACCCCAGCGACGAGAAGGCCATGGGCTTCCTGCGGGCCATGGTCTCGAACCCGGCCACCCTCACCGAGGAACTCGTCGCCAAGCGCCTGAAGGCCGCCGCCGACCCGAAGGGCCAGGCCGCGCTGCGCGACGCCTACGCCACGTTCTACAACCCGAAGCTGGCCGAACCGGTTCCGCTGTGGGCGCGGCTCAAGGGCATCAAGCAGGAAGTGCTGATCCTGTGGGGTCGCGACGACCGGGTCACCCCGGTGGAGGGCTCGCTCTTCGCGGCCCGGCAGATCCCCAACGCGGACCTGCGCACCTTCGCCCGCTGCGGCCACTGGGTGATGGTGGAGCGCAAGGACGCTTTCGAGCGTTCGGTGATCGACTTCCTGAACAACGGTCTGTAGCAAGCGGTTTCCCGTGATTCGGGGGTGGGAGATTTCCCACCCCCGAATTTCGTTTTCCCGGATTCGGGCCCGACGCTAGAGTCCGACCATGACGTGGACAGCGCCCGAGGTCACCCGTTCCCCGCAGCTGCTCGTCGGCGACGAGCGCGCCGTGCTGCACTCCCTGCTCACCCGCGGCCGCGAGATCCTGCTGTGGAAATGCCAGGGCCTCACCGGCGCTCAGCTCGCGACCCGCAGCGTGGAACCGTCCAGCATGTCGCTGCTGGGACTGATCCGGCACATGACCGAGGTGGAACGCGGCTGGTTCCGGATGCGCGCGGCGGGTGCGGATCTCGCCTACATCTACTCCGACGAGATCAATCGCGACGGCGACTTCGACGACACCGACCCGGAGCGAGCCGAAGCCGACTACGACCGCTTCCTCGAGGAACTGGCCCTGTGCGACAAGGCAATCGCCGACCTCCCCCTCGACCACACCGCCCTGCACCCTCGTACCGGCAAGGACCTGTCCCTGCGCTGGATCTACCTGCACATGATCGAGGAGTATGGCCGTCACGCCGGACACGCCGACCTGCTGCGCGAACGCATCGACGGGGCCACCGGCTACCAGTGATCACTCCGCGGCGCGGCGGCGGCCCTCGCGGAAGAATTCGGTGAGCGCGTCGAGGTCACCGAGTTCGGCGATGGTCCGGGCCGCGCCGAACGACTGGTTCCAGAAGTCGCCGGTGCGCGGCCGCCACGGGCCCACATAGGCGTAGGGCTCGCCGATCAGGGCGTCGCCGGGCGAGACGCCGTAATTGACTTCGTCGATGTCGATCCCGAGATCGAAATGCTCGGGCCACAGCACCGGCGTGCGGTCGGGGGCCAGGGCGCGCAGGGCGGCATCGCCGAGTCCGTAAGCGCTGGTGAGGATCCGGGACTGCCTGGCGTCGACGAACAGGGGCGCGTTCGGGTCGAACGTCGTGCGGCTCGCGTACACGCCCTCCGGCATCCCGGGTTCGACGCCCGCCGCGGTGGCCAGCTCGGCGATGGTCGCGCCGTCCAGCTTTCCGATCGGCAGGTCGTCGAGCAGGAGGACATCGGCGCGCACCGCCAGTCGCGGCTCCTGCACCGTGGCGAATCCGCCGGGCACCGGGATCAGCCGAATCGTCTTGCTGCGCGCGTATTCCGGTCCGGCCAGCAGTTGTTCGGCCACCGCGTGCAGGCTTTCGCGGGTCTGGCGGTAGTCGTCGATGGAAGTCATGCGAGCAAGTCCTCCGGGATGCTGGTCGGGACCTACAGGTCGTGTTCGTGGGCCCAGGCCGCGAGCTGGGTGCGGGAGGTCAGGCCCAGTTTGGTGAGGATGTGCTCGACATGGGTCTCGGCGGTGCGCACCGAGATGACCAGGTCGGCGGCGATCCGCTTGTTGCTGTGCCCGGCCGCGACCAGCCGGGCCACGTCCTTCTGGCGGCGGGTCAGCATATTGGTCTCCGACAGCGTCGCGGTCGTCGAGCGCGCGGCGCGCTTGAGGGCGGGCGGCGCGGGGACGGGCTCGGGTTCGGGTGCGGCGGTGTGGCCGAGCGCGTAGTCGATGGCCTCGCTCAGCGGCAGGCTCGCGCCCGCGCCGAATGCGGTGCGGAAAGCCTCCTCGCCCAGGGCTTCCCGCACTTTGAGCCGTTCCTTCTCGCCGACCGCGACGGTGATGGTGTGCGCCAGCCGGATTGTGCTGCGCTGCAGCGATTCCGCCGCGCCCAGCAGGCGCGCGGCCCGCTCGTGGTCGCCGCCCGCGGAGACCGTCCAGGCCAGGCCCTCGAAGGCCGACGACAGCCAGATGCAGCGCTCGAACAGGGCCAGCTGCTCGATGGCGCGGCCGTGGAACTCGGCGGCGGCCTCGAGTTCGCCGCGCCGCCAGTGGTCGATCCCGACCGTCCACAGCGCCAGCCCGCCCAGCAGGTGGGAGCCGGAGTGGTCGGTGAGTTCCAGGAAGCGTTCGGCCAGTTCGGTGCGGCCGGGCGCCTCGAGCACCATGGCGGCCATGAAAGAGAAGGCGTGCGAGTCCATTTCGATGGCGCGCTGCCCGTGCTCGGCCGCCAGCGCGATGGCGCTGCGGCCCAGTTCCAGGGAACGCTCGCGGTCGGAGGCGAAAGCCAGCAGGGACCGGTCCAGCGCCACCTCGGCGAGGATGTCGTCGTCGTCCAGGGTGGCGGCCAATTCCATGCACTCGGCCACCAGCCGGGCCGCGGACTCCTGATCACCGAGCAGGGCCGCCAGCGACGCCGCCGAGGACAGCGCCTTGGCTCGTTCGGCGGTGCGCTCCGGGTTGCGGCTGAGCGAATCGGTGAGCCAGCGGTAGCCCTCGGACAGGAACCGGTTGTGCTCCCAGAACGGCCGCAGCACCGTGACGGTGGCCATGGTGCGCAACGGATCGTCTTCCAGACCGGAACGCAGCGCGGCGCGCAGATTCGCGTGCTCGCGGCTCAGTTCGCGGAACCAGTCCACGTCCTCGCCGGTCCAGTACGCGGTCTGCCCGCGCATGGCCAGCTGCCGGTAGTGCTCGCGGTGGCGGGCCCGAACCTGCTGTGCGGTACCGCGTTCGGCGAGCCGGTCGGCGGCGAACTGGCGGATCGGCTCCAGCATCGAGTACCGCGCCACGTCCCCGTCGAAGCGCAGCATCACCACCGACTTGTCCACCAGTCCGGTGAGCGCCTCGATCAGCGCGCCCGGCGCGAGTTCGCACACCGCCTCCGCGGCGTCGATGTCGAAGCCGCCGGCGAAGACCGAAAGCTGTTCCCACAGCGTCTGTTCGGCCGCAGTGCACAGGTTGTAGCTCCAGCGGATCGCGCCCTCGATGGTTTGCTGCCGCTGCGGGGCGGTGCGCGGTCCGGCGCTGAGCAGCCCCATGGTGTCGTCGAGGCGGTCCAGGATCTGTTCGGGGGTGAACATGCGCAGCCGCAATGCCGCCAGCTCCAGCGCCAGCGGCATGCCCTCGAGCCGGCGGCAGATCTCGGCCAGCACCGCCCGATTGGCGGTGGTGGCCTCGAAGCCGGGATTGGCGGCGCTGGCGCGTTCGACGAACAGCTGCAGCGCGTCGCCCTCCTCGCCGGGGGTGTCGGACACGGTCAGCGGCGGCACCGGCATCACCTGTTCGCCGGGGATGCCGAGCACCTCGCGGCTGGTCGCCAGCACCCGCACATCGGGGGTGGTGGCGATGATCCGGCCGACCAGCGTGGCGCACGCCTCGATCAGATGCTCACAGTTGTCCAGAATCAGCAACAGCCGCTTGTCGGCCAGGAATTCGGTGAGCCGGGGCAGCGGCGCGGTGGACTCGTCGCGCAGATCCAGCGCCTCCGCCACACTCAGCGTGACCAGTCCCGGATCCTGGACGTCGGCCAGCTCTACCAGCCACACTCCGTCCGGGAAGGCACGCGACACCAGATGCCCGATCTGCCGCGAGAGGCGGGTCTTGCCCATGCCGCCGGGACCCAGCAAGGTCAGCACGCGGGTCGTGGGCAGGAGTCGCTTGGCGGTTGCCAACTCCGCTCGACGGCCGACGAAGGAAGTGACCTCCTCGGGGAGGTTTCCATTGACACGCCGCGCCATGGCGTCCAACCTATGTGATTTGCCGCATTCAGTGCCAGCAGGCTCGCATAAACGCAGCTCGCGGGCTTCATGAAGGTGAGCGGCGATACACTCGACCGGGTGCCGAGCAGAACCCGCCGCGCCCGCCTCGCCGACGTCCACGCGCTGGCGAAAGCCATGCCGCACGTGACCGTCGTCCAAGGGCCCGCGAGCAATCCGGTCTATCAGGTCGGCGGCAAGTCCTTCATCTTCTTCCGCACTCCGCGCCCGGACGCCTTCGACCCGGAGACCGGGGAACGCTACGACGACGTCATCGTCCTCTGGGTGCCTTCTGAGGACGACAAACTGGCCTTGACCCAGGACCCGGGCTCGCCCTTCTTCACGACGCCACACTTCGACGGCCACCTGTCGGTTCTGGTGCGCGGCACCCGAATTCCCGAGCTGACGCTGGCGGAGTTGACCGAAGTGGTGCAGGACGCCTGGCTCTCGCGCGCCTCGGCCACCCGCGCCCGCAAGTGGCTCGCCGAGCAAGGGCCCGGGACGGACTGACGCTCAGCGAGCCGAGGGCTCCGAATTGTTCGGCCGGGTCAGCGCCGTGCGCAAGCTGTTGATTATGACGGCGCGCGCCTTACGGCCTTCCGGTGTCGGCGTCAGCGGATAAACGTGCACCAGCTCCGCCTCCTCGTGATAGTCGACCCGCACGCCCGCGGCCCGGGCCTTGCCGACCAGCAGCCGCACGTCCGGCATCAGGATGTCGTGGGTGCCGCTGAAGACGGTCAGCGGCCCGAGCCCGGCGAAGTCGGCGAACAGCGGGCTGACCCGCGGGTCGGTGATCGGCAGCGGCCCGCGCCAGCGGTCGCCGAGCACCAGGCCGCCGGCGCGGCCCAGCCACGGGTCGAGCGGCTGCACGTCGGCGATCTCCGGATTGCTCAGCGACAGATCCAGCGCGGGCGAGATCAGCACCGTGCGTGGCAGGATCACGTCGTATTCGTCGCGCAACAGGATCGCCGTCGAGAGCGAGATCTGCCCGCCGGCCGAATCACCGGCCAGGCACACCTCGCCGTATTCGGCCCGGTTGGCCAGCACCAGTTCGGCGAAGGCCGGTATCACCCGATCGGCGGTCCCGAACGGAATCAGCGGGTAGATGGGAAGCGTGACAGTGGTTTCCGCGCGGGCCGCGATCTCGGCGGCCAGCTGCCAGTGCTGCCGGGCGATCTCGTTGACCCAGCCGCCGCCGTGCGCGTAGACGACATTGCCGCGGGCGCGACCGGAGCGCGGTGTCAGCGTGTAGACGGGCCGGACGGAATCCTGGCGCACGGTGATCTCGACATCGGAGCGCAGCCGGCGCGGCGGGCCGTAGGGCAGCGGTCGCAGCGTGCGCTCACGAATGCGCTGCCGGGCGCCCGCCGCGGTGACGAAGGGCCGGTTGGCGCGGGTGACCCGCAGGTACCAGGGCACGATCCGGCTGAGCGCGCTGGGCATCGTGTCTCCCTCTGTTCGAGTGCCGACACGGCGTTGTGCGGCCCGTCCCGCCGACGATACCGAAACCGGACCCGCCCTATCCGGGTTCGACGACCGCCCCGGTCAGAAAGGCCGACATGGCCGCGGCCACGGCCTCGGGTCGATCGAGCATCGACAGCACGTAGGCGTCGTCGATCTCGACCAGCCGGGCCTTGGGGATCAGTTCGGCCAGGCGGCGGCCGTGCTCGCGCGGCATCACCTTGCCCGCCGAGGACCACAGGATCAGCGCCTCGCCCGGGAAATCGCGCAGCGCTTCGGTATTCGCGATGAACTCGGCCTTGGAGCGGTGCGAGCGCGCGTAGGCGAGCAGGTCCCGCTGAATCCGCTTGTCCCGCAGGCCCGGTTCGGTCCAGCCGCGGACCAGGTCGTCGTCGAGGCGGCGCCGCGCCATCCAGCCGAACATCACCGGGGTGGACCGCAGCCACGGCACCCGTAACTGCCGCAGCGCCAGCGTGATTCCGCCGGGCACCGCGCACGCGAGGACGGCCGTCTTGCCGGGCAGCCCGGGCGGGAAGTTCCCGAAGGCCTCGCAGGGCAGCACGATCAAGCGCGCGACGCGCTCGTCCAGGCCGTAGGCGGTGAGGAACAGCCCGCCGCCCCAATCGCTGTGCACCAGGGTCACATCGCGGAGATCGAGCGCCGCCAGGAATTCCGCGACCAGCTGGTTCAGTCCCCGCATGGTCAGGTCGGCGTCCGCGCGCAGGGGTTCGGGATGCGCGCCGAGCGGCAGATCCGGCAGTACGTAGCGGAAGCCTCCGGGCAGCTTGCCGAGCACCTCGTCCCACACCGTGTGGTTCATCAGCAGGCCGTGTAGCAGCACCACCGGCGGCCCTTCGCCCCGCTCGGTGTAGTGCACCCGTCCAGCGCTGACCTCGACTACAGGCATGGCCCTCTCCCCTCTAGAGTAGACGCTCTAGTGCGTTTGCTCTAGTCTGGACCCGTGCCCGAGAAACTGTCAACCACCACCCGCGACCGCCTGGTCACCGCCGTCGCCGAACTCATGCGCGCGCAGGGCTACAGCGCGATCACCGTCAAACAGATCACCGCCGCGTCGGGGGCCCCGATGGGCTCGCTCTATCACCACTTCCCGGCCGGGAAATCGGCCATCGCCGCCGAGGCGCTGCGTACTTCGGGCGCGGTGTACATCCAGCTGCTGCCGTTGCTGATGGACGCGCACGCCGATCTGCGTGAAGCGGTTCCGGCGGCCTTCGCGGCCGCCGCCGAGACCATCGAGCAGAGCGGCTGGATGAACATGTGCCCGGTCGCGACCGTGGCCGGGGAGGTCGGTGACAGCGAACCCCGGATCCGTGAGGTGGCGGCCGAGGTCATGAATTCGTGGATCGACGAGGGGACAAGCTATTTCGTGCGCCGCGGCCTTGGCGACGCCGATGCCCGGGAATTGATGGTGGCCATTCTGTGTGCGCTGGAAGGGGCATTCGTCATGAGCAGGACCCTGCGCTCGACCGAACCGCTGCTGGCGGCCGGGAAGGCGCTGGGGGCGCGCGTCGACGCGCTGCTTGACATGAACATTGGTTGAGGTTGTTGGGTGGGGTCATGTCGATCGAAACCACCCTCGCAGTCACGCCCTTCGATGCCGCGACCATCGAGACCTCGGCGCACTCACTGTCCGGCGCGGTCGTCGTCGGCATCGGTGAATCGACGCGCTTCGCCCACGAGACCTTCACCGTGCGGGACCGGATCTTCCGGAATCTGGTCGAGCGCCACGGCTTCCGCGCGCTGGCGGTGCAGGACAGCGCCGATGTCGGCGAGACGCTCGACGCGTACGTCCGCCAGGGCGTGGGCACCGCGGCCTCGGCCCTCGATGCGGCCTGGCGGCCCTGGCGCACAACGGAAATGGTGGCGGCCCTGACCTGGATCCGGGAATTCAATCAGGCCCACCCCGACGACCAGGTCCGCGTCATCGGAGTCAAACCCGTGCAGGCCAAGCCGCAGGACTACGACACCGTGCTCGAGGCGGTCCGCGCCCACGCTCCCGGCCGCGCGGCCGAGCTGGCCGCGCACCTGGACCCCATCCGGACCGCGCACACCCTCGACGAGCACGTCCAGCGCGCCCGTGGCGTCCACCCCGGGCGTCCCTTCGCCGAGCACGCCCGGGACGCGTCGGCACTGGTGAGTTCGATTCCGGGGATCGGCGAAAACGTCCGGGCCCGAATGGCTCTGATCGAGGATTTCCATCGGCACAGCGTCGCGGGCCGGGGCAGCTATGCCGGGGAGGCCGAGCTGTGGGCGGTATCGATCCTCGACCACTACCGGCGCACCGGGCTGCGCACCGTGTACTGGGACGGCATCTCCCATGTCTCCGCCGCGCCGGCCGCGATCGGCCTGGCCGGGGGACAGGGCTCGACCGCCAGTGTGGGCAGCGTCCTGCGCGAGCACTTCGGCAGCGACTATGCCGCCGTCGCGATCGGATTCCATCACGGCGATCTCGGGGTGGCCGAGATCCCCGCTCCAGCACCGGATTTCCTGGACGCGCGGCTCGGCGCGGCGGGACCGGCGCGGCTCTGGCGGGATCTGCGCGTCGATCCGATCCCCGGTCCGGCCAAGCTGCGGGTGATCAGCGGCGTCTACGACCCGGTCCGGGATGCCGACGAGCACTTGGCGATTCGTGATCTGCCCGCCGCCTTCGACCTCCTGATTCACCTGCGCGAAGTCACCGCTGTACGGTGGCTGCCCTGAACCCACCCCACCTCGCATACGCTGCGCCGGTGAGTGAAGACCTTGGGGAAGACTTCCGGCAGCCGACGGAAGAGCAACGGCGGCAACGTGATGCGGACGCGTGGTGGGCGCGCAACTACGGACGGCGGGTGGAGCTCGGCCCGTTCGGGGACGCGTTGGCGGTCCTGGTGGCCCACGAGTTCGGCGACTGGTCGCGGCGGGAGATCGAGGGCGTCCAGGCGAAATTGGGATGGGAATCCGACGGGGACGCCGCCGGGCGGATCGTCGCGACCGGGGACGGCGTTGAGCTGGTCGCGATCGAGACGCCCCGATCGGTCACCGCGCCGGGCTTCGGATACGGCGAGTTCAAACAACTGAATGTGTACTACCCCTGCGAATCCGCCCTCGTCGACCACGTCTTCACCACAGCGCTGGCCGCATGCATCGCCGTCCTGGGCGCACCGGATCTCGTCGGCGGCCCCGGCGCCCAGGCCATGTGGTGGCGCGACCGGGAGATCGTGACGCTGGGCCGGTCGATCCGGCCGATCGAGGTCAGCCTGCGGATCGAGCCGCGCGGTCCGCGCGAGACCGAGCGCGAATTCGACTGGGAGTACCACGAGGACCACTGGCCCGGGGAGTGCTGGCTGGCATGGCCGGACGAGTCGCGGGCCTGGGACATCGGGGCGCTGGGCCACAAGGAACCCGACGCCGCCACCCTCGAGGAGCTCGAAGAGCACATCGACGCGCTGTTCCTGTCGCTGGCCGTCGATCTGCCGGTGCTGCATCCGCTTGTCCCGCACGCGATCTGGGTGATCACCCAGGCCGATCGCCCGCAGTGGGTGGCGCAGGGCTTCTTCGCGTCCAATGCGCAGTCCCGGCTCGAGGTTCGCGAGGACGACCACGCGCGCGGGCAGATGTACAACCACGGGGTCGCCGCGGCCCGCCGGATGGCGGCCGAGACCAAGGCGGCGATCCGCCGATCGGGCGCGAAATACCCGTCGGACTTGCGTTTTCAGGCCTGGCTGTCGCCGGCGCAACCCGCCCTGCAGGCCTTCCGGCTCGGGCTGCGCTGGGACGAGCAGCGGCCCGACGAGGATTGACTAGCCGACCGCCGGAATCTCGGTCAGCTCATGGCTCATCCGATCCCGCTTGGTGGCCAGGTAGTGCACATTGTGCTCGGTCGGCTGGGTCTGCAACGGAATCCGGGCGTGCACCGCGATGCCGTTGGCCTGCAACCCCGACTGCTTGGCGGGGTTGTTGCTCAGCAGCCGAACCGAATTCACGCCCAGATCCGCGAGGATCCGCGCGGCGGCCCGGTAGTCGCGGGCGTCGATGGGCAGTCCGAGCCGGACATTGGCGTCCACCGTGTCCGCCCCGCCGTCCTGGAGTTCGTAGGCGCGCAGTTTGTTGAGCAGCCCGATCCCGCGACCCTCCTGGCCGCGCAGGTAGACCACGACCCCGCGGCCCGCGGCGGCGACGGCCTCCAGCGCGGCGTCGAGCTGCTCGCCGCAGTCGCAGCGCAGCGACCCGAACGCGTCACCGGTCAGGCATTCGGAATGTACTCGGGCCAAGGCGTTCTCGCCCGACGGATCACCCAGGACCAAGGCCAGGTGTTCCGCGCCGGTGTGCTCGTCGGCGTAACCGTAGACGCGGAAATCGCCGAAGCGGGTGGGCAGCCGGGTCTCGACCACCCGGGAGATGCCGTGCTCCAACCGCTTGCGGTACTCGATCAGGTCGGCGATGGAGACCAGCGGGATGTCCCACTCCTTCGCCATGATCAGCAGATCGGGCAGGCGCGCCATGGTGCCGTCGTCATTGACGACCTCGGCGATCACCCCGGCGGGCCGCAGTCCGGCCAGGCGCATCAGATCGACGGCGGCCTCGGTGTGGCCCGGACGACCCAGCACGCCACGGTCGTTCGCGCGCAGCGGGAAGACGTGGCCGGGGCGGGAGAGCTGTGCGGCGGTGGTGCGCGGGTCGGCCAGCAGGCGCATGGTGTGCGCGCGGTCGGCGGCCGAGATGCCCGTGCTGACACCGGTGACGGCGTCCACCGAGACGGTGTACGCGGTGCCCTTGGGGTCCTCGTTGACCGCGGTCATGGGCGGCAGTCCGAGCCGGTCGCAGTCCTCGCCGGTCATGGGCACACAGATGACGCCGCTGGTGTGGCGGACCAGGAAGGCGATATCGGCGGCGGTCGCGTGCTCCGCCGCGAGGATCAGATCGCCCTCGTTCTCGCGGTTCTCATCGTCCACGACCAACACCATGCCGCCGCGGGCCACCGCCGCCACCGCACTCGCGATGGAGTCGAGTTCACCGGTCATCGTCGACCACCTCCTATTACCAATAGAAATATGACTGGCGGAGAACAGCCAGGTCAGATCTCGCTCAGCGGGCACGACGGTGCTCGATACACGAGACGGCCCGGAGGCGAATGCCTCCGGGCCGTCTTCCCTTCAGATCAGTGCCTCGCGATCAGTGCGCGGCACCGCCCGTAGCGGGGGTACGCCCGTGCTTCATGATGAGCGCTCCGACCAGCGCCACCGCGGCCGAGGCCGCCACGAAGTAGAAGCCCATCTCGTAACCCTTGTCGGCGTAGAGCATCGGGATCTCCTTGGTGACCGGCGGCGCGCCCGTCACCGACACCACGGCCTTGACCGGGTTGGCGGTCAGGAACGCGGTGGCCACCGCGAGACCGATGGCCGCGCCCATGGCCTGCATGACGCCCAGCATGCCCGCGCTGATGCCCTGCTGTTGCGCCGGAACACCTTCCACGATCAGGTTCGGCGTGGACGCGTAGTAGAACGCGAACGCGACACCGTAGACCGCGCTGATCAGCGTGATGGTCTGCCACCCGTGCGACATGGCCGCGTAGGCCAGACCGGAGCCGACGGAGATGGTCAGGGCCGTGATGAGCGGCCAGCGGGCACCGGAGCGCCGGATCCACAGACCGCCGAGGAAGCCGAAGAGCATGGCGATCAAGGACTGGGCGAGCGTGACGTGCGTGGCGTACTTCATCAGGGTGAAGTTGTCGCCGTAGGAGTAGCCCGGCTCCAGATCAACCTTGACCATGTCCGGCGGCAGGTGCTGGTACACCATCTCCGGCGGCACCTGAGCGTTGACGACCTCCGGGGTCACCTGAGCATTCACCTTCTCGGTCAACTGCTTGACCAGATCCGGCGGCAGGTCCATGCCCGGCGGCATGGCGGCCTTGGCCTGTGCCTCGGCCTGAGCGAGGCCCTGGGCCCGCGCCTGGGTGAGCGCCTGGGCTTGGGCCTGGGCCAGCGCACCGGACTTCACCTGCTCCCAGGTGGCGTCCTTGACCTGCGAGACCACCGCCGAGGACGGCGGCGACTGGGTCATGTAACCGGTTGCGTAGGACTGGTATCCGATCATGAACGAGGCCAGCAGACCGATGAACAGCACCACGCTGACGCGCGGGTTGAACAGCAGCTTCATGTCCATGATGGGGTTCTTGGCCCGCATCTCCACGATCGGGAACAGGGCCAGCAGCACCAGGCCGCCGATCAGCCACACCAGCGTGGAGGGCTTGCTCCAGCCCCAGTCCTGGCCCTTGTCCAGGTACAGCAGGGTGAGGGTGGCGCCCGCGCCGAGCAGCACCGCGCCGATGATGTCCAGGCGCTGCGGGGTGCGCAGCTTCGACTCCGGCACGAACAGGATCAGCAGCGGGGTCATCACCAGGGTGAAGATGAACAGGAACCAGAACAGTCCGCGCCAGCTGGTGTGATCGGTGATGTAGCCGCCGATCAGCGGACCCGCGAGCGCGGAGACGCCCAGACCCGTGGAGGCGATGCCCAGGCCGATGGGAACCATGCGGCGCGGCATCAGGTCGCGGATCAGACCGTAGGACACCACGGTCGTCGCGATAGCCGAAGCCTGCAGCGCGCGGCCCACCAGGAAGATCGCCCAGGTGCTGGTCAGCGCGCACATGACCGTGCCGATGAGGAACAGCCCGGCGCAGACCAGGAACATCCGCTTCTTGCCGTAGATGTCACTGAGCTTGCCGATCAGCGGGGACACCGCGGCACCGAAGATGCCGAAGACGATGATGGCCCAGTTGATGTTCGCGCCTTGCTCGGGGAAGGTGGGCGCGATCTGGCGCAGGGCCGAGGCGACCATGACGTACTGCATCGGAGAGATCTCGGTGAACAGCACGATGATTGCGAGGACCGACCAGATCCTCAGGTTCGATGCGCCATCGAGACGACCCGAGTCGTCAGGCGCAGTTCCGGGCGGCACCGCGGTGTCGACGGAGGTGGACATAGTGCGTCCTCCAGGGTGGGTAGTAACACGATCCTGTGAACCGTGTCACGCCCGGGGAGTGCTGCCCATCACAAAGTCCGGTCAGTGGGAATTACCGGAATTCTATTTCTTCGTGGTCTTCCGGCGGCTACGCTGCCTCGCCAGTTTGTCCAAATCTGACAGCAAGTCCTCTGCGAATTCCTTCTCCGCCTCGTAATGCTTGACGCACCAACGCAAGACCGCGCTCGGGTAGGCCCAATCCGGATTCACATCCGCGCCCTCGGCGTCGGCCTGGGCCCGGCGGCGCATGGTCTCGGTGTATTCGATGTGCTGATGCAGGATCTCGCGCATGCGGTCGGGCTCGGCCAGATGTCCGAGCCAGGCCCGCAGCATCACGCTGTGCTTGAGCACCGGGGCCTCGACGGGGGAGTGGTTGACCCACTCCGAGGCGGCCTCGCGCCCGGCTTCGGTGATGGCGTACATGCGCTTACCGCGCATGCCGTCCTCGGAGACCACGGTTCGCGACACCGCGTACCCGTGCTTCTCCAAACGCTTGAGCTCGGCGTAGATCTGGGAGAACGAGGGGCTCCAGTAGAAGAACTGCAGACTCCAGTCGGCCCATTTCTTGAGGTCGTATCCGGAGAGTTCCTCGGCATGCGAGAGCATTCCGAGCACCGCCCACGCCGTCGTGGGCAGGTCCGGAATCGCCCGCGCCTCCGCGGACGGCACGCCATCGATCATCATCGAACTGTATCGCCCCGGCATCTGCCCGCTCCGCTCAACGCCAGTGCGCGCGACGCGGGAACAGGGTGCGGCCGGCCTCGTGCGCGACCTCGAGCACGACGCGGGCCAGCCGGTCGTAGCTCATGCCCTCGGCGCGGCCCGACAGCGACAGCGCGGCCGGCGCGGTGCCCCGGCCCCGCAGCGGCGCGGCGACACAGGCGATTCCGGCGATGGCCTCCTCGCGGTCGATGGCCACGCCCTGGCGCAGGCGGATCTGCTGCAGCTCGCGGGTCAGCGCCTCGGGCTCGCAGATGGTGCGCGGGGTGAGGCGCGGCAGGCGGGTGCGCAGCGCGGCCTCGGCGATATTGGGCTCGAGACAGGCCAGCATGGCCTTGCCGAGAGCGGTTGCGTGCGCGGGCATCCGACCGCCCAGGCGGGTGGGCAGGCTCGCGGCGAAGCGGCCGCCGGCCTTGTCCAGGTAGACCACGTCGCGGCCGTCGAGCACCGCCAGGTGCCCGACCATGCCGGTGCGCTGGCTCAGCTCGTGCAGCAGCGGGGAGACGGCGTCGCGGATCTCGTTGTGGTCGGCGGTGAGTCCGCCGAGCTCGAGGGCGCGCATGCCCAGGCGGTAGCCGCCCGAGGTGTGGGCCAGCCAGCGCAGCTTGATCATCTGGTCCAGGATCCGGTGCACGGTGGACCGCGGCAGCCCGGTGCGCTCGACCAGACCGAGCAGCGTGAGGGTGGGGGTGGAGGCGTCGAAAGCGTCCAGGATCAGCGTCATGCGCTCGATCATCGAGACGGGGACCTCGGCACTGGCGCGAGATTCCTTGGCGCGCATGGGGTTGTGGGGGTGCCGAGTATCCGCGGGCGGCAGCATGGCGACGGACATATGTACCTCCGTTGGTTCATATCCGGGCTGGGTGTATCGGATGGGGCTATTCCGATTAGGCATGTACCTAGCTCGGAGCTTGTGCTACCCATCACAGTGCCGCACGCCACAACCTGCGGAATCGGGAGAACTACGTAAAACCTACGGATCCGCGTCCCGATCACCGAACCACCGTGTTGACGCCTCCTGCGCACGACCTGCTGTCATGACTGCTAGCTATATTTCGGATCGAAATAAGGAGGAGCCGGTGCTCGATCAGTCCCCGGCCATCGACGCGACGGCCTTCAAGACCGTCCTCGGGCGTTTCTGCTCGGGGGTCACCGTGATCACCGCCCTCGACGAGGACGAGCCGCTCGGCTTCGCCTGCCAGTCGTTCGCATCGCTGTCCATCGACCCGCCGCTGGTGAGCTTCTTCCCGGCGCGCAGCTCGAGCACCTGGCCGCGCATCCGCGAAATCGGGAAGTTCTGTGTCAACATTCTGGCCGACGACCAGGCCGAGCTGTGCCGGCAGCTGGGCCGCCCCGGCCCGGACAAGTTCGCCGGGGTGGAGTGGGCCCCCTCGGACAACGGTTCGCCGCTGCTGGCCGGGGCCATGGCCTCGATCGACTGCGAGCTCTACGACGAGGCCGACGGCGGCGACCACACCATCGTCATCGGACGCGTGACCTGCTTGAATGAACATTCCGAAGCCAAGCCGCTGCTGTTCTACCGCGCCGCGTTCGGTCGTCTCGAGCATCCGTAAACGGAGCCGTCTCGACTATCAGTAGTCACCGCCCGGCCAGTGAGACTGCGCTGTCGTCGCCGTCACACCGGCCGCAACCATCGAAGCAAGGCAAGGGAGAGGAATACACATGACCACCACGGACAGTGAGGTGCGAGTCATCGATGCCGGGAAGCCCCCGACTCGATTCGCGCGCGGCTGGCACTGCCTGGGCCTGGCCGACTCCTTCCGCGACGGAAAGCCGCACACCGTCAAGGCTTTCGGCACCGAGATCGTGGTGTTCGCGACCGAGAACGGCGACCTGAACGTGCTCAACGCCTACTGCCCCCACATGGGCGGCAACCTGGCCGACGGCACCGTCAAGGGCGACTCCATCGCCTGCCCGTTCCACGACTGGCGCTGGAACGGCAAGGGCAAGTGCACCGGCATCCCCTACGCGCGCCGCGTGCCCCCGCTGGCCCGCACCAAGGCGTGGCCGACCATGGTCGAGAACAAGCAGCTGTTCGTCTGGCACGACCCGGAGAACAAGCAGCCGCCCGCCGAGCTGGCCATCCCGCGCATCGACGCCGCCTTCGACGACCAGTGGACCGACTGGACCTGGAACTCCATGATCGTCGACGCCAACTGCCGCGAGGTGGTGGACAACGTGGTCGACATGGCGCACTTCTTCTACGTGCACTACGGCTTCCCGACCTTCTTCAAGAACGTCTTCGAGGGCCACACCGCCAGCCAGTACATGACCTCGGTCTCGCGCGAGGACATGATGGGCGAGACCGCCAAGGCGCTGGGCGGCAAGAACGTGCTGCAGTCGGAGGCCTCCTACTACGGGCCGTCCTACATGATCGACTACCTGAAGAGCGAGAGCCCCAACGGTCTCGTGGTCGAGGGCTACCTGATCAACTGCCACTACCCGATCAACGAGAACCAGTTCGTGCTCATGTACGGCGCCATCGCCCGCCGGCCCGACGGCGTCCCGGCCGAGCAGGCCGCGGAGATCGCCGCCAAGTTCGTCGGCGGCCTGGGCAAGGGCTTCGAGCAGGACGCGGCCATCTGGAAGCGCAAGTCGCGCATCAACAACCCGCTGCTGTGCGAGGAGGACGGGCCGGTCTACCAGCTGCGTCGCTGGTACGAGCAGTTCTACGTGGACGCCGCCGAGGTCGCGGACGAGATGACCGACCGCTTCGAGTTCGAGGTGGACACCACCCGCGCGGTCACCGCCTGGGAGGCCGAGGTCGCCGACAACCTGGCCAAGCGCGACGCCGCCGCGAACGCCTGAGAGGCATTGCCATGGACAAGGTTTCGTGCCGGTCCTGCGGGACCTGCGTGCTGGTGGAGAAGTTCAGCGACCAGCACACCAGCGTGCAGTGGAACAAGGACGCGCAGACCGCCTGCACGGAACTCGAGACCACCGGGCTGCGCTCGCACACCTGCCGTGAGTTGCGGGCCAGCATCGACGAGGCCGTCGCCTCGGGTGCGCTGACCGTCAGCACGCGGGACGTGGACGTGCGCACTCGCGGGCGGACCGTGGACTGAGAGGGGTTGCCGGCCCGCGGGCCGGCATCCGCCGGGTGGGCCTTCCGACGTCGTCGGCGGTCGGCCCCGGTTACTGGATACCCGCCCGGGCGGGCTCGAAACGGATAGCACAGGAATGGAACTGGTGGAACGGATGACCGTCACAGACTTCGAGGTAGACGAGGCCGTGGCAACCGCTCAGGTGAGCGGGATCACATCGGCGACGATCGTGCGCGTGGTGCGCGAGACCGCCGACGCGGTGTCGCTCGAGCTCGTCCCGGACGCCGCACACGCCGGACGGTTCTCCTACCGTCCGGGCCAGTTCCTGACCCTGCGCATCCCCAGCGACCTGACCGGCTCGGTGAGCCGCTGCTACTCGCTGTCCAGCGCCCCGCACGAGGGTGGCCCGCTCAAGGTCACCGTCAAGCGGACCGTCGAGGGCTACGGCTCGAACTGGCTGTGTGACAACGCCGCCGAGGGCCTGGCCCTGGACGTGCTGCCGCCCGCCGGCATCTTCACCCCGGACACGCTCGACACCGATCTGCTGCTCTTCGCGGGCGGCAGCGGCATCACCCCGGTGCTTTCCATCCTGAAATCCGTGCTGGCGCAGGGCACCGGCCACTGCACGCTGATCTACGCCAACCAGCACGAGAACTCGGTCATCTTCGCCGAGGAACTCGCGGAACTGGCCGCCGCGCACCCGGATCGGCTGCTGGTGCTGCACTGGCTGCAGTCCGTGCAGGGCCTGCCGAGCGTGGCCGGCCTGGCCGCGCTGGCCCGGCCGTGGGCGGGCCGGGAGGTCTTCGTCTGTGGTCCCGGCCCGTTCATGGACGCGGTCGCCGCCGCCATGACCGAACTCGGCGCGGACCGCAAGCGCGTGCACGCCGAGAAGTTCGTGTCCCTGTCGGGCAACCCGTTCGAGATCGACCCGGCCGCCGCCGACGTCGTGATCGACGACGGTGACGCCGCCGTCGCGCGCGTCGAACTCGACGGCGAGAACCACGAACTGACCTGGCCGCGACAGCAGACCCTGCTCGACACCATGCTCGCCAAGGGCCTCGAGGCCCCCTACTCGTGCAAGGAAGGCGCGTGCAGCGCCTGCGTGTGCCGGGTGGTCTCCGGCGAGGTGAGCATGCGCCGCAACGAGATCCTGGAGGAGGAGGACATCGCCGACGGCTATGTGCTCGCCTGCCAGGCCGTTCCGGTCACCGACGACGTCACCGTCACCTATTCCTGACATCCCGATAATCCCGAATCTCCCGAGGAGTATCACCATGGCTGCCTTCGCCTCGCTCGGTTACGTGCGCGCCCACATCGCCGATGTGGACGCCTGGCGCGCGTTCGCCTTCGACACCATCGGTTTCGCCGAGGGCACCGGCCCCAACCCGGACTCCATCTACCTGCGCGTCGACGAGCACACCTACCGCCTGGAACTGGTGCCCGGCGACCGCGACGCGGTCATCGCGGTCGGCTGGCAGGTCGCCGACCGCCGCTCGCTGAACCTGGTGCGAGAGATCCTGGAGCAGGCCAAGATCGAAGTCACGGAGCTGTCGGTCGCCGAGGCCGTGAACCGCCACGTCGAGGAGGCCATCTCCTTCGTCGACCCGTCCGGCTTCACCATCGAGGTCTTCCACGGCCCGCTGCTGGACCACACCCCCGTGGTCGGCAAGTTCGGCAACCGCTTCGTCACCGGCGACCTGGGCCTGGGCCACGTGGTGCTGCCGGTGCGCGACATCGAGGAAGCCCGCCAGTTCTACACCGAGGTGCTGGGATTCGCCTCGCGCGGCTCGTTCCGGGTGGGCCCGCCCGAGCACCCGATCTGGATCCGCTTCATGGGCGTCAACCCGCGCCACCACAGCCTGGCGCTGATCCCCGGCTCGCGGCCGGACGGCCCCGGCATCGTGCACGTCATGGTCGAGGTCGACTCGCTCGACGACGTGGGCCGCGCCCTGGACCGCGTCAACAAGGCCGGCTACCACCTGTCCTCCACGCTGGGCCGCCACACCAACGACAAGATGATCTCCTTCTACGTCCGCACCCCCGGCAATTGGGATCTCGAATTCGGTTGCGAGGGAATGCTGGTCGGCGAGGACTACGTCGCCGAGGAGATGACCGCCGACAGCTACTGGGGCCACGAATGGGCCCGCGGCTAGGACACTGAGTTCGCGACAGCGACCCGAGGCTGGGAAGTGACATGCGCGCGGTAGTCATGCGGAACCGGCGGCTCGTGGTGGACGAGATCCCGGAACCGGTCCCCGGACCCGGGCAGGTACTCGTGGAGACCATCGCCTGCGGCATCTGCGGCTCCGACAAGCAGGCGCTCGACCACACCGACGAGTTCCTGCAGGCGTCGCGCGACAGCGGCGTGCCGACCTTCCTGTTCGACCCGTGCCGGGACCTGGTGCTGGGCCACGAGCTGGCCGCCCGGGTCATCGGCGCGGGACCGGACACGCTGTACGTGGAAGGGCAGCACGTGGTCGCGCTGCCCTGGGCGCTGGACACCGCCGGCGGCATCCACGGCATCGGGTACTCCAACCAGTTCCCCGGCGGGTTCGGCGAGCGCATGGTGTTGCAGGCCATGGCCCTCGAACCCATCCCCGAGCACGTGCCGCCGCACGTCGCCGCCCTGACCGAGCCGCTGGCCGTCGGCTTCGGCAATGTGGCCCGCACCGGCATCGGGCCCGACGGCACCGGCATCGTGATCGGTTGCGGCCCGGTCGGTCTGGGCGCGGTGGCCGCGCTGGCCGAGCGCGGCGTCGCGCCCATCGTGGCCTCCGACCCGTCGAAGCTGCGCCGCGAGGCCGCGCTGCGCCTGGGCGCGCACCGCGTGGTCGACCCGGCCGCCGAGGATCCGGTCGAGGTCTGGCAGGAACTGGCCGCGCCCGGCCAGAAACTGCACGTGTGGGTCTGCGCCTCGGTGCCCGGCCTGCTCAACGACCTCATGTACAAGGTTCCGCGCGAGACGGCCATCCTGCAGATCGGCGCGGTCATGACCGACGACGTGATCCGGCCCGTCGTCGGGATCTACAAGGACATCTCCTTGCAGATGTGCATGGTCTATCCGCAGGAGGAGTACGCGAAGACCTTGGGCCGCATCGCCGACGGCACCGTCGACGCCGCGTCCCTCATCACCGATCAGGTGGGCCTGGACGGTGTCGCGGGCGCGATCGAGTCACTGCGCAATCCCGAGGATCACATCCAGATTCTGGTGCGCCCTCAGTTGTGAGCCCGCACGATCCGGCAGAAGTCGACCGGCTGTAGGCCGTCGGTGCGCTGCCAGAGGGCGGCGTCGACCGCCTCGCGCTGCGAAATGTGCTCGGCCGCGGTGAATCCGTGCCGATGCAGCAGCGCCGTCACCGAATCGGGGGAGAAGAAGCTGCGCATCGGCTCGCCCTGCTGGGCGGTGGCCAGGCGGGCGAATTGGGCGAAGACTCGGCCGGGTTCGTCGTACAGCTCGGGCAGCAACGCGTATTCCATGACCAGCTCGCTGCCGGGCGCGAGCCGTGACAGCGTGTCCAGAGTGGCCGCGATCGCGGGCTCGGTGAGGTACATCGTGACGCCCAGCCAGCTCACCAGCGCCGGACGCGTCAGGTCGAAGCCCTGCCCGGTCAGTGCCGCGACCAGGTCGTCGCTTTCGAAATCGACGCCCGCGAACGCGACGGTGGCCGTGCCCAATCCGGCCGCCGCCAGCAACTCCCGCTTCCAGTCCTGGGTGGCCGGATGGTCCACCTCGTAGACGGCGACCCGCTCGGCCAGCGGCGAACGGTAGGCGAAGGTGTCCAAGCCCGCGCCCAGGATGACGTACTGCTCGAAACCACCGGCCGCCAGCCGGTCCTCGGCGTAATGACTGCGGGCGCTCACCTGCGATCGGGTGCCGCTGAGCACCGGGTGATCGCCGGAATTGCGATGGTAGGACAGGAGTTCCGCCGCGCGCTCTCCCAGCAGGGTCTCGGCCACGGTGTCGTGGAAGAGATGGGGTGCGTCGTCCACGATCAAATGGGCCGCGCGAGCGGCCGCGGCCATCATCGCGGTTCTACTCGGGCCGGTGTCATTCATGAGACACGATGGTAGACAAAGAAATTCGAATTTGCTTCGACCATATCACATGCAAATAACACGCCTATAACGAAACTCGGGCGAGCGCGGCCAGCCGGGTGAGCGATCCGTGAATGACTTCCCGCTGCGTGTCGAGCCGCGCCGCCTCGGCCTCCGGAATATCCACGTGCACATGGATATCGGTGGACTGCCCGTCCTCCCCGAGCATGAGTTGCCAGACGAACCGGAGGTCGGAGACCAGGCAGGAGATGGTCACCTGAGCCTGCCTGCCGTCGGCGCGCAGGGTCTGCGGCATCGGAAAGTCCGGATAGCCGTCCGGGTACATGGTGTAGTCCGAGCCGTCGGCGGTCGCGTCGACACTGCCGACGCCGATCCACCATTCGGTGAAGCGGTTCGGGTCGTAGAGCAGCTTCCAGACCGCCGCCGGTGACGCGGTGGTGTGGGCATGGTCATCGAAGGTGGGCATGGGGACTCCCCGCGGGGTGGGTGAGGGCAGCCAATTCGGCTGTCACGAGCTGATATTCGCGCTCGGGCTCGACCAGTCCGGACAGCGGCGGGCGGCCCAGGTCGATGATGTTGGCGGCATAGCGGCGGCCGATCGTGGCGGCGGAGGTGCGGCGTTGCCAGCCCGCGGCCGCGGCCCGCAGCCGGGCGACCGCGCGGGCATGGTCGCCGGTGGCGGCCGCCAGCAGGCCCTGGACGCGGTTCATCCTGGCCACCAGGGTGTCGGGGAAATCGCTGTCCGACACCGGTTCCAGCGCGACCGCCTCGATCTCGGATTCGGCCTCGGCCCCGTGCCCGCCCCGGGCCAGGGCCTCGGCCAGCCGCAGCCGGGTCAAGGGCCTGCTGATCGGCGCCTCCGCGGCCAGGGCCGCGCGGAATTCCGCTGCGGCCGTGTCGAACTCGCCGCCCGCCAGGGCGAGCTGTCCCTCTTCGGCGTGCACCAGGCCCTCGAAGGCGGTGATCCCGAGTCGATTCGCGGCATCGGCGGCCAGGCGCAGCGCGTCGGCGGCCTCGCCGGTCCGGCCCAGGCGGCGCAGCACGGCGGCCTGACCCGTGTAGGCGTAGACGGCCAGGCGGGTCAGGCCGGTGGGCGCGACCAGCGGCAGGCACCGTTCCACGAAATCCAGGGCCCGCGCGAAGTCACCGGCGCAGGCGGCGGCCCCGGCGGCACTGGCCAGCGCCGAATACGCCATGTCCGGCCGCCCGGCCCGCCGGGCCGCCGAGGCCGCCGCGATCAACGGGCCGTAACCGGACGCGAATTCCCCACTGCGCAACAGCGCGTGGCCGCGCGCCACACCGATGTCGTGGGCGATCAGATCCGGCAGGGTGCGGCCGCGCGTGAACGGATCCACCTCGCGCAGCAGCGCCGCCGCCTGCTCCGGATCACCGGCCACGGCTTCCGCCCAGGCCATGCCGGCCAGGGCCTCGACCCGGATCCACGGGTCCGCGCCGGGCACCCGGTCCAGGACATCGAGGGCGGCCTGATAGGAACGCCGCGCCTCCCGCGGATGGCAGATGCCACCGCGCAGCCAGCGCCCGCGGCGCAGCCAGGCGTCCAGCAGTGTGTCGGCGTCGGCCGCCGGGATCAGCGTCAGGGCCCGCTCGAACGCGGCATCGGATTCCGCCAGCAGGCCCCGCCATGCCTCGACCTCGGCGAGTTCGAGCAGCGGATCGGCCGGGTCGGGATCCAATTCGACGGCCTGCCCCAGGTATTCGGCGGCCTCGGCCATGGCCGCCACTTCCCGGGCCGCCGCGGCGGCATGCCGCAATTCGACGGCCGCGCGGTGATGATGCCCGGCCAGCCGCAGATGCCGGGCCAGTTCGGCGGCGCGGCGCCGGCCGGAGGTGTCCCGCGCGGCCAGGTTCGCGGCCAGCGCATCGTGCAGCCGCGCCCGCGACAGCGGCGGAATGTCTTCGTAGACAGCCTGTCTCAGCGATTCGTGGCGATAGCCGACGGCGGTGTCACGGACGCGGAGCAGACCACTGCCGAGGGCTTCGGTGGCCGCCGCGGCCGGGTCGGCCAGCAGCGGCAGCTCGGCGATCTCGGCCCGGCTCAGGTCGCGGCCCGCCGCGGCCATCAGTTCGAGGAACAACCGGCCCGCCCCGCTGAGCCGCGCCAGCGCGGAACCGGTCGCGATGCGCAGCCCGTCGGCCGGGTCGCCCGCCCCGTGCGCGACGTGCCGCGCGGTCTCGGTGGCGAGCAGCGGATTGCCGTCGACCGCCGCGACGATCCGGGCCTCCACGGATTTCGGCAGCCGCGCCTCCTGCCGGACGATGTTCCGAATCGCGGTGGGGGACAACGGTTGCAACGAGAGTTCCAGTCGCAGTGAGCCTCTCGCGCGCAGTGCGGCGAGCGTGCCGTCGACCGATGGTCGCGGCGGCAGGGGGCGGCGCGTCAGGACGATCAGCACCGGGATCCGGCACAGCCGCCGCCCCGCGTAACGCAGCAGTTCGAGGCTGGAGGGGTCGGCGTTGTGCAGATCCTCGAGCACGACGACCAAGGGCCGGCGCGCGGCCAGGAAACCGAGGAACTCGACCACGGCCTCGAACAGCCGGATCTGATCGTGCTGCGGGGCCGCCGCCACCGGTGACGAGGCCGCCCAATGGGCTGCGACACCGGGCAGCAGCCGCGCGAGATCGTCGGCCCACAGCGTGTCGCCCGGCAGCCGCTCGCCCGGTTCGAGCGCCTCGGCCAGCAATTCGGACCACAGCTCGTAGGGTGCGCCGCCGAGCGCGCCCGGCGCCCCGATCGCGGTGCGGGCACCGTCCCGGCCCGCGACGTCGACGACCTCCTCGACGAGCCGGGTCTTGCCGAGACCGCCCTCCGCAGTCACCTCCACCACCATGCCGGTGCCCGCGCGCACCTGATGCCAGCAGTCCAGGAGGCGATGCAATTCGTCGCTGCGGCCGAAAAGTGGTGTCGCGGCCCAGGGCGCCGCCAACGCCGAAGGCGGCATCGACGGCGCTGCCGCCGATGCCGGTGTCCCGGAGCCCAGGGCCGTCGTGTCATCGTCGATTCTCGGGAGCAGTGCTTCCACCAGTGCGAGGGTGGACGGGGACGGATCGATGCCCAGCTCGGCGCGCAGGGTGTCGCGCAGGCGGTCGAAGCTCGCCAGCGCCGCGGCCCGGTCGCCGGCCGCGGCCGAGAGCCGGATCAGTTCGCGTCCGGCCTCTTCGTCCAGCGGCCGTACGGTGACCCGCCGGCGCGCCCAGTCCAGGGCGCGGGCGAGTTCGCCGCCGGATTCGGCCGCCGCGGCCAGTCCGGCCAGCGCCACGCCCAGCCGCCGGCCGTATTCGTCGCGGGAACGCCGTACCCAGTCCTCGTCGTGGGCGGCGAGCAACTCGCCCCGGCAGATGGTCACCGCCTGCTCGAGCCGGCCGGCCGCGCGCAGCCGGTCGAATTCGAGGGCGTCCACCCAGACCTCGTCGCGACGCAGTTCGATGACGTCGCGATCGGTGTACAGCAACTCCGCGGCAGACCCCAGTGCGACCCGCAGGGCCCACACCGCGCTGCGCAGGCTGGCGCGTGCCTTGCCGTCGGGCGCGTCGGGCCAGAACAGGCCGCACAGGCGGGCGCGTGGATGGGGGCCGGGGTGCAGGGCCAGCCACACCAGCAGGGACCGGACCAGATGGCCGCGCGGCAGCGCCACGGGATCGCTGTCCAGGTCGACCTCGAGCTCACCGAACGCGTGAATCCGCAGCATGAGCAACATCACCTAGGACTAGACGGTAGTAGCCGCGCACCCCGTCTGTCTCGGCGTTGACGATCAAATGACGGACCCGGTCAATGCTCGGGTCAGTGGCCGCGAGCCGCGGCCCCGATCCGGAGAAGCGTCATGAGCACCATGCAAGCCCCCACCCACTTCGACCTCGAGGCGCTGCGGCGCGGCATCGAGGAGCGCGACGCCGCGCGGCTCGTCGAGCTGTACGCCGAGGACGCCGAACTACGGTTGGTCGATCTCCTGCATCCACCCAGCAACCCGAAGATCCTGCGCGGGCGGGAACAGATCGGCGAGTACCTCGACGACGTCTGCGCTCGCGACATGACCCATCGGGTCGAGCACCTGACCACCGAAGGCGACCGGATCGCCTTCACCGAGAACTGCGAATACCCCGGCGGCAGCCGCGTGCTGTGCCTCGCCACCCTGCACGTCGCCGGCGGATACATCGTCCGTGAGGTGGGCGTCCAGGTCTGGGACGAGTGACCAGCCCGAGTGACCGGGCGGCTCGGTGCGGCTGCCCGGTCACTCGCCGGAATCAGTTGTCGGTGAACGTGATCCGCACCGTCACCGGATCGCTCTCCAGCGCCGCGAACACGCCGCGCGCGAACGGGGCCAGGGCTGGATGCGGGGCGAAGCTGCGGGTGCGGGCCACCACATCGTCGTCCGGGAGCAGGACCGCGGTGCCGGTGCGCCAGCGATCACCCTGGCGGACACGGATATTCGGGTTCGCCGAGATGTTGAGACCCCAGCCCGAGCGCAGGCCGTGCTGGCAGATGGCCCAGGCGCCCTGGTCGTCGAAGAGCAGCGACACCGGCACCCGGCGCGCCTCGCCGGACTTGCGGCCGACGGTCTCGATCTCGCCGGCGAAGGCGGTGCGGATGCCGACCTTGCCCAGGGCCCGCACGGTCGGGTTCATCACGTAGCGGCCCACGGCCCGCTCGGTGCGGAACTTGCGGGCGGCCCGGTCGGCGGCACTGCGGGGTGCGGCGGAGCGCTTGCTGCGGAAGGCGTCGAAACCGTTGCGGCGCAGCATGGTCACCGCGGTGCGCCACGGCGAGCGGTCGGGGTCGGGGTCGTTGCCCGCGCCCAGCAGGTGCAGCTGGTCGGTGTGCCATTGCAGGTCGAGCGCGCCATCGGCGGATTTGAGCCCGCCGTTGGCGGCCAGTCGAGGCGGCAGTCCGAGGGTGATGTGCGGGGTCGGCAGGGTGGCGGTGCGCTCGCCGAGCAGATCGGCCGCGGCACTGGGGATCACGGCGGTCGGCCGGCCCAAGCCGATCAGGTCGCAGGTGCCGTCCGCGAGCGCCGCGGACATGGCCGAGTGGGAGCGGAACCCGCCGGTGACCGCGATCGGGATCGCGCCCGCGGCCTGGCGGGCGGTCTCGGCGTAGTCGAGGAAGTAGGCCTCGCGGGCGCGGGTGCTGGTCGACACGGTGCGCGGGCGGTCCAGCATGGCGGGGGATTCGTAACTGCCGCCGCTGATCTCGATGAGGTCCACCTGTTCGGCGGACAGCTGCTCGATGACCGCGCGCGATTCGTCCTCGGAGAAGCCGCCGCGCTGGAAGTCGGCGGAGTTGAGCTTGATGCCCACCCCGAACCCGGGGCGCACCGCAGCGCGGATACTGCGCACCACCTCGAGCACGAAGCGCCGGCGTCGCTCGGCGTCGCCGCCCCAGGCGTCGGTGCGCTGGTTGGACAGCGGGGACAGGAACTGCGACACCAGATAGCCGTGCGCGCCGTGGATCTGGACGCCGTCGAATCCGGCGGCTTCGGCGACCCGGGCGGCGGCGCCGAAGCGGGCGATGATGTCGACGATCTCGTCCTCGGTCAGCGCGCGCGGGGCGGGGATGCCGGGAATGCCCACGGCGATGGCCGACGGCGCGACCGCGCGGGTGCGGGTGACGATCGGATTGGCCTGCCGTCCGGGATGATTCAGCTGCACCCAGACTTTCGCGCCGCCGTCCTTGGCGATCTTGGCCCAGCGGGTGAGGGCCGGGAGGTGTCGTTCGTCCTCCATGGCCACATTGCCGGGTTCGCCGCAGTGGCGGCGGTCGACCATGACATTGCCGGTGACGATGAGGCCGTAGCCGCCGCGGCTCCAGCGTGCGTAGAGCCGTTCCAGCCGCGCGTCGGGGGCGTTGTCGCCATTCGCCAGACCCTCGCTCAGGGCCGACTTCATAATGCGATTGGGGAGAACCTGTCCGCTGGCCAGCGGCAGGGGATCGTGCAGGGTGGGCTGAGCGGCTGCCGTCGGCATGGGTGCCCCGATTCCTAGTCGAAGTTGTGCACGGCGGACTACACTTGGTAGACCAATCGGTATATCCGTCACGGTAGTACACCGATCGGTATACGAGCAAGGAGGAACCGTCCATGGGTGCGCGCGACCGCCTCATCGACAGCGCCATCGCCCTGATGCGCTGCAACGGCATCGCCGGAACCGGCATCGCCCAACTGCTCGAGCACAGCGGCATCTCCCGCCGGTCCATCTATCTCAACTTCCCCGGCGGCAAGTCCGAACTGATCGCCGAGGCCACCCGCACCGCCGGCTCGGCCACCAGCGCCCTCATGCGCACCGTCACCTCCGGCACCGACCTGGCCGGCGCCATCGCGGCCTTCCCGGCGCTGTGGCGCGAGGTCCTGGTCTCCAGCGATTTCGCCGCGGGCTGCCCGATCACCGCCGCCGCTCTCGGTCGTGCCGAATCGCCGGAGGCCGCCGACGTGGCGGGGGAGACCTTCGAGGAGTGGGAGACCATTCTCGCCACCCGCCTCGAGGCCGAACACGTGGATCCCGAGACCGCCCGCTCGCTGGCGACCACCATCATCGCCGCGGTCGAGGGCGCGGTGGTGATGTCGCTGGCGACCCGGTCGACCGCACCCCTGGAACGCGCGGGCCGGCAGATGGCCGACCTCGTCGCCCTGCACACGGCGACGACGCCGGCCGTCTGAGCCTCAGATCAGGCTGAGACCACCGTCGATGGTGACGACGGTCCCGGTGGTGTAACCCGACCGGTCCGACGCGAGAAACGCTGCCATATCGGCGATTTCCCGCGGATGGGCCGGACGGCCGAAGGGGAAGTCCGCGGCCATCTCGGCGAAGCGGGCATTCTTCTCGATGAGTTCGGTGATGCGCGCGGTGGCCACCGGCCCCGGATTGATGCCGACCACCCGCAGCCCGTCGCGCCAGCTGCGGCTGCCCAGCGCGCGGGTGAAGGCCATCAGCGCGGCATTGGCGGTACTGCCCGCGATGTACTCGGCGTCGGGGCGTTCACCGGCCGCGCCGATCACATTCACCACCACGCCCTTGCCCTGGTCCTTCATGCGGGCGTAGACGAGGCGGCTCAGGTTGATGTAGCCGAACACCTTCAGTTCCCAGCCCTGTCGCCACGCCTGTTCGTCGACGGCGGTGAGGGAACCGCCGGGCACGTCCCCGGCATTGTTGACCAGAATGTCCAGCGGCCCATCGATATTCGCGAGCCGCTCGATATCGGCGGCTACGCGCAGGTCGGCCGGGTGGGTGTGCACCTCCACGCCGTGCACGGCGCGCAGCCGCTCGGCGAGTTCCTCGAGTCGTTCCTTGCCGCGGGCGGCCAGATGCAGCCGGCAGCCCTCGGCGGCCAGTACCCGCGCGATCTCCGCGCCGATGCCCGCCGAGGCGCCGGTGATGAGGGCGGTCCGCCCGGTGAGTCCCAGATCCATGTGCTCGTTTCCTGATTCAGTGGGCGAGAGCGGGTTCGATGCCGGACAGGCCGAGAGCGCGCTGGAAGACGCGGTCCCGCAGCCGGGCCGGGATACGCGCGAGCCAGATCGCCAGTCGCGCATCGGATCCGGCCGTGTAGAACGCCTTCGGCCGGCGCGCCTGGACGGCGCGGACGATGGCCGCCGCCGCCACCTCGGGCGGGGCGTACCGCTGCCCGGCGGCGGCGGTGTCGAAGGCGACGAGCTGACGTTCGTAGAGCGCGACGGTGCGCGGATCCGCCTCCGCCAGTGCGGCTTCGGCGGACGCGGTGGACTTGGCGAAGATCTCGGTGCGCATGGCCCCGGGCTGCACGATCGACACCGGGATGCGCCACGGGGCCAGCTCGACCCGCAGCGATTCCGAATACGACTCCAGCGCGGACTTGCTCGCGCCGATCGGGCCCAGGAACGGGAACGCGACCCGGGCGCTGCCCGCGCTGACGTTCACGATCCGGCCGCCGCCGGCGCGCAGCAGCGGCAGGAACGCCTGGATGACACGGACCGGTCCGTGCACATTGACCTCGAATTGGCGGTGCCATTCGTCGATCGGCACCAGTTCGGTGGGGCCCTGCACCAGGACGCCCGCATTGTTGATCACGGCGTGCAGGCCCTGGCTGTCGCGGTGGTTCGCCACCTGGTCGGCGGCCGCGGCGACGCTGCCGGAGTCGGTGACGTCGAGGACGATCTGGGTGATGCCGGTGGCATCGAGCTCGGGCGCCGGCGTGCGGACGCCGGCGTAGACGTGAAATCCCTTGGCGGCCAGGGCCTGTGCGCAGGCGCGGCCGATGCCGCCGTTCGCGCCGGTCAGCAGGATGGCGCGCCCGTTGGTGGGTGCTGTCATGGGAAGCCTCGGATCGAGTCGCGGTTGATTCGCATATACCCGGGTACATGAACAAGAGTACATGTCCCAAGGGACATGTCAACGGGTGCGAGTGCCCCTGTCGATTCCAATTCCGATGCGGTGCCGGTGTTTTACCGATCCTCGCCGATCTCGTCGCGCGCCCACTCCGCCCACTCGGCCAGCGCCTCGTAGAGCCGGATGCCCGCCTCGACGGTGATCCGCTTGGACTTGGCGTGCGGGTCGTCGCCCAGTTCGCCGCGATCCTTGGCCAGCGCCAGCTCCCGGTACATGGCCGCGGTGTCGCCGAAGAACTTGGCCTCGCGCTCGAGATGCTCGTCCAGATCCGCCGGATCCATCAGCCACGAGAAGAACGACCGCAGCAGCGGCTCCACCCGCAGCGTGTGATCGACCTCCTCCTCGACCAGCCACCGCCGCACTTCGGTCAGCCCCGACTCGGTGATCCGGTACGCCTTGCGCCCCCGCGCGCCCTCGCTGTCGATTTCGATCATCCCGGCTTCGGACAGTCGTCCGAGTTCGGCGTAGATCTTCGGATGCCGCGCGGGCCACACCGGCCCCAGCGCCTCCTGGAACCGCTGCGCCAGGTCGTACCCGCTGGCCGGCCCCTCCGCCAGCAATCCCAGCAACCCGTGCCGCAGCGACATGCCACACCCTTTCGTCGAAGCCTCACCCCATCATCACATTCGGCTATCGCGCCCCGGCCGCCGCGAGCATCCGCTCGATCCGCGCCGCCTCGGGAATCGACGCACTCGCGCCCAAGGTCGTGGTCGCGAGCGCCCCCGCCGCGCAGGCCCAGGCGAGCGCGGCCTCCGGGCCTTCGTGCCAGTGCGCGGCGAGCGCCCCCGTGAAGGCGTCGCCCGCGCCGGTGGTGTCCACCACACGCACCGGAAAACCCGGATGCGTGAACGCGAGCCCGCCGGGACCCCGATAGGTCGCGCCCGCCGCGCCCAGTGTGGTGACCACGTGCGGCACCACCGCCAACGCGGACTCCAGCCGGACGGCCTCACCCTCGTTGACCACCGCGATGTCGACCTCGGCCCACACCTGGTCCGGAAGGTCCCGCACCGGAGAGGGATTCAACAGCACCACCGTCCCGTGCGCCCGCGCGTGCCGGGCCGCCGCGAACACCGTCGCGACCGGAATCTCCAACTGGCACAACAGCACATCCGCCCCCGCCACCGTATCCAGATCCGCCGCCGTCAATTCCGTCATCCGCCCGTTGGCCCCCGCCACCACGATGATCGTGTTCTCCCCACCCCCGTCCACCACGATCGTCGCGATCCCACACGGCCCGTCGACCTCCCGCAGCCGGTCGACCCCGACCCCGTCCTGCCGCAACACCTTCCGCAGCCCGTCGGCGAACACATCCGCCCCGACCGCCCCGACGAACTCGACCTCCGCGCCCGCCCGCCGCGCCGCGATCGCCTGATTGGACCCCTTCCCGCCCGGCACCAGCGCGAACCCGTCCCCGGACACCGTCTCCCCGGCGTCCGGCCGCCGCCCCACGGTCGTCACCAGATCCATATTGATGCTGCCCACCACCGTGATTCGCGCCATGGCCGCGACCCTAGTTCAGCGCGCTCGGCCCAGGGCGGATTCGACGGCGGCCTCGGCCTCGGGGGTGACGGGGTCGAGGATGTCGTCGAAGTCGTGATGCTTCTCGACATAGGCCTTCACGAAAGGGCAGATGGGGACGATGCGTTTACCCGCTGCCCGGGTGGCGGTGAGGGCGGCGCCGATGAGCTTCGAGGCGAGGCCCTGACCGGCGTAGGCGTCACCGATCTCGGTGTGGAAGAAGATGCGCTGGCCGCCGTGGTCCACGTAGGCGGTGAGGCCGGCGCGGGTATCGCCGAGCTTGATGGCGAAATGCTGAGGGACGGTGTCGGTGACCTGGGTGACGGTCGGTTCGGGCGTGGTCATGCGGGCTCGCTTTCGGTCGGGGTGTGATGGTCGGGTTCCAGCGGGGGGCTGGCGACGGCTGAGAAGGTGCGGCATTCCGGTTCACAGGAGGCCGGGGCGGTGCGCAGGGCGTCGTCGCGGACGGTGAAGAAGGCCAGGGCGGCCGCTGCCACCATGAGGACGGCGCAGGTGACGATGGCCAGATGGAAGCCGTGCGCGAAGTCGGGCGGGTTGGTGTAGGCCGCGCCGGTGAGGCCCGCGAGCGGCGGGATGGCCGCGACGCCGAGCAGGCCCGCGGCGCGGGCGACCGCATTGTTGACGCCGCTGGCCACGCCCGCGTGCCGTTCGTCGGCGGTGGCCAGCACGGTCGCGGTCAGGGGAGCCACCGCCAGGGTCAGGCCGAGACCGAAAACCATTGCGGCGGGCAGCACATCGCGCAGGTAAGAGGTGTGCACGCCGACGCGGGTCATCAGCAGCATGCCCGCCGCGGCGAGCAGCACGCCGATCGTGATGGGCAGGCGCGGGCCGATGCGCTGGGCCAGCGCGCCCGAGCGGGCCGAGAACAGCAGCATGAGCACGGTCACCGGGAGCATGGCGGTGCCCGCGGCGATCGGGTTGAACCCGGCCACCACCTGCAAGGTCAGCACCAGCAGGAAGAACACCACGCTCATCGCCCCGTACATGACGAAGGTGACCACGTTGATGGCGGTGAACTGCTTGGAGGAGAACACATTCACCGGCAGCATGGCCGCGGGGTCCGCGTCCGCGTGTGAGCGCCGCCGCTCGATCACCACGAACGCCACGCCTGCGGCGATTCCCGCGATCGCGCTGCCCCACACCAGCATTCGATTCGCGTCGTGTTCGGGGGCCATGGTCAGCGCGTAGGTGAGCCCGGCCAGGCACAGCGCCGCCAGCACCGCGCCCAGCACGTCGAAGCGCCCGTGCGCGGTCGCATCCCGCGTCTCGGGCACATGCTTGACGGTCACCGCGATCACCAAGGCGGCCAACGGGATATTGAGCAGGAACACCCAGCGCCAGCCCGCGGCCTCGACCAGCCAGCCGCCCAGGAACGGCCCGATCGCGCCGGCCACGCCACCCAGCCCGGACCAGGCCCCGACCGCGCGCGACCGCTCCTCGGGCCGGAACGAGGCTTGGATGATGGCCAGCGACCCGGGCGTCAGCAGCGCGCCGCCCACACCTTGCAGGGCGCGCGCCGCGATGAGCATCGAAATGTCCTGCGCCGCACCGCACAGCGCCGAGGCGATGGCGAACCACACCACCCCGATCAGGAACACCCGCCGCCGCCCGTACCGGTCGCCCAGCGACCCGCCGAGCAGGATCAGCCCGGCCAAAGTGAGCGTGTAGGCGTTCACGGTCCATTGCAGGCCGGCCATGGAGGCGCCGAACTCGTCGCCGATCCGTGGCAGCGCCACATTCACGACGGTGGCGTCCAGCATGGCCATCCCCGAGCCGAGGACGGTGGCGAGTAGAACCCATCGACCGGTGCCCGAAGACAACCGGATGCTCGCGGTCATGCGTCCAAGGTAACAACCTGCCCGTGACCGGCGTCGGAACGCGGTCAGTAATCTGTCGGTATGACTGCTGCCACGACCACCGACCGGGACGCCGTCCGCGAGGCGGTGCACGACGCGGCGCGCCGGGCCCGGGTGGCGTCGCGGACGCTCGCTCAGCTCACCACCGCGCAGAAGGACGCCGCGCTGCACGCCGCGGCCGACGCGCTGCTCGCCGCCAAGAACGCCGTCCTCGCCGCCAACGCCGAGGACATCGAGATCGCCAAGGCGGCCGGCACCGCCGAATCCCAGCTGGACCGGCTGCGGCTGACCGAGGCCCGGATCGACGGGATCGCGGCCGGACTGCGTCAGGTCGCCGCGCTGCCGGATCCGATCGGCGACGTGGTGCGCGGCAAGACGCTGCCCAACGGCCTCGAGATCCGCCAGGTGCGGGTGCCGCTCGGCGTGGTGGGCATGGTGTACGAGGCGCGCCCCAATGTCACCGTCGACGCCTTCGGGCTGGCGCTCAAGTCGGGCAACGCCGCGCTGCTGCGCGGGTCGTCCTCGGCGGCGCACTCGAACGCGGCGCTGGTGCTGGTGCTGCGTGAAGCCCTTGCGGCGCAGGGACTTCCGGCCGACGCCGTGCAGCTGCTGCCCTCGGAGGACCGTTCCAGCGTGACCCACCTGATCCAGGCCCGCGGCCTGGTCGACGTGGTCATTCCGCGCGGCGGCGCCGGCCTGATCAACGCGGTGGTGCGCGACGCCCTGGTGCCGACCATCGAGACCGGCACCGGCAACTGCCACGTGTTCGTGCACAAGGACGCCGATCTGGATATGGCCGAGTCCATCCTGATCAACGCCAAGACCCGGCGGCCCTCGGTGTGCAACACCGCCGAGACCGTCCTGATCGACCGCGCCATCGCCGAGGTGGCCGTGCCGCGCATGATCAAGGCCCTCGAGGACAAGGGCGTCACCATCCACGGCGACCTGCCGGGTCTGGTGCCCGCCACCGACACCGACTGGGCCGACGAATACCTGTCCCTCGACATCGCGCTGAAGGTCGTCGACGATCTCGACGCCGCAGTCGAGCACATCAACGAATGGGGCACCGGCCACACCGAGGCCATCGTGACCGCCGACCTGAAGGCCGCCCGCGAGTTCAGCGCCCGCGTGGACGCCGCCGCCGTCATGGTCAACGCCTCGACCGCGTTCACCGACGGTGAGCAGTTCGGCTTCGGTGCGGAGATCGGCATCTCGACCCAGAAGCTGCACGCCCGCGGACCGATGGGCCTGCCCGAACTGACCTCCACCAAGTGGATCGTCTGGGGCGACGGGCAGATTCGCCCCGTGTAGTAACCCGGCTTCGCCGGTTGGAATTGGCGTCTCGGGGCTTTCCCCGGACCCCCGAATCAGGAGGACCGCCCGTGGCTCCGACCACCGCGCCCATCCAGGAGCCGATCTTCTCGTCGGTCGACGACGTGATCGAGCGGCTCGCCCATACCGGCTACCTGGCCGACAAGGCCACCGCCACCTCGGTGTTCCTCGCCGACCGGCTCGGCAAGCCGCTGCTCATCGAGGGTCCCGCCGGTGTCGGCAAGACCGAGCTGTCCAAGGCCGTCGCCCAGGTCGCGGGCGCGGAACTGGTGCGCCTGCAGTGCTACGAGGGCGTGGACGAGGCGCGGGCGCTCTACGAGTGGAACCACGCCAAGCAGATCCTGCGCATCCAGGCCTCCTCGGAGAACGACTGGGCCGAAACCAAGGCCGACGTCTTCACCGAGGAATTCCTGCTGGAACGCCCGCTGCTGACCGCCATCCGGCGGGACGAGCCGACGGTGCTGCTCATCGACGAGACCGACAAGGCCGACGTCGAGATCGAGGGCCTGCTGCTCGAGGTGCTCAGCGACTTCTCGGTCACCGTGCCGGAATTGGGGACCATCAGCGCCACCCGCAAGCCGTTCGTGGTGCTCACCTCCAACGCCACCCGCGAGCTGTCCGAGGCGCTCAAGCGCCGCTGCCTCTACCTGCACATCGACTTCCCCGACGAGGAGCTCGAGCGCCGCATCCTGGCCAGCCGGGTCCCGGAGCTGAAGCCCGCGGTGGCGGCGCAGCTGGTGCGGATCGTGCACGTGCTGCGCGGCATGCAGCTCAAGAAGCTGCCCTCGGTCGCGGAATCCATCGACTGGGCGCGCACCCTGCTCGCGCTGGGCGCGAAGGACCTCGACGACAAGACCGTGCGGGCCACGCTCGGAGTGGTGCTCAAGCACCAGGCCGACCACGTGCGCGCGCAGGCCGAGCTGAAGCTGGCCTGAGGCCATGTCGGGCCGCGAGAACGCGCCGCGCGGACTGGTTTCGGCCGCCATGCGGGCCTTCACCAGCAGTGGCACCCCGGCCGAGCCGGTGGCCGTGCCGGGACCGACGGCCGAGCACGGGCTGCCCGGACACCTGGTCGGCTTCGTGGAAGCGCTGCGCCGCCGGGGAATTCCGGTCGGGCCGTCCGAAACCGTGGACGCCGGACAGGTTCTCACCGTTCTGGACCTGATGGACCGGGAGGCTCTGCGCGAGGGTCTGGCGTGCGCGCTGCTGCGCCGCACCACCCAGCGCGCCACCTTCGACGGCATGTTCGACCTGTGGTTCCCGGCCGCGCTCGGTGAACGGATCGGCGCCGAGGAGGTCGAGCTGCCGGTCAAACCAGACGGCAATATCGACATCCTCGAACTGCGGAAGATGCTGGCGGAGTTGCTGGTTCAGGACCCCTCCGGCGAACAGGCGCAGCAGTTGCAGGCGCTGGCCGCACAGATGGTCGACCAGATGGGCCAGTACCAGGCCGCGGGCGGGCCGTCCTTCTCCGCCTACCAGACGCTCAAGGACCTCCAGCCCGAACTGCTGGTGAGCAAGATCCTCGCCGGGCTCGCGCAGGGTATGGACAACTCCGACTTCGACACCGAGGTCGCCCGGCGTGCGGCGCGTCAGCGCATCAAGAACTTCCGCGGCACCGTCGAGGCCGAGACCCGCCGCCGGGTCGCCGAACGCATCGGCCGCGAACGCGTCGCCACCTACGGCGTCGCCCGCCAAGCCGAGGACGCCGACTTCCTGCGCATCTCGCAGACCGAACTCGACGAATTGCGCCGCGGCAGCCAGCGGCTGGCCCGGGTGCTGGCCTCCCGGCTGGCCGCGCGCCGCCGGCGCTCCCGCCGCGGCGAGATCGACCTGCGCAAGACCATGCGCAAATCCATGTCCACCGGCGGCGTTCCGGTCAACCTGGTCACCCGTAAGCCGCGGCCCGGCCGCCCGGATCTGGTACTGCTGTGCGACATCTCGGGTTCGGTGGCCGGATTCTCCAGCTTCACGATGCTGCTGGTAAACGCCCTGCGCGAGCAGTTCTCCCGGGTCCGCATCTTCGCGTTCGTGGACCGGGTGGACGAGGTCACCGGGCTGTTCGACGCGGCCACCCCGCTGGACCAGCTGACCCGGCGCATCTTCACCGAGGCCGAGGTCGTCGGCATCGAGGGCCACTCCGACTACGGCTCGGCCCTGGAGGGCTTCGCCGAACGGTTCCCCGACGCTGTCACCAGCCGCACCTCGCTGCTGATCCTCGGCGACGCCCGCACCAACTACCGGGACCCGGCCCTGGACACGCTGCGGCAGCTGGTCGAGACCGCCAAGCACGCGCACTGGCTCAACCCGGAAGCCGAGAAGATGTGGGGCACCGGCGATTCCGCCGCCAACCGCTACGCCGACATCATCGACATGCACGAATGCCGGTCCGCCCGGCAGCTGACGGCGCTGGTCGGCCGCCTGCTGCCGGTGTGACACGGGCCGATGGCCGCCAGGATTCCGGGCGGCCGGTCCGTTCCGGCCCCGCCGGTGCGCGAGCACCGGCATAGCCCCCGGTAAGCTCGCTTTTCGTGCATACGAACGGCCGCCGCAAGCTGGGCGTGATGGGCGGCACCTTCGACCCCATCCACCACGGGCACCTGGTCGCGGCCAGTGAGGTCGCCAACCGGTTCGACCTGGACGAAGTGATCTTCGTCCCCACCGGTCAACCCTGGCAGAAAGGCGACCGGCCGGTCAGCGCCGCCGAGGACCGCTACCTCATGACGGTCATCGCCACCGCCTCCAACCCGCGGTTCTCGGTCAGCCGCGTCGACGTGGACCGGGGCAAGGAGACCTACACCGTCGACACCCTGCGCGACCTGGCCGAACTGCATCCCGACGCGGATCTGTACTTCATCACCGGAGCGGACGCGCTGGCCAGCATCCTCACATGGCAGGATTGGTCCGAACTGTTCGAGCTGGCGAAATTCGTCGGCGTGACCCGTCCGGGGTACGAATTGAATATCGACCATCTCGCCGACTTCCTTCGGGACTACCCCGAGGGCACGGTCACGATGGTCGAGATCCCGGCCCTGGCCATCTCGTCGAGCGAATGCCGGCGACGGGCGGGGGAGGGCCGCCCGGTGTGGTACCTCGTCCCGGACGGGGTCGTCCAATACATATCGAAACGGCACCTCTACGTGCCGCAGGACAGCGCATCGTGAAGGTGCCAGGAGCGTGCAATGTGAAAGTACGCAGGGAAGAGGTAGCAGGGTGACAGCATCGGTCGAAGCGGTCAAGATGGCGACGGTGGCCGCACTGGCCGCCGACGAGAAGCTGGCCGTCGACGTGGTCGTGCTGGATGTCTCCGAGCAGCTGGTCATCACCGACTGCTTCGTGATCGCGTCCGCGCCCAACGAGCGCCAGGTCAACGCGATCGTCGACAACATCGAGGACAAGCTCCGCGATGCCGGATACAAGCCGGTGCGCCGCGAAGGCACCCGTGAGGGCCGCTGGGCGCTGCTCGACTACGTGGAGATCGTGATCCACGTCCAGCACGAGGACGAGCGCGACTTCTACGGCCTCGAGCGGCTCTGGAAGGACTGCCCGCAGGTGGCGGTCGAGGGGATCGGCGACCCGCGCACTGCGGCTGCGGACGCCACGACAGTAGAAGACAAGGCCGGGGACGACGAGTGAGCAAGATGGCCGGCGTCCGCCGGTTGATTCTGTTGCGGCACGGGCAGACCGAATGGAATGCCACCGACCGCATGCAGGGCCAGACCGACACCGAACTCAGTGACATCGGCAGACGCCAGGCCAAGGACTGCGCGCCCGACATGGCGACCAGTGATCTGATCGCCATCGTCTCCTCCGATCTCAAGCGTGCCCACGACACCGCGCTCGCCGTCGCCGAATGCGCCGCCATGCCGGTCGTCACCGACACCCGCCTGCGCGAGACCAATCTCGGCGACTGGGAGGGCATGGACCACCGCCAGGTCGACGCCGAGTTCCCCGGCGCCCGCAAGGCGTGGCGGCTCGACGCCCGATTCACCCCGCCCGGCGGCGAATCCAAGCTCGAGGTCGGCGCGCGAGCGCTGCCCGTGGTGCAGGAACTCTTCGCCACCCGCGAGGACTGGCCCGGCCGCAGCGTCATGCTGGTCGCGCACGGCGGGCTCATCGCCGCGCTCACCGCGGCCCTGCTCGACCTGCCCGAGGCGAGCTGGCCCGCCCTGGGCGGCCTGGCCAACACCAGCTGGGTGCAGCTGACCAGCCACGGCCCCGGCATCGAGAAGCCCGGCTGGCGCCTGGACGTCTGGAACGCGGTCGCGAAGGCGGCTCCCGATGCCCTCTGAAATCGATGGCGTCGCCGAGTCCAAGACCGAAGCGGCGCAGGATGATTCGGTGATCGAGGCCGTGCCGCAGCGCAAGGTGCTGGTCGTGGTCGCGGACTCGCTGTCCTACTTCGGACCCAAGGGCGGACTGCCCGCGAACCATCCCCGCATCTGGCCCAATCTCGTTGCCGCCGAACTCGACTGGGACGTCGAGCTGGTGGCGCGGATCGGCTGGACCTGCCGCGACGCCTACTGGGCGCTGATCGGCGACCCGCGCATCTGGGCCGCCGTGCCGAACGCCGGCGCGGTCGTGTTCGCCACCGCGGGCATGGACTCGCTGCCCTCGCCGCTGCCCACCGCGCTGCGCGAACTGATCCGCTACACGCGTCCTGCCGGGCTGCGCCGCCGGGTGCGCGAGGCCTACAACTGGCTGCAGCCGCGCCTGTCCCCGCTGGGGTGGCCGGTGGCGCTGCCGCCCGCGGTGAGCGTCGACTACCTGGAGCAGTCGCGGAACTCGCTGGCGCAGTTGCGGCCCGAACTGCCGTTCGTGGCGGTGCTGCCGTCGGTGCACAAGTGCGAGGCCTACGCCGAGGTGCACACCGGGCGCGAACCCATGGTGCGGGCCGTGTCGGCCTGGGCCGCCGAGCACGACGTGCCGCTGGTCGATCTCGGGGAAGCCGTGCGCGACAACGTGTTCAACGGCCCCGCCAACCCCGACGGCATCCACTGGGGCTGGGAAGGGCACACCGCGGTCGCCCGGGCCATGGTGAAGGTGCTGACCGAGGTGACCGCCGACGAGGTTCACACTGCATGACCGTGGTGGTGGTGACCGATTCGTCGGCCAGTCTTCCGGCCGACCTCATCGCCGACCTGGGTGTGCTGGCGGTACCGCTGCACGTGTTGGTCGACGACCGTGAGATCCGCGAGGGCATCGACGACTGCGATATCGACTACGGGTCCTCGCAGGTCACCACCTCCGCCGCCTCGCCGGGCGACCTGCGCGCGGTCTACGAGCGTGCGCTCGAGCTCAGCGACGGCGACGGCGTGGTGGCCGTGCACATCTCGCGGCAGCTGTCGGGCACCTGGGAGGCCGGACGGCAGGCCGTGCGCGACATGGACGCCGCCCACCGCATCCGCCTGGTCGACTCGCTGAGCGCCGGACTCGGCACCGGGCTGCCGGTCCTGGCCGCCGCCCGCCGCGCCCGCTCCGGCGAGCCCCTCGACGTCGTCTACGACTCCGCCGTCGCCGCGGCCAGCCGCGGCCGCGCCTTCATCGTCGTCAACCGCACCGAGCAGCTCCGCCGCGGCGGCCGATTGACCTCCGCCGCAGCCTTCTTCGGCTCCGAACTGGTCACCAAACCGATCCTGCAGATCGTCGACGGCCGTCTGGAACTGCGCGAGAAGGCCCGCACCCGATCCAAGGCCTTCACAAAACTCATCGCCGCCGCCGTGGACGCGGCCGGTGAGGACGGCGCGGCCGTCGCCGTCCAGCATCTGGGCGCCGCCGACGCCGCCAACACCATCGCGGGTCAGCTCCGGGACTTGATCCCCGGCATCCGCGAGGTCATCATCAGCGAATTCGGCCCGACCCTCGGCGTGCACCTGGGCGTGGGGGCCGTCGGCGCCCTGGTGGTCCCGGGCGGCTGCGGCTAGCCCGGCAGCCAGCGGAAACTCGGTTGTCCACAGGGCAATCCGCTATCCACAGGCCGAGTGAAATCCCAGCTCGCGCAATCCGGCCCGACCGCAGCGGCTCCTACCGTGAGCCACATGCCGCAACTCGACGAACGCACCCCACTCCAGCGCCTCAGCTCCCGCGCCGGCTTCGAACCCCGCCGCGCGGACGCCGAAACCGGACCTGGCCCAGCACCATTCGCGTCGGCAGGGGAGCCGCACGCCGCGCGCTGGGACGAAGAGTCCCTCGACCATCTGCTCGAGCCGAACCACTCCGACCCCGTCCGTGAGCATTCCGAACCCGCACCGCCCGTCTGGCTGTCCGAGCCGTGCGGCCCGGTCTCCCTCTGGCACGAACGACTCGTCCCCGAACGCTTCCGCGGTACCCGCTGGGATCCCGGTCCCCGCGGTGTCCTCGTCATCGCCGCGCTCGGCCTCCTCGCCATCCTGATCGCGGGCTACGTCTCGCTGCGTGAAACGCCTGTGTCCCAACCGGTTCCGCCCATCGCCGCCCTCACCGAACCGGTCCCCGCCGACCAGGGCTCGCCCCCGGCCGGCGCTGCTGCCGCCCCGGGGGTGGACCCCGCCGCACCCGACGCGGCCGTGCCCGGACCCGTTGCGCCGCCCGGAGCCACCGTGCCGTTGGGTGGTTCGCCCGTGACCGTGGTGCCCGGAGCCGCCGCGTCCCCGCCTACCCCGCTGCGAGTGCCGGGCCGGGCCGACGCCCCTCAGCCGGGGCGAAACCCGGCCGGTCCCACCGCAACCGCCGTGCCGGCCGGCACCGCCGTATCCGCCGAGCTGGTCGTCAGTGTGGTGGGCCTGGTCGAGCACGGCGGGCTGCGCCGCTTCCCCTCCGGGGCCCGGGTAGCCGACGCCCTGCGCGCAGCGGTTCCGCGCCCCGAAGCCGACCTGTCCACCCTCAATCTCGCCCAGCCCCTCACCGACGGCGACCAGATCGTCATCGCCCGCACCGCCGCCCGCCCCACGCCCCAACAGTCCGGCAGCACCATAGTGAATTCCGCTCACCCCGTTGCGGTTTCACCTTCCTCGCCAGGCCCACCCCGCCCCACCGCCCCGGCCGCGAAGGTCAACCTCAACACCGCCACCGAAACCGAACTCGACACGCTCCCCGGCGTCGGCCCCGTCACCGCCAAAGCCATCCTCACCTGGCGAGCCCGCCACGGCCGCTTCACTTCCGTCGACCAACTCTCCGAAATCGACGGCATCGGCCATTCCCGCCTCACCCGCCTCCGCGACCGGGTGACGGTATGACCGCCACCGAACGCGCCGAGGCCGGCGCGCGTGGGTCGATCGAGGCATCCGAGGTGTTGGATGCACGGCTGGTGCCGGCGGCTGTGTGCGGCTGGGGCGCAACCGTGGTGGCGCTGGTGGTGGGGTGGCAGGCGGGTGTCGGTGTGGCTGCCGGGTGTGTCGCGGCAGGGGCGGGGGTGTTGGCGTTGGCCCTGCGGCGGGCACGGACGGGGCGGGTCAGTGGCGTGGTGTGGGTTGTGTTGGGGGCCTTGTTGATCGGGGCGGGGTTCGGGGTGGCGGGAGCGTGGCATGCGCATCGGGTGCAGGCGCATCCGCTGGGGGCGGTGCGGGCCGGGCAGCGGGTGGTGGCGGTGGTGGAGGTGGGGGATGACCCGAAGCGGGTGTCGGCCAAGTCGTTCGGGGGTCCGAAGGTCATGGTGCGTGCCGGGTTGGTGGAATACCGGTTGGGTGGCCGCGTGGTGCGCTCCGGCGGGGCGGTGACGGTGGTGGCGCCGGCCGCCGGGTGGCGGGGGTTGCTGCCGGGGCAGCGGGTGGAATTCGGTGCGCGCGTGGCGCGTCCGTGGCGATCCGACCTGACGGTGGCCGTGCTGCGCGCCGACGGGGCGCCGGTCTCGGCGAGTGCGCCACCCTGGTGGCAGCGCGCCGCCGGGCTGGTGCGCAGCGCCTTCGGGAGCTCGGCCCATCGGGCGCTGTCGGAGGATGCGGCGGGCCTGTTGCCGGGGCTGGTGATCGGCGATACCTCCGGGCTGACCGAGCACGTTCAGGAGAACTTCCGAGAAACCGATCTCGCCCATTTGACCGCTGTCAGCGGCGCGAACATCACCATCCTGCTGGGCGCGGTGCTGGTTTCGATGCGCGCGCTCACCGTGGATCCGCGGATCGGGGCGATCGCGGCGGGGGCGGCGCTGGTCATGTTCGTGATCCTGGCCCGGCCGTCGCCGAGCGTGCTGCGAGCGGCGGTGATGGGAGCCATTGCGCTGCTCGCGCTGTGCACCGGGCGCCGGAAGCAGGCGCTACCCGCGCTGTGCGCCGCGGTGCTCGGATTGCTGGCCTGGTCACCGGGGCTGGCGGTGGATGCCGGGTTCGCGCTGTCGGTGCTGGCCACGGCGGGGCTGATCGTGATCGCGCCGGGATGGTCGGAATGGCTTCGCGCGCACGGCTGGTGGCGGATTCCGGCCGACTCCTTCGCGGTCGCCGCGGCGGCCTTCGTGGTCACCACGCCGCTCGTCGTCGCCCTGACCGGACATCTGAGTCTGGTCGCGATCGTGGTGAACATGCTGGTGGAGCCGGTGATCGCGCCCATCACGATTCTGGGCGCGCTGGGCGCGGCGCTGGCCGTCGTGTGGTGGCTGCCCGCCGCCGTGGTCCTGCACTGCACCGCCCCGCCGCTGTGGTGGCTGCTGACCGTCGCCGACCGGGCGGCCGCGCTCGGCGCGTCGGTCGCGCTGCCCACCGGGTTGCGGTCGGGTCTGGTCGCCGCGGTGGTGTGCGCCCTGGTGATCGCGGGTCTGCGGCCGCGTGGTCGCGCGGACCCGGAGGGCGCGGGCTCCGGCTGAGCGGGTGCGGGATGCGAGGGGTGTCGGGGCGGACTCGTAGGATCGGGGCGTGAACCAGCGACCCGCGCCCCTGCATCTCGTGCTCGGTGAAGAGGAATTGCTGATCGAACGGGCGGTGGCGGGGATTACCGCGCAGGCCCGCGCGGCCTCCGCGGATCCGGGTTCGTTGCCGGTGGATCGGCGGCGGGCCGGGGACGCGAGCACACCGGAGCTGGCGGAGTTGTTGAGTCCCTCGCTGTTCGCGGAGGACCGATTGATCGTCCTGGAGTCGGCGGCCGAGGCGGGCAAGGACGCGGTCGCGGTGATTCAGGACGCGGCGTCCTCGCCCCCGGAGGGCGCGGTGCTGGTGGTCCTGCACAGCGGCGGCGGCCGGGCCAAGGCGCTGGCGCCGGCCTTGCAGAAGCTGGGCGCGGTGGTGCACAACTGCGCGAAGCTGACCAAGGCGGGCGAGCGGATCGAGTTCGTGCGCAACGAGTTCCGGGCCGCGAACGTGAAGGTGTCCGCCGACGTGGTGCAGGCGCTGCTGGAGGCGGTCGGCTCGGACCTGCGCGAACTGGCCGCCGCCAGTTCGCAGTTGGCGGCCGACACCGGCGGCAAGGTGGATATCGCGGCGGTGCGCCAGTACTACTCGGGCAAGGCCGAGGTGACCGGGTTCGAGGTCGCCGATCTGGCCGTGTCCGGGGATCGGCCCGCGGCCATGGAGGCGCTGCGCTGGGCCATCGACCGCGGTGTCCCGGCGGTGCTGCTCGCCGACGCCCTCGCGGATTCGGTGCACACCATCGCACGGGTCGGCTCGGCCGGGCGCGGTGACCCGTTCAAGATGGCCGGCGATCTGGGCATGCCGCCGTGGAAGGTGAAGAAGGCCCAGGGCCAGGCCCGCGGCTGGACCGGGGCGACCATCGGGGCGGCGCTGCAGGTGGTGGCCGCCCTCAACGGCGAGGTGAAGGGCCAGGCGGCCGACGCGAATTACGCGCTGGAGCACGCCCTCTCGCGCATTCTGGAGCTGCGCGAGAGTGCCACCTAGGAGCTCGCTCCCGAAGAGTTAGCTCTCCGGCTTCCAGACGATCTTGCCGCCGGAGAAGTCCTGGGCCTTGCCGCCCTCGTAGTCGTACTCGTCGCCGGTCGGGAAGCCGTAGCGGCCGTTCTCGGCACCGTTGCGCACCCAGGTGTCGCGGATCGCGCCCCACACGATGTGGGTGCCGGTCTTGGCGGTGGAGTAGATGGCTCCGCCCTCGAACAACTGAATGTGCGTGGTGGAGCTGTTGGTCTTGTTCTCGTCCGCGATGGGGAAGCCCAGCGGGCTGTTCTCCCAGCCGACGGAGGCGAACTTGTCGCGGATCACGCCGCTGAGCACATGGGTGCCCGAACCGATCGACCAGTAGATCGAGCCGCCCTGGAAGTGCTGGAAGCGACCGGGCTTGCCGGTCTGCCCCTCGTCGGTGACCGGGTACTTCATCGAGCCGGACTCCGAGCCGGTGCCGCGCCACTTGTCGCGGATGGCGCCGCCGATGGCGTGCGCGTCGGTGGCGGGGGTCCAGTAGATGGAGGCGTTGTTGACGAAGTCCTGCTTCTTGCCGCCGCCGGCCGCATCGGTCTCGGGGGTGGTGGGGTCGCCGAAGGCGTCGGGCCCGCCCGCGCGGTCGTATTCGGCCTCGATGGCCCCGCCGACCTCGAACGGCCCGATGGGTCGTGCGGTCGCGACACCCATTCCGGTGGTCAGCGCGACCGCGGCCACGCTGGCGGCCAGGGTGCCGCGGGTCCAGTAGGAACGGTTGTCACGCAGCGATGCCAAGAGAACTCTCCAGTACAGGTTTCGATTTCACCCCGACGGTGTCGCAGCCATCCTGCTGTGTGCCGCCGGAGTGAGCAAGTCTTGCCGACACAGTCGACATAGCGGCCGAATCCGTTACGGCGGTCACAACACGAGGCCCGGTACGACAAAAACCGCCGTGGTCATCGTGGCCACGGCGGCTATTCGAAAGCATGATGTCCGGTAGTGCTACCGGAGCAGGTCAGCCGAGCTTGTTGAAGGCCAGCGACAGCGCCGACTTCTTGTTGGCAGCCTGGTTGGCGTGGATGACACCCTTCGAGGCGGCCTTGTCCAGGCTCTTGCTCGCCGACTGCATCAGGCCGAGCGCCTTGTCCTTCTCGCCCGCAGCCGCGGCCTCGCGGAACTTGCGGATCGAGGTGCGCAGCGCGGACTTGACCGACTGGTTGCGCTGGCGCGCAAGCTCGTTGGTACGGATCCGCTTCATCTGGGACTTGATGTTGGCCACGCCTGTTTCCTCGTGTTCCTTCGTTTGGTGTGTATGCGGGATGCAAAGTCTTCGTGCGCACTACGAGATCGGCAGTTGCAGCACCGACCGTCGAGGTTACCAGGCTACGGGTCGAGGTATGAAATCGGCCCGGTCCGCCACATGGCCGAAACCAGAAATTTATCGCCGTCCAACTGCGCGTTGCCCCTGCGTGATGGACCATTTTTGCATGGCCGCGCGCACTCCCGCCACAGTTGCTCCCACCGGGCTCGAGCGCGAGAAATCGGATAAATCTGGCGTATTCACCGGCTATCAGCCGGGCCGCTATCACCGCGCCTACGACGAGATGTTCGATTCCGCGGGCCGCCCGCGCGCGCCCTACCGGGGCATATTCAATGCGCTGGCCACCATCGACGCCGAGGATTTGGCCGCCCGCGCCGAGGCGCTCGACCGCGCCTTCGTCGATCAAGGCATCACCTTCTCGCTGTCCGGGCAGGAACGACCCTTCCCGCTCGACCTGGTGCCGCGGGTGATCGCCGCCACCGAATGGTCCAAACTCGAGCGCGGCATCAAACAGCGGGTGCGCGCCCTCGAAGCCTTCCTCGCCGACATCTACGGCGAGCAGACCATCCTGCGCGACGGCGTGATCCCCAAGCGCCTGGTCACCTCCTGCGCGCACTTCCACCGCGAGGCCGCGGGGCTGGTGCCGCCCAACGGGGTCCGCATCCACGTGGCCGGCATCGACCTGGTGCGCGACGAGCACGGGGATTTCCGGGTGCTGGAAGACAATCTGCGCTCACCGTCGGGTGTGTCCTATGTGATGGAGAACCGCCGCACCATGGCGCGCGTGTTCCCGGACCTGTTCGCCTCGCACCGGGTGCGTGCCGTCGGCGACTACCCGGCCCACCTGCTGCGCGCCCTGCGCGCCGCGGCCGCCCCCAACGAGGCCGACCCGACCGTGGTGGTGCTGACGCCGGGCGTCCACAACTCCGCCTACTTCGAGCATTCGCTGCTGGCCCGGCAGATGGGCGTGGAACTGGTCGAGGGCCGCGACCTGTTCTGCCGCGACAACGTCGTCTACATGCGCACCACCGCGGGGGAGCGGCAGGTCGACGTCATCTACCGCCGCATCGACGACACCTTCCTCGATCCCATGCAGTTCCGGCCGGATTCGATGCTGGGGGTGGCCGGGATCCTGAACGCGGCCCGCGCGGGCACGGTGGTGCTGGCCAACGCGGTCGGCAACGGGGTAGGCGACGACAAGCTCGTTTACACCTACGTGCCCGCCTTCATCGAGTACTACCTGGGCGAGAAGCCGATCCTGCCCAATGTCGACTCCTACCGCTGCTGGGAACCGGCCGAACGCGACGAGGTGCTCGACCGGGTGGCCGAACTGGTGATCAAACCGGTGGAGGGCTCCGGCGGGTACGGCATCGTGATCGGCCCGGCGGCGAGCACCCGGGAACTCGAGGCGACCCGGCGCAAGGTGCGGGCCGATCCGCGCGGCTGGATTGCCCAGCCGGTGGTGCAGCTGTCCACGGTGCCCAGCAAGATCGACGGCCGCCTCGCGCCCCGGCACGTGGACCTGCGCCCGTTCGCGGTCAACGACGGCGACGACATCTGGGTGCTGCCCGGCGGCCTGACCCGGGTGGCGTTGCCCGCGAACTCTCTGGTCGTGAATTCCAGTCAAGGGGGCGGTAGCAAGGACACCTGGGTGCTGGCCCCGAGAACCTCGGTGGCGCAACGGGAATTGGCGGGCTCGGAGCTCGTCGGCGAATTGCATCTGGCCCCGGAACGCGATCAGTCCCGGGAGGTCTCTTCCGTCCGGACCAAACAACAGCAACAGTAGATAACAGCAGGTAATCGAGAACATCGGCGGCAATGGCGCTCGGCAGGTGGTTACAGCGTTAGGTGGTCGGATCATGTTGGCGCGCAATGCCGAATCCTTGTTCTGGATCGGGCGATATGTCGAGCGTGCCGAATACACGGCGCGCATTCTGGACGTCGCGGTGCATCAACTGCTGGAGGACGCGACCGTCGATCCGGATCGGACCTCGCGAGTTCTGTTGCGGGTCCTGGGCATCGAGCCGCCCGAGGTCGAGCAGGAATTGGATGTCTGGTCGGTGACCGAGCTGGTCGCCTTCGGCCGCGACGGCGGCTCGATCGTCGATTCCATCGGCCGGGCCCGCGAGAACGCGCGGGGCGCACGGGAAGTCACCTCCACCGAGATGTGGGAGTGCCTCAACACCACCTTCAACGGCCTGGCCGCGGCCGAGCGGGCGGCGCGGGCGCTGGGGCCGCACCAGTTCTGCCACTACATCACCGACCGGGCCGCCATGTTCGTCGGACTCTCCGATTCCACCCTGAGTCGCGACGACGGGTACCGGTTCCTGCTGCTGGGCCGGTCCATCGAACGCGTCGACATGACCGTGCGCCTGCTGCATTCGCGCGCCGGCGACCGCACCTCGTCCCCGGCCTGGGTGACGGTGCTGCGTTCGGCCGGCGCCCACGACCCCTACCTGCGCACCCACCGCGGCGTGCTGGACGCCAATCAGATCGCCGAGTTCATCCTGCTGGACCGCCTGTTCCCGCGGTCGGTGTTCCATTCGCTGCGGGTGGCCGAGGCGTGCCTGCAGGAATTGGATCAGCGGCCCAACAGCCGGTTCGCGGCCCGCCACGAGGCGCATCGGCTGCTCGGCCGGGCGCGCAGCGAACTGGAGTTCCTGCCCTCGACGGTGCTGCTCGAGGACCTGCCGAGCCGGCTGCTGTGGCTGCAGCAGACCTGCCGCGACGTGGGGGAAGCCGTGGCGCTGCAGTACTTCCACGCCGAATCGTGGGTGGCGTGGACGGGGTTGCACGGCCGCAACTCCGAGCGGATGGAGGAACCGGCATGAGCTGGCGCATGCGGGTGGTGCACACCACCGGATACGTGTACGACGCGCCGGTCGCCCGGTCGTTCAACGAGGCCCGGCTCACGCCGCGCGCCGACAGCAGGCAGAACGTGATCCTCAATCGCGTCGACACCGTGCCCTCGACCCGGTCCTACCGGTACATCGACTACTGGGGGACCGCGGTGACCGCCTTCGACCTGCACGCCCCGCACACCGAACTGGAGGTGACCAGCGCGTCCGTGGTCGAGACCGAGCCGTTCGCGGGCCCGCCCGAGGAGCTGTCCTGGGAGGAACTGCGCGACGACGGCATCGGCGACCGCTTCGACGAACTGCTGAACCCGACCGAGTTCGTGCCCCGCAATCGCCGGCTGGCAACGGTGTCCAAGCAGCTGGCCCGCGGCGTGCCGCCGGCCAAAGCGGTTGTCCGGGCGGCGGAGTGGGTGCACCGGGAGATGAACTATCTGGCCGGGACGACCTCGGTGCACACGTCCGCGGTGCAGGCCTTCGCCGAACGGCAAGGCGTGTGCCAGGATTACGCGCACCTCACGCTGCTGCTGTTGCGCGGCATGGGGATTCCCAGCCGGTACGTCTCGGGCTATCTGCATCCCGATCCGGCGGCCGAGGTCGGCCACACCGTGGCGGGCCAGATGCACGCCTGGGTGGAGGCCTGGACCGGGCAGTGGTGGGGCTACGACCCGACCAACAACATCGCCGTCACGGAGCAACACGTGTCAGTTGGTGTCGGACGTGATTACGCGGATGTGCCCCCCTTGAAAGGTATCTTCAGCGGAAGCGGCTCGACGGATCTCGAAGTGGTGGTGGAAATAACCCGCCTGGCCTGACGTTTTCCGGCGCGCGCCGCTTGCTCTTGTCGGTGCGTTGTCCATGCAAGCGGAAGGTAGCCGATGTCTCCCACAGCTCAGGAAGTAGCCGAGGACCTAACCGATCTACAACCACCCACCCTGGGGCGCAAGGTGTTCGCCGAGGCGCTCGGCACCTTCGTGCTGGTCCTGGGTGGCGTCGGCACCGCGGTGCTGGCCGGGAGCCGGGTCGGTGCGCTCGGTGTGGCGCTGGCCTTCGGCTTGACGCTGCTGTTCCTGGTGTATTCGATCGGACCGATCTCGGGTTGCCACGTGAACCCGGCGGTCACCGTCGGTCAGCTGCTGCTGGGGCGGGTGACGATCGTGGTCGCGGCGGCCTACTGGGTCGCGCAGATCATCGGCGGCCTGATCGGCGGCGCGGTCATCTACGCCGTCGCCAAGAACCTGCCCTCCTACGACCGCGCCAAGGACGGCCTGGGCGCGAACGGCTGGGGTGCGCACAGCCCGTCCAAGCTGACGCTCGGTGAGATCACCATCAACGGCTACGGCCTGGCGGCGGCGATCACCGTCGAGGTGATCCTGACCGCGCTGCTGGTGTTCGTGGTGCTGGCGTCGACCGATCAGCTGTCGGATGTGCCGCTCGCGGGTCTGTCGATCGGCCTGACGCTGGCCGTGATCCACCTGATCTCGATTCCGGTGGACAACACCTCGGTGAACCCGGCCCGCAGCATCGCGGTGGCCTTCTATCAGGACGGCGCGGCCGCGCAGCTGTGGGCGTTCATCGTGTTCCCGCTGATCGGCGGCGCGCTCGGCGCCCTGGTCTACAGCCTGATGTTCGGCCGCTCCCGCAACATGATCAGCTGAGCCGGATCGTTCCCGGCCCCCGTTCCGTTCCGGAGCGGGGGCCGGTGCGTTTTCCGGGAAGGCGCTAGTGCCAGTGGTATTCGGCGCACAACCGGTGCGCCACCTTGTCGAAGGTCTTGCGGGGCAGGATCGCGCCCTCGCGGCGGATGCCCATCTCGGGGACGTCGAGCACCCGATCCAGCCGCACCCAGCTGTCGCGTCCGTCGTGGTCCCACGCGCCGCTGCCGATACCCACCCAGTTGCCGTGATGCGCGTGATCGGAATTGGAGGACAGCATCAACCCGAGCAGGGTGCCGCCTTCGCGGCCGACCACCAGCACCGGACGGTCCTTCCCGTTGTCCGGGTCCTCCTCGTAGGGCACCCAGGTCCACACGATCTCGCCCGGGTCGGCCCGCCCGTCCAGCTGCGGGCTGTAGACGATCATGCGAGCGCGCTCATGCGACGGCACCCCCGCCGACGACGTCGGCCGCACATTCACCCCCGGCCCCTTGCGCGGCGCCCCCACCGCTTCGAGCGCACGACCCCACATCGTCGACTGCCGCACCCGTCCGATCAACTTCGGGGCCTGCTGCGTGACGAGCTGAGCACCCTGCTCCTTAGCCACGATCCCCAACTGCTTCCCCAGAGCGTTCCACCTTCCGGCCATAGTCCCGCAGCCTAACGGCGGACAAGCCGAATCTCATCCGCACCGGATTCGCCTGCGGGGACGCGTCGTTCGCGCGCGGGGAACACCGGGGCGAGGACATCCCGTCCAGCACCGTAGACTTGCTGGTTGACATGCCGCTGTTTCGCCATGCCGAGGAGTGACTCCGATTAGCAGCTTCGCCGACAAGACGTTCACCGATCCCAGCCGGATCAGGAACTTCTGCATCATCGCGCACATCGACCACGGGAAATCGACCCTGGCCGACCGCATGCTGCAACTCACCGGTGTGGTCGAGGAGCGCGCCATGCGCGCCCAGTACCTGGACCGCATGGATATCGAGCGGGAACGCGGCATCACCATCAAGGCGCAGAACGTGCGGCTGCCGTGGAATGTCGACGGTGAGGACTATGTTCTGCACCTGATCGACACCCCGGGGCACGTGGACTTCACCTATGAGGTGTCCCGCGCGCTCGAGGCCTGTGAGGGTGCGATCCTGCTGGTCGACGCCGCGCAGGGCATCGAGGCGCAGACCCTGGCCAATCTCTACCTGGCCATGGACAAGGATCTGACGATCATTCCGGTCCTCAACAAGATCGACCTGCCGGCCGCCGACCCGGACCGCTACGCCGCCGAGCTCGCCCACATCGTGGGCTGCGAGCCGGAGGACGTGCTGCGGGTGTCCGGCAAGACCGGTGTCGGTGTGGCCGAACTGCTGAACGAGGCCGTCCGCGTGGTGCCGCCGCCGGTCGGCGAGGCCGACGCCCCGGCGCGCGCCATGATCTTCGACTCGGTGTACGACACCTACCGCGGCGTCGTCACCTATGTGCGTGTGGTGGACGGCAAGCTCACCCCGCGCCAGAAGATCAAGATGATGTCCACCGGCGCGACCCACGAACTGCTGGAAATCGGCATCGTCTCGCCCGAACCCAAGCCCACCCAGGGCCTCGGCGTCGGTGAGGTCGGCTACCTAATCACCGGTGTGAAGGACGTGCGGCAGTCCAAGGTCGGTGACACCATCACCTCGCAGCGCGACGGCGCGACCGAGGCGCTGACCGGCTACCGCGAACCGCGGCCGATGGTCTACTCCGGTCTGTACCCGGTCGACGGGTCGGACTACCCGAACCTGCGTGACGCGCTGGACAAGCTGCAGCTCAACGATGCCGCGCTGACCTATGTGCCGGAAACCTCTGTCGCCCTGGGCTTCGGCTTCCGCTGCGGCTTCCTGGGCCTGCTGCACATGGAGATCACCCGCGAGCGGCTCGAGCGCGAGTTCGGCCTCGACCTGATCTCCACCGCCCCCAACGTGATCTACCGCGTGGTCATGGAGGACGGCACCGAGCATGTCGTCACCAACCCGTCGTACTGGCCCGAGGGCAAGGTGCGCGAGATCTACGAGCCCGTCACCCGCTGCACCGTGATCGCGCCGAGCGAGTTCATCGGCACCATCATGGAGCTGTGCCAGTCCCGCCGCGGCGAGCTGCTGGGCATGGACTACCTGTCGGAGACCCGCGTCGAGATGCGGTACACGCTGCCGATGGCGGAGATCATCTTCGACTTCTTCGACTCGCTGAAGTCGCGCACCCGCGGCTACGCCTCGCTCGATTACGAGGAGGCGGGCGAACAGCAGTCGGCGCTGGTCAAGGTGGACATCCTGCTGCAGGGCGAGGCGGTCGACGCCTTCTCGGCCATCGTGCACAAGGATGCCGCCCAGGCCTACGGCCACAAGATGACCACCAAGCTGCGCGAACTGATCCCGCGCCAGCAGTTCGAGGTGCCGATCCAGGCCGCCATCGGCTCGAAGGTCATTGCGCGCGAGAACATTCGGGCGATTCGCAAGGACGTGCTCGCCAAGTGCTACGGCGGTGACATCAGCCGTAAGCGCAAGCTGCTCGAGAAGCAGAAGGAAGGCAAGAAGCGGATGAAGACGATCGGTCGCGTGGAGGTGCCGCAGGAAGCCTTCGTGGCCGCGCTCTCGACCGACTCGGCGTCGGACAACAAGAAGAAGTAGTAGCCCCGACTCTCCGGGCTCCCGTGCCCCACTCCCTTTGGGAGCGGGGCACAGTACTAGGTGCGGGTGGGTGTCCGTGCTCGGTCGCGTGCGCGAGGCCGGCATCGCCGACGCCACGCGATCATCGGCCCCGGCCCCGGCCCCGGCCCCGGCCCCGGCCCTGGCCCTGGCCGCGGCCCCGGACCCGGCCGCGATGGCGGTTGCGATCACGGCGGTTGGGCGACCCCGACCGTGTCGGCACGCCGAGTTCGTGTTGGATAAGGGCGGGTTGGGGTTAGGGTGTGGGAAGTCGGGGGCGGCCGCTCAGATGCAAGGTTCGGTATGCACACCGAAAATGGGGCTTCCGTACAGATATGCCGGATGACAAGCTGTGTGGCACACCGTTGAGCACACCATCGCCTACCTGGTGGATGTGACAGACCGGTTATCCGGAAATAGGGTGTGAAACGAGTTTGGTTCGGTGGCCCGCGTGCGGTGCCGCCGGAGCCCTGAGAGCGGAGCCAGCATGACACGTGATCTGCCCTTCGACGATGCTTCCGGTGCCGATGACAACGATGGGGACGCCGCCTATCGCATTGCCAACGGCGTCGCGCGCGTGGCTCGGGGTGGCGCGTACGTCACGGGCGGCGCGCTCATCGCGGCCGGCGGCAGTCGCGGCGGAACTCCGGCCATCGATCACGACAGCAAGAACGTGGGCTGGTCGCAGGCCGAGGACCCGCAGCCGAACGTGCCCAGCCCGACCGTCACCTTCCCGGACCTGACCGTGGATTCCCTGCCCCAGCACCACGGTCCCGTGGTCGCGCCGGTGAATGGCGTCTTCGGCCCGCTCGGCGAATACCACGGCACCGATGCCGGTCTGTCCTTCGATGCGATCCCGGGCGGCACGCCGGCGGGCGGCGGGTTCCACGGCATCGGCCTGCCCGACGCCGACTCCAGCCTGTCCGCCTTCCCGACCTACGGCCCGCGCCCCGGCTGGGGGCTGCCGATGGACAGCGACCCGGCCGCCGAAGTCGAACCGGCCCAGGATCGTCCGGAACTGCCGTCGCTGGAGCAGCCGCAGCAGCCCGGATTCGGCCTGCCCGGCTTCGGTCAGGGTCTGCCCGGTTTCGCGCTGCCCGGCTCCGACGCCATGCACCTGCCCGGGATGGGCGCGACGGGTCTGGTACCCGATCACCAGACCGCGCTTCCCGACCACTCCGGCGCGTTCGACGGCGTCGGCGCGACGGCCGGACAGGGCACCGGCGTGTTCCTCGGCACCGATTGGGCTTTCGACGCGCACATCGGCCTGGACGGCGTGTGGTTCCACTCCAATCTGAAGGCCGACCTGGGTGTCGGTGCGGTCGGGCACCAGCTCGACTCCTACAACCAGCAACTGGGACAGGGGATTTCGCACATCCCCGAGAACACCACCCTGCCCAACGGCGGCGGTTCGTCCGCCGTGCCGGGTACGCCCGCGGCGCAGTCCGGTCAGCCCGCCGACAAGTCCGGCGCCGCCACTCCCGCCGCGGTGAATGCTGTTCCGGCACACGGGTCTTCCGATGCGCCGTCCGGTGTCGCGCCCGGTTCCGGTGCGCCGGGCACGGGTTCGCCGGTCGCGCCGTCGGGTACGCCGCTGGCGTCCTCGACCGCTCCGGTGGCGTCGTCGCCCGCGTCCGGGTTGCCGGCCGCGGCGCCGGTCGCGCCCGCGCCGTCGAATCCGATCGCGCTCACCACGATCGCGCCCGCGCCGGCCCCGCAGCCGGTGCCGTCGGTGCCCGCCGCGGTGCCGCCGGTGTCGGCGCCGCCCGCCGCCGCGGTCCCGGTCGCGCCGGTGACGGTGGCCCAGCCGGTCGCGGTGACGCCGTTGCAGACCACCATTCAGCCCGACGCCGCCAACCAGCCGATCGCGAATCTGCTGTCGCACGGTGGTCCGTCGCCGCTGACCGCGCCCGCGTCGGTGGCCCCCGCGCTGTTCGACCACGGTCGTGCGCCGGTGCTCGCCGCCGGTGACCCCGGCACCCCGGGTCAGCATCCGACGACGCTGGCTAACAAGCCGGTACCCGCGCCCACCCCGGTGACCGCCGCGCCGCACGCCCCCACGCCGGTCAAGGCCGATCCCGGCCCGGCGCTGACCGTGCCCGCGATCCCGACCAAGATTCCGGGTCTGGACGATCTGACCAAGGGCCTGGGCTCGCCGTCGACCATCGCGCCCGTGACCCCGCCGGTGAACACCGGCGACACCGATATCACCCCCAAGCCGCACACCCCGATCGACGACACCGGGACCCGTCCCACCGTGCCGCCGGTCACCGTGCCCGGTGACGATCCCGGCTCACATCAGCCGACGGTGACCGTCGCGCCGCGCCCGACCGTCCCGACGGTGGCGCCGACCGTGCCGAGCGTGCCGGATCACGGTGGGCAGCCCACTGTTTCGGTCGCGCCCGCGCCGACGGTGGCTCCGGCTCCGAACGTGCCGTCGCCGATCACCACCCCGCCGCACATCGATCCGCCCGCCCAGGTGAAGCCGATGGCGGACCGGACCGACTCCGGTCTGCACGCGCAGCCGATCTCCGCCTTCGTCCCGGTGCATGATTCGGTGCTGCCGGTGCAGGATGCGCCGCTCGCGGTGCATGATTCGCTGCTGACCGTGCACGACGGGGGCCTGCACGCCGCCGGTCTGTTCTCCGGTCTCGGCGTGGACGCCGGTTACGCCGATGCCGGTGTCCCGGCGCACGGTCCGGGCGATCACATGCTGCTCCTGTGAGCGCGGCGAGTCATCAGGTAGCGGTGAAGAATACCGATGCGCTGGGTCCGCTGGTCGAGTTGCTCGATCGGCTGCTGGAACTGACCCACGCGTCCGGTCGCCTCGATCTTTCGGGGCGGCTGGGCATCGCCCGGGCGCGCCTGGCCGATCCGCGGGTGCGGCTGGTCGTGGTGGGCGAATCCAAGTCCGGGATGAGCACGCTGGTGAACAGCCTGGTCGGGGCCGCGGTGAGCGCCACCGACGGCCAGGCCAGTGTCCCGGTGATCGCCGAGTACGGTCCGCAGCCCGCGGCCACCCTGGTGCGGGCCGGTGCGGGTGGTACCGCGCAGCGCACCGCGGTGGATCCGCATGCGGCGCTGGCGGAATTGGCCTCCGGTGAGGTCATCCGGGCCGAGTTCACGCAGCCTAGTCCGCTGCTGGCCGAGGGCTTCGTGGTGCTGGACGCGCCGGGCTCGCCCGGGGATTCCCCGGCCACCTGGTCGCTGATCGCGGCCGCGGACGCGGTGTTGTACGTGGCCGACGCGCGCGCCCCGTTCACGCCCGCGCAGATCGAGCAGCTGCAGCGCATCGAGCAGGTGTGCCCGACGGTCGTCTGCGTGCTCAACAAGATCGACCAGTATCCGCAGTGGCCGCAGGTGCAGCAGCACGACCGGCAGCTGCTCGACGACGCCGCGCTGGCCTTCGCGGTCGCCCCTGCCTCGGCGCGGGTGCACGCGCACGCCGTCGCGACCGGCGACGGGCAGCTGGATCTGGAATCCGGTGTGCCGCAACTGCTCGACCATCTGCGCTCGCATGTGCTGGGCCGCGCCGACGCGGTCGCGGTGCAGGCCGCGGTGCGCGATATCGGGCTCATCACCGACCATCTGTCGCTGGCGTTGCGCAGCGAGGCCGAGACGCTGCGCGATCCGCGCCGGCTGACCGTCGTCACCGAGCAGTTGCGCCGCACCCGCGAGGAGGCCGAGCAGCTGCGGCAGCGCACCGCCAACTGGCAGGTCACCCTCGCCGACGGTGCGGGCGAGCTGATGGCCGACACCGAACACGATCTGCGGCACCGGCTGCGCAGCCTGATCCGCGACGCCGACGCCGACATCATGAAGGGCGATCCGTCCAAGGGCTGGAACGACTTCGGCGCCGATCTGGACGCCAAGATCTGCGAGGCGGTGGAGGAGAACTTCGTCATCGCCCACTACCGGTCGGTGGAGCTGGCCGAGCAGGTGGCCGCCAAGTTCCCCGAGAGCGGTATCCCGACTCCGGATCTCAAGCTGGACAATCCCGGCGACGTCGGCGCGGTGCTGGAACCGGTGGCCGCGCTGGACAAGCTGGACAGCGCCAAACGCGGCATCACCGGTCAGGTGCTGACCGCGCTGCGCGGCTCCTACGGCGGCCTGCTCATGGTCGGCTTGATCACCAGCCTGCTGCACATGTCGCTGGTGAACTGGTACTCCGGCGGCGCGGCGATCCTGTTGGGCCTCAACGCCTTGTGGGACGACCGCAAGGCCCGCCGCCAGCGCCGCCAGTCCGAGGCCAAGGTGGCGGTGGCGCGGCTGATGGACGACGTGATCTTCCAGGTGAGCAAGGAATCCCGCTACCGGCTGCGCGCGGTGCAACGCAGCCTGCGCGATCACTTCACCGAGATCGCCACGGCCACCCTGCGTTCGGTGGACGCCTCGCTGCGCGCGGCGGAGGAGGCGGCCACGGTGGGTTCCGGCGCGGGCCGCGAGGCGCGGCTCACCGAGATCGACCGCGCGCTGGTCCGGTTGCGCGACATCCGCGAGCACGCCGACGCCATCGGCGAGCATCGCGCGTACTGACTCGGCAAGAATGGAATCGGCCGCGGGTGCGGCCGATTCCCTTGTCCCGCAGGGCGGTTCAGCGTCCCGGGTGCGCCGGATGGAACTGTCCGGTGTGCCGGGACTCCTCGGCCCGGATCACGTGCATGACGGCATTGATCAACGCCAGGTGGGTGAACGCCTGCGGGAAGTTGCCCAGGTGCCGTCCGGTGCGCGAGTCGATCTCCTCGGCGTAGAGCTTGAGCGGGCTGGCGTAGCCGAGCAGCCGCTCGCACAGCTGCCGGGCCCGTTGCAGCTCACCGATTTCCACCAGCGCCGACACCAGCCAGAACGAGCAGATGGTGAACGAGCCCTCCTCGCCGGACAGTCCGTCGTCGGTGGTCTCGGTGCGGTAGCGCAGCACCAGGCCGTTCTCGGTGAGGTGGTCGGCGATGGCGAGCACGGTGGCGCGCACCCGGTGGTCGCTCGGCGGCAGGAAGCGGGTCAGCACCACCAGCAGCAGTGAGGCGTCGAGGGTGTCGCTGCCGTAGCTCTGGGTGAACACGCCCTCGGCGTTGACGCCGTTGTCGAGGATGTCGGCGCGGATCTCGTCGGCGATGTCGTGCCATTTCTTGGCGTAGTCCATTTCCCCATGCAGCTCGGCCAGTTTCGCGCCGCGGTCCAGGGCCACCCAGCACATGACCTTGGAGGAGGTGAAGTGCTGCGGCTCGCCGCGGACTTCCCAGATCCCGCGATCAGGGTTGCGCCAGTTCTCGATCGCGGCGTGCACCTGTCGTTCGAGCATGGGCCACAGGGTTTCCGGCACCTGCTGCCGCGATTTCACGTGCAGGTACACCGAATCCAGGATGGTGCCCCAGATGTCGTGCTGTTCCTGGTTGTAGGCGCCGTTGCCGATGCGCACCGGCCGCGCGCCGTCGTAGCCGAACAGGTGGGGGAGTTCGGATTCGGTGATCTCGCGTTCCCCGCCGATGCCGTAGAGCACCTGCAGCGGTGTGGGTTTGCCCTCGTCGTCGGTGGTGACGTCGTGCAGGAAGGCGAAGAAGTCGTCGGCCTCGCGATCCAGGCCGAGGGTGTACAGGCCCCACAGGGCGAACGACGAGTCGCGCACCCAGGTGTAGCGGTAGTCCCAATTCCGTTCGCCACCAGGGGTTTCCGGGAGCGATGTGGTGGCGGCGGCGAGCAGCGCCCCGGTCGGCGCGTAGGTGAGGCCTTTCAGTGTCAGCGCGCTGCGCTGCAGGTACCCGCGCCACGGATGATCGGGGAAGCGCCCCAGCGTGATCCACTGACGCCAGCATTCGGTGGTCTGCCACATCTTGTCCGCCGCTTCGGCGAAGGTGTGCGGTGGTTCCAGATCCGACCAGGACAGTGCGACGAAGACCTCGTCGCCCTCCTTCATCCGGGTCCGGGCGCGCGCCTCCCGGCCTTCCAGGCCCAGTCGCAGATCGGTGGTCAGCGTCAGTGTCGGGCAGCCCTCGATATTGCTACTGGCACTTGCTTGTTCGTAGACGTTGCCGCTGTACTCCCAGAGGGCCGGGCCGTTGTGATAGTCGAATGCGGGCTCGCAGCTCATCTCCAGCTCGACGACACCGTTGACGCATTTCACGGTGCGCAGCAGCATGTGCTCGGCATCCCAGTCCATGGGGGTGCGCTTGTGGCTGCGGCTGCGTGAGCGATTGTTGTGCCACGGGCCCAGGACGAGCGCGTCGCGCACGATGAGCCAGCCGGTCTCGGTCTGCCAGGTGGTCTCGACGATCAGGCCGCCGGGCAGATAGCGGCGCGCGGCGGGCACATTGCGGCCGTAGGGGCCGATCCGGAAGTGCCCGGCGCTGCGGTCCAGCATGGCCCCGAAGACGCTGGGGGAGTCCGGGCGCGGCACGCACATCCACTCCACCGCGCCGTTGCGGGCGATGAGGCAGTTGGTCTCGCAGTCGGACAGGAAGGCGTAGTCGTCGATGGGCGGATACACGGAATGATGCATGCCGCCCACCGCGGAAGGCAGGAAGGCGTCGGACGGAGATGGGTCCGTCGTGGCCAGCGGGTCCCGCGGGGCTTCGGTCGACTCGGGTTCGTCGTACGACTCCATAGCATCAATGATCGTTCCGAACAGCCCGAATCGTCCACCATGATGTTCGCGGCCTAGGCTGGGGTCGTGCATGCGATCGCAGGATGGTGGGACGGCGTGGAACTGTGGGTGGCAGGGCTGCCATTCGTTCCCCAGTTCGCGGTGGTGCTGGCCGCCATGGTGCCGGTCTGCCTGGCCATCGCCTATCTGCTCGACCGGACGCTGCGGCTGGTGCTGCGGGTGCTCGGCCGCGACCGGATCGCCGCCCGTGAGGCCACGGTCCCCGCCGCGCAGCCGCGCCGCATCCGGAAGGAAGCTGCCTGATATGCCGCGTTCACGCGTCCAGCTCGCCCTGATCGCACTGCTTGTTCTCGTACTCGTCGCCTGGTTGTTCACTCGCTGAGCGAGTTTCGGTACCGCGTCGGCGAACTCTGGGCGTACTGTGCTGACCCATGTCGACTACCGATGAAGGCCTGGAACTGGTGCTGTCCGAAGATGAATTCGAGGACGAGCCCCGTTTGATCGCCACCCACTACTGCGGTCCTGAAGAGGCCCTCGAGATGGTCAAGGCCGCCCAGGCGCTGGGCCTGGGCGTCCGCCTCAGCAACCGCATCCGCCCCGACGAGGACGATGCCGAGAGCGCGACCGAGGAATGGATCCTCGACCTGCTCGAGACCCCGCCCGTCGTCGAGGGCGACGAGTAAGCAGCCCACGGGCTGCACCGGCAGGGGTCCGGGGGCTTGCCCCCGGACCCCGATCTCATTCGGATGCCTGGCCGCGGATCCGTTTCCCGATCTTCGAGAGTGTCTCTCCGACTTCCTGACCCACGGTGCCGACCGTGGCCCCGACATCGCGGCTGAGGTTGCGCACGGTGCGGATCAGGGGGTCCTCGGACTGGTCGAAGCTCTCCTTGTACGACCGGGCCGCGTGCTTGATCTCCTCGCTGATGCGGGCTTCCTTGTCCTGCTCGCGGCGCGGGTACTGGCCGTCGAGGACCCGGTTGTATTCGCCACTGGCGATCCAGCGCCGCAGTTCGGCGGCCCGTAGCACCGAGAACGGGTGGCTGGCCAGTTCCAGGTTCAGCAGTTTCAGCACGCCGTCGCGCAGGTCGCCGGCGCGGTCGTAGTCGTCGGCCTGGGCCAGGAACGCGGCGTGGCTCATCTCGTCCACCCGGGAGCCGCCGGCGAGCTTCATGTGCACCCGCACCGACGCCTCCACGTCCTGCCCGACCAGCAGCCCCGCCCGGTCCCCGGACAGTTCCGACTTGCGGCTCCACTCCATCAGCGCCGCCACGATCGCGCGAACCGCCCAGCCGCCCACCGGCATCCAGCCGATGCCGTCGGCGATCCGCATGAGGTGCATGAGCATGGTCCGGTAGACCGCGTGCCCGGACAGCGCGTGCCCGAGCTCGTGGCCGACCACGAAGCGCAGCTCCTCGGGGTCGAGCAGGTCCAGCAGGCCGGTGGTGAGCACGATGAAGGGGCGGTCCATGCCGATGGTGAAGGCGTTGGCGTTCGGCTCCTGCAGCACGTACATCTCCGGCGTGCGCTGCGCGTCGAGGATCTTCACCGCGTCCGCGCGCAGCTGGTCGATGTTCTTGAACTGCCGTTCGTCCACCCGCACCGCGGTCGCCAGGTACATGAGCCGGTGCTGGCGTTCCTGCAGCAGGCCGGACAGCGTGCGCAGCAGCGTGTCGAAGCCACTGAGCTGCCGTAGACCGACCAGTGCGGTGCGGTCGGCCGGGTGCTCCCAGGCGCGAGTGGAGATGCCGGGAAACTCCCGGCGGATGCGGGCGGGCGCGGTCATGAATTCCCCCGTCGGATTCGGTAGCGACTCGATACAGTCTGCCGTGTGCGACCAGGGTTGCGCTCGAGACGATTTCAAACCGCCGGAGATTAGCGGCCTGACGTGCTGCTCTGTTAAAGTCGCGGAGTGCTGTCGAGCGTTGTTCCCCAGATCCGCCATGAATTGGCGTTGATCGCTGTGGGCTGCCTCGCGGTCGCGGACATTCACTGTCGCTGATCGCCGATCGGGCACTGCTGCACGTCTGAGTAGACTTGGCGCGCGCATTTTCGCAGTTCGTGTTCGTCCCCCCGGCGGCCTCAGGGCCGGAGCGCCACCGTCTTGGAATCCCTCCGCGACGGGTCTACGGCAACGTTCATTCCCGCCGGTCGAGGTCCCACCGGCGGGTAGCCCGAAAGGTCCACGCCGATGTCCCGCAATATTCGTCTCTCTCGCCGATCTACTTTCGCCGTCGCTCTCACCGCGGTCGCGGCCACCGTGCTCACCGCGTGCAGCGGCGGCGCATCCGACACCAAGGACGAGGGTGCGGCGGCCGGTGGCGGCGGCAACATCAACCTGTTCGCGTACTCGGTCGCGAAGGCCGCCTACGACAAGGTGATTCCGGTCTACAACAAGACCGACGCCGGCAAGGGCACCCAGTTCCAGGCCTCCTACGGTCCCTCGGGCGATCAGTCCCGCAAGGTGAAGGACGGGGCCGAGGCCGATGTGGTGAGCTTCTCGGTCGAGCCCGACATCACCCGCCTGGTGGATTCCGGTCAGGTGGACGCCGGCTGGAACGCCGACGCCAACAAGGGCGTCCCGTTCGGTTCGGTGGTCGTCATCGCCGTCCGCAAGGGCAACCCGAAGGGCATCAAGAACTGGGACGACCTGCTCAAGCCGGGCATCGAGGTGGTCACCCCCAACCCGTTCAGCTCGGGTGCGGCCAAGTGGAACCTGCTGGCCCCCTACGCCGCCAAGAGCGAGGGCGGCAAGAACGCGCAGGCCGGTCTGGACTACCTGACCCAGCTGCTGGGCCACGTGCACGTGCAGCCCAAGTCGGGTCGTGAGGCCACCGACACCTTCCTGCAGGGCACCGGCGACGTGCTGCTCAGCTACGAGAACGAGGCCATCTTCTCCGAGACGAAGGGTGACCCGATCGAGCACGTGGTGCCCGACACCACCTTCCGCATCGACAACCCGGTCGCGGTGCTCAAGAACTCCAAGAACCTGAAGAACGCCATCGCCTTCCGCGACTTCCTCTACACCAAGGACGCCCAGAAGGCGTTCGCCGAGGCCGGTTTCCGTCCGGTCGACCCGCAGGTGCGCGCCGACAACGCCAAGAGCTTCCCGACTCCGCAGAAGCTGTACACCATCGACGACCTCGGCGGCTGGAAGACCGTGGACAAGGAGCTGTTCACGCCGAACACCGGTTCGGTGGCGCAGATCTACGACAAGGCCACCAAGTAGCCGGGTGACCTGCGACACAAGCGATACTCGACACTGTGAGTGACAGCAGCTCGAACGCCGGGACCGAGGGCGGTCCCGGCGTTTCGGTAGACGACAAACCCCGCCCGACGGCGGGTAGGGGCCGGATTCGGTCCTGGTTCCGGGTGACCGGGTCGGTGGGTCCGCTCGGCATCGGCACCTCGGTGCTGTGGCTCAGCATCATCGTGCTGCTGCCGCTGGCGGCGCTGACCGCCAAGTCCCTGGAGAACGGCTGGTCCGGTTTCTGGGACGCGGTGACCGCGCCCGCGGCCCTGGACGCGCTGAAGGTGACGGTCCTGGTGTCGATCGTCGTCACGTTGATCAACGTGGTGATGGGCACCCTGATCGCCTGGGTGCTGGTCCGCGACGAATTCCCGGGCAAGGGTGTGGTGAACGCGCTCATCGACCTGCCGTTCGCGTTGCCCACCATCGTGGCCAGCATCGTGCTGCTGGCCCTCTACGGCCCGCAGTCGCCGTTCGACATCCACCTCAATGCCACCCAGCCGGGTCTGGTGGTGGCGCTGGCCTTCGTGACGCTGCCGTTCGTGGTGCGCGCGGTGCAGCCGGTGCTGATCGAGGCGGACAAGGATGTGGAGCAGGCGGCCGCGTCGCTGGGCGCGGACAACTGGACCACCTTCCGCACCATCATCCTGCCGACGCTGGCGCCGGCGATCGTGAGCGGTTCGGGCCTGGCCTTCGCGCGCGCGATCGGCGAGTACGGCTCGGTGGTGCTGATCGGCGGCGGCATTCCGAAGAAGACGCAGATGGCTTCGCAGTACATCCAGCAGCAGATCGAGGTGGATCGTCCGGTGAACGCGGCGGCGGTGTCGGTGGTGCTGCTGGCGATCTCGCTGGCCACGCTGTTCGTCCTGCGGGTCACCTCCGAACGGCTCGCGCGCCGGGATCGGGAGTCGTAGATGAAACTCGGTTTCTGGACCCGGATCTCGCTGCGCACGGTGGCGCTGGCCTACATCTTCGTGCTGCTGGTGGTGCCGCTGGGGATCATCTTGATGCGCACCTTCGAGCACGGCATCGGCGCGTTCTTCGATTCGATCTCCACGCCCGCTGCCATCTCGGCGTTCAACCTCACCATGCAGATCGTGGCGATCACGGTGCCGGTGAATGTGATCTTCGGTGTGATCGTGGCGCTGGCCCTGGTGCGCGGCCGGTTCCCGGGCCGCAATCTGCTGCAGGGCGTGGTCGATCTGCCGATGGCGACTTCGCCGGTGGTGGTGGGTGTTTCGCTGATCTTGCTGTGGGGCGCCCACGGCTGGTTCGGCGGGCTGGACAGCCACGGGCTGAAGATCATCTTCAATCTGCCGGGCATGGTGATCGCCACCATCTTCGTGACGCTGCCGTTCGTGGTGCGCGAGGTGGAGCCGGTGCTGCACGAGATCGGCGACGATCAGGAGCAGGCCGCGGCCACCCTGGGCGCGTCGGGCTGGCAGACGTTCTGGCGCATCACCTTGCCGGCCATCCGCTGGGGCCTGACCTACGGCATCGTGCTCACCGTGGCGCGTGCGCTCGGCGAGTTCGGCGCGGTGATCATGGTGTCCACCGGTCTGCCCGGAAAGTCACAGACCCTCACGCTGCTGGTGAACGGGCGTTATGTGAACGATCACAACACTTTCGGCGCGTACTGCGCGGCGACCCTGCTCATGGGCATCGCCCTCGTTGTCCTTCTGCTCATGACCCTCCTCGAACGCAAGCGGGGCACTGCCAAATGATCACCGTGACCAATGCGAACAAGCGGTACGGCACTTTCGCCGCGCTCGACGATGTCAGCATCGACATCCGCCCGGGTGAGCTGACCGCGCTGCTGGGCCCGTCGGGTTCGGGTAAGTCGACGCTGCTGCGCTCGATCGCGGGGCTGGAGACGCTCGACGGCGGCCTTGTCACCATCGCGGGCCGCGACGTCACCAATGTGTCGCCGCAGAAACGCGATATCGGTTTCGTCTTCCAGCATTACGCGGCGTTCAAGCACATGACGGTGCGCGACAATGTGGCCTTCGGCCTCAAGATCCGCAAGCGGCCCAAGGGCGAGATCAAGAAGAAGGTCGACGACCTGCTCGAGATCGTCGGCTTGGACGGCTTCCAGCACCGGTATCCGGCGCAGCTGTCGGGTGGCCAGCGGCAGCGCATGGCGCTGGCCCGCGCGCTGGCGGTCGACCCGCAGGTGCTGCTGCTCGACGAGCCGTTCGGTGCGCTGGACGCGAAAGTCCGTGCGGACCTGCGGACCTGGCTGCGTCGGCTGCACGACGAGGTGCACGTCACCACCCTGCTGGTCACCCACGACCAGGAGGAGGCCCTGGACGTGGCCGACCGGATCGCGGTCATGAACAAGGGCCGCATCGAGCAGGTCGGCAGCCCCGAGGACGTGTACGACCGGCCCTCCAATGAATTCGTGATGTCGTTCCTGGGCGCGGTGGCCAAGCTGAACGGTCATCTGGTGCGGCCGCACGATATTCGCGTCGGCCGGGATCCGAGCATGGCGCTGGCCGCGCACGAGGGCACCGCGGATTCCGCGGGCGTCACCCGCGCCACGGTCGAGCGCGTGGTGCGGCTGGGCTTCGAGGTGCGCGTGGAGCTGCGCAACGCGGCCACCGGTGATCTGTTCACCGCGCAGGTCACCCGTGGTGACGCGGAGGCGCTGCACCTGGCCGAGGGCGAGACGGTGTACGCCCGGGCCACCCGGATCCCGGAGCTCCCGGTCTCGTAAATGCGTCCCGTATAAGCGATTTCGGTCAGAAGTCGCGACACGCCCAACTCGTCGCAAACCAGGCGAGTTGCTCTGGCGAAGGCACGCCGGGTCACACGCTGCCGTAGCGTGTGGCCCGGCTGTGCCTGTTCGTTCCAGAGGGGATAAAGCGGACGTGACGAGTGCGGGTGGCGGACGGGTCGGGATCATCGGGGCCGGTATCGCCGGCTTGGTGACGGCGAAGGTGCTGCGGGACGACGGATTCGACGTCGTCGTCTTCGACAAGGAGACCGCCGCGGGCGGTGTCTGGATCGAGTCGCGCGCCTATCCGGGCCTGCGCACCAACAACTCCCGGGCCACCTACGCCTACTCCGATCACCCGTACCCCGAATCGGCCGATGTCTTCCCCACCGCCGGGCAGGTGCGCGCATATCTGGCCTCGTATGTGGACCGCTTCGGACTGAACCGGTACCTACGCCTGGGCACCGAAGTGATCCGGGTGTCCGAGGCGCGTAAGGGGTTCGAGGTCGAGGTGGTCGGGCCCGACGGGGTCGAGATGCTGTCGTTCGATTTCGTGGTGGTGTGCGCCGGCACCTTCTCCGAACCGAACATTCCAGATATTCGGGACGGCAACCTCTTTCGCGGCGTGATCGCCCACTCCAGTCAGGCCCTGGAGCCCGCCGCCTTCGCAGGCCGCCGCGTGGTGGTCGTGGGCGCGGGCAAATCCGCGTTGGACTGCGCCACCTGGGCCGCCGGGCAGGCCCGCGACTGCACCCTGGTGTTCCGCAAGCCCTATCCGATGCTGCCGCGGTTCATCGGCGGGCAGCCCTCGGATCAGCTGTACCTCAATCGGTTCTCCGAGGCGTTCTTCCGCTATCACCGGCTCAACCGGGTGGAGCGGCTGCTGCACGGCCCGGGCAGACCACTCACCGAGCTGTTCTGGCGGTACCTGAAACTGCTGATGCGGCTGTCGCTGCGGATGCCCCGGATCATGGTGCCCGAGCCGCCGCTGCCCGGCGGTATCGAGAACAGCGGCGTGTGCGAGGAGTTCTACCGGGAGGCCAGACGGGGCCGGATCCGATTGCGGCGCGGCCACATCGCGCGCTGCACCGGCGCCGCCGAGCTCGCCCTCGACAGCGGTGAACGACTGGCCGCGGACCTGGTGGTGTTCGCCACCGGCTGGCGGCAGTCGCTGCCGTTCCTGGACCGCGAGCTACGCACCGACGTCCGCGCCGACGGCCGATTCCTGCTGTACCGGCACATCCTGCCGCCGGAGCATCCGCGCCTCGGATTCGTCGGGTACGGGGCCTCCACCGCCTGCCAGCTCTCCGCGGAGGTGTCCGCGCACTGGTTGTCCCAGCACTTCCTCGGCGAGCTCGAGTTGCCGCCCGCCGCCGAGATGCATCGCGAGATCGACCGGGTCGCCGCCTGGCTGGCCGAGGTCATGCCGGCGCGGCCGGAAGGCTATTACGTCGGGCCCTACGTCTCCCACCACATCGACGACCTGATGGGCGATATGCGATTGCCGGTGCGGCGCACCGACAATTTCGTGTCCGAGTACTTCGACACCTTCCTGCCGGGCCGCTACGCCGACCTCACCGAGGAACGCCTGCGGGCGCGTGAGGCCCGCCGCGGGAGGCTTCGCCTGCGCCGTCCGCGCTATGTGAGCGCGGGCCATTCGCTCGGTGGAGTCGCCACGCTCACGGTCGTCTACGCCTGCCTGCGGCGTTTACTCGGGGGATCCGCGTGAGCGTCGGGCACAGCGCGGATGCTCAGCGCAGCGTCCGCAACCACCGCCGGGTGTCGGCGGGGTCGATGACATCGTCGAGTTCGAGAACCGTTGCGGCGGTGAGGGCCTTACCCGCGTCGTAGGCAGCCTGGACCAGCGCCTCGAACGCCGCCTGCCGCTGACTCGGGTCCTCGATGGCGGCCAGCTCCTTGGCGAAGCCCAGCCGGACCGCGCCCTCCAAACCCATGCCGCCGATCTCACCGGTGGGCCAGGCGATCACGAACCGCGGCGCGCGGAACGAGCCCGCCGCCATGGCCTGCGCGCCCAGTCCGTACCCCTTGCGCAGGATCACGGTGCCGAACGGGACGTCCAGGGCGGCGGCGTCGATGAACAGGCGGCTGAACTTGGTGACGGTGGCGTGCTCCTCCGCCTCGGGGCCGACCATGAAACCCGGTGTGTCACACAGCGAGACGATGGGCAGGCCGTGCGCGCCGCACAGCTGGAGGAAGGCCGAGAGCTTGTCCGCGGCCGGTGCGTCGATGGCCCCGCCCAGGTGATGACAGTCGTTGGCGATCAGCCCGAACGGGCGGCCCTCCACCCGCACCAGCGCGGTCACGATGCCCACGCCCCAGTCCCGGCGCAGTTCCAGCACCGAGCCGACGTCCACCACCGAGGCGATGGCGGCGCGAATGTCGAAGGCCCGCAGCCGGTTCTCCGGCACCACGTGCCGGGACAGGCGCGGGTCCGGGGCCTCCCACTCCGCCGCGGCCCCTTGGAAATACGACAGGTAGCGGCGGGCGACATCAACCGCCTCGGCCTCGTCGGCGGCCACGACGTGCACCACGCCATTGCGCCGCTGCACCTCGATCGGCCCGATGTCCTCGGGCGCGTACACCCCCAGCCCGCCGCCCTCGATCATCGCCGGACCGCCCATGCCGATATTCGCGTCGGGGGTGGCGATCACGACATCGCACATGCCCAGCAGCGCCGCATTGCCCGCGAAGCAGCGCCCCGACACGATGCCGATCAGCGGCACCTGCCCCGACAACGCGCCCATGGCCCGGAAGGTGGTGACGTCCAGCCCCGAGATGCCGCCGTGGTCGGTGTCGCCGGGCCGTCCGCCCCCGCCCTCGGTGCAGAACACCACCGGAAGCCGCTGCTCCCGAGCCAGTTCCAGCATGCGGTCGGTCTTCGCGTGATTGCGCATGCCCTGGGTGCCCGCGAGCACCGTGTAGTCGTAGGACATGACCAGCGCGCGGGCGCGATCGTGGCCGAATCGATCGGCATTGATCGTGGCGACCCCCGCGATCAATCCGTCGGCCGGGGTATTGGCGATCAGATCGTCGAGCCCGCGCCGACTGCGCTGCGCGGCGACCGCCAACGCCCCGTACTCGACGAAGCTGTCCGCGTCGACCAGATCCGCGATGTTCTCCCGCGCCGTCCGCCGCCCCAGCCGATGCCGCTTCGCGACGGCGGTCTCCCGCCTGGCGTCCAGCGTGATCTCGTGGCGGTCCAGGACCTCGGCCAGGTCGGCCCGGATCGAATCCAGGTCCACCACGGTCGATTCCACGACCGAGCCGTCGTGATCGGCCGCCACCCAGGTGAGCAGCACGGCGTGCGGGTCCACCACCTCGCCGGGCGCGACGGCGTGCCGCAGCACCCGCAGCGGCTCGGTCGCGCGCAGCACGTGCTGCATCTTCATGGCTTCCAGCACCGCGACCTCGGCTCCGGCGGCCACGACCGTCCCCGGTTCCGCCAGTGACACCACGGTCGCGCCCATCGGCGACCGCAATGCCTGCTCTCCGTCGGCGAGCTCGAATCCGGCCGCGGCGGCGATACCGGCGGAGTCGTGCGATGTGGCGGGCTCCGCACCGGGTGCGGCATCCACCGATCCGGGCGCGGTCGGGTCCTCGAAAGTCTCGGCGCGCGAGCGTAAATCGCCGAGCCGCGACTCGAACCACTCCGTGGTCACGGTACCGCTCGCGTCACCCGGTGCGCCGAGTTCGCGCAGTTCGGCCAGGACTGCGCGCAGCAGGTGCAGGTTGGTGTCGACGCCGCCGATCACCGTTTCCGCGAGTGCGTCCGAGCAGCGGCGCAGCGCGGCGTCGTGGGTCGGGGCGTGCGCGATGATCTTCGCGAGCAGTGAATCGAATTGCACGCCTTGGCGCATTCCCACCTGGGCGGCGGTGTCGACGCGCACGCCGGAGCCGGTCGGGGCGTCGAAGCGGTCGATGACGCCGGTGCTGGGCCACACCGCGCCGTCGGCGGCGAGCAGTTCGGCGTTGACTCGCGCCTGCACCGCGTAGCCGCGCGGCTCGCTCTTGGGCAGGTCGAGTTCGGCCAGGGTCCGGCCCTGCGCCAGCTCCAGTTGCAGCGCGACCAGATCCACGCCGGTGACCGCCTCGGTGACGGTGTGCTCGACCTGGAGTCGCGGATTCACCTCCAGGAACCACACATTCGGGCCCTCCACCAGGAACTCCACGGTGATGACGCCGCGGCAGCCCACGGTCTCGGCGATGCGCACCGCGTCGCGCTGTATCCGATCCCGGACCGCCGCGGGCAGATCCGGGGCGGGCGCGATCTCGATGAGCTTCTGCCGTCGCCGCTGCACGCTGCAGTCCCGGTCACCCAGCGCGACGGCGGTGAGCCCGTCCGCCACCACCTGTACCTCGATGTGGCGGGCCCGGGTCACCAGCGCCTCCGCGTAGACGCGGTCGTCGCCGAAGCCGGCGAGCGCCTCGGCGCGGCAGCGTTCGATGGTCTCGGTCAACCGGGCCGGGTCGGTCACCGGTCGCATGCCGCGTCCGCCGCCGCCCGCCGCGGCCTTCACCATGACGCCGCCGGGGTGGCCGGCCAGTAGGGCGGCGATCTCGTCGGCTCCGGCGCCCGCCGGCGTCGCGGGCAGGACGGTCGCTCCGGCGCGTTCGGCTGCCGCGCGGGCGGCGACCTTGTCGCCGAAGATCCGCAGCACCTCCGGCGACGGCCCGACGAAGGTGAGTCCGGCCGCCGCGCAGGCGGCCGCGAAATCGGCGCTCTCGCTGAGGAACCCGTAGCCGGGATGCACCAGCGCGTCGGGCCCGCAGGCGGCCGCGGCCCGCACCACCGAATCGATGTCCAGGTATCCCGCGGCCCCGCTGCCTGGCACCGCCAGCGCCCGGTCGGCGAGCCGCACCGCCAGGCTCGCGGTGTCCGCGGCGGTGTGCAGCACCTCCGTCGGGTATCCGAGTTCCCGCGCCGTCCGCACCACCCGGACCGCGACCTCACCACGATTCGCCACCACAACTCGCACGCCGCCAGGCTAGGGCACCGGCGCCCGCCCGCGGCGAAAACGAGCCGCCTCGCTTGTTTCCTGGGTTCGGTTACCGCGCCCGGTTACTGGACCCGGGCCGCGATACCCGGATAGTCCGAGATCAGCCCGTCCGCGTCATAGGTCAGTCGGCAGGCGAAGTCCAGATCGGGCGCGGTGTAGGCGATATGGCGCGCCCCGATCCGGCAGTAGGTCTGCTCGAGTCGCGTCACGGTCAGATCCGCGGCCCGGACGTAGGCCGCGGGCGCGGCCACCGGACTGTCGCCGAGGGGCCGCAGCCGGTGCACCGGAAAGGTATTGGTCATGGCCGAGGATTCGAGGTCCAGGTCCAGGCATCCGTTCAGGTGCGGCGCGGGCGTGCCGTCGACGGTCCACCGTCCCCGCCCGTCGGCCTCGAGTTCCACGACGCGGACGCCGTGCGCGCCGCGCCCGGTGATGCGGGCCGATCGGGTAGTCCACGAGGCGTCCAGCAGCACAACGTAATCGACGATCCAGGACTCGCCGTTCTCGGTGGCGGTGGTGGTGCCGCGGGCCAGCAGCCCGCGTTCGTCCTCGCCGAAGAACGCGACCTCGAATCCGGTCCGGGCGCCGCGATGCCGCCACGAGGCCACTGCCGGGAACTCGTTCACTCGGCCAGTCAATCACGGCGGCGTCCTGCGGTGGGGATATGTTCGGGGCATGCATTGGGATCAGATGACGGCCACGCCGGGCGCGTTGCGGACCGCCGCGGCGCGGTTGCGCCGCGGTGTCGGGCAGTTGGAGATTCTGGCGGCCATCATCGAGGCGGCGGACGGGCCGTGGCTGGGGGCCATGGACTCCGACGGCCGCGGCACCGCCGAACTGCGCATGCACCTCGCGGGTAAGTACCGGTTCACCGCCGTGGTGACCAGCGCGGGCAAGTTGTCCATGGCGGAGATGAACTCGCCGGGCCGGGGCAAGAAGGCGCAGCTGGTGCTGTCCACCAAGGCGGCTCAGCGCAAGGGGTGGGACGAACCCAAGGACGTGCCCAAGCCGCAGGAGTGGGTGGAGTTCGCGGTCGACTGGGTGCGCGCCGCGAGCGCCGCGGTCGGTCGCCGGGACGTGGTGGAGTGGCTGCTGAAGGGCGCCGATCAGCGGCTGGCGGCCATGAACGACAGTGTCGACACCATGCGGGCCGCGCTGGCCGAGCGTGAGGTGATGCGCGACGAGCTGGCCGCCGAGGTGGCCGAGCTGCGGGCGGAACTGGAAGCCGAATCAGCTCTCGCCGACAAGCGCCTGGTCGACGTAGCGCCAGACGGGGAGGAGAGCGTGATCGTCGAGGGGGTCGGCGGCGGCGTGGACGGTGGCGCGCAGCCGGGCGGTGACGTCGTCGCCGTCGAGGCCGGAGCCGATCAGGACCAGGTTGCTGACCCGGGGCTCGTGGCGGGCCCAGCCGGTGGGCTCGAGGGTGATGTGGCGGCCGACCATGTGCAGCACGAACTTTCGCGGGTCCTCGGGGACCGCGAAGGCCAGCACGCCCTTGGCGCGGAACAGTCCTGACGGCGGATTCTCCAGCAGCGCGACGAGTTCGCGCGGGTTGAGGTCGGTGTCGGAGGTGAAGGACACGCTGTCGTAGTCGTCGTGCAGGTGCCGATGCTCGTGCGAGCAGCCGTCGTGGCAGTGGTCGCCGTGGTCGTGCGCGGTCTCGTCGAGCAGGAGTTCGTCGAAGCTGAGTTGTTCGCCGACCCGCGGGGCGCCCGCCGGCCGGTTCGGCAGGTCGAACAGCAGGCCGGGGTCGATGCGCCCGCGGCTGGTCGGGTACACCGGCACCGGTCCGACCAGCTCGGCGATCTCGGACCGGAGTCGTTCCAGCGCGTCGGCTTCGACCCGGTCGGACTTGTTCAGCACCACCAGGTCCGCCATGCGCAGGTGCGTGGTCAGTTCCGGATGCAGTTCCCGGGTCTGCGGGAAGTGCTCGGCGTCGACCACCTCGACCAGTCCGCCGTAGCGGATCCGCGGGTTGTCGCTGTTCACCACCATGCGAATCAGATTCCGCGGTTCGGCCAGCCCGCTGGCCTCCACCACGATGACGTCGATCTTCTGCTTGGGATGCGCCAGCCGATCGAACAGTCCGTCCAGTTCGCTCACGTCGACGGCACAGCACACGCACCCGTTGCCCAGCGACACCATGGCGTCGACCTGCCCCGCCACCAGCATGGCGTCGATGTTCACCGCGCCGAAGTCGTTGACCACCACCCCGATCCGCGCGTTGCGGGTGCGCAACAGCCGGTTGAGCAGCGTCGTCTTCCCGGCGCCGAGGAACCCGGCCACGATCAGTACTGGAATGCGCCGACTCACGGCGACCACCCTACCGATGTGTGATTCACCGGAAACGGGGTGGCAACAACCGGCTTCTACCGTGACGAACATTCGGACCGACCACGGGAGGTGCGCCGTGCGGGTGCGCGACATTCTCGATGCGCCGCAACTGCGCATGCGGTTGCTGCACGGGGACGAGGGGGAGCTGGATCGGCCGGTCGCGCGAGTCTGCGCGACGGATATGCCCGATCCCCGGCCGTTCGTGACGCCCGGCGCGCTGGTCTGCACCGGCCTGGTGTGGCGGCAGGCGGCCACCGACTCGGACCGCTACGTGGGCCTGCTGGCCGGGGCCGGGGTCGCCGGCGTGGTGGCCGGACAGGCGCTGCACGGCCTGGTGCCGCCGGACGTGGTCGAGGCCTGCCGCCGCCACGGCCTGCCGCTGCTGTCCGCGCCGCAGAGCGTGCCCTTCAGCCGGATCATCGAATACCTGGCCGAGCAGGCGGCCGAAGTGCGCTGGCGGCGCGTGCAATCGCGGGCCGACCGCCAGCGGAAGCTGCTCTCCGCGGTCGCCGCCGGAGCCGCGATCGAGACCCTGGTCGCGGATTTCGCCACCGAACAACAGGTCTCGGCCTGGCTGCTGACCGCGACCGGCACCGTGCTCGCGGGCACCGGCGAACTCGCCGAGACCGAGATCGACCGCATCCTCGCCACCGCCCTCACCGCACCCCGCCTGCCCGCCGTCACCGCCGGGGCCCTGCGGGTCCACCAGGTGGGCGCGGGCGATCGAATCACCGCCTGGTACTTGGTGATCCGCCCCTCCGCCCCCGAACTCGACCCCTATGGCGCCGACCTGGCCGCCGTAGCCGAGCTCTACCGCCAGCGCCGCGCCGACCGGCAGCACCTGGATTGGGAACTGGCCGACCGCTTCCCGATGCCGTTCACCGAGCAGCCCGGCCGCACCGAGTCGGCCATCGTGTGCGAGATCCACGTCGCCGAGGCCGAGCCGAAACCCGTGGCGCCGCAGCGTCGCGTGCGCCCGGGCGGTGTCGCGGGCGCCATCGACCGGGCGGGTGCGCCGGTTGCCGCGCCGGGCACCACGACGGAGGGTCGGGATTCGCGATTCGCTGTCGGCTCGGTCACCGACTCGAGTTCCACTGCCCCACACCGGTTATGGGATGGGACCGACACGGCAGCCGGATCGATGGCGGTGCGCACGGCAATGCACGATGCGCTGCCGGACCTCGTCACCGCGCTCGACCGCGAGGGCAGGCTGGTCGGCGTGACGGCCGCCCCGCAAGCCGGGGTGGCGGCGGTGGTGCGGCGGCGAATCGGTCGAATCGCCCCGGCGCTCAGCGGTATTCGACTGGCCATCGGGGTGAGCGCGCGGCAGCCGGAGGAGAGTCTGGCGGGTGCGATCGGCGCGGCGGCCGCCGCGTCCACCGCGGCCCGCGACGACAGCGGCCCGGTCGCGGTGCGGGTCGCCGACATCGATTCGGCGGTGGGCCTGCTCACCGCGGTCCCGGGCGGGCTGCAGCGGCGGTTCGCGGAACGGGTGCTGGGTCCGGTGCTGGAATACGACCGGCTGCACGGGGCCGGACTGCTGGAGACGCTGGAGACGTTCCTCGGCAGCGAGGGGTCCTGGCGGCAGGCGGCGGACCGAATGCATGTGCACCTCAATACCGTTCGCTACCGGATCGGCCGGATCGAGGAGCTGACCGGGCGCGATCTCGGGCGCATGGACGATCGGCTGGACCTGTACCTGGCGGTGCGGACGCTGTCGGGTCAGACCGCGCCGGTGTAGGCGTCCCAGGCGATCCCGGCGTCGGGTGCGCCCTCGTGCAGGACACTGGCCTGGATCAGGCCGTAGGGGCGGTCGTCGGCGTGGAACACTTCGCCGTTGTTCGGCACGCCGAAACGCCCGGTGTCGTACGCGAAGTGATGCTTGTTGGGGGCCGAGAACCGGATCTCCGCCAGGCCCGGATACGCCTCCAGCGCGGCCTTGCCCATCTCGAACAGGGTCTGCTGCAAAGCTTTCGAGTGCAGCGTCGCGAACGTCTCCACCAGTGCCGCGCGAATCCCGTGGTAGGCGGCGTCCCAGTCGCCGGGCGCGGTGGCGAAGCGCCAGCGGGCGTCGAGGCTGGTGGCCAGGATCCGGTCGTAGGCGGGTTCCAGCACGGTGAACGGATCGGTCAGGAAGCCCGCGAACTCCGAGCCCGTGGACTTGAGGATCACCAGGTCCTTGACGCCGCCGATCACCCATTCGCGGCGGTCCGCGCCGCTCCCTCCGACCGTGACGGCCGCGGTCCGCACTTCCGGCCCGACCCGCGTCCAGGTGTGGTCGTGGCCGCTGCCGCCGACCGGAACCCGCTGCCACGCATACTCTTCGATCTCGATGCGGGCCGATTCCACCGGCTCGAACTCGTCGGCGAAATGCCGGGCCAGCGCCAGCCCGTAGTCCTCGATACTGCCGTCGCCGTGACTCTTGGCATAGGTGTAGATGGTCTGCTTCTGCGAATCCGTCGGCAGCACCGAGCCCTGATCGCCGACGGTGTGCGCGTCGTCGAACGCGCCGCGCAGGCACGAGGACACGTTCAGGTCCCGGATCTCGTGGCGGGCGGTGTCGCGGTAGATCCGCACCACCCGGTTCTCGGCCTTCCCGTACTGATGCGGGCCGAGCACGATCCGGCCGCCGGTTTCGGTCATGGACGCCTCCCGTGGTCGCTGATCACTGTGCCTCACCATGACCCACCGGGACCGCCGCACACGCTGGTTCGGCGGACAAAACACCGGACGCCGGGACCGCGACGTTTGGCCGAACGGACAAAGGCCCGCGCACGGGGGACTACCTAGCGTGACGAACCATGACATCGCCACATCCCGTAGACACACGGCTGCCCTGGCATCGCCTGCTCGTGTTCGGCCTGCAGCACGTGCTGATCATGTACACCGGATGCGTCACGGTGCCTTTGGTTTTCGGTGCGGCAGCCAAGCTCGACAAGCCGACCGTCGCCCTGCTGATCAGCGCCGACCTGCTGGTCGCGGGCATCATCACCGTGGTGCAGAGCCTCGGGCTGGGGAAGCTCGCGGGTGCGCGGCTGCCGATCGTCACCGGCGCGACCTTCGTGGCCATGAGCCCGATGATCCTGATCGCCAAGGATTACGGGCTGCAGGCGATGTACGGGTCCATGCTGCTGGGCGGCGTCATCGGTATCGCGCTGGCCTGGCCGTTCGCGTCGATCGTGCGATTCTTCCCGCCGTTGGTGAGCGGCACCGTGCTGACCGTGGTCGGCATCTCGCTGATCGGGGTGGCGGGCGGCCTGATCGTGGGCAGCGATCCCAAGGCTGCGACTTTCGCCGCGCCCTCCCGGATCGCGCTGGCCGCGGCGGTGCTGGCGGTGGCGCTGGTGTGCACGGTGCTCGGGCGGGGCGTGTGGTCGCAGCTGGGCGTACTGATCGCCTTGATCGTCGGCATCGTGATCGCCATTCCCATGGGCCTGGTCAAGCTCGACGGCGTATCCCGCGCGGCGTGGCTGGGCGCCCCGCACCCGTTCCATTTCGGCGCCCCGCAGTTCCCGGTCACCGCCGTGGTGGCCATGACCATCGTGATGGCGGTGGTGTTCGCCGAGTCCACCGCCAGCATGCTGGCCCTGGGCGAGATCACCGGAAAGTCCTTGACCCGAGCCGATGTGGCGCGCGGCCTGGTCGGCGACGGTCTCTCCGCGGTGCTGGCCGGCGTGCTGAATTCCTTCGTGGACACCGTCTTCAACCAGAATGTCGGCGCGGTCGCCACCACCCGCGTGCACAGCCGCTACGTGACGGCGGTGAGCGGCGCGATCCTGGTGATCCTCGGCCTGGTGCCGCGCTTCGGCGCGCTGGTCGCCGCGGTCCCGCAGCCGGTCGTGGGCGGCGTCGGCCTGGTGCTGTTCGCGACCATCGCGGTGATCGGCGTGGACACCCTGCGCAAGGCCGATCTCACCGACCGCGTGAACCTGACCATCATCGCCGTCTCGATCGGTGTGGGCTTGGTGCCGGTCCTCACCAAGGGCATGTTCGACAAGTTCCCGTCATCGGCCCAGATCCTGCTCAACAGCGGCATCAGTCTCGCCGCGGCCACGGCCTTCACCCTGAACCTGCTCTTCAACCACTCCAGGTTGGGTGAGATCGCCCGCGGTGCAACAGCACCCGCGGCTCCAGCACACGCACCGTGAACCGGGTGGAAGCCCCGGAGTCTCGTGACAGGGGTTTCAGGGAAGCCCCTGAGAGCTACGAGAGTTGTCCTACCCGCAGGCGTTGACCCATTCGGAGAGTCCGTCGGCGAACATCTGACGCTTCCAGATCGGGACCTCGTGCTTGATGCGGTCCACCAGTTCGGCGCAGGTGGTGAAGGCCTCGGCGCGGTGCGGGGCGGCCACGGCCACGGCGATCGCGAGGTCGCCGATGGTCAGGTCGCCGACGCGGTGCACCGCGGCGACCGGCAGGCCGGAGGTCTGGGCCACCTCCTCGCACACCTTGCGCAGGAACTGTTCGGCCTGCGGGTGGGCGGAGTACTCCAGTGCCGAAACCGATTGCCCGCCATCGTGATCGCGCACCTTGCCGGTGAACACGACGACCGCCCCGTGGTGCGGACCGTCCACGGCCTGCTCGACCTCGGCCGGATTCAGCGGTTGATCGCTGATCCGGGCCAGCAGCTCACTCATGGTTGCCTCCTCCGGCCACCTGGGCCAGCAGATGTTCGAGCAGCGGTGTCAGGACGGCGATGCCGTCCTTCACCCCGCCCGGCGAACCGGGCAGATTGACGATCACGGTGCGCCCGGCTAGTCCGGCCACGCCCCGGCTCAGCGCCGCGAGCGGGAATTTCGCGGTCCCCGCCTGGCGGATGGCGTCGGCCACCCCCGGCAGTTCCCGATCCAGCAGGGCGAGCGTCGCTTCCGGGGTGGCATCGGTAGGGGAAGCCCCCGTGCCGCCGGTCGTGACGATCAGGTCCGGCTCCCGGGACAGGGCGTCCTCGAGGCCGTAGGTGATGTCGGAGTCCGCGAAGACCAGTGGTCCGCGCACCGAGAAACCCTGCGCGGCAAGCCATTCGGCGAGGACTGGGCCGGTGGTGTCGGTGCGGGTGCCGGCGGCGACACCGGTCGAGGCGACCACGACCGCGGCTGTGCGGCCCTCGCCCGCGAGCGGAGCCTTCGAGACAGCGGCCTTCTCGTGCGCCGCGTGCTTCTCGTGGTGGTGCCCGGCGTGCTGTTCGGCTTCGGGTCGCACCCAATGTCCGTGCTTGCCACCCTCTTTGGTGACCAGCCGGACCCCGTTCAGCGTGGCCGCCGGATCCACCGCCTTCACCATGTCGTGCAGCGTGAGTCCCGCGACCGCCACCGCGGTCAGCGCCTCCATCTCGACTCCGGTGGGCCCCTTGGTCTTCGCGGTGGCCTCGATGGTGATGGTGGTGTCGGTGAAGCCGAAGCTCACGTTGACCGACGACAGCGCCAGCTGATGGCACAGCGGGATGAGTTCGGAGGTCTTCTTGGCTCCGTTGATGCCGGCGATGCGGGCGGTGCTGAGCACGTCGGCCTTGGGCATGTCGTCGGCCCGGACCAGGCGGATGACGTCGGCGGTGGTCTGCAATTCACCCGCCGCGACCGCGATGCGGGCGGTGTCGGCCTTCGCGCTCACGTCGACCATGCGGGCGCGACCCTCACGGTCGACATGCGACAACTCACTCATGTCCACCACCTTGGCACAGCGGATCGGGGGTGTTCACAGCGGCCGGACCTCGACGATCGTGCCCGCGGGCACTTCGGTGACGGCGGCCGGAATGTCGATCAGCACATCGGCGTGGGCCATGGCCGCGATCAGATGCGAGCCCTGACCCGACACCAGCGCAACCCCGCCCTCGGTCAGCTTGCCGCGCAGGAACTGCCGCTTCCCGGCGGGGGAGCGGACCGCCTGCAGCAGCGGTAGTTCGGTGATCGGCAGTGCGGGCAGGCCCGCCAGCTCGCGCAGGATCGGGCGGGCGAACACCTCGAACGACACCATGGTGCTCACCGGATTCCCCGGGAAGCTCAGCACCGGCACGCCGTCGACCGTGCTCAGGCCCTGCGGGCCGCCGGGTTGCAGTGCCACCGAACCGAATTCGCCGCCCTGGGCCGACAGCACCTCCTTCACGACCTCGAAGTCGCCCATGGAGACGCCGCCGGAGGTGAACACCACGTCGGCCTGCGCCACCGCCTCGGCCAGCCGCAGCCGGAACTCGGCGTGCTCGTCGGTGGAATGCGCCACCGACACCACCTCGACGCCGTTGTCGGACAGGGCCGCGGCCAGCGCGATGCCATTGGAGTTGAAGATCTGTCCCGGCAGCAGCACCGCGCCCGCGGGGCGCAGTTCGTCGCCGGTGGTGAGGACCGCGGCCCGCACCCGCCGCGTCACCGACAGCTCGCCCAGCCCGACCGCGGCCAGCGCCGCGATGTGCCGGGGCCGCAGCAGGGTGCCCGCGGCGGCCAGCAACTGTCCGGCACGCACGTCGGTGCCGGGCTCGCGCACGAAATCGCCGGTGGCACGGCTGGTTCGGATCGTCACGGTGACGCCGTCGGATTCGGTGTGCTCGACCGGCACCACGCAGTCCGCGCCGGGCGGCACGGGCGCGCCGGTCATCACCTTCACGGCGGCGCCCGGGGGCAGGACCAGCCCCTCGGTGTTCCCGGCCGCGACCACGCCGGCCAGCGGCAGGGTCGCGGGCACGATCGCCACCGATTCGGCCGCCACCGCGTAGCCGTCCATGGCCGAGTTCCGGAACACCGGCAGATCCAGGGGCGCGGACACGTCGACCGCGAGCCGCCGGCCCAACGCGGCGGCGATCGGGACGGTCTCGGCGACCCGACCGGCCAGCGGGCGCAGCGCGTCCTCGATGCGCCGGCGATGGTCGTCGACGGGTCGGGCCGGGGCGGTCGCGTGCCGGGAACTCATAGTCGTGAGCCTATACGCGGGTGGATCCTCCAGGCCGTGACCGGCTGATCAGGGGGCCCCGCTCGTAGGAATCTACGAAGACTTGCGGACCAGGCAATAATGGTCCAATGACCGTGGTCGCGATGGGTATGCCCGCTGTGCGAACCGGGCGGCCCGACATCGACGGCCGCCCGGACACCCCCGTCCTGCTCGACCGCTTCGGCCGGGTGGCGCGGGATCTGCGGGTGTCCATCACCGAGAAGTGCTCGCTGCGCTGCACCTACTGCATGCCCGAGGAAGGCCTGCCCGCCATCCCCGCCGACGAACTGCTCGCTCCCGAGGAGATCGTGCGCCTGGTGACGCTGGCGGTGCGCGAACTCGGCGTACACGAGGTGCGTTTCACCGGCGGCGAGCCGCTCATGCGCCGCGATCTGGAACGCATCATCGCCGGATGCCATGCGGCACTGCCGGATACGCCGCTGGCCATGACCAGCAACGGCGTCGGGCTCGAGCATCGGGCCCAGGCGCTGGCCGATGCCGGACTGAAGCGCATCAATATCTCCCTCGACACCGTGGACCGGGACGGCTTCCACCGCCTGACCCGCCGCGACCGCCTCGCCTCGGTGCAGGCCGGCATTCGCGCCGCCATCGCCGCCGGGCTCACCCCGCTCAAGGTGAACGCGGTGCTGATGCGCGAAACCCTCGACGGCGCGGCCGATCTGCTGCAGTGGTGCCTGGAGGTGGGTGCGGAACTGCGGTTCATCGAGGAGATGCCGCTCGACGCCGATCACGAGTGGGCGCGCGCCAACATGATCACCGCGGCCGAACTGCTGGACGTGCTCGGCAAGCGTTTCTCCCTGGTCGAGACCGGGCGCGAGGACCCGTCCGCCCCGGCCGAACGCTGGCTGGTGGACGGCGGCCCCGCCACCGTCGGCATCATCGCCTCGGTCACCCGCAAGTTCTGCGGCGACTGCGACCGCACCCGGCTGACCGCCGACGGCCGCATCCGGTCCTGCCTGTTCAGCGATCAGGAGTACGACATTCGCGGCGCCTTGCGGTCCGGCGCGACCGACGCCGATATCGCCGCCCTGTGGCGCGGCGCCATGTGGAACAAATCGGCCGGGCACGGTATCGACGCCGCCGGCTTCGTCCCGCCCACCCGAACGATGGGAGCCATCGGTGGTTGAGGTCCGCTATTTCGCCGCGATCGCCGATGCGGTCGGCAAGGACAAGGAAACCCTGGACCTGCCGTCCGGGGCGACCATCGCGGATCTGCGCACCACGCTCTCGGCCGCCTACGGCCCCAAGCTGGACCCGATGCTCAAGGTCTGCGCCTACCTGATCGGCGACGAACTCACCCGGGACGCCGCCACACCGCTGAGCTCGCGCGTCGACGTCCTACCGCCCTTCGCCGGCGGCTAGTCATCACGCGGCGGCGCACTGCGGTGAATCGCACTGCTGGGCGCTAGTATTCGCCGGTCCCCGCACGCGCTCGCCAGGAGACCCATCCGAATGACGCACGCCCCCAAACTCCGGCACCCCGCCTTCGAGAAGGCCCAGGCCGAGCGCGCTGCCAGCGTCCAGCTGCGCGTGGCCGACTGGATCACCAAGTTCGCGGGCTCGATGAACTTCGTTTACCTGCACGCGGTCGGCTTCGCGGTCTGGATGATCGTCATCGAGAAGAGCCCTTGGCCCACCCTGACCCTGGTGGTGTCGCTGGAAGCGATCTTTCTGTCCACCTTCGTGATGATCGGCCAGAACCGCCAGGCCGACTTCCAGCAGGCCAAGGCCGATCACGATTTCCGGGAGCAGGAACTCGAACTCAAGACCAATACCGAACTGACCCGGGCGATTCACGTCATGACGGCGGAACTGCACCGCCGCCTCGTCGAGGACCAGGACCAGAAATGAGCCGCTCGCGCTGCTCGAGTCATTCGCCGGGGAGCTATTTCCACCAGGTCTCGAGCGGGGTCACCGGGACAGCGCGCTTGTGGCGCGTATTGCGGAAGATGGTCTCGAGCTTCTCGGAGACCTCGGGACCGACGGGCTTGCCCTCCAGGTAATCGTCGATCTGGGAGTACTTCATACCCAAGGCTTCTTCATCGGGAAGCGACGGGCGGTCGTCCTCCAGGTCAGCGGTGGGGACCTTCTGCCACACGCTCGGCGGCGCGCCGAGTTCCTGCAGCAGCGCCGCGCCCTGGCGCTTGGTCAGACCCGTCAGCGGGGTGATGTCCACGCCGCCGTCGCCGTATTTGGTGAAGAAGCCGGTGACGGCTTCGGCTGCGTGATCAGTACCGACGACCAGCAGGTTGAGTTGGCCCGCGATGGCGTACTGGAGGAGCATCCGCTCGCGGGCCTTGATGTTGCCGCGCACGAAGTCCCGCAGGCGGGGTTCCTCGTGGAGCTCCAGGATTCCGGTGGCGGCTTCCCCGGCGGCGGCGTCGGCACTGGGTTTGACGTTCACCACGACCGAGCGGTCCGGCTGGATGAATTCCAGGGCGATCTGGGCGTCCTGCTCATCGAACTGGACGCCGTAGGGCAGGCGGACCGCCACGAAGGTGGCGTCGCGGCCCTCGGCGCGCAGTTCCTCAACGGCCAGCTGGCAGAGCCGGCCGGCGAGGGTGGAGTCCTGGCCTCCGCTGATGCCGAGCACGAAGCCGGTCGCGGGGGTGGAACTCAGGTACTCCTTGAGGAAGTCGATGCGTCGCCGCACTTCGGTTTTCGGTTCGATCGACGGCAGGACGCCCAATTCGGCGATGATCTGTGCGCGCAGGTTCCCCATGGGCACACTCTACTGAACGGGCGTCGCGACTACCGATCGATGGGCGCGGTCACCTGCCGGACCAGGGTCTCCCAGTGGTCGCCGACCTGTTCGGGCGTGTAGCGCAGCTGCCGAATCTGGTGCAGCACCAGTCCGGCGTCGAGCGTCGCCAGCAGCGTGTCCGCGGTCAGGCCGATGTCGCCGGGGGCTCCGGCCTCCCGGAGCAGCAGGGAGACATGGGTTTTCGCGATGTTGTAGGGCGGGCCGCCGTACTGTCCGCCGATCGCGGCGTTCTTGCGGACGTCGCCTTCCACCTCGACGGTGGCCAGCCGGGCCCGGCCGTAGGCGATGAGCCGCTCGACGCCGGGCGCGCCCGGTCCCAGCGGCGGGGGCCCGAACATGTAGGCCCACTGCAGTTTCTGATCGGACTGGTCCAGCAGCGCCAGCATCAGCCCGGCTCGGTTGCCGAAGCGCCGGAAGACGGTGCCCTTGCCGACCCCGGCGAGTTTGGCGACCGCGTCCATGGTGACCGCGTCGGCGCCCTGTTCGCGGACCAGGGTCTCGGCGGCGTCGAGCAGGAGCTGGCGGTTGCGGGCGGCGTCGCTGCGTTCGTGGCTGCTGCCGGGCATGAGCAGCGGGACCGAGTGCGGCGGTGGCCGCTGGGTGCCGACGGCTTCGATCGGCAGCGCGATGTTCGGCAGTGCCGGTACGACGTCATCGGCGGACGTGTCGCGTGTCACAGGCTGTCGGCTCCTACCCGGGAATGTAAGCGGACTGAGGTCCGGTTACAGTCTATCGAAAGATCCACCGCTGAATCAGTAACCCTTGGAGTGATCATCATGTCGCAGACCCGCATCCTCGTTCTGGTCGGAAGCCTTCGCGCCGCGTCGATCAATCGCCGCCTCGCCGAGGCCGCGGTGCAGACCGCCCCCGAAGGCGTCGAGCTCTCCATCTACGAAGGCCTCGGTGACATTCCTTTCTACAACGAGGACCTCGACGTCGAGGGCCAGGTCCCGGCCGCCGCGCAGGCGCTGCGGGACGCGGTCGCCGCGTCCGACGCCACCCTGCTGGTGACCCCCGAATACAACGGCACCCTGCCGGCCGTGCTGAAGAACGCCATCGACTGGGCGTCGCGGCCGTACGGCGCGGGCGCGCTGAAGAGCCTGCCGGTCGCCGTGGTGTCGGCGTCCATCAGCCAGAACGCCGCCAAGTGGTCGCACGACGACGCCGTGAAGGCGCTCGGCGTGGCGGGCGCCGAGGTGGTCAAGGAGGCGTCGCTGAACTTCGGCGCCATCGGTTCGCGCTTCGTCGAGACCCACCCGGCCGACGACGCCGAGGCGCTGACCCAGCTGGCCGCCACCGTGCGGCTGCTGGCCGAGGATGTCAAGGCTCGGGCGAACGCCTGATCCATCCGGCGATCACCAACTGAATTCAGCGCAAGGCCACGGCTTTCGAGTCGTGGCCTGCCGCTTTTCCCGGACAATTCGGGCTACGGTCTGATCATGAAGTTATCAACGGGCAACTCTGTGTGGGGCCGTTGTTTCATGGCGGTCACCCTGGCCGCGTCCGCCGCCTCGATGGCGGTCGGCAATGCGGCCGACGCGACGGCCGAATCGTTCGTCGCGTACGGGTCGGAGCTTTCGAATTCCCATCTCTACCTGGGCAACTGGGCCGGTTACGTGGTGCAGGGGAACTTTCGGGAGATCAGTGCCACCTGGGTGCAGCCCGAGATCGAGTGCCGCAATCCCGGCATCCTGCAGCGCGTGGTCCCCTGGGTAGGGCTCAACGGGGCCACCGGCCTGGACGGCCAGGTCGCGCTGCCGCTCATGCAGACCGGCGTCGAATCCATGTGTGCCAGTGACGCCGCCGTGTACGCGGCGCTGCCCGGCCTGCAGGTCGAAACGATGGCGGCGGGCCTGGCGTACGCCGATCCGCGGCTGGCCGGGACCGTGATGAACGCCGGCGCCAAGGTCTCCGACGCGCTGGGCGCGGCCGCGGACGGGATGTGCTCGCTGGGCATCTTCGGCGGCTTCTGCCGCCCGGACCAGCTGATCGACGGCTGGTGGGAGGGCTATCCCGCTCCGCCGGTGACCTACGACGACGTGTCGGTCCGGGCCGGCGACACCATGCATTCCATCGTGAGCTGGGACGGCGGGCGCTATGTGATGACGCTGGAGAACCGCACCGCGAACTGGCGTCGCACCACGGTCGTGGCCTCGCCGGTGCCCGCGCGCACCGCCGAGATCATCGTGGAGGGACACCTCGACGCCGCGCTGCCCGGGTTCGCGCCGATCACCTTCACCGAGATCAGCATCGACGGGCGGCCGCTGTCCGATTACGACGCCCATACCTACGGCATTCCGGCCACCAATCGGTTGCTGGCGCCCGGACCGATCGAGGGCGCGTCGTTCACGATCCGGTAGGACCGGGGCGGATGCCGCGACACGCCGGGGCGAGCGGGCGGCCTGGAATCGGTCGCTCGACCCGGCGAGGTTGCGAACCGGGTGGTCGCTCGAGTCTGCTGTGACTCGTGAGAAGCGTGTTGATCAGCGGTAATGGTGTGTTTGCTGGAAATGAACTGAATGCCGAAATTGTGATGTGTGACTCAGTCGTGTCGAGTTGCGAATCGAGTGTCCAGGTACTAACCCGTCCGGAATTTCACCTTTGTGAGTCGCAACATGTCGTGTTGTATGAGTTTGTCGGCCACTAGGTGTAGTGTCTTGGGAGCTGGAAGGCCACAAGGACGAGACCTCGATCACGGGCCGGTGACCAGGAGCTTCGGCTCCGCTTCCAGGGGTTTGCGCATTACTACGTGGATCTTGTTTCAGGTGTGCACTGCAGACAGATCAAGGCTGAGGAGAAGGGGATACCAATGACCATCACCGTTTACACCAAGCCCGCTTGTGTCCAGTGCAACGCGACCTATCGCGCCCTCGACAAGGCTGGTGTCGACTACAGCGTCGTCGACATCTCGGAGAACCCGGATGCCCGCGACTACGTGATGGCCCTGGGTTACCTGCAGGCCCCCGTCGTCGTCGCCGGGGACGACCACTGGTCCGGCTTCCGTCCGGACCGCATCAAGGCGCTGGCCGACGTCGTCGCAGTCGCCTGACGGCTCGGCCCAGCGGTCAGGGAGATGACCGAAATGTCGAGTGAGACACCGAATCTGGTCTATTTCTCCAGTGCTTCGGAGAACACTCACCGGTTCGTCGAACGGCTGGGCCTGCCCGCCGTCCGCATTCCGCTTCACACCGCCGACTCGCTTCGCGTCGACCAACCTTTCGTGCTGATCGTCCCCACCTACGGGGGAGGTCGGCACGTTTTGGGTGGGCAGCGATCCGACAAGGAATTCGTGCCCCGTCAGGTGGCCAAGTTCCTCAACGATCCGCACAACCGCGCCCTGCTGCGCGGCGTGATCGCGAGCGGCAACACCAACTTCGGCGACACGTACTGCTATGCGGGAGAAGTGATCTCGCGCAAAGCGGGGGTCCCGTACCTGTATCGCTTCGAACTCATGGGAACTGCCGAGGACGTCGAGCGCGTCCGCGAGGGATTGGGAATCTTTTGGCAACGACAACAGCACCGGTCGGAAAGACTGCCCGCGTAGAGCGCCCCGTCAGCGGCGACTCCGCGACCGAGGGACTGGACTACCACGCCCTCAACGCCATGCTCAACCTGTACGGACCCAACGGTGAGATCCAGTTCGAGAAGGATCGGGAAGCCGCCAACCAGTACTTCCTGCAGCACGTCAACCAGAACACGGTCTTCTTCCACAACCTCGACGAGAAGCTCGACTACCTCGTCAAGGAGAACTACTACGAGACCGAGGTCCTCGACCAGTACTCGCGGACGTTCATCAAGCAGCTGTTCCAGCAGGCGTACGCCAAGAAGTTCCGGTTCCCGACCTTCCTGGGCGCGTTCAAGTACTACACCTCGTACACGCTGAAGACCTTCGACGGCAAGCGCTATCTGGAGCGTTTCGAGGACCGCGTGTGCATGGTCGCCCTGACCCTGGCCGCCGGTGACGAGACCCTGGCGGGCGAGCTGGTCGAGGAGATCATGGACGGCCGCTTCCAGCCGGCCACCCCCACCTTCCTCAACTCGGGCAAGAAGCAGCGCGGCGAGCCGGTGTCCTGCTTCCTGCTGCGCATCGAGGACAACATGGAGTCCATCGGGCGCTCCATCAACTCCGCCCTGCAGCTGTCCAAGCGCGGCGGCGGTGTCGCCCTGCTGCTCAGCAACATTCGTGAGACCGGCGCCCCGATCAAGAAGATCGAGAACCAGTCCTCGGGCGTCATCCCGATCATGAAGCTGCTGGAGGACTCGTTCTCCTACGCCAACCAGCTGGGTGCGCGTCAGGGCGCGGGCGCGGTCTACCTGCAGGCCCACCACCCCGACATCTACCGCTTCCTCGACACCAAGCGCGAGAACGCGGACGAGAAGATCCGCATCAAGACGCTGTCGCTGGGTGTGGTGATCCCCGACATCACCTTCGAGCTGGCGAAGAAGAACGAGGACATGTACCTGTTCTCGCCGTACGACGTGGAGCGCATCTACGGCGTGCCGTTCGCCGACATCAATGTCACCGAGAAGTACTACGAGATGGTCGACGACAAGCGAATCCGCAAGTCCAAGATCAAGGCTCGCGAGTTCTTCCAGACCATCGCCGAGCTGCAGTTCGAGTCGGGCTACCCGTACATCATGTACGAGGACACCGTGAACCGGGCCAACCCGATCGCGGGCAAGATCACCCACTCCAACCTGTGCTCGGAGATCCTGCAGGTCTCCACCCCGTCGGAGTTCAACGACGATCTGTCCTACGCCAAGGTGGGCAAGGACATCTCGTGCAACCTGGGCTCGCTGAACATCGCGAAGACCATGGATTCGCCGGACCTGGCCAAGACGGTGGAGACCTCGATCCGCGCGCTGACCGCGGTGTCGGACCAGACCCACATCTACTCGGTGCCCTCGATCGAGCAGGGCAACAACGAGTCTCACGCCATCGGCCTGGGGCAGATGAACCTGCACGGCTACCTGGCGCGGGAGCACGTCCACTACGGCTCCGAAGAGGGCGTGGACTTCACCAACATCTACTTCTACACGATCGCCTACCACGCGATTCGCGCCTCGAATCTGATCGCGCAGGAGCGGGGTTCGTACTTCGGCGGCTTCCCCGAGTCGAAGTACGCCTCCGGTGAGTTCTTCGACAAGTACACCGAGCAGGTGTGGGAGCCGGCCACCGAGCGGGTGCGCCAGATCTTCGCCGAGGCGAACGTCCACATCCCCACCCAGGATGATTGGCGCGAGCTGAAGGCGCTGGTGATGCAGCACGGCATCTACAACCAGAACCTGCAGGCCGTCCCGCCGACCGGCTCGATCTCCTACATCAACCACTCCACCAGCTCGATCCACCCGATCGCCTCCAAGATCGAGATCCGGAAGGAAGGCAAGATCGGCCGCGTCTACTACCCGGCCCCTTACCTGACCAACGAGAATCTCGAATACTTCGAGGACGCCTACGACATCGGCTACGAGAAGGTCATCGACACCTACGCGGCCGCCACCCAGCACGTGGACCAGGGCCTGTCGCTGACGCTGTTCTTCAAGGACAGCGCCACCACCCGCGACGTCAACAAGGCGCAGATCTACGCCTGGCGCAAGGGCATCAAGACCCTCTACTACATCCGCATCCGGCAGATGGCGCTCGAGGGCACCGAGGTCGAGGGCTGCGTGAGCTGCATGCTCTGATCGGCAGTACGAGAAAGGGCGTTTCCGGCCATCGGCCGGGAGCGCCCTTTCGTCGTTGCTGTGGCTGATCCCACGTTTGCGTCGCGCGCGATTGTGAACTCTCCAGAAGGTGTTCTCCGGCCTGTCGGACGACGTCCACGGCTGGTTAGGCTCGCCGTGATTCGGGCATCGGTTTCCATCGAATTGCGCGGGTGATGCCGGAATCGGGAAACGCATCGGGACAAGCGTTTTGGAGGTGAGTCGATCGAACGGAGACCCCACCGGGTGTATCAACCTCGCACCCGCCCGGTGGGTTCTTCGGCGGGCATCGGACATCGCGCATGAGGAGTCGGCTTGTCGCACTGCATGATTCGAAGACGCCGGGAGGTGTCGTGAAGCGGCGTGCGGCCGCCGGGGTCGCGATGGCGCTGGCCGTGCTCGCGAGCTCGGCGTTCGGGGCGAGCGCGCAGGCGGGTACGCCCGGGCGGATCGGGGCGCGGGCCGCGGTGACGCGGGTGGAGCAGGTCGGGCCGCGCTGGGAGCGTGTGGAGGTGGCCTCGTCCGCCATGGGGCGCGCCGTCGCGCTGGATGTGCTGCACGGCTCCGGAACCGGCCCCCGTCCCACGCTGTATCTGCTCGACGGTGTCGATGCCGAGGGGGTGTCCGACTGGCTGACCAAGGGGCATGCCGCGGACTTCTTCGCCGACAAGCCGGTCGATGTGGTCTTCCCGGCCGGGGCCACCGGCAGCATGTACACCGACTGGCAGCATCCCGATGCCGCGCTCGGGTGGAATCGCTGGGAAACCTTCCTGACCGCCGAATTACCCGGGGTGATCGAGCCGTATCTGCGGTCCGACGGTCGTCGGGGGATCGCGGGCGTGTCCATGGGCGCGCAGGGCGCGATGATGCTCGCGCACCGGCATCCCGGGTTCTATCGGGCCGTCGCGGGATTGAGCGGCTGCTATTCCACCGTCGACGGGCCCGGGAGCGCGATCACCGCGGCCACGGTGGCCTCGCGGGGCGGCAATATCTTGAATCTCTGGGGTCTGCCCGGCACGTTCGACTGGCTGACCCACGACAGCACGGTGGGCGCGGAAGCGTTGCGCGGCACCGCGATCTACCTGTCGGCCGCCTCCGGTGTGCCCGGCGTGCCGGATCTGGCCGAGGTGCTGCGATCCCCGGATGTGGTGGCGGCCCTGGGTACGGCCGGTGGCGGCGTGCTGCTCGAGGCGGGCGCGCGGGTCTGTACCGAGCATTTCGCGAAACGATTGAGCGACTTGAGGATTCCCGCCACCGTGCACTACGAGCCGACGGGCCTGCACGCCTGGGAGGATTTCTCCGCTCAGCTGGGGCCGGCCTGGGATGCCCTCTCGGCGGCCTTCGCCCCCGTGCCCGGGCGGTGATGGCACCGCCCGAACGCCGCTGCGGTGTAGCGGATTTCAGTGCCGGAGTCCGTAGCGCGGCAGTCGGCGCAATCCCGGCCGGATCCGGTTGTCCACCGTCACCGCCAGTCCCGCGTGTACCGCGGCCACGGTGAAGTCCGACGCCTCCTTCCAGGTGGCCACGTATTCCATGGTGAGTTCGGCCCCGTCCTCGGGTCCGCCGAGGTAGACGGTCACCCGGTGGGTGAGCGCGTCACCCACGCTGTCGAAGCGGACTCTGCCTTCGGTGTTGCCGGCCATGTGCGCTGCTCCTCGAGTCGGTGCGGGGAGAGGTGCGGGCCGACCCCTTCGTCGGCCCGCACCTCTCTGTGACCGAACGTATCCGGATTACCGTGTGTAGGAACGTGTTCCGGTTTCCGCTTGGACATGTCACAAGGGCCGCGCGGGACTAGTTGTTACTCGTCGGAACAGAAACATTGGTCGCTCGGAATTCGGCGCGCGATCACAAACGACGACCGCGCCGTTTGTGACTATTCGGAATGTTCCCCCGGCCCCCTGGTCCGGCGCGAGCGGCGTTCCTACGCTGCCCCGCATGAGGATTCGTGTTCCGATCGCGGTGATCGGGGCTCTGCTCGTGACGGTCGCCACGGGATCGGCCGCGGCCCAGCCGCTGCTCCCCACCCCGGACCCGGACCCCTTCTACGCCAACCCTTCCGACATCGCCGGCCACCAGCCCGGCGACGTCCTCGCCACCCGAGCCATGCCCGCGCTGGCGAGCTTCCCCGACACCGACATCACGCTGATCAAGTTCCGTTCCACCGACTCCACCGGACACCCCATCGCGGCCACCACCACCGTGATCTCGCCGCGTCACCGCCTCCCCGACGCGCCCGTCCTGTCGTTGCAGCAGATCATCAACGGCCTCGGCGCGCAGTGCGCGGTCTCCCGCGAGCTCTACACCAGCGACCCCAACCTGATGATCCGGGAAGCCCCCGGCTGGAACGTGGCCCTGCAGCGCGGCTGGACCCTGGCCCTGCCCGACCACCTCGGCCCCCGAATCGCCTACGGCGCGGCCAAACTCGGCGGCCAGATCACCCTGGACGGCCTGCGCGCGGTCCAGCGCGTGCCGGAGTTACGGGCCGAGCACAGTCCGCTCGTCATGGCCGGCTATTCGGGCGGCGGCATGGCGACCGCCTGGGCGGCGGCGCTGGCCGCGTCCTACGCCCCGGAACTGCGCATCGCGGGCGCCGCCATGGGCGGTGTCCCGATGAACCTGGTCTCGATGATGGAGGGCCTCGGCATGAACCGGCATCCGGCCTTCGGGCTGGCGCTGGCGGCCGGGCTGGGCCTGGAACGCGAGTACCCGGACCGCTTCCCGCTCACCGACCAGCTCAACGACCGCGGCCTCGCCATCCGCGACCGGCTGGTCAACAGTTGCACCAACGACATCCTGACCGCGGGCGCCGGGCAGGGCGCGCTCGACGTCGCCAAGACGACCGTCATGACCGACGATCCGCGAGCCCGCGCGGTGGTGGACGAGAACAGCGTCGAGCTCTACCCCGGCGTCCCGAATATGCCCGTCTTCGAATGGCATTCGCCCATCGACGGGCTGATCCCGATCGACGCCGTCGTGCACACCCTGCGCCGCTACTGCGCCGCGGGCGCGCGGGTGTGGTCCGAGCAGGTGCCGGTGCCCGATCACCTCACCGCCGCCGTGCTCGGCCTGCCGGCCGCGTACTCCTGGCTGGACGCCCGCCTGCGCGGCGAGCCCGCTCCCGCCAACTGCTGAACCGCCGCGGGGTCAGCCCGCCTGATAGGTGCGCGCCACCAGCGCCGAACGCAGATACCAGAGACCGGACGGCTGGGTCGGATCGAATCCGGTCAGCTGTCCGATCCGTTTCAGCCGGTAGTCCACGGTATTGGTGTGCACGTGCAGCATTCGCGCCGTGCGCTGCCGGTTCAGGTTGTTGCTGATGTGGGATTGCAGCGTTTCCAGCAGTTCGGCGTGCGCGTCGAGCGGATCCAGCAGCGACCCGAGATGGTCGCGGCCGGGCCCGGGACGGGTCAGCTGATACTCCAGGGCCAGTTCGTCGAAGCGGAACAGTCCGCGCACCAGCCGCAGCCGGTGCACGATGTCGAGCAGTTCGTGCGCCTGGTCGGCGGCGTCCGGAATCTGTTGCGGCGCGGCCGGAACCAGCGTCGCGGTGATCGGGACCCGGGCCGCCCGCGAGAGCCCCTCGATCAATTCGTCGAGCTGATCGTCGGCGATATCGGTGGCCGGGACCAGCAGGGTGCCGCCGTCCACGCTGAGCAGCGACAGCACCTTGTCGGTGTAGCGGGTGGCCAGCTCCGCCTGCACCCGCCGCAGCTTGCGCCGCGCCACCACCGCGCCGTCCACGGTGGGGGAGTCCTCCTCCGGATGTTCCGGAATGGACAGCGCCAGTACGTGATACGCCTCGGCGATCTCGATCCCGCATTCCCGCGCCATGGTGGAGGTGCTGTGCCCGCCCAGCAGCGCCGAGGTGAGAGTGTGCACCGCGGTGTGGTGTTCGCTCACCACCGACCGCATCTCCCGCACATAGGCCATGGCCACCGCGGAGGTCATCCGGTCGAGCAACTCCACCACCAGCTTGGCGCCGTCCACGATGTTGTTCATGTCGGCGGCGGCGATGACGAGGGTGACCGCGCCGTCCTCGTCCTCGCGGCGCACGTGCCCGGACAGCGCCTTGGCCATCACCAGTTCCGAGCCGATCTTGAAGCCCTCGTGGATGGCGTGATGGATGGTGTCGATCGGGATGCCTTCGCGCGCCCACTGCGCCGCGGCCTCTTCCAGACGTTTGGTCTTCTCCGGGATGTCGCGCCCGTCGAGCATGCCGACCGCCAGCTCCAGGCAGGTGCGGGTGATGACGGTGACGTCGCCGTGAATGGCGTCGCCGGGCAGGGTGCCGCAGGGCGCGACCGTCTCGACGAAATGCCCCACCATGTGCTGGGCGACGCCGCGAACATCCTTGAGCGGCGACGAGATCGGCGTGCCCGACACGGTGAGTCCGGCCCGGGCCGGAATTCCCACGGCCATCCGTGACTCCCTTCCACCCCCGGTTCTGCGCCCCGTACGGGACCTGAAACGCTAACGCAGGCCGCGTCTCCGAACGGCCGGATCGATCTCTCCCTGTGAAGCACAGTAATAGGCGACGAATGGTCCTGTGACTTCTCACATGTGCCAGACCGGCCGCGCATGACCGTCACCGTCGGTACCAGTTCGGGACATCGGCGTGGTCATGGCGGGTGCTCGCAGCGCCGGAGTGACACCGCGGCGAATCCGATTCCGGCCGTGACATTCCTGTCAGCCCGGCTGGACAGCGGCTAGTGCCGGGCGCCGACGGGCCCGCCCACCGTGATGTCGGCGGGCGGCAGCCACAGTGTGGCGATGGTGCCGCCGCCGGCCGCGGGCTCGATCGAGGCATTGCCGCCGTGCGCCTGCGCCACCCACGCGACCAGCGCCAAGCCGATCCCGTTGCGTCCGGTGCGCCCGGCCGTGCCGCGATCGAACGGGTTGGCCGCCATGACCGGATCGACGCCGGGGCCGTGATCGCGAATGCTGACCCGTCCCTCCGCCACGTGCACCTCGACCGGCGCGGACCGGTTCACCGCGCCATGGGTCAGCCCGTTCTCCAGCATGTTCCGGATGGCCAGGCTCAGCAGTTGCGGATCACCCAGCACGACGCTCGGATACGCGGTCACCAGGATGCGCTCGTCGGCGGCCTCGTCGGCCACCGTCTCCGCCAGCTGATCCAGCCGCAGCAGCGTGCGCTCGGGTTCGGCGATCCCCGACTGCATGCGGGCGCGGGCCAGCAGCCCGGTCACCAAGCGCGCCATGCGATCCGCCAGCCGCTGCGCCTCGGCGAGTGTCTGCTGGACGTCCTCCGGCTTCGGCCGGGACTCGGTGAGCAGTTTCAATGTGGTGAGCGGCGTACGCAATTCGTGCGCGGCGTCCCCGAGGAACTGTTCGTGCTCGTCCAGCATGCGCAGCGCCTGGCGCTGACTGCGCCCGGACAGCACGAACGTCCCCGCCGCCGACAGCAACACCAGCAGGACTCCACCGACAGTCAACTCCCACACCAGCTTTCGATGCTGGTCCCCGTCCGCCATGGACTCGGCGCCGGTCAGGATGACGACGATATGGTCCCAATCGTTCCAGAACACCGGGGTGCCGACCATCGTCACCGCACGGCCGGTGATGTCGGTGCCGTGGAACCGGCTGTCCTTGTAGAGCAATCCGTCGGCGTGATCCTCGGTTTGCGTTGCCAGCGTGGCGATCTGGGTATCGTCCGGCATGTACGAGCGCTGATAGGTGTGCGCCTGCTTCCACGGCTCGCCCGGTACCCGCACCGCCACGACGACCGCGGTCGGGCCCTTCGCCAGCTGATCGTCGATGACGGTGGACAGGTCCAGCGTCTGCTTCTCGTCGTGCTGGATGGCCCGCGCCAGCCCGCCGGACACCTGCCGGACCTGATCGTCGGCACGGGTCGCGCGCGCGTCCGCGTCGATGGCGGCGGCCACGAAACCGAAGATCAGCACGGCGGCCGCGATGATCACGGTGACCAGCGCGGTCATGAACCAGCGGGCCCGCTTCAGCCGGGCCACCGCGGGGGAGCGGTGGGTGCTCACGAGACGTTGCCGGCTATCACGAATCCCGTCCCCCGCACCGTCTCGATCACGGACGGCTCACCGAGTTTGCGCCGCAGCTTGGCGACGACCGCGTCCACCACATTCGAAGCGGGCTCGGCCATTTCGTCCCAGCAGCATTCGATGAGATCGGTGCGGGTCACGACGCTGCCGCGCCGGGTGGCCATGAGCTCGAGCAGCGCGAACTCCTTGGGCGTGAGCGCCAGCATGATGCCGCCGCGGGTGACCCGCCGGCGCATGAGGTCGATCTCGATGTCCGCCACGGCGATCCGCGCGGCGGTGGGCTGTTCGCGGCGGCGGCACAGTGCCCGCACCCGCATCACCAGCTCGGGCAGTGCGAAGGGTTTGGTCAGGTAATCGTCGGCCCCGTGCTCGAAGCCGGCCAGCCGGTCGTCGAGCCCGTCGCGAGCGGTGAGCATGAGCGCGGGCACGGTGTGCCCGGCGGCGCGCGCGCTCGCGACCAGGTCCAAGCCGTCGCCGTCGGGCAGGCCGCGGTCCACCACCAGGCAGTCGTAGCGATTGACGGCGATCTTGAAATCGGCGTCGGCGAGGCTCTGGGCGAGGTCCACCGCGAACCCGGCCGAACGCAACCCCTCGGTCACCTCGCGGCAGAGCTGGGGATCGTCCTCTAGCACCAAAACACGCACAGAGGCAGAGAGTAGGGCATTCCGGACGCGCGCCCAACGGCCGCGACCACCCGATCGACGGAAAATGATCGAAAAATGATTCGGCGGCAAGCCGTTTCGCGGCCGCCCGCTCCGACTGTACCGATGGACTTGCCTACCGGTCGAGGGCGAGCGAGCGTCGTTAGGCCACCCTCTGTATCCTGAACATGGTTGTTTCTATCCATGACGCCTGTCGAGCAATAGTGGCTTTCGAGGAGGGGGTGAGGTCCGTGCGCGGTGAACCTCCCAGTCGAAGGCCGCGTGGCATCGCCCTCGAATTCCGTCGATAGAACAACACCTGGCGACGGTGGGTGCGGTGCCCGCGGTGTGATCCGGTACCCCCGACCACCCCTGACCGCCACCCGGCCGAGGTTTCGCCATGACGCAGACCGAACTGCCCCCTGCCGTCCCCACGGTTGTCGCCGATACGCCTGTCCCCGAACAGGATTCGCTGCGCGACATCGTCGACTGCCACCACCTGACCCCGGCGATGGAGTGGCTGGACAACCATGCGCCGCACGTCATCGCCGACGAGCTGGCCAGGATGGACGCCGTCACCGCCGGCATGGCCTTCCGGCTGCTCGACAAGGATCGCGCGCTGGCCGTTTTCGAGGAGCTCGAACCCGTCGACCAGCAGCAGATCCTGTCCGGGCTGCGCGATCAGAGCTTCCGCGACCTGGTCGAGGGGATGGATCCCGACGACCGCGCCCGCATGCTGCGCGAGGTCCCGGCCAAGGTGGCCAAGCGCGTCCTGGGCGGGCTCAGCCCGCACGAGCGGCGCATGACCGCGACCCTGCTCGGCTACCCGGAGGGCTCCGTCGGCTTCTACATGACGCCGGAAGTCGTTGCGCTGCCACGGAATCTGCCGGTGGGGGAGGCGCTGCACATGGTGCGCGCCAAGGGCTCCACCGCCGAGACCGTGTACACGCTGCCCGTGGTCGACGCGGGCCGGCGCTTGATCGGCGTGGTGGAACTGCGCGACCTGGTGCTCGGCTCGCCCGACACCATGATCGCGGAACTCATTGCGGGCGAACCGGTCTCGGCGCGCGCCACCGGATCCGCGGAGAAGGCGGCGCGACTCATGCAGGGCGCCAACCTGATCAACCTGCCGGTGGTCGACAGCGAGGACCGCCTGGTCGGCCTGCTCACCATCGACGACGCCGTGGAGGTCATCGAGGCCGCCGACTCCGAGGACATGGCCCGGCAGGCCGGCACCTCCCCGTGGTCGGGGCACTACATGGCCGCGGGCGTGTTCCAGCTGGCCCGCTACCGCGCCCTGTGGCTGATGCTGCTGCTGGTCGCGGCCACCCTCACGGTGACGGTCACCAACTTCTTCGAACCGACCCTCGAGCAGGCCGCGCACCTGGCGCTGTTCATCCCCCTGCTCATCGGGTCCGGCGGCAATGCGGGCGCGCAGGCCGCGACCACCTGCGTGCGCGCGCTCGCGGTCGGCGAGGTGCGGGTCTCGGACCTGCTCGCGGTGATCTGGCGCGAATGCCGGGTCGGGCTGCTGCTGGGCTGCATGCTGGCCGCCATCGGCATGGTGATCGGCACGCTGTTCGTGGGCGTGAAGATCGCCGTGGTGGTGGGCATCGCGCTGGTGATCATCTGCGGCTGGGCGGCCACCATCGGCGGCACCATGCCGCTGCTGGCGAAGAAGCTGCGCATCGACCCGGCGGTCATCTCCGCGCCCATGGTGACCACGCTGGTGGACGCCACCGGACTGGTCATCTACTTCACGACGGCGAAAGTGGTGCTCGGCATCTGATCGGCAAACCCGGGGCGGGTTTGCGCAGACCTACCCCGGTGTGCTGTGACGGATTGCACGGCTGTAATTTTCTGCAGTCGGTGGCGTACTTTGCCCATCCCCGTTTCGCATTCTCGCAGGACAACGTATAGACACGTGAAGACACAACTTCTTGTGCTGCACGGGGATGTCACCTACCAGTAGTAGTGTTCATGGCAAGGGAATTCGCAGGGTCCGGAAGCTGAAGAAGGGTGTGTGAGCGGAACGTGAAGCTCATTGATCGGGTTAGTGCGATCAACTGGAACCGCGTGCAGGACGAGAAGGACGCGGAGGTCTGGGATCGGCTCACCGGCAACTTCTGGTTGCCGGAAAAGGTCCCGGTCTCCAACGACATCCCGTCGTGGAGCACGTTGACCGCCAACGAGAAGCAACTCACCATGCGGGTCTTCACCGGCCTCACCCTGCTCGACACCATTCAGGGCACGGTCGGCGCGGTCAGCCTCATTCCCGACGCGATCACCCCGCACGAAGAAGCGGTGATGACGAACATCGCGTTCATGGAGTCGGTGCACGCCAAGAGCTACAGCTCCATCTTCTCCACGCTGTGCTCGACCCGGGAGATCGACGAGGCCTTCCGCTGGTCCGAGGAGAACCGGAACCTGCAGCGCAAGGCCGAGATCGTCCTCGACTACTACAACGGCGAGGACCCGCTCAAGCGCAAGGTCGCCTCCACCCTGCTGGAGTCGTTCCTCTTCTACTCCGGTTTCTACCTGCCCATGCACTGGTCCTCGCGGGCCAAGCTGACCAACACCGCCGACATGATCCGCCTGATCATCCGCGACGAGGCCGTGCACGGCTACTACATCGGCTACAAGTACCAGAAGGGCCTGGAGCTGGTCTCCGAGGCCGAGCGCGAAGAGCTCAAGGCCTACACCTTCGAGCTGCTCTTCGAGCTCTACGAGAACGAGGTCGAGTACACCCAGGACCTCTACGACGAGGTCGGCCTCACCGAGGACGTCAAGAAGTTCCTCCGCTACAACGCCAACAAGGCCCTGATGAACCTCGGCTACGAGGGCTTGTTCCCCAAGGACGAGTGCGACGTCAACCCGGCCATCCTCTCGGCCCTCTCCCCGAACGCCGACGAGAACCACGACTTCTTCTCCGGCTCCGGCTCCAGCTACGTCATCGGCAAGGCTGTGAACACCGAAGACGAGGACTGGGAGTTCTGACTCCCCCGCCTCCCCGAGCCTTCAGCGCCCGGCTGAGAGCCGTGGACGGTCGGGCAGGCGGGCCGGCGGTTTCGGAGCAACCCAATTCTGGGCGTACCCCATGAGTTACCCCGACCGTTGCGAAATCAGTTGCTGCGGTCGGCAAACGGCCCCGAGCGAATCTTCGCTCGGGGCCGTTTGCCGACTCTGTCCGCGGGGAATACCCGTGATCACGAAAAGTTCACGGTGTGACTGGTGAACTTCGCGGTCGGTGCTCGGCCGGGTGGCGACTTCCCCACGTCATCGGGCCGAGCGCCCTACGTCGTCAGTCGGCGACGTAGCCGTTGAGGTTGTTGCGGATGTCCTCGAGCAGGGCTCGGGCGGCGGTGATGCCGCTGCCGTGCCAGATGGTGTCGTCGACGGCGAACTCACGGCGGTCGCTGACCGCGCCGAGCTGTTTCCAGTTGTCGCCCTTCATGATCGACTTGCCGTAGGCGAGGCCGTCCTTGCCGTCGAACATGAGGAAGATGAGGTCGCCCTCGATCTTGTTGCGGTCGGCCTCGGTGCTCAGACTCGAGACGTCGAAGGAGTCGCCGCGCTGCGCCTGCGGGCGCTGCACGCCCGCGTCACCCAGCACCTGGGCGGCGAAGCTGTTGCCGCCCTGCACCTGAATCGTCTCGGGGTCGAAGCGGATCACCGACGCCTGGGTGAGCGCGGCGTTGGCGGCGATGCCGGTGTCCTTCGCGGCGGTGCGGTAGTCGTCGAGCGCCTTGGCGCCGGCGGCCTTGCGGTTCAGGGCCTCCGCGAAACCGGTGAAGGTGGCCTGCCAGCCGTGATCGTCACCGACCAGGACGGTCGGGGCGATGGCCTTCAAGGCGTCGTAGCGCGAGCCGTCGGCGGCCGGGCCGATGATCAGATCCGGCTTCAGCTCCGCGATCTTCGCCGGATCCGGGGTGTCGACCATGCCGACCCCGGAGATCGCGGCGATCCCGCTACCCAGATATTCGGGCTGCGGTGACGGACCGGAGACCGTGGCCGCGCCGACCACCCGTTCCCACAGACCCAGCGCGCAGGCCGCGTCCAAGGCGGGGGTGGACAGCACCACGATGCGCTTGGCGTCGGCGGGGACCTCCGCGGTACCCGCCGCGTGGGCGACGGTCCGGGTGCCCGCCGCCGAATCCGGGACGGTCGGTAGCGCGCACGCCTTGGTGGTGTCGCGTTCGATGCCGACCACGCCCGCCCCCGCGATATTCGTGGTCGTGCGCACGATCGAGGCGGAGTTGTCATCGGTCTTGGCGCACCCCGCGAGCAGGCCGACGGATAGCAGCGTGGCCGCCGAGACCAATCCCACACTGCGCAAATGCCGCATAGGGGAAAAGGTGGAGGCGAACGTGTTTCGGGTGGAAGCAGACTCGCGCACCGGCATGCGGGGCAGCCTACAGCCGTGCCTCCCGACTCCCAATTACGACACAGAGTAGGACCCGTGGCGAGCGCCGATGGAACACGGTTTACGATCTGTCACAGCGCAAGCCACCGTCGTTCGTCATGTGCCGAACCGGACGCCGGAAGCAGCGTACGAACGATGGCATACCTGTGGAGGTTTCGTGACTGCCGTAGAACCGCGGCCGGCCAGCCTTGTGGAGGCGGCGCGGCCCTATCCTCAAAGGACGGGTCCGAAGGGATCGTTCATCTTCAAGATGGTCACCACCACGGACCCGAAGGTTCTCGGCGTCATGTACTTGGTGACCGCCATGTCCTTCTTCATGGTCGGCGGCATCATGGCGCTGCTCATGCGCGCCGAGCTGGCCCGCCCGGGCATGCAGTTCCTGTCGCCGGAACAGTTCAACCAGCTGTTCACCATGCACGGCACGATCATGCTGCTCTTCTACGCGACCGCGATCGTGTTCGGCTTCGCCAACATCATCCTGCCGCTGCAGATCGGCGCCCCTGACGTCGCCTTCCCGCGTCTGAACGCGTTCAGCTACTGGCTGTACCTGTTCGGCGGCACCATGGCGACCGCGGGCTTCATCACCCCCGGCGGCGCGGCGGACTTCGGCTGGACCGCGTACACCCCGCTCTCGGACATCGTCCACTCGCCCGGCGTCGGCGCCGACCTGTGGATCCTGGGTCTGGCCGTCTCCGGTCTGGGCACCATCCTCGGTGGCGTCAACATGCTCACCACCGTGGTCTGCCTGCGCTGCCCGGGTATGACCATGTTCCGGATGCCGATCTTCACCTGGAACATCGCCGTCACCTCGGTGCTGGTGCTGCTGGCCTTCCCGCTGCTCACCGCGGCGCTGTTCGGCCTGGCCTACGACCGCCACCTGGGTGGCCACATCTACGACCCGGCCAACGGCGGTGTCCTGCTCTACCAGCACCTGTTCTGGTACTTCGGCCACCCCGAGGTGTACATCATCGCGCTGCCGTTCTTCGGCATCGTGTCGGAGATCTTCCCGGTCTTCAGCCGTAAGCCGATCTTCGGTTACACCACCCTGGTCTACGCGACCCTGGGTATCGCGGCCCTGTCCATCGCGGTGTGGGCGCACCACATGTACGCGACCGGCGCGGTGCTGCTGCCGTACTTCTCGTTCATGACGTTCCTCATCGCGGTCCCGACCGGTGTGAAGTTCTTCAACTGGATCGGCACCATGTGGCGCGGTCAGCTCACCTTCGAGACCCCGATGCTCTGGTCGGTCGGCTTCCTGGTGACCTTCCTCTTCGGTGGTCTGTCGGGTGTCATCCTGGCCGCCCCGCCGATCGACTTCCACGTGTCGGACACCTACTTCGTGGTCGCGCACTTCCACTACGTGCTCTTCGGCACCATCGTGTTCGCCACCTTCGCGGGCATCTACTTCTGGTTCCCGAAGATGACCGGCCGCATGATGGACGAGCGCCTGGGCAAGTGGCACTTCTGGGCCACCTTCGTCGGCTTCCACACCACGTTCCTGGTGCAGCACTGGCTGGGCAACATGGGTATGCCGCGTCGCTACGCCGACTACCTGCCGAGCGACGGCTTCGCCACCCTGAACACCATCTCCACGATCGGTGCCTTCATCCTGGGTTCGTCGATGCTGCCGTTCATCTGGAACGTCTTCAAGTCCTACCGCTACGGCGAGGTCGTGACCGTCGACGATCCGTGGGGCTACGGCAACTCCCTGGAGTGGGCGACTTCCTGCCCGCCGCCGCGGCACAACTTCTACGAGCTGCCGCGCATCCGCTCCGAGCGTCCCGCGTTCGAGCTGCACTACCCGCACATGGTGGACCGCATGCGCGCCGAGGCCCACGTGGGCTGGGGCACCAAGTCCCACAATGTGCACGAGCTGGAGAAGGCGTCGCACTAGTCGCCTGACAGCCGGAACATCCAACGCGGCACCCGTCTTCGGACGGGTGCCGCGTTGCGTTGTGGGGTAGGGGTGCACCGGCGCCTTGCGGGGGCCGACCGGATGGCGATGGCCGCGGCGCGCTTTCATGGTCGGGTGACGGAGGATGCGGGACTGCGGACCAACTGGTCGGACTCGATGGGGTTGCGGGCGCCGATCGTGAACGCGCCCATGGGCGGCGTCGCCGGGGGCAGGCTCGCGGTCGCCGTCGCGGCAGCCGGGGGACTGGGCATGATCGGCATGGGCAGCGCGGGCTCGGTCGAGGCGCTCGAACGGGAGCTGGCCGCGGCCGCCCTCGCATGCGAACTTCCCGCGCTCGAGCGGGAACTGATGGGGAGCGCGGCAGCGCCCGCACCCGGCCCGATCGGAATCGGCCTGGTCGACTGGGTGGCGGCGGCCCGGCCGGGATTGCTCGACCTCGCCCTCGCCGCCACACCCGCACTGCTGTCGGTGAGCTTCGGGACCGACCTGTCGTGGGCCGCCCGCGCCCGCGAAGCCGGAATCCGGACGGCGACACAGATTTACACCGTGGAGGACGCCCGGCGCGCCCGCGACGCCGGGATCGACGTGCTGGTCGCGCGCGGTCTCGAGGGCGGCGGGCACGGTGCGCCCGAGCTGGCCACGCTGCCGTTGCTGGAAGCGGTGCTCGACGCCGTGCCCGGCCCGGTGCTGGCGGCCGGCGGCATCGGCTCGGCGCGGGGAGTGGCCGCGATGCTCGCGGCGGGGGCCGCGGGAGTGTGGCTGGGCACCGCGCTGGCAGCCGGCGAGGAATCGCTGCTCTCGCCGGGTGGCCGTCGCGCCCTGCTCGCGGCGCGGGGCACCGACACCATCGTCACGCGGGTCTTCGACGTCGGCATGGATCTGCCGTGGCCGCAGCGCTTTCCGGCCCGGGTGCTGCGCAACGACTTCACCGCGCGCTGGCACGACCGGATCGACGAGTTGTCGGTGACCACAGCCGCCGCTCCCGAACCGGCCGACGATGCCGCGCCCGCGCAGGCTGAACAGACCGCCGCCGCGGCGGCCGCACGGGCCGAGCTGGCCGCCGCCAACGCCGCCGACGATCCGCGGATCGCGCCGGTCGACGCGGGGCAGGGGGTCGGGCTGGTGAGGGCGGTGCGGCCCGTCGCCGAGATCCTGGACGAATTGTGTTCCGGCGCCGCACGCCTGCTCGCGGCAGGCCGGTACTGACCCTCCATGCGTGGGGCGCTGAGCACCGCCGACGTGATGCCCGCCACCGTGGGCGGACGTCGGCGCGGTCGGTGGAACGCCGACCTGACAGAATGAGCTGCCGCCGCATGTCGGGGGGATCACCAGCCGCAGGGACTAAGGAGTCATCGATTGAGCGCGTCTGACACGACGGTTCTGGTCACGGTCACCGGACCCGACAAGCCGGGCGTCACGTCGGTGCTACTCGCCGCACTGGCCAACAACGGGGTCAGTCTGCTGGACGTGGAGCAGGTGGTCATTCGCGGCCGCCTCACCCTGGGCGTGCTGGTGTCGTGTCCCACCGATCCCGAGGGGCTGCAGGATCAGCTCGAGGACGCCATGGCCTCCATCGGCATGAACGTCGATGTGGAGATCGGGGCGAGCGCCGTGTCGGGCGCGAAGCTGTCCACCCACGCGGTCGTGGTGCTGGGTTCGCCGGTCACCGCCCGCGCCTTCAGCGCCATCGCGCGCAAGCTGGCCGCGCAGGGCGTGAACATCGATTCCATTCGCGGCATCGCCGACTACCCGGTGACGGGTCTGGAACTGCTGGTCACCGTGCCCGCCGCCGACGCGGACACCGAGACCGCGCTGCGCACTACCCTGTCCGCGGTGGCCGCCAAGGAGAGTGTGGACGTGGCGGTCGAGAAGGCCGGTCTGGCGCGACGGGCCAAGCGGCTCATCGTGTTCGACGTGGACTCCACCCTGATCCAGGGTGAGGTGATCGAGATGCTGGCCGCGCACGCCGGTGTCGAGGACGAGGTCCGCCAGGTCACCGAGGCCGCCATGCGCGGCGAGATCGACTTCTCCGAATCCCTGCGCCAGCGCGTCGCCACCCTGGCCGGGCTGGACGCCTCGGTCATCGACGAGGTCGCCGAGCGTATCGAGCTCACCCCCGGCGCCCGCACCACCATTCGCACCCTGCGCCGCCTGGGCTTCCGCTGCGGCGTGGTGTCCGGCGGTTTCCGTCAGGTCATCGAGCCGCTGGCGCACGAGCTGGAACTGGATTTCGTGCAGGCCAACACGCTCGAGATCCGCGACGGCAAGCTGACCGGCGCGGTGACCGGGGAGATCGTGGACCGGGCCGCGAAAGCCGTTGCGCTGCGCCGGTTCGCGGCCGAGACGGGCGTGCCGATGGAGCAGACCGTCGCGGTCGGCGACGGCGCGAACGACATCGACATGCTCAATGCCGCCGGGCTCGGTATCGCGTTCAACGCCAAGCCGGCGCTGCGCGAGGTCGCCGACGCGGCGCTGTCGCATCCGTTCCTGGACGCGGTGCTGTTCATCCTCGGCGTCACCCGCGACGAGGTGGAGGCGGCCGACGCCCGCGACGGCGGCATTCGCCGCGTGCCGCTGCCGCACTGAAGTTTGCGAGCAGCGTCCGCTAGTTCCGGTATGTCCGGCTAGTTGGCCGCAACGCGTCCAATTCGCTTGCGCCGCTCGCAGCTCCGCTCTCGGTACCGTGGTTGGAAACCCGGCCACGACCGAAGGAGACCGCGTGCGCGTGCGTATGCCGCTGGTGATGTTGACGGCCGGCCTCGCGCTGGCCGGCTGCGGCAGTTCCGGTTCGAACGAGGCGACACCGCAGTCCGCCACCAGCGTCGCGGTCACCACCGCGGCGTCGCCGACCGCGCCCGCGCACGCGGCCGAGCGGATCGGCGCCGACGCCGACGGCAAGGACGTGAGTCTGGCCGTGGGCCAGGGCCTGATCGTCACCCTCGAAGCCAATCCGACCACCGGATACGCCTGGCAGGTCGGCGAACTGGACCAGAAGGTCGTGAAGCCGAACGGCTCTCCGGACTACGAGCAGGACTCGAATCCGGACGGCAAGGTCGGTGTGGGCGGCAAGTCGGTGCTTGATTTCGTGGCGGCCGCACCCGGTTCCACCACGTTGAACCTGTCGTACATGCGCGCCTGGGAACAGGGCGTGGAGCCCGCCAAGCGTTTCACCGTGAACGTGACGGTGCGTTAGAACGTCGTTGTAGGAGAAGTTGTGTCGAGCGTTGGATCCACCATCGATGCCGGTTTCGAGGCCAGGCACGCGGAGCTGGCCAAGGGGTACGGCGGCGGGGGCGATCCCGCCGACCCGGCGCTGGTCCAGGCCATGCAGATGGTGCTGCACATCCCCAAGAACGACCCGCCCGCGCGTTCGGCGCTGCTGGCCGCCGCCGCCTCGGCGGTGGTGGCGCTGTGCCTGGACGAGCGGGTCGGGCCCGGGGGCGAGTGGGAGGAACGGTATTTGACGTGGAAACACTCACGAATCCGCAAGGTGGCGCGGCGGGCCCGGGGCGTGCAGTGGCTGGCCGCGCAGGAAGTCGACGGTGTCACAGTCGAATTCGCGGGCGCGCAGGCGCGGGCGCTGGTGCCGGGTCCGGTCGGCGAGGTGGATCCGCGGATTCGCCGGCTCCAGATCAGTGGCACCGAGCTTCCGGTCGAGGAGGACATCGCAATCGATCCGGAATTTCCGGTGCTATGGGTGGACGCGGAATTGGGTATGACTGTGGGGAAGGCGGCGGCACAGGTAGGGCATGCCGGCATGCTGCTGGCAGGCGCCCTTCCCGTGCGGCAGGCGTATGCGTGGGCCGGCACCGGATTCCGGTGCACCGTCGCGGAGGCCGACCCGGGTCACTGGGCGGAGTTGCAGCGGCGGGTGGCCCGGGGCGACGCGGTGGCGGTGCGCGATGCCGGGTTCACGGAGGTGGCTCCCGGATCGACGACCGTGATCGCGGTGCCGTAGTTCGGGTGGCGTGGGAGCGAATGTTCGGATGGCGCACTAGCGAAACCGAATGGTCGGCGTGCTGACCCATATGGGCAGTGCGTATCGACTTCCCAGACCGGGTGGGCAAGGATCGATTCACGAGTTTCCTCGAAAGGAAACCACGAAATGACAACATTGCTGGTTGTTCTCATCGTGTGGATAGTGCTCTCGATCCCGGTGGCACTGATCCTGGCGCGGATGTTTCGCTCCACCAGGGCCGACGCGCGGGACCGCGGAATGAGCGACGCCGAGCGTGACCTATCGGAATTCGATAGCGGCGCCCACGAAATCGCTTATCGTCCCCGTACTTCCGGAGAGGACACGCCCCGGGTTTACCCACCACGTTGACGATCGTCCAGTGCGGTGGGCCAAGATGGACCCCGTGCCGCAACCGGATCCCGATCTGCTCATCGATTTCAACGACGTCACCGTTCGACGTTCCGGACATACCCTGGTCGGTCCGGTCACCTGGCAGGTGGAATTGGACGAACGCTGGGTGGTGCTCGGCCCCAACGGCGCGGGCAAGACCTCGCTGCTGCGAATGGCCGCCGCCGAGATGCATCCCACCTCCGGTGTCGCCAATCTGCTCGGCGAGACGCTGGGGCGGGTCGACATCAACGAACTACGCCCGCGCATCGGAATCTCCTCCGCCGCCATCGCCAGCCGGGTGCCGATCGACGAGAAGGTCGCCGATCTGGTGGTGTCGGCCGGTTACGCGGTGATGGGCCGCTGGCGTGAGCGGTACGACGATATGGATACCGACCGGGCCGTAGACATTCTGGAAAGCCTGGGCGCGGAACACCTTTCCGACCGCACCTACGGGACGCTCTCCGAAGGCGAGCGCAAACGGGTGCTCATCGCCCGCGCGCTGATGACCGACCCGGAACTGCTGCTGCTCGACGAACCCGCCGCCGGACTCGATCTGGGCGGCCGCGAGGAACTGGTCGAACGGCTCGGCGATCTGGCCGCCGACCCGGACGCGCCCGCCACCGTCCTGGTCACCCACCACGTGGAGGAGATCCCGCCGGGCTTCACCCACGGCCTGCTGCTCAATGAGGGCGCGGTGGTCGCGCAGGGTTTGCTGACCGATGTGCTGACTTCGGAGAACCTGAGTGAGGCGTTCCGGCAGTCGATTCAGCTGGATCGCATCGACGGCCGCTACTTCGCCCGCCGCAGCCAGCGCTTCGGCCGCCATCGCAATCGCTGATCCGGTTTCCCGCAACCTGTCTCGCGAAGGTCGGCGCGCTGCGATTGCATCCTCCGGAGCTGCCGGGCAAACTGTCCGCAACTGCCGCTGACGGAGGGAGCTGGCTGTGGGCCGGACCAACGGTGCCTTCGCTACCCGCAACGCGGGCCCCATCGCGTCCCGGGGCACCGGTGCGATCGCGATCCTCGCCGTCGCCCTCGCCGCGGCCGGATGCGTCGCCGATCCACCGGCGGCCCAGCAGGTTTCGAAGTCGCACGCCGCCGAAACCCTCGGCAAGGCCGCGGTGCCCGCGGACCTGAACGGTAAGACGGTGCAGCTCAGCTACGACGTCGGCTCGGGCGGCACCATCACCTTCGCCGCCGACGGGCGCACCGTCACCTACACCGCCGCCGACACCGGACGCCGGACCAGCGCCCCGGTCGCGGTCGCGGCCGTCGAGGCGGGCGTCTTCCTGGTTACCTGGACCGACGACGCGGGGGAGGTGGTCAGCCAGGTGCAGGACTACCGGACCGGCCGGGTCGAGGGCACCTGGACCCGCCGCCCCGACCCCGCGGGGCCGCCCGTCATCGAAACCCGCACCGGATCAGTGCATTTGACCGAGTGAAACCCGGCCTTCGGCGCACCTGACCGAGGCATTCCGCCGGAATCGGGGTCTTCGGCCGAACGGCCCGGCAAACCGAACCGGCTTATGTTATTTCGCTCGGGTAAGGGTTATGGTGCGGAATGTGAGCGAGACAGTTGCACAGCCCGGATCCCAGCCCGCCGCCCGTCCGGTCAAGGACGCGTCCACGGTCATGCTGGTGCGCGACGGTGCGCACGGGCCCGAGGTGTTCCTGCAGCGCCGGGTCGGCGAGATGGCGTTCGCGGCCGGCATGACCGTCTTCCCCGGCGGTGGCGTCGACCCCTCCGACGCGTCGGTCGCCCTGGACTGGGCCGGACCCGACGCGGACTGGTGGGCCGAGGCCTTCGGCATCGACGCGGGCCGCGCCCAGGCGCTGGTGTGCGCCGCGGTGCGCGAGACCTTCGAGGAATGCGGCGTGCTGCTGGCCGGGCCGACCGCCGACACCGTCGTCACCGACACCGCCGTCTACGCCGAGGCCCGCGGTCAGCTCGAACGCCGCGAGCTGTCCTTCGCCGAATTCCTGACCCGCGAGAACCTGGTGCTGCGCGCCGACCTGCTGCGGCCCTGGGACAACTGGATCACCCCGGTGATCGAGCCGCGCCGCTACGACACCCGCTTCTTCGTCGCCGTGCTGCCGCAGGGTCAGCTCGCCGACGGCGCCACCTCCGAGGCCGAGGTCGTCTCCTGGTGCACCCCCGCCGAGGCCATCCGTCGCTGGCACGAGGGCGCCGACGTGCTGCTGCCGCCGACCTGGACCCAGCTCGCGGTCCTGGGCGAATTCGCTTCCACCGCCGAGATTCTCGCGGCCGACCGCACCATCGCCCCGATCATGCCGGTCTACGACCCCGAGGCCGACGGCCCGGCGCTGGCGTTCCCGAACGCCGACCGCTACTTCGCGGAGCTGCCGAAGAACGCGCGCATCCGGGGTTCGCAGCGACCGGAGTAGTCCAGCGCGGGGCAGGGCGGTCGCGGCCGGGGCCCGGGCGGCGGGACACCGTAGGCGGCGCCCGGGCTAATGTGATCGGCTGTGGCCGAATTCGTGACCGTGGACCGGGGTGTGGCAGAGGGCGTCGCGGTACTCCGCATCGCCCGCCCGCCGATGAATCTGATCGATCTGCAGGTGGCGCTCGAGGTGTCGGCCGCCGCCGACGCGATCGCCGCCGACGCGTCGATCGCGGCCGTGGTGGTCTACGGCGACGAGCGGGTCTTCAGCGCCGGCGACGAGCTGGCCGAGCTGGCCCGCCTCACCCCCGAGCAGGCGCAGGCCATGGTCGCGGACTTCCAGTCGGCGCTGGGCTGCCTGGCCCGGCTGCCGCAGCCGACCGTGGCCGCCATCAGCGGCTACGCGCTGGGTTCGGGCCTGGAGCTGGCGCTGGCCGCGGATCGCCGGATCATCGGCGACAACGTGAAACTGGGTCTGCCGCAGATCAAGGCGGGGCTGATCCCGCTCGCCGGCATCCGCCGCCTGAGCCTGCTGATCGGCCCGTCGCCCGCCAAGGATCTGGTGTACAGCGGCCGCTTCGTGGACCACGAGGAGGCCGCGGCGCTGGGTCTGGTCGACGAGGTGGTCGCGCCCGACGATGTCTTCGCCGCCGCCCTGCGCTGGGCGCGGCAGTTCGTGGGTGGTCCGGGCACCGCGCTGGCGGCCGCGAAACGGGTCTTCGAGGCGGGTACGCACGGCCATGATCGGGCGCGTCGGGAGTGGTCGGAGTTGTTCGGCACCCCGGATCAGCAGGTTGGAACACGTTCTTATTTGGTCGACGGTCCGGATGCGGCCCCGTTCACGTCCCGTTCAGTGGCCCGATAACACCCCTCACCGGGCTATTCATTAGGCTAGCCTGCATGACAGTTGGTCCTGAAGACCCCGCGCCGAACCCGCACGCCACCGAGGCCGAGGTCCAGGCCGCGTATAGCGACAACAAGCTCGCCCAGGTCCTGTATCACGACTGGGAAGCCGAGACCTACGACGACAAGTGGTCGATCTCCTACGACGAGCGCTGCATCGAATACGCCCGGGGTCGCTTCGACGCCGTCGCCCCCAGCTCCGAGCAGCCCTACGAGCGGGCCCTCGAACTCGGCTGCGGCACCGGCTTCTTCCTGCTGAACCTGATGCAGGGCGGCGTGGCCGAGCGCGGCTCGGTCACCGACCTGTCGCCGGGCATGGTCAAGGTCGCCACCCGCAACGGTCAGAACCTGGGCCTGGACGTGGACGGCCGGGTCGCCGACGCCGAGACCATCCCGTACGAGGACGACACCTTCGACCTGGTCGTCGGTCACGCCGTGCTGCACCACATCCCCGATGTGGAACTGGCGCTCAAGGAGTGCCTGCGCGTGCTGAAGCCGGGCGGCCGTTTCGTGTTCGCCGGTGAGCCGACCACCATCGGCAATATCTACGCGCGCCGGCTGGGCCAGGCCACCTGGAAGGTCACCACCACCGTCACCAAGCTGCCGTTCCTGAGCGGCTGGCGTCGCCCGCAGGCCGAGCTTGACGAGTCCTCGCGCGCGGCCGCCCTCGAGGCCGTCGTCGACCTGCACACCTTCGACCCCTCCGACCTGGAGCAGATGGCCCGCAACGCCGGCGCCGTCGAGGTGCAGGCCAAGACCGAGGAATTCGCCGCCGCCCTGTGGGGCTGGCCGGTCCGCACCTTCGAGGCCGCCGTGCCCGAGGAGAAGCTGACCATGCGCTACCGCCTGGCCCAGTACAAGGCGTGGCTGGCGTTCTCCGCCCTCGACGAGAAGGTGCTGCGCCACGTGGTGCCCCGCCAGTTCTTCTACAACGCCATGATCACCGGCGTGAAGCCCGGCTTGTCCGCCAAGTAGGCCGACTCCACGAAATCCCGTGGGCTACGCCTTCACTCGCGACGACATCGCCTACCTCTCCAGTGCCGCCGGCGCGGCGGCCCTGGCCGAGGTGGGCGATTTCGCGCTGTCGTCCGCCTCGCTGCTCAAGGATCTGGAACGGATCCGCCGCGGCCACGGCGACCGTTCCGCGGCCCTGGTCGAAACCGTCCGCCTGCGCCGCCGGGCCACCGCCAAACTGGCGGACGCGGGCGACTGGCTCTTCACCGACGACGCCCTGCAACAGGCGACCCCGTCCGCGGTGGCGCGGCACCGCGCCCAGCGGCTCGCGGGCCGCACCGTCCACGACGTCACCTGCTCGATCGGCGCGGAACTGGCCGCCCTCGCCGAGGTCTGCCCCGCGGTCCTCGGCAGCGACCTCGACGAGGTACGCCTGGCCATGGCCGCCCACAATCTCGGCGCTCGAAAGGTGTTGCTGGCCAAGGCGGATGCGCTGGTCCCGTGCAGCATCGCCGAGGTGGTGATCGCCGACCCGGCCCGCCGCGCCGACGGCCGCCGTACCCACGACCCGGCCAAACTCCAGCCGCCCCTGCCCGATCTGCTCACCGCCTACGCGGGCCGCGACCTGGCCGTGAAGTGCGCTCCCGGACTGGATTTCGACACCCTCGGCTGGGCCGGGGAAGTCGAGGTGGTGTCCCTCGACGGCGCGGTCCGCGAAGCCTGCCTGTGGTCAACGGGTTTGGCCGAGCCCGGCGTCACCCGCCGCGCGACGGTGCTGTCCGCCACCGCGGCCCCGTGGACCCTCACCGACACCGCCCCCGACGACATCCCCGAGCGCGAGCCGGGGGAGTGGATCGTCGATCCCGACGGCGCGGTGGTCCGCGCCGGTCTGGTCCGTCACTACGCCGCGAAACACGACCTGTGGCAACTGGATCCGCGCATCGCCTACCTCACCGGTGACAAGGTCCCCGACGGCGTCCGTGGCTTCCGCATCCTCGACCGCATGGAATTCCGCGAGAAGCCCCTGCGCGCCGAACTTCACCGCCGCGACTGCGGGCCCCTCGAAATCCTCACCCGCGGAGTCGATATCGACCCTGACGCCCTCCGCGCCCGCATCAAGCCCCGCGGCAAGATCCCGCACACCCTGGTCGTCACCCGAATCGGCCGCACGGCAACGGTTTTCCTCTGCGCCACCCCCTAGCGGCGGTCACCCCTGATAGGTGGTGTGCGTCGGCCGCATGACCAGCACCACGCGGTCGGGGTGGTCGCCCACCGGCTTCTCGTAGGGCAGCCCGTAGCGCTGTGCGAGGACATCGAAGAACTCGCGCTCCGGATCGGCGTCGACGCGCTCGATGACGCCGCGGATCTCCAGGTAGCGGTAGGGCGCCTCGGGATCGTTGATGCTGACCGCCACGTGCGGGTCGCGCGCGGTGTTGCGGTGCTTGGCCCGGGTGGTGGTCGTGGTGAACCGCAGGAACTCCCCGTCCCAGAGCTGCCAGATCGGCGTGACCTGTGGCGTGCCATCGGGATTCAGGGTGGCCAAGTGCGCGAACAGCGGGCGGGTGAGCAGGTCGGTGTACTTCTCGGGAATCACGGGGTGGGACATGTGTATGCCTTCCGAACGATAGAGACGACATCTGAGTACGAGAGCGAAGATAGATTAGAGTTCTAATAACAGTCAAGGTTCGAACAATGACGTGAGCTATCATGCCGAGGTGACGTCGATGCCGGTCGAAGAACGCCTGGGGAGCTACATCAAGCGCGCCGAGCAGGCGCTGATGGGCGCGAAGAACGCCGCCCTCAAGCCCACGGGCGTGACCATCCCGCAGTACGCGGCCCTCTACGTCCTCAGTGAGAATCCCGGCATCTCGGCCGCGGAACTGGCCCGCCGCTGCGGCGTCACCCCGCCCACCATGAACACGGTGCTGACCAACCTGCGCGACCGCGGCCTCATCGAACGCACCCCGCACGCCTGGCACCGCAATGTGCTCGAGACCAGCCTCACCGACGAGGGTCGCAAGGTCATGCGCGCCGCCGACAAGCGCGCGGTCCCGGTGGAACGGGCGCTCGCCGCGGAGTTCACCGAGGCCGAATCCGCCGCCCTCATAGCGATGCTCGAACGCGCCGCCACCGTCCTCGACGCGGTCCGCCCGGACTGACCCTTATCCGCCGCTGACCGTGTCGAAGTCCGCGACGAATCGGGTGAGCAGTCGGGCGAATTCGGCGCGTTCCGGATCGGGCCAGTCCGCCGTGGCCGCGGTGAACGCGGCTCGGCGATGGGCGTGCGCGTGATCCAGCGCGGTGCGTGCGGCCGAGGTGAGGTGCAGGTGGATGCGCCGGGCGTCGTGCTGGTCGGCGCGGCGTTCCAGTAGGCCTTCGGCGACCGCGCGCGCCACCAGGCGACTGGCCCGGGGCTGATCGACGCCCAGGGTCGTGGCGATCTCGGTGACGGTGACTTCGCCGTCGCGGGACTCGACCGCGTCGAGGACGCCGAAGATGGTCGGATCGACCGCCGGGCCGCCGCCCGCGCGGGCGGCGGATTTGGCCAGTGCGCGCCGGGATTGGCTGCGGCGGATCGCCACCATGGCGCGCTCGATGGCGACGATCGCGGGGTCGATGTCCTTCACCCTTGCCATTCTACAATCACTTGTTAAAGTACATGTATATGTATTTTGACAACTGTTTGGAGATGATCATGTCCACTCCCAAGCCGATCGGCTACTGGTTCAAGCACATCGACAACACCCTCGAAGCGAACTTCGCCGCCCTCCTCGCCACCGAGGGCCTGCTGCGCCGGCACTGGCAGATCGTGCACACCCTGTCCGGCGGCCCGCTCGACGCGGCCGGGCTCGACGTCGCTCTGGCTCCGTTCCTGAACGCCCAAGAGCCCACGGCCGCACCGTATGTCGGCGCACTGGTGGACCGCGGCTGGGTCGCGCCGGCCGACGCCGGAACCTGTGCGCTGACCCCGGAAGGCGTCGAGGCGCACGCGAAACTGCTGGAGCGCATCCAGATTCAACGCGCGGCCGTCACCGCGGGCCTCACCGACGACGACTACCGCACGCTGCTCGATCTCCTGCAGCGTGTTTCGGCCAACGTCGACGCGTTCGCGTCGACGTTGCGCTAGCAGCCGCTACTTCTTCTCCGGCTTGAAGACGAACAGTTCGCCGATGCGGGTGGTGACCACGACTTCGCCCTTGTCGCCGATGGAGGTGGCGACGGTGGTGCCCTCGGCCCCGGGCAGGTCGTTGGACTGGATGGTGGCGCCGGAGCGGGTGTCGAAGGTGACCAGGGTGAGCTTGTCGCCGATCGGGGCGACGGTGTAGCCGGTGCCGCCGGCGGTCTGGACGGGGCGGCCGCGGAGTTCGAGATCCTTGCGCTCCCAGGCGATGTCGGCGGTGTCGCCCTGATCGCGCAGCGCCATCAGGTGGCCTTCGTCGCCGGCGGGGATCAGCAGGCCGTCGGCGACGGAGATGCCGCCGCGGGCCGGGAAGCCCAGGTCCCGAGTCCATTTGGTGCGCCCGGTGGCGGCGTCCACGGCCATCAGGCGGTTGGCGTTGTCGCCGATGTAGACGGTGGCGCCGTCGGCGGACAGGGCGGGGCTGGTGGCGCTGCCCTGATTCAGCATCTTCGCGTCCCAGTCGACGCGGACTTCCTTGCCGTCGTAGGTGAGCGCGACCAGGTCGGCCTGGCCGTCGCCCGGCTTCCACACGGTGGCGTAGAAGCGGCCCGACTTCTGGTCCACCGCCGACACATTCGCGACCGGGCACTGCGGGCCGCCGGTCGCGCAATCCTCGAGACCCTGGCCGTCCGGCGGGCGGCTCAGCGCCGGGTTGGCCAGGAAGTCGGGCTCACCGAGCAGCTGGGTGGTGGGGACCTGGCGGGCGCCGGTCTGCCGGATCAGGACGTCCACCTGACCGGACTGGGTGACCGACAGGACTTTTCCGTCACCGGTGAACTGCACCGAGACCGGCGTCCCGGCGGCGGGGGTGCGCCAGCGCGGCTGCCCCAGATTGTTGAAGGAGTTCACCCCGCCGTCGTCGCCGGCGTACACATTGCCGGTGCCGTCCACCGCGGCGCCGCCGGCGATGGCGCTGGGACCCATCGGATTGCAGAAACGCTTACGGCCCGTCGGCATCTGGAACGAGACGATGTTGCACCCGTTGGTGCGGGTGGTGACATACAGCTGCCCGTCACCGCCGATGGTCACCGGCTGCGCGACCGGACCGCCCACGGGCCGAGACCAATTCAAGGCCAGATTCCGGGACCCGGTGACCGCGCTCGACCCGCTGTTGCGGGCATCCCCGAACGCCATCGGCCAGCCCTTGCCGGGACCGACGCCGATATCGTCGACCTTGGTGCTGCCGTACGAGCACGCCGTCAGCGCGAACAACCCGGCGCCCGCCAAGGCCAGCGCCTTGGCCCCGGTGCTCGAGCGTCGATCACGTCCGGTCCGCCGCCTGCCGTTTCGCACCTGCTGGTGTCCCTTCTGCCAGTACGGAAGTCTGAGGATTGTCGCCGGGTTGCTACAGCCGGAGCACAGCCTACTTTCGTGCCCCGCGCAGGGGACGGATACCCTCGTTGAAACGACCGGTGAACACAGGGAGTAGTTCGTGACGAGCATGTGGGGCGCACCGCTGCGCTCGCGTTGGCGGGGTTCGCGCCGCCGGGATCCGGAGCAGGCCCGTTTCCTCACGCCCGCGTCTCTGAAGTGGGTTCTCGCCAACCGCGCCTACACGCCCTGGTACCTGGTGCGCTACTACCGGCTGTTCAAGTTCAAGATGGCCAACCCGCACATCGTGCTGCGCGGCATGGTCTTCCTGGGCAAGAACGTGGAAGTCCACGCCACCCCGGAACTGGCCCGGCTCGAGATCGGCCGCTGGGTGCACATCGGCGACGGCAATGCCATTCGCTGCCACGAGGGTTCGCTGCGCATCGGCGACAAGGTGGTGTTCGGCAAGGACAACGTCGTCAACACCTACCTCGACATCGAGATCGGCGAATCCACCCTGGTCGCCGACTGGTGCTACATCTGCGACTTCGACCATGTCACCGACGACATCAACCTGCCCATCAAGGATCAGGGCATCGTGAAGTCGCCGGTCCGCATCGGCCCCGACACCTGGATCGCCGCCAAGGTCACCGTGCTGCGCTCCACCCGCGTCGGCCGCGGCTGCGTGCTGGGCGCGCACGCCGTCGTCAAGGGCGACTACCCCGACTACGCCATCTGCGTCGGCGCTCCCGCCCGGGCGGTCAAGAACCGTAAGGAAACCTGGGACGCCGCCGCCGAGGCCCGTGCCGCCCACATGGCGGCGCTCGCCGACATCGAACGCAAGAAGAGCGGCATCGCGGCGTCCTGACGCTGTCGCCCCGCGCAGGTAGGTTCACGGCCATGCACCAGTACGCCGCCTTCCTGCGCGGGATCATGCCGACCAACCCCAACATGCGCGGCGAGAAGCTGCGCGGCGTGTTCGAGGGTCTCGGCTTCGCCAAGGTCAGCACCCTGCTGGCCAGTGGCAATGTCGTCTTCCGGTCGGACGACACGAACGTGCCGGCCCTGGAATCGAAGATCCAGCAGGCCCTGACCGCCGAACTGGGCATCCCCGGCGGCACCCTGATCCGCACCCGCGCCCAACTCCAGGCGCTCGTCGACTCCGATCCTTACGCGGGTCTCACCCACGGTCGCGAGACGTATCTGACGGTCACCTTCGTCCGCGAGCACCCGAAGTCCATCCCCGACTTCCCCGAGGGATCCCCGGTCCGCGTGGTCCGCTACGACAAGCCCGCCGCCGCGTTGCTCACCGTCATCGACAACACCGACCCCAGCACCACCGGTTTCATGCAGACCATCGAGAAGGCTTGGGGCAAGGACATGACCACCCGCACCTACCTCACCGTCCAGAAGGCCCTGAAAAAGATGGACGCCTGACCGCGTACGGTCAGGCATCCACGGGGTGCGGGATCAGCGGGTGTAGCTGTTCTGCGTTGCCTGCCAATCGGATTGGTCGTCCAGCTCGGTCATGATGTCCCGCCGGGCGCCGATCCGGCCCGGCCACCAGGCCTTGCGGCCGAGCAGGGCGGTCACCGCGGGGGTGAAGAACATGGCCATGACGAAGGCCGAGAGGGCGATGCCGAAGGAGATGGCGAAGCCCATCTGCGCCAGCATCGAATTGCCCGCCAGCATCATCGAGGCGAAGGTCCCGGCCAGGATGACGCCGGCGGCCGCGATGGTGGGGCCGGTGTGGCGCACGCTCAGCGCAGCCGCCGTCCGCGGATCCCTGCCTTCGGCGGCCTCTTCGCGCAGCCGGGCCACCATGAGGATGTTGTAGTCGGTGCCCAGGGCGATGACGAACATGTACATGATGATCGGCAGCGAGAAGATCAGGCCCGAATTGCCTTGGGCCCGCTGGAATACCAGCACCGCCGCGCCCAGGGTGGCGGCGAAGCCGAGGCCCACCGCGCCCATCAGGTACCAGGGTGCGACGACGCTGCGCAGCAACAGTGCCAGCACCAGGGCGATGAGGATGGCCGCCACCGGGAACACGATCTTGTAGTCGTGGTTCATCGCGGCTTTGAAGTCGACCAGCACCGAGGACATGCCGCCGACGTAGGCGCTGCTCCCGGCCGGCGCCGCGGCGTGTGCGCTGTCCCGCAGCGGCCCGCGGACCGTGGCCAGTGCGGCATCGGACGTCGGCTCGGAGGTGAGGGTCACCTGGAATTCGGCGATCGAACCATCGGCCGAGACCCGCGGTGCTCCCACCTGCCCGACGCCGGGCGTGGTGGTCAGCGCGGTCCGGTAGGCGTCGAGCTGGGCGCCCGTCAGGGCAGCGTCCGAGTGCAGGTAGACCAGCGACGGCTGGGTGGCGCCTGCGGGCATGCCTTTGAGCAGTTCCTTGCTGTAGACGGTGGATTCGGTGGTGTCGGAGGTGGATGCGGAGCTCATGTCGAAGGTCGGGTGGAAGCCGAAGGCGGCCACCCCCAGGGCCACCAGCACCGCGCCCGCGGCGGCGGCGAAGACGCCCGGCCGGCGTCCCAGACCGCGGCCGAGCGCGGCGAACACCGTGCCCTTCGGCTCCTGCTGCCACGCCTTGGACGGCCAGAACACCTTGGTGCCCAGTTTGGAGACGATGGCCGGGACCAGGGTCAGCCCCGCCAGCATGGCGACCGCGACGGCGATGGCCAGCGCCGGGCCCAGGGCGCGGAACATGCCGAGCGAGGACAGGGTCAGCGCCAGGAAGGCGATGATCACCGCGCCCGCGGCGGAGGTGATGGCTTCACCGACCCGGGTGACCGCGCTGATCATGGCGGTCTTGGGGTCCTCGCCGGCGCGCAGCCGCTCCCGGTAGCGGAACATCAGGAACAGGATGTAATCGGTTCCGACGCCGAACAATACGACGGTCAGCAGCGAGTTGACCGAGCTGTCCACCTTCAGGTCGAAGGCGTGGGCGACGATGGCGATCAGGCCGCCGACGGTGCTCGAGATGGCGCCGATGGTGATGACCGGCAGCAGCGCGATCACCGGGCTGCGGAAGATGACGAGCATCAGCACCAGGATCAGCACGACGGTGGCGATGCCGATGATGGCCATGCCCTTGTTGCCGGATTCGGTCTGATCCAGGGTCTGCGCCGCGGTGCCGGTGATCCCGGCCTTCAGCTCGGTGCCCGACACTTGCCCGCGCAGTGCGTCGCGCAGCTCCTTCACGGAGTCGGTCTGGGTCTTGTCGCTCGGATCGGTGGTCTTGGTCATCTGCACCGCGATGACCTGGATCGACCGGTTCGCCGCCGGCGGAGTCGCCTGAATTCCGGTGACGCCCTTGATGTTGCGACCGCTCAGGTCGGTCGCCACGGCGGTGACGCGCGCCGCGTCATCCCCGCTGAGCGCCGCGCCGTCGGCGCGCTCCACCACGATCAGCGCCGCGGGCGTCACATCGTCGGGAAATGCTTTCTGTTGCAGCTCCATCGCCTGAATGGACTCGTAATGCGAAGGCAGGAACGAGGATTGGTCGGTGGTCGCGGTGAGCTTCGGCGCCAGCCCCACCACCGCGATGGTGGCGATGACCCAGAGGGCGATCACCTTCCATGGGTGATTGACGGCAATGCGCCCGAGTAGAGCGAACATCGGTGGATGGTCCTTTCGAGAGATCAATTGTCGGTGGGGCTGTCGGACGTGTTCTGGATGCACTGTCACGGGCCGGGCTGATATCGACCTGACACGCGCCTTACACGGCCGCTGACATCGCCTCGGTCAGTAGCCGGCGGGCGGCGCCCATTGCGTGAGCTGGACGTCGACCTGGTTCGGGTCGGTGAGCCGGAGCCGCAGCAGGCCGCCGGCTTCGCGGCGTAGCGGCGTGGTGACGGGTGCGTCCTCGTCGAGCAGCCGATCCTGTTCGGCGGCGAGGTTCGGTACGTCGAAGGACAGCTGGACGCCGCTCGGCCCTGGGCCCGCGGTCGCCGGGGATCTTTCCGGATCTCGGTGCCGCAGCACGATTTCCACGTCCAGGTCGTCGCGTTCGAGGTAGGTGAAGTCCTCGTTCGTCACCGTGGCGTGGAATCCGAGATGCGTGCAGAAGAACTCGCTCGATGCCGCAGGGTCGGAGACAGTTAAGGTGATTGCCGCGCCGAGGATCTTCATGTCCTCACTCCCTCCTCTGTGTTGGGTCACCGTGTTCGGCGACAGTTCCAAGCTTCGGAGTTTCCGCAGGTGGGAACAACGACAGAGATCGAAAGGTCGGTTAAGCCAGAGGTTTACGAACGCGCTGCGGCGGGAGCGGGGCCAGGCATGGACGCCGCCCATAACAGAGCATGTGCTCTGTTATGGGTTACAGTGGTTCCGTTCATCGAGTGCTGGTGAGCGGAGCTATCGAGCGGAGATCGTTGTGGAGTTGCGGGACATCGAGATCTTCGTGACCTTGGCCGAGGAACTGCATTTCGGCCGGACCGCCGAGAAGCTGCGGGTCACCCCCGCCCGGGTCAGCCAGGCGATCAAGAAGCAGGAGCGGCAGGTTCAGGCCGCGCTGTTCGAGCGCACGTCCCGCTCGGTCAGCCTCACCCCGATCGGGCGTCAGCTGTACGAGGACCTGAAGCGGGCGCAGAGCTTGATCGACACCGGACTCACCCGCGCCCGCGCCGCGAGCCGCAGCGTGCAGGGCACCCTGCGGGTGGCCGTCATGAGCATTCTGGGCCTGTACCTGCGTCCCGTCATCGAGGCCTTCAACGTCCGATACCCGGACTGCGCAATCGAATTGGTCGACTTCCCGCACAGCGAACCGTTCACCGCATTGCGGGCCCAGGAGGTCGACCTCGGCCTGATCTGGCTGCCCGTTCGAGAACCGGACCTCACGGTCGGGCCGGTAGTGATGACCGAGGGGCGGGTCCTGGCCACGACGACCAACTCCGAACTCGCCGTTCGTGAATCGCTCACCATGGAAGACCTCGCCGACTGTGTCTTCCCGAGCCTGGGCAATGTCCCGCAGTACTGGGCCGAAGGCATGCTGCCTGCCGCCACTCCCAGCGGCATCCCGATCACCCGCGGCCCCGAAGCGGCGTCCTTCTTCGAGATCCTCCCGCTGATCATGTCGGGCGCCGTCGTCTCCCCGATGAACGCCCACGTTGCCTGGACCTACACCCCGCCGAACATCGCCTACGTCCCGATCGTCGACGCGCCCCCCACCGAATGGGCCCTGGTCTGGCTGGCCGCCGCCGAGAACGCAGCCGTCCGCGCCTTCGTCGACACCGCCCGCGACATCGGCATCCGCCCGATCGTCAACGAAAACTGAACCGTGCATCGGCTGCGGAGTGGGTCCGTGCGCGCTACCGTGAGCCGGTGACTCTCGGTTTTCGAGCTGTGCTGACCGGTCTGGCGTCCTGCGCGCTGGTGGCCTCGCTCGCCGCGACCGCACAGGCGACGCCCTCCGATGGGGTCACCGGGGTGATCATCTCGCGGACCACCATCGGCGACACCGACTACATCCTGCGTGAAATCACCATTGTGCCAGGCGGTTCCACGGGCTGGCACTACCACGATGGGACGCTGTACGCGGTGCTGCGGCAGGGTCAGTTGAGTCATTACGACTCGGATTGCGCGGTGGACCAGGTCGGTGGGGCGGGGACCGCGTTCGTGGAACGGGCGGGGTCCGGCAATGTGCATCTCGAGCGGAATCTGGGCAGCGAGGCGCAGATCCTGGATGTGCTGTACGCCCTGCCCGCGGGCAGTCCGCTGTCCGAGGATGCCCCGAATCCGGGTTGCCCGTTCGACTGACACCGGAGCCGGCCTCGAATTAGAACTCGTTCCAATTCGAGGTGCAGACGACTCCGCGGAGAAATTCCGAGCGCCGCCGCTCAGTACGGCTGGTTCGGATCCCGTTCGGGCAGTGGACGTTCCGAGATGACCGGACGTCCGACGGGGTTGCGCACGCGACGCTTCGCGCTCTGGTAGACCAGTGCGGTTTCCTCGGCCACGACATCCCACGCGAAGTCGGCGGTGAGTCGTTCGCGGGCGGCCCAGGCGCGATCCTGCGCGGCGGCCGCATCGTCGAGCACCGAAATGACCGCTTCCACAACGCCGTTCACGTCCGCCGGTTCGAAGGACGCGCCGGTGACGCCGTCGGTGACGAGGTCGCCGAGCCCGCCCGCGGTGGAGGTGATCAGCGGGGTACCGGCCGCGGCGGCCTCCAGCGCCACGATGCCGAACGGCTCGTAGCGGCTGGGCAGCACGATCGCGTCGGCGCTGTGCAGCCAGCCGAGCAGATCGGTGTGGTCGAGCTTGCCGACGAAGTTGACCGCGCGCGCCACGCGGTGGGCGCGGGCCCGCTCACGCAGCCAATCGAACTGGGTGCCGATACCGGCCACGGTGAGGGTGGTGCCGGGGTGCGCCTTGCGGATGCGCGGTAGCGCGGCGATGGCGTCCTGGATGCCCTTCTCGTATTCGAGGCGGCCGACGTACAGCAGTCGCGGCGGCCCGGAACGCGGCGCGCGCTCACGGAAGGTCCACGCGCCCACGTCGATACCGTTGCGGATCACCGTCATCGGCACCTTCTCGGCGCCGTAGAGCCGGTGCACCTCGTCCTTCATGGACTCCGAACAGGTGATGAGCGCGTCGGATTCGTGCGCCAGCCACCACTCCACGGAGTGCACCTGCCGGTTCACCCGCCCCGACACCCAGCCGCTGTGGCGGCCCGCCTCGGTGGCGTGAATGGTGGAGACCAGCGGCACGTCGTAGTACTCGGCCAGGGTGATGGCCGGGTGCGCGACCAGCCAGTCGTGGGCGTGCACCACGTCGGGCGTCCAGCCCTCGCCGATGCCCGGCTTGTCGAGCGCGATCCCGGCCCGCACCATGGCGTGTCCCATGGCCAGGGTCCAGGCCAGCATGTCCTCGCCGAAGTCGAAGACCGGCGGATCCTCGGCGACGGCCACCACCAGCACGCGCTCCTCGATGAAGGAGTGCGTCGGGTGGGTGGTGCCGTCGGTGCCCATCGGCCGGCGCGCCAGCACGACGACTTCGTGCCCGGCGGCGGCCAGCTCGACGGCCAGGTGATGGACGTGACGGCCCAGCCCACCGACTACGACGGGTGGGTACTCCCACGACACCATCAAGATCTTCATGCGGGTCCTTCTGAAGCGGGGCCGAGCCTGCGCGCATCGAGCGCGGGGAAGAGTCCGTCGGCCGGATACCATCCTGCCGCCAACTGACCCGCTTTGGCGAGTTGCCCGGCCGCCACCGTGGCCGCGATCTCGCGCACGGCGTGCGCGTGTTCATGGGCTCGGTCACGCGCGTAGCCGGCCGCCGAATCCTTCGACACCATGAACGCCCAGTCGCTGGAGACGGCCAGAATCGCCTCCCGCAGCAGCTGGTCGGCAACCGGGTCGCGCAGGCCGGTGGCGTCGACCCGCATCTTGTCGATGGTGTCCAGCGCCAGCCGCACCACCTCGGCGTTCAACTCGACCAGATCCGCGACCTGATCCCCGGCCCACACCCGCCAGTCCTTGCCCGAACCCCAGGAGGAATCGGCCAATTCGACGGGTTCGCCCACGTAACCGCGGGCCCGGGCATCGGCGAGGGTGCCGACGGTGACCCCGGCCTCGGGCAGTGCGCGCAGCACCTGTTCGAGCCACTGCGGGCCCTCGTGCCACCAGTGCCCGAACAGTTCGGTGTCGAACGCGGCCACCACCAGGGCGGGTCGGCCGATGCGCTCCGACTCTGAAATCAGCCGTTCGCGCACCGTCGCCACGAAGTCCGCGACGTCCTTCTCGATGGCCGCCGACGCGAGCGCGGGATCGTAAGGAGCCTTGTCAGGGCCGGAGACGGTCTTGCCGGTGACGCGCGCCGGCTTCAATCCGGTGGCGTGATCGTAGTGATGGAAATCACGGTAGTAGGGCTGCCCGGGGTAGCCGGATTTCGGCGACCAGACGCGATAACTCACCGCGAGATCGCGACCGAAGGCCACCACATCCGAATCCCACACCGGCCGTCCCAGGGTGGTGTCGCCGCGCAGCGCGGGACCGTCCACCATGAAATGCGAGATGCCGACCTTGTCGTAGGTCCGCTCCATGCCCGGGGTGAACCCGCACTCGGGCGCCCAGATACCCGCCGGCGTGTGCCCCCAGCGCGCCCGCGCGTCCGCGAGTCCCTCGACCAGTTCGTATTCGCGCAGTCGCGAATCCAGCAGCGGCTGGAACGGATGCGACAGCGGCCCGCCCAGCAATTCGATGGCCTCGGCGTCGATGAGCTCGCGCCACACCGGTGAGGCGCCGTGCATCCAGCGCGTCTCGAAATCGTCGAGAGCCGCTGCGGCGAGCCGATGTTCGTGCCCGCCGAGCGCGGTGTTGCCCGCCATGGAGGCTTCGTCGGCGCGTAGCCGCCAGTTGCCGAGCCAGTGATGCATGCCCTTCAGGCAGTGCGGATCGTCGAGCTGCGCGGCCAGCACCGGCGTGATCCCGAGGCTGATCAGATGCGAACGGCCTTCGGCGGCAAGGGTTCTCAGCACCTTCGCGACGGGCAGGTAGGACGCCGCCCAGGACTGGTAGAGCCACTCCTCGCCGACCGGCCACCGCCCGTGGTGGGCCAGCCACGGCAGGTGCGAGTGCAGGACCAGCGTGAACTGGCCCGGCACCGGGGAGGTGTTGTCGGTCACGCCTGCACCTCGCTGCGCTCGGCTCCGGCGTGCCCGAAGCGGGCGGTGCCTTCGGTTCGGTCGCTGCGCTCCCTCACGGCTTCACCGCGACGGCCAGCAGGTCGAGGCTGGCGTCGATGTCCCGCTCGGAGTCGGCGAGCAGCTCGAAGTCGTCGATGCGCACCGCGGCCACGTCGGCGGCCAGGTCCGCGGGCCACGGCTCGCCCGCCAGCGCCCGCTCGATCTGCGCGTCGATGATCGACCCGCCCCACTTCTCGTCCAGCGCTACCAGTTCGGGTCCGTGGAAGATGCCCGCCATCAACTCGACGGTGAAGCCGGCCTCGACGAGCAGTTCGGTCATCTCGGCGGCGTTGAGCTCCCGGGTGTGGAACGGGTTGAGCGGGGTGTCGCGGCCGGGGGAGAAGGTGATCCGGTTCGGGGTGGAGATCAGCAGCTTGCCGCCGGGGCGCAGCACCCGCAGACATTCGCGCAGGAACTGGGACTGGTCCCAGAGGTGTTCGATCACCTGGAAATTCACCACGATGTCGACCGAGGCGTCGTCGAGCGGCAGCGCGGCCAGGTTGCCCTGCACCATTTCCACGCGCGGGTACTTGGCGCGCACGTGGGCGACGGCGCTGTCGTCGTAGTCCAGGCCGGTGACGCGCGCGGCGACGCCGGCGATCATGTTGGCTCCGTAGCCTTCTCCACTGCCGGCCTCGAGGACGACCTTGCCCTCGCACTGTTCCAGCATGCGGACGTAGGCGATCTCGTGCCGCCGGAACCAGTAGTTCTCCTCGGCGATGCCGGGCACCGTCCGCTCACCGGTCAAAGGCAAGGGATCGGTGTGGTTTTCAACAGGTCTCACGGCCTCGCTCATTGCTCCGACGTTAGCGGTTGCACATATCACACCCGCGACCGGATCAACCGATGCAGAAAGTCACACGCTAAGTTACCCACGAGTAACTTAACGTAGGGTAATCTCCCGAACGAGCTACTTGTGGACGTACGGCAAAACTCGTGCGACCGCCACACCCAGTGCCACCAGAACAGGAGGTCGACGAAGACCAATGCCGAACATCGTCGTACTGATCAAGCAGGTTCCCGACACCTGGTCCGAGCGCAAGCTGACCAGCGGTGACTACACCCTCGACCGCGAGGCCGCCGACGCCATCCTCGACGAGATCAACGAGCGCGCCGTAGAGGAGGCGCTCTTGATCAAGGAGGCGCAGGGCGGCGAGGTCACCGTGCTGGCCGCCGGCCCCGATCGGGCCACCGAGGCCATCCGCAAGGCCCTCTCGATGGGCGCGGACAAGGCCATCCACATCAACGACCCGGCGATCCACGGCTCCGACGCCGTGCAGACGTCCTACATCCTGGCCGCCGCTCTGGGCCAGATCGAGGGCATCGAGCTGGTCATCGCGGGCAACGAGGCCACCGACGGTCGCGCCGGCGCCGTTCCGGCGATCATCGCCGAGTACCTGGGCCTGCCGCAGCTGACCCACCTTCGCAAGCTGACCGTCGACGGCGAGCGCATCGCCGGCGAGCGCGAGACCGACGAGGGCGTCTTCAAGCTGGAGGCCACCCTCCCGGCCATCGTCTCGGTCACCGAGAAGATCAACGAGCCGCGCTTCCCGTCCTTCAAGGGCATCATGGCCGCCAAGAAGAAGGAAGTTCAGACCTTCACCCTGGCCGATCTGGGCGTCGACCCGGAGACCGTGGGCGTTGCGAACGCCGGCACCCAGGTGACCGGTGTGACCCCGAAGCCGGCGCGCACGGCGGGCGCGAAGATCGTCGACGAGGGTGAGGGCGGCAACCAGATCGCCACCTACCTGGTCGGTCAGAAGATCATCTAAAGCCGCCCCCGAGCGAACGAACTTCAGGAGAAAGAACAATGGCAGAAGTACTCGTGCTCGTGGAGCACGCTGACGGTGCGCCCAAGAAGGTCACCACCGAACTCCTCACCGCCGCCCGCGCGCTGGGCACCCCGGCCGCCGTCGTCGTCGCCGCCCCCGGCACCGCCGACAAGCTGGGCGACGCGCTGGCCGCGGCCGGCGCCGAGAAGATCTACGTCGCCGAGGGCGATGACGCCGAGGGCTTCCTCGTCACCCCCAAGGTCGACGTGCTGGCCGGCCTGTCCGAGTCCGCCTCCCCGGCCGCGATCCTGGTCGCCGCCACCGCCGACGGCAAGGAGGTGTCGGGTCGCCTCGCCGCCCGCATCGGTTCCGGTCTGCTGATCGACGTCATCTCCGTGAACGGTGACGGCTCGGTGCAGCACTCCATCTTCGGTGGCGCGTTCACCGTGGACGCCAAGGCCACCGGCGACGTGCCGGTGATCTCGGTCCGTCCGGGTGCCATCGAGGCCGCCCCGCAGGCCGCCGCCGGCGAGAAGGTCGTCGTCGAGCTGCCCGCGCAGGAAGAGGGCGTCACCAAGGTGATCTCGCGTGAGCCGAACGTGGGCGGCGACCGCCCCGAGCTCACCGAGGCCGCGATCGTGGTCTCCGGTGGCCGTGGTGTCGGTTCGGCCGACAACTTCGGCAAGGTCGTCGAGCCGCTGGCCGACGCCCTCGGTGCCGCCGTCGGTGCTTCCCGCGCCGCCGTCGACTCCGGCTACTACCCGGGCCAGTTCCAGGTCGGCCAGACCGGTAAGACGGTCTCCCCGCAGCTGTACGTGGCCCTGGGCATCTCCGGCGCCATCCAGCACCGCGCCGGCATGCAGACCTCGAAGACCATCGTGGCCGTCAACAAGGACGAAGAGGCCCCGATCTTCGAGATCTCGGACTACGGCATCGTCGGCGACCTGTTCAACGTCGCCCCGCAGCTGACCGAGGCGGTCAAGGCCCACAAGGGCTGATTCACCGTCTGGTGAAAGCACTCTGAATGTCCCCCGGCCGGAATCGGCTGGGGGACATTCTTTTTCGCTTCCGGGGGGCGCGGCCCCGATTTGGGTGCCACAGGAATTGAGGGCGCGGGGGTGCGCCGGAATCCGGACAAATCGGAAACGTGTTCCCTTACGTTGTGAGCGCGGCTCGGCGAAGGTCCGGGCCATCGCTGCTCGAAAGGTTGTGCACCATGCGCACTCTCATCCTCGCCGGCCTCGCCGCGGGCGCACTGCTCGCCGGAATTGGCCCGGCGGCGGCCGCGCCGCTGCCGCTGATCGATGTCTCGGGAACCCCGGTGGCGACCGACACCGCGGGCGCCGACAGCGGTTCGACCGGGAGCGCGACGCAAAGCGCCGCCGGGATCGCCGGAATCTGGTGCATCCTGACCAACGGCCACTGCTGGAGTGACGTCAGGCCGGGCGTGCCGTCGTAATATGACACGGTGCTCGGGCGATTCGATCCTCGGCGTCGGCAGGCCGAGCCGGTGGCCCCTGAGAAGGCCGATACCGCAGGCGATGTTGACCTGACCGGCATCGTCTCGGCCTTCCACTACGACCTCGCCGAATGGCTGGGCTCGGACGCGCCGCCGAAGGTGTTCGACCGGATCTCGGCGCAGTTGGACGAGCAGTTCACCTCGGTGGTCACCACCGGGGAGGCAGTGGATCGGGAGACGCTGCTGGCGGGACTGTGGTCGGCGCGAAACCTGCAGCCGGGGTTGGAGATCGAGGTCTCCGAGGTGCGGGAGCTGGCCCGCGGTGGCAACGTGCTGGTGGTGCGGTTCGTCGCGGAGAATCGGGTGGGGGAGGCCCGCACCGGTCGGACGGTGACGGCGGTGCTGATCACCGACGGGCGCACCTATCGGTGGCGGACCGTACACGAGACCTCGACGCCCGAACCCTGAAACCGCTGCCTGCGGTAACCCGCAATCCACTGTCCCCCGGCCGCTATGGCCGTGGGAGAGTTTGCGTTGGTGCCCCGAGGATTGGGGGCTCGGAGACTCTGCCCCGATCATGAAAAGGTGCATTTCACATCTGGGGGCGCGATCCGGCGGAGGCCGATCGCGGCATCGAAAGGTACTGCATCGTGCGGATTCTCATGACCGTCGCCGCCGTCGCAGCGGCCCTCTCGGTCGGCATCGGCCCGGCCGCGGCGGACTCTGCGGTCGAACCGGTCTCCATCTCGCCGACCGGTACTACAGGTTCGTCTTCATCACCGTTCTATACCGGTTCGAACGGACAGACCTACCTCAGCCCTCAGAGCGCGCTGTTGTGCCCCCTGGCGGGCAGCAGCAACCTGTGCACCCCGCTCCGGGAGCCGAACGTCGGGTAGTGCACCATAACTTCCACCGAAAGCCTTCTCTCATGCGCACATTCATTGCTACGGCGGGTATCGCGGCGGCGCTGGCCGCCGGGGCCGGGCAGGCGGCGGCGGAGCCGCTTCCACTCACCACCCCCGCTCCCATCGCCACCAGCGGTCCGGTCGTGCTGCCGCCGCAGACCTCGATGCCCGCCGGCGGCAGCTCGCAACCCGCGCCCGCGAACACCGGCGGCGGTAGCAACAGCTGTGGCTTCTTTCAGATGTGCGAGGATCCCACCATCGGCGGGTGACGCGGAGGTCCGTCGTAGAGTGGCGCGCTGCTCGGGCGATTCGATCCTCGACGGCGGCAGCCGGAGCCGGCTTCCCCGGAAAAGGCTGATGCGGCTGACGGTCTCGATCTGACCGCCGTCGCTGCGGCCTTCCACTTCGACCTCGCCGAATGGCTGGGGTCCGACGCGCCGCCGAAGGTGTTCGACCGGATCTCGGCGCAGTTGGACGAGCAGTTCACCTCGGTGGTCACCACCGGGGAGGCAGTGGATCGGGAGACGCTGCCGGCGGGACTGTGGTCGGCGCGAACCTGCTGAAACCGCTGCTGCGGAATGGGGTTGGAGCTCGACCGCCCATGGAATCAGGGGCACCCGGGTCGCGGACTTCGGGCAAATTCTGAAATGGAAGCGATTATCTTTCTGGTGGCGGCCGGGCGGTCCGGCCACGAACTCTCCACTGAAGGAGTCACTGTCATGCGCACATTCATCGCCGTGGCCGGTATCGCGGCGGCGCTGACCGTCGGAGCCGGGCAGGCTGCCGCAGCGCCGCTTCCGCTGGTCGCACCCACCCCGATAGCCACCGGCGGCCCGGTAGTCCTGCCGCCGCAGACCTCGATGCCCGCCAGCGGCAGCTCACAGTCCACGCCGAGCGGCAGCGGCGGCGCGAACACCGCACCCACCTGCGGGCTGGGCTGCGTTCTCGCAGGCTGAACCGCCTGCTCCACCCTCGGTAAAGGACTTCTCATATGCGCACATTCATCGCCGTGGCCGGTATCGCGGCGGCGCTGACCGTCGGGGCCGGGCAGGCGGCGGCAGCCTCGACGCCCCCCACCTTCCCCGGAATTCCCACTACGGGCGATTCGAGCGGTTCGGCCAACAACGCGCTCGGCAACTTGCAGACTCTGGTGTTGTGCTCGGTGCTCGGCAGCACCAACATCTGCGCCCCCGTCAACTTGCATCCGCGAGTCGGCTGACGTGCCCGATCGCGGTCCGACGTAGTCGGGTCGCGGCACTATCTGCAACCCCGGCGCGGGCGAGATCCTGTAGGGGCGGGAATCGCCACGGTGGCCGGACACCCGTGGCGATTCGGTGTGGGGTCGGGCAGGGTGGGCTGATGTCGATCTCGTTGCCGCCGGGGGTGGCGGAGAACATCGCGGGGAGCTTCGGGGACCGGGGATCGCGGTGGCTGGCCGCACTGCCGTTGGTGGTGGAGAAGCTGTGCGGAGCTTGGGGGTTGGAGGTCGTCGGGGGGAGCTTCGGGGGTGGGACGCATTCGTGGGTCGCGCCGGTGCGGCGGACGGACGGGTCGGTCGCCGTGCTGAAGGTGCCGGTGGTCGACGAGGAGAATGCCGGGGAGCCGACGGGGCTGTACTGCTATGGCGGGGACGGGGCGGTCCGACTCTACGAATTCGATCCGGGGAGCGGGGCGATGTTGCTCGAGTGGGCGCGGCCGGGGACGGAACTGCTGTATCAGCCCGGGTTTCCGAGCCTCGAGGGACGGCCGGAGAACATCGCGAAGGTTGAGCGGGCGTGCGAGTTGTATCGCAGGCTGCGGCGGGAGCCGGTCGTGGTGCCGGCGGGGTTCCCGGAATTGCCGACCGCCGCGGGGATGGTCGCGGAGTGGGCGGGGATGTTCGGCGAACCGGAAGCCGCTGTCGCCGAGGTGATTCCGGCGCGACTGCTGGAACGAGCCGCCGAGCGAGGCGCGGAGCTGGCGGTGCCGGAGGGGCCGCTGCTGGTGGTCAACCGCGACACCCATCTGGGCAATATCGTTGCGGCGGAGCGGGAGCCGTGGCTGCTCATCGATCCGAAGGCGTACCTTGTGGAGGCCGCATTCGACGCCGGGTTCCTGGTGATGATCCAGGTGCAGAGTGATCCGAAGCCGGCGCATGCGCGGGCGGTGGTCGCGCGGACGGCCGCGGCCCTGGAAGTGCCGGTCGATCGGGCGCGCGCGTGGGCGTTCATGCGGTCGATGGAGGAGATCGTCTGGGCGATCCAGGACGACGAGCCGCAGGACCTGCGCTTGCACCTCGCGGTGGCGACGGCACTGGCCTGACGCGAAACCTACTGCGGCCGGAACTGTTCGCGCGCCGCCGGTTCGCGTCGCACTGGACGAGGACCGGTCGACGATCTGTTCGTGGCGTTCAGGAGCTGTGCAGGGCGGCCAGCAGGGTGGTGACGATGGGGGAGGTGCGGCCTTCGGCGCGGGTGACGGCGGAGACGGGGATGCGGAGGGGGTGGCCGGTGAGGCGGAGGGTGGCGATGCCCTCGGTCTGGCTGTCGGCGTAGAGGATGGTCCAGGCGTCGGGGCGGTTGATGAGTTCCATGGTGGCGGTGTGGTCGGGTGGGATGGGCGGGCCGAAGACCGGGCCGGTGGCGAGGTCGGCGAAGGCGGCGCGGACCACGTTGTGGAGCAGGACCTGTTCGGACTCCGGGGGGAGCAGCAGGGGATAGGCGCCGAGTTCCGCGAGGGTGACGTCGCCGCCGCGGGTGACGAGCGGGTGGGCGGTCGAGGTGGCGATGACCGGATCCTCGAGCCAGAGCTGTTCGACGTGCAGTCCGGGCTGGTCCACGCTGCCGCGGATGAGAGCGAGATCACAGTCGCCGTCGGCCACCGCCTGGATGCGCTGCCGGAAGGGTTTGATGACGAATTCGATCTCCGCGCCCGGATGCGCCTCGCGTGCGCCCGCGATCGCGGACAGTGATCTAGTTGCGAAGCTCATATTTGCTGCGAGGCGAATGCGTGGCCCGGAGGCCCGTACAGCTGCGCGAATGGCGGATTCGAGGCTCAGCATTTGTTTCGCAAGGGGAAGTAGCCGAGTGGTCGCGTCGGTCGGAACGACCGATCGGGTCGAGCGTTCGAAGAGGTTCACGCCGAGGTCGCGTTCCAGCCGCGCGATCTGGTGACTGATAGCCGACTGCGAGATGAAGCAGCGGCTCGCGGCCCGGCTGAAGCTCAGCTCCTCGCAGACCGCCACGAAGTAGGCCAGTTGCCGCAGCTCCACCGCATTCTCCAATTCATGATCAACGTAGATAAGAGTCATCTTGATTATGCGCCCTGACAGCTGGAACAACCGCGTTCCGAATCACGGTTAGTCATGAGAGAAGGGAGCAGTCATGTACAACGTGGAGGCGGATATCGAAACCGCCGATGTCGTCATCGTCGGATCGGGCTTCGGTGGTCTCGCCGCCGCCAAGCAGCTGAACAAGTCGGGAGTCGGCTACGTCCTCATCTCGGGTACCCCCGAGCACCTCTTCCAGCCACTCCTCTATCAGGTAGCGACGGGTGTGCTGGCTTCCGACGAGATCGCGCCGCCCATCCAGCACATCCTGCGCAAGCACAAGAACGGCGAGACCCGCCTGGGCAAGGTCACCGCCATCGACGCCCCGAACGCGGTGCTCACCTATGAGACGGCCGAGGGCCCGCGCAAGATCCGCTACGGCAAGCTGATCGCGGCGACCGGCGCCAGCCAGTCCTACTTCGGTCGCGACGATTTCGCGGACAAGACGTTCTCGCTCAAGACCATCGACGACGCCCGCGCCCTGCGCGCGCAGATCGAGCGCGTCTTCGAGCAGGCCAAGACCGCCGACCCGGAGACCCGCCGCCGACTGCTCAGCTTCGTGGTGGTGGGTGCGGGCGCGACCGGCGTCGAGGTCGCGGGTCAGTTGAAGGAACTCGCGAAGCGGTACTTCCACCTGGAGGACACGGTCACTCTGGTCGAGGGTGCGGGCGTGGTGCTGCCGCCGTTCGGTGGCCGGCTGTCGGAGTATTCGAAGCAGTCGCTGGAGCAGAGCGGTGTCGAGGTGCTGGTCGACACCTTCGTGACCGATATCGAGGACGGCAAGGTCACCGTCAAGAGCAAGGACGGCGTGGAGCGCGGCATCGCGGCCGAGACCGTGGTCTGGTCGGCGGGCGTGCAGGCGGGTGGCTTCGCCGAGGTGCTGGCCGAGGCCACCGGCTGCGAAACCGACCGCGCCGGACGCCTTCTCATCAATCCCGACTGCACGGTCGGCGGTCACGCGGACATCTTCGCGATCGGTGACATGACCTTCCTCAACGGCTACCCCGGCCAGTCGCCGGTCGCCATGCAGGAGGGCCGCCACGTCGCCGACATCATTCGCGGCAAGAAGCTCGCCGCCACCCCGTTCCAGTACTGGGACAAGGGTTCGATGGCGGTGATCAACCGTTTCAACGCGGTCACCAAGATCAATGACAAGGTGAAGTTCACCGGCTTCGTCGCGTGGCTGACCTGGCTCGCCGTGCACCTGTTCTACCTGGTCGGTTTCCGTAACCGCTTCGCCGCGGTGCTGTCGTGGCTGGTGGCGTTCATCGGCAGCGGCCGCCCCGGCTTCAACGAGGTCGAAAAGGGTTCCGCGGCAACGGCTCCGGAGCGCGATCGACTAGCCGCCTGACAGCTGTTTCCGAATCGAGCCGCCTGGTGTTGTCACCGGGCGGCTCGTTCGTTCGGTGGCGAGGGTTAACCTGCGAATATGGCTGTTCCTACAACCCGATTGCTGGTGCTGGCGGTGGTGCGCCTGCTGCAACCCGTGCACGGCTACGACGTTCGCCGCGAATTGCTGTCCTGGCATGCCGATGACTGGGCCAATGTGAAGCCCGGGTCGGTGTACGGCGCGTTGAACACCTTGGAGCGCGACGGGCTGATCTCGGTGGAGGGTGTCGGGCAGGAGGGCGCCCGGCCGGAGCGGCGCACGTACCGGCTGACGTCGGAGGGGGAGAAGGAGTTCGGCGAGTTGCTCCGGGAGTCGCTGTTCGCCGCCGATCAGCTCAAGCATCCGTATTTCGCGACGGTGTCGCTGTTTCCGCACGCGCCCAAGGATGACGTGCTGGCCGCCTTGCGCAGCCGGATCCTGCAGTTCGAGGCGAATCTGCTGTTCCTGGAGCGTGAGGAGGAGCGGATTCTGTCGGGCAGCGGTGATCCGCGGGAGGCGGAGCCGCATCACGTGGCGGATGCGATCAATCTGGCGGCCGCGCATGTGCGGGCGGACCTGGAGTGGTCGCGCCGGACGCTGCGTCGGATCGAGAACGGTGAGCTGGATGCCTGGTCGGGGACGATGGGAGGGGCTCCGATCCCACCGCCGGTGCGATGATCGGCCACCGCCGCGGCGGTAGTCAAGTTTTAATAGTCAAGCTTGACTATTTGAAAAGTCGTTTCTACGGTTGAGGCGTGGAAACGACATCACCCGTTCGCGGTGAACCCACCGACCCGGTCATTCGGGTGCGTGGGCTGGCCCGGACCTTCGCGACCAAAACCGGTGACGTGCAAGCGGTCTCCGGTATCGACTTCGACGTGCGCTACGGGGAGATCATCGGTCTGCTCGGCCCCAACGGGGCGGGCAAGACCACCACCCTGCGCATGATCTCGACCCTGCTCGCCCCCACCGCGGGCGAAGCCACCGTGGTCGGCGCGGACCTGCGCACCCAGGCGCGGACCGTGCGCTCCCGGATCGGGTACGTGCCGCAGGGCGGATCGACCAATGAGACCGAACTGGTCGAGGACGAACTGATCCTGCAGGCCCGGCTCTTCGGGCTGTCCAAGGCCGAGGCCAAGGCCAGCGCCGCCGACCTGGCCAAGGCCCTCGAGTTCGACGGCCTCGAGCGGCGCAAGTGCGGGCAGCTCTCCGGCGGCCAGCGCCGGCGCGTCGACATCGCGCTGGGGCTCGTGCACCGGCCGACCCTCATCTACCTCGACGAACCCACCACGGGCCTGGATCCGCAGAGCCGCGCCAACCTGTGGGATCACATCCGGCGGCTGCGCGACGAGGGCACCACCGTCGTGCTCACCACCCACTACCTGGACGAGGCGGACGCGCTGTGCGACCGCATCCTGGTGATGGATCACGGCACTATCGTCGCCGAGGGCACCCCCGACGAGCTCAAGCGGCGCATCTCCGGCGACGTGATCAGCCTCGAAATCGAGTCCCACAGCGCCGATCTGGCCATGGACATCGCCGGTGACGTGCTGGCGCTGCGCTCGCGGCTGCGCACCGAGGGCCAGAACGGCCATGCCGGAAAGAGTCTCGTGCACCTGACCGTGGAACACGGTGACGCGGCGGTGGTTCCGCTGCTGCGCGCCCTCGGCGACCGGGGCATCACGCCCGGCTCGCTCACCGTCAAGCGCCCCAGCCTCGACGACGTATTCCTCACGCTCACCGGGCGTTCGCTCCGGGAAGGAGACCGGTCATGACATTTCTGCGCGATACGGGACTGATCTTCTGGTCCCAGCTGCGAGCCAACCTGCGCAACCCGGTCTGGGTGATCATCGGGCTGATGCAGCCGATCATCTACCTGGTGTTGTTCGGGCCGCTGGTGAAGGGCATCGCACCCGCGCTGGGCCCCGGCGCGGACCCGTGGAAGATCCTGACCCCGGCCCTGGTCATCCAGATCGGTTTGTTCGGTGCGCTGTTCGTCGGCTTCGGCATCGTGGGCGAGCTGCGCGCGGGCGTGGTCGAACGCCAGCGGGTCACCCCGGCCTCGCGTGGCGCGCTGCTGCTGGGCCGGGTGCTCAAGGACATGGTGGTGCTGGTGGTGCAGGCGCTGGTGCTGGTCGGCGTGGCCGCGCTGGCGTTCGGGCTGCGGCCGAACCCGCTGGGGATGGTGCTGTCGCTGGCGCTGATCGCGGTGATGGGCGCGGGTCTGGCGTCGGCCTCCTACGCGCTGGGCCTGTGGGCGCGTTCGGAGGACACCCTGGCCTCGCTGCTGAACTCGGTGTCGGTGCCGGTCATGCTGCTGTCGGGCATCCTGCTGCCGATGACGGTCGGCCCGACCTGGCTGCAGAACCTGGCGAAGGTGAATCCGTTCTCGCACACCGTGGATGCGGCGCGGGCGCTGTTCCGGGGCGACTTCGGCGCGCACGAGGTGTACCTCGGCACCGCGGTCACCGTCGCGGTGTCGCTGCTGCTGATCCTGGTCGCTTCCCGCAGTTTCGCGCGCGAGAACGCCTGACCCGCGCGGCGTCGAGCACACCGCGAATCGCTCCGGCCCGATCGGGTCGGAGCGATTCGCCGTGTCCTCGGCCCGCGCCTCTTCTTCGCCGTGGGTGAAAAGTCATTGACCTGAACAGAGCTTCAGGTTTCAGGATGGCAGTATGCCTGAGAACAAGAGAAGGGCCCTGGTCACCGGGGCGTCGGCGGGCTTCGGCCGGGCGGTCGCGCTCGCGCTCGCCGAGCGGGATTGGGAGCTGATCATCGTCGCGCGCGGCGCGGATCGGCTCGAGCGAGTGCGGGCCGCGACCGGCGCGCACGCCATCGCGGGGGATGTCGCCGATCCGGCGGTCCGGGTACGCATCGCGCACGCCATCGGATCGCGGCGACTGGAACTGGTCCTCAACAACGCCAGCGCACTGGGCCCCAGCCCACTGCCGAGACTGGACCGGTACCCCCTCGACGAGCTCGCCACCGTCCTGGACACGAACGTGATTGCACCCCTGGCGATTCTGCAACTCGCCCTGCCCGCCCTGCGCATCGCGGGCGGCACCGTGGTGGATATCAGCTCCGATGCGGCCGTCGGCGGCTACGAGGGCTGGGGCGGTTACGGCGCGTCCAAGGCGGCGCTGGATCAACTCACCAACGTCCTCGCCGCCGAGAACCCCACGCTGCGGATCTACAGCTTCGACCCCGGCGACATGCGCACCGAGATGCACCAGGCCGCCTTCCCCGGCGAGGACATCTCCGACCGCCCCGAACCGGAATCCGTCGTCCCCGCCCTGCTGCACCTGCTCGACACGCGCCCGCCGAGTGGCCGCTACCTCGCGTCGGAGATGCGGGTCGCGCCATGACGATCGACACGCGTGCGGAGTGCGGGCCGAGCGCCGATTCCGGACCCGGTGTGGCACTCGGGTCGGCCGCGATCGAATTCGCCCTGCCCGACGAGCTGTCGGCCACCGCCCCGCCCGAGGCGCGCGGCCTGACCCGCGATGCCGTGCGTCTGATGGTGGCCGACGGTCCCGCGCTCACCCACGCGCGATTCCGGGAACTGCCGTCGTTCCTGCGCCCCGGAGATCTTGTCGTGGTCAACAACTCCGCCATGATCACCGCGGCCGTGGACACCGAGTACGGCGGTGAGCCCGCGGTGCTGCACTTCTCCACGTGGCTGGACGACGGCGGCTGGGTGGTGGAGGTGCGGGATCCCCGAGGTATCCCGTGGCGCGGCGCGGCGCTGAAACCCGGTGCGTACTTGCCTCTCCCGGACGGCCACGTCGCCGTCCTGCGCGCACCGTGGCTGGCCGGTGCGGGCCGCCTGTGGATCGCCGATGTCGCCGCGTCGATCGGCGGTGCTCCGGAAGGCAGTGCCGCAGACGTGCGGCGGCTGCTCGCGCGGCACGGACGGCCGATCACCTATTCGTATGTGGCCGAGCGCTGGTCGGCTTCCTACTATCGAACGGTCTTCGGCATCGAGCCGGGGAGTGCCGAAATGGCCAGTGCGGGAAGGCCGTTCACCGAGTCGCTGGTCACCGAGTTGGTGGCGGGCGGGGTCGGGTTCGCGCCGATCACCTTGCACACGGGTGTGTCGTCGCCGGAGACCGGGGAGCCGCCCAGCCCGGAACGGTTCGCGGTGCCGGAGATGACGGCCAGGCTCGTCAATGCCACGCACGGGGCGGGCGGCCGGGTGGTGGCGGTGGGAACCACGGTGACGCGGGCGCTCGAAACCGCCGCCGGCGCGGATGGTCTGGTGCGGCCGATGGCCGGCTGGACGGAGTTGGTGCTCAGCGCTGATCGCCCGGCGCGGGTGGTGGACGGGTTGATCACCGGGTGGCATGCGCCGGGAGCCTCGCATCTGCATCTGCTGGAATCGGTGGTGGGTGCGGAGGTGGTGGGGGAGACCTATCGGGTGGCGCTGGAGTCCGGTTATCTCTGGCACGAATTCGGGGATGCCGCGCTGCTGTTCCGGAACTGACTCGCCTTCGTTCCGGAACTGGACCCCCGGGATGCAAGGCTCGGCGGCCCAGGCGTAGGCTGGCATCTTCCGTGTTGCCGAGCGCTCGCCGCCCGCTCGCGGGCCCGTCGCAACGGCTTTCCTACTCGCCGGTACCCATCAGGGATACGAGCGTTTGTCCTGGTAGAGAACGTTCAAGGGCGGTCGGATGAACTCCCGGTGCGGTCTGCGTCGCGTTCACCGGACTGGCATCGACAGGTAATCCGGCTGTCGCTCCGGCGCAGTCTGCGGCTGGCTTGATCAAGGCTATGACCACGATGGCAGCGTCGAATTCCAGCCTGCTGGCAACCGCGTCGAAGCCCGCCCCGGAACCGCCCCGGACCACCGGGCGGTCCCAGTACTCCCTGGTCGTCTCCTCCGATGCCGAGCATCGTGAGGCCGCGCAGCGCCTGCGCTACCAGGTGTTCGCCAATGAGCCGGGATTCACCATCCCCGACAACGGAACCGGCCTGGACGCCGACCGTTTCGACGACTTCTGCGACCACCTGCTGGTGCGCGACGAGCTGACGGATCAGTTCGTCGGCTGCTACCGCATGCTGCCCCCGGACAAGGTGACCGCCGCCGGCGGCTACTACACCGCCACCGAATTCGATTTGACCGCACTGGATCCCGTCGGTCACCGGATCGTCGAGATGGGCCGCGCCTGCGTGGTCCCCGACCACCGCAACGGCTCGGTGCTGACCCTGATGTGGGCGGGCATCCTGCACTACATCCAGCTCACCGGCTACGACTGGGTGATGGGCTGCGTGTCGGTGCCGATGCGGATGACCCCGGAGGACGAGCCCGGCGTGAACGTGCGCGGCGTGCGCGATCTGCTGCTGCGCAAGCACGCGCTGGATACGGAACGCCATGTGCGCCCGTACAACCCGGTCGTGGTGGACGGTCGCGGCCTCGACGACCTGGTGGCCCCGGCCCGGCCGAAGCTGCCGCCGCTGCTGAGCGGTTACCTACGCCTGGGCGCCGAGATCTGCGGCGAGCCCGCCCACGACCCGGACTTCGCGGTGGCCGATTTCGTCGCGCTGCTCGGTCTGGAGACCATCAACACCCGCTACCTGGAGCGCCTGCAGGGCGCGGCCAACAGCCTGGATGCCCGGTGATATCCGATGATGCCCGCTCTGCTGTCCCCGGAGGCCGGTGCGCTGTCGTGCCCGCCGGCCGAGCCCACCGCCCACTCGTGGATGCCGCACAGTCCTTGCGGCCCTTCGTGTGTCGATTCCCCCGCTGAGGCGGGCACGTTGCGGGTCGCGGCCCGCGTGCTCGGCATCGCGGGGGTGCTGCTGAGTTTCCCGATCGCGCACGTCGCCACGCCGCGCCGGCGCCGGACCGGGCTGCAGCGCCGCTATGCGCGAGCCCTGCTGGCCTGCTGCGGGATTCGGGTCCGCATCACCGACGAGCGGGCTGCCGGGGATCGCCGTGACGGCGGAGTCCTGGTGGTGGCCCGCCACATCGGCTGGACCGACATCCTGGCGCTGACCGCCGTCGAGCCCATGGGGTTCGTGGCCCGCGCCGATCTGGTGGAGTGGCCGGCGCTCGGTGACGTGGCCAAGAAGGTGCGGGTCATTCCGATCGATCGGGAACGGCTGCGGCAGCTTCCGTCGGTCATCGAGACCATGGCGGCGCGTCTGACCGCCGGTGAACGCGTCTGCTTCTTCCCCGAGGGCACCACCTGGTGTGGCCGCGCCCACGGCAGGCTGCGGCCCGCGCTGTTCCAGGCCGCCGTCGATTCCGGTGCGCCGGTGCAGCCGCTGCGGCTGCGGTACGTCGCGCGCGGCGAACTGTCCACGGTCCCCGGCTTTGTCGGGGTGGATTCGCTGGCGGACTCGTTCCGGCGGGTGCTGCGTTCCAAGGGCGTGGTCGCGGAGATCACCTTGCGGCCGCAGCTGCGCCCGGATGTCGATCGGCACGAGCTGGCGCGGCGCTGTGAGGCGGCGCTCGAGGGTGACACCGTGGCTCGCGCCTTCACCGATGTGATCCACGGTTCGGAGCATCTTTCGGCTATCGGTACCGGGGCGACACGGCAGGCCGAGGTGCAGCGGGTGTGATTCGCAGCAATCCCACAGGGTATTAGGGGATCCCGAGTGTTTGCGGTGCTCACCGTTAGGGGGTTACGCGAACGTCCAGTCTTCACCGCCCCTAATTGTCGCTAGTTCTCAGCTTTCAGGCCGACCAGTCGGTAACGCCGAGCCTGCGGTATTCGACGGCAAGGCAATCGATAACGACGTCTGGAAGTGAATACAAAATGTCGGCAAGGACATTCCCGGTTGCTGTGGTCATCGCCGCGGCAGTCGCACTCTGTGCGCCGTCAGCCAGCGCTGACCCCACCACGACCGCGCCCGCTCCGGGCCTCGGCCTCGGTGTCGACGTCAATGTCGGTCCGGGCGGACTCGGGGTCGACGTGCAGACCGGCGCCCACGCGGGCGGAAACGCCAATGGCGGTGTGCAGGCTGGCGGAAATACGCAGGCCGGCGGGAATGCCAATGGTGGTGTGCAGGTAGGCGGTAACACGCAGGCCGGTGGAAATGCCAATGGTGGTGTGCAGGTAGGCGGAAATACGCAGGCCGGTGGAAATGCCAATGGTGGTGTGCAGGTAGGCGGAAATACGCAGGCCGGCGGGAACGCCAATGGTGGTGTGCAGGTAGGCGGTAACACGCAGGCCGGCGGCAATGCCGGTGGCGGCCTGGACGTCGGTGGTGGTGTGCAGACGGGCGGGAACGCCAATGGTGGTGTGCAGGTAGGCGGTAACACGCAGGCCGGCGGCAATGCCGGTGGCGGCCTGGATGTCGGTGGCGGTGTGCAGACGGGCGGCGACGCCAACGGCGGTCTGCAGATCGGCGGTAACACGCAGATCGGCGGCAATGCCGGTGGTGGCTTGGACGTCGGTGGCGGTGTGCAGACCGGTGGCAATGCCAATGGCGGCGTGCAGATCGGCGGTGGCGTCCAGACCGGCGGCAACGCCAATGGCGGTGTGCAGGTCGGTGGCGGTGTGCAGACCGGTGGCAACGCGAACGGCGGTGTGCAGGTCGGCGGCAATACGAACATCGGCGGTGACGCGCAGGGCGGTGGCCTGGGTGGCGTGGACCTGACCGTGTCCGGTGGCGCGGCCGCCGGCGCGGATGTCGTGAACGGCATGGCGATTCCGGTCGGCGCGTCCACCGGCATCGGCGGCGGCACCGCGGTCACCGACGCGGTTCCGGTCGGCGGCTACAAGATCCCCAAGGGCGCGCCCGAGACCGGTGCGGGCGGCATGGCCGGCGCGGTGAGCGCCCGATGAGTACCGGAACCCGAAACGCGATGAGCGCGAAGGTGACTCGTCGCAGACCGCTGGCCGCCCTGGCCGCGGTACTGGCGGTCACCGCGGCCCTGGTGTCGGGCTGCGGTTCCTCCGGCGGCACCGACGCGCCGTCGAGCACCAAGGTCGCGCCGACCACGCTCGCGGTGAAGACGGCGGCGTCGATCACCCGCTCCACTCCGGTGTCGTTCTCGATCCCCTCGATCAATGTGGCCGGATCGCTGATCTCGGTGGGGCTCAATGCCGATGGCTCGGTCCAGGTGCCCGCCGACTACCAGCAGGCCGGCTGGTACCAGCAGGGTCCGGCGCCGGGCGAGCAGGGCTCGGCGGTCATTCTCGGCCACGTCGACTCCTACAAGGGCCCGGGCGTGTTCTTCACGCTCAAGAAGGTCAGGAAGGACGACATGATCGACGTGACCCGGGCGGACGGAAAGGTCGCGCACTTCAAGGTCACCGATGTGCGGATGTACCTGAAATCGGAGTTCCCCGACCAGACCGTCTTCGGTCCGCGGGGCGGCGCGACCCTGCAGGTGGTCACCTGCGGCGGTGACTTCGACAAGAACGCCAAGAGCTACCTGTCGAACGTGGTCGTCTTCTCCTCGCTGGACTCGGTGACCTAGCCGACGCCGCGGTCGCGGACTGATCAGGAATCGAGAAGCGCTGGTCAGTGCCGCGACCCTAGCGTTGCGGACATGACATCCATCGAAACCATCACTCTCGATGTCGCCGATCCCGAGGCGGCCGCCCACTTCTACGCCACCGCGTTCGGCCTGGACACCCAGTTGCGCTTCCGCGCCGCCCAGGACCCGAGCACCGGCTTCCGCGGCTACACGCTGTCGCTGACCGTCGCCCAGCCCGCCGACGCCGACGCCTACCTCGACGCGGCCGTCGCCGCGGGCGCGACGGTCGTCAAGCCCGCCACCAAATCGCTGTGGGGCTACGGCGGTGTGGTCCAGGCTCCCGATGGCGCGATCTGGAAGGTCGCGACGTCGTCGAAGAAGAACACCGGCCCGGCCGTGAAGCGTTTCGACTCGCTGGTGCTGCTGCTCGGCGTCGCGAATATCGGTGCGAGCAAACGCTTCTACGTCGACCGCGGCCTGCCCGTCGCCAAGAGCTTCGGCCCCATGTACGTCGAATTCGACGCCGGCTCATCCCCGATCAAGCTGGCGCTCTACAAGCGCCGCGCGCTCGCCAAGGACGCGGGCGTCCCTGCCGAGGGCACCGGCTCGCATCGACTGGTCATCGGTGGCGCCGCGGCCTTCACCGACCCGGACGGGTTCGCTTGGGAGTCCGCCACTCAGCCCGCCACCCGCTGATTTACCCGTCCTGTCGAACCGCCCTGGGACCGGGGGATCGAATAAGATAACGGGCAATTTGCCACATCGAGTGGCGTGTTCATTGCTCGGCCCTGATCGTTCCTTCTCACGGCAAAAGGGGATCGGTGTGCGAAACGTCAGTCTTTTCAGTCCGGTCGGATTGCGGCGGATGGTGGTGTTCGGGTGTTCCGCGGGCCTCGGTGCGGCCCTGCTGGTTTCCCCGGCGCAGGCCCAGGTGACCGGAGCGGAGGAGATCGCCCAGAAATACGACCAGTGGGGCGGCGCCTCGTCCCCGCTGGGCGGCCCGAAGGGTGACGCCCGTCCGGTGGCGGGCGGCGGCGCGGTCCGCGATTACGACGGCGGTGCCATCTACTACTCCCCGCCGACCGGCGCGCACGTGCTCTACGGCGACATTCTGGCGGACTACGAACGGCTCGGCGGACCCATGAGCGGCCTCGGGTTTCCCACCACCGACGAGGTGGTGACACCCGGCGACACCGGGCGTTTCAACGACTTCTCCGCGCCCGACGGCGCGTCGATCTACTGGGTGCCCCGGGACGCGTGGGTGGTGCGCGGTCCGATGCTGGCGGCCTATCGCAAGCTCGGCGGTCCCGCCACCGAACTCGGCCTCCCGGCCGCCGCTGCGGTCACCGACCCCGACGGCACCATCCGGCAGAAGTTCAGCGGCGACAATGGCGCCGCGGAGATCTCCTGGAACCCGAAGCACGGATTCGGCACGGCGCCCGGCGGTTTGGCCGCGGGACTGGCCGGTCTGTCCTTCCCGGGAATGAACGCCGCGCTCCCCGAGGGCTCCGTGCGATTGCCCGACGGAAATGTCCAATTCCCGGACGGTTCCATCAAATTGCCGGACGGTAGCTTCCAATTGCCGAATGGCAATACCGTGCTGCCGGACGGTTCGATCGAACTGCCGGACGGGTCGATCAGCTTGCCGGAGGGCGCGGTTCGGCTCCCGGACGGTTCGCTGCAGTACGCGAACGGTTTGATCCGGCTGCCGGACGGGGCGTTCAAGCTGCCCGAGGGCGCGGTGCAGCTGCCCGACGGCACGGTGAGAATGCCCGACGGCTCGATCACGTTCCCCAGTGGCGCGGTGAAACTGCCCGACGGTTCGTTCCAACTGCCGAGCCTGTCCGCGCCGAGCGTCGAGAAGTCCCAGGGCTGGTTCGCGAAGTTCAAGGACAAGCTGGGTTGGTGGTGGCTGCTCGCGCTGCTGGCCGTCGCGGCCGCGCTGATCGGCCTGCTGGGTCTGCTGTGGTGGGCGTGGAACAAGCTGCGCGGCGGCGGTCGTGGCGGGTCGGGTCACTCCGGCGTCGGCACGGACGTCCGGGGCCCCGCCGTGCAGGCTCCCGTCGTGGGCGCGCGGAGTCCCGTCATGGAGCAGAGTCCCACCCTGGATATGAAGGGCGCCGCCGCGAGTCTGCAGGGCGCGGGCATGACCGGTGTCGCGCAGCAGGCCGGGGGCACGGTGGCCGGCGCTCATGCGGGAATCTCCGGGCTGGGCAGGAGGGCGGGTCTGGCCGGGACTGCGGCCGCCGGGACCGCCGCGGCCGGGATGGCGGTGGCCGGTGCGCGCAAGCGGATGACCGGCGCTTCGGCGATCACCGAGCCGAGCACCATCATCAGCCGGTTGACCGGCACCGAGGCGCTCGACATGACCTATGCGGAAGCGGTGCAAGGACTTTCGCCGACCGTGGTGGGAGTGAAGCTGCTGGTCGACGAGAACCTGAGCCCCCGGATCGCCGAAAAGCTGGAAGCCGCGGGCTATGACGTCGTGCACCTGCGCGACGTGGGCTCGCAGAACGGCGACAATCGCCGGGTGCTGGCGCAGGCCAAGTCGCTGGGCCGCGCCCTGGTGACCGCCGAGCGCGCCTACGCCGACGACTTGGCCGCCGCCTCGTCCGCGCCGAGCGTGGTGGTTCTGCGCCACGCCGAGGCCACCGCCGACGACCAGGTCGTGGCGCTCCGGCAGGCGCTGCCGCGGCTGGACCAGCTGTTGTCCTCCGGAGCCCTGGTCGTGTTGTCGGATCGGCGGATCCGGGCGTGGCGGTTCCCGTTGCCGCGCGGCTAGGAACGATTCGAGCAGGCTCTACCGTGGCGTCGGCGCCGGTGCTTCGCACCCGTGCCGGCGCCATTCTTTTTGCGTGCCTTGTCCTTTTTGTGAATTTCGCGCGGCGCGCCACGAACCCATGATGTGAGCAATCCCGTATTCGACTCGTCAAGCCCAGTAACATCGGCCGCGCATTGGTCTGCGTCACCACTTTCCTTTCGGTTAGGACGGTTTCGTGAACAACGTGGAGTCGATGGGTCCCGAGTGTGGCGACATCGACACCGAGGTAGTCGTTTTGGGCGCGGGACCGGCCGGGCTGGTGCTGGCCAACCTGCTCGGCGCGGCCGGCATCGGCTGCGTGGTGCTGGAACGGCAGAGTCGCCGATGGGTCGAGAACCGATCGCGGGCAGGGTTTTTGGCTCCCGACGCGGTGGCGGTGCTGCGTACCCACGGGCTCGCCGCCGGCCTGGATCGCCGCGGTCGCGACCACGATGTGTGCGAGTTTCGAGGCGTCGACGGCGGCTTCGAATTGTGTTACGGGGAACGAGGTTCCGGCCGTCCCCACACCGTGTATCCGCAGCAGGCGCTGGTGACCGATTTGACCACCGAATTTCTGCGAGGCGGCGGCGCAGTGCATTTCGAGACGACCGCCGAATTCATCGGCGACCTCGACACCGAACGCCCCTGGGTCATGGCGCGCACCGCCGACGGCCGGGTACGGCGGGTGACCGGCAGGTACTTGGCCGGCTGTGACGGCGGCCGGGGCGTGTCGGCGGCCGCGGTGCCCGCGCGCACCGCGGTGCGCGACCACGGCATCACCTGGCTGGCACTGCTGGTGCAGGCCCCGCCGAGCTCCCCGAACGTCCTCTACGGCGTGCACCCCGACGGCTTCGCCGGGCAGATGCCGCGTACCCCGGACGTCACCCGGTACTACCTGCAATGCGACCCGTCCGACACCGTCGAGGACTGGGACGACGAGCGCGTCTGGGAAGCGCTGGGTCGGCGCCTGCACGCCCACCGGCACGGGCCGCTGGCCGAGGGCCCGATCGTGGAACGCGGCCTGGTGCGGTTGCGTTCGGAGATCCGGGATCGCCTGCGGCACGGTCGATTACTACTGGCGGGCGATGCCGCCACCGCGATCAGTCCCTCGGCCGCCAAGGGCGCCAACCTGGCGATCCTGGGCGCCGAGCTGCTCGCCCACGCGCTGTCGGACGCGTTGCGCGGCGGCGACCTCAGCGGCCTCGGCCAGTACTGCGCCGACTACACCCCGATGATCGAACGGGCCCAAGAGTTTTCGCATTGGATGATCGATCTGCTCCATCCCCCGGCCGCGGACGATCCGCATGCCGACTACCATCGCGTGCTGCGCCGGGCGCGACTGCGTGATCTCGCGGTCTCCCGCGCGCACCAGGACTTCTTCTCCGACAAATACGTCGGCCTCTGACATCTCGTCAACCCCAATTTTCCTGTCCCACAACTGAATACCTTTGTTCGCCATCCCCTCAGGAGGACGCGTGACTCCCGCGCTGATAGCGCATGCCGAGCTCGACTCGTTCGATCTCGACCAGTTGGATACCGCGGCGAGATTCGCCGCGGCGCACGACACCGGGGCGGTGCTGAGCCTCATGCTGCCCGGCCTGGCCGCCGCCGACCGGGCCGCGATCATGGCTCGCACCCGCTTCGCCCACACCGCCGTCCTGGTGTTCCCGCCGGATCTGGAGGTGCTCACCCGCACGCTGGCCGACCGCGGACTGAGCGCGGGTGCGCCCACCCCGAGCATGGTGGTCCGATCCCGCCTGGCCGACCGCTACAGCGTCCCAGCCGACTCGCTGGACGTGCAGATCGTGCGGACGCCGGTGCCCAGCCCCGACGGCGATCCCCGGTTACTGGAGATCTTCGCCTTGGTGGGCACAGCGGGCCACCCGCGGACCGGGATCGCGGCGGCCGAACGCGCCGCGGGTTACGAAGCCCATCTGGCGCTCGAGGTCGCCAACGCCGACACCGTCGAGCTGGCCGGGTTGTGCGCGCTGCTGCTGCACAAGAACCGCATGCACGCCGACGGCGGCGGCTACAACAGCCACGAGCACGCGACGGTGCTCTACTTCCGCACCACCGCCGCCGACCGGCCCTATCAGCGGCTGGAACTGCATGTGGCCGGGCAGCATTCGTCGGTGCTGGCCGCGCACTGCGGCGTCTCCCACGACGCGCCGACTCGGCTGCTGCGCTTGATGACCGGGGCCTGGGCCACCCAGGCGCTCGCGGCTACCGCCACCCTGGGCGTGGCCGATCGGCTGGCGGCCGCCCCCGGCGCGCCGGTCGCCGAGCTGGCCGCGCTGACCGCCACCGATGTCGACAGCCTCTCGCGGTTGTTGCGCTACCTGGCCGAACTCGACATCGTGCGGCCCCGCGACGCGGGCTACGAACTGACCGAGGCCGGGTCGCTGCTGTCGAGTACAGCCGCGCAATCCCTGCAGCCGTTGGCGCGACTGTACGGGGGAGCGTTCTACGAGTCCTTCGCCCACCTCGATCACGCGGTGCGCACCGGCGCCGCCGGATTCGACCACCACTTCGGCCGCCATCATTTCGAGTACTTCTCCCAAACCCCCGCCGGGACAGAACTTTTCGACACCGCCATGGCCGCCGGCGCGGCCATCTTCGGTCATGTCGGCGAACTGATCGCGCTCTGTGGCGGCGATACCGTCGTCGACATCGCCGGCGGCAACGGCACCCTGCTGGCCACCCTGCTGCGCGACGCTCCCGGCGCGCGCGGGGTGCTGCTGGAGCGGGCCTCGGCGCTGGCCGCCGCCCGCGTGGCCCTGGAGCGGGCCGACTGCCTGCCCCGATGTCGTTTGCTGGAAGGCGATTTCACCGCCGAAGTCCCCGGCGGCGGCGACGTCTACCTGCTGTCGCGGGTGCTGCACGACTGGGACGACGACCGCTGCCGCACCATCCTGTCCCGCTGCGCCGCCGCCATGCCCGACCACGCCCGCCTCTACGTCATCGAACGACTCCTGCCCGACGATGACGCTCCCTCTCTGGCCCCGGCCTGGGATGTCCACATGCTCTGCAATGTGGGCGGCCGGGAACGCACCCTCACCCACTACCGCGAGCTGGCCGCCACCGCGGGGCTGACCGTCGACCGAACCTGCTCGCTGCCCTTGGATTTCTCGATGATCGAGCTGAGTCACACCGTCATGGCCTGACGCCCGGGCTCGGATCTCCTGTCAGCGCGCTGTCGGTGGACTGTCAGCGCGCGCCGACATCGTCGTGTGTGTGCCGGAGATACGGCACGCACACGACGCAGGAGGACACGATGAACGCCAACTCGGCGATCGCCCGGCTGGAAATGCCGGCGACCCGGATGCAGCCCGCCGCCGCGCGCGGTGACCGGACGGCCCAGGACTGGCTGACCGAGGTGCGGACAGCCATTCTCGAACTGCGCCGACAGTCCGCGCAGGCGCCGCGGTCGGGCGGCGGTTTCCTGGAATCGGTCGGTCAGGGCCTGGCCCTGGGCGCCGGCTTCGCGGTCGGCGAGGAGATCGTCGACGACCTCTTCGACTGGTGAATCCCGGCCCGAGGCCGCCCGATCCGGTGCCGCCGGGCATGACTTGCGTCACAGGTGAACCCGGGCAGGTGGGAGCTCGTGCCAACGACGGGGTCGGTGGTCGGTGGCGTGGCGTCGGCACCGGGAGCGGAGGCGATCGTGTGGGCTCGGGTCCCGACACGCTGGCCGTGGCGGCCGGTGCGGGCATGGCGGGAATATCGGGTCGACGGCGGCCGCTATCCTTGGACGGTCATGAAGTCGGCTTTCCCGGGTCCAAGCAATGCCCACACGGTCTACCTCGATCACGCGGCGACTACACCGATGTTTCCGGTCGCGGTCGAGGCCATGTGTGCTGCGCTGGGGATGACCGGCAACGCGTCGTCGTTGCACGGGTCGGGACGGGCCGCTCGGCGGCTGCTCGAGGAGGCTCGGGAGTCGATCGCGGCGGGGCTGGGGGCACGGCCCTCGGAGGTCATCTTCACCTCGGGCGGGACCGAGAGCGACAATCTCGCCGTCAAGGGGATCTACTGGGCTCGGCGTGACGCCGACCCGAAGCGCAACCGAATCCTGGTGAGTGCGGTCGAGCATCACGCGGTGCTGGACACCGTGGAGTGGCTCGAGCAGCATGAGGGAGCCCGGATCACATGGCTGGAGTGCGACGCCGAGGGTGTCGTCTCGCCGCGGATCCTGCGCGACGCGCTGGCCGAGTACGCCGACGAGACGGCGCTGGTCAGTGTCATGTGGGCCAACAACGAGGTCGGGACCATCCAGCCGATCCCGGAATTGGCCGCGGTGGCACAGGAGTTCGACGTCCCCATGCACAGCGACGCGGTGCAGGCGGCCGCGCAGCTGCCCATCGATTTCGCGCGCAGCGGGCTGGCCGCGGCCAGCTTCGCGGGCCACAAGGTGGGCGGGCCGCACGGGGTCGGCGTGCTGCTGCTGGGCCGGCAGGTGCCGGCGGTGTCGCTGCTGCACGGCGGCGGGCACGAGCGGGACCTGCGCTCGGGCACCTCGGATGTGCCGGCGGCGGTGAGCCTGGCCGCGGCGATCCGCGAGACCGTGGCGGGCCTGGAGCTGCGCGCGGTGGACCTGGAGCGGCTGCGGGACCGGCTCATCGACGGCGTGCGCGCCGCGGTGCCGGACGCGGTGCTCAACGGGGCGACCGGTGAGCTGCGGCTGCCGGGCAACGCCCACTTCACGTTCCCCGGCTGCGAGGGCGACTCGCTGCTGATGCTGCTCGACGCCGCCGGGATCGAATGCTCGACCGGATCCGCGTGCAATGCCGGAGTCGCCGGACCCTCCCATGTGCTGCTGGCCATGGGCGTGGAACCGGCGCGGGCGCGCGGATCCCTGCGATTCTCATTGGGACACAATTCGACCGACGCCGATATCGATGCCCTGCTGGCGGTGCTGCCGCAGGTGGTGGAGCGGGCGAAGGCGGCCGGACTGGCCGGAGCGAAGGGAGGCTTCTAGATGCGAGTACTTGCCGCGATGAGTGGTGGCGTGGATTCCGCCGTGGCGGCCGCCCGCGCCGTGGACGCCGGCCACGAGGTGGTCGGTGTGCACTTGGCGCTGTCCGCGAATCCGGGCACGCTACGCACCGGATCGCGGGGCTGCTGCTCCAAGGAGGACTCCGGCGACGCCCGCCGGGCCGCCGACGTGCTCGGAATCCCCTTCTACGTCTGGGATTTCGCCGACCGGTTCAAGGAGGACGTGATCGACGACTTCGTCGCCGCGTACGCCGCCGGTGAGACCCCCAACCCGTGCCTGCGCTGCAACGAGAAGATCAAGTTCTCGGCACTCGCCGACCGCGCGGTGGCGCTGGGCTTCGACGCCGTGGTCACCGGGCACTACGCGCGGCTGGAAGACGGCGTGCTGCGCCGGGCCGTCGATGCCGACAAGGACCAGTCCTACGTGCTGGCCGTGCTGACCGCCGACCAGCTCTCGCGCGCCATGTTCCCCGTCGGCGACACCCCCAAGCCGCGGATCCGCGAGGAGGCCGCCGAGCGAGGGCTGGCCGTCGCCAACAAGCCCGACAGCCACGACATCTGCTTCATCCCCTCCGGTGACACCCAGGCCTTCCTGGGCGCGAAGATCGGCATCCGGCCCGGCGCGGTCCTCGACGCCGACGGCACCAAGCTCGCCGATCACGAAGGCGTGCACGGTTTCACCATCGGCCAGCGCAAGGGTCTGGGCCTGCCCGGCCCGGCCGCCGACGGCAAGCCGCGCTACGTCACCGGCATCGACCCGGTCTCCGGCGACGTGCACGTGGGTTCGGCCAAGGACCTCGAGGTGTGGACGGTGCTGGCCGACCGCGCCATCTGGACCTCCGGCGACACCCCTTCCGGCCCGATCGAATGCGTCGCCCAGGTGCGCGCGCACGGCGGCACCGCCCCCGCGGTCGCCGAGGCCGTGGACGGTGGCCTGGTGGTGCGACTGCGCGAGCCGCTGACCGGTGTGGCCCGCGGCCAGGCCGTGGTGCTCTACCGTCCCGACGCGGACGGCGACGAGGTGCTGGGCAGCGGCACCATTTCCGGCACCGAACGCGAACCTCATTCGTACGCAAGCGAACTGGTCTCGGATAGCGCCCGGTGAGCGACCGTCATTCGCGCAGTGCCGCGAAGTCATATGTGGCGCAACAGGTTCGACCGCTCTTCGGTGGTCGGATCGTGTGGCGCACCGGATTGGCCCAGCCGGCGACGCTGCGCCCGCGGCGCGGTCCGGGCAAGGTCCGGCTGGGTACGCGCAGCGCCGCCGGTCGGGCGGCCGCCGATCAGGCCGGGCAGCCCGCCCGCACCGACACCGGCGAATTCCAGCCCGGTGAGGCGCAACCCGGCCCGGAGGGCCCCGGCGACGTGACCACCGGTCCCGCCGCGGACCGGCACCCGGACCCCGCGGGTCGCAAGCGGACCGGCGTGATCGTCCCGGTCGTCCCGTACGCCGAGCGTGGCCGGATCGCCACCGGCCCGGCCGCGCCCACCGAGGGCGCCGACCGTGCGGGCAAGACCTGGGACTGGTTCGTGAACGCCACCGCCTGGGACTGGTACACGAATTCGAGCGACAAGACCGATCGCGGCGATGCGGGCGCGTAGCCGCCGCTCCCGGATGGGTGACGGCGGTGGTCGATCCTGTAGTGGCTCAGGGCTTTCGGAATTTTCCGTGCTAGTGGATCGGGGTGGCCGGGTTGGCTGACGAGGTGGCAGCGGTGCTGCGTGGCGGGGTCGCGACCGGGGTGGGCTCGTGGCCGGGCACCGACGCGCGCGAGGCCGCGGCGACCGTGGTGGGGGAGTTGGGTCAGCTGCCGCATCTGGTGGAGCTGCCCGCGCGCGGGGTGGGCGCGGATATGGTCGGCCGGGTGTCCGGGCTGCTGGTGGACATGCAGTTCGACAGCACGACCCGGGGGTATCGGCTGGGGCCGCGCCCGGGCGCGGTGTCGCGGCGGGCCAACGATCTGCTGCGCACCGATCTGGACGCGCTCGAAGAGGCTTGGGAAACAGGTGGTTTGGCCGGATCCGGGCATCCGGTGAAGGTGCAGGTGGCGGGACCGCTGTCGGTGGCCGCCGAGGTGGAGCTGCCGGGCGGACATCGGATCCTGACCGATTCCGGTGCACTGCGCGACCTTTCGGAGTCGCTGGCCGAGGGCATCGCCGCGCATGTGGCCGAGGTGGGCAAGCGGCTGGGCGCGCCGGTCGTGCTGCAGATCGACGAGCCGCATCTGACGGCCGTGCTGAACGGCGCGCTGAAGGGCGTGAGCGTCATGAACACCGTGCGCGCCATGCCCGAACCCGAGGCGCTGCACATCCTCGACACCGTGGCCGGGAAACAGTCCGTGCCGGTGCTGGTGCATACCTGCGCCGATCGTCCCGCGCTCGGTTTCCTGCGCAAGAGCTCCGCGGCCGCCGTCGGTTTCGACCTGGCCGCGATCGGCTCCTCCGATCTCGACCGGATCGGCGAATTGCTGGACAGCGGAAAGCATCTGGTGCTCGGCCTGGTCCCCACCACCGAGCCCGCCAAGCCGGTCACCTGGCGGGAGATCGCCGAACCCGGTGTGCGACTGATGGATCGGCTGGGTTTCCCGCGCCGTCTGCTGGCCGAGCAGATCCTGGTCTCCCCGGCCTGCGGTCTCGCCGGGGCCCCGCTGTCGTGGGCGCGCCGCGCGGTGAGTCTGGCAGCGGAGACCGCGAGCGCCTACGCCGACGAACCGGAATCGCTGACCTTCGAGTAGCCGCCGCTACATCCGCTCGACGATGTCCAGCGCGATGGCCACGGCCGCCGCGTTGCTCTCCTCGTCGGTCAGGTCGAGGTCGCCCATCATCGACAGGCTCCAGCTGATGGCCAGCAGCGCCTGCCGCGCGTGGAACGCGGCCAGCGGTTCCCGGCTGGGCGCGGTCATCAGGTCGGCGAGCACCCGGAACTGGTAGCGCAGGCTGGTCCCGAAGCCGAGATCGCGGAACGCGGGCTGGTTCTCGTGCCAGAACCGGATCATGTCCTTGCCCAGGCTGTGCAGCAGCGCCCCGTACCGGACCACGATCTCGCGCGCCCGCTCCGGCCCTTCCGGCGCGGCCTCGGCCCAGCGCACGATCTCGTCGACGCCGCCGCGCAGATCCTCCGACAGGCTGGCGACAATGTCTTCCTTGGTCCGGAAGTGGTAGTACAGCGCGGCTTTGGTGACTCCCAGACGTTCGGCGATCTCTCGCAACGAGGTCTTTTCATACCCGTGCTCCGAGAACAACTCCATGGCGACGGACCGAATCCGCTCCCGCGTGTCACTACGACGCCCGTCCATCGAGTCCTTCCATTTGCTTGACGCCCGGCTAGGAGGAGCCTAGCGTCTCCAGCACCGGCAGATACCTAGCCGGGCGACAAGTTAATTCAGGTGGGGAGTGGCAGAACATGACTGAAGCAGCAGCGAAAGTGCCGGTCGACGGCGTGGCAATGACGGCGATCGGGGTGGCCGTGATCAGAGCGCGGGAGTCCGAGCGCCCCGACCGCCTCTACGACGACCCGCAGGCCGCGGCGTTCGTGACCGCCGCCCGCGCGGGTTTCGAGCCGGACCGCTGGGCCCGGGTGCAGGCCGTGGCCGACCAGTTCTACGAGGGCCGCACCATCGGCGTGCATCTGGTCGACGAACGATTCCGGGCGGCGATCGCCGCGGGCTGCCGCCAGATCGTGGTCCTGGGTGCGGGTTTGGACACCCGCGCCTACCGCATGGCCCTCCCGCCCGACACCCACGTCTTCGAGATCGACCTCCCCGAACTCTTCGCCTTCAAGGAGCCGGTCCTCGCCGCCACCCCCGCCACCCCGACCTGCCACCGCCATGTCGTCATCGCCGACCTCCGTGACGACTGGCGAAAAGCCTTGCTGTCGGCCGGTTTCGACCCGTCCGCACCCGCCTACTGGGTCGACGAGGGCTCCCTCGGCTACCTGAACCAGGACTGGAACCAGCGCGTGGTCCTCACCGTCACCGAACTCTCCGCCCCCGGAAGCCGTTTCGGCGCGGCCCGCTACGTCGTCGACCCCGACGCACCCCAGTACCGAGACCTCCGCCGCCTGGTCGCCGGCGACAACGCCCCCGACCCCGCTCCCGCCCCATCGACCCCCGACTTCGACGTGCCAGCCTGGCTCGAAGACATCGGCTGGTCCACCGAATTCCACAGCTGGAACGACATGACCGCCCACCTCCCCCGCCCCGCGGGCACCCTCGACCCCCGTATCGGCAATATCGCGGCCATCCGCCGCTGACCTTCCGGCCGGAGGATCAGTAGCCCTGATCCTTCGGCCGCTTGGAGCCGAAGTACGGGCGGGCGCCCGGGTGGCCGAGCTGCCATTTGTCGGGCTTGCCGGAGGGGTAGGCGACGGGGATCTGGTCGCCGATGGACGGCCACTGGTTGACGTCCCAGGCGAAGCGGCCGTAGACCTCGTGGGCCACCACCGTGGGGCCGGAGATGCTGCCGCTGATGGTGACGTACTGCTCGCCGGGCTCGTTGGGGCGCGGGCTGACGCCGGTGACGTGCAGGGTGCCGGGTTCCAGTTCGGCGGGTGCGGAGCCGCCGAAGCCGGGGAGCGCGCGGGAACCGCCGCCGTTGGCGCGACGGTAGTACATCAGCGTCGCGGCCAGGGCGCCGCCGATCATCAGGACGAACGCTAGCTGGATGAGCATGAACTCCATGCTAGGCGGCGTGGAGTTCGGCCCCGGGACGCGGCTAGTGGGCGGTGAGTTCGGACACGCCGTGCTGGCGGCGCAGCTGCCAGACCGTGGTGCGCTTGGACTGGGAGCGGCCGTTACCGCGGTCGATCAGGGTGCGGTTGGCGGTGGTGAACACCAACTGCGCGCCCTGGGTGTTGGTTTCGGGGTTCTGGAACAGCTGGATGAGGCTGTCGGCGGTCTCGGGGGTGAGCGCGGCGTCGATGTCGTCGACGGCCAGCACGCCGCCGGTGTCGAGGGCGTCGAGCATGGGCGGCAGCAGGCGCAGCATGGCCAGGGTGGAGCTGGACTCGTCGGTGATGTCGAAGGCGGTCTCGATGCCCTCGTGGGTCAGGCCCAGGCCGACACCGCGGCGCGCCACCATGCGGGAGTAGAGCGCGTCGCGGGCGGCGTAGAGGTTGGCCAGTTCGCGTTGCAGCAGGGTGACGGTGATGCCGTGTTCGAGGAACATCTCCTCGGCGTAGTTCGCCGAGACCGTGCAGTTCTCGATTTCCTTTGTGGTGGACGCGATATCGGTGTCCAGGTCCCGCAGGTAGTCGGCGTACATGGGGTCGTCGGAGGGCAGCAGCAGATCGGTGATGCCCAGGTCGGCGCCGCGCAGCAGGGTGAGCAGGCGCACCGCGTGATCGGTGGAGCGGGAGATGTGCGAGCCGACGCGGTGCGCGATCTCCTGCGGATCCGGTTGCCCGCACTGCACTTCCAGCAGCGACTGGAACCAGCGGTAGGCCGGGACCAGCGGTTCGGCGTACAACTGCCCGGACAGGCTGAGCAGCAGCGCGTTCGGGCGCACCAGCGGCACCACGGCACCCAATCCGTACCGGGCGGCCTCGAACATCGGCCCGATGCGGATGTCGTCACCGGCGCGTTCGAAGACCACACGCTTGCGGTTGTGCGGATGCGAGTGCAGCCATTCCGCGGCCACGTCGGCGTTGTCGAGCCGGAAACCGTAGGTGTACGGGCAGCCCTCGGCGACGAAGTTGGCCACGAATTCCGAAGGGCGATCCGAGAATCCGAGGTGCGGGGTGCGGTCGGGTCCGGAGTACGGATCCCAGCCGGTGACCGAGTTCAGCACGGCGTCGCGCATGCGGTCGAGCGCGTCGATGAGGCCGGTCTTGCCGGTGGCGGCCGCGCCGTACACGGCGGTGACCGGTGTGGCGACCGGTCCGCTACCCCGGGTCAGCCGCAGTTCCTGCGGTTCGGCGAGGGACCGATGGTTCGTCACCTGAAAACTACGCAACACCCTGGACATCCTGCCGGTCGCGGGTCGGAAATGCGACTCACCTTATTCGGACGTGCTGGTCGGATTGCGCGCGGCCCGCGAATGACGCTGGGCGGCACCGCGAAAGGGCCCCGCGGAATGCGTGCCGCGGTCCTCGCGCAGCGACGGCTCGCCGAAAAATCGCCCGCGATCGACGGGCGCGGCGACGTCGGATCGCGGGCGGCCCGGTCGGGTCACCGGACCGGCGGCGATCCGCGCGCACAGGGTGCGACGTGCGGGAATGTTGATCAAACCTGTCGGCGGGGCGGGATAGAGTGCCTGCTGTGAGCGAATCGGGCAACGACATCACCACCGCGAGCGGGGACGAGATCACCGCGGCGAGCGGGGACGAGCGGGTCGAGTGGCAGCGGCTGGCGGAGGAGGTCCGCGACCACCAGTTCCGCTACTACGTGCGGGACGCGCCGATCATCACCGACGGCGAGTTCGACGAGCTGTTCAACCGCCTGGTGGCGCTCGAGGAGACGCATCCGGATCTACGGACCCCGGATTCGCCGACCCAGCTCGTCGGCGGCGGCTTCACCACCGCGTTCGCGCCCGTGGATCACCTGGAGCGGATGTACTCGCTGGACAACGTGTTCAACGAGGACGAGATGCGCCAGTGGATCGCCAAGGTGGAGGCCGACGCCGGCGCCGGGCTGCACTACGTGTGCGAGGTGAAGATCGACGGTGTCGCCCTCAACCTGGTGTACGAGGACGGCAAGCTGGTGCGCGGCGCCACCCGCGGCGACGGCCGCACCGGCGAGGACGTCACCCTCAACGCCCGCACCATCGAGGACATCCCGCACGAGCTGACCCACAGCGACGAGTTCCCGGTCCCGAAGCTGCTCGAAGTGCGCGGCGAGGCGTTCATGACGCTGGCCGACTTCGAGGCGCTCAACGCCTCCATCGTCGCGGAAGGCAAGGCGCCGTACGCGAATCCGCGCAATACCGCGGCCGGTTCGCTGCGGCAGAAGGATCCGGCGGTGACGGCGCGGCGGCGGCTGCGGATGATCTGCCACGGCTTCGGCCGCCTGGAGGGTTTCGCGCCGGAGTCGCAGCACGAGGCGTATCGCGCGCTGGCCGCGTGGGGGCTGCCGGTGTCGGCGCACACGGTGCGGGTGCAGGGCGCGGACGCGGTGATCGACCGCGTCGACTATTGGGGCGAACACCGCCACGACATCGAGCACGAGATCGACGGCCAGGTCGTCAAGGTCGACGAGTTCAGCCTGCAGCGCCGCCTGGGCGCGACCTCGCGCGCGCCGCGCTGGGCCATCGCCTACAAGTATCCACCGGAGGAAGCCACCACCAAGCTGCTCGACATTCAGGTGAATGTCGGTCGCACGGGCCGGGTTACGCCGTTCGCGGTGATGCAGCCGGTGACGGTCGCGGGTTCCACGGTCGCCATGGCCACCCTGCACAACGCCTTTGAGGTGCAGCGGAAAGGCGTATTGATCGGCGACACCGTCACCATCCGCAAGGCCGGTGACGTGATTCCCGAGGTGCTGGGCCCGGTGGTGGACGCGCGCGACGGTTCCGAGCGCGCCTTCGTGATGCCGACACACTGCCCCGAGTGCGGCACCGAGCTGGCTCCGGCCAAGGAGGGCGACGCCGATATCCGCTGCCCCAATCAGCAGTACTGCCCGGCGCAGTTGCGGGAGCGGGTGTTCCACGTGGCCGGGCGCGGCGCGTTCGATATCGAGGCGCTGGGCTACGAGGCCGCCATCGACCTGCTGAAGTCGGGCGCGATCGCCGACGAGGGCGACCTGTTCTCCCTGGACGAGGACACGCTGCTCACCACCACGCTGTTCACCAACAAGAGCGGCACCTTGTCGCAGAACGGCAAACGGCTGCTGGAGAACCTGGAGTCGGCCAAGGACCGCCCGCTGTGGCGCGTCCTGGTCGGCCTGTCCATCCGGCACGCGGGTCCGACCGCGGCCCGCGCCCTGGCCACCGCCTTCGGCAGCATGGACCGCATTCGCGAGGCCTCGGCCGAGGAACTGGCCGCCACCGACGGCGTCGGCCCGACCATCGCCGCCGCGGTCACCGAATGGTTCACCGTGCCTTGGCATCTCGACATCGTCGACAAGTGGGCCGCGGCCGGTGTCCGCATGGAGGACGAACGCGACGAGTCCATCGAACGCAACCTCGAGGGCCTGTCCATCGTGGTGACCGGTTCGCTGGAGGGCTTCACGCGCGACGGCGCGAAGGAAGCCATCCTCATCCGCGGCGGCAAGGCCGCCGGATCGGTCTCCAAGAAAACGGCTTTCGTGGTGATCGGTGACGCCCCGGGTTCCAAGGCCGCCAAGGCCGAGGAACTGGGTGTGCCGATCCTCGACGAGGCAGGCTTCGTCAAGCTGCTCGAGGGTGGCCCCGAGGCAGTCGCCTGATGGCATCGGAAGCGAACGAGGTACAGATCCGTGATGCCGAGGCCGCGGATTTCGCGGCCGTCGGCGACCTGACCGTCGAGGTGTACGTGGGCGAGGGTCACGTCGACCCCGAAAGCCCCTATGTCGCAGAGCTCGCCGACACCGCCACCCGCGCGGCGTCGGCCGAGATTCTGGTCGCGGTGCGCGGTGACGAGTTGCTCGGCTCCCTGACCATGGCCCGGCCGGGCACCGCCTTCGCCGACATCGCGCGCCCGGGTGAGCTGGAGTTCCGGATGCTCGCGGTGTCCAAGCGTGCCCGGGGCCTCGGCATCGGCCGCGCCCTGCTGGAACGGGTGGTCGACACCGCCCGCGCCGAGGGCTTCGACGCGGTGGTCCTCACCACCATGCCGACCATGCAGGACGCGCGCCGCATGTACGACCGGTTCGGTTTTGCGCATGTGCCGGAACGGGATTGGTCGACCGGTTCGGGACTGCCGCTGACCGTCATGCGGCTGGCGACTGCACCGGGGGAGTAGGCCGCTTCGACTGTGCCGCGGCCGCACGACCGGGCTTCAGAGGAGCGCGGCGGACCGGCTCGGCCGTGGGGCCGAGTCGGCCGGCCTCGCGGGCCCGCCGAGTGTTCGGCGGGCGAAGCTCACGTGAGTACGCCGTCTATGCAGAGTGACGCGGTGCGCCAGGTGGGGGCTGGGCGGGTGCCGTCGAAACTCCATCCGGCGATGGGTTCGGCGGCCTTCCACAGCAGCACGTCACCGGGGAGACGGACCACTTGGTACACGTCGTCGGTGCCCGGGATGAGCTGGTTGCCGACGCAGTAGTCGGTGTAGCTGGTGCCGGGTTGCCGTGCGCCCGGGCTGAATTGGCCGACGGGGCTGCCCTGCGCGCCCGGAGTCCGGACGGTCGCCGGTCGATCGGTGTCGGCTCCCGTGAACCAGTACGGCGCGCCCGCGTCGGTGCCGCAGCGGAAGGTGGTGCCGCCCGCGATGACGGTGCTGTCCTGCGGGTGAGTCGTTCCCGCCCAGAGACATCCGGCACGGGCGCGGCGTTCGGCGGGTTCGGCTTCGGCGGCCGCGGCGAGCGGCAGCCCGGCGACGGTCAGGGCGGCGATGGCGATGGGTGCGGTGGCCGCTCGCCGGAGGCGTCGCGGGGTGCGTGGCTCGGTCGCGGTGGTGGGCGTCCCGGTGGTGGTGGGCATGGTGGCTCCCTGGTCTCGGTGTGCGGTCAGCAGTGGCTCGCGTGCGCCGGGCAGACGGTGTAGCCGGAACCGTCCGCGTTCCAGGTGGGCGTCCAGGTGGCGGGGTTGTTCGCGCCGGCGCGGGTCGGCTGTTCGCTCGGCGGGCGGGTCGCGCCGGGTGGCCGCGGGTGCTGGTTCTGGAGAACGGGATTGGTGTCGGTGTGGTGGAAGCCGAGTGGATCGCTCGCGTGGATTCCGCTGTGGTCATTGCCGTGGTTGACGATTCCGGGCCGGTTGCCGCCGGCGCCGGGCGACCTCGACGAGTCGGAGTTTCCGGGCGGGTTGCCGCCGTACGAGATGGTTGCGGCGGCTGCCGGTCCGGCGGCGAACACGGTGGCGCCGGCCAGCGGGACGAGGAGCAGGGCGAGTCGGTGGGTTCGGCGTGGTCGATCGGCGTGCTGCATGGCGTCGTTGCCTCTCTGATCTACTAAGCACGACCGTAGATCAGCTACGTAGAAGAATCGTAGGTAAAACCTGGGAATCTACTAAGTGACTACGTAGAAGACGCACTGTGCGCGAGCGCGGCTATCCCGGCCCGGCAATACGAAACGCCCCCACCGGAACTCCGGTAGGGGCGTGAAATGCGAGGTGAAAGGGCGTGCGGCTCAGCCCAGCACGCCCGCGATGATGCCGGCCAGGTAGCCCAGTCGAGCCACCTCCGACGGCCGGAAGTCCGGCCCGCCCGGTCGGCCCAGCAGCAGCACCTTGCCGGTGTTGCCGAGCGGCGCGGCGGCCAGCTTGGTGTCCATGTCCTTCCACAGGCCGGGCACCCAGTCGGCGTCGCCGTCGAGGACGGTCGGCTTCTCCAGTGGCATCCACGGCGCGGACGCGGCCTGGGTGGACGGGGCGCTCTGCGAGCCCACCACCCGGTAGGCGCCCTGCGGACCCATGTCGATCACCGTCGACCAGCCGACCCGCAGCACCCGCGGCGCACCGTCGACCAGAACCTGCAACCGATCATCGCGCGCATTGGCGACCTGATCGATGAGTTCGAGCTCGCGGTGGGTGTCGAGGATCCCGGAGTACGGGCGTAGCGAATCCACTTGGACGTCGTGGAGCGACTCGGCGGCGGTGATGAGGGTGTCGGGCAGCGCGCCCGTCGGCACCTCGACCACGATGTCGTCGATCGCGAAACCGTCGCCGCGCTCGACGACATCCAGCGAGAGGATGTCCGCGCCAACCGAACCCAGCGCCAGCGCCAGCGATCCGAGACTCCCTGGGCGATCCGGAAGTTGCACGCGAAGCAGGTATGACACGTGCCTTCCTTTCTTTACTGTGCGTCCGAAACTTTCCGACGGGTACCCGAGTCCCGCAATATTTACACCCTCGAGAGCTTGTTATCGAATCGAACCATTCGGTGTGACCCGGGCCACCTACTCGCGGGTCACACATTGATGGTGCCAGGTCTGGCGCACACCTGCGACCGGTGGCCGCAGAAGACCCACTAGGCTGTCGGATGGCCAATCACCAAGCTCGAACCATGCCGAAAGGGGTCCCGCGGTGCCCGCCATCTCCAGGGACGAGGTAGCCCACCTCGCCCGGCTGTCCCGGCTCGCTTTGACGGACGACGAACTCGATCTGTACGCCGGTCAGCTGGATTCCATCCTGACCCACGTCGCACAGATCTCGCAGGTCGCCGCCGCCGATGTGCCCGCCACCGCATCCCCGAATCCGGAGACCAACGTGACGCGCCCGGATGTGCCGCAGCCGTGCCTGACTCCGGAGCAGGCGCTCGCCATGGCGCCCGCGGTCGAGGAGCAGCGATTCATGGTTCCGCAGATTCTGGGAGAGGGCGCATGACGGACCTGACGAAGCTGTCCGCGGCCGATCTCGCGGACAAGATCCACGCCCGGGAGGTGTCCTCGGTCGAGGTCACCGAGGCGCACATCCGCCGCATCGCCGAGGTCGACGGGGAGATCAACGCCTTCCTGCACGTCGCCGGCGAGCAGGCGCTGGTCACCGCCGCCGAGGTCGACCGCCAGATCGCGGCCGGTACCGTCGCCTCGCCGCTGGCCGGTGTTCCCTTGGCGCTCAAGGACGTTTTCACCACCACCGACATGCCGACCACCTGCGGGTCGAAGATGCTCGAGGGCTGGGTGTCGCCGTACGACGCGACGCTGACCACCAAGCTGCGCGAGGCGGGCATCCCGATCCTCGGCAAGACGAACATGGACGAGTTCGCCATGGGTTCGTCCACCGAGAACTCGGCGTACGGCCCGACCCGCAATCCCTGGGACACCGACCGGATTCCGGGTGGTTCCGGTGGCGGTTCGGCCGCCGCGCTGGCCTCGTACCAGGCGCCGCTGGCCATCGGCACCGACACCGGCGGCTCGATCCGCCAGCCGGCCGCGGTCACCGCGACCGTCGGCACCAAGCCGACCTACGGCACCGTGTCCCGTTTCGGCCTGGTCGCCTGCGCGTCCTCGCTGGATCAGGGTGGCCCGTGTGGTCGCACCGTGCTGGACACCGCGCTGCTGCACGAGGTCATCGCCGGTTACGACCCGCGCGACTCCACCTCCCGCAATGTGCCGGTGCCGCCGGTGGTCGCCGCCGCCCGCGAGGGCGCCAAGGGCGACCTGTCGGGCGTGAAAGTCGGTGTGGTGCGCGAACTTCACTCCGACAGCTACCAGCCGGGCGTGATCGCCTCCTTCGATGCCGCGGTCGCGCAGCTGAAGGAACTGGGCGCCGAGGTGGTCGAGGTGTCGTGCCCGCACTTCGAGTACGCGCTGCCCGCCTACTACCTGATCCTGCCCTCGGAGGTGTCGTCGAACCTGGCGCGCTTCGACGCCATGCGCTACGGCCTGCGCGTCGGCGACGACGGCTCGCACTCGGCCGAGCAGGTCATGTCCATGACGCGTGAGGCCGGGCTGGGCCCGGAGGTCAAGCGCCGCATCATGATCGGCACCTACGCGCTGTCCTCGGGCTACTACGAGGCCTACTACGGTCAGGCCAACAAGGTCCGCAACCTGATCGCGCAGGACTTCGACAAGGCCTACGAGACCGTCGACGTGCTGGTCTCGCCGACCAGCCCGTTCACCCCGTGGAAGCTGGGCGAGAAGGTCAACGACCCGCTGGCCATGTACCTCTCCGACCTGTGCACGCTGCCCACCAACCTGGCCGGGCACTGCGCCATGTCGGTGCCGTCCGGCCTCAGCGCGGACGACGGCCTGCCGGTCGGTCTGCAGATCATGGCTCCGGCCCTGGCCGACGACCGGCTCTACCGGGTCGGCGCGGCGTACGAGGCGGCTCGCGGCCCCATCGCGTGACGGTCTGATCCCGCAAGCGAATTCGGCCCCCGTCGGTGACCACCGGCGGGGGCCGATCCGGCATTGCCTGCGACGCGTCGGTCCGGACCGGTAGGCTGGCAGCGTTTCGGCGTGTGTGAAGGGTTTTCTTGGGGATGTTGCGACGCGGCGAAGTCTTCGCGGGCTACGTGATCGAGCGCGAAGTGGGCCGTGGCGGAATGGGTTCGGTCTACGCGGCCCGTCACCCCCGGCTCCCGCGGCTGATCGCGCTCAAGCTGCTGCATCGGGAGATGTTCGGCGACAACGAGACCCGGGTCCGATTCGAGCGCGAGGCCGACGTCATCGCCCAGCTCGACCACCCCAACATCATCACCGTCTACGACCGCGGCGACGAGGGCGAGCAGCTGTGGATCGCCATGCAATACGTGGACGGCGTCGACGGCGCGTCCATCGACCCCTTCGACCTGCCCCCGGACCGGGCCGTCGAGATCATCGTGCAGACCGCGGCCGCACTGGACTACGCGCACGCGCGCGGCATCCTGCACCGGGATGTGAAGCCCGCCAACCTGCTGCTGTCCCGCACCGGCGGCATCGGCACCGGATTCAGCGAACGAGTGTTGCTGTCCGACTTCGGCATCGCGCGGCTGCTCGACGACACCGCGCACCTCACCCGCACCGGCATGCTCAACGCCACCCTCGCGTACGCCTCGCCGGAACAGCTGACCTCCGCGCCCATGGGCCCGCGTTCGGACCAGTATTCGCTGGCCTGCACCCTGTTCCGGCTCCTCACCGGGCACGGGCCGTTCGATGCCCCGAACATCGCGACCGTCATGCTCGGGCATCTGCAGTCCCCGCCCCCGCCGGTGAGCCGGTTCCGGCCCGAGGTTCCCGCCGAACTGGACGCGGTGCTGCGACGCGCGCTGTCCAAGGATCCGCGCGACCGCTTCGAGACCTGCTACGAATTCGCGCAGACCGCCTGGGAGACGGTGTCCGAACCGGTGTCGCTGGTCCGGCGGCCCCGTAACCATGCGGCCGACCGGCTGCCCCGCGAGGACACCGTGCGCGGCTGCCTGTTCGGCGGCGCCGTCGGTGACGCGCTGGGCGCGCCCATCGAGACCATGCTGCTGCCGAACATCCGGCAGCGCTACGGAAATCAGGGCGTCACCGGGGAGGGCGGCGGATACAAGGGCCGCATCTCCGACGAGACCCAGCTGGCGCTGTTCACCATGGAAGCCCTGATCCGCAGCGCGCGGGTGCGGGAACGCGGCACCGCCGCGGCGGTGGGCATGATCCAGGAGAACCTGCTGGTGTGGCTGCGCGGGCAGGGTCAGGCCGCGGTGCCGGAACAGCCGGTGCCGCTGCGCAGCGGACTCACCGGATACCCGGAGCTGATGACCTATCGCGGGCCCACGCAGACCACCATCTCGGCCATGCTGCGCGCCGCCGCCCGGCAGCGGCCCGGCACCCCGCTGGGTACCCGGGACCATCCGATCAACGACTCCAAAGGCTGCGCGGCCGTGGTGCGGTCCGCGCCCTGTGGTTTCACGCCGTCGCTCGAGCACGCCTTCGAATTGGGCTGCGACGCCGCGGCCCTCACCCACGGCAACCCGAGCGGCTGGCTGCCCGCCGGCGCCTTGGCGGCCACCGTGTACGGGCTGGGCCGGGGCCTGGACGTGCGGACCGCGGTGGAACAGGCGCGCGCGCAACTGATCCGGAACCGGGATCACGAGGAGACCACGCAGGCGCTCGACGCCGCCGTGCGGCTCGCCGACACCGTGGCCTTCCGGGGACGGCCGATGCCGCCGCCCGGACTGCTGGAGCGGCTGGGCAGCGGCGTCATCGGATCGGAGGCCCTGGCGATGGCGGTCTGCGCCGCCGTGTGCGCCGAGAACGTGGGCGGCACACCGGAACAGATGTTCCGCAACGGCGTGCTGCTCGCGGTCAACCACTCCGGTGACAGCGACTCCACCGGGGCCATCTGTGGCGCGCTGCTCGGCGCCCGGCTCGGGACCGACGCCATCCCCGAGGCCTGGCGCACCCGCCTCGACGCCGCGGCCGCCATCGACCGCCTGGTCGCCGACTTCACCCACGAAGTCCGAGACGCCGCTCAGCAGCCGGGCAATACCGTGCCCTGGTCGACGCCGTAGCGGTGGCCGTGACCGGCCGGGGCGTCCAGCGCGCCCAGCAGGTCGGCCGAGGTCTGCAGGAAGCTGATCACCGGAATCCACTGCGGGACCGGCGCGTCCGGGCGGGTGCCGGTGAGATCCGGTGCGCGCCACAGCAGGGACGGCGACCAGCGCACCACCGGGTCGGAAGCATTGGCCAGCACCATCGCCCGCCCGTGCCGCGCCTGCCCCGCCGGCGGGCCCGCCCACAGCGCGCCGCAGGTACGGCGATCCTGATCGGCGTCGTCGGCGAACACGGCACTGCCGCCGAGGGCGCCCAGACTCTGGCCGTAGATGTAGAGCTTCGGCGGCTCCGGCAGCGTCGAAATCCGTTGCTCCACGGCCCGGAACAGGGCCCGCGCCGACTCCTCCGCCGCGGCCCGGCCGAACACGAAGGTGACCCAGCTCGGCGCGTCCGAATACTGCAACCCGACCAACGCGACGTCCCCGCCGAACCGCGCGTCGAGCCCCTTGGCGGCATCGCTGTCGATCCACCCCGACCCGGTCGGCACCGTCACCACCAGATTCCGCCGCTGCAACCCGCCCGTCCGCTCCAGCTCCCGCACCGCCAACGCCACCCGCGCATCCAGATCGGCCGCCGAATTCAACCCCACGTACACCCGCACCGTCCGCGCCGGCGTCCCGGCCACGAACCGCCTGCCCTGTGCACCCAGCGACGGCCAGCTCGCCATCGACACCGGACTCCCCGACCGGGTCGGTGAATCCGGCTGCACCAGCTCCGGATCCACATACGAATTCGCCGCCGCGTACGCACCCCGCCGCCACTCCACCACGGCGGGCACCAGCACCATCTGCCCGGCCACCACCAGCGCCACCGCCGCCGCGATACTCCGCACCCGCCCGAGCCGCCGGACCGCCCACCGCACCCCGCGTGCGATCGCGACCACCACACCCACGATCGGCACCGTCCAGGCCAGCCACTGCACCCAATACCCGGGCCCGATGCCCCCGACCCCCATCGCCGCCCGCAACGTGTTCTGCCAATGCTCGGCGTACCCCATCGCCGCCCCGACCAGCAGCATCGCCGCGACGGCCACCGGCACCCGCGCCCGTGGCATCCGCTCCACTCCGAACCGAGTCCACCGCAACACCATCCGGACAATCGCGGCCAGAGCCAGCCCGATCAGCACCACCACCGAGGTCACGATCGCCTGCGCAGACGGCGTCCGCGGCAACAGGCCGGGGGCCAGCGACACCATCGTCCCGCCCGCGACGGCCGCACTCGTCCCGACCCGCGGTGCGCGAAACTCGGACCAGTTCGACCGAGAACGAACACCGGCAACCGTGGTCGCGACTTCCGTTGCAGGCGCGATCCGATCGCCGACGGCCGGCGCGATGGCGGCATTCGCGCGGGTCATGACGCCACCGCTACGCCGCCGAACTCGGGTACTCGCGCGGCCGGGTCCATCGGCGATCGTCCGGCCCGGCGGCGGGCCAGAACGATTGTCGCGGTCCCGATTCCGGCGGCGATGCCGATGCCCGCGAGCGCGAGGAAGGCCGGGGAGGGGCCCGAGCCGGTGTGTTCGAAGAACGGCTCGTAGACGGGACTGCCGTAGTCCTGGCGGATCGAGTTCAAGTCGACGGCGGTGGCCGCGATGCTCGCCATCACCTGGCATTGCGCGCGGGAGACGGCATTGTCGCGGGACTCGCAGGCCGCGTGCATCCGCTGCTCCAGGGCGGCGTCGACGGACTGGCGGGCCCAGGGGCCCAGCGGCTGCCCGTGTGCCGCCGCGTAGCGCAGCAGGTCGTAGCCGAGGTCGTGGGATTTGCAGGCCAGGTCGAATTCGGCCGGGAGGGGGACGGGGGAGGAGCAGTCGCCCTGCGGGTCGATCAGCATGCCCGCCCGGACCACCGGGTGGTATCCGGCCGACGCGACGAAGTCGCCGGGGATCGCGGTGGGATCCGGCTGGGCGGCAATCGATTCCAGAATGCCGACCGTGGCGGCCGAGCTCTCCGGCACGGCGGGCCCGCTGATCGCCGCGCCCGCGGCGGGCGCGAACGCCACACCCACGGTGCACGCCACCGTGGCAGCGCCCGCGAGTGCGCTGTAGCGGCGTAGCCCGGCAAGGATCGCCCCGCCATCGGAGCCTGGTTCGACGATCCCGGACGCCCGGCCCGGGCCGGGCTCGTCCAGAGGCGCACTCGGGCGGGGGTTTGCCCGGGTCCGGGATGTGTCGGTCGACGACTGCGGGGCGGGGGTGGAACGGGGCGAATTCCTGCGGGAAATCGGGAACGCTCTCATGGGGATCGACGCTAGGAATCGGGCTCCGACCGGGGCGTCAGCCTGTGGGGCGGTTCCGGGATGGACGGGGCGGGGGACAGGCGCGGCGGTGTCGTACCCGGGTAGGGGGTGGGAGATCACTCAGGGGTATGAGGTGCGGGGCGTGCGGAGTCTCTACCGTCGAGGGCATGGGTGGAAAGTTGTCAGGGCAGGCCCGGGTGGCCCGGGCGCGGCAGTGGTTCGACGCGTTCACGGTGTTGCTGGCGGTCGTGTTCATCGCGGTGGCGTGGCCGACGCTGCACTTGACGCACAAGGTGCCGGCGGCGGCCGCGCCGTTCATCGCCGGGTTCGCGGCGTTCCCGATTCTGCTGCTGCGGGTGAATCCGCAACTGGGATGGGCGGTTTCGGCCGGGTCGGCGCTGATGATCACGCTGGCGGTGCCGAACCAGCCGGGGAACACCATCCCGTTCCAGGTGGTGCACATTCTGGTGCTGTTCGCGCTGGTTTTCGCGGTCGCGGTGCGCGCGCCGGTCCGGATCGTGGCGGTGGTGTGGCTGGCGACCTCGCTGTTGTTCGCCACCGCCATGGCCCAGACGGGCGACAGTTTCGCCGAGTCCGGGTTCGGCTGGCCGCTGGCCATCACCGGGCTGGTGGTGTTCGGGCTGCTCATCCGGTGGGTGGTGGTGTCGCGGCAGGCGCTGCTCAAGTCGGAGGAGGAGACCGAGCTGGAGCGGGCCCGGCGCGCGATCCTGGAGGAGAAGGCGCGCATCGCCCGCGACCTGCACGACGTGGTGGCCCACCACATGTCGATGGTGGTGGTGCAGGCGCAGACCGCGCCGTACCGGATCGACGGGCTCTCCGCCGATGCGCGAGCCGAATTCGAGTCCATCGGGACGGGCGCGCGGGCGGCGCTCAACGAGATCCGCGGCATGCTGGGCGTACTGCGCAGCGACGGGCAGCTGCCCGAGCACGCGCCGCAGCCGTCCGCGGCCGATCTGCCGATGCTGCTGGAAGCCGCGCAGCGGGCCGGGGTGCCGCTCACCTGGACCGTCGACGGCGAACTCGGCGCGGTGCCGGAGATGACGGGCTTGGCGCTGTACCGGATCGTGCAGGAGTCGCTGGCCAATGCCTCACGGCACGCGCCGGGTGCGTCGGTGCGGGTGCACATCGGCTGCGCGGAGGAACTCGCGCTGACCGTCGGAAACGAACGCCCGATCGCCGTCCGCACCGGCGACCACTCCGCCGCCGCGGGCAGCGGTATCGCGGGCATGCAGACCCGCGCGGCCGCGGTCGGTGGCGTCCTCACCGCCGGGCCCCGGCCCGACGGCGGTTTCGAAGTCCACGCCCGCCTCCCGCTGAACATCCTCACCCCCATCGCCTGACCGCTGCCGCCCGAGTGGCACACCACGGGATTCCCCCGAGGTGTGCCACTGCGCGAACGGGGGGTGCGAAGTTGGCTCGGTGGGGGCCGTTCTCGGCGGGGCATGGCAAACTCGGTGGCGTGCGTGAGGTGGGACTGTGGCGATAACCGTGTTGATCGCCGACGACCAGGCGATGGTGCGGCAGGGGTTCGGGGCATTGCTGGCCGCGCAGCCCGACATCAGCGTGATCGGTGACGCCGCGGACGGGAAAACCGCTGTGGCCGAAGCGAAACGGCTGCGCCCGGACGTGGTGCTGATGGATGTCCGCATGCCCGAGATGAACGGGCTCGACGCGGCCAAGGTGATCCTCGACGCCGGGTTCGAGCCGCCGGTGCGGGTGCTCATGCTCACCACCTTCGACATCGACGACTACGTCTACGAGGCGCTCGGCATCGGGGCCAGCGGGTTCCTGCTCAAGGACGCGCCCGCGGAGGAGCTGGTGCGCGCGGTGCGCGTGGTGGCCGCCGGTGACGCGCTGCTGGCGCCGACCGTGACGCGCCGCCTGATCGCCGACGTCACCAGCCGCCGCTCCCGGCGGGCGCCCGCGCCGCAGCTGTCGGTGCTCACCCCGCGCGAGCGGGAGGTGCTGGAACTGGTGGCGCGCGGCATGTCCAATGCCGAGATCGCCGAAAGCCTTTTCGTCGCGGAACAAACCGTGAAGACACACGTGTCGAAGGTGTTCACCAAACTGAATCTGCGCGATCGGGCGCAGGCGGTGGTGCTGGCCTACGAATCCGGACTGGTGACACCGGGCTGACCTGCCCCGACAGCGTTTCTGCGGGTAGGCTCACGGACTTGTACGTCACCGGAAGGGGGTCGTGGACAGTGCTGAATGGCGGTGACGTGTTCGCCGGGTTCACGATCGAAAGATTGCTCGGCCAAGGCGGGATGGGGTCGGTGTATCTGGCGCGGCATCCGCGCCTGGGCAAGCTCACGGCCTTGAAGCTGCTGAATCGGGAACTGTACGCGGACAGGGAGATCCGCGCCCGGTTCGAACGCGAAGCGGATCTGGTCGCGCGGCTGGACCACCCCAATATCGTGGAGGTGTACGACCGCGGCACCGAGGACGAGATGCTGTGGATCTCCATGCAGTACGTGGACGGGGTTGACGCCGCGGGCGTCAATGTCGCCACGCTGCCCCCGGAGCGCGCGGTGCAGGTGATCGAGGGCGTGGCCGACGCACTCGACTACGCGCACGGCATGGGGGTGCTGCACCGGGATGTGAAGCCCGCCAACATCATCCTGGCCCGCGCCGTCGGCGGCCACGGCGAACGCGTCTTCCTCACCGACTTCGGCATCGCCCGCCTGCGCGAGGATTCCACCCACCTCACCCAGGCCGGCATGTTCACCGCCACCCTCGCCTACGCCTCCCCGGAACAGATGACCGGCGCCCCCCTCGACCCCACCACCGACCAGTACTCCCTGGCCTGTGCCCTCTACTGGCTGCTCATCGGCATGGGCCCCTTCGATTCCCCCCACCCCGGTGAACTGATCCACGGCCACCTGCAACTCCTGCCGCCCCCGGTCAGCCTCCGCCGCCCCGGCCTCTCACCCGCCATGGACGCCGTCCTCACCAAGGCCATGGCCAAGCGCCCCGCCGACCGCTACCCCACCTGCACCGCCTTGGCAGAAGCCGCCCGCCGCGCCCTCTCCGCC